>CAWIKP010000019.1:0-339817 GCA_963836735.1 uncultured Acidobacteriota bacterium | reverse complement strand
GAAACGGCTCAGGCCAGCAACCGCGGCGGCGAACCGAAGCCCGTTGCCGTCGCCGTGGTGCACAAGGCTTCCGTCCCGCGCGCGGTCGACGTCGTCGGCACGCTCGCCGCGGTCGATCAGGTGACCGTCTCCTCGGAGGCCGACGGCAAGGTGCAGAAGATCAACGCCGATCTCGGTGACCCGGTGCGCGCCGGCCAGGTGCTCATCCAGCTCGACGACGAGAAGCAGCGCTACGCCTACGAGCAGCAGCAGGCGACGCTGGCGCGCGCGCTCGCGCAGTACGGCGCGCCAGACCCGGAGCACCTGCCGGACATCGAGGAGACGCCCGACGCGAAACGGACCCAGGCCGACCTCGCCCAGGCGACCCAGTCCTTCGAGCGGGCCAACGAGCTCTTCAAGCGCACGCTGATCCCGCAGCAGGCGCTCGACGATGCCCGGACCGCGGTCGAGACCAAGAAGGCCACCTACGACGCGTCGCTGCACAACGCGCGCAACCTGCGGGCGAGCATCCAGGCGTCCCAGGCGACGATGAAGCTGGCGGCGCGGCAGCTGCGCGACGCGGAGATCCGCGCGCCGTTCGACGGCTACGTCGAGAAGCGGCTGGTCAACCTCGGCGAGCTGGTCAAGGCCCAGATGCCGGTCATGGCCATCGTCCGGCTCGATCCCTTGAAGGTGATTGCGGAGATCCCCGAGAAGATGGCCCCCTGGATTGCCGATGGCCGTCCCGTCGAACTGCGCGTCGACGCGTACCGCGATCGGACGTTCACCGGCAAGGTGACCCGGATCAGTCCGGCAGTCAACACGTCGACGCGGGCCTTTCCGTTCGAAGCGGTGGTGCCGAACTCCGAGGCCGTGCTGAAGCCGGGGACCTTCGCGCGCGTGCACGTCGAAAGCGGCAAGATAGACGAGGTGCTGACCCTGCCGTATGCCGCGCTGCAGTATCGGTACGGCGTCAATCGCGTCTTCGTCGTGCAGGGAGATCGCCTCGCGGTGCGCGAGCTTCAGGTTGGCGAGCGGCTGGGGGATCAGATCGAGATCGTCAGCGGCGTCAAGGCGGGTGAGCGGGTCGCGATCACCGACGTCGACTCTCTTGCCGACGGCGCGCTGGTCTCGGTGACCAAGTAAGGGGAGCGCGCATGCTATCGGAATTCTGCGTTCGCCGGCCCGTCTCCGCCACCATGCTGGTGATGTCGCTGGTGGTGCTGGGGACGTTCTCGTTCCGCGGGCTGGGAGTCGACCTCTTTCCGAAAGCCGATCCCGCCACGGTCAGTGTCACCCTGCTCCTGCCCGGCGCCAGCCCTGACGAGATGTCGTCGTCGGTGGTCGAGCCGATGGAGGAGGCGATCAGCGGCGTGTCCGGGATCGACGAGATCCAGTCCCGGATCGCCGAGGGGCGGGCCACGCTCACGGTGCGCTTCGTGCTCGAGCGGGACCTCAACGACGCCTCCAACGACGTGCGCGAGAAGGTGGCCAGTGCGATCCGCAACGCGCCGCCGGCGCTGCTGCCGCCGGTCGTCACCAAGGTCGATCCCGACGCCGACCCGGTGCTCTCGCTCATCGTCTCGTCACCGGGCATGAGCCTGAGGACGCTCACCGAGCTCACCGACAAGCAGATCGCCCGCGCCATCCAGACCGTCAACGGCGTCGGCCAGGTCAGCCTGTCCGGCGGCCGCGCCCGCGAGGTCCACGTCGTCGTCGACATCGAGAAGCTGAACTCGTACGGCCTGTCGATGACCGAGGTCCGCGACGCCATCGTCGCGGAGAACGTCGAGATTCCGGGGGGCACCGTCGAGCAGGGGAAAGGGCAGCTGTTGCTGCGCACACTCGGTCGCGTCGACGCGACCGCGAACTTCAACGACATCGTGGTGGCGACCAAGGACGGGACGCCGATCCGCATCTCCGATATCGGCCATGCCGAGGACAGCTTCGAGCGGCCGACCTCGGCGGTGTGGATGGGGGAGACGCCCGCGGTCATGCTCGACGTCCGCCGCGCGATGGGCGAGAACACGGTAACGGTGATCGAGGGCGTCCGGGAACGCCTCGCCGCGGTCGAGCGGTCGCTGCCGCCGACCGTGAAGCTGACGGTAGTCCGCGACGACTCGAGTTTCATCTACGCGTCGATCTCGTCACTCGAGGAACACCTGCTGTTCGGCGCGCTGTTCGCGACGATCGTCGTGATGTTCTTCATCCGCAACCTCCGCGCGGTGATCATCTCGGCGCTGGCGATCCCGGCCTCGATCATCTCGTCGTTCACGCTGATGAGCGTCATGGGCTTCACGCTCAACAACATGACGCTGCTGGCGATTACGCTTGCCGTCGGCATCGTCATCGACGACGCCATCGTCGTGCTGGAGAACATCTTCCGCTACATCGAGGAGAAGAACTGTTCGCCCTACGAGGCGGCGATCGAGGGCACGCGCGAGGTGGCGCTCGCGGTGATGGCGACGACGCTGTCGCTGGTCGTGATCTTCCTGCCGATTGCCTTCATGAGCGGCTACGCCAAGCGGTTCATCAACCCGTTCGGCTGGACGATGGCGTTCGCGATCCTGGTGTCGATGCTGGTCAGCTTCACGCTGACCCCGATGCTGAGCTCGCGGTTCCTGAAGCTGTCCGACGCGGCCGCGGATCACAAGACCAAGCAACGCGGCTTCTTCCACTGGCTGGATCAGTGGTACACGGGCCGGGTGAACTGGGCGCTCGATCATCCAACGCTGATCATCGCGATCTCGGTCGTGACGGTGATCCTGACCTTCCCGCTCAACCGGATGGTCGGCCGCGAGTTCGTGCCGAACGAGGACATGGGCGACTGGACGATACACGTCGACGCGCCGGAAGGCACGTCGCTCGAGGGCACCACGGAAGTGTCGTTCAAGCTGCTCAAGGAGATCAGCGGCATCGAGGGGGTGGCACAGATCGAGCCGTCGATCGGCGTCACCGGGATGGGCGCGAGCTCGCCGACCCACATCCATTTCCTCTGTCAGGCACTGCCGATCGAGAACCGGAAGAACAGCCAGGCCGAGATCATCACGGAGATGCGGCGCCGGCTGGCGGCGTACCCGTCGTACCGTCCGTCGATCACCTCGCGCAACGCGCTGGGCAGCGGCGAGGGGCAGGCCGGGTTCCCGATCTCGGTCAACATCCTCGGCGCCGATCTCGGGCAGATCGCCGAGTACTCGAAGCGGGCGCTCGAGGCGGCGGAGCGGCTGCCGAGCCTGACCGAGCCGAAGATCAACCTGAACATCTCGAACCCCGAGGTGCACGTCGCCGTCGATCGGAAGCGCGCCGCGGATCTTGGCGTGCGCATGTCGACGGTCGGGAACACGCTGCGGCTCGCGGTGTCCGGCGACGATCAGATCTCGTTCTACAAGGAAGGGACCGAACAGTACCCGGTCAAGATCCGGGTCCGCGAGGATCAGCGCCGCGACATCGAGGAGATCGGGCGATTGACGGTGCCGTCGGCGAACGGACCGATCCGGATCGACAACATCGCACGGATCGAGCGCGGCCTCGGGCCGACGACGCTGCAGCGCTCGAACCGTCAGTTCACCGTGTCCCTCAACGCTGACGTGGCGCCGGGCCATGCCCTGGACGAGGCGGCGAACGACGTGCGCCGGATGCTGACGGGACTCAACATGCCACCGGCCATGTCGTTCCGGCTGCAGGGCCAGTCGAAGATCCTCGACGAGACCACCGCCAACCTGATGATGGCGATCGGCCTGGCGATGATCTTCGTCTACATGGTGCTGGCCTCGCAGTTCGAGAGCTTCCTGCAGCCGATCGTGATCATGCTGGTGCTGCCGATCGCGGTGCCGTTTGCGCTGTTCACGCTGTGGATCACCCGGGGCACGCTCAACCTCTGGAGCGCGCTCGGCATGCTGCTGCTGCTCGGCATCGTCAAGAAGAACTCCATCCTGCAGGTCGATTACGCCAACGTGCTGCGCGCCAGGGGGATGCCACTGCGCGAGGCCATCGTCGAATCGTGCCGGACCCGGCTGCGGCCGATCCTGATGACGACCACCGCGATCATCGCGGGCCTGATCCCGACCTCGCTGGGCATCGGCATCGGCGGCACCGGCCGCGCCGCGATTGCCGTGACCATCATCGGCGGCCAGTCGCTGTGCCTCTTCCTGACGCTGCTGCTCGTGCCGGTGGCCTACGTGAAGTTCGACGCGCTCGAACGCGCGCTGGTGGGCGATGGCGCCAGGCGCTGGCTCAGCCGCCTGGCGGCTGTCACCAAGCGGCGGCTGCGGCCGGCGTCCGACGAAGCCTGAAAGGTGAGTCGTGGCCCAACGGCCCAAGCGCGGTCCAGCGGTCCAGCGGTCCAGCGGCCTACGGCTGCGAGCCCGCCTTCTGGAGCTGCCTCAGGAAGAAATCGAGCTTCGGTGCTTCCGCCACGCTCATCATGCCGAGCCTGGCTCCCAGCTGCATCGTGATGTGGCTGCCCGCTACGTACTCCGGCCAGCGCGCCAGCCCGCTGCCATTCGGATCGCCTTTCTTCGCGAAGTTGGCCCAGTAGGATGACATGGTCTCGGCCAGCGTTCGGTCCACGGGCTCCCAGGGGCGATCGATGCGATCGATGGTCCTGAAGACGTACGGCACTTCGCCGGTGTGAAACGCGCCGAACTCGGGATGGGCCGGCCAGGGAATCGGGCGGTCGAAGAAGTAGGTGTAGATGCGCTTGCTGGCCTTCTGCTGTTCCGCGGCCCAGAGATCCATCGTCACCCGCGCGCGATCGCGGCCGGCAGTTTTCTGCGCCGTCGCCACGTCGGCATCTGATGCAGCGGGATAGAGCTTCAGAAACGTCGCCGCCTGATCGCCGTAGACCCGCTGCGCGTCGCTCTGATAGCTGACGAGGGACGCCTTGGCCGCGGCTCCGAAGCCGGCGGTGGCGACACCGATGTCGTCCGCGGTGAAGCCGGCCATCATCGGCACCGGCTCGATCGGCTGGGTTGCGGTGAGTACCCAGCCGTCGTTGAACGGGTTGTTGGGCACAGTCACTGTCGCCCCGCCGCGTCCTCCGGCTGGCGCGAAGAAAATCCCGGCCGGCAGCGCTCTCATTTCGGCGAGGGTCTTCGCGCCTTTTGATTCGATGTACCTGGCCCCGGCAGCTTCGCGGTCGGCGAGCGTGGCGCCGCCGCCGAGCGTGTTGCGTCCGAGCAGGCCAGGACCGCTCTGCGCGATGGCGCGGGCGAAGAGGCCCCTGGCGAGCGGCGATCGCATCAAGTGCATCACCGAGAGGGCGCCGGCCGACTGTCCGAAGACAGTGACCTGATTCGGATCGCCGCCAAACGCCGCGATGTTCCGACGGACCCACTGCAGCGCAGCGATCTGATCGAGGAGACCGTAGTTCCCGGAAGAGTGATGTTCGGATTCCCCGGTCAGCTCCGGATGGGCCAGAAATCCCAGCGGGCCGACCCGATAGTTCACGCTGACGACGATGACGCCCTTCGTTGCGAGCTCGGCGCCGTTGTAGACAGTCACCGAGCTCGAGCCTTCGTTGAAGCCGCCGCCATAGATCCAGAACATGACCGGCAGCCTGGCGCCCGCATTCCGCGCCGCCGTCCATACGTTGAGGAACAGACAGTCTTCGCCGATCGGCCCCTGCGTCATGAACTCTTCGGTCCAGGGCAGCCGCGAGCCCGCCTGGTTCTGCATACAGCTGGTGCCGAAGGTGGTCGCCTTGCGCACGCCTTCCCAGCTGGCCGCGGGCTGAGGCGGACGCCAGCGGAGCTCGCCGACCGGCGGCGCGGCAAACGGTATTCCGAGATATGCGGTGACGCGACCAGTCCCGGTCACCCCCGAGACTGATCCCGTATCGATTCTGACGACGTCGAGCCTGGCAATCAGGGGCCGGCTCGAAACCAGGAGTGCCAGGAGACAGATGGCGAGTGCAGTCCGGCGGTGAATGCGCATCGGGATATTGTGGATCATTGGTAGTTGCCTTCCGCCTTCAGGCGGAAGGCAGAGAGAGAAAATCAAATGAGATAGAGTTCAGGTTGAAATCATTCCCGAAAGGATCCGGCATGTTTCGACGGTTTTCCATTCTTCCCATCGTCCTCCTCGTAGCGTTCTGGCCGTCGGCCATGCTGACGGCGCAGCAGCCTGCTGTGCCCGTGCCCCCAGCCCCGTCAGGCGCGCCGCCGGCCGCCGGGCCGCGAGGCGGCGGTCGCGGCGCGCCGCCCGTGAAGTCGCCGGAAGTCGAGGCTGATGGCCGCGTCACGTTCCGCCTGCGCGCGCCAAACGCAAAGGAGGTCGCCGTCGCCCTGGCGGGCAACCGGCTGGTCATGCAGAAGGACGAACAGGGTGTCTGGAGCGTCGCGAGCGACGTGCTGACGCCGGACTACTACACCTACTCGCTGGTGGTTGACGGTACGTCGATCAACGACCCTGCGAACCGGCAGGTGCAGACCTCGTTCGCCGGGTTCCAGTCGATGTTCGTGGTGCCAGGGCCGCACCCGTGGCTGCCGGCGGCGGCTGTCGCGCGTGGCGCGGTCGCGAAGCACACGTTCCGCTCCGCGGTCGCGAACGACGAACGCGATTACTTCGTCTACACGCCGGCCGGGTACGACGCGCGGCGCTCACGCCCTTATCCGGTGGTCTTCCTCCTGCACGGCCTGGGTGACGATGCGGAGCGGTGGATGAACGGCGGGGCAGCCAACGTCATCCTCGACAACCTGGTCGCGCAGAACAAAGCCGTCCCGATGGTCCTGGTCACGACGCTGGGTTATGGTGTCAACAACGGACCGGCCGGGGCGATGGCGCCGGAGAGCATCACCGGCTACACGAAGATCCTGCTCGACGAAGTGATGCCCGCGGTCGAACGGTCGTACAACGTCAGCAGGAATCGCGAGGAGCGCGCGATCGCGGGGCTGTCGATGGGTGGCGCCGAGACGCTCTACACCGCCCTCAATCACCTCGACAGATTTGCCTGGATTGGATCCTTCAGCGGCGCATTCGTGATGTGGCCGGGCGCGAACGCGACCCCGCCTGCCGGCGCGGCGCCGCCTGCGGCCGCGCCAGCGGTGGGCGCGCCGGCAGCGGCACCAGCCGCTCCGGCCGGAGCAGGGCCGGCAGGGCCGCCTGCGGCAGGCGCCGGTGGCCGCGGCCGCGGCGCGGCGCGCACGATCGATCCGGCAGTGTTCGACAAGAACTTTCCGACGCTCGACGCCAAGGCCAACTCCAGGATCAAGATGTTGTGGATCACGTGCGGCACCGCGGATTCGCTGATCGCGGTCAACCGTCAGTTCAAGGATTGGCTGCGATCGAAGAACGTGCAGTTCACCGAGCTGGAGACGCCCGAGGTCGGTCACGTGTGGCCGTACTGGCGTCAGAACTTCACGGAGTTCGCGTCGAAGGCCTTCCAGAAGTAGGGCTGGTCCCGCCGCTCGTCACCTCGAAAACGCGGCGGGATCCCGGTTACCAGTTCCAGCGACTTCCCGCTGGCTACTGGAAACTGGTAACTGGAAACTGATCTATTTCACGCGCTTCAAAACCGCCGTGCGCTCGGGTCCCTGCCGTGTCAGCCACGCCTTCATGTCGTCCGTCTCGACGGTGCCCTCGACGGTCTCGCTCGCGCCGTCGAGCGTGGCCATGAACGTGAACGTGTTCTTCGACACCTTGCCGTTGCTGATTGGCGCCGATTCTCCCTCCCGGTTGAGCGTGCCGGTCAGCGTCTGATCCTTCTGGACCAGGTCCAGCATCAGGCTCATGCCATTGGGCGTTTGTCCCTGCCACCGGCCGGTGAGCGAGGTCGACGGACGTTTCAGGGTCAAAGCGTCGCCCTTTCCGTTGCGATCGCGCCAGAGCACGATCGCGTCGCCGTTCAATTCGCCCGAGAACCCTTCAGGCTGCCCCTCGAGCGCGGCCTTGAACGTGAACGCGTTGTTCGTCACCTTGCCGTCGGTAATGGTCATGGGGCGGCCCCGGACGGTGAACGTCCCCGCGATCGCGGTGTCCGTGGCCTTGAGGTCCAGTTCCGCGTTGAGCCCGCTCGGCGTCGTTTCCGTCCATTTGCCGCTCAGGCCGGTCTGGGCCTGCGCCACGACGCAGAGCAGCAACACCAACAGCAGAACGTTCAGGATTCTTTTCACCGCGCAGCCTCCATGGGATTTTCTGGTCGGGGCTCGAGACTCGGGGCTCGGGGCCCGGAAAGAGCCTGCCAGCAGTTCGAAGTGGGCTCTGAAGTCCGAGCCCCGAGTCCCGAACCCCGAGCCCGAGAGAACGCACCCAGACGTCTGACTCGTATTACGCAGCGGCGGGGGAATGGTTAACAGCGGTCAGATGAACAGGACAGTCATCGTGACGCAGCTTTGAAGGCACCAGCGATCTCGGCGAGCGACACTTTCAGCACCTCCCGCGCGACGGCATCGAGGTCGGCTTCAGGGCCGACCAGGTGAATCGTGCGGTGCACGTGGACGTGTTCACCTGACGGTGCGAGATCGAGGGCCGGCGACGATGTCTCGAGCTCATAGAACGGACCGAGCGGCGCAGCGCCCGGAGCGGGGGGCCCGTCGTTGTAGCTGTTGATGACGTCGCCGCCGTATGGGTTCTGCTGAATCGCCCACATCGAATTGACGTAGCGGGTCGCGCCCGCCGGACGCGTGTACTGGACCAGCGTGAGGACATGTCCTGCGGCGTCGTAGCTTCCGGCAACAGCCATCGCCCGCCCGGGCGAGAGGCCAATCTTGCTCCGGAACTGTCCGTCGCCCCGGAAGAGGACGACCGAGGGGGCCACGATCAGCCGGTCGGCGGGAACCTTGCCGAAGTACGCGTCGTTGACGACCGGTCCCAACGTCGTTTCCGGGCCCTGGACGTACGGAATGGCGATCGTCGTTGAAGGGGACGGGTTGAACATGCCCAGGATCCAGGTCGAGACCAGGCCTGTTTCGGGCCGCCACGCGACCGTGCCGGTATTTTTCACGGCATTCCACGATTCGAACGCGACGGCTCGAACCGCCGGCGCCGGTGCGATCCCGAGCGCGGTCAGGATATCCGTATGAGCGAGCAGGCGGACCGTCCGGTTCACTTCGATTTCGACCGGCGTGTCCGAGTAGTTGCGCAGCGACAACCGTTTCCGGAACTGCACGCCCGCCGCCGCCTGCGTGACGACGTCCCACGGGCCCCAGTCGAAGCCTTCCGGCACTTGCCAATGCGCGAGATCGAAGGGATCGCCTTTCTTGAAGTAGAGCGCGAACTGTCCCCCTTCCGGCCCCAGCCAGAATCGGTCCTCTCCGCCGAACACGTTCATGTGTGGCTGCCGCGCATGCGACGAGATCGCCGCCCGGCCGAGCCATCCGAAGCTCGGGGCGTGTTCGCCGCCAACCGTGCTGGTGAGGACCCGGCCCTGATACTCGGGCGCAACCACGATCTGCGGCCCGGGCGCCTCGCCGAGCAGGAGCGGCGAGGTGTGGCTGCGGAGAAAGGCCAGGTCGGAAACGAACGGCGTTTGCGGCATCTCGGTGACTGGCTCCTTCGGCGCGCCGCACGAAATGCACAGGAGCGTCAGAGAGAGTAGAAGTATTGGGGAACGCACGGGGGGATTCTATGTCGGGGGTCGCGGGCTCCCGGAACCCACGACCCCCCGCCCCGCCGAACCCGCGACCCGGTTGACTACACCTGTCGTCAGTGCTAGTGTCGTCCCTGACGACACGTGTAGTCATGGAGCTTCGATGGCGCACTCGACGATAGGGGAACAGGAACTCGCGCTGCTTCGATACATCGCCGACCGTGGCGCGGTGTCGGTGGCGGAAGCGGTCGACACATTCGGATCGGAGCGTGGGCTCGCCCGGTCGACGGTTCTGACGATGATGGAGCGGCTGCGGAAAAAGGGACATCTCGGCCGGCGGCTGCTCGACGGCGTCTATCGATACCGGGCCAGGGTCTCGTCCGCGGACCTGCTGAAAGGCGCCGTGCGGCATCTCGTCGAGGGCAAGCTCAACGGCTCGGTGTCGCCGCTGGTCGCCTATCTGTCGGAGGCGAAGGACGTCTCGGACGAGGAACTGCGGGTGCTCGAGGACATCGTGGCCAGGCTGAGCGCCGCCCGGAGAAAGGACCGATGATGCTGACCTCGCTCGTTCGTGCTTCCCTGGAGGGAGCGGTGCTCGTGGCCGGAATCTGGGGTCTGGGCCGGCTGTGGCCGCGTCTGTCCGCCGGCACCCTCACGATCCTGTGGTGGTGTGCGGCCGCGAAGTTCCTTCTTGCGCTCGTCTGGGTTACCCCCCTCGAGCTACGGGTACTTCCTGCGGCGCAGTCACCCGCACCCGCCGTTGCGACCGAAGGATTTTCGCTACCAGGGAGCGATAGGGCTCGCGGCGATCGTGGCTGTGTCGTCACACCCGCCCGCCGCTTTCGTGACGGCCATCGAATGGCCGGCGGTGGTGCTCGGGCTCTGGCTGTGCGGGGTCGGACTGGCGTTGGCGGCAAGCGTGCGCAAGTGGCGGATGACGACGAACCTGATCGAGCGATCCGAGCCCGCTCCAGATGCCGCCACGCGGATCGCCGCTGAGGTTGCCGCCACGATCGGGCTGAGGCGCACGCCGCCCATTCGGATCTCTCAGGAAGTAGGCACGCCGCTGGTTGCCGGAGCGCTGCGCCCCGTGGTGGTCGTGCCCGCGGAGCGATTTGCGGCGCTCTCGGCCGGTGAGCAGCGCATGACCCTGTGTCATGAGCTCGCACACGTGAAGCGGGCCGACCTCTGGCTGGGCTGCGTGCCTGCCCTTGCCGAACGGATTTTCTTCTTCCACCCGCTGGTCAGACTGGCCGCCCGCGAATATGCGCTGTGCCGCGAGGCGGCCTGCGATGCCGCGGTCATCGACGCGCTGGACACCTCGCCCCGTGATTACGGCCGGCTGTTGCTCGCACTCGGCGTGTCGCCGGGCCGGATGTCCGCGGCTGCCGCGGGGGCGTCCTGGTCGTTCTCGACCCTCAAACGGAGGATCACCATGCTTCGCGAACCCGCGAGCCATTCCTGGACCCGGCGTGCCACCGCCGCCACCCTGATCACGGCGGCCGTCGCCGCGATCGTTCCCCTGCGGCTGAGCGCGAGGCCACAGCCCGTCCCCACCCCGAACGTGGTGCCCGATCGGACCGTCACCACCCTTCTCGCCACGTCGTCGGACGGCGGGCAGGAGAAGGAGCGTGAGATCAACTACGTCCTGTTCCTCGACGACCACCACACGAACACGTCCGGGTCGATGCGGGATATCGAGACCGCTCGCCGCTATCGGCGTGCCGGCGAGCGACTTCTCTGGTTTCGCAAGGGCGGCCGTGAGTACGTCGTTCAAGATCCCTCGGCCATCGATCAGGTCCTGAACCTCTGGGCGCCGGTGAATGTGATTGGCGATGAGCAGGGAAAGGTCGGAACCCGACAGGGAGAAATCGGCGCGAAGCAGGGAGAGATCGGCATGCGGCAAGGGCGCATTGGTGCGGAGCAGGGAGTGATCGGAGCACAGCAGGGCACGATCGGCGAACGGCAGGGGCGGCTCGCCGAACGCGAGATCTCGGCGAGAACCGACGCGGACCGCCGCCGGATCGACCAGGAGCGCCAGCAACTCGATGAGAGCATGCGCGCCCTCGATCGCCAGATGCGCGAAGTGGACACCAAAATGCGTGAGCTCGACAAGCCAATGGCGGATCTGGACGAGCAGATGAAAGTGCTCGATCGGGAGATGCAGGCGCTCGACAAGAAGATGCAGGCAGCCGTCAAGCAGGCCGAGACGGAGATGCGGGCACTCATGGACAAGTCGATCGCGAGCGGCCTGGCCGTGTCCGTCAAATAGGAGCGGGCCCGGAGCCCCGGGGGCGCGCGCTTCCGCGGAGGATCGCGTCCATCGCCGCGCTTAGTGTAGTGTTCCGTAAGCCCGATCACGATCAGTCAGGGTCGACACCGGGCGGCGGAGGGCGCGGCGGATGGGCAGGGGAGTGATTTCGTCAGCAGGATCACGGCACGCGGGTCGGTCTCGTGCGTCATTACTCTGGATGCTATCGCTGGCGGTGGCCGTCGCAGCCGGCGCCGCTCTTTCCGGCCAGGGGCCCCGCGAGTGGCGCGACTACGCCGGCGGACCCGACAGCTCGCGGTTCGTCACATCCACACAAATCACCAAGGCCAACGTCGGTCAGCTCGAGGTGGCCTGGACGTACCCTGCCGGGCTCACCGACTTCAACCCGCTGGTCGTGCGCGGCACGGTCTACGCCCGCGGCGAAGCCAATTCGTTCGTGGCGCTCGACGCGGCGACCGGCAAGCAGCTGTGGATCTACAAGGGCGCGCCGACCTTCAACGGCCGCGGCGTGAACTACTGGGAGAGCCGCGACGGCAAGGAGCGCCGGCTGATCTTCAGCACCAGCAACCTGCTGCAGGAGCTCGATGCCGTCACCGGTGAGCCGATCGCCTCGTTCGGCCAGGGCGGCACGGTGGACCTGCGGGTCGGGCTCGATCGCGATCCGACGACGATCAGCCAGCAGACCCGGACGCCGGGACGCGTGTTCGAAGACCTGATCGTTCTCGGGTCGGCGACCAACCAGGAGTACGCATCCGCACCCGGCGACATCCGCGCCTTCAACGTCAGGACCGGCGCACTGGTCTGGACGTTTCACACCGTGCCGCGTCCCGGCGAGTTCGGCTACGACACCTGGCCCGCAGACGCCTGGAAGACCGTCGGCGGCGCGAACAACTGGGGGGAGCAGTCGATCGACGCGAAGCGCGGGATCATCTACGTGCCGACCGGCAGCCCGAAGTTCAACTTCTACGGCGGCAACCGCCACGGCGCCAATCTGTTCGGCGACTGCCTGATCGCGCTCGACGTCAGGACGGGCAAGCGGCTCTGGCACTTCCAGACGGTGCACCACGACATCTGGGACCTCGACAACAACTCCGCGCCCCAGCTGACAACCATCCGGCAGAACGGCCGCAGCATCGACGTCGTCGCGGTGGCGAGCAAGACCGGCTACCTGTATGTGTTCGACCGGGTCAGCGGAAAGCCGATCTGGCCGATCGAGGAACGGCCGGTGCCCCAGAACTCGACGGTGCCGGGTGAGGCGCTCTCGCCGACGCAGCCGTTTCCGACCGCGCCGCCCCCATTTTCACGGCAGAAGTTCACGGTCGACGATCTGAATCCCCACATCCTGACCCCGCAGGAGCGTGAGGAGTTCAGGCAGCGCATCCTGAAGGCCAGGAACGACGGCCCCTATACCCCCATCGGCTTCGATGAGGTGATCCACATGCCAGGCAACCAGGGTGGGTCGAACTGGGGCAGTACCGCGGGCCACCCCGCGGACGGGAGCGTCTACGTGATCGGGTTCAACGTGCCGACGATTCTCCGGCTGCTCAAGGCCGGCGAGATTCGCTCCGGTCGCGGATCCAAGGAGGTCGTGACCGAGGGTCGTTACGTGACCAACGGCTTCGGGCTCTTCCCGACCATCATCAGTCCGCCGTACACCACCCTCACCGCCTATGACCTCAATCGCGGCACGATCAAATGGCAGATCGGTCTGGGCGACGACCTGCGTCTCGTCGATCAGGGCATCAAGGGCACCGGGACGGCGGCAACGACGAAGGGGGGCATGCTCCTGACAACGACGGGCCTGCTCTTCGTCACTGCGGCCGACCGCAAGGTGCACATCTACGACAGCAGCACCGGCAAGCAGATTTCCGAGCTGCCGCTCGGGGGGACGACGAGCGGAGCGCCGTCGATGTACGAGTTGAACGGCCGGCAGTACCTGCTGGTGACGGCCACTGCCGCGGGCAGCGGCGGATCTGGCGCTCCGCCGGCCGGAGTCGTCGCCTATGCGTTGCCGGGAAAGTGAGCCTGGAGAGGGAAAGACTCAGCGGTCGTAGTAGGGCCGGACGATTCGCCGCGCGGCATCGATCTCGGTGCCCAGCCGATCGATGATCGCGCGCCGCTCCACGACCTGCTCCGGGGACGTCTGCGCGAGACGCTCTCCGATCTGCTGGACGCGCTTCAGGTGCTCGAGCAGCTTCGGCACGCTGACCACGGTGAGCTGCTGGACGATGTCCTGGACGTCGTAGGAGAGAGCCGAGTAGGCAATCCGGCTGTCACGGAACTCGACGATCTGACGGAGCCGCAGCTTGCCCATCGTTCCGCTCGGCTTGAACAGGCCGTATCCGCCGAGGTCCAGCGGGCCCTGGTGTGTTCCGGTGGCCAGAAGGTCGACTTCGATCGTCGCCGGATTCCGCGGCGTGATGCCCTCGACCGTCAGCACCGCGTCGGGGAACGCGGCAATCCACCTGCGCGCGAACTCCAGATAACCGGCGCCTCCACGCTGCTGGCGCCCTGGCGCCCCGTGCTCGACCACCGCATCGTCGGCGAAGAGCGCCGCGGCTTCCTCGAGCTCGCGGGCATTGAACAAGGCATGGAGACGCTGAATCAGAGAACAGGTATCGGTGTCGGACATTCGCGCTTCAGTCATGACCTCCTGACGGCGGTCGAATCGAACTGATCTGGTTGGAGTGCGGAGTCGGATGGCGCAGACGGAGCCGCCGGCAAAGCCGGCAGGCCCCGGAATCACGGCCAGCCCCTGCTTTTTGGAGCAGAGCCGCTCTCACGAAATCGCTTCTTTGGTGGAGGAGCGATGAGGTGAACGCACAGTCGCGATTCGTTTTGGACTCTAACCAACCATCCCGGATGATGTCAAATTCGCGGAGGTATTATTTCCATCCCGTTGACTTCCTGGTGAAGCGTGCCGGCAGCTGGGGCTTACGCTCGGGCGCCGTCTCGGGCTCACCGGACGCGGCCGCGATCTCCCGTTCGAGCTCTTCCTCGTTGGGAAGTCCCGCGAGCTGATCCACGAACAAGAGCGACTGCTGGGACGGAATCTCGAACCTCTTTCCACAGGTCCGGCAGACGACCTCGTCTTCGACGCGCAGCAGGTAGTCGCGCAGTTTCGCGAACTTGGCGCGGTCCTCCTCGCTCGCACCGGCCGGCAGCCGGTCCTTTCTGGTGCGCCTGACCCACCTCACGTTGTAGTCGGCGGTCCGGCGACACTTCGGGCACTGATAGCGCGCCTGACGAGTCTCGGGCCGGTCGGTGAAGAATGCACGTTCGTCGAGAGCCATCCCATGATCCTAGCAGGGTCGCCGCGCGCGCCTCTTGGTACCGCGATCTGGTGGCTTCCGCCTTCAGGCGGAAGGCCGATCGGCTCACCGCACCACGATCGGACGAAGTGGCCGGACGTAGATGTTTCGAAGCGCGACGGGCCCGTGGTCGCCCTGGATCATCAATGGACGCTGTGCGGCTTCCGGGACTTCCAGGTGCGCGCGCGTCGGGCCAGCCACGTCCACCTCCTTCTGCACGAGCTGCCCGTTGAACAGCACCCGGAGGAAGTGCGCGGGCGCGGACTTCTTTCCGGACGCGTCGAACCGCGGCGCACGGAACCACGCCTGGTAGGTCTGCCATTCGCCCGGCCGCCGCGAGGCGTTCAGGAGAGGCGCCGATCCTCCGACACCGCGCTCCTCGATCCATTGGTGGTAAATGGCGCCGCCGTCGGAGGTCGTTGGCGTGCCGGTCGATCCCCAGCTGTCGAAGATCTGAATCTCGTAGAGCGACTGCAGATACACACCCGAGTTCGAGCCCTTCGCCAGCATGAACTCGAGATAGAGCTCGACGTCGCCGAACGAGCGCTCCGTGCAGATGTTCGCGGTGCGCCCGGTGCGACCGTTGAGAATGACGCCGGAGGGTGCCGGCCGGCCGTTCAACTGAGTCGGGCCGAGGAACGGCTCGAAGCGGACGGCCGGCGTCGTGAACCACTCGCTCTTTGCGCTCGGGTCGCACGCCTTCCAGCCGGTCATGTCCTGGCCGTTCAACAGCGGCTCCCAACCGCTTTCCAGCAGGTAGGGCGGGTCACCGTGGGGATAGCCGTCCTGGACCGGGGAATAGCCGCCCGACGGCGGTTGCTGGGGAACGACGGCGGTCAAGAAGAGGACCGCCAGGAGAGTGCGCATGAGAGGGACTATAGCGCGTTCGGCGAGTTATCTCCGCCTGAGGCGGAAGCCACACGACATCATTTGGAAGTCAGAAGTCACTCGAAATCGGGTGAGCAAGGCGGAAGCCACGCGGCACATCAGCCTTTCGTGGCTTCCGCCTTCAGGCGGAAGGAACCTAGAACCGCGTCTCCCAGACGCCGCGGCCGTAGGTGGCTACGCGCAGATAGCTGCCATCGGTCGGCATGTACAGATCGCTGACCACCACCATTGGCAGCCCGTTGCCGTAGAGGTGCCAGGATGCGCCCCCGTCGGTCGTTTCATACACGCCGAGCCATGTGCCGGCATACACCGTGTTGCCTGACGGATCCCGTGGACTCACCACGAGTTTGGTCGTCGGAACCGGGGGCAGCCCGGCGCTGGCCACGCTCCATGTCGCGCCGCCGTCCAGCGACTTGATCACGCGCACCGGTGTACCGATGGGAGCCTCGTTCCCCACGTAGAGCTTCGAGTTGCTGGCATACGCAAGGGTCGCGTTGAATCCCGGCCACGTCCCGGCGGCGCAGCGCGGGCAGGATCCGGCTGCTCCACGTGGTTCCCGCGTCCACCGTCGAATAGAACCATCCGCCGTTGGCCAGCACGCCGAAGTGATCGAGGTCGTCCGGGCTGATGCCAATCGGGTGCGACCCGCCACGGAGCGCGACACGGAGGGGCGGCGTGTCGGGCGGTTCACCGGCGGGGAGCATGTCGACGATGCGCCGGCGGCGGGTGTCGTTGCGAGAGGGGTCTCCATCACGCAGGTCCAGCTCTCGGCGCCGTTCGTGGTTCGGTAGAGCCGATAGCGCGTCCGGTGAAAGAACGTCTGGCCCTTCGGATCTGACGAGGCGCGCGGCGTGCCGAGAGCGGTGTTGAAGTAGGTGAGGCCGGATCGAAGAACTCGGCGATCCCGTTCCAGCCGATCAGCCATTTGTGCTGGTCGTGGGAGGCGTGGATTATGTCCGGACGATGAAGGAGTAATAGACGCTGGCGAGGCCGACGTCATCAGTCGCCTGGCTCCACGCGGCGCCGAATCCATCGCCGCCGAGCACCTGGTTGTAGGTGCCCGACTTTCCCACGCGCCAGCGCGAGCCGTCGTCCTGCAGTCCGATGAACACATCGTCGGGATGCATCGGGTTGCCGGACAGCGCGTAGATCAGATACGACGAGATGCCGTCGTTCTTCTGCGAGCTGAAGGAGTCGCCCGCCGTCGGTGCTGATGAACAGGCCGCCGTCGGTGCCGAAGATCGATCGCCGGCTCGCCCTTGAGGCTGGCAAAGGCCGCCGCGTGATGATCGGCGTGGACGTAGGGCAGCTTGAACTGCGCCAGCCAGTTGCTGATGATGCGCCACGTTGCCGCCGCCGTCGGTCGACCTGGCCGCACTGAGCTGCCCGCCGATGTAGACGGTGTTCCGCGCGGCATCGGCCGGATCCACCAGCACCATCTGGTTGTAGAACGCCTGGCCGGCCATGATGTCCATGTTCGGCTGATCGGGATTCGGGTTGACCGGGAACTTGCCCTTCCCAGACCGTGACCGGCGGTGTTCCCGGCTTGACGACGTACTGACCGAGGCCGATGGCCGTCCAGTTCAGGCCGCCGTCGATTGAGCGGTAGAGATCCTTCTGCGCGCGCGTTGCCGGTGCTTGCGGCGAAGGCGTAGACCACTGCATCCCCGGCGACGGCCGTCGCGAGCGTGGCGCGTCCGATGCCGGCGATCACGTTGCCGCCGTTCGGAATCGGCGCCCACGTGGCACCCTTGTCGGTCGACAGCATGATCGACCCGTGCTGACGGCGCCGACGGTCCGCGCCGCAAGCCAGCCCGGCACTGGTGCGGGCGAGACTCCAGATCAGGCCGGTCAGCACCGGGCAGCCGAGTAGGTCGCGCCGCCATCAGTCGAACGGAAGAGTCCGGCGTTCGTCCCCGCGAGGACGATGTCGGCCGCGGCGCTGGTATCGACCTTCACGTCGGGGATGATCGTCGATGCGCCGAGCTTGATGGCGTCTGGACCAGCTTTCGCCGCCATTCGTGGAGCGGCGCGCGAAGCCGCCGACGCCGGGATCGAACGGATCACCGGTCCCGAGATAGATCGTGTCAGGGTCTCTCGCCGAACGCGGCGCTGCCGCCCGACGTGCTGAGGATGGTGTCGGTCATGGCGCGCCAGCCCGGTCTCGGCGCGCTGAAGTTCGTCGTTTTCCACAACCCGCCGCTCGACGTCAGCACGTAGAGCACGTCCGGGTTGGTCGGGTGCACGAGAAAGGTGCGGATTCGCCCGGTGTCGGATTCCTGAACCTGCAGCCCGTTCTGGATCCAGTTGGATCGATACGGTCCGATGTTGGTCCAGGCCGGCCCGCCCCCGACGGCGATCGCACCGCGGCCGTCCGGCCCGTACCTGCGCCCGCTGCGCATCGGCCGCGGCCGTCAGGGCCGCGATGAATTCGGGACTGAGGTCACCGCCCATCTGCTCGCGCCGGCTTCGAGGCGGCCGACCGGATCGTCCTTGATCCGTCTCGTTCGGGTCGCTCAGCTTGACCTTTGGCCGATATGCGTTGACGTAGGCGTCCTCGCGCGGCCCGGCGCCGCCCGGCGCCTGCTGCGCCACGCCCAGGTCGGTCGATGCAGCGAGAAGAATGGCGATCGCACTGGCTGTCCACTTCATCTTCATTACTTCACCTCCCGGTTCACTCCCTGCGCCTGCGTTCCGGCCGCGCGGCGGAACTCGCTCATCGCGCGGTAGATCTCTTTTCTGGCCCGGTTCATGCCGCCGAGCGGACGGTGCTCCGGACGAGCGTGCCACGGATTGAACGCCATCTGCTCGCATCGCGCCGCCCGCGCGGCATCGTCGACAGGCTGTCGCGGGACCCGGATGCGGGCCACAGCCTGCCACGGCGAGCGATCCTGCGTCCACTCGACCATCGCATCTTCGATCGGCGTCCGGTTCTCGTCGACGTAGAACTGGACCATCAGGTCGAACGATGCGTCGGCCTGCGCAAGATGGGCGCGAAGCGCGTCGCGCAGGTAGGTGTCGGTCACCTGATCGGGGAGCCGGCTGACGTGATCCAGCGCAGGGCGCGCCATGTACTTGACCGCCGGTCCGGCACCGAACGAATACGGTGTCGTGCTCCAGTAGTGGATGTCGAGGTGACAGGCGTGGTGCTGCCTCGAAGCGAGCACGATGCGGGTCGAGCGGAAGTGGGTCGCAAAGTACAGTGCGCGCTTCGCGCCGCCGGCCTCGTTGGCTCTCAACAACTCCAGGAACTCCTTCGGGCCCTGGGCGGGCATGACCGGATGACTGTTGAGGACGAAGTCCTGCCTGGTCTGGCCAGGCGTCAGGTTGTCGGGAGCCGCGTCGAGGACGCCGATTGCCATGCCGCGCGTGTCGCGCTCGCGATCGGTTGCAGAGGTGGCATTCGCGAACCGGACTACGGCCTGATAGGTTCGCGGCGTCGCGAAGAGGCCCACGCGCAGCGCGTCGGGCAGGTTTTCGCGCACCGTGAACTCTGCGTCCACGCAGCCGGTCGCGCGTCCCTGGTTGAACCGGAGAACCTCGCCGGCGCTCCCGCGCGGCCGCGCCGCGCTCGCCCGCTTCAGGAACTCGATGAACTCGGCGGTGAGCTGGGCCTCTCCCGGGGCCGGGGCGTCCTGTACACGACTGGTCATATGTCCTCCAGGGACGACTGGAACCGGCAGTCTTGTGCGAGTGCCGCGTCGAGTCAAGCCGCCCTATGGTAGTCTCGACCCGCTCCAGACTGGAGGAAGTGTGATGTCAGACCGGGATGCAACGACGCGGCGCGAGTTCATCAGGCAGGTTGGCGCCGTGGCTGCCGCCGGGACGGTCGCAGCGGCCGGCGAGCGGACCGCAGCCCAGACGGCGGTGGCGGCCAAGGGCCGCGTGATCGGCGCGAACGACCGCATCAACGTCGGGTTCATCGGCTGCGGCGGCCGGATGAATACGCACATCCGGCGCGTGATGGAACGCAACAAGGAGCGCGGCGACGTCCAGGCGGTCGCCGTCAACGACATCTGGGACAAGCGCAAGCAACGGGCTCGCGAAGCCACGGGCGTGGACGAACGCTCGGTCTACCACGACTACCGCGAGGTCTGTGCGAGACCCGACGTGGATGTCGTGGTCATCGCCTCACCGGATCACTGGCACCACGCGCAGGCGATGGATGCGCTGCGCAGCGGCAAGGACGTCTACCTCGAAAAGCCGATGACCTACACGGTCGACGAGGCAAAGGAAATCGCCGACACCGTGAAAGCCACCGGCCGCGTCCTTCAGGTCGGCAGTCAGTACACCTCGATGGACCACTTCTGGAAGGCGAAGAAGGCCATCGCCGACGGCTTGATCGGCGAGGTGATGTGGGCATCCGGCGGCTTCGGACGCAACCGCAACCAGCGCGGCGAGTGGAACTATGCGATCGACCCGGACGCCACCGACAAGACCCTCGACTGGAAAGCCTTCCTCGGCTCCGCGCCCAAGCGCGCATTCGATCCGGAGCGCTACTTCCGCTGGCGGAAATACTGGGATTATTCCGGCGGGATCGCCACTGACCTCTTCTACCACTCGGTGTCCCCGCTGCTGCTGACCATCGGCGGCGACTTCCCGTCGCGCGTCACGGCGTCCGGCGGCATCTACCATCAGAAGGACCGCGAGGTCCCCGACACCTTTTTCATGAACGTCGATTACCCCGAATGGACGATGCAGCTGGCCTGCTCGGTCGGGAGTGGCGTCGGCGCGCCGCTCGTCGTGCACGGCAGCCAGGCGACGATCTTCGTCGCGCAGAACAGCGAGAGCCTGACCAACACGCAGATCGAGATCGTGCCGGATCAGGAGTATCGCGACGAGTTCACCAAGCAGGCCGGCGCGGCGACCCTGAAGATCGACGTGCAGCCGGTCCCGCGCGGCGGCCATCCGCACATGGACAATTTCCTCGCGTGCGTCCGCTCACGCCAGGAGCCGAACCTCCCGGCGCGGCTCGGCTACCAGGCGATGGCGGCAATCGGCATGGGTGTGCAGGCCTACCGCCAAAGCGAGGTGTTGTTCTTCGATCGCCGGCGCGAGAAGGTCACCAATCGCCCGGTCGCGACGTAGGGGTCTGCGCAACAGCGTCGGCTTCGAGTCCGAATTCGACAACGCGCGGCCCTGCAGCTCCAGCCCTTGATCGTTTCCGCGCCACGGGACCGCCTCCACTCCGGCGGCGGGTCCTGTCCGCGGACAGCCCCACCCGTCCTCGGCGCCAAAAGCACTGGTCACGGGAGAGGCGCCTGCGCGGCGGGCGGGGCGGCCCCGTCCGCGGCCACCCACCGCCTACGTTCCGGCTCCGTAATCGGCGGAGACCGATTTCGTCTGTAGCCGTTCAGGCACTGAGAAACCGTTCACAATGCGCAATCGAGCCGGAGCGTAGGCGGTGGGTGGCGCCGGACGGGGCGCCCCGCTTGGCGCGCAGGCGACTCCCGTGACAGCGCTTTGTGCCGAGCACCAAGTGGGGCTGTCCGGCGACAGGACCCGCCGCCGGAGCGGAGGCGATCGCGACGGTCGAATCCAGCCGGCGCCTCGGCCCGCGCTGCACGCCTTCCAACTATCGCGGTCGCGACATGTAGATATCGAGTGCCTCGTAGCGTCCGCGCTCTGCCTCCGGCGCTGCGCGAATCATGTCGTCGAGGTGGAGCACCGGGCCCTTTGCGCTCGAATATTTCGGCCAGGTCGGGAGTCCCTTGACGCTGGGATCGCCGGTTCGCGCGAAGGCCGCCCAATAGCTGGTCATGGCATCCGAGAGGGTGCGGTCGATCTGGTTCCCAGGGGACGCCCTTCCGCGAGTCGAGCGTGCCGAACACGTACTCGATCTCTCCCGCGTGGCGTGCTCCGATGTCCTTGGACGTCGCGGGCATGCCGTTGACCTTTTCATCAGCCGGCACGGGAATCTTGCGGTCGAACGAGTAGCGGTAGACCGGAGACTGCCCGGTCCGGGCATGCATATCGATCCATTTCCAGGTGCCGTAGCCGATGAACATGTCGCTCGCCAGCGAGGCCGCGGATTCGAGGGCTTCGGGATCGCTGGTGGCCGGATAGGCCTTGAGGATGGCATCGGCGTCCTGGCCGTAGCGCTTGCGCGCTTCTTCCGAGAAGCTTTGCGCGGTCGCCTTCTGCTTGGCCAGCACGACGCCGCTCCGGACTTCGTCGGCGTTCCATCCGGCGAGGAGCGGAACGCGTGCCTGCTTTCCCGCCGCAAAGGTTTTCGCGACGTCCTCGGCGAGGAAGTAGCCGTCGAGATTCGGCGCGAACCAGGGCTGCGTCTTGAGCGCGGCCTTGAGGACTTCCTCGGCCGGCTTCGCCCGCAGGGCGGCGATCGAGTCCGCGCCGAGCGAGGTCGCGAACTTGACCCCGGACTGCTCGGAGGCCGGCAGCGGCTGCAGGTTCAGCGGACCGATCCCGAAATACGCGCCGCTCTCGCCGATCGCCTTGTGGAACAGGCCTCGCGCCACGGGCGAGGCCATCAGCGCGCTCACCGCAAACGAGCCCGCCGATTCGCCGAAGATCGTCACGTTGCCAGGGTCGCCCCCGAATGCCGCGATGTTGTCTTTCACCCACTTGAGCGCCGCGACCTGATCCAGCATGCCGTAGTTGCCCGAGGCCTTGTGGCTGGACTCGCGCGTCAGATCGGGGTGCGACAGGAATCCGAAGACGCCGAGGCGGTAGTTCAAGGTGACGAGGACCACACCCTTGCGAACGAAGGCCTCGCCGCCGTGGCGTGGTTCCGGGCCGGCGCCCGCCTGGAACCCGCCGCCGTGAATCCACACCATGACCGGCAGACGATCGGGTGTGCCCGCGGATGTCCAGACGTTCAAGGTGAGGCAGTCTTCGCTCGGCGGCTGCGGGAAAGTGATGTCGCCGAAGATCGGTCCCTGCATACACTGCCGGCCGAACTCGGTGCGCGTCGCGGACGCCCTCCCACGCGGCCGCCGGCTGTGGCTCCTTCCAACGGAGATCGCCGACCGGCGGCGCTGCATAGGGAATGCCCTTGAAGATGCGGACACGGCCGTCGGCGCTGGAGGCGCCCCGGACGGTTCCGCTTGCAGTCTTGACCTGGGCGTTCGAGACGCTGGCAGCGAGGACCATGAACGCGGCGATTATCATCGAGCGGGACGAGATTGGCATGGCCCTGGATCATACCAATCACCCGTTCGATTAGCGCCTGACGTTGAACCCGGTCAGCACGCTGAAGCGCACGCCCGACTTCGACGTGGCGACGGCGAAGTTGAACGGCACGTGCAGCGCGCCCGTCTTTATCGTCACCCCCGTAGCCAGCACCAGCCCGACGCCGAGTGGCGTGATGTTGGGACCGAGCCCGAACTCAGTGCCGCTCGCCGTGCGGATCCCGGTCAGCCAGTTCAGCGACGGCATCGCGACGCCCTGGTCGAGGCCGGAGAGCAGCGGGATCCACTCGGTCAGCATCGTGACGCCGTCGTCGTTGGTGTAAAGCCGGTGCTCGAACTGCCAGCCAAACTGTGAAATCACCTGGTGGATGGTGATGTCCCTCTCGTCCCGCAATGTGTCGACGCTTTTCTGATTGAGCAGCGTCAGGCCGAATCGCGGACCGGTCATGTCGACCACGGCGGTGACCGGGCGTGGCAGGGACTGGCGCCAGGCGGGCATGGGCTGGCTCCAGGCGAAAGACGAGGTTGCGAGCAGGGCAGTGAGAGCAAGGAGTGAAACGCCGGGAGTTCTGGAACGAATGGCTGTCGTCATGACTCACCTCGTCGAGCAGGGTAGGACGCCGGGGCGGCACGAGTCGTGAGAGGGTTCTGAAAAAAGTGTGAGGCTTCACACTCTTTTCACGTCCTTGCGGCGGGTGAGATCACGGACGATGGAAAGCAACGGAGTCCTCAAAATGTTTCGAACCAGTGGCAAAACCATCGTCGCGCTGGCCATCCTCGCGATGGCGGCGTGGAGCGCGCCCCGGGTGTCGGCGCAAAGCCGTGTCATACCGGATCTGACCGGCACCTGGGTGCTCAACACCGATCTGAGCGATCGGCCGGGACAGGGCGGACAGAGTGCCGGACATGATGGCGGAGGACGTCGCGGACCTGGCGGCGGCGGCATGGGCCGGCCCGGTGGGGGCATGGGCGGGCAAGGTGGGGGCTACGGCGGCCGCAGTGGCGGTGGCGGCGGGGGAGGCATGCCGAACCCCGAAGAAATGGAACGGATGCGGGCTGCGATGGATGCCGTCCTGCACGCGCCGGCGCGGCTGATCATCGTGAAGGGCGATCCAGGGTTGATCGTCACCGACGATGAGGGCGTGAGCACCCGGCTGGCGCTGGACGGCAGCAAGGAGACGGGCGCGATCAACGGGGTCCCGTTCGAGACGGCGACGAAATGGGAGGAAGGGAAGCTGCGAGTAGAGAAGAAGTTCAAGGGCGGGCTGAAGCTGATCGAGCTCTACTCGGTGTCGTCCGATCCGCGGATGCTGACGGTGTCGTTGAAGACCGAGGGCGGACGCGGTGGCGGGCGCACGATCAAGCGCGTCTACGACGAGCGCGAGCCGGCAGGCTGATGACCAGACGCGCGGTCTATGCGCTGCGCCTGGTGCTGCCTCGACGACACGACGGTTCAAACCAAAGGCGCCTTCGGCGCCGAGGCACGGAGGAACGGAGGGCACGGAGGCTCACTAAGACAACCGGCCACTATCGCCGGGTTCTGCCCGTTGCCGGACGCCGACGCCGCCGCGCGGCGCCGACAACGGGTCGCAATCCGTCGAAGAGATTCCGCTCTTCCCCGTGAGCTCCGTGCCTTCGTGCCTCGGCGCCGCAGGCGCCTTAAAACAGGCGTCACATCAGCGCCTTAAAACAGGCGTCACATCAGTAAGATGGTCGAACTGAGCAGGTCCGGACCCCGGACTCCATCGTGCTACCCTGCGCCGACCAGGGATCCCTTCTATGAAGTTGTGTGGAGGATGTGTCGCGCTCTGTGGAGCGATCGTCGTGATGCTCGCGTGCGCTCGTGCGCAGGATTCCACAGACCGTGTTGCGTCGCCGCCGCCGGCAGGCGCGGAAGAGTGGCGCATGGTGTGGTCGGACGAGTTCGAGACTCCGGGGCTGCCCGATGCGTCGAAGTGGACCTATGACGTCGGCGGCACCGGCTGGGGGAACAACGAGCTGCAGTACTACAGCGACGGCGCGTCCCGAGAATGCCCGGGTCGAAGGAGGCGTGCTGATCGTCGAAGCCCGGCGCGAGCCGCTCGGCGGTCGCGCCTACTCGTCAGCCCGGCTGAAGACGCGTGCGGGATGGACCTACGGGCGAATCGAGGTGCGCGCAAAGCTGCCGCGCGGGCGAGGCACGTGGCCGGCGATCTGGATGCTGCCGCAGAAGGGGACGTACGGGCAGGGCGGCTGGCCGGACAACGGCGAGATCGACATCATGGAGCACGTCGGCTTCGATCCGGAGATCGTCCACGCGTCCGTGCACACGCGCGCCTACAACCACGTCGATGGCACGCAGCGCACCGCCCAGACGCCGGTCGCCGGTGCGCAGGACGACTTTCACGTGTACGCGGTCGAGTGGACCACCGACCGGATTCGTGCCTTCGTCGACGGCCGGGAGTACTTCGGTTTCGCAAACGAACGGCTGTCGAATCCGGGGGCGGACTGGCGCCAGTGGCCGTTCGATCGTGATTTCCACATCCTGCTCAACCTCGCTGTCGGCGGCAACTGGGGCGGGCAGAAAGGCGTGGACGACTCCATCTGGCCGCAGCGCATGGAGATCGATTACGTGAGGGTGATGCAGCGCTAACCCTGATAACCCCAGCAGTCGTCCGTGCAAACCCTCGTTCCACAGGATCCGTCTAACGCCTTTGATGCGTTCGAACTTCGGGCGGGCAGCGGGCGTCCTTCTCATCCTTGTATCCAGCGCAGTCGCGCCGGCGATCTCTTCGGCCCAGGCGCCCCCGGCGCCCCTGGCGACGACAAGGACGGCGCCGCTCCGGGCGACGCGGCTCAGCACGCCCCCGGTCATCGATGGCGCGCTGGACGACGAGGCCTGGACCGGCGCGCCGCTGCCCACCGACAAATGGCTGTCCTACAACCCGCTGCACGGGGACTCCATCCCGCAGCAGACCTCGGTCTGGGTCGCCTACGACAACGACGCGCTGTATTTCGCCTTCCGCTGCGACGATCCTGAACCGTCGCGGATCAAGACCTCGATCACCCGGCGCGACAACATCTGGAGCGACGACTGGGTCGGCCTCAGCCTCGATGCGCTTGGAACCGGGCAGCTGTCCTACCACCTGATGGTCAATCCCAGCGGCATCCAGCTCGACATGCTCAACACGCCGGCCGGCGGTGAAGACACCTCGCCCGACTGGGTATGGGACAGCGCAGGCCGAATCACCGACACGGGCTACGCCGTCGAGATCCGGCTGCCGCTGCAGACCATCCGCTTCAAGGGCGGCTCCGACGTGCAGATGGGCATCCTGTTCTGGCGCCGGGTGAGCCGCACCGGCGTCTCGGTGTCGTGGCCGGCGCTCGAGCCGGGGAAGTGGGTCTTTCAGAAGCACTCGAAGCTCGCGTTCACCGACATCGCGCCGAGGCCAACGCGCGAGATCATCCCGTCGGCAACCTTTTCCCGCGATCAGCTGCGCGCGACACCTTCCGACTGGGGCAAAGCGGACAACGACGGCGACCTCGGTCTGAGCGTGAAGTGGGGCCTCTCGTCCACGGTGACCCTCGACGCGACCGTCAATCCGGACTTCAGCCAGGTCGAAAGCGACGCGTTCCAGGTCGAGGTCAACCAGCGATTCCCGATCTTCTTCTCCGAGAAGCGGCCGTTTTTCATGGAAGGCGCTGGCCTCTTCAACCTGGCGGGAAACGGCCAGGGCGATGCCTCGATGCTGTACGCGGTGCACACCCGCAAGATCGTCGATCCGATCTTCGGCGCGAAGCTCACCGGCTCGGCGGGACGGGTCACGTTCGGGAGCCTGACCGCGATCGATCAGGCGCCCGGGAGAACCGAGACCGAGCTCGATCCGCTGTCGGGCAAGGAGAAGCTCTTTCAGGTCGCGCGGGCTCAGATTGAGCCTGAACCCCGGCAGCTTCGCCGGTGCGTCGGCCACCATCACCGAGCTCGCCGGCCGCACCAACCTGACGGGCGGCGCCGATCTCAACCTGAATTTCAAAGGCTCGAACCATCTGAACGGGTTCGTCATCGGTTCGAACACCACCGGCGGCGACGACAGCGGCAGCGGAATCGGACTGCAGGCCAATTACGGCTTCAGCACGCGCCGGGTCAGCATGCAGACGCAGGTCGAACACTACGACCGCGGCTTCGTGATGGACACCGCATTCCTCAACCGGGTCGGCATCACCTCGGGCTGGGGCTACGTGGACTACAGCTTCTATCCCGACAAGGATCGTCACCCGTGGATCCGCAGGATCAGCCCGTTCACGTTCCTCCAGCGCGGCCGCGATCGGATTCAAGGCGGCGACGACTACACCGCTGTGAGCGGGGTGCGCCTCAGCCTGACACGCCAGGGCTTCGTCCGCGCCGACCGCGTGCTCACGCAGGAGGCCTGGCAGGGCGGCGAATACCAGGGCGATCAGTGGCGGGTCTGGGGCAACATGCAGGTGCTCCGCTGGCTGCGCCCGTCGTTCTTCATCTCCCGCGGATCATCGCTCTACTACGATGAGGTCGATCCGTTCGTCGGACCGTCCGCGTCGATGCGGGCCGGCGGGCTGATCCAGATCGGCGGCCGTTTCAGCGAGGACATCGAGTACTCGCACAACACCTTCGATCGGCCGGACACGGGCGCCCGCGTCTACACGGTCGATCTCATCAACACCCGTACGACCTATCAGTTCACGAAAGAGCTGGCGATCCGGGCCATCGTGCGCTACGACAGCCAGCAGGACAAGGTGCTCACCGACTTCCTCGGGTCGTACGATCTCCGCCCCGGGCACCGTCGTCTATGTCGGGTACGGCTCGCTGTATCAGAAGCGCGCCTACCGCGATCGCGCCTGGGTCGACGGAGAAGGCGAGTACCTCACGACGCAGCAGGGGCTGTTCCTGAAGGCGAGCTATCTTTACAGGTTCTAGAGCGACAGTTGACAGGATCTACCTCTTGTGTGCATGCGATGTAGGCTCGCACGAACTGGTCGAGGTGCGGCGCCTCGCGGAATCCCACCTTCTTCGCTTCCTCGAGCGCGGCGTCGATGCTCATGCCGTCGCGAAGGACTCGACGAATCATCCAGAAGGCCCCGACCCTGATCGCGGCGGTGCAGTGAATGAACATCGGCCGGTTCGCGGGATCGTCGGTGATGGTCAGGAACTGGTCGACGTCGGCGTCCGATGGATTCTGATAGTTCACCGGAATGTTGAAGTCCTTGAGCCCGGCCGCCGCGACCGCCTGCTGTTCCTCCTCGGCCCGGTGCTCGGTCGGCTGACGGAGATTCAGCACCGCCTTCACCCCGTCCGCCTTCAGCCTGGCGAAGTGCTCGACGCGGCGGTTGTCCTCCGGTGCAGAACTCGGGCGTGACCTGGAGGAAGTTCCGGATGTCAGGTGGAGACTGCGCCGGAGTCGCCTGGAGTGAGAGCACGGTCAAAAGCAGGGTGAGCATGGGGAATTCTGGCATTCACAGTCAGCCAGTTAGCCTCGTATCGCCATGAAAACTGAAGGATACTGGAAACTTGCAACTTGCAACCCTCCTTTGACTTCAATGCCTGAATGTCCAAGCGCATCCATATCTCACGGCGGACCTTCCTCAGCCACTGCACCGCGATTGCCGCGGCGACCGGGTTGCCCCGATGGTTCGTCGAGCGTGAGCTCTCGGCAGCCACGCAGACGCCGACCCCGGCGAGCGCCAACGATCGTCCCGGGCTCGCGCTGATCGGGTGCGGCGGGATGGGGCGCGGCGACATCAAGAGCGCGAGCCGGTTCGGCGACGTGGTGGCGCTCTGCGATGTCGATACCAACCAGGCCGCGGCGGTGGCGAAACAGTTTGCCGGCAACGCGAAGGTCCCCGACCAGGTGACCGACTTCCGGCGCGTCCTCGATCGCAAGGACGTCCACGTCATCGTCAATGCCACGCCCGATCACTGGCACACGCTGATCAATCTCGCCGCCGCCTCGGCGCACAAGGATATCTACGCGGAAAAGCCGCTGACGCTGACGGTCGACGAAGGAAAGCGGCTGGTGAAGGCGGTGCGCAAGGAGAACGTCGTCCTGCAGACCGGCACGCAGCAGCGGAGCAACAAGCTGTTCCGGCTGGCGTGCGAGCTGGTGCGCAACGGTCGCATCGGGAAGCTGACGCAGGTCACGGTGTATCTGCCCGCGGGCCTGCGCGAAGGCCCCTTCAAGCCGGTGCCGGTGCCCGACGGCTTCAACTGGGACTACTGGCTGGGACAGGCGCCGCAGGTCGAGTACCTCAAGGAACGGACGCATCAGACCTTCCGCTGGTGGTTCGACTACTCGGGCGGTCCGGTCACCGACTGGGGCGCGCATCACAACGACATCGCGCGTTGGGCGATCGGGCTCGACGGTCCGACCGAGATCGACGGCGAAAGCGCTGACCGAGCCGATCCCCGGCGGCTACACGACGCCGTCGGAGTTCGAGGCCACGCTCACCTGGGCGAACGGCGTGAAGCAGATCGTCAAGACCACCGTCGACGACAGCCCGTTTGGCGTCGCGCTCAAGCCGGACGGCCAGCGCAACGGCGTGCGCCTCGAAGGGACCAACGGCTGGATCTGGGTGAACCGGACGACGATCACTGCGAGCGATCAGGAGATGCTGGACACGCCGCTGACGAACCCGGCCGTGAAGCTCGAGGTCAGCGACGATCACATGGGGAACTTCTTCGAGGCGGTCCGCAGCCGCAAGGATCCGATCAGCCCGGTCGAAGCCGGCCACCAGTCCGCCGTCGTTGGCCATCTGATCGTCATCGCGCTGCGCACCGGCAAGAATCTGAAATGGGATCCCGCGAAGGAGCAGTTCGTCGGCGAAGGCGCGAAGGACGCCAACTCCCACCTCGCACGCAAGATGCGGAAGCCGTACGACTACAGCTTCGCAGGACAAAAGACTTAGATCGCGGCCCGTGGTCCGCTGCCCGCAGTCCGATCTGCGCTCGCGTATTACGGACTACGGATCTGCGGGCTGCGGGCTGCGGAGCACGTGACACCTCCTTGACATCCATGCAGTTCGGGCCCAGGATCGCTCGCTCTGGCCGGTGCGCGGCGATCCGCTCGAGCTGGCCGCGCCGTCACAGTCAGATCGGAAAGGAGGAGAAGCGATGTCTCGTCTCCCAACCCGGATCTCGATCACTGGCCTTGCCATCGTATTGTTCCTGAGCGCAGCCAGTTCCGCCGCCGCGCAGGCGGATCGCGGCACCATCACGGGTACCGTGACCGACAGTTCCGGGGGCGTCGTCGCCAACGCCTCGGTGAAAGCCATTCACGTCGCGACGAATTTCGAACGCACCGTCACGACGTCGGACCAGGGGACCTACACCATTCCGCAGCTCCAGGTCGGCGCCTACGTCGTCGTCGTCACCGCGAAAGGGTTTGGAACGAAGACGGTCGAGAACATCGAGCTCACCGCCGGTGGCACCGCGCGCGTGGATGAGACGCTGGCCGTCGGCGGGCTGGCGGACGCCGTCACCGTCTCGGGCGAGAACAAGCAGATTCAGACCGACAGCGTCAAGGTCACGACCGCCATCACCAGCAAGTTCATCCAGGACCTGCCGCTCGTCGTCGGCGGACAGCTGCGATCGCCGCTGGACCTCAGCCTGATTGCGCCGGAGGCGAAGGCCGGCACGAGCGGTGATGGCGGTCGCGGCAACATTGTCATCGGCGGAGGCCAGGAGGGCGGCTGGGACCTGTCGGTCGACGGCATTTCGGCGACGCCTGGCGCTCCATTCGAGCAGCGCCTCTGGACCACGCTCAATTCGCCGTCGGTCGAAGCCATTACCGAGTTCGCCGTCGATACCAACGGCTTCAAGGCAGAGTTCGGCCACGCGGGCGGCGGCGCCGTGAGCTTCGTCTCGCGGTCGGGCAGCAACAACTGGCGCGGCAAGGCCTTCGAATTCTTCCGGAACGACAAGCTGGACACGATCGATTACTTCAGCAAGGCGCTGGGGCAGCCGAAGCCGGTCGTCGAGCAGCACGACTTCGGCGGCGTGCTCGGCGGTCCGATCAAGATACCGGGTCTGTACAACGGCCGGGACAAGTCGTTCTTCTTCGCCTCGTACGAGGGTTATCGCAACAAGACCGGAGCCGCGCCATCGGTCGTGACCATTCCCACGGCCGAGATGTACAACGGGGATTTCTCGAACTGGCGTAACGCGAGCGGCAATCTCATCCCGGTCTACGACCCGGCGACGACGCGCGTCAATCCGAATGGTCCAGGGTTCGTGCGCGACCCGTTCCCCGGCAACCGGATTCCGCTCGAGCGCTTCAGCTCCATCTCGCGGAACGTCCTGGCGCTGGCCACGATGCGGCCCGACCTCCCGGGTGTGCTGAACAATTTCACGTACACCTCGGGTGACCGCATCCAGACGAACCCGTGGAACAAGTTCAGCATCAAACTGGACCACAACCTGTCGAGCAAGGACCGGATCGGATTCCTGTTCCATTGGGGTGAAGTCCTGGTGCTTCCACCAGCGGACGGTCCCGGTGGCGGGCTGCCGGTTCCGCTCAACAACTTCCGTGACGAGGATTCGAACACGCGGGTCTTCCGCGCCAACTGGGATCGCGTGATCACGCCAACGCTGCTGAATCGCGTCAGCTTCGGTCACAACGACTGGTTCCAGCTCCGCGCGTCGTTCAACCGCGATCAGGGCTGGGGTACGAAGATCGGCCTGCGCAACGTGCCTGGACCCGACAAGCTGTTCCCGCTGATCGATTTCTCGAACGACTACCTCGATTGGGGTCGTTCGGAATGGGGAGGCTCGGGCAACTACCTGTGGGCGTTCACCGATGACCTGACCTGGGTCAAGCCGAACCACACGTGGAAGTTCGGGTTCATCGTCCAGCAGGATTCATACGACGGCTACGGCTGGCACACGGCCGCGGGCACCTACAACTTCAGCCGCGGCGCCACCGCAGGGTTCCTGCCCAACGGCACGCTCGACGGAACGGGCGCGACGGGCAACGCGTTCGCGAGCTTCCTGCTCGGCGAAGTCGGGTCGTCCGAAATCACCACCAATCGCTACGTATCCGACCGGTGGCGCTACTACTCAGGCTACGCACAGGACGACTGGCGCATCAGCAACGCGCTCACGGTCAACTACGGCGTGCGCTATGAGTACACCCCGCCGACCTGGGAAGGCTACTACCCGGACGGGTACTCGAACTTCAACCCGACGCTGCCGAATCCCGGCGCCGACGGCCGTCCTGGCGCCTCGGAATTCGCCGGCGAGGGGCCCGGTCGTACCGGCAAGAAAACCGATGTACGAGGCCTGGCCCTGGGGCCTCAGTCCACGTCTCGGCATCGTCTACAGCGTGAACGAGGACACGGTCGTTCGATTGAGCGGCGCGCGGATCTTCGGGTCGGTGAAGAACACCGGCGGCAGCTCGCACTGGAACGGATTCATCGGTGGCTACAACGTGACCGCGCCAGCGTTGCCGGCGAGTTCGGCGTTCAACTGGGATCAGGGCTGGCCGTCGTGGCCCGAGCCGCCGTTCCTCGTGCCGAACACGCTCAACGGCAGCAACATTCCGTACTGGCAGCCATATGACTCCGGGCGCCTGCCCGAGTACCTACTCCTGGACACTCAACGGGCAGCGCCAGTTACCCGGTCGCTTCGCCGTGGAGGCGGGCTACAACGGGCAGCTCGGGCGACACCTGACGACGAACCTTCTGAGCCTCAATCAGGTCGACCCCGCGCTCTTTTACGGCTTCGTCCAGCAGTACGGGCCGGCCGGCGCAATCAATCTGATGAACTCGCGCATGGACTCGACGCTGGCGCGGCAGGCGAACGTTGCCTATCCATATCCGTCGTTCCCAGGCTCGCAGTCCGTGCGGCAGGCCCTGCGACCGTTTCCGCAGTACCTCGACATCAACACGGGCGCCGATGGCGGCGATCGCAGCGGACGATCGAGCTACCACGCGTTCGTGCTGAAAGGCGAGAAGCGTTACGGGTCGGGCCTGACGTTCCTGACTTCGTACGTGTTCTCGAAGACGTTCTCGCTGCGGTCGGATCGCGCGAACGCCGGCGACGGGCGCGCGATGAACCAGTTCAACCGCGACCTGGAGAAGGGCTTGTCCGCCTTCGACCAGACTCACGTGATCAAGTTGAACTACAGCTACGAGCTGCCGTTCGGGCCTGACAAGCCATATCTGAAGCAGGGCGCAGCGTCGAAGATCCTGAGCGGCTGGCGCATCTCGGGCGTGCAGTCCTACGCGTCGGGGTTCCCCTTGTCCGTCGCTCCGGGCTATGGCCTGCCGCTGAACGGCGGCGACAATCGCATCACGGTGCTCGACTACGACGGCTGGCGCGCCGCGACGCAGGGCGGGAGCTTCGATCCGCTCGTGGACCTGTGGTGGGATCCCGCAAAATTCCGTCGCGATCCCGTGGACTCGATCGATCAGCTGCAGGGCTACAAGGGCGGCGTGCTCCGGGCGGAGTTCGGCAATGCCACCGTTCGCAACCCGCACGAACGCGGCCCATGGTTCCTCAGCGAGAACCTCTCCGTCGCACGCACATTCGGCATCAACGCGACGCGACTCGAGTTCCGGCTCGAGGTCTTCAACCTGTTCGACCGCAAGATCTGGGGAGCACCGGAGTCGAGCCTCACGAGCCAGAACTTCGGGCGCGTCACGACGCTCGCCAATTCGCCGCGACAGGTGCAGCTGGGGCTGCGGTTCGAGTTCTAGTTCCCTGTCGGGCCACGGAAGTTACGGGGGGGGGCGGAAGGTTCGAGATCACGGCCATGGTTCGCGCTCATTGGCGCATTCGCATTCATGGTGACGGCGCTCAGTCCCGTCGTGCTGACGCAAGGAGGCGGGCAGACGCCACATCCCGGCAGGCGGCGCGGCTGGTGCGTCGGCCGGCGGCCAGCGCCGCGTCCACACAAGGAGATACCAACGTGACCCTGTTCATCCTGAGTGTTCGTCGTTTGCCCCTGCTGGTGCTCGCCCTTGCGTCAGCGCTGTCTGTCTCACCGGCCGTCGATCTTCGATCCGAAGAACGAGCCGACCTGTCACGCCTGGTGGTGGTCGGAGACTCGCTCGCGGCCGGGTACATGAACGACTCGTTGCTCGCGGCGCAACAGGTCGGAAGTTTCGCCAGCCTCATTGCCGCGCAGGCCGCCGTCGATCTTCCCCTTCCGCTGATCGCTGCTCCAGGAGTTCCGAATGTGATCGTGAGCGTCGATCCTGGTCCGCCGCCGATCATCATCCGCGCGCCTGGGGTATCGACCGGACGGCTGAACCCGATGGTTCAGGCGATGAACCTCGCCGTGCCGGGTCACACGGTGCACGACGCGCTGGTCAGGCGTCCATCACTACCGATTGACGGCGTCGGCAGTCAGGTTGAGATCCTGACCGATCTGGTGCTCGGCTTGCCGGGCCTGCTCGGCGGGGTCGCGAAGAGCCAAGTCGAGTGGGCCGAGGCGCTCGCGCCCTCGACCATCCTGCTGTGGCTCGGGTCGAACGACGTGCTCGGCGCCGTATTCGCGGCGACGCCTCTCCCCCTTACGCCGCCGGCCGCTTTTGACGCTGATTTTACGGAAGTCATCACTCGGCTTGGGTTAACCGGTGCCCCGCTCGTCGTGGCAAACGTCACGGACGTAACGCGTGTGCCGTTTCTTACGCCCGCCGATCGAGTGGCGGTGTTGATCGGACAGCCGCTCGCCCTGATTGGACCGGTGCTCGGCATCGGCGCTGGCGATGCCGTCACGCCGCAGGGTCTCGCTCTCGTCCCGGCCATCCTCGCGAATCCCGCCCTCGGGCCGCTGCCTGGCAACGTCGTCCTGACGTTCGCGGAAGCGGAGACGATTCGCGGCGCGATCGCCGCCTACAACGGCATCATCGCGGCACGGGCCGAGCAGTTCGGTGCGACCCTCGTCGATGTTCACAGCCTGGTCGAGTCGCTCCACGCAAAGGGTTACGTCGTGAACGGTCGCAGGTTGACCACTGCGTTTCTCGGCGGGCTGTTCTCACTCGATGGCGCGCATCCGTCGCTGACGGGGCACGCGATCATCGCCAACGAGGTGATCAAGACCATGAACCGCCAGACCGGCGCGGCGATCCCCCCGCTCTCCGTCTCGCGGGTGGCCGCTGCCGATCCACTCGTGCAACTGCTGACGCGCAACCCAGACGGCCTGACAATCCAGGCACGATGACGGGAACGGGCCGATGCCTGTGCCTACCAGAAATGTCTTAAACGGTCCGATTTCTCCGTTGCTCCGACGAGAATGGTGAGTTCTCCGTGAACTCGCAGGCCGTGCAACGTTTCACCACGGCCTGCCAGGAAACGGCTGGTACGCCAAAGGCGTATTCGACCGTGTGCGGACACCTTTCATCGCGGCAGCGGTCGCGGCCGGCCTTACGACCCTGGCCGCGGCTCAATCCCCGTCCCCTGCTGACATTGCTCAGAGCCTGACCGGCACCTGGAAGCTCAATAAGGAGCTCAGCCCCAACCTGTCAGCGCCCACGCCACCCGGTCGTCCGGGGGCGGGCGCGGCGGCGCGCTGCTCGCGCTGGCGGCCCCGCAGCGCGGCGGCCGCGGCGGCGGAGGCGGCGGCGCGGCAGCGGGAGGCCCGGAGCCGTCGAACATGATGCCCGGAGAGGCAGCGGCGCAGGCGGCACTCAGCGTGCTGCACCAGGTGGCGGTGGAACTGCAAATCATCGCCACCCCGGGTGACGTGAGCTTCATCGAACCGCGGGGCAAGTGGGACTTCAAGGTCGACGGCAAGACGATTCAGATGCAGGTCCCGGGCGGCACGATCAAAACGAAATCGAAATGGGAGAAGGGCGGCCTGCGCCAGGAATTCTCCAGCACCGAGCGGACGCTGCTGAAGTCGTGGTCGCTCGACGCCAACGGCCGCCTGGTGCTGACCGAGCACATCGAGAGCATCGCCTTCAACACGAAAGACTCGAAGGCGGTCTACGACCGCGTTCAATGAGCCTGGCTCGCACACGAGTAGATGTGCGAGCCCCCCCGCGAACCCGCAAACCCGCGAACTCAGAACTGATATCTGAGCTGCAGCTGGAACATCCGCGGCGGATCCACGTTCGCAAAGGCTGGCAATGCATTCGTGGTCGTGCCGGCGCTCACCAGTTGCCCGAACGTGTCGTTCACGGTAGCGGTATCGCCGTAGATCGTCTGGCCGCGGCCAAGGTAGTTGCCGTGGTTGAAGATGTTGAAGCCTTCGAGCCGCAGCAGCAGCGCCTGATGATTCAGCTTCAGGCGCCCCTCCAGGAAGATCGACACATCCTCCGTGCGGGTTCCGCGGAATGCCGACTTGCTGATGACGCTGCCGTTGACGACCGGGCGATCGTTGTTGGCGCCGTCGCCATTGTTGTCGATGCCGGTCGTCGAGTTGAACGGGCGCGCTGACGCGAGCTGGGTTACCGTGCCGGCCGTGATCTCGTACGGGAAGCGGTAGAGGAAGCTGAGCACCGCGCGATGCCGCTGGTCGAGCAGGCTCGGGCCGCGCTCCACTTCGCCGAGCCGCGCGATGTTGTTCTCGTTGGGACCGACGCCGTTGCCATCCGGCTCGCTGGTGTTGGTCGCCTTCGACAGCGTGTAGCTGACCGAGGCATAGATCCGGGAGTTGCCGCGGTAGGACAGCTGCGTCTGCAGCCCGTTGTAGTCGGCTTCTCCGAGGTTCGTCAGCACGTTCACCTGCCGGATCCCGCCATTCACCGGCAGGATGGGCCGCGTCGCGTTGGCGGCGGCAACCGTCCGGGTCTGGCCGGGCGCGGTCCGATCGAATGGCGCGGCCGCATTCAAATCCACGGTGCGATCCAGGTTGGTCCAATGCTGGTGGACGTAGTCGGCTCCCGCGAACAGCCCCTTCATCACCTCACGCTCGGTCCCGATCGAGGCGACCTGGCTGCGCGGGTTCAGGAATTCGTCCGGATAGTTCGGCAGCAGGTCGAAGTTGAGGCCGTAGCTCGCGAACTGCGTCCGGTAGAACTCCCGCTTCACCGGCCCGGATCGTGACGTCGCGCGCGGGGAGCTGTGACGGCGGCAGCGTCTTCGGGTCGAACTGGAGGGGAACGCAGGGCGCGGTCAGGCAGGTGGGGAAGCCGAGCTGACCCGCGACCGCAGTGTAGCTGGTCAAACCGTCGAGTCCGCCAGTGAGCGAGTTCGCGATCGAATTCGATCGGATCTGCGTGTAGTACATCCCGTAGCCGCCGCGTACGGAGAGCCGCGGATCGCCGTTCGGATGCCAGCCGAAGCCCACGCGCGGCGCGAAGTCCGCGGTGGCATCGGTCAGCGTCTGGCGGTCGTAGCGCAGCCCGAGGTCGAGCGTGAGGTCGTCCCTCACGCGGAAGTTGTCCTGGGCGAACCCGACGAGCATCCACTGCTTCAACTCGTAGCTCGTGATGCCGTAGCTGATCGGCTGCGTGTATTGCTGCACGTCCGCCAGCGTCAGCTGATCGAGCGGAGCGGTCGTGGTGTTGCGGAACTGGAAGGTGCCGAGCACGGCGGTTCCGGGCTCGCCTCCCTGTCCGCCCGACGTGTGATGGACCATGCTGCCGCCGAAGCGCAGGTTGTGCCTGCCGCGCGTCCACGTCAGGGTATCCGCCAGCTGCAGCTGGTGGCCGAACAGATCCGACACGCGGGACTGACCGACCGTGAAGGGCACCGAGCCGGCGCGCGTGTAGGTGGTCGAGAGCTCCTGCGCCTCCCAGAGCGTCACCGGATCGCCGTTCAGATACGCGAAGCGGGCCTCGTTCAGCAGGTTCGAGCTCAAGATCGCGGTGTGATTGGCCTGCGCGGTCCAGGAGCTTCGCGAGTACTTGCGCGCCACGCTCGGCGCGTTGGTCCCGCCCACTGCATCCTGCGGATTGTTGTCGTGGAAGGTGTCGAAGTTCACGCGGGCCATCAGCGTTTGTGACGGCGTCAGCTTGTGATCGACGCGGCCGTTGAAGAGCGTCTGACGGTAGTTCCCCGTGTAGGCGAGATTGCCATCCGGCGGCAGCACGAACGCCGGGAGCGTGCTCGAAAGATACGTGGTGCGATCCTGCGCCGTGTAGTCCGCCGTCGCGAACAGGAACGTCTTGTCCTTCACGAGCGGCGCGCCAATCGAGCCGGACACCTGGTTCAACTCGTCCGGGATGTCCACCGGATTGATCGCCTGCAGCGTCGCGGGTGTGACGCAGGTGGACACCGACGGTGCGCAGAAGCCCTTCGTCGAGAACGTTTCGGCCTGCCATCCACCCGGACGCGCCAGGTAGATGCCCTCGCCGTGCAGGGCATTGGTGCCTGACTTGGTGACGATGTTCAGCGCCGGACCCGAGGTCCAGCCGAACTCCGCGGAAAACGCGTTGGTCAGCAGCGACATCTCCTGGATCGCGCCCATGGGCACGGTCGCGATCATCGTCTGGCGGCCCCAGGCTTCGTCGTTGTTCGCGCCGTCGAGCGTGACCGTGGTCTGGCGGCGTCCGCCGGCCCCTGTGACGAAGTAGACGGCGTTCACGAACAGGTCTCCGGTTCCCTTCGCCTGGCGGAACGCCGCATTCATCAGCGGCAGCGTCGTCACCTTGCGGCCGAGGATCGGAATCTCGTCGATCTGATGGGTGTCGAGCGATCCGCCGATCTGCGCGTCCGCGCGGACCCCCTCTGCCGTGCCGTAGACCGTGACCTCGGTCTTCTCGGAGCCGACGAGCAGCTTCACTTTCAGCGTCGCGGTTTCGCCGGCGCGGAGCGTGATATCGCTACGTTCTTCGTCGCCAAAGCCAGGCTTGGAGACGTGGACGGTATATGTGCCGGTAAGCGGCAGGCCGGGAATCGATGCGCTGCCGTCGGCGGCCGACACCGCCTCACGGATGGCGCCGGTCTGGTTGTTGGCGATCGAGATCTTCGCGTCCTTCACGACCGCGCCGCTCTGGTCGGTGACCAGCACGACGATGGCCGAGTTGTTGGGGGATTGGCCCCCGCCTACGCCAGGGCTCCGGCGGGCAAGCGCCGCGGATGAAGGTGCGGGCAGAGCGAGAAGCGAGCAGAGCAGCAAGAGTGCAGATAGGCGCACGGGATACCTCTCGGTCACTTGGGAACGATGACGTAGTCTTTGAAATAGCTGGTGCTGTCGGTCTTGGCCCAGAGGCCGACCTTGCCCGCCACGGGAGGACGAAGCACCGGATTGTTCGCTGGGAACAGGTCCGGGTTGGGAGGAGCGCCGTTGCGGCCGGGGCCCGGCTCGCTGCCGAGCACGTACTCGAGCGCGAGCTCGCCGTCGAGATCGGCCTTGAGGTTGGCGTGATCGACGGTCAGCTTCAGCTCGTGCCACTGGCTGCGATCGAGCATGAACTTGTGATCGCGGCTGCTGAACTTCATCAGCCGGCGGATCCCGTTGTGGAACTCCCAGAGACCGACGTTGTTCTCGGTGTCGTTGTAGCGGATCGCCAGCCAGTCGCCGTTCGGCTTCACGTTGAAGAGAATGCCCGAGGCGCGATCGGCATCCCCGGCGACGGTCTTGAACTTGACGGAGATGGTGCCGTCGGAGAAGTGTGTCGACGCTCTTCAGCACGGCGACCGGGTAGTAGGCGAACTGTTTCGCGTTGTCCATCAGCTCTTCGTTCGAGGTGCCATAGAGCTTCCGGGCGCTCTGCACGAGCAGGCGTGTGGGGTTGTCCTTGCTCGCCACCCACGGCCGGCCGTCGACCATGATCACTTTGTCGGGACCGTCCTGGGCGACGACCCAGGTGCCGACCATGGGCTCGAAGGTCTTCGGCGGTTTGCCGACGTCCTCCTTCGAGAGGTCGACCTTGATTTCCGCCGCGCCGGCTGCCGTCATCAGCGTGATTGCCGCGGCCACGGCGAGCGACCCCCTCGTTGTCATGACTCCCTCCTCCAACTCCACAAGGCCGCAGCCCCCACTGCTGCCGGCCAGACGCCATAGAACAGTGCCGCCGCGCCTTTCGGCTCGGCCGCCAGGGGATGGCCACGGAAGATGTCCTCCTCCGTGGTGGCGGGCGCTGTAAGGCCCGCGACTTCGTAGATGCTGCCGAGCACGCCGTCGGCAGTGGTCGCCCGGCTGATGACCTTTCGATCGGACAGCTCGTACCAGATCTCGCCGTAGTGCTCGCTGGTCTGTTCGAAGAGTCCCGTGGACGTGGCCGCGGTGTAGCGCACCTGCACGTCCGGCCGGACCCTGCGGAGCTTCGACAAGGCGCGCTGTTCGAGATCGACGCGGCGCGGATCCTCGGCGGCGAGGTGCACGTTGATTCGAATCGGTCCGGATATCCGCGAGAGCGCGGCTTCATCCGGACGCGTGAACGAGTTCGCGCGCGCCTCGGAGGCGTCCCAGCTCGTGGTGGCCTGTGCGAACGCCAGGATCGTGACGAGCGCGGCGCCGGCTGCCGCGAGCGACTCACCGAGGCGGCGCCGCGACGGAACGCCGAGGCGCATCCAGATCGACCCGAGGCCACAGCCAAGCGCGATCAAGGTGCTGGCGACCAGCACGGCGTCGAGCCGCACGAGCCCGTGCTGGAACTCGCCGACCATCGCCGTCGGCGTGTAGGCCGCCGCGCGATCCCAGATGCCGCCGTGAACGGCTGCGGCGAAATTGAGGATCCACGTGCCGACGGTCACGCCGAGCGTGAGGATGGCGGCGGTCGACGGATGATCGGTTGCCGAGGCCGTCGCGCACGCCAGCGCGATGGTCAGGCCGGCGTTGAGCAGATGGCCGGCGAACACGGCGGCCAGCTCGGGAACATGAACGGTCCCGCCATAGAGCTTTCCAGAGCACGATTCCGAGCAGCGGAGGAATCGATGCGATGAGCCATGCCGCGACGAGCACGATCGCTTTTGCTGACATGCGTGTCATTGCCGGCATCGGATGCTGCAGCTCCAGCTTCAGCGCGCCGCTCTGACGATCGCCCGAGACCAGACGAATCGCGACGAAGGGCAGCAGGAAGGCGGCGGCGAGCTCGCACGCGCTGAAGGTCGGCGCCCAGATTCCGATCAGCGGCGAGAAGGCTTCGCCGACGCCCGCGGCTGTGCCGTTGACGCCGCTCAGCTCCCCGTAGGTCCGGACGGCGCTGATGAACGACATCCCGGCCAGCGGTCCGATGAGCAGCAGCATCACCCACCACGAGCGCGACGCCATCAGCTCGCGCCACTCCTTGCGCAGCAGCCAGTTGAAGGCGCCGCTACGTGAGCGCAAGCACGACCTCTTCGAGCCCGTACCGGCCTGGCACCGCGGGCGCGCGCGAGCGCGATCAGTTCGTCGAGGCTGCCTTCGCCGCACGCGCGTCCGGCGCTGAGCAGCACGAAGCGATCGCAGACCCGCGCCGCGTCGGCGATCTGATGGATCGACAGGAACACGGTCCGGCCCGCCGCGGCATGCTCGCGAAGCGCCGTGCCAACCTCGCGGCTCTGACGGAGATCCAGCCCGTCGAACGGTTCATCGGCCATCATCAGCGGCTGCGGGGTGAGCATCGCGATTGCCAGCAGGAATCGCTTCCGTTCGCCCTTCGACAGCGTCCCCACCCGCCGCCGCATCAGCGGCCCAATCTGCAGCCGTTCGGTCACGCCAGGCAGCCGCGCCGGATCGCCGCCAAAAAATCCAATGGTGAAGTCGAGCGCCCACGCGACGGTCTGCGATGCCCAGGGCGCGATCCCGTCGGGCATGAAGAACAGGTGCGAGCCGCGGTCGGGCCCGGGCACCGGTCGGTCGTTCACCATGACGGTGCCGGAGTCGGCAGGGAGGACACCCGCAATGCACTCGAACAACGTGGTCTTGCCCGCGCCGTTGGGGCCGATCAGCCCGAGGACCTCTCCCTCGTGCACCGTGAGGGAAACATCGGTCAGGGCGGCAAGGGCGCCGTACCGCTTGTGAAGCTGGCGGACGTGGAGACCGGGGATCATTCGGGAACGCGGGACTGGCCCGACAATGGCACTCTACCGGGCGGGAAGTGACTATTACCAGCGGTCGTAGGTTCGCTGGTCCGCTGGTCCGCTCGGTCGACTATCCGCTGCCGCGGGTCCCGGCTCGTCCGGCCAAGTTCCCACGGTGTGGCTTCCGGCTTTAGCCGGAAGGCTGTCGTCGGTGTTTGAATCGGCCCAGCGGCCCAGCGGTCCACAGCGCCCAGCAGCCTAGCGGCCATAGCTCGGTACTCCGCGAATGCCTCGTCCGGGAAGCAGTAGAGCCATCGTTCACCGCGCTCGGCGGAGGCGACGACGGGGTGGTGGCTCGAGCGGGCGTGCTTGCTGGCGTGCCGGTTTGGCGAGGAGTCGCAGCACAGTGTCACGCTGCACGTCTGGCAGGTGCGCAGGTGCACCCATTGCGAGCCCGTTTTCACGCACTCTTCGCACTCGTGCGCCTTGGCGGTCTTGACCGATTCGATCGCGTCGATGTGGGGGCAGGTGCTCTGGCTCATGGTTCCGATTGTGTCACGCCGCCCACGGGCACGCACTCGACCGTCAACCGATTGGAACGCACTTTTTCGACGGCGGCCACGTCGAGACCGGCCCGGCGTGCGAGTGCCCGGAACTCCGACAGGCTGCGATCGCGGCCGCCGACGAGCACCATCATCAGCAGCTCGGGCGCCGGACCATCACTGCTGTCTGGCGACACGCCGTTGACGAGCACGACTCGGCCGCCCGGACCGTGCCGCCTCCGCACAGCGCGTGAGGATTGCGATGGCTTCCGGGTCGGGCCAGTCGCTCAGCACGCTCTTCAACAAGTAGAGGTCGGCGCCCGCCGGCAGCGGGTCGAAGAAGCTTTGCGGCGCCAGCGTGACGCGATCGATGAGCCCGGCTTCGCGGAGCAGCGCTTCGGCCCGCGCGATCGTGCCTGGCTGATCGACGAGGATTCCGTGAACGTCTGGATGCGCGCGCAGCACCTCGGCGAGGAGCGTGCCCGTGCCGCCGCCGATATCGGCGACCGTGCGCACGCTGCTCCAGTCTCCCGACGGCAGCACCTGCGGATCGGGAATGCCGTGGCCTGGCGGTCCCATCAAGGCGTCGAAGCGTTCGGCGATCGCCGGGTGCGCGGCGAGGTCGTCCCAGAACGGACGGCCGAAGATCTCGTGATACGCGGGCCGGCCCGTCCTCACCGCGGTGAGCAGCGTGTTCCACGCGTGCGCCATCCGACCGCCGAAGCTGTCGAGATCGAAGCCGAGTCCGATCCCGTCGTCGAGCAAGCGGCCGGGCCGCGTCATTCAGCGCGAAGGTGCCGGCGGACGGCTCCTCGAAGATGCCCTGGCGTACCAGATGCCGCAGCACTCGATGCAGTGAGTCGGCGTCGGCGCCGGCGGCACGGGCGAGATCGTCGATCTGCTGGCGTCCTGCCTCGATGTGCTGTGCGACGCCGCAGCGTCACGACGACATGAATGGACCATGGAGTCGACAAATCGGCGAGCTTCCAGATGTCAGCCGGCTTCGAGTCGTTCGCGCTCATAAGCACATTTCATCCCAGCGTCCGTACCTGCACAACCACTTTGCTCCGGAAGATTGGAGGGCCCGGTGCGGGCCAATGGATCTCACCGCGATCCAGGAGCGCGCCTGCCTCACGGGCCCGACCCGCTCTCCGTTCGCTCGCCAGCCGCCCCCGGCCACTCGTCACTTCAGCGTGTTGCTGCGGCCCACCGCGCGTCGCTCGGCGGCTCGACGTGTCGTGTGCGGAACCGGGATTGCTCGGGCGCGAAGAGGCAAACACAGGCACAAGAGAGATCTTGCGTTCGACGCGGGTGCGCGCTCGGCCGCGATCCGAAGGAGGCTCAATGATCAGTTCACTCGCTGAGGGGGCGTTCGCGCGCCGGCTGCTCGGCCTCGCTCTGGCGCTGGCGCTCATCGGCGCAAGACCGGCGGCAGCTCAGACGCTGTTTCAGGGCCGCATCGACGTCACGGTGCAGGATGCGCAGGACCGCGCGGTGCCGGGGGCGACGGTCGAGATAGCCGGCCCCGCCACGCAGCAGCAGGTCACCGACACCAGCGGCGAAGCCCATTTTCTGAACCTGGCGCCGGGCGTCTACACGCTCACCGTCTCGCTGCAGGGATTCAACACCTACCGCAACGAGACCGTGCGCGTCGCCGCGGGCACGAGCGTGCCGCTGAAGGCCACCCTGCAGGTCGGCGGCGTGACCGAGACCGTGCAGGTCAATCGCGAGGCACCCGTTGTCGACCCTGCGCGCCACACGGTCACGACCGGAGTGTCGTACGAGGAGTTGCAGCAGCTGCCGACGGCGCGCGATCCATGGGTCGTGCTGCAGACCATCCCCGGCGTGGTGGTCGATCGCGTGAACGTCGGCGGAGCGGAATCGGGCCAGCAGTCCAACTACCTTGCCAAGGGGGCCGGGCTCGCCGACAACACCTGGAATCTCGACGGCATTCCGGTGACGGATCTCGCGGCGACCGGGAGCTCGCCGACCTACTACAACTTCGACATGTTCCAGGAGATGAGCGTCACGACCGGCGGCGCGTCGGCGACCAATCCGACCGCCGGCGTGCAGCTGAACATGCAGTTCAAGACCGGCGCGAACCGCGCAAGCGGCGCCGCGCACATCTACGGCGCCGGTGAAGGGCTGCAGAGCACGAATCTCCCCGACGACCTCGCCGAGCTCGCCGGTGACAGCGGCAAGGGCAACCGCATGAAAGACCTCACCGACTACGGCTTCGATCTCGGCGGCCCGGTGATCCGCGACCGCTGGTGGGCCTGGGGATCGTACGGCCGCACCGAGAGCACGTTGTTCACGCTGAACGGCGACCCCGACAAGACCACGCTCGAGAACGTCGCGCTCAAGTCCACCGCGCAGATCAATCAGCGGATCCGTCCCGAGTTCCTGTTCTTCCGCGGCAACAAGACCAAGATCGGCCGTGGCGCGAGCCCGTTGCGCGCGCCGGAGACCACGTGGAACCAGAGCGGTCCGACGCCGCTCTATAAGGGACAGGTCAACCTGATCCTCGGCAACAACGTGTTCGTCACCGCGCGGGCCGGGTATGTCGGCAACGGATTCACGTTCGATCCCCAAGGCGGCCTCGACGTGTCCGGCTACCGTGATGCCGGCCGCGTACGCCATGGATCGTTCTACTACTACGCCACCGATCGGCCCGACTTCAGCACGCTGGTCGACGGCAATTGGGTGCGCGGCGTCCACGAGGTGACCTTCGGCGGGAGCTGGCGCAAGACGCGCGACGACGAGACGCAGATTTTTCCGGGCACAGCCGTTGATAGCCTCCACTCGGCTGATTACGCGAGCACCCGCAGCATCGCGGCGTGGATCTGGCGCCCGTTCTTCGCGTCGAGCGAGACCGTGAATCAGAACATCTATGTCGGCGACACCATCAAGAGCGGCCGCCTGACCACCCAGCTGGCGCTGCGCTACGACCGCGCGTACGCGTCGATGCTCGAGAGCCCGCAGAACGCGAGCCCTGGCTTCCCGGATCTGCTGCCGGCGATCACCTCACCGGCGGAGAGCAAGATGATCGATCTCGGCCTCTGGTCTCCGAGAATCGGTGCCACCTACGCGCTCGACGACACCGGACGCACGCTCCTGCGCGCCAGCTACGGGATGTTCGGCAGCCAGCTCGGGTCCGGGACGGTGCAGGGATTCTCGGCGGCCTCGCTGGCGGTCCTGATCTACTCCGCAACGGATCGCAACGGCAACAACGTCGCCGATCCCGGTGAGCTCGATGAGCTGGTCAACTGGGCGGGCGTGGACCCGGAGCATCCGGCCTCCGGCGTCAACTTCAATCGCGTCGATCCGGATCTGAAGTCGCCCAAGACCCACGAGCTGGTCATCGGCATCGATCGCGAGCTCGCGCCCGACTTCGGGATCAGCGCGGCCCTGACCTGGCGGCGGTTCAACGACGTGATCTGGAGCGGCATCGACTTGACCACGGGCAACACCGTCTATCCGCTCGTCGGGATCACTCGTGCCGACTACGTGCAGGAAGGCATGGTCGAGGGCAACGTGCCGCCGCTCGGCGCCTACAGCCAGGCCTACTACGCGCCGCGGCCCGAAAGCCTGCCGGTCGGCAACGGTGCGGAATACCGCAACCGGCCGGATTATCACCAGCGATTTGTCGGGTTCGAAGTGCAGGCCACCAAGCGCATGTCGAACCGGTGGATGGGACGGGTCGGCTTCTCGACCAACTCGCACCGGGAGTACTTCGACGATACGTCGACCGCCGTGCAGGATCCGACACCCTCGACGACCTGGCCGAACATCGAGGGCGGGGCGTACGTGACCCAGACCAACGGCAGCGGCAAGAGCGAAATCTATCTGCTGCTGCCGCGCTACCAGTTCACCGCCGGCGGCGCCTACCAGCTGCCGTATCGCATCAACATCGCGGGCAGCGTCGTGGCGCGTGAAGGGTTCGGTCAGCCGTTCTTCTCGACGGTGGAGTCGAGCGATCCCGGGCTGCCGGAGAAGCGGGTGCTCCTGGTCGATCCGGACGCCAACCGCCTGCCGGGTGTGTTCACGCTCGACCTGCGAGCGGAGAAGGGCTTCGCGTTCCGCGGTGGCTCACAGCTCATGCTGACGATGGATATGTTCAACGTGCTTCAACGCGTCAACGACTCTCGGCCGGCAGTATGACGTGACCGCGACAGGGTCGACGGGATTCAACAAGACGCTGGAGATCATGAATCCGAGACTGATCAGGCTGGGGATGCGGTTCCAGTTTTAGCTTGATCTCGTCAACTCCCAACTTCCAACTCCCAACTCCCAAGGGGAGACACGTTCGAACAATGGGGTGGAAGACGATCGAACCAGCTGTCTGGTCCGTCTTCGCCCCGCTGTTCGAAGGGTTCCGCTTGGGAGTTGGAAGTGGGAGTTGGGAGTTGACCCTATCGCACGTGACGCCCCAGGTCCTCCAGAAACCTGTCGATCGTGGCCGTGTGCCCGAACACGAAGCGGGACATGAATCGAAACAGCGGGTTGTAGACTTCGCCGTTCTCCGTGATGACCAGCCGGGTGCCGCCATCCTGCGGTGACAGCTCGTAGGTCCACGCGCCGCCGAACGGCAGCGTCTTGTCCGCGATGCGGGTCACCATCTTCCTGGGTGGCTCGACGGTCTCCATCTCGAACGTGATGTCGTTGTCTCCACGCTCCCTCCAGCGGAGCACGGGTGTGCCGGCGAGGACCTCGACGCTCTTGACGTCGGATCGCCAGGTGGGGAATTTCTCGACGTCGCGCAGCACGCTGAAGACCCGCTCTGGCGGCGCCCCCAACCGGGTCTCGCGGGACGCAACGTGGCCGATCGGCAGGGCATACCCGATCGCGATCAACAGCAAAATCAGGGCGACGAGCACTCCGACGGCGAGAATCAGGATCCGCAGCACGGCCACTCCTGCAGCAGGAAACTGAACATCCCTGCCCCTTCCGTGTATAATCCCGGCGCTCTTACGAGGGGTCGTTCGTCCATGCACACAGGAGTGGGAGGCTACTGGTGCACGATTCGACTGCCTGCCAGGACGACGGTTCGGTGCGTGCGCGCTGGGACCGTTGGTTTCGCGCGGGCGCCATCCTTGTGCTGGCGCTCGCGGCGGTCAACCTGTTCTTCCGGCTGGATCGAGAGGTCGTTACCGAGTGGGACGAGGCGCTCTATGCGATCAGCGCCGCCGAGACCGCCCGTAACGGCAACTGGATCGGCACCACGTTCCACGGCGCGCTGGATTACTACAACACCAAGCCGCCGCTGAACATCTGGTTGATCGCGTTGTCCTTCAAGGCCTTCGGCATCAACCTGGTCACGCTGCGGATCGCGTCCGCCTTCGCCGCCTGGCTGACGGTGCTGGTGCTGATGCTGTGGGCGCGCCGCGCCTTCGGCGCCACGACCGCGCTGCTCGCCGGCCTGGTGCTGAGCGCGACCTACGGGTTCCTCTACGTCCACTCCGGCCGCAGCGCGAACACCGACGCTCTGTTCACGCTGTTCGTGCTGCTCACGGTCGTCACGCTGTGGACTGCGCGCGAGCATCCCTGGCGGCTGGCGTGGCTGGGCCCGATCCTCGCGGCGGTGTTCCTGCTGCGCGGGATGGCAGTGCTCATGCCGCTCATCCTCGCCGTGACGGTGCTGGTCGTGGGCGGCCGGCAGCGTGGCCAGCGGCAATGGCCGGCGCTCACCGCGGCGCTCCTGCTGTTCGTGCTGCCGATCGCGGCCTGGGCCTGGGCGCGCTGGCGTCTGGACGGCTGGGAGTTCCTCGGCCGGATGTTCCACTACGACTTCGTCGCCCGGACCGCCACCGCGCTCGAGGGACACACCGGATCGCTGCTGTATTACCCGAACAACCTTCAGAAGGATCACTACGAGTGGCTGATTGCGGCCGCGGTCGTGATCTTCCTGTTCCCGCTGTCGCGCGAGCGGTTCCGGGGGCTGTGGAGCGAACTGCCGGGCAATTCGTACGCGCAGGCGATTGCCGGTGCGTGGCTTGGGGTCACCGTGCTCATCCCGACGATGATGCAGACCAAGGTCGCGTGGTACCTGAACCCGTTCTACCCGCTGTTCGCGCTGCTGGTCGGGCGCACCTTCGCCCAGGGATTCGTTTGAGCGTCATCCGGCAGCGTCGCGGTGCGACGCCGGGTCCTGGCCGGAATCGTGCTGATGGCGCTGGTCGTTGCGGAAGGAAAGGTCTTCTACTACTCGTACACGCATGCGCGATGTGCGCCAGACCGTGCAGGGCCTCCTGCTCGCGGAACGGGAAACCCTCGCCGGCCAGCGCGTCTACCAGGACCGCTGGACCCGGGCCGACCGATTCGTGCTCGAGCACGTGATCGGCGGCCAGGCCCGCGAGGCCCAGGGCCTCGACGGCTTCGTCCGGAGCGCCCGTCGCGGCGACTACGTCATCGTCCCGCAGCCGGACGGGGATGGATCGGACGTCGTGCTGGTTCGCGCGAATCGGCGGCATAGGTTGTGTCGACGGAGGGAATGAGTCGGGGCTCGGGCCTCGGGAGGGTCTCGGGTGATCGGGAGAACGGCGCTGACCGGGCGAAGTCGCGGGTTCTATCGCGACCCCGAGCCGCCGAGCCCCGACACCGTGACTCAGTCCCCATCCCACCCATTGATAATCGTCTCCCGCAAATCGAAGCCGAACGCGCGTTCGCTCACGGCGAGAATCGGCGGTCCCTGCAGCCGCTTGTAGACGGACCTCCGCATGCGCTGGAAGGCTTCGATCACCACGGCCCGGAAGCTTTCGACCGTGTGCTTGTCGTACACGGTGCGGCCCTCGGGATCGGGCACGAAGCGGGCCGGGTCGAGCGACTCGGCTCTCGAACAGCGCGATCAGCTCCGACACGCTGCGCCGGCGCTCCGCGAGCTCGCTGACGACGGGCGCCATCACGTAATAGTCGAACGGGTCGACTTGTCCGGGCGCGAGCTCGGCCGACGGTTTGAGGGTGAAGGTCTCTTCCGGAATGATCTCGCGGCCGTGGCGAGTGTTGACGTGCCGGGCCAGGCGGTAGACGTCGACCTTGGACAGATCGCCGATCACCGAGATGCCGCCGCACATGTCGCCGTAGAGCGTCGCGTAGCCGAGCGCGATTTCGGTCTCGTTGCCGCACGACAGCAGAAGCGCGCCGGTGTCGTTCGATTCCGCCATCATCAGCAGCCCGCGAATACGGGCGTGCAGATTCTCGCGGGTGAGCGAACGCTCGATCTGGTGGGCGTGGCGCTCGAAGGTGGCGCGCACGTCCTCGTCTATCGACGAGATCGGAATCACGCCGTAACGGACGCCGAGGGCGCACGACAGCCGCTCGGCGATCGATCGGGTGGTGTCGGTGTTGTATTGCGAGGGCAGGTTGTAGGCGCGCACGTGCGCGGGCCCGACTGCGTCTACCGCGATCGCGAGGACCAGTGCCGAGTCGATCCCGCCCGAGACCGGCACGACGGTCTCGGTGAAGTGGCTCTTCCGCATGTAATCGCGGAGTCCCATGACCAACGCGTCGTAGACCTCGCGCTCGCGATCGATCGGCGGCAGCTCCACGTCCGCGTGGCGGACCGCATCTTCGCCGAGATCGACCACCAGGAGCTCTTCCTCGAACTGCGGCCCGATCGCGATCAGGCGGCCGTGCCCGTCGTAGACCAGGCTCTCGCCGTCGAATGCGATCACGTTCTTGCCGTTGTCGGCGGCGCCGACGGTGTTCACATAGACCAGCGGTCTGTTCACCTGCGCGAGGTGCCGGCGGATCAAGGCGTCCCGTTCGTGCCGCTTGCCGGGATAGAAGGGTGACGCATTGAGGTTGAGCAGGACGGATGCGCCTTTGGCGGCGAGCTCCGGCAGCGGCTTGATCTCGTAGAAGTCGTCCCACATGTCCTCGCAGATCGAGACGCCGATCCGCACCGCGCCCGACGCGGTGGGGATGTCGACCGGCTCGCGGGTTTCGCCTGGCGTGAAGAACCGTTTGTCGTCGAAGTAGCGGTAGTTGGGCAGCAGCGACTTGCGTGCGCGCTGCAGGACGACACCATCGCGCACCACCGCCGCGGCGTTGTACTTCCGGACCGTGCCGTTGTCGTTCTGCTGGTGGAGGTTGTAGTCGATGAAGCCGACGATCGAAGTGATGCCGAGCGAGGCCTGCGCGATGCGGTGGATGGCCCGCTCGTTGGCGGCGAGGAAGTCGACGTTCTCGATCAGGTCGCCGATGCAGTAACCGGGCAGCACCATCTCCGGCGCGACCACGAGGTCGGCTCCCTGGCGCGCCGCTTCCGCGATCGCGGCGCAGATCTTCTCCGCGTTGCCGTCGATATCGCCGCTCACGGGGTTCAGTTGGGCCAGCGCGACTCGCATGGGTATACCAAGAAGGTATCAGCTTGATAGCGAAAAACCTTTTCACAGGAGGACAAGAGATCAGGAGGATGATTCTTCAAGGAAAAACTCCTGATCTCCTGCTCCTCTTGTAAGAAAGGGCTTTGCAGCGCTTCAAGCCCTGGGCGCAGCCGCAATCGTCACTGCCTTACCCAATCTCGCGGACTCGTAAGCCGCCATCGCCGCAGCGAACGCATCCCTGGCCTCGCGGATGGAGGCAATCGGCGGGCGGTTCTGGTCCAGGGAGTCGATCAGGTGACTGAGCGGGAACGGCGCCGGCGGCGCGAACGTCGGGGCTTCCGGCTGGCGCTCGAAGACCCAGTCGGCGGCGCCGGCGGCGAGCACCGCCCGGCCGGGCGATCGGAAAGACTGGTCGACGATTTCGCCGCGCGATCCCACCACCTCGAGCCTGACCACGGCGTTCTGTTTGGGTGAGGGCCCGGTCTTGCGCGGGGCGTTGATCGTCCATGAGGCTTCGAGTGTCGCGATGATGCCGTTGGCGAACGTGAAGGTCGCCATGCCCCAGTCCTCGACCGCGATGTCGGTGTGAACCAGGTTGGCCATCCGCGCGTCGACGCCGACCACCTCGCTGCCGGTCAGGTAGCGGAAGAAATCGACCCAGTAGATCCCCTCGTCTATGAAGGCGCCGCCGGGCACGAAGCGCGGGTCCGCGAACCATCCGGGCTTGCCCGACTGATACCAGTCCTCGGCGATCGACCACCGGCAGGTCTGGTGAATGATCTTCACGTCGCCGATCTCGCCGCCGCGAATACGCCTGACCAGATCGGCGACGCGCAGCCGGCCGATCGCCTGAAAGGGAAAGCAGGTCACGCCGGATTGTTCGACGGCCTCGACCATGCGGTCCGCTTCAGCGACCGTCATCGCCATCGGCTTCCCGAGCACCATGTGCTTGCCTGCCCGGGCCGCGGCGATCGCGACATCGGCCATTTCCGACACCGGCGTGGCGATGTGCACGATGTCGACGTCCTCGCGTTGCAGCAGTTCGCGGTAGTCGAGGTATCCCGGGACCTTGAACGTCGACGTATACGCCTCGAGCTTGTGCGGTTCAGGCGATGCTGCCGCCACGAGCGTGGCGGCCGGGTACTCGGGCAGCGCGCGCGCCAGCCCGTACGCGGAATACCAGTGCCCGAGCCCGATTACTGCCACCCTTCTGGTCTTTGTCATGCAGTCTGCCCTCGATCTGTGCGGTTGGTGTACCTTGAGGCCATGTCTCTCACGCGAGCTCGCGTCTCGGCGCTGCTGCTCTTCGCCGCCGTCCTCACTGTTTCAGGCCAACAGTCGTCACCGGTCAATCGTCCATGGCCGCCTGAGGTTCAGAAGGTATCACCGGAGTCGCCCGCGCTGTCCCCGGCAGACGCGCTGAAGACCTTCTACATGCCCCCGGGCTACCGGATCGAGCTCGTGGCCAGCGAGCCGCTGATCCAGGATCCGATCGTGATCGACTGGGACCGCCAGGGACGCCTGTGGGCGGTCGAGATGCCGGGTTTCGTGCCGAATCTTCAGGCGCCGGAGCCTTACATGGAGCCGGTCGGCAAGGTGGTCGTGCTCGAGGACACCGACCAGGACGGCGTGATGGACAAGCGCACGGTCTTTGCCGACGGCCTGGTGCTCGCGCGGTCGCTCAAGGTGCTGGATCGCGGCGTCCTCGTCGGCGAGCCGCCGAACGCCTGGCTGATGCGCGACACCAACGGCGACCTGAAGATGGACACGAAGGAGTCGGTCACCGACCTCTACGGCCGCCGCGAGGCGCGCGTCGAGCAGAACACCAACGACTTCTTCTGGGCGATGGACAACTGGATGCACACCGCCAACGGCGACATCGACCTGCGCCTCAAGGACGGGAAGTTCGAGGTTCGAAAGACGCTCACCCGGGGCGAGTGGGGCGTCACCCAGGACGACGCCGGGCGGATCTACCGGAACACGAACGAGTCGTCTGTGCACGTCGACTACGTGCCGACGCCGTATTTCCTCCGCAATCCGGCGCTGGTCCGCACCCGCGGCAGCTACGAGGCGGTCCGGGATCCCGACAACGCGGTGAATACCGTCTGGCCGGTGCGCCCCAACCCGGGAACGAATCGCGCCTACCAGTTCGGCATCGATCGGCCCGACGGCACGCTCGCGAAATTCACGTCGGTCTGCGCGCCGCTCATCTACCGTGGCGATCGCCTGCCGCCGGAGGTCTACGGCAACATGTTCGTGGCCGAGCCGGCCGCGAACCTCGTGAGCCGGATCATCATCGAAGACGACGGCCGGACGCTGCAGGCGCGAAAGGCCTACGAGCGCGGCGAGTTCCTGGCGTCGACCGACGAGTGGTTCCGTCCCGTCTACCTTTCCAACGCGCCCGACGGCACGCTGTACATCGTCGACATGTATCGCGGCGTGATTCAGCAGCGCGCCGACATCACCGAGTATCTCCGCGACCACATCGTCACGCGCAAGCTGGAAGCGCCGACAGGCCTCGGCCGGATCTATCGGGTGATGCACGAGACCACGATGCGGGACACCGCATCGACGGCAGCGCAGCTCAGCGCGACCGCAGCTGGTGGAACGCCTGTCGCACCCGAATGGCTGGTGGCGTGACCTCGCCCAGCGGCAGCTCGTCGAGCGCAACGAACGCTCGGTGATCGGGGCGCTGACGCAGCTGGCCCGCACGGCGAAGGACTGGAAGACGAGGCAGCACGCGCTGTGGACCCTCGACGGCCTCGACGGGATCGAGCCGGCGACGGTCGTTGCGGCGCTCGACGATCCGTCGCGCGACGTACGGGTATCCGCGATCCGCATTGCGGAGCGGTGGCTGGGCGAGCCCAACAACCCGGTGCAGGCGGCGGTGCTGAAGCGGCTGGACGATCCCGAGTGGCCCGTGCGGCATCAGCTCGCCGCAACGCTCGGCGTGATGCCGGCCAGCGCGCGTGAACAGGCCGCGGTCAGGCTGCTCGACCGGAGCGGCGACGATCCCGTCACGCTCGACGCCACGCTCAGCGGGCTGCGTGGGAGCGAGGTCGCAGTGCTCGAACAGTTGCTGAAGGACCCTGCCAGCACGCCGCAGCGGGAAGCCGCTGTAACCATGATTGCGGCGACAATCGCGAGGGGCGGGCAGGATTCTGCCAGCCAGAAGCTGCTCGGTGCGATCGCGGACGAAAGCCGTCCCGAATGGCAACGCGCAGCGTTGATACGCGGCACAGAGGTGGTGCTGCTCGGCGCCGCGATGCCCGGAACCGGCGGCCGCAGGGGAGGTGGGCCCGCGGCGGCTCCAAGTGCACCTTGTCCCACGTGCCCCGGCGGACGCGCTGGTCCCGGCGGGTCCTACGCCTTCCCGCAAGCCGCGCGCCCACCCGCTGCGCGGCAGCCGCCGCTGCGGCTCAACGCCGAACCGATCTCCTTCACAGCGTTCGCGGCCAAAGGCGGGGACCTCGGAGGTCGTGCGGAGAAACTGCTCGCGCGGGTGGAGTGGCCGGGGAAGCCCGGCGCCTCGGCTCCCGTCGAGCCGCTGACCCCCGAACAGCAGCAGCGGTTCACGGCCGGTCAGGAGGTGTATCGCAACGTCTGTCAGGCCTGCCATCAGCCGGACGGGCGCGGGATGGACAAGATCGCACCGCCGCTGGTCGGATCGACCTTCGCGCTGGGGCCGGCTGAGGTCCCCGTGCGAATCCTGCTGCACGGCAAGGAAGGCTCGATCGGGCTGATGCCGCCGGTTGGCCAGATCTTCACCGACGATCAGATCGCGGCGGTCCTCACGTATGTGCGCCGCGAATGGGGCCAGACTGGCGCTCCGGTCGATCCGGCGGCCGTCAACGCGGTTCGGGCGGCGACAACGGGACGAAGCCGCCCCTGGACCGATGCGGAGCTCTCCGCGCTGCTGCCGAAGGAGGGCAGGATTCCGTGAGCCGTCTCGACAATCTGACGTTCCCCATCGTTCAACTCTCGCTCGACCTGACGTCTCTCGACGAAGCGCTCGACACCGCGGCGATTGCCGTCGAGGCCGGCGTGGACTGGCTCGAAGCTGGTACGCCGCTGCTTCTTGCCGAGGGACTGCACGCGGTCGAGGGACTGCGGTCGCGTTTCCCGAATCACCCGATCGTCGCGGACCTGAAAACGATGGATGGGGGATATCTGGAAGCCGAGATGATGGCCAAGGCGGGCGCCGATCTCGTCGTCGTGATGGGACGCGCGCACGAGGCAACCATCCGGAAGGTGGTCGAGGCAGGGAAGAAGTACGACATCAAGGTGATGGGCGATAACCTCGCGGCAGACGATCGTGTGGCCAACGCGGTCTGGATGGAGTCGCTCGGGGTGGATTTCATCGTCCACCACATCGGGTTCGACGAACGCGGGCTGATCAAGGGTCTGAGCCCGCTCGACGAGCTGGACGAGGTCGTGCGTGCGGTGTCGATTCCGGTGCAGGCGGTCGGCGGGCTGTCGATCGAGCAGGCGATCGAGTGCCCATCGCGGGGTGCGCCGCTGGTCGTGCTCGGCGCGCCGCTGGTGATCGACGGCGCCGCGTTCCGCCCGGCCGATCGCGAGCTGTTCCCGGTTCTGCAGCGGATTTGCCGTGAAATCAAGAAGGCAAGATAGGATCGGGGCAACGAACCAAGGTCTTTTTACAGGAGGGCCAGGAGATCAGGAGTAATTAGGACGTTCTTTGAGGAGCATTCCCATGGAGAACAGACGCGACTTCCTGAAGACGTTGACGGCTGCGGTGGCCGTGGCTCCGGTCGGTCTCGGGGCGCAGCAGAAGCCGGCGCCCGCCGCCGGCGGGTCGCCGTCGCCGCCGAACCCGGCGACGATTCGCAAGTCGACGCTCATCTCGATGCTGCCGCGCGACAAGTCGTACGCGGAGCGATTCGCGATCGGCAAGGAGGCGGGCTTCGAAGCGGTCGAGATGCAGACCATCACCGCTGACGCCGAAGCCGCCGAGATCAAAGAGGCGTCGACCAAAACCGGACTGAAGATCCATTCGGTGATGAATTCCGACCACTGGCGCTATCCGCTGTCGAGCGCCGATCCCGAAGTGGTGGCGAAGAGCGTCAAGGGGATGGAGACGTCGATCAAGAATGCCGCGCTGTGGGGCGCCGAGGCGGTGCTGCTGGTGCCGGCGGTGGTCGATCCGGCGACCTCGTACCGCGATGCGTGGACGCGCTCCCAGAAAGTGATTCGCGAGCGGTTGCTGCCGGTCGCGCGCGATCAGAAGATCATCATCGCGGTCGAGGAGGTCTGGAACAAGTTCCTGCTCAGCCCGCTGGAGTTCGCGCGCTACGTGGACGATTTCGAGTCCCCGTGGGTCCGGGCGTACTTCGACGTCGGAAACGTCGTGATCAACGCCTATCCGCAGGACTGGATCCGCACTCTCGGGTCGCGGATCGTCAGAATCCACCTGAAGGACTTCACGTTCGACCGCAAGAGCCGGAGCTTCGCCTTCAAGAACATCGGCGAGGGAGACATCGACTGGCCGGAAGTGCGGCGTGCGCTGGCCGAGATCGGGTATGCGGGATACGTCACGACGGAGATCGAGGGTGGCGATCTGGCCTATCTCAAGGATGTCTCGGCGCGGGTCGATCGCTTCATCGCGGGAGAGAAGCCGGTCGCGGTCAGCCCTGCCGCCGCAACCGGGAAAGAAGCTCGGTGAAATCGGCTGGAGGCGCCGCCTCCAGCTCGATACGGCGGCCGTCGTCCGGGTGCCTGAACGCGAGGCGCCAGGCGTGCAGCGCATGACGTGGAAAGGGAATCTGGCGCAGCTCGCCCGGCCCGAACACATAGCGCTGCTCGCCGACGAGCGTGTGGCCGCGGAGCCGCGCCTGAATCCGCACCTGGTTCCGCCGGCCGGTGTGCAGCCGCACCTCGAGGAGTGACGCGCCGCCGAGCGCCTCGAGGACGCGGTAGTGCGAGACTGCTTCCTGCCCGCGCGGATCCCGCGGGTGCGTCTCCTTCTGGATCAGGGCCTTCTCATCCCACACGAGAACGTCGCGCCAGCTGCCTTCCTCGGGCTCGGGCCGTCCGTACACGACGGTCAGGTAGACGCGTTCCGTCTCGCGCCGCTTGAACTGCTCCTTGAGGTGCGCCTGCGCCGCCGGATCCTTCGCGAACAGGACGAGGCCCGACGTGTCCTGATCGATGCGATGGACGACGAGCGGGCGGCGCTTGCCGTGGGATCGGAACCGGTCTTCGAGCCTGTCGTACACCGACGGCACGCCGCGATTCCGCTCGAGCGGGACGGAGAGCAGGCCGGGAGGCTTGTTTATGACGATCAGGTGGTCGTCCTCGAAGACGACGTCGAGGTTGGCGATGGCGCCCGTGCGCGGCCGCGCCTTCGCGCTGCCGGGCCGATCGGTCCAGATCCGCACGGCGTCGCCGGCGGCCATCTCGCGCGACGCATCGACGAGCGTCGCTTCCCGATCGTTGACGTAGACTTTGCCGCGCTCGAGCGCCGAGGCCGCCCTGCTTCGGGAACCGAGCCGATCGCGTGCGGCGAGATACTTGTCCAGCCGGACGCCGGCTTCCGCGGCGGTGACGGTCCACTCGGTCAAGGGAACATGGCCGGGACGGTCGCTATCGTCTGAGCAGCGTCCGCTGGACACCCAGCGCGAGGAGCGTGGCCAGCGCCGCCACGGTGGCGTACAACGGCAGCGGCCCGGCGTCGGCGAAGCCGGCAGCGATCTCGCCCAGCAGCCCCTGATCGCGCCGGTTCACCATCGAGATGACCGACGCTGCCCAGACGAGACAGGCGACGACCCCGATGCCGAACGGACGCCAGGGAAACGCGATGGGCGGGGGCTCGGACTCGGCCTCCTGCACCGCGTCCATCACGCTAGCGGCGAACCCTGACGACGGGACGATCGTGTCGTCGTCGGTGAGCGCGCGGTCGAGGTCGTCCATCTCGCGGGGCATCAAGATTCAGACCTCGCGGGATTCGACTCGAGGCCGCCAAACCGTCCCGAGGATCGGCGGCGCAGGAGCTCCCGGCCGCGGTGCAGGCGCGCCTTCAGCGTCCCCTCGGGCATGGCCAGGATGCGCGCGGTTTCTGCGAGGTTCATCTCCTGAAAGTAATACAACACAATCGGCTCGCGGTATTTAATCGGGAGCGTCAGGACCGCCCGTCGCAGCAGCTCGGCCCGTTCGCGCTCGTGCAGGCCGGCCAACGCATCGGGCTCGTGCGTGTGCGCGCGCGCGGCATCGACCTCGACGGTGGGAAGCGGCCGATCGCGAAGGCACGAGCGATACGTGTTCATCGCGATCGCCGTGAGCCACGTCGAGAACGAAGAGTCGCCGCGGAAGGTGTGCAGTGCACGAAAGGCCTTCACGAACGCATCCTGTGCCATGTCCTCCGCCATCATCCGGTCGCGGCAGAACCGCCAGGCCAGGTTCACTAGCCGGGCCTGCCAGCGCCCGACGATACCGTCGAACGCCGCGCTGTCGCCCGCCACCACACGGGCGACGTCCGCGGCATCCTCGTCGGCCGGCTGGGTCGGCATGTTCGGCATCTCCGGCGATGGCGTCCGTGTCCATGTGACGCCAGCGGGGATCGACCGGTTGCATTATCTCTGTGGCCAGGCCGGCAGCAAACAAACGCAACCCCGTCGACCGTCGCCGTGTCTCATTCCTCAGATTCGTTGCCGGGAGGGGCGCATGGACGATTTAGGTCAGTTTCTCTTCCTTGCCGCAGGCGCAGTCGGGCTGTTCGCGTATTTGAGCGTGGCGCACTGGGTCGACGCGCGCGCCAGGGACCGTCAGGCGCGCGACCGGCTGGCGCTCCTCCGCAGGGTTGCCGAACAGTCGCCCGAGTCGGCGCGGCTCGTCGTCGAGCAGCTGCGGCAGGAGGAGGCCATCGCGCGCGAACACGAACGCAGGGAAGCGCTGAAAACCAGGCGCAACGGGATGCAGGCCGGCGCGATTCTCGTCGTTCTGGGGATCGGTTTGGGGGTGATGTTCGCAATGGTGGCGTCGAGAAGGGAGCCGGTGTGGATCATCGGGTTGATACCGATCCTGGTAGGCCTGGTGGTTTTCGCCTTCGCCGCGCTGGACAAGTCGAACGAATCCCTGCCCCCGGCAGGCTCGGGGTAACATCATGGCTGCCCCGGCATGCCGCCGGCGGCGGCTTCCCCCACATCGCTGCCTTGGAAGACGAGATGAACAAGCCCGCCACGTTGATTACCGTTGTGCCGCTCGCGGCCACCATCGCCGGCTCCACGTTGATCGCCCAGTCGGGAACCGGCACCCCGCCGCAGGCGGCGAAGGTGCCGCACACGACCCAGATCCATGGATCCACGCTGAGCGATGACTACTTCTGGCTGCGTCAGAAGGCGAATCCCGACGTCACGAAGTACCTCGAGGCCGAGAACGCCTACACCGAAGAGATCATGCAGCCGACCAAGGGTCTTCAGGAAACGCTCTACAAGGAGATGCTCGGCCGCATCAAGCAGACCGATCTCGAGCGTGCCCTCGCGCATCGGCGAGTATTTCTACTACTCGCGAACCGAAGAGGGCCGGCAGTATCCCTACATGTGCCGGAGGCAGGGCAGCATGGCCGCCCCCGAGGAAGTCCTGCTCGATCTCAACAAGCAGGCCGAAGGCCACAAGTTCCTGGGGCTCGGGGCTTACGCGGTGAGCGACGACGCCAACTGGCTGGCCTACTCGCTGGATACGACCGGCTACCGGCAATACGTCCTGCACGTGAAGGATCTGCGGAACGGGCGGGAATCCACCGAGCGCATCGAGCGCGCCGGGTCGGTGGCCTGGGCGACCGACAACAAGACGCTCATCTACACCACCGAGGATGCGGTGTCGAAGCGGTCGGACAAGGTGTTCCGGCACGTGGTCGGCGAGGCCGAGAGCCAGCTGATCTTCGAAGAGCGGGACGAGCTGTTCGACGTCTACGCGACCCGCTCGCTCGACAAGAAGATGATCTTCCTCAACTCGGGCGCGAAAACGTCCAACGAGGTCAGGTACATCCCGGCCGCGACACCGGCGGCGGCGCCGAAGGTCGTCGCCGCGCGCGAGACCGGCCACGAGTACGACGTCGATCATTACGGCGGCGAGCTCTACATCACGACCAACAAGGGCGCGAAGAACTTCCGCGTGGTCAAGGCGCCGCTCGCGGATCCCTCCGAGAAGAACTGGACGCCGTTCATCGACCACAAGCCCGGCGGTGCGGATCGGCGGCCTGACCTTCTTCGCCAACCACCTGGTCGTGTCGGAGCGGGAGGGCGGCCTGAGCTATCTGCGCGTCATCGACATGCGGACCAAGGCGTCCCATCGGATCACGACCGAGGAGCCGGACTACGCGCTGTCGCTGGCCGCCAACCCCGAGTTCGAGACCACCACGGTGCGGTTCAACTACCAGTCGATGGTGACGCCGGCGTCGGTCTACGACTACGACCTCAACACCAGGCAGCGGCTGCTGCTGAAGCGCACCGAAGTGCTCGGCGGCTACGACCCGTCGAACTACGAGGCGAAGCGGATCTGGTCGGTGTCGCGCGACGGCACGAAGGTGCCGATTTCGATCGTCTATCGCAAGGGCACGAAGATCGACGGCACCGCGCCGATGCTGCTCTACGCGTACGGGTCGTACGGCGCTTCGCAGTCGCCGGCGTTCTCGTCGAACCGCCTCAGCCTCCTCGATCGCGGAGTGATCTACGCGCTGGCGTACATCCGCGGCGGCGGCGAGCTCGGCGAAGAGTGGCGCGAGCAGGGACGGATGATGCAGAAGATGAACACGTTCACCGACTTCATCGACTGCGCCGAGTACCTGGTCAAGAACAAGTACACGTCGTCCGATCGCCTCGTGATCCAGGGAGGAAGCGCGGGTGGACTGTTGATGGGCGCCGTCGTCAACATGCGGCCGGACCTGTTCAAGGCGTCGGTCGCGCAGGTGCCGTTCGTGGACGTCATCAACACCATGCTCGACGCCTCGCTGCCGCTCACGACCAGCGAGTACATCGAGTGGGGCAACCCGAACACCAGGGCGGACTTCGACTACATGATGAAGTACTCGCCCTACGACAACATCAAGCCGCAGCGCTACCCGTCGATGCTGGTGCACGTGTCGCTGAACGACAGCCAGGTGCCGTACTGGGAAGGCGCGAAGTTCGTCGCCAGACTGCGTGTGACCAAGACGGATGCCAATCCGCTCCTGCTGAAGACGAACATGGGAGCCGGCCACGGCGGCGCGTCTGGCCGCTACGACGCGCTCCGCGAGCTGGCGTTCACGTACTCCTACATGCTGTGGCAGATGGGGCTCGCCGGAGGAGCGCGGAGCAGTCTCGCGCCGGCGCAGTAACAGTTTCCAGTTACTTGCTCGTCCGACACGGCTCCAGCCGCCTACCGCGTACCGAACGGCGGTGCTTACGTCGAAGTTCGACGCACCTTCTCGGCGCGAGGCCCCTTTGGCCCGTCGCCGACCTCGAACTCGACCGAGTCGCCCTCCCTGAGATCGTTGATCCCTTCGCCTTGCACGGCACTCTGATGGAAGAAGTAGTCCTTCCCCCCAGCGTCCTTGATAAAACCAAAGCCCTTGTCCACTCGTAACGTTCTGATCGTGCCGGTCATGATCTCCCCATAAGCTGCGACATTGTTTGCTGTCCCCAACGACGGCCGTCACATCGAGCGCGCACCGCCGCCAGTCTTCTGATTCCGGAAGCATTGTACCGTTGCGCGCCGACGGGACACGTCGGTTGCCAGATTTCCCGAGGCACCAGCGCCGGCAGCGGGGCGGCCCGCGAGGAACGGCGGTCTCCTTGACCCGTTTGACACTTCTATTCATGATGGACTGACGTCCCGTAGCGAGTGACGACAAGCTTCCCGCTCTGAATGCTGAGCACGTCGCGAATCCGCATCGTCGTCGATGGGCTGGCCGCGGCCTCCTGCGCCGCGTGAACGACAGGAACCTGTTCGCCCGAGTCGAGATTCACCGATCCACCCGGCCGTGGCCCGTCGTAGATCACCTTTCCGCCTCTTACCTAATCGCCCTCCCAACCCCTGCTCGCCCCACCGTCCAATCCACCCCCATCCAGCCCGCCATCGTCGCCGCCGCCTGGTTGGTGTGCAGCGGCGGGTGATCGCGCCATTCGCCTCGCTGGTTGAAGGCCGGGCTGATGAACGCCATCCAGGTGTCCTGGGCGCCTTCGACTTTCGCACCGTGCGTCCGCCAATCGTCGGTCGTCCGGCCGCGGCCGTGATCCGTGGTGATCAGGATGTGGGTGCGGCGATAGTCTGGCTGTGACTGCAGCCAGGTCCAGAGCTCCTTCAGATACCCGTCGGTGCGCGCCAGCGCGTCGAGCAGGCGATCGTAGCGGCCGCTGTGGGCCCAATCGTCCGTCTCGTCGAATGCGAGATAGAGAACGCGCGGACGGGCGGTGCGCAGATAGTTCATCGCAAAATTGAAGGTATAGGCGTCGTAGCGGGCCGATTCCCAGGGTGGCGGCGTCTGGAACTGCATGCGGCTCAGTTCCGCCGCGCCGCGGTCGGAGCTCTCGAAGGCTTCGTATCCCGCGTTGATGGCCAGGCTGCCGGGCTTCTGCTCCGCGATCTCGTTGAAAACCTCCCACGACGCAAAGGCCGCCACGCCGCCCGCCGGAAGCGACAGGCGATCCTTCAGCTCCTCCAGCACCGTGCGATACGGGTTCTGCACGCGGTCGTTGCTCTTGATGACGTCGTCGTGGGCCTCGCCGGTGAGGATCTCCGAGTAGCCGGGATAGGAGAACCGGTGGGTATTGGTCACCGTCACGACGCTCTTGAGCGCGCGGTTGCCGGCAATCGAGCCGTGCTGCTTCATCAGCTCGCCCCAGAAGAAGGGCATCAGCTTTTCGCGTCGCGCCTCCGGGGTGGCGTGCGTAGAAGCGCTTGTAGGCGGCCTGGTCCTCCAGCTTCGCATCCTTGGCCGAGCGTCGAGCGGAGGATCTCAACGTCGAGCCCCGTGAAGATCTCCGACGTGCGAACGCCGTCCAGGGTGATCAGGACGAGATGGTCGCGAGTGGGGGCCGGCTGGCGGCCCGCTGAAAGGGGCGCCAGCCCGGCCAGGAGCGCAATCAGAACGACGGCAGACCGTGCGACCATTCCCACCTCGACCGGCAGTCTACTATCAGTGCGACGCTTCGACGATTTTGCCGCCATCATCGTCCAAAGCGCGAGGTGCCGATGAGACCTGATCCCTATACGAAAGCCGTTCTGACCGTCATCGCAGGCTGCCTGCTGTGGCTGTGTGTCATGCAAACCGGGCGGCCGGTGGCCGCACAGCAGTCATTGCAGCTCGGCGATGTTGCCCCACAGCCGGTCGTGATCGTCGGGTGGGGCACGCTCGACGAGAAGCTGCGACCGACCCTAGCCATGGTCCAGGACCGCGCGGGGCGACGAAGCGATCCGAACATTCCGGTGAAGCTGGTGAGCGTCCCGGCAGCGCCGATCGACGTGCGGTTGAGCTACACGGACAAGGAGCCGATGCCGGTTGGTGTCACCCGGATCAAGCCGGCGGGGGAGTGGGAACCGATCCGATCCGCCGCGGAGCCGGAGCCCACACGCCCAAAGCCGGGCGGACGGTGACTGGCCGACAAGAGCGTTGACAGCTTACCGCGCGGGCTGCGGCTCGTAGGTGCCGGTGGCCTTGCCGGTCAGGTACTTGTCGAACCATCCCACGATGTGCTGGAGGCGTTCGATACGGTGCCACGGCCGGCCGCTGCGCGACAGCTCGTGGCTCTCGCCTGGAAAGCGGACCATCACCGTCGGACGCTTCAGGTATTTCAGGGCCCGGAACAGATCTTCGCCCCCCGCCGAGGGCGGCGTGCGCCAGTCCTCGTCGCCGAGGATGAACATCAGCGGCGTCTGGATCTTCGACACGTAGGTGATCGGCGATCGCTTCGCGAACTCCGATGGATCTTCGAACGGCGCCTTGTGGAACCAGGTCGGCGTGAACAGCGTGAAGTCGGCGGTGTACCAGAAATTGGCCCAGTCCGAGATATCGCGCTGGCTGACCGCGGCCTTGAAACGCGTCGTCTGCGTCACGACCCAGTTCGTGAGCAGGCCGCCGCCGCTCCCGCCGGTGACGCCGAGCTGTTTCTCGTCGATGTAGCCCTTCTTCAGCACTTCGTCCACCCCCGCCATCAGGTCCTTGTAATCGTCCCCCGGGTAGTTGAACTGGATGACGTTGCCGAAGTCCTGACCGTAATTCGAACTGCCACGGGGGTTCGTGTACAGGACGACGTAGCCTTTGGCGGCCATCCACTGGAACTCGTGGGTGAAGGTGTTGCCGTAGGCGGAATGAGGCCCGCCGTGGATCTGCAGGATGAGCGGGTACTTCTTCTGCGGGTCGAAGTCTGGCGGCTTCAGGATCCAGCCCTGGATCTTCTTGCCGTCGAAGCTCGAATACCAGATCTCCTCCGGCTCGTTCATTTTCAGCTCGCCGAACAGCGGATCGTTGAACGAGGTCAGCTTCTTCGGCGCCGGCCCGCTCGCGCCGTCCTGCACGTAGAGATCGCCGAGCACCGTCGGTGTGGAGATCACCAGCGCGAAGCGGGACGCTTTGGCGTCGGCGGTGTACGACATCAGGTCCTGCTGCGGCGGTTTTCCGGTCGATCTTTCCGGTCGCGACATCGACCGCTGCCAGCACCGCGTTGCCCTGTTCGCCGACCCTGACGAAGACGCGGTCTCCACTCGCGCTCCAGACCGGCGCCGCCGGCAGCTGTCCGCGCGGGGCCCGCTGGTCGCCGCCAATCGCGCCGCCGATGTCGAAGTCGTACGCGGCCGTCAGGTTGCGCGGCGTCCCACCGCTCGTCTCGACCACAAAGAGATCCGACTGATCGTAGGAACGCTCGGGCTGTCCGTTTGCGGTTCCGACGAAAGCGATCCGCTTGCCGTCGGCGGAGAAGGCAAAGGCCCCGATGCCGCCGTCGATGCTGGCCGCGCGCCGCGGCTCGCCGCCATCACTCGACACCGCGTAGAGATCCGAATCGCCCGGGTAGTAGTAGGACTCACGTCGTCGATCTGCGGTGAAGTAGATTTCGCGACCGTCGGGAGACCACTGGTGGTTTCCGGCACCGAACTCATCCGAGGTCAGGCGCTTCGGCACTGCCGGTTTGGACGTCGCATCGCCGACCGCGACGGTCCAGATCTGAGAAGGGCGATCGCTGTCCACATAGCCGCTTCCCGGCACGCCGTTCGCCCGGTATCTCGCTTCCGTAATCACCCGGACGTCGCTCTCGCGCTTGTTCGGATCTTTCTTGGTGCTGCTCTTCTCGGCGCTCAGCTCGTCAAGACGCGCGGCCGACGAGAAGGCGATCGTCCGGCCGTCTGGTGACCAGGCAGGATTGCCGGCGCCGCGCGGAATGTCGGTCACCGGGCGCGCTTCGCCGCCGTTCATCGGCATGACGAAGATCTGCGGCGGTTGAACCTTTCCGTCTGACTCGACCGCGCGGACGAAGGCGAGTCGCGCGCCGTCTGGGGACCATCGCGGTGCGGTGTCGCGCGGGCCTGAGGTGAGTCGCCGCGCTGGTTCGCGACCGTCAGCCTCCGCGATCCAGATCGCCGTCTCGTACTGATCCTTCTGGCGGTCGGCGCTCACGCGAAGGAACGCGACGCGCGAGCCGTCGGGCGCAATCTGCGGATCGGCCACCCACACGAAGGAGAACAGATCCGTCTCGGCGATCGGTCGGCGTTCCGCGCCGGATGGGGCGGCCCCGGGGATCGCCAGGCACACGCCTGCCACCAGGATGGACGGACGAAGTCGCAGCCGGCGGGTAACGAGAGAACTGAACATGTCAGCGCCTTTCAAGACAACACAGCGTAGGGGCGGGTCTTCAGACCCCCCCGGTCAGTCAGAGCGTGACGATGCGCACGCGGCGATCGGGAAGTGAGAGGAGCGCGACGCTCGGCTCGAGCTTGAACCGGGCGGCGCCCGCGGCGCCCGGGTTGATCACCAGCGTCCCCCGAAGCTCCTTCACCAGCGCGCGATGCGTGTGCCCGTAGATCAGGATATCCGCATCGTAGCGTGCGACGAGGGTCTCCGGTGTAGGGGAACCGAGCTCGTGGCCGTGACTCATGTGAATGCGCTGTCCGAGGATTTCGGTTTCGAATGATGCCGGCAGGTCCCGGCCCGGCACGTCCACGTTCCCATACACGGCATTTACCGGCGCCAGCCCCCGCAACGCGTCCAGCACCTCGAGGCCGCCGACATCACCGGCGTGAAGAATCAGGTCGGCGACGCGCAGTGCCGCCAGAGCACTCTCGCGCATGAGGCCGTGGGTATCGGAGATCAGGCCAATGAGCATGCAGCCGGAGTTTCCCCTGCCTGCTAATCACCTGCAAGGCGGACTAAGGTCTTCCAGGCCCGTGATCCGGGCGATCACGAAAATCGTCGGTCGAGGACGATACCGGCCTCGAACACTCCGCACCGGCGTGGCTTGGGTCTTGCTGGGCTCCGCTGCACCCCAGTCACTCACGGCTCCCTGCGTCGGCAACTGATGCAGGGGGCCTCGGGCTGCGACGTGTTTATGAACATTTGCTGTCCGCGCTGCGGCGGGCTTGCAGAGCCCGCCGGCCATGAGGACGCCCGCGCGTTCTTTCAGTGCCCGACCTGTTCGCGCGTCTGGGCCACCCACATTTCGGCAAGCGCGACCCACAGCTTTCCGACCACCAACGCTCCCCGTGTTCTGATTGCGGACGACTCGCGCGAAATGCTCGGGCTGCTCACGGCATGGCTCGAGGACGAAGGCTGTGTGGTGATTGCGGCGGCCTCAGGACGCGAGGCAGTCGATGCCGCCGACTCCTATAAGCCCGATGTGGCCTTGATCGACGTCGTGCTGCCGCCGCCCGACGGTTTTCACGTCTGCGAAGTCCTTACCCGGAAGATGGGCATTGCCGTGATCCTGATGACCGGCATGTCGTCGCCCGACACCCGCCAGGTCGAGGAAGCGGGCGCGCTGCTCCTCTTGAAGAAGCCCTTCGACCGTGAAGCGCTGCTGGATGCGCTGACGCTGGCGCTCGAGCACTGCCGGCGGAAAGAGGCGTCGGAGGGGCGGCGTTCGCGACGCGCTAGGCGAAGCTTCAGTTTCCAGCCTTATTCGAGCGCGCGTTTCCGGAGCGCCCGGCGGATCTCGGCAATCATCGAATCGGGCGCGCTCAGCGCATCGTCCAGGATGACGACGGGGATGTCGGGCCGGCGCCGCGCGCCGGAGCGCGTCCGGATCCGTCACGTGTCCGACGATGAGATTCGGGCGCAGCGCATCCATGACGCGGGTCGCCTCGGCGAGGGTGTGGGCCGGCGCGACCGCAAATCGCAGCTTGGAGAGGATCGCCTCACACCGCGCCCCGCTGTCCGGGTCCTCATCCACCAGTAGAACGAGCGGCGCGAATCCCGCCTGATCGGCGGCACGCCGCCCGCCGCGCGGGCGCTGCCGGCGATCCGATCCCTGCCGCTTGTCGGGCACGCCCGGACTCCGAGGAAAGGTGACGACGGTTCCCAACGGTGTTAGTGGCTCCTCGGGCGCGTCTCGGTCCAACCCTCACGCCCGCGCGCAATTATACGGGACCGCCTTCGCGAATCTTCCTGATCTTGCTGTCGCGATCCGATTCGAACCGTTCGAGATCGCGCCGCTGCGCCTCTTCGAGCGCCTGGCGCTCCTCGGGATCGAGCGTCTTGAACATGGCGGACTGGTGCATGATGCGCCGCTCGGCCACGCGCGCATCGTACACGCTTCGCGCTTCGGTGATGGCCGCCCGCTGGGCGTCGGTCAGCGGCGTCTCGGTGACGCCGGCCTCCGCGTCCTTCTTGCGGAGCCGCTCCATCACGAGCTCGAGACTGCTCTTGGGGGTTTCGCTCATAGTCGCTAATCCTTAATCTGCTGGTCCTGAGGACCCGTTCGCGCATCGGCTACCGAGCCGGTTGCCGGAGCCCGGACCGACCAGACCCCGGACCACGCGGACCGGATACCGACTTGTACCACAGCGGTACGTGCGAGAGCGTTTTGGGGAGCTGAATCGGGACAGGGCAATCGGGGATGCCGGCGGCCCTCCGGTATACCCGGATGGGTCCGCCGACCGCTAGCCGCCCCCGCCGTCCTATCCGGAGGGCGAAAGCGCCCGAGCTATGACCGGGCTTTGCAAATGGCGTGCTGGATCCGGAAGTCTGGGATTTGAGCCTCTGGCGTCCGGTCGTCCGCCCTCGGGGTCCAGTAGTCCGGTAGTCCAGCCCGCCGGATCCCGGACTACCGGATTTCGGATCCCGGAAAATCAGTCCGAGTAGATGGCCGCGAGGATCAACAGCACTCCCAGAGTGGCCGACACGGCCGCGACCGCGGCGATCGCGGCGGTCCGGGCGGGATTGCCGGTCTTCGTCTCGAGCTCCACCGCCAGGACTTCGCGCAGCGGCACCTCGATGGGCGCTTCCGGGATGCGCGCGCGGCGCTGGACGACGATCGGATCGGCGTCGTTCTTCATCAGGATCCCGCGAATCTCGTCGCCGTTCGTGCGGGCCAGGCGCACGCGGGATCCCACCTTGAGCTGTCGGACGTAGTCCGCCATCACTTTTGGATCGACGGTAGATTGCTGCGGCGGCGCCGACGTCACAGTGGCCGGGATCCGCGACGCTCGTGTCGTCGCGCAGCCGGGCGCCGCGAGTGTCACTGCCAGCACCAACGATAGGCACGTCCTCATAGTCGGCTCCCGTTTCCTGGAGGTCTTGACCGCTCAGAACTTGTACAAATGAGTCAAGTTTTTCCGGGTCAAGACCGTCCCCGCGTCAGCGCCCTTCGACGTAGCTCAGGGCGCCCCGAGCAGAGTCGAGGGGCGGGGCGTCATCAAAAATGCAATCCAGCGAGCCGGAGCCTCGAGCGTCTGAGGCGCAGCCGCGCTAGAAATCCGCGCCAAGGCCAAATCGCCACTGCACGTCTTCCGTTCGCCGGCTGCCGATGCTCACGCGGAGGTCGGTGAGGGCGAACGCCTTTCGCGACATGTACGCCTTTACGCCGGCCGTCAGAACGCCGCGGGCGCTGTCCTCGTCTTCCGGGCCGTGCTGCACGGCGTCGCGCACCAGGCGCGATTGCCGCGTGATTGGGTCGTAGGCGAACACGGGATCGTCTTTGCGCGAGACGCGTTCATGCACGAGGTCGACGCCGGCTCCGACGAAGGGGTGGACCCACTCGTTGCGGCGGAACTGGTAGTGCTGAGTGATGGAGAGTCTGCGCGACGCGAAGGTTCTGCGGACGGGGTAGAACGTCTGAACGCCGGGGAACGGCGCCGGGAACGCGGAATAGACGGTCGTCTCCGTCGTTCCGGACGCTTCAACCCTGGTCTGGTGATGATCCGTCCAGTACCATCCCGCGCCGATGCTGAAGGCGGCCTGGGACTGCCAGTCGTTGTAAGCGTCGTAGGTGAGGTCCCCTTTGTTCGTGCTCACCCAGCCGGCGGTTCCCGATACATCCCCCCGCATCAGCCGCGGAGGGCCGCCGGTATCCTGGGCGAACAGGTGGGACGGAGCGGCGGCGACGAGCGCCATCACTGTGCAGGCTCGAAGGCGGTTCATGCCCCGTAAGGCGCAGGACGGTCACGGGCTGGCTCAGGGCAGCCGTTGCGGGACCCGCTGAAGGGCCGTTATAGTCCGGCAATGCCCGGCTGGCTCGCGCGCGTCGTGATCGCCGTCCTGCTCGTGATGGCGCCTGCGACTGCTCCCGGACAACAGCAGGTCGATCCGCACGCGCTTGCCCTGGCGGAGGCCCTTGCGACGTATCGGGACGGCAACCTGCGCGCCGCGCTGTCACGGGTGCAAGCGATTCCAGATACGAGGCTCAACGAGACGGTGAACAGGTTCTGCACGCGCGAGGACGTGCGGCCGGCGCTCAGGCTCGTGCGGATGCGCATCGCCGCCGCGCTGCTGACCGAGGTGGCGTTCGTTCGGATCCAGAGCAGCTCGCCTGTATACCAGGACGCTTACCTGTCGTCCGCACATGCGCTGGTGCGAAAGCTCGCGGAGATGGCCGGCGAGGGGCGCGACGGCGCGGGGGAGACGGAGCGCCGGTTCGCGCGCGACTGGTATCTCCTCGTCGTATCGTTCCGGCACGGACGTGCGGAAGTCGGCTGGAGCCGCGCCTACCTCACAGAAGCGCGCCAGTTCTTTGCGAAGGATCCCCAAGTGCTCATGGTGACCGGGTCAGACCATGAAATGGTTTCACACGTGACCGCCGGGTACATGAGACGGTTCAGCGCGAACGGACAGAGCTTCAACGAAAGCAAGATCAACCCCGAGAAAGAGCTCGAAGAGGCTGACACGTACTTCAAGCAGGCCGCCGCCCTGGCGCCGGACCTCACCGAGGCGCGGCTGCGGCTCGGACGCGTGCTGATGCGCCGCGGCGATCTCGACGGTGCGACACGCGAGCTTCGGGCGGCACTCGCGGACACGGTTCACGATCAGGTCCGATATCTCGCCTGGTTGTTTCTCGGTCTCGTCGACGTGGACCGCGGCAACCTGGAAGGCGCGGAGAAATCCTATCTGGAGGCACTGCGGCTGTTTCCGCGAGCCCAGACGGTCAAGGTCGCGATGAGCGAGCTGGCATACCTGAAGGGGCGCGACGGGGACGCGGCTGCCCAGGTCGTGTCGATGCTGCAGTCGTTCGTGAGAGAGGATCCGTGGTGGGCGTACTTGTTTGGCGAAGGGTGGCACTTCGAGGCGCGGCTGGCCGGCATGCGCGCGGAAGCCTTGCGATGAAACTGATAGCGGCCATCGCTCTGATGACCGCGCTCGATCTTTCGGCCCGGGCGCAGGAAGCCACACGGTTTCGAGCCGGTACCGAGCTGGTGAGCGTCGACGTGCTCGTCACCGAGAATCGGCAGCCGGTGCTCGGCCTGACGACAGGCGATTTCGAGCTGATCGACAACGGCGTCGCGCAGACGGTCGATCAGCTCTATATCGAGCAGCTCCCGGTGAACGTCGTCATGGTCCTGGACACGAGCGGCAGCGTGGTTGGCGAGCGGCTGGCGGCCCTCAAAGCCGGCGCGCGATCCGTGATCGACAAGCTGCGGCCCAAGGACCGCGCGGCGATTCTCTCCTTCTCGCATCGCCTCGAGATGCCGTCGCCGCTGACCGCCGATCTCGCCGCGCTGCGGAAAGCGGTCAACGAGCTCGACGCGGTCGGGAGTACGTCGCTCCGGGACGCGGCATTTGCCGGCCTGGCGCTGCGCGGCGCCGACAATACCCGTACGCTGCTGCTGTTGTTCAGCGACGGACTCGATACCTCCAGCATCCTCAGCGAATCGCGGTTGATGGCGATCGCGCGCCGCTCCGACGCCATCATCTACGCGATCGGGGTTCAGGACAGTCCGCCTCCTCGAATGGCAGGCCGCGGGCCCTTTTTCCTACGGTCGGAGGCGGTGACCGACGACCGATTTCTCAGCGCGCTTGCGCGCGAGGCCGGCGGACGGTTGCTTCATGCCGAAGAGCATCGCGACATCGAACGAACGTTTACCCGCGTGTTCGAAGAGTTCAACAGCCGGTACGTGCTCGGCTACACGCCGCGAGGTGTCGCCAAATCCGGTTGGCACAAGCTCGATGTCCGGTTGAAGAACAAGCGGGGAACCGTCCTGGCGCGCCGCGGTTATTTCGGCAGCTGACCCGCCTTCGCGCTGTGCGCTCCGGCGGGCAGGCTCCGCCTTCGCGCTGCGGCGCCTCCGGCGGGCAGGCTCTGTTGATCGTTCTCAATCGGAGTAGATAGGTGAAAAATCGCATCCTGGCCGTCGGTCTGGCGCTGGCTCTGACCGCCGCGAATGCGGCAGCGCAGCGGCGGCCCATTACCCACGAGGACGTCTGGCTCGCCAAGCGGCTCGGGTCGCCAGTCGTCAGTCCCGACGGCAAATGGGCGGCGGTCCAGGTGAGCGAACCGGCGTACGACGAGCGGGACCAGACGAGCGACCTGTGGCTGGTGCCGACCGACGGCAGCGCGCGTCCCAGGCGGCTGACCGCAACCCGTGCCTCCGAGAGCGGGGCAGCCTGGAGCGGCGATAGCCGCCGCATCGCATTCTCTTCGCGGCGCGACGGCGACGAGGCGCCGCAGATCTACGTGCTCGATGTCGTCAGCGGAGGGGAAGCGCAGCGAGTCACGAACCTGTCCACCGGGCTCGCTCGCCGCTGTGACGGCCTCCTGCCCCCGCGCGCGGAGCGCGCGGCCCGACACGTGGGCATCGTCTGCCCACGGAGAAAACGAGCTTGTTCCCTCCGTGCGTCCCCGTGCCCTCCGTGCCTCCGTGTTGAAGCTGCTTTTACCGGGTGCCCGCCGTCGCTGGCCCCCCGGAGCCCATGTCGTTCCAGTTCAGCAGCGCGTTGAACACCATGTTGAACTCGCCGTGGTTCTGCCAGCGGTAGATCGGGTTGTTGGCGAACATGATCACGCGGCCTTTGCCGGTGAAGCCGCCAGGCGACATCGATCGCGAGCGGGCGCTCGCGGATCTCGTCGGCGCCGCGCATCAGGCCGCTGAGGACGGCCGCGTCTCCGCCGACGTAGCGCGCCAGCACGGTGCCGCGATCCGCCTCGGAGACGCTGAGGAGCGGCTGGCCTTGAATGTATTTGATCGGCATCAGCTTGTCCGTGTAGCCGTAGAACACCGGATGATCCAGGCGCAGGACTTCGGCGTTGACCAGCGGCCGCGGCGCATAGAAATTGGCTGACGTCGTCGCGGACGCATCCACGGTCCGCGCCAGCCCGAGATCGGCCGGGAAGCGCGATGCCGTGCCCATCGTCACCAGCGTGCCCCCGGCATCCAGGAACTTCGCCAAGGCGTCCACACCTTCGCCCCCCATGCCACCCGTGATGTCTGGCGACTCGCCGTACATGCCGAGGAACTTGTATTTCGGATCCTTCTGATAAGGCACCGCTTTGGCCGCCGGCGGCTGGAACACCGACTGCCGTGTCAGGGTCTGCGGCGGCATGACGATCACGTCGTAGTCGGTGCGGAGGTTGCCCTTCCTCACGCGTTCCTTGTAGATGAGGTCGAACGGAACCCCGAATCGATCGAACGTGTAACGGACCCACCCGATCTCCTGGGTACCGGTCCAGTTCGAATAGATCGCGACCCGCGGCAGATCGGCGTCGTGCACCGGCACTGAAGGCGTTGTCGCGAACGCCGCCGCCGTCAACCCGAGCTCCTGCACCGCACTCCGCACCGCGGTCAAGATCGGCGGGCGGGGTAATCACGAACGAGCCGGCAGGGAGCTCGGTCCCTTCGATGGTGATCGCCCGGTCGGTGATCTTCATCGGGGTGGTCCGCAGCCGATAGCGGAACGCCACCATGTTGTTGGACCCGTAGTGTGCCACGGCGACGCCCGCGGAGCCGTTCCCGGCGACCTTGCCCTGCTGTGTTGCAGCCGTTACCGGAGTGGTCACTACGCCAAGGATCGTCTTGTCCTTGATCTCGCGGACGTCCACGAGCATGGCGAGGCCCATGGTCCACCCGCTGTCGTCGTAGGTGCGAAGGTTCGGATCCGGATAGTTCTGGCGCTCGAGCAGGTTCCTGGCGAGCCGTCCGTAAGGCTGATCGCGCTTGATCACATACGACCCGGCGGGGAACTTGCCATCGCTGACGCTGATCTCGGAGGTGGCTGCGACCGATCTCGATTCCCTGGGCGCGAAGGATGCTGATCAACTCGGCAACCCGTGTCATGTCGCGCTGCACCGGAATGACGAATCCGAAGGGCGCCTCGGTCTTGCCGGATTCGATCGAGTTCCTGGTCTTCTGATAGAAGTTCTCGAGCACCAGGTTGGGGATCGTCGAGGTGAGCTGCAGACCCGACAGCACGCCGGTCTGCATGTAGTTGGCGTTGTTCCGCCGCGACCAGTTGTTGAGCGTCCCCGGTGGAATCGGCAGGCCCCGGTACCATTCGCGCGGCTGGCCGCCGCCGCGACCGGTCGGCGCTCCGCCCGTCGCGGCCGCCGCTCACCGCGCCGCGGCCGGCCTGACCATCCGTATCTGCCGCCGGCGGTGCGGCTCCCCGGCCGGTCGCCGCGCCGCGCCCGCGTCCGCCGCGTCCTGCCGCCGCCTTCCGAGCCGGCTTGCGGCGTGGTCTCTGCGCCGCGACCCCGCCCGGCCGCCGGCGCGGTCGACGGCGCCGGTGCAGATGCCGGCGCAGCCGGCGGCGCGATCTCGCTGCCGCCCTGGGTCTCGTACATGCGCATCATGCCGTTGTGGTTGTAGGCGACGGACCCGAGATAGCCCGGCGACCAGCCGTCCATGAAGGCGTGCGTGTAGACGCCCGGCATTCCCCACTTCGTCATCTGCGCGAGCTCGAAGTTCGAGAAGAACGGCAGCTCGGCGAACAGGATCGGATCGAGGTTGGGATTCTGGGGCGCCGCGCCGCTATAGGTGTAGAGCAGCGGCTGCGATTCGTGCAGGTCGTGCATGATCGGCGGATGCGCGGTGAAGTACCAGTCGGTGATCGCGCGCATGGAGACCTGCGACAGGTTGATGTCGCGGTTGTTGTCGTGGAAGACGTACTTGCCCCAGTAGGGCACACCGGGAGTCCCGCCGCGGCCGCCAGCACCACCGCCGCCACCCGTGCCGGCCTGCGACTCGCCGGCCTGGGCGGTTTCCGGACGCGGCACCCCGTCCCCCGGTCTGCGCCGGAGCCAGACGCATTCATTCGCGATTGCGGTAGAACCAGTCCACGTTGCGATCGCGGCCGTCGGGATCGGCGACCGGCGTGATCGAGACGTAGACGTTGTCGCGAATCTGCTTGATGAGCGGCGAGGTCTCGGTCGCCAGCCGATAGGCGAGCTCCATCAGCATTTCGGAGGGCCCGGTCTCCCCGCTGTGCAGTCCGCCCATCAGGTGATACTGCGGCTTCGTGGTGGCGATGAGTCTGCCGGATTTCGGCCTCCGAGCTGCGGCGCGGATCGGCCAGCCGCGCGAGATTGTCGCGATTCTTCTGCAGCCCCTTGATGTTCTCGTCCGACGAAATCCAGACGACGACGAGTTCACGGTTCTCGTCGGACTTCCCGATCGACTCGACTTTCACGCGGCCGGGCAGCGCGGTCTCGAGCGCGCGGTAGTATTTCAGGATGTCGGCGTAGTAGGTCAGCTTCGCCGGAGCGCCGATGTGATACCCGAGCACGTCTTTCGGCGACGGGACGCCCGCGACTTTCGGCAGGTGGTCGACCAGCGGGCTGATGAAATACGGCTGCGTCGTCCACTCCTTGACCGATTTGGCGAAATCCTCGTCCTGAAGCTGTGACAGGTCGCGCGTTTCGGTCACCATCTGCTGCGCCGGCATCGCCGCGGCGGCAACGACGAGTGCGAGCAACAGGACGAGGGTCCAGCGTCGGATGGCGGGCGGCAGCATGGGATGAGGCTCCTCCGGAACGCGATGAAAGGCCGCGATTCTAGCAGCTTGTGCGAGGATAGTCGCCATGAACGGACTATCAGTGTTGCTGGTCATGACGCTCCTGGCACCGGTTCAGGACCGCGCCACGCCGGCTCGCGCCGCGATCGCCGATCTCGGCTGGCTCGCCGGCGACTGGGGCGGCGCGCTGGGGCGCGCGACGATCGAGGAACGATGGACGCCGGCGGCGGGCGGCGCGATGCTGGCCGTCTCGCGCACGATCAAGGATGACCGGCTTGCGGCGTTCGAGTATCCTGCGCATCGTGGAGCGCGACGGCGGGCTGGTCTACATCGCCCAGCCGAACGGCCGGCCGCCGACCGAGTTCGTGCTGACCGGCATGACCGCCGACAGCGCCACGTTCGAGAACCCGGCGCACGACTTCCCGAAGATGATCCGCTACACGCGGCGGCCCGACGGCAGCCTCGAAGCGCGGATCAGCGGCGCGGGCGGCGAGCGCCCACAGGCGTTCGTCTTCACCCGGCAGGACGTCCAAACACTGATGACACTCGACGAATTTCGATCGTCCCTGACGGGGGCGGCCCCGCCCGCGGGACTCCCGCCGGTGTTGCAGGCGCTCTGGCACGACGGGCACGGCGACTGGACCGCCGCACACGAGGTCGCGCAGGACGTGCCGGATCCCGACGGCGCCTGGGTGCACGCCTACCTGCACCGCAAGGAAGGGGACGCGGGCAACGCCGCCTATTGGTACCGTCGTGCATCGCAGCCGGTCTGCCGTGAGCCGCTCGACGCCGAGTGGGAAGCGATGGTGAGCGCGTTTCTGTCGCGAGTGTAGGGCGGCGGTATCGGCGGGCTCTCGAAGACCGCTGCGTCGCGGCTGGTCGCGACATCGGTCCAGCGGTCTTCGAGACCCGCCCGATCTTCAACGCTTCGAACACCGCCGCTGATACCTGCGCGATTGGCGCGTAGCGGTCTTCCGCCGATCCGGACGCTCCCGTCAGCACTGCGAGCACATACGGGGCGCGCCCGTCCAGGAACACGATGCCCGCATCGTGCGTTGCCGTCGAAACCTCCCCGGTCTTGTGCGCGATGCGAGCGGACGCGCGGACGGTGGGGGAGAGGCCGGCGGGAATGCCGCGGGTGAAGGTCTGCGCGCAGAGGATCGCGATCATCGCCCGCGCATCTTCCTGCGATCCGAACCGCGCTTCGACGATCGCCCGCAGCAGGGTGACCAGGCCGCTGGCGGTGACCCGGTTCGAGATCCCGGCGTCGAACGCGCGATCGTCTTCGACGCCTCGCACCAGGTCCACGCCGGCGATGCCGGCGCCGGCGAGGGTCCGGCGGGCGTGCTCAGCTCCGACGAACTCGAGCAGCACGTTGGTCGCCAGGTTGCTGCTGATCGCGATCATGCGATGAGCCAGCTCGCCGACGCTCATCGTCTCACTGGCTGACGCGTGGATGCCCGGGTCGGTATCGCGTGACGCCATCACGCTGTAGGAACTGCCGTCCACCACGCTGGTAAACCGATTCCGGATCGGCAGGCGGTGCCGCGAGTCGAGGCCGCGCTCGCGCAGCGTCGGGTAGAGACACGCGAGGACGGCGACTTTGATGGTGCTGGCGGCATGGAACCACCGGTCGCCGTCGAAGGCCCACGAGCTCCCATCCTGATAGTCGAACAACGATGCGGACACCGGCACCGCCGTATTGATTCTCGCGAGCGTGGCCGTCAAGTCACCGAGACCGGGGCCCGGCGATCCGATCATATTGGTCAGACGATAGCCCAAAACGTTACAATGACCGGTCTTCGATGCGATCTCGCGTGGCGTTCGGCCTTGCCGCCGGGCTCTATCTCCTTCTCACGATTGCGCTCACCTGGCCGCTGGTCCTGCATCCGGGCAGCCGCGTGCCGAACGATCTGGGCGACTCGCTGCTGAACACGTTCCTGCTCGCGTGGAACGCGCGCGAAGTGCCGTTCACGCCGCACTGGTGGAACCTCCCGCAGTTCTTTCCGATCCCCGGGGTGATGGCGTTCTCGGAGCATCTCCTCGGGCTGTCGCTCATCGCCACGCCGGTCATCTGGGCGACCGGCAATGCGCTGCTCGGGTACAACATCGCGTTCTTCCTGTCGTTCCCGTTGTGCGCGCTCGGTGCGCATCTCCTCACCTACCAGATCACGAAGCGCCACGATCTCGCCCTGGTCGCCGGGCTCGCGTACGGCTTTGCGCCGTACCGAATGGCGCAGTTCGCGCACGTCCAGGTGCTCTCCAGTTACTGGATGCCGTTCGCGCTGCTCGGGCTCCACAAGTTCATCGAGACGCCGCGTTGGCGCTATCTCGTGCTCTTCGCGGTCTCCTGGTACTTCCAGGCGCTCGCATGCGGGTATTACCTGTTCTATCTGTCGGTGCTGATCGGCCTGTGGCTGATCTGGTTCGCCGTCGGACGGATCCGCTGGGCCGATTTCGGGCGCCTGATGATCGCCTGGACGGTGGCCACGCTCGCATTCCTTCCGATCGCGCTGGGCTATCTCAAGTACCAGCGCGCGTACGGCCTGCGCCGCTGGCCGGATGAGATCCAGGCGTTCAGCGCCGACGTCGCCAGCGTTCTCAAGGCGTCCGGGAATCTGCGCGTCTGGGGCTGGCTGAACGTTGTCGATCGACCCGAGTCCTCGCTGTTCCCCGGCGCGGTGCTGATATTGCTGATCGTTGTCGGGGTTGTGCTCGCGTGGACCGCGGCAGCGCACGGACACCTGCGCCGCCTGCGCGCCACGCGCCTGCTGCTGGCCGGCGCGCTCGTGTTCGGCATCGTCGCCGCAACCCCGATCGTGGCTCGGTCCCTGGAAGCTGGACGTGTTCGGCATCAGGCTGCTGTCGGTGCGGACGCCGCAGAAACCGTTCTCGGTCGCCGTGCTGCTGGCCGTCGTGGCGCTTGCCCTGCATCCGTCGATTCGCGCCGGGTGGGGGCGACGGTCGGCGCTGGCGTTCTATACGCTGGCCTCCGTCGCGATGTGGCTGTTCAGTCTCGGCCCCGCGCCGACGCTGATGAACAAGCCGCTCCTCTACAAAGCGCCCTATGCCTGGCTGATGCTGGTGCCCGGCGTCGAGGGCGTGCGCGTGCCCGCGCGGTTCTGGGTGCTCGCGACGTTGTGTCTCGCGGTCGCCGGCGCGCTGGCGCTCGGCTATATCGTCGAGCGATGGCCCGCGCTGCGGCGCCCGCTGGTCGCGGTGGTGGCGGTTCTCCTGCTGGTGGAGGCCTGGCCCACGGCGCTGCCGCTGCTCGAGCCGCCCGGCCTGGCGCCCGTCGAACACGTCGGCGGTCTCCCGGCTCGAGTTGCCGACGGGATCCATCCCGGATCTCTTCGCGCTCTATCGCGCGACACAGCACCGCCGCCCGCTTGGCGAACGGATACAGCGGCTACTTCGCGCCGCATTACGGGGCGCTCCAGGAATTGCTGGGCCGGAAGAACCCGGCCGTGCTTGGCCAGCTGGCGTCCTTTGGTGAGCTCGAGGTGATCGTCAATCACGATCGCGACGGCGAACGCGAGTGGCGGACGTTTCTCAGCGCCCAGCCAAATGTCCAGCTGGTGAGCGAGGAGAAGGACTACACGGTGTACCGCGTTCCACAGAACTCGGAACGCCTGCGGATCCCGCAGTTCTCGACGTCCCCGCTCAGTATTGCCGGCATTCGCGCATCGACTGCCGAGGACCGGGTCAGCCGGATGACCGACGGCAATTTGATTACGCGCTGGGACACAGCGGGTCCTCAGGATCCGACCAATGTCGTCACCGTCGATCTCGGCGCGCCGAAGCAGCTCGAGGGCATCGAGACCCAGATCGCCGGTTATCTCGCCGACTTCCCCCGCCGGCTCTCCGTAGATGTGTCCGAGGACGGCATCTCGTGGTCAACCGCCTGGGAAGGGGAGACGGCCCTGATGACGTATGTCGCCGCCCTCGAAATGCCACGGACGGTGCCACTGAGAATTCCGCTTCCCAACCGTCGCGCGCGGCACATCCGCATGCGGCAGACCGGGGCAGATCGAACGTTTTACTGGACGATCGCCGAGCTCAGAGTTTTTGGATCATAGGGCCCGCACATGCTCCTGGAGGGATCCGTAGTTGCAGTTCCATAGCCGGAGGCAGATGTATGGGACTTCGAGATAAGTACGCCTGGGCGATCTCGCAGGCGAAGGGGAAATTCGACGGCAGCGCTCAAGAGCGCGACGGCAAGCTCTACTTCACCGGAACGGTAAAGACAGAGGCCGACAAGAACGAGATCTGGACGGCGATCAAGACAATCCCCGAGTGGCGCGACGAAGTAGTCGCCGACATCAACGTCGTTGGGGGTCCGGCGGCGGCGCCCGCCTCAGCGGCGACAACCTACACGGTGAAGTCGGGCGACACGCTCAGCGCTATTGCCAAGGCGCAGCTCGGCAGTGCGGGGGATTACATGAAGATCTTCGAAGCCAACCGCGATCAGCTCAGCGATCCGGACAAGATCAAGCCGGGGCAGGTGCTCAAGATTCCGGCTTAGGCGAACGGGCAGATGCGGGTCGCGGCTTGCGTTTTGGCGAGCCGCACCCGCGTTGCTATACTCTCTGGGCTAAAGCACAGGCGAACCGGTTCCTGGCCACCGCAACGGCGTGCAGGCCTGCCCGACCGTCCGACCAGCGCGAGTGGCCGATTTGTCGATCTCGTCACCCCAGGGTCAGCCACTGCGAGGCTGTATTCAGGAGCTCTACGTGGCCCCACGTACCGTTTTCGTCGTCGAAGACGACGTTGATACCCGCGACATGATGGGGCGGTTTCTCGAACTCGAGGGATTCGCGGTCGAGGTGGCAGCCAACGGCAAGCAGGCGCTCGAGAGACTGAATGCGGGTATGCACCCGTGCGTGATCCTGCTCGATCTGATGATGCCGGTGATGGACGGATGGCAGTTCCGATCTCAGCAAGTGCAGGATGCCGCACTCGCGTCCATCCCGGTGATCGTGGTGTCAGCGGCGGGGAAAGAGCGGATCGCTGATATCGAAGCCAACGCCTATCTCTCCAAGCCAGTCGACCTCGAACAACTTCTCGCTCAGGTTACTCAATACTGCCCGGCGCGGTAGCGGCTCCGGCTGTTCCGGCGTGGTTGGCCGCGCTCGCCGCGGCGGCTGCAGTCTTGCGGAGGCGCGACAGGCGGTCCGCGAGCAGGCTCGTCTGGCGCCGATCGATGTCGTAGACATCACGCCGGAACTGGAGAATCCCGTCCGCTGACGCGCGCGCCGTCCAGTAACCCAGGTAGACCGGAATCGACGACCGCAGTTTCACCGTGCGCTCCTGCTCGGCGTGCATCGCCTCCTCGATCCGCTCTCGCGTCCACTGGGGCTGGTCGCGCAGCACGTACTCGGCAAGCGCCAGCGGATTCTCGAGCCGCACGCAGCCGTGGCTGAACGAGCGGCTGGCCCTCGCGAACAGCGAGTCCATCGGCGTGTCGTGCAGGTAGACGTTGTACTGGTTCGGGAACATGAACTTCACGAGCCCGAGCGAGTTCTGGGCCCCGGGCCGCTGCCGAAAACGGTACTTGGCGGGATCGCCCAGATCGATCGAACGCGGATCGATCGGCTTGCCGTCGGGGTCGAGCACTTCCATGTTGTTCCGGTCGAGGAACCCGGGATCCTTCATGATTTCGGGAAGCGTCTCTCCCTGCGCGATGTTGTCGGGCACGTTCCAATAGGGGCTGAACACGATGTGCGTCATGACGTCGCTGAAGATGGGCGTCTGGGTGTCCTGCTTGCCCACGACGACGCGCATGGTCAGCGGGACCCGGTTCCCCTCCCACACCTCGAGCCGGTACTCCGGGATGTTGACCAGGATGTGCCGCTCGCCGAGATCGCGCGGCAGCCAGCGCCACCGTTCGAGGTTCAGCGTTATCTGGCTGATTCGCCGTTCGATCGGAACGTTCATTTCCGCGATCACCGGTGCCGACACGATGCCGTCGTCGGTCAGGCCGTGGCGCCGCTGGAAGCGTTTCACCGCTTCCTGGAGATTCGTGGAGTAGACCGCGGTGCCGCTGGCGTCTGGCGAGGGCCCGGCGTAGTCGCCCGACGCCGACAGCCGCTGCGCGATCAGCGTGACCGCGCGACTCTTTTCAGCCTGGTGTCAGCCGGAGGTTCGCGGGCACGGTTGGCCAGCCGCCGTTTGCCGCCTGCGTCGCGGTACTCCGCGAGCGCGCGCCGCAGCGCCAGATACTGCGGGTTCTCGGGCGTCAGCTCACGCAGTGATTTCTCGATCCGGTTGTTCTCGAGCGCTTCTTCGAGCCTGGCCGCCGGATCGAACTTCTCCGGTCGAATCTGCCACTTGGTGTCGGCGCGCGCGAGGTCCGAGAGGCCGTCGGCCAGGTCCGAGGCGTACTTCAGATACAGGTAGGTCAGCCAGACATCTTGCTCGCCGGCTTCCGCCGGCTCGAATCCCTGCTTGGACAGAAAGCCGCGCGATGCGGTCTGACGCTTCTGCTCGAGCAGCGACACGTTGTAGAGCTGCGGGTCGAGCCCTTCATCGGACGCCGCGTTCAGTGCGGCAATCAGCTCGGCGACGTGCGGAAGAGGTGCGGTCCCTTTGATCCATGCCGGCGCGTGCTGCCGGCGCTCGTAGAATTGCTGGGTGAGCTTCCAGAGCTTCCGGCCTTCCGCATCAGCCGTCACGTACGGCGGGCGCTGTTGCGCGAGCGTCCGCTGCAGGGACGTCCTGACCTGGGACTGCCGCGCCGCGTTCTCGCGGCAGCCGGCTGCGGCCATGGCGGCAGCGAGCGTCAGAGCGATCGCGCAGCACGCTGATCTCTTCTCCATCCAGCTCCCTCCCGGCCGCCGGCGTCACGCGACGTCACGTGCTGCCGCGTCAGTCAGAGCAAGGGAGGTGCCGTCCGGTCGACGCGCACAAATCCGCTTTTTACGGTTATTTACGGCAGTACGGCGGCCGCGGCGGCGAGAGTGTAACGTTGGCTACACACTCCAGAACCGGCACCGGCCGGCGAAAAAAGAAGGTCGATCCGGACGGCGCGGCCCGGCCGGATCTCAACATGATCGCGGCCGGTCTCCTGCACGACATGGCCGCTCTGCAAGGCAATGAGCGATCGCAATTGGGATACAAGCGCGCCGCGAAAGCGGTGATCGGATTGCCGATGCCGGTCTCCGATCTCGTGCAGGCGGCGACGCTCCGCGAGGTGCCGTTCATCGGCCCGTCGAGCGCCCGCATCATCACCGAGCTCGTCGAGACCGGGTCGTCGAAGACTGTCGATGCGGCGGTCGCGTCGTCTGCCCACGGCACGAAGGTCCCGGCGCTGCGAGCGCTGCGCGGTCATTTTCTCAGCCAGTTCGCGATGGAGCAGGCGCTCGGCCAGCCGGCTGCCGCGGGAGTGGTCTCGAAGGCGGAGTTCCGCGGCGACTTTCAGATGCACTCGACGTGGAGCGATGGCGGCGAGCGGATCGAGGCGATGGCGCAGGCCTGCCTGTCGCTCGGCCACACCTGCATGGGCATCACCGACCACTCCTACGGCCTGCCGATTGCGCGCGGGATGACCATGGAGGCGGTCGCGCGCCAGCACCGCGAGATCGATCGGCTCAACGCGCAGCTGGCCGGCCGGTTCCGGGTGTTCAAAGGGATCGAGGCGAACATCCTCGCCGATGGCGAGCTCGATCTGCAGCCGGACGAACGTGCCGTGTTCGAGTTCGTGGTCGCGTCGCCTCATTCGATGCTGCGCCGCGATCACGATCAGACCTCGCGGATGCTGCGCGCGGTGAAGCAGCCCGGCGTCGCCATCCTCGGGCACCCGCAGGGGCGCATGTTCAACAGCAGGGCCGGTGTGCTGGCCGACTGGCCGCGGATCTTCGCCGAGGCGGCGAAGCGGCGGGTCGCGATCGAGATCGACGGCAACTGGCACCGCCAGGACGTTCACTACGTGCTCGCCCGGCAGGCGCTCGACGCGGGCTGCCTCTTTGCGCTCGACAGCGACGCGCATTCGATCGGCGAGCTGCGGTTCACCGACTACTCGATCGCGCACGCACGGATCGCGGGTGTGCCCGCCGATCGCGTGATCAACTGCTGGAGCGACGCGCAGCTGGAGGAATGGATGGCGGAAAGGCGTGAGTGATGTTCTTACTTGTGGCTTCCGCCTTTAGGCGGAAGGCTGTGTAAGTCGTCGTAGTCCGGCATGTAGGTCTTGAGGCCCTTCTGAGGCGTGTTCTTCGAGTACCCCGCGACCAGCTGCGCGTTGTAGCGCGCCGGATAGAAGTCGAACGCGTCTTTCGGGTCGCTATCGATCAGCTGCAGATCCGCATCGTGCATCGTCAGTTTGCCGAAGCGGATCTCGCCACCGCCGAAATAGATGTAATTGCGCGGACGACGGCGACGGCTTCGTCAACGGTGCCGGCGCTCCGCCCCCGTCGTCGAAGATCTGCACGAGACGGTTGCCCTCGACGGTCACTTTTGCGAGACGGCCGGCGATCTCCGGAGGCGGAAGGACCTGTCCGGCCGCGATGATGATGTCGTTGTCCTGGATCTCGATTCCCCGGCGCGCCTTCACGTTCATCATGTCGTCGAGCTTCAAGCCGAAGAACTCGAGCAGCCCCTTTGCGGGAACGCCCACCGCCTTCATCGACTCGCGTGCAGCCGCATCCGGCCGTCCGGGGTCGTCGAGACGCTGGCCTTCACCGAGAAGGGAACGTCGACACCTTTGTGCAGCTTGCCCTTCATGGCGAGCTGTCCGTGGTCGGCCGTGACGGTGAGGTTCTTCACCGGCGCCCCCTCGTAGGCGAAGACCTGCTGGTTGAGGAGGTTCTGCAGGCTGACCATATCCATCGCAACCTGCGCACGGCGGAGCCGGAGGACGTAGGACTGCTGATCGTCGAAGACTGGCGGCGATCCGGTCTTGCGGCTGACCATCGTCCCGCGCAGAGACGCGATGTCGAGCACGATGCCGTCGGCCGGGTGCAGGCGGACGTTCTTCATCTCGATCTGGACGTCAGGCGGAGCCGCCCGCAAGCTGAGGCTCGCGGCGCACAGCAGAGTCACGAGACCGATGAGGCGCATACGTTGCCACGTCATGGCACTCCATTTCGGGCGCAACGACCGTGCCGAGGGCAGAAAACCAAAGGCGCCTTCGGCGCCGAGGCACGGGGCCACGGGGGCACGGAGGCTCAGTAAGCAACCGGCCACTATCGCAGGTTGTGCCGTCAACGGATGGCAATCCGTCGAAGAGACTCCGCTCTTCTCCGTGCGCTCCGTCCCTCCGTGCCTCGGGCGCCGCAGGCGCCTTTTCTTAAGAGCGCCGTCTCTTCGTCACCTCGGCGAAGCGGGAACGTGGCCAGCGCGTCAGGCTCCGCTCCTACCTCGAGCCGCTTGGTAATAGCGCGACGGGAGCGGATGGCCGACTCGAGCCTCCATGAAGCGCGAGGCCTCGACCAGAGCGTCGAGATTCACGTCCGTCTTGATGCCCAGACCGTCGAGCATGTAGATGAGATCTTCGGTCGCGAGATTGCCGGTCGCGCCCGGGGCGTAAGGGCACCCGCCGAGACCTCCACATGAGGCATCGAAGGTCGCGACGCCGATTTCGAGCGCCGTCAAGACGTTCGCGAGCGCTGTGCCGCGCGTGTCGTGGAAGTGGAGCGCTATCCGCGAGAGCGGGATCCGCTCGGCGACTGCGTCGACGACCGGCCTGACCTGGCCCGGGTGCGCGATGCCAATCGTGTCGCTGACCGCCACTTCGAAGGCGCCCATGTCGACCAGCGCTGCGGCGACCGACGCGACACGGCCCGGTGCGACAGAGCCCTCGAACGGACAGCCGAACGCCGTCGACACATATCCGCGCACCCGCAGCCCGAGCTCGGCGGCCCGCGCGCACACGCCGCGATAGGTATCGAGAGACGCCTCGATACTCTGGTTGATGTTTTTCTGGCTGAACGACTCCGATGCCGCAGCAAACACCGCGACTTCGCCGACCCGAGCCCGGTGCGCGCGCTCGAGACCCGCGACGTTGGGCACGAGCGCGCTGTATCGGACGCCCGGCGGGCGCTCGATCCCGGCAAACACTTCGGCCGCGTCCGCCATCTGTGGCACCCATTTCGGGCTCACGAAAGCCCCGGCCTCGATCACCGGCAAGCCCGTCTTCGAGAGCAGATTGACGAAAGCGATCTTGTCCGCCGTGGCGATGGCTGCCGGCTCATTCTGCAGACCGTCGCGGGGGCCGACTTCGACCACGGTCACGCGGGACGGCATCATGGCTGCAGCTCCGCGAGCTCCTGGCCCGGCTGGACCAGTTCACCTTCGCGACAGTTCACACGCGCGATCGTCCCGTCGGCCGGCGCTCGCACCGGCAGTTCCATCTTCATCGCTTCGAGGACGATCAGCACATCTCCGCGACGCACCGCCTGACCGGGCTTTGCCTCGATGCGCCGCACGGTCGCCGGCATGGGGGCCGTCAACGACCCCGCCGCCGAGGCGCTGCGCTTCCGGCGGCCGGCCATCTGATCGGCTTCGAACCGGTAGACCTCGCCGTCGAGGAACACCCAGTGCACCCCGCCCGACGCGACCGCGTAGGCCAGAGCCTGCCGTGCGCCCCGCTCGCTCCCATCCCGGGACTCGGCCGGCCGCAGCCAGACAGTTGCGCTGTCGATCTGCTCAGCGTGCAGTTCGACGTCGTTCACAGTGACACGCCCGTCGGAGATGACGATCCGGTACTCGGTCCCATTCCCGTCGCGAAGGGAGACGGCTCGCTCGGCCATCGCTCAGCGTCCCCAGCCCCGGAGCGTGCTCCACGGATCGCGTGTCGCGGCGGCGGCCGTGTCAGCGATGCCGGCGCCGGCCTCACCGCCCCGGGCGGCTTGCAGGGTTCCCTGATATGCCAGCCCTGCGGCGGCGACCGCTTCGAGCGGTGGTGGCGGAGCCGACGTCAGCGCAGCCTGATGATCCGCGATGAAGCCCGTGTGCACCGCGCCGCGCTGCACGTCCGGATGATCGAGCAGCCGGAGCATGAACGGGATGTTCGTGCGAATGCCGAGTATGGGGAAGGCGCGCAGCGCAGACGCCGCGCGCGCGAGTGCCGTCTCACGTGTCTCGGCGACTGCAATCAGCTTGGCAATCAGCGGATCGTAGTTGACGCCGATCTCGTCTCCCTCGACAACGCCGGAATCCACACGGATGCCTGGCCCTGCCGGTTCGCGGTAAACGAGGAGCTTTCCGGCCTGCGGCAGGAAGCCGCCGCCGGGATCTTCGGCATAGACGCGGCATTCGACGGCGTGGCCGCGCTGGATCAACTGCTCCTGTGACCATGGCAGCCTCTCGCCGGCCGCCACACGGAACTGCGCCTGCACCAGATCGACCCCCGCGACCATTTCGGTCACGGCGTGCTCGACCTGGAGGCGCGTGTTCATCTCGAGGAAATAGAAACGGACGCCATCGCCTTCGCCTTCGACCAGGAACTCGACCGTCCCTGCATTGCGGTAGCCGGCGGCACGGGCTGCGGCCACGGCAGCCGCACCCATCCGGGCTCGCAGGTCAGCGGTCAGCGCCGGCGAGGGACTCTCTTCGATGACCTTCTGATGACGACGCTGAAGCGAGCACTCACGTTCGAACACGTGCACGACCTGCCCGTGATCGTCGCCGAAGACCTGGACCTCGACGTGGCGGGGTCTTTCGATGAGACGTTCGACGTAGAGGGTGCCGTCACCAAACGCAGCCACCGCCTCGCGGCGCGCCGCCTCGGATCAGCGGCAGCGGATCCTCGCCGGCCTGGACCGTGCGCATGCCCTTGCCGCCACCGCCGGCCGACGCTTTGATGAGGACCGGGTACCCGAGCCGCAAGCGCGGCTGCGGCGATGCCCGCATCGCTCTGATCCGCGGGCGTCTCTCCCGGGACGATCGGCACACCCGCCGCCCGCCATCAACTCGCGGGCCCCGATCTTCGATCCCATGCGCTCGATGACGTCAGCCGGTGGACCGATGAAGATGAGGCCGGCGGATTCGACGCGCGGGCGAATGCGCTGCGTTCCGACAGGAACCCGTAGCCGGGATGGACGGCCTGGGCGCCGCTCTGCGCGCGGCGGCCGCAATCAGCGCCTCGATGTTGAGGTAGCTCTCGGCCGGCGCCGCCGGTCCCAGCCGCTCCGCGCGATCGGCGAGCCTACGTGCAGCGCCCGCTCGTCGGCGTCGGAGTAGACGGCGACACTCTCCAGGCCGGCCTCGCGGCACGCCGCGAATCAGGCGGACGGCGATCTCGCCGCGGTTCGCCACCAGAACCCGTGAGAAGGGGCGCGAGCGCTCAGTCGCCATCAGGCACCCAGGGCGCGCGCCGTTTCTCGAGGAACGCCCGCATCCCTGCCTGACCCTTCGCCGACACACGATGAGCGGCGATCGTTTCAGCCGTCAGATCGGACACCTCGGCCGGCGGCCGGCCTGCGACGTTCGCGATGAGCTGCTTCGCTGCAGCAACCGCTCCCGGGGCGGAGCTCGTGAGTTCGCGAACGTAGCCCTCGACCGTCGCGTCGAGATCGGCTCTCGCGGCACCACGGCATGGACCAGCCCGATCTCCCGTGCGCGCTCGGCAGAGAATCTGGCGGCGGTGAGGAACAGCTCCCGCGCAGCCGACCGGCCGATCTTCGCGAGCGCGAACGGGGAGATCACTGCCGGCAGGATTCCCAGCTTCGCTTCGGTGAAACCGAAGACGGCGTTATCGGCCGCGACGACGATGTCGCAGACCGCCGCGAGGCCGGCGCCGCCGCCGAGCGCCGCGCCGTGGACGCGGCCGATGAGCGGCACCGGCAGCGTGTCGAGCGCAAGAAACATCGCCGACATCGCCCGCGCATCACGCACGTTCTCCTCGTGCGAGTACGCAACCATCTTCGACATCCAGGTCAGGTCCGCGCCGGCGCAAAACACTTTCCCCTCGCCGCGCAGCACGGCCACGCGCACACCGTCGGGCAGCGGGGCGCGCGGCCCACGCCGGTCAGCTCGCGCGATCAGGTGCTCGTCGAAGGCGTTCCGCGCCTCGGGCCGGTTGAGCGAGACGGTCACGACCGGACCGGCGATCGCAATCGTGAGCGCGACTCATACGCGACCGCTCTACATCCGGAAGACGCCGAACCGCGCCCGGGCGATCGGCGCGTTGAACGCCGCCGACAGTCCCAGCGCGAGCGCCTGCCGCGTCTCGCGCCGGATCGAGGATGCCGTCGTCCCAGAGCCGCGCGGTCGAGTAGTAGGGCGACCCTTCGCGCTCGTACTTCTCGAGGATCGGCGCGCGAATGGCCTCCTCCTCCTCCGCGCTGAGCTCGCTTGCCCTTCCCGCGCCAGCTGATCGCGCTTGACCGTGGTCAGGACGCCCGGCCGCCTGCTCGCCGCCCATCACCGAGATGCGCGCGTTGGGCCACATCCAGAGCAACCGCGGCTCGTACGCGCGGCCGCACATCCCGTAGTTGCCGGCGCCGAACGAGCCGCCGATGATCACCGTGAACCGCGGCACGCCGCAGTTCGAGACGGCGTGCACCATCTTCGCGCCGTCCTTCGCGATTCCGGCGCGCTCGTACTGCCGGCCGACCATGAACCCGGTGATGTTCTGGAGGAAGACCAGCGGAATGCCGCGCGCGCCGCAGAGCTCGATGAAGTGCGTCGCCTTCAGCGCCGATTCCGAGAACAGCACGCCGTTGTTGGCGACGATGCCGATCAGGAAGCCGTGAAGCCGCGCGAATCCGGTGACCAGCGTCGTGCCGTAGCGCTCCTTGAACTCGTCGAACCGCGAGCCGTCGACCAGGCGGGCGATGATCTCGCGCACTTCGTACGGCTGACGGGTATCGGCGTTGACGATGCCGTAGATCTCGCGCGGGTCGTAAGCCGGATCCTCCGGCGACGTCGACGTCGGCCGGAGGCTGCTTGCGCGTGTTGAGCGTTTCGACGATCGTGCGCGCCAGGTGCAGCGCGTGCTCGTCGTCTTCGGCGAGATAGTCGGCCACGCCGGACAGCCGCGTGTGAACGTCGGCGCCGCCGAGCTCCTCGGCGGTGACCTCCTCGCCGGTGGCCGCTTTCACGAGCGGCGGGCCGCCAAGAAAGATGGTGCCGGTCCCCTTGACGATGATGGTTTCGTCGGACATCGCGGGGACGTACGCGCCGCCGGCGGTGCACGAGCCCATCACGACCGCGATCTGCGGAATGCCTTCCGCCGACATCCGCGCCTGGTTGAAGAAGATGCGCCCGAAATGGTTGCCGTCGGGAAAGACTTCGGCCTGCAAGGGGCAGAAACGCGCCGCCTGAATCGACCAGATAGACGCAGGGCAGCCGGTTCTCCAGCGCGATCTGCTGGGCCCGCATGTGCTTCTTCACCGTGATCGGGTAGTAGGTGCCGCCCTTGACGGTGGCGTCGTTGGCGACGATCAGGACCTCCCGCCCCGACACCCGCCCGATTCCGGTGACGATGCCCGCGCCGGGGGCGTCGTTCTCATAGAGGTCCCAGGCGGCGAGCGGGGACAGCTCCAGGAAGGGCGAGCCCGGGTCGAGAAGCTTGTCGATGCGCTCGCGGACCGGCAGTTTTCCCTGGTCGCGGTGGCGCTGGAGGTACTTCGGGCCGCCACCCTGCCGTGCGGCCGCCATCCGGTCCCTAAGCTCGGCCACGAGCGAGGCCATCCGTTGCTGGTTGACCCGAAACCGCTCGGACGCCGGGTCGATGTGCGTCTCGATGACATCCATGACCGGAACCGCGCGATTATATGGTCTCGGACCGGGCCGTAGCCGGCGAAGTCGCGGTCGGGCGCTGAGCCACTGTATCCTATTGCGACAAATGTCAATAGGCGGACACACGTCCGTCAATGTGTATAATTCTTGCGCGTAAAGATTCGCTGCGTGTATTGTTCCGGCGTTTGGACTGACGGATGTTCCCGCTATGACGACAGCCAAGAAGAAGAACAGGGTGCTCGCAATAGACGATGAGCCGGCCATGATCGAGTGGCTCAAGATCCTGCTGGAGCACGAGGGGTATGAGGTCCGGACCGCGATGATCGGCACGCGCGGCGAAGAGATCTTCAAGACCTGGAAGCCCGATGTCGTCGTGACCGACATGATGCTCCCGGACGCGGACGGCCTCGAACTCCTCCGGAAGTTCAAGCAGACGTTTGCCGACACGGAAGTGATCGTGATCACGGGCCACGGCAGCGTCCCCAAGGCCGTGGAAGCCATGAAGGCGGGGGCGCACAGCTTCGTCGAGAAGCCGATCGAGCCCGACACGCTCCTCGCCATGCTGGAGCGCGCGATCGAGCGGCGCGACCTGGTCGGGGAGAACCTGCTGCTCAAGCAGAAGCTCGAGGGACAGTTCCGGTTCGGCAACATCATCGGCAAGAGCAAGAAGATGCACGAAGTGCTCGAGCTGGTGGAGAGTGTGGCCGGCACCGATGCCAACATCCTGATCCAGGGGGAGAACGGCACGGGCAAGGAGCTCATCGCCAACGCGCTCCACTACAACAGCAAGCGGGCGAAGGGACCGTTCATCAAGATCAACTGCGCGGCGATCCCGAAAGACCTGATCGAGTCGGAGCTGTTCGGCTACAAGAAGGGGGCCTTCACCGGGGCGCAGAACGACAAGGAGGGCCTGTTCGAGATGGCCGAGGGGGGCTCGCTCCTCCTCGACGAGATCGGCGAGATGCCGCCCTACCTCCAGACCAAGCTGCTGCGCGTGCTGCAGGAGCGCGAGTACCGGCCGATCGGCAGCGACCGGATCGTGCGGGTCGATTTCCGGCTGATTTGCGCCACCAACATCGATCTCGACATGGCGCTGCGCGAAGGGAAGCTGCGCGAGGACCTCTATTTCCGGATCAACACGATCACCCTGCGCGTGTCGCCGCTTCGTGAGCGGACCGAGGACATCCCGCTGCTGTGCGAGCACTTCCTCGAGAAGTACCGTCAGCGGCATCAGAGGAACGTGAAGTCGATCGCGCCCGCGGCCTACCACGTGCTGATCCGGCACCGCTGGCCGGGCAACGTCCGCGAGCTGGAGAACGTCATCGAGCGCGGCGTGCTCGTGGCCAAGGGCAGCGAGATCACCGTCAACGATCTGCCGGAGTCGCTGCGCACCGAGTCGTCCACGACCACGGAGTTCGTGATCCCGCCGCACCGCACGCTGGCGGAGATCGAGAAGATGGCCATCCTCCAGACGCTGCAGCGCACCAACTGGAACAAGCAGGAGGCGGCCCAGATTCTCGGGCTGTATCGGCCGACCCTCTACAGCAAGATGAAGAAGCACGACATCCAGGACGGCGCCAAGGGCGCCCGGCGGGCGGCATCAGCGTGAGAATCGTTAGACCGCTGGTCCGCTAGGCCGCTGGTCCGCTAGACCGCTGGTCCGCTGACTGGCCGCTGGGCCGCTCGGCCCGCTGGGTCCGGTTCTACCGCCCCACGGTCCAGCGTGCCCGCGACCAGCGGACCCGCGACCCGCGGACCAGCGGACCAGCGGACCCAGCGGCTCGCCCCTTGCACCCCAGCCGCGATATGGCTGGGCGGCCCTACGACCTCGTTATCGCGCTGTTCGCCGCCGCTGGCGACGTGGCGATCTTTGGCTTCCGGGCTGCGCGCGAGGTCTTCGTCCCGCCATTCGAATTCAAGGAAACGATCCGGCAGATCTACGAGCTCGGGCTGCGGTCGGCGCCGCTGATTTTCGTGTCGGGCATGGCCGTCGGCGTCGTGCTGTCGATGCATACGCGCGCGTCGCTTGAACGCTTCGGGGCGGAATCGATGATTCCGGCAGGACTGGCGATCGCGCTGGTGCGGGAAACCGGGCCGCTCACGGCCGGGCTTCTGCTCTCGGGCCGGATCGGCGCCGGCATCGGCGCTGAGCTTGGCGCGATGAAGGTCACCGAGCAGATCGACGCGCTCGAGGCCACGGCCGTGGATTCGTTCCGCTATCTCGTGGTCACGCGCGTCGTCGCCTGCGTCATCGCGCTGCCCATTCTGACCACGCTGATGAACTTCTCGGGCATGCTCGGCGGGTTCATCGCGGAAACGGCCGCCACAGGGATGTCGTTGAGGTTGTACTTCAACCGGGCGTTCTCCCTGATCGATCTCACCGACTACGTCCCCGCCACGATCAAGACGATGGTGTTCGGGTTCATCATCGCGACGATCTCGGCCTACCTGGGCTTCACGACCGAGTCGGGCACCGAGGGTGTCGGCCGGGCCTCGACCCGCGCGGTGGTGTTCTCGTCGGTAGGGATCATCGTCGCCAACGTGATCCTGGTGCGGCTGATCTTCTTCATCTTTCCGAAGGCGGCTGGCGGATGACGGGGGCCGCTGATGACGCCTCGCAGCAGCCGCCCGCCGTGCGACTCGACGGCGTCAGCAAGAGCTTCAGCTCGCGGCGCGTCCTGGACAACGTCTCGTTCGACGTGCCGTCCGGCTGCGGCTTCATGATTCTCGGCCGCAGCGGGACGGGGAAGAGCGTTACCCTGCGACACATCGTCGGTCTGATCACGCCGGACCGCGGCAGGGTGTTCGTCGGCGCTGACGAGATCAGCGCGCTGTCGGGACCCGAGTTGTCGCGGGTGCGGCAGAAGATCGGCTTCCTGTTCCAGAGCGCCGCCCTCTTCGATTCGATCAGCGTCGGCGAGAACGTGGCGTTTCCGCTGCGCCGGCACACCCGGCTGTCGGATCGTGAGGTGGCCGAACGGGCGCGTCAGAAGCTCGAGGCGGTCGGGCTCGAGGGCGAATACGACAAGATGCCGGCCGCGCTGTCGGGCGGCATGCGCAAGCGCGCCGGCCTGGCCCGGGCCCTCGCGCTGGATCCTCCCATTCTCCTCGTCGATGAGCCTTCCGCCGGCCTCGATCCAATCACTGCCGACGAGATCGATGGACTGTTGCTCGATCTCAAGAAGCGCGGCGGCACGACGCTGATCGTGGTGACGCACGACATCGCAAGTGCCACGCGGCTCGGCGACACCATGCTGATGCTGCACGAAGGGCGGATTGCCGCTCAGGGCACCCCCGCGGATCTCGAAGGGAGCTCCGATCCCATGGTGCGGTCGTTCATGTCGTCCCGGCATTCCGGGTGAGGTCTTCCGATGGGCACGGAGAGATTGGCGGCGGTCGGCGCATTCGTGCTCGGCGGCCTGGTGCTGTTTGCGGCGGGCCTGTTCCTGATCGGCGATCGCCGGATGCTGTTCACGGACACGTTCCGGGTCCATGCCGAGTTCAAACAGCTCGCCGCACTCGATACTGGGGCAAAGGTCCGGGTTGCCGGCGTCGACGCCGGCGAGGTGGAGGAGATTCGCGTTCCCCCTGGGCCGTCGGGACGATTCCGCGTCCGGATGCGCGTTCGGAGCGACCTCCGGCAGTTGATCAGGAGCGACTCCATCGCGCTGATTCAGAACGATGGCCTGGTCGGGAACAAGTTCGTCCAGATCCAGACGGGAACCGACGCGGCTCCCGCTGTCGCAGATGGAGGAACGATCCAGAGCCGCGAGCCTTTCGACATCGCGGACCTGATGGTCAAGATGAGTGAGACCCTGGCAACCGTGAACACCATGCTCGCCGAGATCAAGGGCGGTGTGGACCAAGCGCTCGGCGCCGTGACAGAGACCGCGAGCGACGCGCGGGCGCTGATGAAGGACATGGGCGGCGACGTGCGCACCATCCTCAAATCCGCCGATGACGTCGGCCGGGATCTCAAGGCCATCGTCGGCAACGTACGGTCGGGACGCGGAACGTTTGGAAAGCTGTTGAACGACGACGCCCTCTACGCGAGCGTCAGGTCGATGGCCGCTGATGCGGAGAAGGCCGTGGCGACCGTCCGTCAGGCAAGCGAGGAAGCACGCGCGGCGATTGCCGATCTGCGCGGGCAGAACGGCCCGGTCAAGGGGCTCACCGCCGACGCGCAACAGACGCTGCAGTCGGCGCGTGAGGCGATGGCGGACCTGGCCGACACGACCGAAGCCCTCAAGCGGAACTTTTTCTTTCGTGGCTTCTTCAACCGTCGCGGCTATTTCGATCTGGACGACGTGAGCGTGGCGCAGTACCGCGAGGGCGCACTCGCTTCCAAGGATCGGCGGGTGCTGCGGATCTGGCTCGACGCCGCGGTGCTCTTCGAGAAGGATGCCAACGGGGCTGAGCGGCTCAGCGATGGAGGGAGGGTGCGCCTGGACTCCGCGATGTCCCAGTTCCTCCGATATCCGCACGTCAGCCCGCTCGTTGTGGAAGGATATGCCCAGGATGCGACTGGTGATGCGCGCTATCTCAACAGTCGGGCGCGTGCCCAGCTGGTCCGCGACTATCTGGTGGGGAAGTTCAAGCTCAATCCGAACTATGTCGCGATGATGCCCATGGGGGCCGAGGCGCCAGGAAGCCCGTCAGGCCGTGAATGGAATGGTGTCGCGCTCGCGCTCTTTGTGGAGAAGGCAGCCCTGACGAACTGAACCGGCGCCAGGTGCGCCGCGGCTGGACCGGCCCATCGCGGGCCAGTTCATGCATTGTTGACGAAGTACGAGGACGCGGCGTGGCACGCCCTTTGAAGTCCAAGTCAATGGCTGGAGGAGTGTACTAGAGCGACCGCGACCAAGGAGGCGGACGTGGACGAGCGATCACGAGTACTGATGGCGACCTTTCTGGGTGCCGTCGTGGGTGGTGTCTGGGGATGGCTCTACATGACGGAATCCGGCAGCAGGGTTCGCAATCAGATCGAGCCCAAGCTGGACGACTTCATGAGCGAGCTGACTCGCGCGCGCGGGACCGTGGAGAAGGCCCGCAGCGCTGCGAATGAAGGCTGGCGCTCGTTGAACGACATCACCGGAGGCGCTCAGGGTCGCTGGTCGGCATAGGACCTGGGACAAAAGGGGGAGTGATGGGAGATCTGCACACGACGAACGTCGCCCTGACGATCATGGCGGCGGTCAGCGTGCTCGAGGCGCTACTGCTCATCGGCATCGGCATCGGCGGGTTCATCGTCTATCGACGGGTCATGCAGCTCGTGAACGACCTCGAAGAGCGGCAAATCGCACCGGTTCGCGCGAAGGTGGACGCGATTCTCGGCGACGTGAAGACCCTGACCGCGAGAGTGAACGAGGAAGCCGAGCGTGTGGATCAGGCGATTCACGGGACGATCAATCGCGTGGACAACACCGCGGAGCATCTGAAGAGCACGGTCAGGGAGAAGGTGAGCTACGTGGCGGGAATGGTTCGTGGCGTCCGCGCCGCGATCGTCTCGCTGCTGAATACGGAGCACAGGCCGAAGCCGCCCGCCACGGCCGCGGGACGGCTGTAGCATGAGGCAGCGACGGCCGAAGTTGATTCAGAGGAGGGGTTTCATGGCATACGAATACGATCGTCTGGAACGCGAAGACGGAGGCGGCTCGTTTCTGATGGGCCTTCTGGCGGGGACGGTACTCGGCGCAGGCCTCGGCATGCTGTTCGCGCCGAAGGCCGGCACGGATCTGCGCAACCAGCTCTCTGAGCAGACCGGCCGGCTGAAGACGAGTGCGAACGATGCGTACGCGCAGGCGTCCGAGAAGGTCAGCCAGATCGTGGACCGCGGGCGTGAGGCCTACGATCGCGCGCGCCAGTCCGCAGCGCCGACCGGGTCCAGCACGGGCAGCGGCATGGGGACGACGAGTGGTGTCGGAACGGGCAGCTACGGCACCGGCACGACCGGGTACAGCTCAGAGAACCGAGGCTGAGGGTTTTTCACATTGCCAACATTGCCAAGATTGCCAACAGTGCCAACAGTGAAAGGCTACGGCATTGACTCGAGCGCTCGAGTTGCCCCGAACCTTTTGAATGTCGGCACTGTTGGCACTGTTGGCAATGTTGGCAATGTGCCCGGTTTCACCTCATGACTGAGCACCAGGCCGAGCGCACCGCGAACATTCTCCTGGGCCTCGCGGCCGCCGGGGCCGCGTACTACATTCTCAAAACGCCGAAGCTCCGGCGTCTCGCCTGGGGACTGGTGCGCACGGCCGCCGTCAGCACCGGCCCGGGCTGGTTGATCGCCGAAACAATGCGCGGTTGGGATGGCGGAGCCGCTCAAACACCGAGACCGCCCGGGATATGATCGGCGCGTGACTGCGCCGCCTGCGCCAGCGCGGCAGCGGCCGGATGGCCAGCCGACCCCGCAGCCCGTTCCCGCTGCCGAACCCCACACCCGACACCGGGCGCCGTTCTACCATCGCGCGTTCCTCCGCGCCCGCGGCGAGGTTCGCCTGACTGCGCTGGCGATCTGGCGCGGCATCATCGGCGTCTACAACAGCGACGACCTCACGTTCGCGGCGTCGATCGCGTACTACGGGCTGCTGTCGCTGTTTCCCTTCTTCCTGCTGTTGATCTCGGTCATCGCCGGGGTGACCAGCAGCGAGACCGACCGCCAGGAAGTGCTCGGGTTCGTCCTGCGCTACTTCCCGCGCCAGTTCGACTTCGTGACCTCACAGCTGAACTCCATGCAGGAGGACCGAGTGCAGCTCGGCGTTGCAGGCAGCATCCTCATGGTCTGGGCTGCCATGGGGGTGTTCGGCGCAATCACCTCCGCGGTCAATCACGCCTGGGGCGTCGAGAAGCAGCCGAGCTACTTCAAGCACAAGATGATCTCGTTCGTCATGCTGGCAATGGCCAGTCTTCTCCTGGTGGCGGCGCTCGCGCTGGTCAGCGCGATCAACGTGGTCGGCGCCAGCTGGTTCGCCGCGGTCCTCGAGCGGCACGCGGCATTGCATTCGCTGCAGGGATTCGTCGTGAAGTGGGCCACCACGTTCGCGTTCATCTTCGTCGTGGGGTTGATCTTCTACTTCGTGCCGAACGCCCAGGTGAGGTTCCGCGACGTCTGGGTGGGAGCGGTCGTGACCGGCCTCGCCTGGCGAGGGGCGCTCGCGGCCTTCTCGTGGTACGTCCGCGATCTGACGCGCTTCAATCACATTCACGGATCGATCGGCGCCGTCGTGGTCTTCCTGATCTGGATTTACACGTCGGCCGTGATTCTGTTGTACGGCGTCGAAGTCACCGCCGCCAACGCGCGGATCCGGCGCCGCCGTCCCGATGAAATTCCCGCCGCTCCTGCGCCGCGCATCTGATGCCGGTGCCTTCCTCAGCGCGCCAGCCGGTGGCGCTTCTCGTGTTCGCACTGACCATCGTCCCGCTTGCGGCGTTCTCGCTGATCTCGGTGGGAGACGAAATCGCGATCGGTCGCGATGCACAGCAGCAGGTCAGGAAAACCGTGCCGGTCGTGTCCGACGCGTTGCTGAATGCTTACGTCCGCCAGGTCGGCAACCAGCTCGCCGCGCGAGCACGCGGCCCGCGTTATCCCTACAGTTTTTCGATCGCGAATTATCGCGAGTTGAACGCGTTCGCGCTGCCCGGGGGACCGGTGTGGATCAATCGCGGCATCCTGCACGCCGCGGCCAACGAGGCGCAGCTGGCCGGCGTCCTGGCGCACGAGATTGCGCATATCGCCCAGCGGCACGCCGCCGATCAGATCACCAAGCAGCTGGTGGCGAACGGCTTCCTCGGTCTCCTCGGAGCCGTCCTCGGCAACGATCCTGGCGCGGCCCGCACGGCGCAGGCGGGTGCGCGCCTGCTGGCCGGCAGTTACATGCTCAAGTTCAGCCGCGACGACGAGCGAGAGGCGGACGCGATCGGCTCACAGATCATGCAGCGGGGCGGCTGGGATCCGCGCGGCATGCCGGAATTCATGGAGACCCTCCGCCGCGAGCAGGGGCGCGATCCGGGATCGGTCGAGATCTTCCTCTCGTCGCATCCGGCACCAGCCGAGCGTGCGGCCGTGCTGCGCCGATCGCTCGGCACACGCCCAAGCGGCCGCCGCGACAGCGCCGCGTTTCGCTCCGCCAGGACGCGCGCGCTGCGACTCACACCGCCGCCGAGGTCGATGCAGGCCAAATAATTTGAGTTCGGGTGAGCTCCCAACTTCCAACAGAACGTCGTTGCGCAAATCAGATGAGCGGAGTCAGGATGCCGACCGGCCGAAAACACTCGCCAGAAAAGGCAAGACAGGGAGGTCTCGTAAGACACTCCCTGCACCCATAAGGCAGGTTGTGAGGCAGGTCGGTTGCCCCAGCGGAATGCCGGAGCGGCGTGTTGCCTTTGTTAAAGAGCAACGGGAGTGCCATCCGCCTCCGCCCGGATGCATTCCTGCCGGGCTACGGCGAGACCTTCGGCGTACGGCGCCGAGCGTGCTGCCTTAGCAAGGGAATCGGCGGGAAGAGAGTGCGTCGGCGTCTACACAGCGCCGTTCAACTGGGCAGTTGTCGCCGTCACGCGTTGACGGTCTGTTTGAGTGCGCAACGCGTGACGTCTCGCCGTAGCGCCTCACAAGGCACGCGCGGAGGCGCGGCGCTCACGACACCCTCAACGCACGAATCGTCACTCGATAAAAAAGGCAAGACAGGGAGGTCTCGAAAGACGCTCCCTGCACCCACAAGGCAGGTTGTGTGAGGCGAGTCTGGTTGCCCAAGCGGAACGCCTGGGCGGCGGGCCGGGTGATTTCACCCGACGCCTCCCTATAGAGCAACCAGGGTGCCAAGCGAAATCGCTAAATATCCTCAGGAAAACCCTGAATGCCTCACCACAGCCGTGTATGAAAGCCGGGCTGTAACGGTTGTGTGTGTGTAAGAGCCGACGTACCCGCGGGACCGTTAGGTTCTTCGGTTACACACACGGCCGAGGTTCACGGAAGCGGCGACGGAGGCTCGGCAGGCGGCGGACGATTGCCGGAAAATGGCTGCCGCGTGTATGGGCTCCGCGGCCGTTGCGAGCGGCTCAGGGTGATGCCGTTGAAAAGGATGGCGGCGCCGAGCGCGGCAAACGCGCCGCCGACGCCGACCCCGACGGCAAATTCCCCGGCGCTGAAGGTCAGCAGGATCATCAACGCGATCCCCAGCCCGACCGTCAGCGTGCCGGCCGTGCGCCAGCGTTCGCTTTTCGGGCCGGCGCCACTGAAGGCTTCGACCGCCTCCTCGAATCCGAGCGGATCGCTTTCGGGTGCGGGCAGCAGCCCCCGCTGGATCATCGCCAGCCGTTCCCGGTGTTCCATCTCCCGGACGGCCCTGCGGTTGGCCATCGCCATCCAGAGCACCCCCAGGGATGCGAACACGACGATCGTTATCGATGTCAGGACTACTTCTTCTTCGCTCACACGCGCTCCAGTCTGTGCAACCGTGACATTAGAGCGCCGCCCGGCGCGGATTGTTTCAGTGCCTTTGAAAAAGCGTCACGCGCCGGTGAAACAATTGGCGGACGACCGGACTCTAATATCCCCGGCGGATGCAGGTCGACGAACGTGAGCTCATCGAGCGGTGCCGGTCCGGCGACGCCACCGCGTTCGCCGAGCTCGTGGACTTGTACAAGGACCTGGTTTATGGCCTGATCTATCGGATGGTGCGCGACCGCGCCCTCGCCGACGATCTCGCGCAGGACGTGTTCCTCAAGATCCATCGCGGCCTGCCCTATTTCCGCGGCGAGGCGCGGCTGTCGACGTGGATTTTCCGGATCGTGCAGAACGTCTGCGTTCAGACCCGGACGCGCCGGCGGCCGGACGTGTCGCTGGAGGACGGACAGGACGCCGACCGGCCGCCGCGACAGTTCGGCTCCGAGGACCGGGAGTTCGGTGCGATCGAGGACCGCGATCGCCTCGACAAGGCGCTCGCGCAGTTGCCGCCCAACTCCCGGATGCTGGTGGTGGCCCACTACCTGCGCGGCGTGCAGTACGAAGCGCTGGCCGAGGCGCTCGACCTGCCGCTGGGAACGGTAAAAACGCATCTGTATCGAGCGAAGCGGCGGTTGCGGGAATTACTGGAGAAGTAGGACGACATGGAGTGCGCGGAGGTTCTCGATCTCATCGAGCCGATCGCGGCGGGTGATGTGCTGCCGGACGAGCGGATGCGTGGACACCTGCACAGCTGTCCGGGCTGCGCCGGCGCGCTCGCGTCGGCGCGCCGCCTCGAGACGCAGTTGAAGGCGATGGAATTCCCGGCGGCCCCGGCCAGCTTCGCGACCCAGGTGCTGCAGCGCATCCGGCGCGACCGGTGGCAATCCGAGCAGAACGTCGATCGGCTGTTCAACGTGGCAATCGTGGCCGCGGTGATCCTGATCGCCGGCGGGCTGTTCGCCATGCTGAACCTCGACGCGGTGATCAGCCTGACCGGAACGGTCTGGGCGGTGCTGAAGGAAGGCAGCCGTGAGACCGCACGAACGGCCGCATCCACGGCCGCAACCTATATCGCCGCAGGAGGCTTGCTGGCCTCCGCCCTCGGCATGTGGGCCTGGGCGGAGCGACGGATGCAGTTCTAAGAGAGACGCCTCGCCAAGGGGCCGGTGTCAACTCCCAATTCCCAACTCCCAACTCCCAAGGGACTCACAGCCGATCGACTGAGATTTAAGTTGGGACTTGGGAATTGGAAGTTGGGAGTTGACTCGAGGAGCCGTTCGTAGTCGTCCGGCGTTCTGGACACTCGGCCCCCTATGCCGGACGCGTCAGTTCGAACGGTCAGCCAGTACCTCCGCAGCCTCGATCCGGAACGGCGCAAGATCCTGTCGGCCGTTCGGAAGGTGGTCAACGACAACCTGCCCGAGGGATACGCGGAAGGGATCACCTACGGCATCATTGCCTGGCATATTCCGCTGGCCACGTTTCCCGATACCTATAACGGCCAGCCGCTCTGCTGCGCGGCGCTTGCCGCCAACAAGAACTACAACAGCCTTCACCTGATGGGCGCCGCGTACGGTTCGAAGCAGAAGGCGTTTCTGCGCGAGGAGTTCGAGAAGCGCGGCAAGAAGTTCGACATGGGACAGGGATGCCTTCGCTTCAGGACGCTCGACGATCTCCCGCTCGACGTGATCGGTGCGGTCATCCAGCGCACGCCGGCGAAAGCCCTGATCGCGCTGCACGAGGCGGCACACGCCGGAAAGACCGGGCGCACCCGGGCGCGCCGAAGCGCGAAGCGTGAAGGCGGAGCCCGTCGCGCCGAAGCGCGACAGCGCGAAGGCGGATCATCCCGGAGGACGGGCTGAAGTCAGCCCGAGGTTTTCCCTGCGGCGGTCGAAGAGGGCATCGGCAACGCGAAACAGGCCGAAGCTGATCCCGAAGCTGACAGCCGTCCAGAAGAGCAGCGCCACCGGAGCCAGGGCCGGACGATCGAACCCACGTGACGTGACGAGCGCGATCGCCAGTCCCGGGACCGCCGCGGCGAGAAAGGCCAGCATCCCGAGCAGCCCGGCCGCGCCGTGCGCGTTGCTGTTCCGGCCGATGCTGTTGAGGTCCACCGCCCGCGGAAAGATGGCGGAGAGCATCGCGGCGACCGGCGCGACCAGCAGGTACGCCGAGATCAGCGTGAGCGGAATGCACAGCCACATCATCGGATTGCCAGACGGGAAGAAGATCGCCGCGCCGGCCAGACAGATGCCCGCCGGGATCGAGGCGATGAGCGCGTTCCCGATCGCCTTCCCCCGCAGCAACGCGGCGGTCTCGAGCGGCACCAGCATCGCGAGCGTGAGCCCGGCGCGATCGATCGCGAACTGATTCATCGCGAGCGGAAGAATCGACAGCAGCGACACGAATGCGACGAACGACGCCAGGCTGAGACCGCTCTCCACCTGGAGCGGGCCGATATCCATGCCGCTCCGGCCGCGCACCATCATCACCGCGAACAGGCCGAAGACGACGATGGGTGAGAGGAGCGTGGCGCGGCCGCGCGGGGTCCGCAGCGCCAGCCGCAACTGATTCAGCGCGACCGCGGAGACCGCCGGAGACGCGCCCGGGATGCGCCATCCGGGACGCGCCTCCGTGCTGACGGTGCGGGAGCCGCCAACGCTGCCCGGTGAGCTGAGCACCCTGCCGAACGCCAGCAGCGCGAGGCCATGCACGATGCCACCGGCGGCCGCCAGGGCGACGAGCGAGCCAAGGCCGGCCGGAACGTCCTCGGCCGCGGCGTCCACGCTCCGGGCGTAGACCTCGGAGGGCAGGGCAGAGAAGGCCTTTCGTTCGAGTCCTGACCACCACCCCGGTTCGCCCGGCTCGTGCTGACGTTCGATCGCGATCTGCCGCGCGCGATGTCGCCCGGAGCCAAGCAGCCCCGGCAGCATGCCGACCACTGGCAAAAAGACGACGAGCACCAGAGTCATCAGCTCGGCGCGCCGCCGGTCGCGAACGATCAAGTGGACCGTGCTCGTGACCAGCTGCGTGACGCCGACCAGGATCACCAGGAACAGCAGCCCTGCCGCGAGCCCGACCGCAGCCGCTGCCAGGTTGCCGGCGCTCGCGATGCCCACCGGCAGCGCGAGCACGATCGTGGCCGCGAGCAGTACCCAGGGATCGGTCAGCGCCGACATCGACTGCGCCAGATAGAGCACCCGGCGCGGAATCGGCAGGAGCAGCAGGCGCACGGCGTTCGTGCGCTCGGAGCCGGGCAGGACAATCGGTCCCGACCACGGTGAGCCCGCAGGCGGCGAGGAGCGCGAACCGCACGATATCGAATGCGACGCCGCCTTCACCGCGCCCGAGCGTCCACCCCGCAAACGCCGCGGCCCCCGCCAGGGCAACCGCCGACGGCAGCATGACGAGCGCGGTGATCGCGGGCGCCAGCTGCTCGAAGGCGGCGGAGAATCGCTCGATGACGTCGCGGCTGCCGCGGCGTTCGAGCGAGTTGATGAGCACCCGCCATCGCAGCCACGCGAACGCCCGGAGAATGCGCCACATGGACCTAGAACCAGTCCAGTTCGGCGCGGGTCTCGGCTTCGCCGCCGACCAGGCCGATGAACAGCTCTTCGAGCGTCTGGCGACTGCCGGCCCCGCGCAGCTCCTCGACCGGCGCCTGCGCGACCAGCTTGCCCTGGGCGATCACGCCGATGTGTGTCGAGAGCCGCTCGACGATCTCGAGGATGTGTGAAGTGAGGAAGATGGTGCCGCCGCGGGCCACGAACGACAGCAGCAGGTCCTTGATCTGCCGCGACGCGACGGCGTCGATCCCTTCGAAGGGCTCGTCGAGGAACAGCAGCCGCGGCGCCGGCAGCAGCGCCGCCGCCAGCGACAGCTTCTTCCGCATGCCGTGCGAGTAGTCGGTGACCAGCGTGTTTCCCGCCGACTCCAGCGCCATCAGCTTCAGCAGGTCCGCCGACCTCGCGGTCAGCCGTGGCGGGGTCGATGCCGTGAACGTCGGCGACGAAGCGCAGCGTCTCGCGCGCGGTGAGCCGATCGAACAGCGCGAGATCCTCCGGCACGACGCCGATGCGGCGCTTGACCGCGACCGGATCGGCCAGCGGATCGATGCCGAGGATCCGCATCGATCCGGCCGACGGCTTCAGCAGGCCGGTGAGGCACTTGATGGTGGTCGACTTGCCGGCGCCGTTCGGCCCGAGAAATCCGTAGAAGCTTCCGGCCGGCACCGCCAGATCCACGCCGTTCACCGCGCGAAAGCTGCCGAAATCACGCGTCAGGCCGCGCGTCTCCACCGCAAGGTCCATAGCGCGATTGTATACGTGCGCCCGTTGACGGCTCAGCTGACGGCCTTGTCCTCTAGCGCGGTGATCAATGCCGCGGTGAACTGCGGCACGTCGTCGGGCTTCCTTGACGTGATCAGGTTGCCGTCGTGGACGACCGGCCGATCCACGTACAGACCGCCGGCATTCGTGACGTCGATCGCGATCGAGGGCCAGCAGGTCACCGTGCGGCCGCGAAGGACGCCCGCCGAGATCATCAGCTGCGGCCCGTGGCAGATCGCGGCCACCGGTTTGCCGTCGGCGGCCATCGTCCGGGTGAGGTCCACCATCGCGTGACGCATGCGCATGCGATCGGGCGCGTAGCCGCCCGGGATCACCAGCGCGTCGAAGTCGCCGCTCCGCACCGCGCCGGCGGCGGCATTCGAGGTGATGACGAGACCGCGCTTGCCGGTGTATTGCCGTGCCGCGTGCGGCCCGACGAGAGTCACGACCACGCCCGCTTCCGTCAGGCCCGACACCGGTCCGGATGAGCTCGCTGTCCTCGAAGCCGTCCTCGACCAGCACCGCCACTCGCTTTCCCGACACGCTCATGCGGCGATTCTAGCGCGGAGGGCGGGGGCTGGGACTCTCAGGAAGCTTCCCCAGCCCCGAGCCCCCAGCCCCGAGTGACGCTGATGGTACGATCCGCTGTCAGCTGGAGCATTGATGAATCGTCTCGCCCGCGAACGCAGCCCTTACCTGCTGCAGCACGCCGCGAACCCCGTGGACTGGTATCCGTGGGGCGAGGAGGCATTTGCGAGAGCGCGCGCCGAGGACAAACCGATCTTCCTGTCGATCGGCTACTCGACCTGTCACTGGTGCCACGTGATGGAGCACGAGTCGTTCGTGAACGAGGCGATCGCCGACGCGCTCAACCGCAGCTTCGTCTCGATCAAGGTGGATCGCGAGGAACGCCCCGACGTCGATCGCGTCTACATGGCCTTCGTGCAGGCCACCACCGGCTCGGGCGGCTGGCCGATGACGGTGTTTCTGACTCCGGAGCTGAAGCCGTTCTACGGCGGCACCTATTTCCCTCCGACATCACGCTGGGGGAGGCCAGGATTCCTCGATCTGCTTGGCGAGCTCGGCGCGAGTGTGGAAAGAGGATCGACCGCGCGTGAACGACGCGGCCGGCGAGCTGTTCGATCGGCTGCAGCTGGTGACGGCGTCGCGCGGCGCGACGGGGACCGAAGCGGCGATCGCGGACGCGGAGTCGCTCGACGTCGCCATCGAGCAGTTCCAGATGGCGTTCGACACCCGCCACGGCGGGTTCGGCGAGGCCCCGAAGTTTCCGCGTCCCGCGGAGCTCCTGTTCCTGCTGCGCGAGCACGCGCGAAGGCGGATCGGAGGCCGCGGCGCGCAAGCGCCGCTGCTCATGGCGACGGAAACGCTTCGCGCGATGGCGCTCGGCGGCATGCGCGATCACATCGGTGGAGGGTTTCACCGCTACTCGGTCGACGCCGAGTGGCGCGTGCCTCATTTCGAGAAGATGTTGTACGACCAGGCGCAGCTCACGCTGGCGTATCTCGAGGCGGGGCAGGCATCAGGCGATTCGTTCTTTCTCGATGTCGCCGCCGACACGCTGCGGTACGTGCTGCGCGACATGACCGATCCGGCGGGCGGGTTCTATTCGGCGGAGGATGCCGACAGCGTTCCGCCAGAAGAGCGCAGCGGGTGCGGAAAAGAAGGAGGGGGCGTTTTACATCGTGGAGCGATGCCGAGGTCGCCGCGATCGTGGGCGACGACATCGACGTGGTTCGCCGAGAGTTCGGCCTCGAGGCTGACGGCAATGCCCCGCACGATCCGCACGGCGAGTTCACCGGCAAGAACCTGCTGTATGTCGCCGAGTCGGTGCACGACATTGCGATCAGGACGAAGCGGTCGGAGGCGGAGGTCACTGACATTCTGGCCCGGGCCCGGGCAGCCCTGTTCGCGGCACGGCAACGCCGGCCCCGGCCGCATCTCGACGACAAGGTGCTGACAGCCTGGAACGGCCTCATGATCGCGGCCCTGGCACGGGGCGCCCGCGTGCTCGCCGGACGAGAGGGAGCGACCGAGCTCCTGACCGCCGCCGAGCGCGCCGCAGGATTCATCCAGACGGCGCTGTGGAACGCGAAGTCGCGGCAGCTCTTGCGGCGGTATCGCGCCGGTGAGGCGGGCATCGGCGGCTATGCAGAAGACTATGCCTTCCTGATCTTCGGGCTGCTCGAGCTGTTTCAGGCGGATGGCGACCCGGCGTGGCTGCAATGGGCCACCGAGCTTCAGGCGGTGCAGGACGAACGATTCTGGGATCCGAAGGACGGCGGGTGGTTCAGCACGACCGGTGATGATCCGACCGTGCTGCTGCGTTTGAAAGAGGAGTACGACGGCGCGGAGCCGTCGGCAGGCGCCATCTCCGTTCTCAACCTGCTGACGCTGTCGCACCTGGTGCCGTCGGACGATTTGCACGCGAAAGCCGAACGGATGCTCGCGCGTCTCGGCTCCCGCATCGGCGCCGCGGCGCGGGCGGTGCCGATGATGCTGTGCGCGCTCTCGGCCTGGCACGCCGGGCTCAGCCAGATCGTGATTCGTCGGCCAGCGGGACTCAGCCCCGGCCCTCGATCTCGAACGCGAGCTCGCTGCCCACTATCTGCCGTTCGCGATCCACGTGCCGGTGACCCCCGGCCCTGCGCAGGACACCCTCGCCGCGCGCCTCGACTTCATCCGCGGCATGACGTCCGGAGCCGGCGCCGCTGCCTATGTGTGCCAGAATTTCACATGCCAGCCAGCCGGTGACGCAACGACAGGAGTTGCGGAAACTGTTGAACGGGGAACCCTGAACCCCTGAACCCTGAACCGAACCCTGAACCCTGAACCGAACCCGGAACCCCTGCACCCTGAACCCTGAACCCAGAAGATGACCTTTAACGTCGAAATCGTCCTCCGCGAACGCGACTACGCCGTCACCGAGCAGATTCCCGCGCCCGGCGCCGGCCGCCGCGCGCCGGCCGAGTGGAACGACGGCGATGTCGAGCAGCTGCTCAAGGACATCCTGCTGGCGATCGACCGCGCCCGCGATCCGAAGTCCTCGCAGCGCTACGTCGCACTGCGCGGCTTCAGCTGGATCGTCGAGCCGACCGGCGACGGGGTCGTGATCGCGATCGAAATCCCGATGGGGGCCGCGGTGGCCGGGCCGTTCCCGGTCGACCAGGCTGTGCTGGATCGCACCATTCGTCGCGTGATCGCCGCCGCCGCGCCGCACAAACCGGTCGTCCATTGATTGCAGTCCTGTCGGATCGCTTACGGAAGCGAACCGGCGCCCGGCCAGTTCTCAGGCGAATCCCGCCGATTTCCACGGAAATCCCGCCCTCGGGGACGGCACCTGGCTTGCCCTGCTGCACCGGTAACACCACTCCAGTTCCCGGCGCAGGCCATGAAGCTACCGTATCGGATCCTGGTTCTCGACGACGACGAAAATGCTCTGTCCGGCATCGTGGAACTGCTCCGCGACGCCGGACTACGACGTGACCGGCGCGGCCACCTACGACGCCGCCAAGCGCCTGCTGGCGGCGGACGCGTACGACCTCCTGATCTGCGATGTCCGCCTGCGCGGCTTCAACGGTCTGAACCTGGTGATGCAGAGCCGGTCGGAGTATCCCGACATGGCCGTGATCATCATCAGCGGCTACGATGAGCCGCTCATGAATCTCGAAGCGAGCCGGTATCAGGCGACGTTCGTCGGGAAACCGATCCGGCCGTCAGCTTTCCTCGACACGGTCGGCGCACTGTCTCTCGAGCGTCCGGCGGGAGCGCCGCTGGCCGCGCAAGCGGGTCGTCGGTGGCTTCCGGGTGACGGCAGCGGGGAAGCCCGCCGCCGTCGTGGACGTCTCCTACGGCGGTCTGCGCCTGGAAGTGCCGAGCGGAACGGATCTGGCGCCGTCGTTCCCGATCGAGCTGGCGGGGATCGGTCTTCAGCTCGACGTGCAGACGGTGTGGTCGGGTCCGTCGGCGAACGGCACCTCCACCCTGTGCGGCGCCGCGCTCGCCAGCGACCAGAGCGCTGCCGCGCATACCTGGCGGGCGATCGTCGATCGATTGTCAGCTTAACGCCGGGGGTTCGCGGTTCGCGAGGTCGCGGGTTCGGATCGGAGTGCCCATGACGGCGGGGGCTGGGCCAAGTCGGACGCCGTCAAGTTGATACGACACGCGGGCCCCAGTTTGCGTTAGCACGTTTGCCGAACCCGCGACCCCGCGACCCCGCGACCCTAGGGATACAGCCGCTCAATCCTCCACCCGTCCCCCTCACGCAGATAGAGCAGCCGGTCGTGCAGGCGATCGGCGCGGCCGAACCAGAACTCGATGCGTTCCGGGATCAGGCGGAAGCCGCCCCAGAAAGGCGGGCGCGGCACGGGGCCGCCCTGAAAGCGCTGCTCGGACGCGCGGTATTCCTCTTCCAGCTGCTCGCGCGAGGGGAGCGTGTCGCTCTGGCGCGAGGCCCAGGCGCCGATCTGGCTGCCGCGTGGACGGGTGGCGAAGTACTCATCCGACTCGCGGTCGTCGAGGCGCACCACCGTGCCTTCGATGCGGATCTGCTCCTCGATCGCATGCCAGTGCACGCAGATCGCGGCGTACGGATTCTCGGTGAGCTCGCGCGCCTTGCGGCTGGTGTAGTTGGTGTGAAACACGAAGCCGTGCTCGTCGGCGCCGCGCAGGAGCACCATGCGCACCGACGGACGGCCGTGGCGGTCGGCCGTCGCCAGCGCCACCGGTGCCGTGTCCACGCCGCGGGCGGTGGCCTGTTCGACCGCGCTCTGAAATTCCGTGATCGGGTTTGCGCTCGCCACGCCGCCGCTACTCCTCGTCTTCGGCTTCGAACCGCTCCAGGACGCGCAGGAACGCGCGAACGTCCGCCGGCGCGGCCGTCTGGAGCGCGCGCCGCTCGAACGCTTCCAGGTGGCTGGTCACCCGGCGCGCCGCCGCACGGCCGGCTTTCGTCAGGCTGACGACGAAGGTGCGGCGGTCGCGTTCGTCCGACGTGCGTGCGATCAGGCGCCGCTCTTCGAGCCGATCGAGGATGCTGGTGAGGGTCGATCGTTTGTGCCCGAACGCCCGGTGCACCTGCCCGATCGTGGCTTCGCGGGCCGACGCGAGATGGGCAAGGACGTGCGCTTCGGCCTGATTGACGGCGGGGTTGTCCAGGCCGGCGATGTGCATGCCGATCCGATGCGTCGCGCGATGGATGTGGGGAATGAGACGAAGCGCCATGAGCGTCGCGATTATAGCGTCAGCGGCCGGCGCGAACCGCGGCGCGATCGAGCAGATCCGGGCGTGCCGCGATGAGCGCGTCGAACGTCGCCGGCGATTCGAGCCGCGGCGCCGCGTCGGCGAGGACGGTGACCCATGCCGAGGTCAGCGCCGCATCGAACTTCTCCGGCTTGCCGGCTCGCGCGGCGAACGCCTGCAGGCCGGCCAGCAGCCGGCGCTCGGTTTCCGCGCGGCCGAACCGCGCCAGGTAGCACCAGGCCAGTCGCAGGTGTTCCCGATGCCCGAACCGCTCCGGCGCGAGTCGTCCCATTCTCGAATCCGTCCACCAGTTCATCGTCTGTCATACGAACAAGGATATTACGAATTCGGATGTACTGTCACGCGTTGACAATCTGGCAACTTCCGCCTCAGGCGGAAGTTGCCTTCAGGCGGAAGCACCGATGAACTCAGCGCACCTGGATGCGATCCACGACCTCCTTGACGCCCTGGGTTTCCCGCGCGAGCTGCAGGATGCGATCCTTCTGCGCCTGCGGAGCCGACCGTCCCCGTCACCGTCACCGTCGTGCCGGTCGTGTCGATGTCGACCGAAGCGGCCTTGACGCTGTCGTCGAGCGCGATCTTGGCCTTGATCTTCGCGGTCGTCTGCCCCTCGGCCAGCGCCCGCTTGGCTTCGTTCGCCGCCGCCGCCGTCCGCTCGCCGACCTCGGCGCCCACCTGCCGCGCCCGCTCCGTGTTGACGCCGGTCGTGCCGACGGTCTCACGCGGGGCATCGCCACTGCCGACCTTCCGGGTCCCCCACCATCCCAGCAGGAACGCGCCGACCGCCACCAGCACGATCAGGAGAATCACAAGTCTCAGGAATGCCCTCACCATTTCACACCTCCAGCCCGCTGGCGTGACGTGAGCAGTACGAGTGCCAGTCGCCTTCGCCCGCTTCGCGGCTTCGGCGCGGCAGGCCCGTAGGAGCCGGGTGAGTGTGGCGGCAGGCAGACCTCAGCCGTGAGCTTCACCATACTTCGCCTGGGCGCCATTCGGCGGAAAGGGAGGAGGCGAGGTCGAGATCGGCAGGCGTCTTCTCGAGCCGCAGAATCATGACCCCCTCGTCCGGGGTCGCCTCCAGGCCGGTCGCGGTCCTGATGAACAGCGGCCCGCGCCACGGTTCCCAGCCGAGCCGGGCATAGAACCGCTCGTCGCTCGGGGACAACGCGCCGAGGTCGTAGTCGCGGATTTCGTTCGCGAGGCGCCTCAATATTTCGGTGCCGAAGCCGCGGCGCTGAAACGCCGGCCTGGTGGCGACGGCTTCGACGTAGGCGGTGCGGAGAGTCTCGTCGTGTCCGACCTGCAGCGCGCGATCGACCCACATCGCGTGCGACACGATCCGGCCATCCAGCCGACCGATCACGTGCACACCGGGTCCGAGCAGCTCGAAGGCCTGCGAGAAGTCTTCGGCATACGCCTCGGTGCAGAGGTCGCGAATCTCCTGCAGGGTCGATGCGGGGAGGGTTTTGGAGTCGATGACGTCGATTGCCAAAGACATCGTCTGAGGTGAGTGTTACAACAGCGGCGGGTTTTGGCACAATTGGAGCGCGCCGGGGTGGCGGAACTGGCAGACGCTCGGGACTTAAAATCCCGTCCTCTTCGGAGGGTCCGGGTTCGATGCCCGGCCCCGGCACTTCATAGAATCAATCTGGCTCAATCGATGGAGACAGCACTGCTTCCGCGTGACGCGAGACGACTGATGAGATGAGCACACTTATGAAGGTCAATCGCGCTGAACGGCCGTGCCGACGATCCGCGCCCATGAACCTCACACCACGGCGTACCGTTGCGCGCGGGGGTGAATCCGGGCGGGCAGGTCGGCTCGGCCGACGTCACCGAGGAGACGACGCTGTGCTCGCACCGCCGCGGGACGTCCTGCTGGACCGCACGCAGCCGGAGATGCCTGGGCTGATCGATGCGCGGAGGCTCCGCTGACGCGCCGGGGCTGGATGCTGGTCGGGACGGGACTGGTCCTGGTGATGGTCGGCTGGTGGCTGCGGTCCACCACCGCCCGCGGCCCGCACGCGCACGCTCGCGTGGGACCAGACGGACGCGGTGCGCTACTTCGAGGTGGACCTCGACGGCCAGGTCCGCCGGGTCGCGGCGCCGACGACCGGCGCGCCGCGCGTGCCGATCTGCGTGCCGCTCGGACGGCCCGTCACCATCAAGGTGCGCGCCTGTACGGATGTGTGCTCGCCGTGGACCACGACCCGGCTCGAGCTCGCGGCGACCGACCCCGACGGGGAGCCGTGCACGCCCTGATCAACACTGTGCGGGCTCGCGACGCCGAAGTCCTGTTAGCCCCGAATGAGCCCGCGGGTAACGCGGGGTTGACGGCGAACGTAAATGGGACGATCGTCATCTAACGCGTGGCGAATCCGTGGCTCGATATCGATGTGGCCGACTACATCGGTCACATGCACAGCCCCGCCGTCAACCAGGGGCCGATCCTCAACGGGCTGCTGCGTGCGGCGCTTCAGACTCTCCGTCCCCGCACGGTCCTCGTCGTCGGCTGTTCGGACGGCAACGGCCTCGAACACGTGGATCCCGCCATCACGCGCAGCGTGACCGCGCTCGACATCAACCCGGTGTTCCTGTCGCGGCTCGCGGATCGGTTCTCCGATCATGGATTTCAACTCGATGTGCGATGCGCGGACGCCGCCAGCGCGACGTTCGAGCCCGCGGCCTTCGATCTGATTCACGCGGCGCTGGTTTTCGAGTACGTCGAGTGGATGGGTGTGCTGCCTCGCCTCGTCGGTTCGCTCAGCAATCGAGGGAGTCTCAGCGTCGTCCTCCAGCAGCCCTCTCCGACCACGCCGGCGGTCACGCCTTCACCCTACACGCGCCTGCAGACGCTCGAGTCGCTGTTCCGGTTCGTCGATCCGGATACGCTCATCGCGCGCGCAAAACAACTCGGTCTGACACTGGCGGCACGGCGTCAGGTGCCGTTGCCCGGGGCAAAGGCGTTCGAGGTTCTTCGGTTCGAGCGGAATGGCTAGACAATCTGGCCGGATCTCTCCGCTGACGTCCGCTCGTGTGGCGGCGTCTTCAGCGCGCTGAGCGCGACCGCTTGCCACGACCGCCCGTGCAGGCGCATCCATGCGTAGAGCGTGGCGCTGGCCACGACATACCCGCAGAGGGGGAGAAGCCCTCCCTCTCCCAGCCAGAGCTCGTTGTCGCCGCCCGCAAAGAACCTCGGGAACAGCCACTGCGAGATCGTGTTGTGAAAGCTGTGGAACAAGACGGCCGGCCAGAGACTGTTCAACCGGTACGATCCGTACGCCCAAAGAAAAGCGAGCGGCAGATCGAGAGCCAGGGACAGCCCGATGCTCCTCCAGAGACCGCCCGCATCGACGTAACCAGCCCCGACGATGAGCGGCGTATGGAATGCAGCCCAGGCGAGCCCCACGACAGCCACGCTGCTGCGGACACCAGCGGCGTCGAGCCGAGGCTGCAGATAGCCGCGCCAGCCGAGCTCTTCACCAAGGGCGGTGAAGGTCCCGAAGGCTCCGAGGATGGAAAGGTTCACCGCCAGGTTGAGGGCGATCTGTCCGCCGCTCGTCCAACGGCCGCCGCCCGGGCTCCAGTGTGCGAGGCCCACCATCGACGCCGCCCCGTACGCCGCTCCATAAACAGCAAGCGGAACGACCAGAGGCCACAGGACTATCTGCGCCCAGCTGACTCCGGATCGGCGAAGCGGCAGGGTGGATCTGAAACCGCGATCGACGGTGCGTTGTGCGACGAAGCGGCCGAGAGCTGGCGCCCACATCGCGAGAGGCGCCAACGCGGCCCAGCGCCGGCGAATGCACGGTCCATCCCGTCAACGCCGTAAGGACGGCGATTGCGGTGGTCGTACCGGTGGACATCCGCGACGACGATCAGCAGAGGCCGCCACGGCATCATCACTACACCCTCGGACGCCCCAGTGTGAGCACTGTCCTACTCATCTCTCGCCAGCCGTCCTGAAGCCCTGGTCGTAACCTTCACGCTGCTGCCACACCAGCCCCTTTTCGGGGCCCACGGTTCGTGAGCCGATCCGTCGTTGCTTTCCGCGTTAGTGCGTAACGGACCGCTACGAAGGGAGAAGCACTATGAAGGCGTCTCGTCTGCTGTTCACACTCACGACGGCCTGTTCACTCTTCATCGGCGGCGCACTTGTGACCGCTCGCACAACGTCTGTGGCAGCCCCCGTCGCCCGCCCAGACCGCTCTTCAGAGAGGGTTGTCCGGGCGCTCGCGCGCGCGCACCATGCGCCGGCGGCAGCAAGAGGCGCCAGTCACCTATCACCCTTGACGCTTCAGGAACTCACACAGGCGCGCCGCGCTACTGCCAAATATCATGACATCGCGAATGCCGAAGCTGACGGCTACGTCAACGGCAACCTGTACACCCCGGGTGAGGGGTACCACTACATCAACCCTCTGCTGATTGACGGGACGTTCAACCCCGAGCAGCCAGAGGTGCTTCTCTATGCTTCACGTCCGGGCGAGGCTGGCCTGAGGCTGGTGGCCGTGGAGTACATCATGCCGAATACCTTCCCGGTGCCGGAAGGTTTCAGCGGTGACGACGATGTCTGGGAGTCGGAGGAGCCGTTTCCCATCTGGGTTGTGAACGCCTGGATCTGGCTGAACAATCCGAACGGCATGTTCACGTTTCTCAATCCGCGCGTGCCCTGAACGGCACTTCCGGTGCGTCTGCCGCGGTGGCAGGAGCTGACCGTTCGACGGCAGAGGAGAGCGCATCCATGATGATCAAGTCGCGAATGCCGAAGGTGTCGGTTCTGGTCGCTGCCATGGGATGGGCGCTGATGACAATCGCGCGACTGTCGGCTGACGACAAGGGCAGCCTGGATCGGCAACTGCAAGCCGCCCTGACACGTCACGGCTTCACCGGCAGGATAGAGTCGACGTTGGAGACGCGGCTTGGACGTAAGGTGAATCAGGAGCTCGCTGACCTCGGACGGCTGCTCTGGTTCGACACCGTCACGGGCCTGAACAACGACAACAACTGCTCCGGCTGTCATTCACCGGCGAACGGCTTCGGTGATTCCCAATCCATCGCCATCGGTGTCGACAACAACGGCATCGTCGGACCGCATCGCGCCGGCCCGCGCAATCAACGGCGCACGCCGATGATTGTCAATTCCGCCTTCCTTCCCAATCTGATGTGGAACTCGCGCTTCGCGGCGCTCTCGAATGATCCATTCGATAACAGCGCCGGGCTGTTGTTTCCGGCGCCGGAGGGGCTGACGCTCTCGTACCTGCCGCACCTGCTCGTCGCGCAGGCCTTCATTCCTCCTACGGAGCGGGTCGAGGTGGCCGGGTTCAGTTTCCCTGGCGACAACTTCGACATCCGCCGTGAGGTGCTGCGACGCATCAACGACGTCGCCGAGTATCGACGGCGGTTCGGACGGCACTTCGCATCCGTGCGGGACGGCGGCCAGATCGACTTCGACATGTTCGGACTGGCGATCGCTGAATTCGAGTTCACGCTGACCTTTGCCGATGCTCCGATCGACCGGTTCGCGCGAGGGCACAAGAACGCTTTGACCGACGATCAGAAGCGGGGGGCGCTGCTCTTCTTCGGCGCGGCCCGATGCGTTCAGTGCCACGCGGTGGCGGGACCGTCGAACGAGATGTTCAGCGATTTCTCACCGCACGCCATCGGCATTCCGCAGATTGCTCCCACGCTCAGCAACATGTTGTTCGACGGCCCTGGTCAGAACGAGGATTTCGGACTGGAGCAGATCACTGGCAACCCTGATGACCGTTACAAATTCCGCACGTCACCAATCCGCAATGTGGCACTGCAGCCAACGTTCTTTCACAACGGCGCGTTCACCCGGCTGGAGGATGCCGTACGGCATCATCTGGATGTCTTCGCGTCGGCGCGGCGCTACGACCCTGCCGCCGCGGGTGTCGATCCGGATCTGGCCGGACCGGTGGGCCCGATCGAGCCGGTTCTTGCCCGCATCGATCCCATTCTCGCCACCCCTATCGAGCTGACCGACGATGAGTTCCGGCAACTGGTCGACTTCGTGCGCAATGGGCTGCTGGATGACCGAGCCCGGCCGGCCAACCTGCGCAAGCTGATTCCCCGATCAGTTCCGAGCGGCTTTCCGGTGTTGATTTTCGAGTAGGCGGATATTCCGCGTCAGCCACTTCGCCCGATCGTCACCGCCGGCGGAGAGTTCACCGCACTTCAGGAAGGCGGGGGAATACAGGCGGCGACGCCGCTCTTCAGCCGCGATTATTCCCGACGCAGCCTGTCGAACCCGTCAGCGCGTTCCAGCATCGGATCCATCAACCAGGGGCGGCCGAAGAGCCGTCCGTGCTGCAATGCATATTGCAAGAGTTCCATCGCGTGCCTGGTGTTTCCAAGGTGGGCATGTGCGCTGGCCAGGTATCGCATCTCCGATGGATTGATCCCGGCCGCCTCGGCCCGCGCGATCGCCTCGCGTTCCTGTTTCTCGAATTCGGCGGCGTCGCCAAGAACACCGAGGAAGCTCGCGTAGTAGAGACGCATCCCGATGCTGTCGGGATCGTTCGCCAACGCAGTCCTGGTCAGTTCCATCCCTCGTTGCCACAGCGGCAGCGCCCGCTCGCGCTGGCGGTGCCGGTGTGGAAGTTGCCCGCGGCCAGAAGCGCGGCCAACCCGTATCCACCGGCTGATCCAGCCTCGATCGGCCCCTGCATCAGGGGGTTGGCCGCGCGATCGTAGCGATCCCGGGCAGCCTCGAGGTCACCCAGGCGTTCGAGCGCGTTCGCGGCCATCATGTCGACGAACGGGTCGGGACCGAAACGACTGGACGTAATCGTCAGCGGCCTTGACCGCATCGGCGAACCGTTCGCTATTGTGATACGCCGTCGGGAAATGCCACGCGGCAGACTGGTTCCACGGGTCGAGGGCGAGCACGCGCTCGAGAATGCGGCACTGCGAGATCTTCCGGTCCGTCAGTCGTGAACACCTCAGCACGCGCGAGCAGGGTGTCGATGTCGTCGCCGCCGAGACGTGCCGCGTCGCGCGCAAACTGCAGGTGAGCGTCACCGGTGCCGCGATGCCACGAAATCAGATTCAAGCCACGCCTCGCCCGCATGTTGCGGGGGTCGCGCTGTAACGCGTTTTCCAACGCCTTCTCGGCCAGCCCAAGATTCCCTGATCCCCCGCCCCACCCATTCCAGAATCGCTCCAGGTACACTGCTCCGAGCCCGACATGCGCCTCCGTCAGATCGGGATCGATCTCCAGGGCGCGTGCGAAGAGGTCGAATGCCGCGCGGGTGGAATGACGGTCACCCTCCAGCAGGTGGTTGGCGCCCTGCAGATAGAAGTCATAGGCTTCGGCGCTGGAAGATTCCGTCTTCGCCAGTGTCGCAGCCGCATTGCCCGTCAGCTCGTGCCCCAGGTTCGTGGCCACACCCTGGGCGATGCGGGTCTGCACCTGGAAGATGTCATCGATTGATTCGTCGAACTGATCAGCCCAGGCAGTGAAGTCAGCGGCGGCCCCGACGAGCGAGACTGTGACTCGCAGTTGATCGCTGTGCGTCAGAAAGGTCCCGGTGAGAACGGCGGCGACGCTGAGCTCGCGCGCGACCCGCGCCGGGTCGCTCGGCTCGCGGAACCGGCGGGCCGTCTCCCACGGGGTCACTCGAAGCCCGGCCCGGTGCAGCCGGCGTCGTCACCGCCTGCGGGATGCCGTTGGCGAGGTAGTCGGTTTGCGGATCGCCGCTGACGTTGACAAACGGCAGAACGGCAACCGACAGGGAAGCGCTGTTTCGGGGGGCGCTGGGCGGTGTCCGCGTCGCCCACCAGCCACCGGCGCCGACAATCGCGACCGCCATCGCCGCGAGGGCGGTCAGTGTCCGTCTTCTCGTCAGCAGCGAGGGGAACGGGGCCAGCAGTCCGGGAGCCTCGCCGCGCACATGGCCACGATCGACCAGGGCGCTGACGCGCACCAGTTCCATCCGCAAGTCGTGGGCCGATTGATAGCGATCTTCCGGCGCCTTGGCCAGCATCCGGTCCACGATCGGGTCGAGCGCGGGCGGCACGTCGCTGCGCGTCGGCGTCGGCGGCGGCGGCGTGCGATGCAGGATCTGCCAGGCTGTTTCGAGCGACGAACCAGCCTGGAACGGGTTCGTCCCGGTCAGGCATTCGTACAGCACGACGCCGAGGGAGAAGATGTCGGACCGGATATCGACCTCGCTGCCCCCGCACCTGCTCGGGCGACATGTACGCCACAGTCCCCTGGACGGTGCTCGCGTCCGTGAGCGCTGCACTGGTTTCGGTGTAGACGCCGCTCGCTTCAGCCAGTCGCTTGGCCAGACCGAAGTCGAGCACCTTCGCGTGCCCGCCGGTCGTCAGCATGATGTTCGATGGCTTCAGATCGCGATGAACGATTTGAGCGGCATGCGCCGTTTCCAGGGCCTCCGCCACCTCCACGGCGACGCGAAGGACATCCTTCACCGGCAGCGGTGCCGAATCGAGCCGGCGCCGCAGCGTGTCGCCGCGCACGTACTCCATGGCGATGAACGGACACCCGTCTTCCTCGCCCGTCTGATAGATCTTGCAGATGTAGGGATGGTCGAGCGCTGCCGCAGCCTTCGCTTCGCGCAGGAAACGACGCCGCGATGCTTCCTGCCGCTGCAGCGGGGCGGAAAGGAATTTCAGCGCGACCGGCCGATCGAGCACTCGATCCTGCGCCAGGAACACCAGACCCATGCCGCCTCTGCCGAGCAGCGACTGGATCTGATAGGGGCCGAACACGGCGCCAGGACCAGGTTCGGGCTCGGCGTCGTCCGCAACAGCGGGGAGCTCGAGGAAGGTATCGTCAGCGTGGTGGGTCAGGAGATCCGCGACCTCGCGCCCGAGATCGGGATCGCTCATCCCAATCGCCGCCACATGGGCGGGCCGCTCGCCCGGCGCGCGCGCCAGCGCCTCTGCGACCGCCTCCTTCACCTGTATCCATCGTTCAGGCGTCATCGATAGGATTCAAACGTTCAGGCTGCACGCCCGTCGTGCTTTCAGCCAGCGGGCCCGTCGAACGTCGCAAGCTCCCGGCGCAGCCACATCTTCGCCGTCACCCACTCGCGCTTGGCGGTAGCAGGCGACATCTCCAGGACCGCGGCGACTTCGTCAATGGTCAGGCCACCGAAGAAGCGCAGCACGACGAGTCGGCCCTGTCTCGCGTCGAGTCGTTCGAGCCGTTCGAGGGCGATGTCGAGCGCCAGGACATCGATGTCTCGCGGCTCGACTGCGCCGAGCCCGTCGTCCAGTTCGACCCGTGTCGCGCCGCCTCCACGCTTCGCGGATCGACGCTCACGGGCATGGTCGACCAGGATCCGACGCATGAGCTGGGCCGCGGTGCCGAAGAACTGCGCCCGATTCAGCCAGTGAATCCGGGTTTGCCCCACCAGGCGAACGAACGCTTCGTTGACCAGCGCGGTGGCCTGAAGCGTATGATCGCCCCGCTCGCTTCTGAGCCTGGCGGTGGCAAGGCGGTGCAGCTCCGCGTAGACCACCGGCATGAGTTCGTCGAGGGCATGCGGATCGCCAGCGCTCCATGCGTGCAGCAACCCGGTAACGTCCGGTGGCGGCGAGGTCTCGTTCTCCATACCCGATAGGTTCGGCAATGTTGACCGGTATTATGCCGCCGGTATTCGTTGCCGCGGCGCACATTCTGCCCTCGAGTTCGTGACGCCGGCGATGAGCCGATTTCTTTCCGTTTTCCGCGTTATCAGAGGATGGGTGTAGCGTGGCTGCCCGGTCCGTGCGACAAGGCGCGCGGATGACCGTTCGACGGGTGTTGGTCACGTGGCTGTTGCCTTGACGGCTATGGGTCCGTCCACGGCCCTGGCACAATCGGCCTGGGTGCCGCGGCAGGGTGAAGTGGCCCTGACCACCACGTACCAGTCGCTGGTCGCGGATCGGCACCTGTTTTCGAATCTTACGGGGCCGGAGCTCACGCCATTCGAGAAGGCGGTGGGAACCGACTTCCAGTCCAACTCGCTCGACCTGGGACCGTGCGATCGCACGCACTCGTGGTCGATGGCAATGTCGGAATCACCGACTCCCTCGCGCTGACCGGAGGCTCGCCTTCATCGCCGCCAAATATCGCGGCGATTTCCCGGAGAATGAGTCATTTGACGACGGACACTTTCACGGAACCGTGCAGGACGTGGTGCTCGGTGCGCGCTACATGATGAGGCGGGACCTCTGGGCCTTCACGCCGTTCACCGCGGTCACGTTTCCAGCCAGAGACTACGTGGTGCTTGCCCACGCCGCGCAGGGCCTTGGACTCAACATGCTCGAGGTCGGTGTCACTGTCGGTAGAGTGCTGACGTCCGACGGCGCGGCGAAGGGCTATCTTCAAGGGACTTATGGTTATAGCTTCTCGGAAAGCCCATACGAGGAGTTTCGCTCAATCGCAGCCGCGCCGCGCTGGAGGCGGGCTACTTCGTCGGCCGTTTCTCCCTGCAGGGGTTCACGAACTGGCGTCGCGTCCACGGTGGCATCCCATGGGAGGATCTCGGCTCCGAGCACCACGCCGATCACGCTACAAGGCCACGACCAGGCCGCCGCGACCCGGGAGTGGCGGTATGCCGCCGGCGTTTCGTTTCAATTGAGCGATGTGATGTCGCTCGAGATGTCCTATGGGGACCTGCTGTGGGGCGCCAACACCCATGACGCCCGCGCCCTCAGCGTCGGCTGGACCTGGGGATTCCAGGCTTTCGGCGGTCGCAAGCTGGGCGACGGGTTCAAGTAGTAGTATCGTGGCGCAAATCCCGGAGGGCGAGCCATGAGAAAGCTCATCGTGCTGCGTAGCGGTGCTCACCGGTTTCGTTGACATGAGCGGTCAAGGCGCTCGAGGCGTGCGGCGCGAAGTTCCTCGTCGCACCACAGGATCGCCGCTCCTCCTACGTGCGGAGCGTGCACGACGCGACCTGCCGCAATCCTCGTCTATCAGCACAACGATGATCCGGCAGTAGTCGAGTTCATCGTCGAGCTGCGGAACCTGTTGAACGGGGTCGGCCACAAGGTCACGGTCGTGACCAGTGAAGCCGCTCTTCGCGACGCGGCCAGCCGTCAGAACTTCAACGTCGTGATGATGCAACTCGACGCGGCCCGGCGGCTTCGAAATGATCTCAGTCGTGGTCGCATGGCGCTGCGATACTTCCGATGAAACAGTATGTCGCGGGTGCCGAAGCGGCTCGCGTCAAGGAAGAATTCGGGCGCCTGTTGAAGCTGCCGACCACACCTCAAGTGTGTTATCCGTGGTTCGGGCCGCCAACCAGTGACCGACAGCCCCAGTCTCGACACGCTCTTTCGTGACGCGGTTGCGGCGATTGATACGGGCGACGTTGCGGCCCTCGAGAAACTGCTGCAGCAACACCCCGAGCTCGTTCGCGAGCGGCTGACCGCGCCGGGTGAATGGCTTCGGAGTCAGATCGGCGCGCGCGCTCGACGGGTTCTTCAAAGATCCCTACCTGCTCTGGTTCGTCACCGAAGACGCGGTTCGGAGGGGCCAGTTGTCGGCGAACGTCGGCGCGGTCGCTCGCCTCATTATTGAAGCCGCGAAGCGGGCCGCGGTGCCGGACCTGCAGCATCAGCTCGACTCGACCTTCCATTTCACGGTGTGCTCGCCGATTGGACGTGACGATGGGCGTCAGCTGGACTTGCTCGACGTGCTCATCGATGAAGGAGCGTCGATGGAGGGCGGGCCGGTGCAGGCTTTCATCTGCCACAACGAGGCGGCGGCCAGGCACCTGGTCGCACGCGGCGCGAGGCTGACGCTGCCCGCGGCGCTGTGTCTGGGCCTGTGGGATGACGTGGCGGCGTTGGCGCCCGAGGCAACCAGCGGAGGAGAAGCAGATTGCTCTCGGGCTCGCGGCGTTGAACGGAAAGCCCGAGGCACTCTCGAGGCTCCTGCCGCTCGGCGTCGACCTTGACGCGTTCACTTCCGGGTTCTATTCGCACGCCACGCCGCTGCATCATGCGGTGTGGTCCGGATCGCTTGCGGCCGTGAAGGTCCTGGTCGAGGCCGGGGCGAAGCTCACCACGCGCGACAAGGCGGAAGATGCCACGCCACTTGGCTGGGCGGAGTATGCGAATACGCTGCCGGCCGGTGAGACGCAGGGCAAGCAGTTCCGCGAGATCGCCGCATATCTTCGGGGGCGCGAAGCGGTCTGAGTGATGGGTCCGCGCCCATCGCTACTCAGGCGGCCTCTCCTGCCGGCACGCCGCGCTGGCCGCAGCGGCAGCCCTTTCGGCCTCGGAGAGGAAGCGCGTCCTGAACGACTGGTCCAGGCAGACCCGCGTCCGGTCGGCGAGCGCGCGCTGGAGGCGCGCCGGGTCGAGCGACCACACGCCGACCTGGTTGCCGCTGGTCGTGACGATGCGCGATCCGGTCGAGTCGAAACGCGCGGCGTACACGCTTCGATTGAGGATGATCTCTTCGTTGGATCCGTCCACGTTCCACACACGTGATGTGCCGTCGTATGACGTGGTGACCAGGTGCCCGGAGTCCTTGCTGAACTGAGCATCCACCACCCAGCTCGTATGCCCGCGAAGAAGGACCGCGGGTGTGTTGGTGTCCATGTGCCAGATTTGCACCGTCTCGTCCTTCGAGGCGACGACGAGGTGCTTTCCATCGGGACTGAACCGGAGCGTCTCGGTCGACTCGGTCGCGGCGCCGAGGGTTCTCGCGAGGCCGGAACCGTCGGCATGCCACAGTCGCACCGTGTAGTCCCAGGCGTGTGCGGTGGCGATGTACTTGCCGGTCGGGTCGAATGCCGCGGCCTCAATCAGCTTGTCTCCCGGGTTGAGCCGCGTGCCCGGGCCGCCGCTGGCGGGCCACGCGAACACGCTGTTGGCGTCTGCCGCCAGCACGCGGTTGGGGCTGTCGACCATCGCGACCTCCGTGAACGTGCCGCGGCTCTGCCTGGTGAGACCCATCTCGATTGCCGCCAGCTGCAGGGCCTCGTTGCGCGGGTCCTTCTCGAGCTTCCTCGACAGTTCCTCGACGTCGCGGTCAGGGGGCAACTCGAGCCGAATCGGATCTCCACCTGACTCGAGGTTCCAGACGAGGAGGCGCCCCTCTCTCGACGCGGAGACGATGTGCCGGCCGTTGGCGTCGAACGCCATGACGCTGACGCCGGGGTGGTTGCCGACGCGACGAAGACTGGCGTCGGCGCCGAGAGTCCTTATCCCGATGTCACCCTCCCGGGATGCAAGCGCAATAGACGACTCGCGGGGGTGGAGCGCGAAGGCGGTGAGCTCGAACCCGGCCGGAGCAACATCGAAGGCCGCCCTCCCTGAAGCCGGCCAGGCCTGGAAATGCTCGTCGGGCGTATTCGACCGCGCGACGACGAACCTGTCATCCGCCGTGAACCAGGCGTCGGTGACGACGCTGCCCAGGGCGGCCAGCATCATTGGCTCGGAGGGACGGTCGACTGGCCACACCCGCGCGGTGCCATCTTCACTTCCCGTGACCAGGATCCGCCCGTCGGGCGAGAAGGCGGCGGTCAGGATGTTGGCGACATGTCCGCGGCAGACCATCTCGGTCGACAGCGAGTCGGCGGCCCAGACCCGTGCCACTCGATCGTCGCCAAACGTTGCGAACCGGTTGCCGGACGGCGCGATCTGCACGCCTCGCACCTTTGCGGTGTGCCCGGTCAACCGCGTGACTTTCCGCTCCGCAGGCTCGCGCAGATCCGATATCTGCAGGGCTCCAGCACCGGAGGCAGTGACCAGGTATCGACCATCGGGAGAGAACGCGGCGGCATCGATCAGTTCATCGTGCTCCGCCTCCCGCAGGTCCTCTCCCGATACTCCGTCCTGCGACTCCCCGGCGGCTGCCGTCGGCCGCACCAGCACGTCGTACCAGCGGCGGTATTCTCGACCGCGCTGCTCCGCGAGCATCGAGCGCGCGTACGACCTGCCGTCGGGACTGATCGCCAGGAGATCTCCGCCCGGCAGCAGTTGGCGTCGTGCGAGTCGCCGACCGTCCAGATCGCGACAGCGCCGCCGTGGGTTCGCAACAAGAGGCGATCGGAGGCCGGCGAAAACAGGGCGCGCTCGGTCGCGCCGTACCCAGGCAGGTGCGCAAACGGCGTGAAGGCGTTCTTGCGAACGAGGCCCGGCGTGCTCGCCCAGAGCTCCACCGTGAAATCGTCGCGGAGCACCAGCACGTCGCCGGAACGTGTCAGCCAGGCCGCCTCGAGATCGATCGGGAGCGGTTCGTCGACGACGTTGGTGTCGATGTGCCAGAGCCGCGCGCCTCCGCGGATCGCGAAGAGCACCACTGCCTTGCCATCCGACGTGAAGAACGCGCGCTCGATCGCGTCCTTGGGAATCGTCATCTCGCGGAGCGGCCTGGCGTGACACTCAGCGGCCGGCCACAGGCGGACGGTGCCGTTCCCGGAGAGCGTCAGGAAGTGGGTGCCGGTGGGACTGAACTCGACCGTGGTCACCCCGCGGGTATGGCCACCAAGTTCGCATGAGGCGATCGGACGTGTGACGAGCTGCATCAGCGTCGCCGTGGCGTAAGGTGTGCGCCCGGGCCGCTTCACCTCGAGCATCACGAGCGCCGACCTGGTCGGATCCCGCTCCATCCAATCACCGGCGACGGAGACGAGCCTGTTGTCCGCCGACAGCTTCCGCTGATCGTCGATGGCGACCAGGCCGATGGCGGCGGCGGACGTGGCGGCCGCGAGCAGGGCGGCGCCAATCAGCCGGCTGGTGCGTCGCCATTTGCGGCTCGTGGCGATGTACTCGACCTGCGAGGCGGAAGGCGGCGGCTCCCGGCCGTCCGCCTCCGCCAGCCAGACTTCGGCCCGGCGAAGATCGGAGCCGCGCAACAGCGCACTCCGCCGGCGCGCGAGGTGCCAGTCGCGCGCACGGGTTGTCAGGTCGGTGTGCTGCCGGAGCCACGCGGGAGATGTCTTGAAGAGGGCACCCAGCGCCTTCGCGCAACGATTCGGGTCACTGTCCGCCAGGCAGTCGATCCATTGTCGCTGCGCGATGGGAACAGGGACGATCTCGGCAGCGGTCTGGCGGAAGGCGACGGGAACGATGCTCTTGCTCAGCTCGAGCGCCGTGGTGATCTCTACCGAGCAGACGCGCGACTGGCAGGAATCCGGGCTGATGACGAATACCACGTGGTCGGCCGCCGCGATCATGTCGACCAGGCGGCGGGCCCAGTCCTCGGAACCGAGGATGTCCTCCAGGTCGAACAGGACCTCGAATCCGTCCGCCTCGATCGCGGTCTTCAGCGCAAGGGCGAACGCTTTGTCCCTCCGTGAGTAGGAAATGAAGGCATCGGCCATGTGGCGATTTCGCGTCGCTGCAAAGTTACTCTCTTAACAGGAACGCAGTAAAATTCCGCCTTCGCGCTGCGCGCTTCGGCGAGACCCACCCTCACGCTTCGCGCCCCGGCGGGCAAGCCCATAAACCCATGACCTACCCGACCCGCGATCACGCTCACTGCCGTTCTTCCTCGCCACCGCGATCACCCGCGTCCCCGCCGCAACGCAGGCCGGCGGCGCACAGGCAGCTCCGCAGCTGACCGTGCCCGAGGGCTTCGAGGTCGAGCTGGTCGCGGGACCGCCGCTCGTCGAACGGCCGATCGTCGTGGACTTCGACGAGCGCGGCCGGCTGTATGTGGCGGACTCGTCCGGATCGAACGACAAGACCGACGTCCAGGTCGTCGACCGTCCGCACCGCATCGTCCAGCTGACGGATGACGACGGGGACGGGCGCTTCGATCGGAGCACGGTCTTCGCCGATCGGATGATGCTGCCGGAAGGCACGATGTGGTTCGACGGATCCTTGTACGTGGCGGCGCCGCCGAGCATCTGGAAGCTGACCGACACCAACGACGACGGCGTCGCGGATCGCCGGGAGGAGTGGTTTCAGGGCAAGACGCTGACCGGCTGTGCCAACGACCTGCATGGCCCCTATCTCGGACCCGATGGCTGGATCTACTGGACCAAGGGCGCGTTCGCGGAGCAGACCTACGAGCGTGCCGGCAAGCCGCCGCTGGTGACGCGCGCGTCGCACATCTTGCGCCGCCGGCCGGGGCATGCGGAGATCGAGCCGGTCATGACCGGCGGCATGGACAATCCGGTCGATGTCGCGTTCACACCGTCTGGTGAACGGATCCTGACCGCCACGTTCCTCGAACATCCGCAACTCGGGCGGCGCGACGCGATCATTCATGCCATCTACGGCGGCGTGTATGGCAAGCCGCACGCGGTCATCGACGGTCATCCGCGCACGGGCGACCTGATGCCGGTGATGACGCATCTCGGTCCCGCTGTGCCTGCCGGCCTGACCAGGTACACGTCAGCGGCGTTCGGTGAGGCGTATCGCGACAATTTCTTTGCGGCGATGTTCAACCTTCGAAAGGTGACGCGCAACGTGCTCGAGCCGAGCGGCGCCACCTTCGTCAATCGCGACTCCGACTTCCTGGTCTCGAGCAGCCGCGACTTCCACCCGACCGATGTGGTCGAAGACGCGGATGGCAGCCTTCTGGTGATCGATACGGGTGCCTGGTACAAGCTCTGTTGCCCGACGTCTCAGCTCGCGAAGCCCGATGTGCGCGGCGCCATATACCGCGTGAGGAAGAAGGGCGCGCGCACGGTTGCGGATCCGCGGGGAACGAAGCTTGCGTGGAGCACGATGCCCGTGCCGCAGCTCGTGGGGCTGCTGGACGATCAGCGCACGGCAGTCCGGGCGCGGGCGATCGCACAGCTCGGGATGCGCGGTGGGCCTGCGGTTGCGGACACGGCTGCCGTGTTGCGGACATCAGGCTCGGTAACCGCCCGGCTGAACGCCGTCTGGGCGCTCACGAGGATCGATGGCGATCAGGCCCGCGCGGCGGTGCGAGGCGCTCTCGAGGATCGTGATGCGACGGTCCGGCAGGCCGCGGTGCATTCGGCAGGCCTGTGGCGCGACGCCGGCGCGCACGCGCCGCTCGTGCGGGCACTTGGCTCCGGGAACGCTGCGCTCGAGCGCAGCGCCGCGGAAGCGCTCGGACGCCTCGGCGATGCGGGAGCGATTGGTGAGCTCGTGGCACTCGCGGGCACTGACGATCGGGTGCTGAGGCATTCAGCCACCTACGCACTCATCGAGATTGGGGATCCGTCCGCCACGCTCGCGGCCAGCAAGGCTGCGCGCTCACCGGCGTCACAGCGCGCCGCCCTGATGGCCCTCGATCAGATTCCAGGAAACGGGTTGACCCCTGAGGCCATCGTGCCGCTTGCTCGAGTCCGGAGAGGCCGTGTCCAGGGACGCGGGCTGGTGGATCGCCGGACGGCACCCATCGTGGAGCAGCGCGCTCGCGCCGCTGTTCCGGCGTCAGCTGGATGCGGCTGCAACCTGCCGCAGTTCGAGAGGATCTCCAGGCGAAGCTTGCCCCCTTTGCCAGCGATCCCTCGATGCAATCGCTGCTCGCCGAGTGGGCCGGCGCCGAATCCGCGGTGAGTGTCAGGACCACGGCGCTCAGCGTCATGGCCGTTGCGGCGAAAGCAACACCAAAGGTTCTGCCCGCGGCCTGGATCGGGCCACTGTCGGCCGCGATCGGCGACGCGAACCCGGAGGTTGCCTCGAAAGCGTTGTCGGTTGTTCGCGCCGCGCCGATCGCGGCGGCGGGATCGCCGGGACTCAGCGAGGCTCTGTTGAAGGTTGCACGCGACACCAGCCGGACGCTGGAGGCGCGCCTCGACGCGCTGTCGGCCCTGCCGCGCGAGCAGGCTGCGTCCAGCCCCGACCTGTTTGCGGTCCTGCGGCTCAGCCAGGACCCCGCCCAGCCGGCGTTGGTTCGAAGCCTCGGGGCGGGGATCATCGAACGCGCGGCGCTGACCCGTGCGCAGCTGATGGAAGTGACCAAGTGGGCAGGCACCGCGGGGCCGCTGGAGCTGCCGCGCCTGCTGCGCGCCTTCGATGCCGATGGCGATGAGACGCTCGGCCTGACGCTCATCGCGGCCCTCGAACACGCCGCGTCGCGTTCGAGCCTTCGTCCCGACGTGCTCAAGCCGCGGCTGGCCAAGTATCCGCCCGCGGTGCAGGCGCGCGCCGACGCGCTCCTGGCCTCGGTCAATCTCGATGCTGCGGCGCAGGCGCGTCGGCTCGACGAGCTTGCCGGCGCGGTTCCGGAAGGCGACGTCCGGCGCGGTCAGCTGGTGTTCAACAGCGAGAAGACTGGATGCCTCACCTGTCACGCGATCGGCTATGTCGGCGGCAAGGTCGGGCCGGATTTGACGCGGATCGGTCAGGTGCGCACGGAGCGCGATCTGCTCGAGGCCGTCATCTATCCAAGCGCGAGCTTCGTGCGCAGCTACGAGCCGGTGATGGTCGTGTTGAAAACCGGGGCGACCCACGCCGGCGTGCTGAAGAGCGAGGACGGAAGCGCCGTTGTCCTGACCACCAGCCCCACAAGCGAGATGCGCATCGCGCGCACGGAGATCGCGGACCTGCGTCCGAGCCCGGTCTCGATCATGCCGGCTGGCTACGGCGAGCAGCTGACGCGACAGGAACTGGCCGATTTGATCTCGTTCCTCCGCGCCGCCCGCTAGCAGCCCGTGCGCCCGATGGTGGGACAAACACTGGGGCATTTTCGGATCACCGGCCGGCTCGGTTCCGGCGGCATGGGCATCGTCAGCGGCTCGCCTTTCTCAGGCGCGCGGAGTCCGGACAGATGCAGATGGCGGCAACTCCCGGATCGTGCTCGAGTCGGACAGCGCCTATCCATTTCTGCGGGAACCGGCGTGGGCGCCCGATGGTCGTGAGATCGCGGTTGTGCGTGGCACGGGCGGAATCGCGGGGGAGATTTGGCTCGTCGCGGTTGCCGGTGGCGCTCCACGGCGTCCCTTCACCGATCCTCCCGAGGTCTTCGCGGATGACGCATCGCGTTTGCGGCCAATCGCGGATACACCGGGATTCTGGTGCTGGACCTGAGCTCGGGCCGCGAGCAGCGCCTGACGAAGACGTGGGTGGCCGGAGTGGCTGCCGAACGGGTCCGAGATCGCGTATCTGGTGCTCGGACGCACCGGGAACCAGGAGATTCAGGTCGTCGCCGCCCAGGGAGGCGCGCCACGGCCACTTGGTGACGCGCGATTCAACGGCTGGAATTATCCGTTCGCGATCTCGCCTGACGGCAAGCGATCGCCACGTCGAACTCGCGCCACATCTCGGACGAGATCTGGCTGATGGAACCCTCGAAGCGTCAGTGATTTGAGTCAACTCTGGTTGAGGGTAGCCTCCGCTTGATGATCCGACACACGCCGACAAAAGACATCTGTCGCGAAGACTCTGCCGGCGGTCTTCTCGCGTCCAACTCCAAGAATCCCTAACAAAACGGGTGATCCCTACCCCAGTGCGGTCGTGGCACACGGCCCGCATAGCGCCGCGAACCAAATCGCTGCCGGAGGAGTGTGTATGCGTCTGTGTGGACGGGGCTCTGATCCTGGCGGCGGCGCTCGGCGTCTGGGCGCCGTCCGTGGTGAGCGCGGCGCCCATCGTCCTGGCAGCCCACCGACCCGCCTGCCGTGCGACGTGGATGGGCCGTCGCCGGCACCTGCACGGTGTTCTCGATCGGGTCGCTGACCGGTCCCGTGGCCCTCGACGGGTGTGTTCGACACCGACTCGGACGTGGCGCTGATCGAATTCATCGTCGGGGTCGACTCCACGTTTTTCGCGCAGACGACCTCCTTTGCGTCACGACCGCTTCAATGCGATGCTGGGCCTGTTTGACGCGGCGACGAATCTCAACGTCACATTCTGGATCCGCTGCAGGAGAATCAGCCGGTTGCCGCCCGGGGCTCCGATGTCGATCCGTTTGGTGGCAATCTGGACGATCAGCATCAGGGCGTTCGCGCTGGGCGCCGGGACCTACTATCTCGCCCTCCTGAACAACGCCAGCTTCGCGAATGGGTTTTCGCTCGACGAGGTCACCGGGCTGGACACGCTGACGCACGGGTTCGGGTGTGACAATCCCCTGCTCTGCCTCGTCGTCGGCGGGAGTTTTTTGCGCTGACCCTTCAGGCCGTCCGGAGGGCGGTCCGCCGGCGCCCGTCCCCGAGCCCGGCACGCTGACGCTGCTCGGCAGGGGGCCGTGGCCGCGTTGCTACGCCGCCGTCGCGCAAGAACTCGGGTTCGGCCGAATAGCTTTTCGCGTTAGGACGCCGCCGCTGCGGCAAGTGACGTTCCCCAGAAAATCTATGTCGCTGCTTCCGTCGGTCGATACGGCGCCGTAGTGCATTTGCGCTCGCCCTGGTCGCGCTCGCTGCGTGGGGGTGACGCCTCTCGGCGCAGCAGCAGGTCGTGCCCGGCACCAACGTCAACATGGTGTCGGGCACGACGTTTCCCGACGGCGACCCGTACCTGCAGCGCCAGAACGAACCGTCGAGCGCCGTCTCGACGCGCAATCCGCTGCACATTCTCGCCGGCGCCAACGACTACCGCACCGTCGATCTGCCCGGTCCCGTTCGATCCGCTGCGCGGCTTCAAGATGAACGCGGACGCGTGGGTCGGCCTGTTCAAGTCGTCTCGACGGCGGCGCAGACCTGGAAGAGCACGCTGCTGCCCGGGTTTCCCGCAGGACATCTCGCCGACGGACTGCGTCGCCGATCAAGGGCCGTGACAGGCGGCCACCGACCCGGTCATGCGCGCCGGCACCAACGGGATGTTCTACTACGCCGGGCTCGCGTTCGATCGCGGCGACAACGCGCCGAGCGCGATCTTCGTGGCGCGCTTCATGGACCTGAACAACCTCGAGGCGGGCGATCCGATCGGCTACCTCGACACCCGCATCGTCGACACGCGACACCGGGCACGCGGTTCCTCGACAAGACGGCGCTCGCCACCGACATTCCGCGCACCGCGGCGACCTGCACGCATCGCCAGCACGCAGACCATCGGCGACACCCGCATCGCAGCACGTCCAGACCATTCCCGCCGGGCAACGTCTACGTCGCCTATTCCGCGTTCACCGGGTCAGGGCGCCGACGAGCAGTCGGTGATCCTGTTCTCGCGATCGACCAACTGCGGCCAGACGTGGAGCGCGCCGAAGGCGCTGAGCACCGGGTCGCGGCTGGTGCAGAACGCGCAGATCGCGGTCGACCCGGTCGACGGCGCCGTCTACGTCTCGTGGCGCCGCTTCAAGTACCTGACGCAGGACGACGCGGTCATGGTCGTGAGGTCGACCGACGGCGGCGCGACTTCAGCAAGGCCGTGCGGGTCGCCGGGCGTCCGCCCGTTCGACCAGGGCACCACGCCCGACGTCGTTCCGGACCAACGGCTTCCAGACGATGGCGGTCGATGCCACCGGCCGCGTCTACCTGGCGTGGCCCGAGCGCGGCCACGCGACGGCGCGTCCCGATCCGCTGACCGGCGACGCGCGCATCGTCGTCTCGACGTCCACCAACGGGACGACGTGGACGGTGCCGCGGCGCGATCCAGACCGAGGGCCTCGGGCATCAGCTGATGCCGGCGCTGACGTTCCACGCCGGCAAGCTGCGGCTGCTGTACTACGACCTGCGCGAAGACGTCTCGCAGCTGTTCGGGCCCGTTCGTCGACGAGCTGCCGATCCTGACGGGGCCGACGCCGCCGCTCCGGCACACGATGGACGTCTTCGTCGCGCAGGCGCTGCCCGGGCGCGGCGCCGGTCTTCACCACCGCCCGGCTCTCGGACTACGCGTTCGGGTTCCTGCCGGGCTCGCCGTCGACGAGCGGCTGCAGTTCAACCCGCCGAACCTGCCGCTGTTCCGGCAGGGCACGGTGCCGTTCATGGGGGACTACATCGACCTCGCGCCGGCGCCGCCGTTCGTGCAGAGCGCCGACGGGAGCTGGGTCTACAACACCGCGCCGGCCGGCAGCGTCGTGTCGCACGCGTTCTGGACCGACAACCGCGACGTGCGGCCGCCGGCCGACGGCAACTGGGCGAACTACACGCCGGTCGACGTCCGACGCGGTCGGCACGACGAGCCGCTTCGACCCGACGCAGATGGTGCCGCCGTGCGTGCGCCGGCCAGGCCGGCATGCGCAACCAGAACATCTACACGGCGCGGGTCACCGAAGGGCTGTTCGTGTCGGCGCCGGGCAACAACAAGCCGCTCGACGGCTTCCAGCGCGCGTTCGTCGTCGTCGCCGAGAACGCGACCGCGGCGGTCGCGCACCTACCGGCTGCGATCGAGAACCAGCCGGTCGGCGGGCAGGCGTCGTTCCTGCAGTTCGGCGCGCCGCTGACGACGCTCGACGTGACCGACGCCGGCGCTGTCGTCGGTCGCGCGCACGGTCTTCGTCACCGTCGCAGGACGAGGACGCGCGCATCCGGGTGATCGCTCGACCGAGATCGACGGCGCCGGGCGGCGCGATGGTCGCCGGACGGCCTGACCGGCACCGTGGTGCTCAACCCGGATCCGAGCAACCCGTCGCTGCAGAATCCGTCGGCTGCAGAACCCGAGCGCTGCAGAACATTGCGGTCGCCGAGCAACTACAACCCGAGCATCACCAGCGCGCGGGTCGGCGTGCCGAGCCTGCAGAATCCGTCGCTGCAGAACCCGTCGCTGCAGAATCCGAGCCTGCAGAACCCGTCGATTCAGAACCCGTTCCTGCAGAATCCGTCACTGCAGAATCCGTCGTTGCAGAACCCGACGCTGCAGAACGACGCGGTCGCGAACCCGAGCATCGTCAACGCCGGGGCGCCGAACCCGAGTCTGCAGAATCCGTCGCTGCAGAATCCGCTCGCTGCAGAATCCCGTCGCTGCAGAACGCCGACCTGACGAACGCGGGGTTCAGCGACACCAGCTGGGTGATCACCAACGAGGGCAACACGACGGCGTCCTACACGATCAACCTGCTGCTGAACGAGCCGGTGCCGGCGGGGTTTCGCCAGCCAGCTGCTGCTGCACAAGACGTTCAAGACGCCGGCGGCCGACGGCTGCACGCTGAAGGAGCAGCCGCACACGATCCTGCTCGCGAACATCCCGAACCCGCAGTTCGTGCACCGATCCGGCGAATCCGAGCCTGCAGAATCCGAGTCTGCAGAACCCGAGGCTGCAGAACCCGACGCTGGCGCTGGCGCCGGGCGAGACGGCGACGATCACGCTGCGCGTCGTCGATCCGAACATCTTCGACGGCGTGACCTACGACGCCTCCGGCCGCGGTCACCCCGGCCGCGGTCGCGCAGTCGGTCAACACCGAGGACGTCGGCAGCCGGCGCGACGCCGCCGCCGGTCGCGATGCCGCTGACGATCACGACGACGCACGATTCCGCCGGTCGCGCCGGGCGCGCCGATCAGCCGGACGCTGCAGAGCGTGGCGTCGACGGGCGCGCTGGTGTGCACGGTGGTCAGCGGGCAGCTGCCGCCGGGCGTGCAGCTGAGCCCCACCGGCACGATCTCCGGCACGCCGACGACCCCGGGCAACTACGTGTTCACGGTGCGCTGCACGGATGCGGGCGGCAAGTCGGACGAACAGACGCTGTCGATCCAGGTCGATCCGGCGGCGCCGGTGAGCTTCGACGCGCTGTGGAACGGCGCCGACCCCAACTGGTACAACCCGGCGAACTGGAGCCCGGCCGGGGTGCCGACGGCGGTCCATCGGGTCTACGTGTCGGCGGCGACGACGGTCATCCCGAGGCTGACGGCCAACGTCACCGATCCGCGACCTGTTCCTCGAGCCGGGGGCCACGCTCGACACCAACGGCTTCGTCCTGACGGTGACCAACAACGCCGATGCCGGCCGCACGATGATCGGCGCCGGCCGCACGGTGCTGACCGGGACGGGCGGCACGGCGAGCGGCGTGTTCTCGAACCTGGAGATTCGGGGCCGCATCACCCTGACCGCGCCGCTCACCACGACCGGGTCGCTGACGCTGGCCGCCGGCGCGCGGCTGGAGCTCAATGGCCAGCCGCTGATGGTCGGCGGCCAACTGATCACCAACGTCACCGACGGCGCGCTCCCGGTGATCCTCGGGACCGCCAACAGCTCGTTCGTGGCGACCGGCGTGAACGTGAATGGCCTGGTGCTCACCGGGACGCCGCTGACGATCAACGCGGGGGCGCTGACGCGGTTCGACAACGTCTCGTTCAGCGGCTTCGCGCCCGACGCGGTGCAGCTGACGGTCAACAACCCGGGCCTGGTCACCCACTTCCCGATGAACGGGGTGTCGTTCTCGAATACGCCCGTGACCGGGCTGTTCGTGCAGGCCAGCGACACGCTCGACGCCGGGCCGACCCTGATCCTCGACATCCTCGGCGCCGTCCCGTCGGACGGCACGGCCTTCACCGGCACCTCGGGCGGCGCGATCGTCAACTGGATCCCGAAGCCCGGCGAGGCCAACCTCGCGGTCACGCAGACCGTCACGCCGGTGCCCTCGGCCGCGGGCACGCGCCTGAATTATGCGATCACGGTCACCAACGGCGGTCCGCTGCCGGCCGCGGGCGTGACGTTGCTGCCCGGCGTGCCCCCCGGGGCGAGCGCCGTGACCGCATCGGCGACGCAGGGCGCCTGCACGCTGAATGCCGGCACTGGAGTTGTACGCTCGGCAGCCTCGCGGCCGGTGAATCCGTCCGTGCCGACGTCTCCTTCATCCCCGCCGGCACCGGCGCGCTCTTCACGACCGCATCGGTGACGAGTCAGACGCCGGATACCGTCATCGCGAACAACTTCCACACCGTCGCCGCGACGATTCTGCCGCCCGGGCAGGGCGTGGATCTGGCGCTGACCAAGGCGGACTCGATCGATCCGGTCGGCCTGAAACAACCGTTCACCTACACGTTGACCGCCGCGAATCACGGCACGACGCTCGCGACCAACGTCCTGGTCACCGACAACGTGCCGGCGGGCATCACCATCACCTACGCGACGTCCGCCCAAGGCATGTGCTCGGCGATCAGCAGCCAGGTGCTGTGCAGCTTCGCCACGCTGGCGCCCGGCGAGACCGTCACGATGACGTTTACCGCGGTCGGCACCGCGGTGGGCGTCGTGACCAACCAGGCATCGGTGACGTCCGCGGAACCCGAGCTGACGCCGGGCGACAACGTCGCCACCCAGGTGACCGCGATCGTGCAGTCGGCGGTATGCAGCGCGGTGACCTTCTCAGGGCCGGTTCTGTTCTCCGCAAATGGGGCGACGGGCGACGTGCTCGTCGGCGATCTGAACGGGGACGGCTTCAAGGACCTGGTGGCGCCCGTGCCATCGGCGAACTCCGTCGCGGTGCTGCTTGGCAACGGCACCGGCAGTTTCGGAGCGCCGACCTTGTTCCCATCCGGGGTGGGCACTCACGAGGGCGTGATCCTCGACCTCAACAACGACGGCCGGCTGGACATCGCGCTCGAGGGCCTGGTCGACGCGTTCGTGCTGTTCGGCAACGGCAGCGGCGGGTTCGGCACACCGGTGACCTACACCTTCGGCGCCATCGTCGGCGATGTGCGCGCGAGCGATTTCAACGGGGATGGCCGGCCTGATCTGGCGATCACCACGATTGAACAGTCGAACGCCCTGCACATCCTGCTCAACAACGGAAGCGGAGGCTTCGTCGATACGACGCCCATTCCGCTGCCGGCGTCATCGGATCGCATCGTCGTGCAGGATGTGAACGCCGACGGCAAGCCGGATCTGGCCCTGTCGTATGGCGGCGGAGTGGCCAATCTCGTCTCGGTGCTGCTCGGAGACGGCGCGGGTGGGTTCAGCGCGCCAACGTCGATTCCGTTCCAGCCGAATACTCAGACGCGGGTGTTCGGGCTCGGGGACATCAACGGCGACAACCGGCCCGACCTGGGTGTGATCGAACTGTTCCCCACGAGCCGTCGCGTGCACCTGTTGCTCGGTAACGGAGTGGGCGGTTTCTCGCCGCAGCTCCTGACCGATCAGGTGCCGGGGGCGTTCCGCCTGATAGCGGGCGATGTGAATGCCGATGGCAAACGGGATCTGGCGCTCTCGAGCGGCGGGATCATCTATATCGCGCTCGGCGATGGGGCCGGAGGGTTCGGCGCGCTGAGCGGGTTCTCGACACCATTCGGACTGCAGTTCGACCTCGCCGATCTCAACAGCGACGGGCGTCTCGACATCGTGTCGGCGTTGAACCAGGGGATGGCGTCGCGGTCCTGCTGAACGGCTGTAACCAGCCGGCCGGCAATCTCGTGCTGACGGCCAGTGATTCACCGGATCCGGTCGCGGAAGGTGCAACGCTGACCTACTCGTCAACCGTGACGAACGCCGCCGCGACCGCGGCCACGCAGGTCACGCTGACACAGAGCCTGTCGTCGCTCGGAGCCGCTGGCACGGCGACGTCGAGCCAGGGCGCGTGCACGATCTCGGGACGGCTGGTCATGTGCAACCTCGGGACCCTTGCCCCCGGTGTGAGCGCGGACGTGCAGGTCACCTTTACGCCGTCGGCCGCGGGCACGGTCAACAGCATCGTTGGTGTCGGGTCCGCCCTGCCGGACTCGAACCCCGCCGACAACACGGTGACGCTGGCGACGGCGGTCAATGCCGCCGGCCGTGCAGATCGTCGTCACCAACACCAGCAACGCCGGCGCGGGCTCGCTGCGTCAGGCCATCCTCGATTCGAACGCGGATACCGGCGATCGCGACACGATCGTCTTCAACATCCCGGGCAGCGGCGTTCAGACGATCACGCTGCTGTCGGCACTGCCGCAGATCACGCAGCCGGTCGTCATCGATGGCACCACGCAGACCGGGATACGCGGGCACGCCGCTCATCGAGCTGAACGGCAACGGCCTGCGTGGCCATCGGACTGAACATCCTCGCAGGCAACTCGAGCGTTCGCGGGCTGGCGATCAATCGCTTCGCCGGAGCCGGCATCTTCCTGCAGTCGAACGGCGGCAACGTCGTCGAGGGGAACTACATCGGCACCGATGCGACCGGCACGGTGAGGCAGGCGAACAGCGGCCATGGAATCCTGGTGCTGTCGCCGAACAACCGGATTGGTGGTCCTGGGGCCGCACGCAATCTGATCTCGGGGAATGGCGGCATCCGGCATCAAGTTGGAGACCTCCGGCGCATCCCAGAACCTGATCCAAGGCAACTCCATTGGCGTGAACGCCAGCGGCTTCGGGGCGATCGGCAACGGCGACAGCGGCATCGCGTTCGAGAACGGCCCTTCTGGCAACACGATCGGCGGACTCTCGTCCACGGGGGGTGGCAATGTGATCTCCGGCAACGATGAGGCTGGGATCATGTTCACCGGCGCCAACGTCACCGGCAACATCGTGATCGGGAACCGTATCGGCACCGACAGCCTCGGCACCACGTCTATCCCGAACGGCGGCGACGGCATTCACATCGCGAGTGGCTCTGGCAACGTGATCGGCGGCACCGCCGCGGGCACCGGGAATCTCATCTCGGGCAACGCCCAGAACGGCGTGTCGATTGCCGCCGCGGCGGCCACGAACAACACCGTCCTCAACAACCTGATCGGCACGAACAATAGTGGCACGAGCGCTATCGGGAACGGCGCAAATGGCGTGGTCATCACCGACGCCGGCGCGAACACCATCGGCGTGGCCAACAGCGGCAACGTGATTTCCGGCAATGGCCAGAACGGCATCGCGGTCTTCGGCGTGGCATCGATCGGCAACCAGATCTACGCCAACCGCATCGGGACGAACTTCCCGGCCACGGGACCAATCGGCAACCAGCAGGACGGGATTCGGGTGGACAGCGCGGTGACGACGGTCATCGGAGGCGTCGACGAGTCGTTGCGGAACGTCATCGGTGGGAATGTGCAGCACGGCATCGGCCTCTACGACGGTGCCAGCGGCACGCGGATCGTGGGCAATACCATCGGCTTCAGCGCGCCGCTCACGTTGCTGGGCAACGCCCTCGAAGGGATCCAGGTCAACAACGCGTCGAATACCACGATCGGTGGAGCAGCGCCCGGCCAGGCCAACCTGATCTCTCGCAACGGCCGCAATGGTGTGGCACTCATCACGGGCACGGGCAACTCGATCATCGGGAACCGTCTGTTCGGCAACGCGGAATTGGGGATCGATCTGGGCAACGACGGGGTCACCGGAAACGACGCCGGCGACGGTGATATCGGGCCAAACAACCTGCAGAACTTCCCGGTGCTGACTGGCGTCGCCGGAGGTGTGCAGGGCACCCTCACCAGCGCGCCGAATTCGTCGTTCTCGATTCACTTCTACGGCAACACCGCCTGCGACGCCTCGCAGAACGGCGAAGGGGAGACCTACCTCGGCACGACATTGGTGACCACGAGCGCCAATGGCACAGCGACGATTCCGCTGTTCAGCGCGGCCGTCGGACAGATCGTCACTGCCACCGCCACCAGCGATGCCAACGACACGTCCGAATTCTCAACGTGCGTAACCGTGCCCGCGGCGCCGCCGTCAGCGGATCTGTCACTCACGATGACCGAGTCGGCGGATCCTGTCGGCATCGGCACGCCGTACAGCTACACGCTGCTCGTCCACAACGACGGCCCTGGCGCTGCGACCAGTGTCACGGTGACCGATACGCTAGAGCAGGGCATCAGCCTCGGATCCGCCGTCCCGACCCAGGGCACCTGTAGTGTTCAGAACCAGACGGTGACGTGTGCCCTGGGGACGATCACTGCGAATGCGTCTGCGACCATCACGCTGAACGTGACGGCGCTGACCGCCGGGTTCGTGCACAACACCGCATTCGTGACTGCGGCCGAGACGGATCCCGTTCAGGAGAACAACACCGCGGCTGCAGAAACGTCGATCACGCTGGCCTCGTGCAGTGTCGCGACGTTCGCCGGGCCAACGTCCTCTGCCGGATCCGCGGGGCCCATGGCCGTCGTCCGCCTGGTCGACATGAACCACGACGGCAAGCTCGATGCCGTGGCCACGCACGAGATCAACGGTGGCGGCGTCGACGTCTTCCTGAACGACGGCACCGGCCACTTCGCCGCTCCACGGTTCACCTCGACCGTCACCGGACCGTGGATGCATGTGGTCGCGGACTTCAACGGTGATACGCACCCCGACGTGATCAGCGCCACCGATCGCACGGGTCCAGGCAATCCGGTCACGCTGCGGCTGCTGACCAACGACGGGACGGGCACGCTCACGCTCGTCCCGTCGTTCTCGATTCCGTTCGGCGGGGGTCTCAGCTGCGGTCGACATCGATCGCGACGGCGATCATGGATCTGGTGATCGCCGACGCCCGGCGACGATCTGGCGCTGCTGCGCAACGACGGCCAGGCGAACTTCGCGGCGCCCGAAACAATCCTTGCCGGCACCGGCGGATTCGCCACGTTCGGCGACTTCAACGGCGACAACCGCACGGATCTGGCTGTCGCGCTCGGCACGCCGGGCTTTGCCGTCCTCCTGGCGAACTCCAGCCGGCGGCTTCCTGCCGCCGGTCGTCCACTCGGTCGCCGGCGCGGTGCGCACGCCATGGCGGATCCCGCCGACCTCAACGGAGACGGCCGCCTCGATCTGCTGATCATCCGGGGCGACCGACGAGCCGAGTCAGGGCGCAGACGTGGTGTTCGGGGATGGTGCTGGCGGATTCAGCGCCGCGGTTCAGGCGACCGACAGCTTCGTGTACTTCCCGACGCTGACCGACGTGAATGGCGACGGACGGCGCGGACCTCGTCGCGATCTCCACCCTGGGCAGCTTTGGCGTGTGGCTTGGCAACGGCGGCGGCAGCTTCGCGGCGCCGGTGCAGTTCCCGAACGCGGTCTACTACGGGCCGGCCGTGGGCGACTTGAACGGCGACGGCCGGCCGGACATCGCGACCGGCGACCGCAACGGCACGCTCAACGTCTTCCTGAACAACTGCGGCGCCGCGCCCGCGAACCTGGGCGTCGCCGTCACCGAGTCGGCCGACCCCGTCAACGAAGGCGACGAGCTCACCTACACGGTGACGGTGACCAATCAGACCGCCGCGGCCGCGGCCGGCGTGCGGTTGACGAGCGTGCTGGGGCGCAGATCATCGACGACGATCCCGAGGAGCCGACCGTCACGTGCTCGGCATCACGTCTTCTGCCGGCGGCACCCTGACCACCACCGGCATCACGCTACACCTGGACGCTGCCGACGCTCGCCGCGAACGGCACGGCCACGTTCACGTTCCGATTCCGTCCGCTGGCCGGCGGAACGCTCCAGTTCACGACCGGTGTCTCGAGTGACGGGGCAGAAACCGACCCGTCCGACAACGCCGCCTGCGAAACGACGACCGTCACCGCCCGGGCGGCACCCTCGTGGTGACGAGACAGCAACGACAGCGGCACCGGGTCGCTCCGGCAGGCGATCGACAGACTCGAACGCCGACAGCGGCGATCGCGACACGATCATCTTCAATATCCCTGGCGCAGGCGTGCCGACGATCACGCTGCAATCCTCGCTGGGGCTCATCGACCAACCGGTGATCATCGACGGCACGACGCAGCCGACCACGGGCGGGTCGAACTGAACGGCAACGGGCAGCCGACGACCGGTCTCGTCATCAGCGGCGGCAACTCCATCGTCCGCGGCATGGTCATCAACCGGTTTGGCTTCGACGCGATCTCGCTGGAAGGTCAACGGCGGCAACGTCGTCGAGGGCAACTTCATCGGCACGGATCCCGACCGGGACCCTGGCCCGGCCCAACGGTCAGCGGCGGCATCCGGGTGTTCTCGGCGAACAACCGGATCGGCGGTCTGACCGCCGCCGCCCGCAACGTCATCTCCGGCAACCAGGGACCGGGCGTCGTCCTGCAGAACTCGACCGCCACCGGCAACGTCGTGCAGGGCAACTACATCGGCCTCAACGCGGCGGGCACGGCGGCGCTGCCGAATACGCCGACGCGTCGGCGGCATCCAGATCATCAACGGCGCCAGCGGCAACACCATCGGCGGCGCGGTCGCCGGGGCCGGGAACGTCGTCTCCGGCAACACCGACACACGCGATCAGCGTGTTCGGTGCGGACCGCCAACGACAACGTCGTCCAGGGCAACTTCATCGGCACCGACCCGACCGGCGCGGCCCGAATCGCCAACGGCGGCATCGGCGTCGACGTCGTCAGCGCGCAGCGGACGATCGTCGGCGGCCCGGGCTCGGCGCGGAATGTCATCTCCGGCAACGGCACGGGCATCCAGATCCGGACCAGCGCCTCCGGCACCAAGGTCCAGAACAACTACATCGGCGTCGAACGCCGCCGGCACGGCGGCCATCTTCAACGGGCTCGGGATTTCGATCAACAGCAACGCCGGCGTCAACACGATCGGCGGCACCGGCACCGGCGAGGGCAACGTCATTTCCGGCAACAACGGAAACGGCATCCTGGTGCAGACCGGATCGAACGGCACGATCATCCAGGGGAACCTGATCGGTCTGGACGCGGGCGGCACCGTGGATCTCGGGAACACCGGCGACGGCATCAACCTGAATGGCGTGTCCGGCACCACGGTCGGCGGGACCGCCGCCGGCGCGCGGAACGTGATCTCCGGCAACAACAACGTCGGCATCCGCATCACGGGAGCGACGCGCGACCGGCAACGTGGTGCGGGGCAACTACATCGGTGTCAACGCGGCCGGGCGGCGCGGCGGTCGGGAACACGAACGGCGGCATCACCGATCCAGACCAGCGCCACGGGCAACACGATCGGCGGGGCCGCGGCGGGCGAGGGCAACGTCATTTCGGGCAACCCCGGCACCGGCATCATCGTGCAGCCTCCGCGAACGCCAACGTGATCCAGGGGAACCTGATTGGCCTCAATGCGGCCGGCACTCAGGCGCTGGGCAACGGCCCTGATGGCATCCGTCTCAACGCGGTGTCGGGCACCATCATCGGCGGAACCGCCGCCGGCGCCGGCAACGTGATTTCCGGCAACGGAGCCTACGGAATCAACAACGGCGCGGGCTCGACGGGCACGGTCGTTTACGGCAACCGCATCGGCACGAACGCCGCCGGATCCGGTCCGGTTCCGAACGGCCTCAGCGGGATGTTCGTGGATGGAAATGGCACGACGATCGGCGGGACCGCTGCGGGCGCGGCAAACATCATCGCCCACAACGGCACGATCGGCGTGAACGTCGTCGGCGGGGCCGGGCACGCGATTGTCGGCAACTCGATCTTCTCCAACGGCGAATTGGGCATCAATCTCGGCCCTTCCGGTGTCACCCCGAACGACGCGGGCGACGGCGATGCGGGTCCGAACAACAACCAGAACTACCCGGTGCTGGCGGCGGCGCCAGGCGGCGTGCAGGGAACCTTCAACAGCACGCCGAACGGAACGTTCACGATCCACTACTACGGCAACACCGCCTGCGATTCATCGGGCAACGGCGAAGGCCAGACGTTCCTCGGCGGCGTGTCGGTCACGACTGACGTCAACGGCAACGTGCCGCTGCCGCTCTTCACCGCCGCGGTCGGCCTGATCGTGACCGCGACGGCCACCAGCGCGACCAACGACACGTCCGAGTTCTCGTCATGCGTCACGGTGCCGGCGTCAGCCGATCTCTCGCTGACCAAGACCGATTCGGCTGACCCGATCGCGTTCGGTCAATCGTTCAACTACGTGCTGACCGGCCACAACGCCGGTCCGTCGGCAGCGACCGGCGTCGTGATCACCGATACCGTGCCGGCGGGCCTGAGCATCGGCTCGGCGACGTCGAGCCAGGGCGATTGCACCGATCGTGAACCAGACCGTGACGTGCCCGCTCGGCACGCTGGCGGTGAACGCGTCGGCGACGGTCACGATCAGCACGAGAGCGTTGACGGCCGGTGTGGTGACCAACACCGCATCGATCTCGAGCACCGTGATCGATCCGGTGCCGGCAAACAACTCGGCCACCCAACAGACGACCATCCAGCTCGCGGCCTGCGCTGTGCCGACCTTCTCGGCCCCGGTGCCTGTCGCCGTCCCGACCTACGACGGGATCTTCTCCGATCAGGCGGACCTCAATGGCGACGGCGTGAACGATCTGATCGTCTCCATGTTGCCCGGAGGCCTGGCCGTGCGCCTCAACAACGGCAGCGGCGGGTTCGGCCCTGCGATCGAGATTGGACATCCTGCACCACTGACCTTCGACAATGCGCCTCGCAGCTTTGCGCTCGGCGATCTCAATGGCGACGGCAAGATTGATATCGCCGTGGCAACCGGGTCGGCCATGGAAGTGCTCATCGGCGCCGGCAACGGCTCCTTCAGCACGCCCGTGCCGTACGCGCTCGGGGCACTCGAACCCCTGGCGGCCCAGGTCGTTGACCTCGACAAGGACGGTGACCTCGATGTCGTCCTCGACAGTCTCGATGACAACGATCGGGTTCATCCAGGTCTTCAGGAACACGGGCGGCGGCGTGTTCGCCCCGGTGCAGCTCGTCACGATGGGCGCGGTCCAGCCCGCGGTCCCGGTGATCGGCGACTTCAACGGGGACGGCTTCCCGGACTTCGCAGCCGGTTCATGGCAGCACGTCCTCTCGATTGTTCTCGCGGATGGCAATGGCGGGTATCTCGCGCCGATCGCCTACAACCCTGGTCCGTCACCGGTGGTTGCCGGCGATGTGACCGGCGACGGCAAGACCGATCTGATCGTCGCAGGGCGACGGCGCCGAGGACTTCCGGATCTGGATCGGCGACGGCACTGGTCACTTCACCCCTGGCGCTTATCTGGGCCAGGGGGTGACGGCCATGGGCACCAGGCTCGTCGACATCAATCGCGACGGGCTTCGGGATCTCGTGGTGGCGCATCCGAGCCTCGGCACCGTGGCGGTTCAACTCGGCCAGGCGGGTGGCACGTTTGCGGCGCCGATCCACTACGCGTCGCCGTTCCAATTCAGCCCCGCCACGATCTTCGACGACGGGGACGACATTTCCGGTGGGCCTTCGGTTGGCGATCTGAATGGCGACGGCCAGCTGGATATCGCGTATGCCGATCCGAGCGGGTTCATCAACGTCCTGTTCAGCACCTGCGGTCAGCCGGCTGCCGACCTCTCGGTGACGGCCCAGGATTCTGCTGACCCTGTGGCTGAGGGCACGGCGGCGACCTACACGGTCGACCGTGACCAACCATGGCCCCGGGATGGCCTCGGGCACGACGGCGAACCTTGCGGTTGGCGGCGTGTTCGAGCCCAATCACCCGGCGCTGGCGCACTTCACGGCGGTCACGGGCGCAACGCTGGACGGTGACCGATCAGGCCACTTCGTGTGCGCTGGGCAATCTGGCAAGCGGCCAATCGGTGAATCTGCAGGCGACGGTCGCCACCGCCTCCGGATCGACCATGACGCTCACTGCCAGCGCCGCTTCGAACAACGCGGATCCGACGCCAGGAGACAACACCGATTTCGAGACCACGGCCGTGAGCCCGAGCGGCCGGACCCTCGTCGTGACGAACACGAACGAGAGCGGTGCCGGGTCGCTGCAGCAGGCCATCATCGAGTCGAACTCGGACATCGGCGACCGCGACACGATCGTTTTCAACATCCCGGGCGCCGGCGTCCACACCATCACGCTGAGCGATGGCCTGCCGGCGATCTCGCAGCCAGTCGTCATCGACGGCAAGACACAGCCAGGTGCCGGAGCTACTGCCGTGATCGAGTTGAACGGCAATTCGACGCCGCTCACCGGGCTCGTGATCTCCGGGGGCAACTCGATCGTGCGGGGCCTCGCCATCAACCGGTTTGGTGGCGGCGGGATCTTGCTGTTCACCGGCGGAGGTAACACGCTCGAGGGAAACTTCATCGGGACCAATCCGTCGGGGACTGCGGCGGCTCCGAACAACCAATACGGCATCCTCGTGCAGTCGGCGAACAACCGGATCGACGGCACCACGGCGGCCGGCAGGAACGTCATCTCCGGCAACCAGGGCACCGGGATCATCTTCAACGGCGCAACCGCGAACAGCAACGTGGTGCTGGGCAACTACATCGGTCTGAACGCAGCCGGATCTGCTGCGCTGCTCAACACGCAAGGCGTCCTGCTGACCAACGGCGCGGCCGCCAACACGATTGGCGGCCCGGGCGCCGGGAACGTGATCTCGGGCAACGGCGGCAACGGCATCAACATTCAGGTGGGGTCCAACGGGAATATCATCCGGGGGAACACGATCGGGCTGAACGCCGCGGGCACGGCAGCGGTCGCCAACACGCAGAACGGCATCAGCCTCAACGGTGTCTCGGGAACGATGATCGGCGGAACGCTCAGCGGCGCCGGGAACGTGATTGCAGGTAATACCACCAACGGCATCATTGCCGGCGCCGGGACCGCGTCGACGGTGATTCAGGGCAACCGCATCGGCACCGACGCCGCCGGGACCGCATCACTGCCGAACGGCGGGCACGGCGTGTCCCTGAACGGGAATGGGACGACGGTCGGTGGAACCGCCGCCGGCGCCGCCAACATCATCGCGAACAACGGCATGGTTGGCGTCCGCGTCAACGCGGGTACCGGACATGCGATCGTGAGCAATTCGATCTTCGGCAATGCGAACCTGGGCATCGATCTCAGTGTCGCCGGCGTGACGCCGAACGACCTCGCCGATGCCGACACCGGCCCCAACAACCTCCAGAACTTCCCGGTGTTGACCGCGGTGCCGGGCGGCGTGACGGGCACGCTCAACAGCATCCCGGTCAGCACCTTCACGGTGCAGTTCTTCGGCAATAGCTCGTGCGATCCGTCGGCGAATGGTGAAGGGCAGACATTCCTGGGGTCGACCTCGGTCACGACGGACTCGAACGGCAATGGCGCGATTCCGCTCTTCGCGACCGCCGCCGGCACCATCGTGACCGCGACCGCCATCAGCTCGCAGAGCGACACGTCGGAGTTCTCGGCAGTGTGTCACCGTGCTGACCGGCCCGGCGACTTTCACAGTGTCGAATACCAACGATTCCGGTGCCGGGTCACTGCGTCAAGCCATGCTCAACGCGAACGCGAGCGTCGGCACCTTCGACACCATCACTTTCAGCATCCCTGGTCCAGCGCCGTTCTCCATTGCGCTTCAGTCAGCACTGCCGGTGATCACCGACCGGGTGACGATCGACGGGACAACGCAGCCGGGCTACGCCGGCAATCCGCTGATCGAACTGAACGGCGCTTCGGTCAGCGGGCCGGCCGACGGCCTCCGATTGGCCGTAGATGGAAACGTTGTCCGCGGTCTTGTCATCAATCGGTTCGGCGCGCTCGGTGACTCGAACGAGGGCGGCGCCGGTATCTCGATCCAGAGCGCCAACAACATCATCGAGGGGAACTACATCGGCACCGACGTGTCAGGTACGGTGGCACAGCCGAATCGGACCGATGGAATCCAGATCGATCACCCGGGCAATCGCGTCGGGGGCACGACCGCGGCAGCGCGCAACGTCATCTCAGGTAACGCCGGTTCCGGAATTGTTCTTTTCGGCCCGGGAGCTTCGACGACCATCCAGGGCAACATCATTGGCCTCGACGTGACTGGCACCGCCCGTCTGGGGAATGTCAGCCAGGGCATTGTTGTGGAGTCCGCCAACAATGTCATTGGCGGCGACGTGGCCGCCGCCGGCAACGTGATTTCAGGCAACGGCCGGTACGGCGTGGTCCTGAACTTTGCGCAGGCCTCCGGCAACATCATCGCTGGAAACTTGATCGGCACGAATGGTTCGGGTACCGGAGCAATCGGCAACACGCTCGATGGGGTGTATATCCCGAGCGCGGGAAACCGCATCGGTGGCACCCTGCCCGTATCGCGGAATGTCATTTCCGGCAATGGCGGGGGCGGCGTTGTCCTCGGCAGCGTCGACGCTTCACTCAACCGGGTCGAGGGCAACTACATCGGCACGGACGTCACCGGCACCATCAACCTGGGCAATCTTGTCGATGGCGTCACCATCACCGGGCCCAACAACACCGTTGGTGGCGCTGATTCGTCGGCCGCGAACGTCATCGCCTTCAATGGCCGTACCGGCGTTCACATTCAGTACGGCGCGCTCGGCAATCGCGTGAGCGGGAATTCTGTGTTCAACAATGTCTATCTCGGGATCGATCTGATCGCCCTTGGTGGTCTTTCGGACGGTGTGACGCCAAACGACAGCGGGGATGGCGACACGGGCGCGAACAACCTGCAGAACTTCCCGGTCCTGGTCGCATGACAGGCGGCGTGGACGGATCGCTCAACAGCCGCCCGAACACCACCTATCGCATCGAGTACTTCGGAAGCACGTCCTGCGACCCCGCCGGCAACGGCGAAGGTCAGTTCTTCCTCGGCACCGTGGACGTCGTCACCGACGCCAACGGCAATGCCACGCTGCCGTTCCAGTCGACCGGCAGCGCGTTGTTCGTGACCGCGACAGCGACCAGCAGCACGACGAAGGACACGTCCGAGTTCTCGAACTGTGTCCAGCCGGCCGCAATCACCCGCGAATGGATCAGCAACGCCGGCGGCAACTGGGAGGATCCCACCAAGTGGAGCGGCGGCGTCGTCCCGCAGCCCGGCGAGGTGGTGATCATCACGGGCCAGGGCGACTTCACCGTCACGGTGCAGTCTGCCGACGTGTCGCTGAATACGCTGTCCTCCGACAAGCGGATCCACATCGCCGGCGGCCGGCTGAGCATCGAGAACATTGCGCTGTTCGACGGCGGGTTGACCATGGCCGGCGGCGTGCTGACCGGGCCGGGAATTCTTGCTCTGGGCGGCGCGTCCTCGTGGACGGGCGGGACATTCGAAGGGGCGGGTTCACTGATTGTTTCGGAAGACGGACACCTGGCGGTGAACATGCCCGGGGTCAACCTGCAACTCGGGAGGCTGCTGCAGAACCTCGGGACGATCACCTGGAATACCGCCGCATTGACTCTCAACGGACACAGCATCATCAATCACCCGAGCGGCGTGCTGGAGTTCCTTACCAACCTCACGCTCAACGAGGTCGGCGCCGGCGGCGGGCAGTTCATCAATGCCGGGACATTGACCAAGACGGGGCCGCTCGGTCCGATCACGATCACCGCGGATCAGGGGACGGTCTTCTCTAACTTTGGCGCGATCCGGCTTCGGCTCGGCACGACGAGCGATGCCATCGTGTCGAATCGGCCGGTGCAATTGGGCGGATCGCTGGAGCTCGTGCTGGAGCCGGGTTTCGATCCACCGGGCGGCACCGAGTTCGACGTGATCGACTACCCCTCGCGAACCGGAACATTCCAGACCATTCACGGAGCCGGCCGCGTCTACACCGCGAACTACGAGAGCGCTCGCCTGACGGTGACGGCGCTCAGCGCGAGTGCGTCTCCGCTCGGTCCCGCTGGCCTGTCGGCCGGCGCGCAGATTGAAACGTTCACACCCGGGTTCGGCCGCCAGCCATCGCCGGTCACCTTCAACGGCCTGACTTACTCGTCGCCTGCCGCCGAGCTCGTCAGCGACATCGCCTGGCCCAATCTGTATCCCGACTGGCCCAACGCCTCGAAAGGCGCCGGCCTCTACGAGCAGCGTCTCGACGTCGCAACTGCAGATCGACTTCTCGACGCCGGTCAGAAAGGTCGGCATGCTCGTCGGCTTCGGAGTTCAGGGCCGGGAAATTCATCCTCAAGGCGTACGACGACGGCCTGAACGAGATCGGCACGACGACCGCGACGATGCCCGGCGACAGCCGGGCGGCGTTCATCGGCCTGCAGGCGCCCGTGAACATCCGGCGCATCGTCCTCACCGAGCCGCTCGACGACGGGTTCTTCGCGATTGTCGACGACATCCGCTACGAAGGGGCCGGGCAGCCGCCGAACATCACCGTGTCGCCCAGCCCGGCGACGTTTGCGGCAACGCTGGCAGGTCAGACCCGGGACCTCGACGTCGTGGTGACCAACACCGGCGGGGGAGCGGTAACCGTGACGCCGAGCGTGTCGTCCGGTGCGTTCACGCTTCCGCTGCTCCCCACCGTGTGCGCCGGCGGCGGGAACGTGGCCACGCCCGGAAGCCCCTGTGCCGTGCGGGTCCGGTTTTCGCCAACCGCTGTCGGACCGGCGTCCGGGACGCTGACCCTGAACACCACTGCCGGACAGTTCCTGGTTTCGCTCTCGGGCACGGGACTGAGTCCGCTCGCGGTCGCGCCCACGACGCTCGCGTTCCCGGAGACGCAGGTCGGCCAGACCAGCGCCGCACAGGCCGTCACGCTGACCAACAACAACCCGGCGCTGCCGATCGCGATCAGCGCCATTTCCGTCAGCGCCAATTTCCTCCGAACGACGACGTGTGGTGCGACGCTCGCCGCCGGGCAGAGCTGTTCCGTGAGCGTCTCGTTCGCGCCAACCGCGGCCGGTCAGCTCACGGGCACGGTGACGATCTCGAGCGACGCGGCGGGCAGCCCGCACACGATCTCGCTGAGCGGCCGCGGCACCGCGGGAGTGCTCACGTTGACGCCTCCCAGCCTGAACTTCGGCAATCAGCTGCTTGCAATCGCGAGCGCGCCCCAGAACATCTCCGTCCAGAACACGGGCAATCTGCCGGTGACCCTTACCGCGGTCAATGTGAGCGGAGACTTCAGCATCGCGACCAACTCGTGTGCCGGCACGCTCGCGGAGGGCGTCGCCTGCACCGTCGGAGTGCGCTTCACCCCGACGACCACCGGCAGCCGAACCGGTTCACTGTCGATTCAGAGCAGTGCCCTCGGGAGCCCCAGCACGGCCGGCCTCACGGGCGTGGGCATCGCCGGCACGCTTTCGGTGCCGGCGTCGCTCAACCTGGGCAACCAGCAGGTTGGAACCGTCGGTACCCCCTCGACCGTCGCGGTGTCCAACACCAGCGCGCTTCCGGTGACAGTTGGCGTGGTCACGATCAGCCCCGCCGCGAACTTCATCATCGGCAGCAACACGTGCACGGGCACCCTCGCGGGCGGGGCCAGTTGCGCAATCGGTGTGCAGTTCACGCCAACCACTATCGGACACCTGACCGCAACGCTCACCATCCCGAGCAATGCCGCCGCGAATCCGCACCTCGTGGCGCTGGTCGGGGACAGCGGTCCGGCGCCGGAGGGAAATGACAGCACCGTCCGAACCTTGACCTTCTTCAACCCGGCGCCGCTCGGGCCGCCGAATCCGCCGCTGCAATCCTCGAGCGCGCGCGCGACGTTGACCTTCTTCAACCCGGCGCCGCTCGGACCGCCGAATCCGCCACTGCAATCGTCCAGCGCCGGCGCGACGCTGACCTTCTTCAACCCGGCGCCGCTCGGGCCGCCGAATCCGCCCTTGCAATCCTCCAGCGCACGCGCGGCCTTGAGCTTCTTCAATCCGGCGCCGCTCGGGCCGCCGAATCCGCCGGCGCAATCGTCGAGTGCCAGCGCGGCCCTGACCTTCTTCAACCCGGCGCCGCTCGGCCCGCCGAATGCGCCGCCGCAGTCGTCCAGCGCCGTGCGCGTCCTGTCGTTCAGCAATGGACCATCCGTGGACAGCGTGTTGCCGGCCCAGGTGACGCGGAATGGCCAGCCGGTCACGTTGACGATCGCCGGACAGGGCCTGACCGGCGCCACGGGCGTGACGCTCAACCCGTCCACGGGCATCACGATCGGAGCCCCCACCGTGTCGCCCGACGGCCGCACGGTGACGGTGAGCATCGTCGTCAGCCCCTCGGCTCCGCAGGGAGTCGTGACCGTGGTCGTGTCGGGTCCCGGATTTTCAACACCCGTGACCGGCGCGAGCCGGCTGGTGTTGCAGTAGTCGTGAGAGGGAGTCAAGGAGCACAGAAATGGTGGAAATGAGAAAGACAATCCAATACGCACTGGCGGTCATGGTGTTCGTGTGCTCGGTTGCCGCGGCCTTACCAGCGGCGGCACAGAACTTCAACAGTGGCAGCTCGGGGATCCATGGCGTGTTCCCGCCGGCGCCCGTGACGTTGAATCCAACTGGATTCACCTACATCGTCTGGAACATGGAAACCGGGCTCGTCAGGTATTGCTCCGTGTATGACGACAACACCAAGCCTGAGACCTGCGCCACACAGCTCGGTACGGCGCAGATTCAGAACATGCCTCCTGGCGGGCTCACGACCGGGGTGTACGAGTTCTCCAATTTCGACCTGCCCGACAGAGCAAACAGCAACCTTCGCATCGAGGTGAATCTCGTAGGCAACAGCCGCAACAACCCGCTCACCATCCTTTCGCAACACGACATTCGGCTGGGGGCCAACACCTACATCTATGCCAACGGCCTCGACGGGGTGGCGCCATCCGGGCCGACCGGAGGCATTGGCGGACGGGGCGGCCCCGGCGGATTTGCTGGAGGAAGCGGCGGGTTTGGCGGCACCACGCCGACGAGCGGCAACCCCGGCTTCGGCCCTTCCGGGGGAGCAGGCGGGACCGCGCTCGCGACCACGGCAGCAACACTCAGCGGCAGCACTGCCACCGCCTCACCCGGGTCTCAGCTCCTGACCCCGGTTGTCGGCGGCTCGGGCGGCGGAAGTGGAGCTGGCGTTCCTGGATCCGGCGGTTTCTGCCCGGGCGGCGGAATCGGCGTGGGCGGCCCCGGCGGCGGCGGCGGCGGAGGCGCGCTCCTCCTTTCAGCTACCGATAGCATCGTGCTCACTAATGCTAATAGTGGCTTACGCAGCATTTACTTGACCGGTGGTAGTGGTGCATTCGCCATTGGCTGCCTAACTGGCGGCGCAGGAGGAGGTGGCAGCGTCCGGCTCGTCGCTTCGACCATCTCAGGGTCAGGCGTCATCGAAGGCGCCAGTCGCGTCCGGATAGAGGCGAGCACGATCACCTACAACGGAACAATGACGGGCGCCTCTGCCTCGTTCACTCAGTTTCCCGCGCGTCCGATCCCGACCGCATTGCCCGCATTGCGCATCGCGTCGGTGAACGGGGTGAACGCCCCGGCGAGCCCGTCGGGGAATCTTTCGACGCCTGACATTTCGTTCGCGACCGCGGTGACGGGCGTTGTCGCCGTGAACATCGAAGGCGCCAACATCCCGGTTGGTACAACGGTCTCAGTTCGCGTGGTCCCGACAGCCTCGGTCGGCGTTGCAACAGTAGCCACCGCGACGCTCTCCGGGACGTTGAGCGCCTCCACGGCGATCGCGTCCGTCGCGCTGCCGCCAGGGCTCGGCAGCATGACCGTCTCGGCGACCTTCGACATCACCCCGCTCTTCACCCAGCTCAACCTGCCGAATCTCGATGGCGCGCCGCCGGTCCGTGCGGAAGTGGTGGCCAACGCCGGCGGGACTTCTCAGATGTACCTGATCGGCGCGCGTGGTTCGCGCATCGAAATGACGCCCGTGATGTGGACAGGGGCGAGGTCAGGAGGCTTGTGAGGAGGCGCTGACGGCCGGCGGCACGTCGCGGATGTTCGTGATTGGCGAGGATGCGAGGCGAGTTGAACTGAAGATGGGCGCCGACGGTCGATTCGCCGTTGCCAACTAGCGACCTGGATGCGCTGAGTACTGCGCCGCCGTGGCGACGCGCTTGCGCGCGTCCTCGACCAGCGGATCGCCGGTGGCCCCCTGGCGAATCCGCAGGAACTCGTCGAACTGCGGCCGGGCGTCGAGCTTCTGCGCCTCGCGGGTGCGTCCCAGCCAGTAGGGCAGGGCCGCGTAGTAGCGGAACGTCGGGGAATCGTCGAGGAAGAGCGCCGTCGCTTCGCCGCGGCGGGCCCGGCACTTCTCGAACTCGGACGCGGCTTCGAGATAGTTGCCGCGCTGGAAGTACGCGAGCCCGAGATCGAAGCGAACCAGCCACAGGTCGGCGAGCTTTTGCGCCGCATTCAGCGCGTCGAGCGCCGCCGGCCAGCGCTTGCCGCTCATCGCGATCTCGGTCGTCGAGGAAAACCGCCGTCGCTTCGCCCAGCCGCTCGCGGCATTTCTCGAATTCCGACACGGCTTCGGGGTAGTCGCCATGATGGAAGTAGGCGAGGCCCAGCGCGAAGCGGACGAGCCACAGGTCCGCCAGCTTCTGTGCGGCGTTGAGCGCCTCGACGGCCACGGCGTATTGCTTCGCGGCGATCGCGATTTCCCCTTCGATCATCTTCGCGTAGGCGCGGCTCTGGGCGGAGCGGCGCGGGCGAGTCCGCGGCAATCGCCGCGCCTCGTCGAGACGCCCGCGGCAATCGCGAGCCGGGCCGCGGGCACGAGCACGCTCTCCTGATTTGACAGCGCGCGCGCCTGCGAATCGACGTCTGCTGCGCTGCGCCGTTGCCGCGCGCCTGGTGGGCCTCCGCCAGCGCGACCACCTTCGAGGCCGCGCCGAGGATGTTCTGCTGGTCCTCATCGCGCTTCGCTGCCGCCGGCAGCGCACCGATAGCGCTTCGTCGTACCGTCCTTCGTACATCGCGATGTCGGCGATGCCCATCGCGCTCAGCGACACGCCGAGCTCGCCCGGCGCTGGGTGCCTGCTGATAGGTCGTGCGCGCCCGCGGGATCATCCCCGAGCCGCGAGCGCCTCCATCGCCAGCGGCAGATACGGCACGTCGATCTTCGGCTCCTCCTTGATCAGCGGCTGCGCAGTAGTCGCCGCCGTCTTGAAATCGCCGGCGTACATCGCATACAGCGCGTAGTTCGACCGGTATTTGTAGGTCTTCGGATAAATCTCGATCGCCTTGCGGCCGTATTCGAACGCCTTGGCGAAATTCAGGAGGCTGAAATAGGCGATCGCGCCAGATTGTTGTAGCCTGCCGAATCCGCCGGGTACTTGTCTATCGAGCTCCTTGTAGGTCTCGATCGCCTTGTCGGAATTCCGCGCGATCCCGAGTAGTAGACGCCGTAGTGCGCAGCTTCTCGCGCTCCGTCATCCGATCGATGCGACGCAGCGCCTCGTCCCACGTTCTTCTGCGCTTCCTCCGGTCGTCCGAGCCGGAGCAGGCTGGCCGCCGAGGCCCGAATAGGCGCGCCCGAACTCGGCATCGTGCGCAACGCGTCGCGGTAGTGTCTCCGACCGCCTCCACGTCCCTCTGGCTCGAAGGTCAAATCCTGCGCGATGGTGTAGGCGCGCACGGCATCCAGCGAGCTGGCGGTGAACGTCTCCGCCTGCCGCTGCCGATGGCGTCGTGTCGCCAAGTGCCTCACGCACGTTCTCCGCGACTTCTCCCGACCGCGCCCAGCACCTGTGCCTTGTCCGACGCGATCGCTTCGGCGACGGTCCGAGATCGGCTCCGGCTTGTCCGCGGCGACGGCCCGCACGGCAATCTGGTATCCGCTGCCGCTGCCGCTCGATGGCGCCGGCCAGGATGACGGGAATGCCTTCGCGGCTGGCAACCAGCCGACCGCTGCTCTCATCGAGCTTCGAGCCGAGCTTGAGGTCGCGCACGAGGGTGGCGGCGTCGCGCCGCGGGAACGCGGTGATGAACGGCGCGCCTTCCATCGCGATACTCAGCGCCTGTTCGAGCGCTCCGTCGAACACCGCGTCATTGGCGCGATTCTCGAAGTCGACGATCAGGACAGGCAGTGGAGCCCGCGCGACCGGAGGGGGTGGCGGGGTGCGGCGGGACGCCAGCCACCAGGTCGCCGCGATGAGGAGCGAGCCCATCGCGACGATGGCAGCGACCCGGGCCCAGGACGGGCGGGCCCGCACCGCCACGCGTGCGCGTCCCTGTTTCGTCCAGCGCCTCCAGGTCGGCGAGCAGTTCGTTCGCGCTCGGATACCGCGCTTCTGGACTCGGTGACAGGCACTTGTTGACGATCCGCTCGAGCCCCGCCGGCACGTCCGGCAGGACCGTCCGCAGCGCTGGCGGTCCCTTCTCGAGCCTCGCGATGAGGCCCGAGAGCCCGCCTTCGACGCTGTAACGCGGGCGCCCGCCAGCGATCAGCTCGTAGAGGATCAGGCCAAAGGCATACACATCGGTCCGTTCGTCCGCCGGTTCGCCTCGCGCCTGTTCCGGCGCCATGTAGTCGAGGGTGCCAATCAGCGAGCCGGGCATGGTGTGCATGGTGGCCGCGGACGTCGAGCGCGCGATGCCGAAGTCCATCAGCAGCGCATGGTCCTGCGCGTCCACCATCACGTTGGCCGGCTTCAGATCCCGGTGCACGATGCCGGCGCGATGGGCGGCCGCCAGCCCGGACGCAATCTGGCGCGCGAACGCGAGCACGCGGGGCAGCGGCAGCTTCGGCTCTTTCTGGAGCAGGGCGGCCAGGTCCGCCCCCTGCACGTACTCCATCGTCAGATAGAGCGTGCTCTCGACCTCGCCGAGGTCGTGGATCCGGACGACGTTGGGATGGGTCACCTGCCGGGCGAGTTTCAGCTCGCGTTTGAAGCGGTCCTCGAGCTGCCGCAACTCGATCTCCGGGGTCCCGGCACCGACGCGAATGAGCTTCAGCGCGACCGCTGTCCCGAGGGTTTCATCCCAGGCCTGGTAGACGGCGGCCATGCCGCCAGACCCGAGCAGCCGGATGATGGTGTAGCGGCTGCCGAAATGATGACCCGGCTGCAGGACTGGCACGCCGCCGGAGACCCCCATCGTCGGCGCGTTCCCGGTCTGGCCGCTCGATAACCGGGTCAGCTCCCGGTCGAGGCCGGCCGCCGTCGTCGCGGGTTCGTGCGGCTGGTGCGAGGGGGGCGGCGTAGCCGAGGTGGGGGCGTTGCCGTGTGGCAGACGGCGCATCTGTCCAGCTCAGGTGAGGTTGTCGCGCCACAAGTGCCGCAGAGCATGGTTGGGGGACGCGTGATTATTACACAGCGCAACCTACTGTCCGGCTTCGTTCGGGAATCATCGACCCCTCTTTTCCTTGCTTGGACGTTCGCCGCCTCGGCATTTCGCGGGCGGCGAGAAAGGGGGCCCGTCGGCGGGCCGTGACGTTCTCTGCGACAATTGGCCCTCGGACCGTGACCAGGACCTTCGAGGCATTTCCAGAACAGGCGGCGGCGTTTCCGGTGCGGCGGGCAGGACGGGACATTCAGGTCTGCCTGATCCGCCGGAAGACCAGCCGGAGCGTGGGGCATTCCGAAGGGGATCGTCGACCCCGGAGATACTCACGAGGAGACGGCGCTGAACGAAGCCTGGGAAGAGGCCGGCATCTCGGGCCGGCTGCTCGGGAAGGCGGTCGGGACCTACCGCTACAAGAAGTGGGGAACGAAGCTCACGGTCGCCGTGTACGTGATGGAGGTCCTCCGCCAGGAGTCACGCTGGGAAGAGGCGCCGATCCGCGAGCGGATGTGGACGTCGTTCGCCGAGGCGATCGACCTGCTCTCCGACCATCCGGTTGCGCCGCTGCTCGATCGGGTGAGGGAGGTCATCACCGGGGGGAAGCACAAGCTCGGGTGACGCTCAGCTCATTGCCAAAATTGCCAAGATTGCCAACATTGCTTGGGGTTATCCCGACGTTCGAGAGAGCTCCCACTGCCGAGATGCCCCGGAGCTTTGTCAATGTTGGCAATCTTGGCAATCTTGCAATCCTGGCAATGCGACGGTGTCAGTGCAGGCGAAGCGCCATCATCGTCGCATCGTCCATGGGTTCGTGATTCCCCCGGAAGCGGCGGACGGCGTCTTCGACTTCGTGCAGGACCGTGTCGATGCCGTGCCGCTGCTCCTTGCCGAGCAGGGCCTTCAGACGGTCGAAGCCGAACATCTCGCCTGACTCGTCCTCCGCCTCGACCAGTCCGTCGGTGTAGAAGAAGAGCAGATCCCCCGGACCGTGCGGGCACGACCTCTTCCTGGTACGGCTGGCCGGGGTAGAGCGCGATCGGGAGGCCGGTTGCGCCCATCACTTCGAAGCCGTTCCCTTCATGGATCACGAACTGCGGATTGTGCCCGGCGTTGACGTATCGGAGCTCCTGCCGCGCCGGTGTCGAGGATCCCCAGGAACAACGTCAGGTACACGGCGCCGGGCGTGGTCTCGTCGATGTCGCGATCGAGCTCCGCGGCCAGGCGAGCCAGATCTGCTTCGTGCGGCAGGCGGGCGCGCAGGGTTGCCTGCACGTTGGCCATCAGCAGGGCAGCGCTCACGCCCTTGCCCGAGACGTCGCCGACGAGCAGCGCAAGGCGTCCGTCCGACAGCGCGAAGTAGTTGAAGAAATCTCCGCCGACCTCGCGGGCCGGGATGGAGATGCCCTTGATCTCCGCCGCGCCGAGCCGCAGCGGCGCGCGCGGCAGCATCTCGGTCTGAATCAACCGGGAAAGCTCCAGCTCCTTGCGCAGCCGCTCCTGCTCGACCACCAGCGCCTGGTGACGCTCGAGATCTTCGGCCATCTGATTGAAGGCCTTCGCCAGTGAGCCGAACTCGTCGCTCGAGCGCACCGGCACCCGGGCCTTGAAATCCCCGGCGGCCAGCTGATGCACGCCGGCGTCGAGCGAGGTGAGATGGCGGGTCATCCCGTGAGAAATCGGGACGATGCCGATGAGGGCCAGGGCGATTACGCCGAGGCCCAGCGACAGGTTTCGGACTGACGTGCGGCGGATCTCGCGCAGCGATTCCCCCATGGGGCGGGCGATGCCGAAGATGAGGCCGCTCGGGTCCTTGCGCGAGACGATCAGCCAGTCGCCGGCTCGCCGCGGGTTGCCATCAGTCGCGGCGGGACCGAGGGAGGCGACGCCGAACGATTCCAGCACGCGCCGCTGCTCCGGATCGGGGTTGTGCACAACGCCGCGCGTGTCGATGGCGAACGGGATCTCTCCCTGGTCGCGCCGCGCGAAGGCGAACACCGTGCGCAGAGTCCGATCGAGGTTGAGCATCGCGTTCGCCTTGCCGACGACCTTGCCGTCCTGTTTGACGGCGATCTCGACCCGGCGCCCCTCGACCTGCATCTGCATCTCGCGCGCAGCAGCGCTGGCGGCCTGCGCTTCAGCGGCGCGGGCCGCGCTGCCGCTCCGGCGGCCTTGAGTGCGGCTTCCGCCGCCGGCAGGGCTGCGCTCAGACTTTCCTCGACGAGCGGTGTCAGCTCGGGCATCGACGCGGCCATCTCGGTCCGCACCGCCTTCTTGGCATCCTCGATCGCCTGCTGGACGTCGACGACGATCACTTCGGGGGGCGTGACGGGCGTGGGGGGGCCGCCGGGCCATGGACCATCGCGGCCCCGCCCGCGCCTGCCAGGATATGCACCTGGAGGTGGAGGAGGCCCGAACTCGCCGCGGCCCTCTTGCCGGCCAGCCCAGGGTGGCGGCGGGGGAGACGGGGGACCCGGCGGGGCCGCCGCGGCTGCCGGAGCCGGCGGCGTCATCGGGTGGAATTCGACCCGTTCAACGAGCGATGCGGTTTCCCCGAGCATCGGCGCCACGCGATCACGCACGGCGGGGGTCTGGCCCGACCCGCTCGTGGCCTCTGCCGGAACGACGAACATCCGATCCATCCGGCGGCCGACATCCGCCGTGATCCGCTCCATCCGGCGCCCGATGTCCATCGCGCTCTGCGACGCTTCACGGCGCGCCGCGTTCTCGAACGTCGTCACCGAGGATCGGTAACTGATGAACGTCATCGCGCTCAGAGGCACCACCGATAGGAGTAGAAACGCGATGATCAGCCGAGTACGCAGTGACATGACTACCTGAGCAGTCTAACGCGCAGCCGTGTGGCAAAGTGAGGCGATTGAGTACGCGATCGGCGAAAAGAACATGGCACAGTAGAGGTGACATGGCCAGAAACCCTGAATTGTCGGACCCCGGGCCCGGCATGGCTCTGGCTTGTTCAATTCTTGATATGTTCCAACACGGCCGGATGGTGCCCTTGATGATGCTCGCGGTGCTGATGTTGTACCCGCCGCCTGCCTCATCCCCCCGCGTCGAGCCGATGGCCGCGCGGCCGGTGCCGCTTCCCCTGGCCCCACCCGGGATTGAGGCCTCACCCGTGGGCGCCGGCCCGTCCGTTCGCATCGAGCACGAGCTCGTGCGGCTGCCCAAGCCACGGCCGGAGCGAATCAACCGCCCGCAGTGGCGCGCGACCCGGCTGGCCGCTGCTGAGCCGCCCGACGCTCGCGCCCCGCTGGACGCTCGCGCCCCGCTGATCGTCCGCGCGCGGCGCGCGTTCACCGGCGACGGCCGTTACAAGCCTGAACCCTTCCCCCGGGTCGACCCGCCTTCGCGCTGACGTCCGCCTCCGCGCTGGCGCGCTACGGCGCGACAGGCTCTTCCGAGCCGGCGAACCCCGAGCCCCGAATCCCGAGCCCCGAGTCCCGATATCCATATTTAGTGTAGAATCTCCATATATGGAGTCACGCGCGAGCCGAGGTGCCGTCGCTGCCCGAGCTGCGGATGTTCGCATCCGGCCCGAGCCGGATGTCCGCCGGCGGCTGTCGGGCCCGGCGCTCCGGACGTTCTTCAACATCGCGGGTGCCTGGCAGTTGTCGGTGGCCGAGCAGCGCGCGCTGCTCGGATGGCCTGCGGCATCGACGTATCACAAATACAAGGCACGCGACTACGGCGCCCTGTCGTACGACACGCTCACCCGTCTGTCGCTCGTCCTGGGCATCTACAAGAGCCTGCAGGTGCTCTACCCGGACCAGCCGCTGGCGGACTCGTGGATGCGGATGCCCAACACCAACCCGACGTTCGGCGGCGCCACGCCGTTGTCGTTGGCGATCAACGCCGGCATCGACGGTCTGTATCGCATCAGGCGCCTGCTGGATGCCCGGCGCGGCTGATCGAGCCGCACTCCGCAATCCGCGGAGTGCGGATGCGATGAATTCGCCACCCGAAGTACTTTTTCGCTGGAAGGGCACCGCGCGTCTCGTGCCCAGCCGGTTTCCCGTCGTTGGTTTGTTCGATCGTGTTGCCGCCGCCGGCGATCTGGAAGCGATCTTCGAGCTCGAAGGGTGGACCAACGATCGCATCAGCACGGAGCTCGGGATCCTGCAAGCGGTTCCGCGCGACGAGTGGGTCGTGGGCCAGCCGATGGCCTCCGTGATCATGGCCGCCTACTGCCATCCACGGCCGGGCGGCGGACGGTTCTCGAGCGACGAGCGTGGCGCGTGGTACGCGGCCCGGACGATCGACATCGCGCTGTCCGAATCCATCTATCACCGATCCCGCGAGCTGGCGGAGATCGGCGTGCTGGAAGCCCGGATGCAGATGCGCGTGTACCTTTCCGACTTCTCCACGCGATTTCACGACCTTCGCGGCGCGGATACGCCGGCGGCGCTCTACGATCCCGACGACTACAGCGCGTCGCAGCGCTTTGCACGGCAACTGCTCTCCGCCGGCTCGAACGGCGTCGTCTATCGCAGCGTGCGCCATCCGGGCGGCGAGTGTGTCGGCTGTTTCCGGCCCCGGCTCGTGAAGAGCGTGCGCATCGGCGGGCACTATGAGTATCCAGTGGGAGGGCAGTCCTCGCCCGGCCGTTCGCAAGCTCTAACCCTTCGACTCGCTTCGCTCGCTCAGGAGCACGCTCCTTCGCTCGCTTCGCTCGCTCAGGGCAGGCTCCTGCGCGGCCTGCCATGAGCGAACCTGCGCCTCGACGAAGCGAGGCGCAGGTGAGTCGAATGGTGGTACTTTGAGAGGGATGCACCCCTGGCACGACTGCTATGTGGACGACACGATCGTCGAATCGGCGTTTCCTGTCGTCATCGAAGTTCCGAAAGGCAGCAAGAACAAGTACGAGCTCGACAAGGAGACCGGCCTGCTGCGGCTCGATCGCGTCCTGTACAGCGCCGTTCACTATCCCGCGGACTACGGTTTCATCCCGCGGACGTTCTGCGACGACGGCGATCCGCTCGATGCCCTGGTGATCAGCCAGGAGCCGGTGCACCCGCTCACGCTGGTCGAGGCTCGCGCCATCGGCGTCATGCGCATGCGCGACGAGAAAGGGATCGACGACAAGATCGTCGCGGTCAGCGTCCGCGATCCGGCCTTCGCCGAATACACCGACAAAGAGCAGATTCCGGGTCACACGCTGCGGGAAATCCGCCGCTTCTTCGAGGACTACAAGACCCTCGAGCACAAGCAGGTGATCGTCGAAGACATGCTGGGCGTCGAGGACGCCATCCGCATCATCCGCGAGTCGCTGGATCTGTACCGCCAGCTTCGCCGGGGCGAGCTGCGCAGGGTCTGACCCGCTCGTGAGCCGCTTCCCGGCGCGCGTCCCGCTCTGGGTCTGGTGGATACCCGTGGTCCTGATCGCGAGCTTTCCGCTGGGCCTGACACCAACCCCGCAGTGGGATCGGGTGCATCTCGTGCCGTTCGCCGATCCCGCCGACAAGGTCGAGGACCTTGCGGTCAACATCCTCCTTTTTGTCCCGTTCGGCTACTCGTTCGCGCGCGATCGGGGGTGGAAGTGGCTGCCGCTGGCCGCGGCGCTCGTGTCGGTGACAGCCGAGCTCTCGCAGTTGTTCAGCACGGTCCGTTATCCTTCCGGGACCGACGTGCTGTATGCGGTGGTGGGGGCAGTGGCCGGAGGGGTTGCTTCGGTCATCCTGAGGGGGCAACGACGACGGTGATCCCCCCCTTCGCCCCTTCGGGGCTCACGGCGCGGTCGCCTCTGCCCTTCGGGCTCCGGCGAGATGTCCGCAACCCTTGTTCGGGAACCACCCATCTAACCGGCTAGCCATGGACACACTGCGCCACGATCTCGTTCACGCCTTCCGCAGCGTGCGGAAGAGCCCGGCCTACACCATCGTCACGATTCTGACGCTCGCGCTGGGGATTGGCGCCAACACCGCGATCTTCAGCGTCGTGAACGGGGTGCTCCTGAAGCCGCTGCCGTATCCCGAGCCGGCACGGCTCCTCTACATCACCAGCCAGTTCCCTGCCCTCGGCTTCGATCAGTTCTGGGTGTCGGCGCCGGAATTCCTCGAGTTCCGGGAGCGGCAGCGCTCGTTCGAGGATGTCGGCGCGTACCGGGCCGGAGCAGTGAACCTTGGAACGACCGACCAGCCCCGCCGGGTCAATTCCGCGATTGTCACGTCGGAGCTGATGCCGGTCCTCGGGGTGCAGCCGATCCGGGGCCGCCAGTTCACCCGGGCTGACACGCTCCCCGGCGCCGAAGACGTTGCGGTGCTCTCGTCCGAGATCTGGCAGTCGGCGTTCGGCCGTGAGGAGTCGGTCGTCGGGCGGGTTGTCCAGATCGACGGCGTTCCGACACGGATCGTGGGCATCATGCCGCCGGGCTACGACGTTCACGACTCGAAGGTGCTGGTCTGGCTGCCGATCACGCTCGATCCGGCCACTCCGGGCAACCGCGGCGGACACTTCCTCTATCTCGTCGGACGTTTGAAGCAGGGAGTGACCGCCAGCCAGGCCAGGGCCGACGTCGAATCGATGCTGGCGCAGTGGGCGGTCCTGAACCCGAAAACACACGTGCCCAATCAGAAAACCCATCGCCTGCGGCTCGACGGCCTGCAGGAGGATCTCGTCGGCGGCCTGCGGCGCGCCCTCTGGGTGCTCCAGGGAGCGGTCGGCTTCGTGCTGCTGATTGCGTGCGCGAACCTCGCCAACCTCCTGCTGGCACGAGCCGACTCCCGGCAGAAAGAGTTCGCGATCCGCTCGGCGCTCGGCGCGGGACGCTGGCGCCTGTTGCGGCAATTCATGACCGAAGGGGTCGTGCTGGCAACGGCGGGCGGCGCGGTCGGCGCAGCGCTCGGGCTCGGCGGCCTGCGCGCGATGCTGGCGGCGAATCCCGACAGCTTGCCCAGGACCGCCGAGATCGGGCTGCACCCGGCGGTCTTCGCGTTCACGCTGCTCGTTTCGATCGTCACGGGTCTCCTCTTCGGGATGACCCCGCTCCTCCAGCTCCGGGAGCGCATCGTCAACATCTCCCTGAAGGAGGCGGGACAGCGATCCACGGCAACCGCGGGCCGCGCGAGGCTCCGCAGCGCGCTGGTGATGATCGAGGTCGCGCTCGCCGTCGTGCTCGTGATTGGCGCCGGCCTGTTGCTGCGCAGCCTCTGGAACCTCACCGCTGTTGATGCCGGTTTCAAGCGCAATCAGCTGGTCACGTTCGGGATCGTTCTGCCCGCTGCGCAGTATCAGCAGGCACAGAGCCGGGTCGATTTCTTCGAGCGACTGACATCGAAGCTGGCCGGGATCCCGGGAATCCAGTCGGCGGCGGCGATGAGTGGCCTGCCGCCGCAGCGGCTCGTCAACGCCAACGATGTGGACTTCGAAGGCTACACGTCGCCTCCCGAAGGTCCTTTCGAAAACGTGGACTATTTCCAGAACGTCACTCAGCCCTATCTCGCGACGATGGGCATTCCAGTCGTGGAGGGACGTGATTTCGAGGCGGCCGATGTGATCGGGGGGCCGGTGGTGCTCGTGAACGAGACGCTCGCCAGGACCTTTTTCAAGGGCCAGGGCGTTATCGGCCGCCGGGTCCGCACGGGTGGGCCGCAGCGTCCATACTGCACCATCGTTGGTGTAGTGAAGGACGTGAAACAGGGAGGAATCGCCAGCAAGACCGGCACGGAGCTGTACTTCCTGATGGAGCAGGGCCCGAAACAAACCGCGTTCACTCCGGGCAGCATGAACGTCGTGATACGCGCGTCGGTGCCGGTCGAAACGCTGTCCGGGCAGATTCGAAGCCTGGTGCAGTCGATGGATCCCACGTTGCCGATCGTCAGACTGCGGACGATGGACGAAGTCTTCGGTGAGGCCGTGTCGCGGCCGCGCCTGCTGGCGCAACTGCTCGGCCTGTTCGCCGCACTCGCGCTCGCGCTGGCGGCAATCGGCACGTACGGAATCCTGGCCTACACGGTGAGCCAGCGGCGCAAGGAGATTGGCATCCACATGGCGCTCGGCGCCACGCGGACCACGGTTCTGCGGATGGTGCTCGGCCAGGGCCTGAGATTCACGGTGACGGGCCTGGCGGTCGGGATCGCTGCGGCCTTCGGACTCACGCGCCTGCTGCAGGCCCAGCTGTTCAACGTGAAGCCGACCGATCCGGCGACGATCGCGTCGGTCGCTGTCTTCATCGCCTTCGTCGCAACCGCGGCCTGTCTCATTCCCGCGAATCGAGCTGCACGAGTCGATCCGATGGTCGTTCTCAGGGACGAATAAGATCAACTCCCAACTTCCAACTCCCAACTCCCAAGGGAACCGTTCGAACAACCGGGTGAAACGGGTGTCAACCAGCTCGTTGTTGCGCCTTTCACCTCGTTCGTCGACCGGTTTCCCTTGGGAGTTGGGAATTGAGAGTTGGGAGTTATCGTCTAAACTCCCCCCGTGGAGCCCGAGCACGACATCGATCGCCTGATCCTCGAGCTGAATGCGACGGCTCCGCCCGAGGCCGCGCCGGTGGCGCCCGGGACGACGGCGCGGCTCGACCGGTGGCTGCAGCTGCTGGCCGACAGGGGGGGCAGCGACCTGCTGCTGGTGTCGGGCGCCCCCCCGAGCGTTCGGGTGAAGGGCGCGGTCGTTCCCCTCGCGGACGGTCCGCTCGACGGTGTCGATATAGAAGAAGCCGTTCTTCCCGCGCTGGCCCCGCATGCGCGCCGTCAGTATCGCGATCACCAGATCGCGGATGCCTCCTATCGTCTGATGGGACTCGGACGCTTTCGCGTCAACCTGCATCGCGAACGCGGCAGGGCCGCGGCCGCGGTTCGCATGCTTCCGGCCCGGGTCCCGCGACTCGCTACGCTCAATCTGCCGCCGCAGGTGGAGCTGCTCGCACAGCTTCCTCGGGGCCTGGTGCTGATCGGCGGGCCGACCGGATCGGGGAAGAGCACGACGCTGGCGGCGCTGGTCGAGGAAATCAACCGCCGCTCCCCACGGCACATCATCACCATCGAGGATCCCATCGAGTACGAACACACCCACAGCGCCAGCGTCATCGAGCAGATCGAGGTCGGAGTGGACGTCCAGGATTTCCCGACCGCCCTGCGTGCGGCACTGCGGCAGGCGCCGGACGTGATCGTGGTGGGCGAGATGCGCGATCCGGAAACGATGCGGATCGCGCTGGCAGCGGCCGAGACCGGGCATCTCGTGCTGTCCACCGTTCATACGACCGATGCCGCATCGACCGTGTCGCGCATCGCCGACTCCTTTCCGCCCGAGCGTCAGAACACCATCCGCCAGGAGCTCGCGATGGCGTTGGCAGCGGTGATGACGCAGACTCTGATCCCCAGGATCGGCGGCGGCATCGTTCCGGCGGCGGAGCTCCTGATGGTCGGGTACGGCGCTCGTCAACACATCCGGAAGAATGCGCTGCAGCACCTTCATCAGGAAACCACGATCACCCGCAAGGCCGGCTCGTTCACCCTGGAAGAGTGCCTGGCACGGCTCGTCCGCGAAGGCGCCATCGAGTGGCAGGCGGCGCACGGCCGCGCCGTGCACGTCGAAGCCTTCGAGCAGTTGTCTCCTCGTCCAGGACCGCAGCCGTCGTAAGCTGAGCCTGTACGGTACGGAAAATGCTTTCCGGCATCGCGGTGAGTGTCCCGATTTCGGCACTCTTCAGGGAGGGTTCAGATGAGAATTGTTCGGCGTTCGCTTGCGGTGATCCTGGCCGCCCTTCTGGTTGCGCCTGCCGCTCAGGCACAGACCCACGTCGTTGCGAAGACCGCGCTCGCACAGGCCGTGCAGGAGCGTGTCAGCCAGGATCAGGCCGATCGCGATGCCATCCTGGCGTTGCTGGCGCGCACCGAAGTCAGGCAGATTGCGGCCCGGGCCGGCCTTTCGCTCGAGAAGGCGCAGGCAGCGGTCTCGACCCTGCAGGGGCAGGACCTCCAGGACCTGGCATCACAAGCCCGTCAGGTGAACAACGATCTTGTCGGTGGTGCGTCTTCCGTCGTCATCTCAACGACCACCATCATCATCGTCCTGCTGATCGTCATTCTGATCGTCCTCATCGCCGATTGACCCCGGCGATTGCCGCTCGCGTGATTGCGGCCGCCGTGACGCTGGTTACGGCGGCGGCGCCCGGATTCGGCCAGGCCTCTTCCACTCCTTCTTCTGTTCCGTCGCCGGCCCAGTTCCTCGACGTTCCCTACGTTCCCCAGAGCGAGGAGCTCTGCGGAGGCGCAGCGGTGGCGATGGTGATGCGCTACTGGGGGATGACAGGAATCTATGCGAAGAGCTTTGCGTCGCTCGTGGATCCACGGCAGAAGGGCATCCGCGGCGACGATTTGATCTCCGCGATCACCGGGCGCGGCTGGGGGGCGACGTCTTTCCATGGGGACGCTCCTCTCGTGCAGCGGAGCCTCGATGCGCGCCAGCCTCTGATTGCATTGATCGAGGACCGGCCTGGTCGGTTTCACTACGTCGTCATCGTCAGCTGGACGGCGGGCAAGGTCGTCGTTCACGATCCGGCGCGGCGGCCGTTCGATGTCCATGAGGAGCAGGAGTTTCTGCGGAAGTGGGAACGGTCCGCGTACTGGACGTTACTTGCACTGCCGCCCCCGGCCATAGCCGAGAAGAGCGCCCACACCGACGACACCCGGGCGGCACCCACGGGCGGCATCTGCGGCAGCACCGTCGACGAGGCTGTGCAGGTTGCAAGCCGCGGGCAGGTCGAGGATGCTGGCCGGCTGCTCGAGCGCGCGGCGGCGCAATGCCCTGGCGAGTCCGCACCGTGGCGTGAGCTCGCGGGCGTTCGCGTTCTGCAGAAGGACTGGCGGCGCGCCGCCGGCGACGCCAGAAAAGCACTGGCTATCGATCCCCACGATGATCATGCGGCCCGCATCCTCGCAACGAGTCTCTATCTGACCGGCGATACGACGGGTGCGCTCGGGGCATGGAATCTGGTGGGGGAGCCCACGATCGATGTCGTCGACGTACAGGGGCTCGAGCGCACGCGCTATTCGGTCGCCGTTCGCGCGCTGAAGCTTCCGACGGAGGCTCGGCTGACGCCGGCCGCGCTGACGCGCGCCTCGCGACGGCTGGACAGCATGCCCTCGGTCCTGGGCTCGAGTGTGAGCTACACGCCGCGCGAAGACGGACTCGCCCAGGTCGCTGCCGCGGTGATCGAACGTCCGGTGCTGCCGACCACGCCGGTTGCCGCCGGTGCAATGGCGGCGCGCGCGGCGATCGACCGTGAACTGCGGGTCGACGTCGTGAGCCCGACCGGCGGCGGCGAACGATGGTTCGCCTCCTGGCGCTGGTGGGAGGCGCGCCCGCGGATCTCTGCCGGTCTCGAAGCGCCGGCGCCGTTCGGCGGAACCTGGCAATTGGCGGGTGCGGACGAGCGTGAGTCGTACGGCTCGGCAGCCGAGCCGATCGAGGAAACCCGTCGCGGTGTGTCCTTCGGTGCCGCTGATTGGATGACTGCGTCGGTGAAGTGGGATGCAGAGCTTCGTGCCGAACAATGGCCGTCGTCTAAAGCGATGGGCTTTCTCGGAGCCCTGCGCTACCAGTCACGCGAGGATCGCCTCGCCCTCGGGGGAGGTGGGGGGCTCTGGGCAGCCCAGACGAACACCTGGACCGCCGGCGTCTTCGGAGACTGGCGCTCGCGAGCGCGCGCAGAGGGAACCGTCTGGCTCGCGCGCGCCGGTCTCGATGCGGCCGGAAAGGACACGCCGTTCGCGCTGTGGAGTGGAGCGGGCACCGGGCACGGCCGCGACGCGCTGTTGCGCGCGCACCCGCTGCTGCACGACGGCGTGATCCGCGACGGCGTGTTTGGCCGCGTGGTCGCCTCAGGCGGCGTCGAGTGGCGGCAATGGCGCTGGCCGGTGCTGCGTGTGGTTCGAGTTGCGCCGGCCGCGTTTGTCGACGTGGCTCGCGCGTACGATGCGCCGGCATTTGCGGACGCTCGCGGGCATGTCGATGTCGGCGCCGGCCTGCGCCTCGCCATCCCGGGAGCTGGCGTGATCAGGGCCGATGTCGCACGGGGGTTGCGCGACGGCGAGATGGCAGTTTCAGTCGGGTGGGCGCGATGACATTCGCGGCGCCTGTCTGCTCAATGGGCTGTCGGGCAGGTTCCGGCGCTGAAAACTTTCAACAGGAGGCAAGGAGATCAGGAGAGTTCATTGAACAAAGAGAACTTCTCCTGAACTCTTATCCTCCTGTTCAAGACTGAACTGAACCTTGCGGAATTGATCAGAGCGCGCCGCCGAGCCGTTGCTGGAACTTGTCGCGGTAGCCGCGACTGAGTGTGAGGCGCGAACCGTTCTTGAGGAAGACGACGTACTCGCCGTTGAAGGAAGGCTGCAGCTCCCGCACCCGCTCGATGTTGACGATGTGGCAGCGATGGATGCGGAAGAACGCCTCGGGGTCGAGCTGCGCTTCGATCGCCGTCATGGTTTCGCGGAGCAGGTGCGTGTCGGTGCCGACGTGCAGCTTGACGTAATTGCCCGCGGACTCGATCCAGTCGATTTCTTCCGCCCTGACGAAATAGACGCGGCCTCCCGACTTGACCACGAATCGATCGACGCGGTGCGGCGTCTGCTTCAGATCCTGCATCAGGGCGAGCAGACGGCGCTCGAGCTCGCCCGGCCCTGAGGTGTGGACCCGCTGCCGGGCGCGACTGAGCGCCTGCTGGAATCGTTCGCGGTCGAAGGGCTTCAGCAGATAGTCCAGCGCGCGCACGTCGAAGGCACGGAGCGCGTACTGGTCGTAGGCCGTGACGAACACGACCGGCGGCATCTTCGCGGCGCCCACGGCTTCGATCACTTCGAAGCCGGTCGCGCCGGGCATCTGCACGTCCAGGAACACCAGATCGGGCTGCGAGCGCCTGAATCGCGTCGATAGCTTCGATCCCGTTCTGGCATTCAGCCACGAGCTCCAGCCACGGCTCGGAGGTGAGCAGCATGCGAAGCCGCTCCCGCGCCAGCGGCTCGTCGTCTGCCACCACTACCCGGGTTCGGCTTCCCGGCGTCTTCGTTCATGCGAGGGCGACCTGCGGCGAGCTGTCAGCACCGCGGCGGATCTGACGAAGCGAGGGAATCAGCATCTGCACGGAGAGCCCGGACTCGCCTTCGGCGAAATCCAGCCGCTGCTCGCCGCCGTACAGGCACTCGAGCCGCGCCCGCGTGTTCGAAAGCCCGACGCCGTTGTTGAAGCGCACACGGGCGTTCCTGCTGAGGCCGACACCGTTGTCGCGCACTTCGATCCAGATCTTGTCCTCCTGCTTCCGGGCCGAAATCTGAACCAGCCCCTGGCCGCTGCGCGGGGCCGATGCCATGCTTGATGGCGTTCTCGACGAGCGGCTGCAGGATCATCCGCGGCACGTCCGCGTCGAGCGTTTCGGGATCGATGTCGAACTTGACCGACAGGCGATCCTGAAAGCGGATCTGCTCGATCTCGAGATACTTCTGCAGGAACTCGAGCTCCTCCTTGAGCGGCACTCCTGCCGCGCCGGATCGATCGAACGTCAGCCGCAGCAGATCGCTCAGCCGGCTGATCATCCGATCCGCGGACTCCGGATCCGTGTGCACGAGCGTCGAGATCGCGTGCAGCGTGTTGAACAGGAAGTGCGGATGGAGCTCGGCCTCGAGCGTCTTCAGGCGCGCCTCCATCAGGCTGGTCTCGAGATACGCCTCCTTGAGCGCCCGCGCCTGTGACTCGCGATAGTAGCCGAGCGCGTAGCTCAGGCCGACGACGGCGGCATAGGTCATCGAGCGACCAGTCGAGATTGCGCAGGTACTGATCCTGCGCATACGAGACCCACCGCGCCGCCGGCATCTCGCGCATGTCGGGCCAGAGCATCACCCGCACCGCCGAGCATCGCCGCCACATGGATGATCGAGAAGACCATCGCCGCACGCGGCATGAATCGCGATCGCCCGCAGCCAGCGCTCGCCATCGAGCCTGAATCGGGCCGCCACGCGGAAGATCGGGCCGATCAGCGCCGCCGGCACATACCAGAGCGTCAGGTTGAGGATGAGCAGCGACCCGAGCTCGATGCCGTCGACGTGCGCTTTGGGGTTGAGAGTCGTGAGGCGGTAGGCCTGGGCGGCCGAGAAGAGTCCGAGCAGCGTGGCGACGCAGAAACACCCAGCGTGCCGGCGGCGTCCACGCTTTTCGCATCGATCCACTATCCGCTGAGGTTACATCGCCGTCAAGACGGGACCGTGATCGAAAGCACCGTCGCGTCCCGCCGCCGGCCCGGCCTCTTCGCCGATTCGTCATCGGATGACGCGACTGGGCCCTGACTGGCGGCAACCGGCCCCTTTTTCGGCCCGGATGGCGCTAATGGTCAGCCGCCAGGACGATCAGTGTTGCGTCGTCGGTGAAACGGCGTCCGGTGAACGTGGCGACCGCGTCCACGAGCCGCGCCTGGAGCGCCGGTGCGCTGCAGGCCCGGTGTTCGACCGCCATCGACAGCAGCCGCTCGTCGCCGAACTCCTCGTCGCTCTCGCTGCGCGCCTCGGTGATGCCGTCGGTGTAGAGGATCAGCCGGTCGCCGGCGCCGAACGCGACCGTCCCGGATTCGTAGGTCGCGGCGGGCAGAACGCCGAGCACGGGTCCGCCGTTCGTCAGGTCGAATCGACCGTGCCGTCCGCCTTGATCAGCGCCGGCGGAAAGTGTCCGGCGTTCGCGTACGTCAGCGACCCGACCTCGGAGTCGACGACGCAGTAGAAGAAGCTGATGAACCGTCCTTCGGAGATGTGGCCGCACAGGATGGTGTTGACCCGTTCGCACAGTTCCGCGGGCCGGGCCGCCTCGGTGGCGAATGCCCTGACGGCGGCCTGCAGGTTCGACATCAGCAGGGCCGGCGGGAATGCCCTTGCCGACGACGTCGGCGATCGAAAGCGCGAGGCGGTGCGATGAGAACCGGATCGCGTCGAAACAGTCGCCGCCCACGCCGGACGGCCGGCTGCCAGGACGCCGCCAGCTCGAAGCCGTCCATCTGCGGCAGGACCGCCGGCAGCAGCGTGCGCTGGATTCGGCGCGCTTCCTCGAGCTCCCGCTGATCTCGCTCCGCCTTGACGCGTCTCTCGCGTCCCGGCCTGGATCTCCGATCGCAGCGTCGTGACGAGCGCGGCGTTGTCCCACGGCTTCTGCACGAAGTCGCGCACTCCGCGCCGCATCGCTTCGACCGCCAGGTCGATCGAGCCCCACCCGGTCATGACGACGACGGGCAGCGAGGCGTCGAAGGCCTGGAGATGGTCGAGCAGATCGATCCCTTCACGGCCCGACGTCGTGTCGCCGGTGTAATTGAGGTCCATCAGCACCAGATCGAACGGATTGGACTGGACCGCCGCCAGGGCGGCGTCGGGTGAGTGCACGGCGTCGACGGCAATGCCCTCGGGCTTCAGCAGCAGCCGCAGGGCGTCCACCAGGTCCGGCTGGTCGTCGGCCACGAGAATGCGCGAGGTCTCGACGGTCGTGAGCATGGCGGAGGTGTCACCAACAGCTGTGCCATCGCCGGTTTGCGATTTGCATTTGAGAAAAGCGGTCGGAAGGCTTGGCGTGGTGTTCATCGCCGGACACCCGCGTCCCCCGGCCGGACGCTGGAGGGCGTACGACCTAGGACGCGGGTTGAAGTCTCCCTGACCGTTTTGCTAAGGTCTGCATCTTTATGCGCGAGGAACGAAGACGGGCGGCCGGCGCCGGCCAGAAACGCTGTCCGTGGTGCGGCGGCCGGCTCGAATTGCAGAAGAGCTATCCGTTGCGGCGGCTGATTCCCGGGGACACGCGAGCGCGGGCCGACGAGCACATCCCGGAAGCCATGCGGACGACCCGGGCGTGGGTCTGCGCGACGCCGCACTGCCGGTTCCGGCGAATCCGCCTGAGCCCTACTCGCTCCTTGTCTTTGCCGTGGCTTGAGCGGCCCCTCGCTGCCGCGGCGGCGCAGCTGGATCGTGCCGCCGAACGACTCGAGCTCGAACTCGGCGCTTCCCGACCCCAGCGTATAGGTCGTCGCGCTGGCCGCGCCTGACCTCGCCTCCGCCCTGGAGTTGCAGGTCAGTCCGGACGCTGCCGTTGTAGGTCCGCACGCATGAACGCGGCGCTCGCGTTTTCCGGCACCCCGACCGAGATGTTCCCGTTGTGGGTCGAGAACCGGTATCTGCCGTTCGGCGGCGGCGGAACCGTCGTACTTGATGTTGCCGTTGACCGAGGCGACCTCGACGCTCGTGGCATCGATGTTGTTGAGCGCGATGTGCCCGTTGACGGTTTCGGCGCTCAGCTCGCCGGCCGCGCCGTTGACGGTCACGCCCTGATTGATCGAGCTCGCGTTGACCCGGCCGCGCACGCCCTCGAGAATCACTTCGCCTTCGACCGACTTGGCGGTGACGAACGTCGCGCCTCCCTTGATCACGATGTCGCCGCGCACGGTCTCCGCGGAAACGTCTGCCTGCGTGCCCTCGACGGCGATGTAGATGTAGGTGCCCTCGATCTTGACCGGCATCCACGCCGGCACGCTGATGTCGTAATCGACGGCTCCGGGCGTTCCTGAAGACGACACGCTCAGCCCGGCAGTGCCCGGGCTTGATCGCGACCCGCGATCGGCGAGCTGTGATAGGCCTGCACGCGCACCGAATCGCTTGTCCCAGCCGCGAATCTGCACCTCACCGGCGAAGTTGCTCACCGACAGCCGGGCGCCCTTGCTGACGGCGACGGTCTCGTCGGTGTCCGGCGGACGGCTCCGCCGCGCGGGCTGATTGCCCTGGTCCGACCTCCGCGTTGCGCGCTGGGCGGTCGTAGCTGCGCGGAGCCTGTTCGAGTGACTGCGGGCGTTGCATGTTCAGTGCCGCCAGGAGGGCGGCGGTGATCACGAACATCGTGTATGGGGACTCCGTCAGCTGCGGCTGTCGACCAGCGCCGTCGCGCGCCGCAGCAGCTCCAGTTTGCGGCGACGGGTTTCCGCAAGATACGTGTTCAGGTACACGCTCGAGGGATCGGCCTGCAGGGCCTCGCGGCACTGGGCGATCGCGCGATCGATCGCCTCGAGGTTCGTTTCCAGCACGCGAATCGTCTCCGGATCGAGCCGGCCGCGGCCGGCGTCGAGCGTCTGCTGCAGATCGGCGACGGCTTCGTCGAACGCCGCGTCGCCGAAGTTGGCCGGCCGCACCTCACGCCGAGCACGGGCGGAAAGTCGGTGGTCGGGCCGCCCATCCGCGCCAGCCAGACCATGCCGCCCGACGCGACGATCAGCGCCAGGCTGGCGGCGACGAGCTGCGGCAGCGTGAACGCGAACCGGCGCGTCGCCAGCGTCGTCGGCGCGCGCGGCCGCCGGCGCGCCGATCCGTGCGGCGACGCCCGGCCAGAGATTCGAGGCGGGCGGCGTGTCGGTCAGCGACTCGGCCCGCGTCACGACGGCGCGAAGCGCGGCGAGATCGGTCCGGCACTCGGCGCAGCCGGCCAGGTGCGCCTCGAGCGCGCGCGCGCTCGGAAGGCTCGAGCTCGCCGTCGATGTATTCCGACAACCGATCGTTCCACTCGTCATGCATCGCCATGCTGATCCTGCATGGTCACCGCAAGTGCCGCCGCAACATCATGCGCGCGCGATGGAGCTGCGCCTTCGACGTGCCCGCGGAGATGCCGAGCAGCTCGGCGATCTCGCCGTGCTTGTAGCCGTCGACGTCGTGCAGCACGAAGATCTCGCGGGCGCCGTCGGGCAGCTTCTCCAGCGCCGCCTCGAAGTCGAGCGAAACGTCGCGCGGCCGCGGCGGCGCCGACAGCGTCTCGAAGATGTTCTCGCCGTCGATCAGCCGCTGGCGGCGCGTGGCGTCGCTCCGGAAGCGCTCGATGATCACGTTCACCGCGAGCCGGTGCAGCCAGGTCCCGAACGCCGAGTCGCCGCGGAACGTGCCGAGCTTCTGCCAGACGCGCACGAAGATGTCCTGGGTGATCTCGTCGGTGTCGCGGCCGCCCGTCATGCGGCGGACCAGGCTGTGCACGCGCGGCAGGTGGAGCTGGTAGAGCTGCTCGAACGCGCGGACGTCTCCCGCCGCGGCCTGCTGGACGCAGTCCGCCGGCGCCGAAGCCCGTGGCGCGTGCCCGGATTCCTTGCTCTCGGACCGCAGCAGTAGAAAGGCTCCCGTCAGGCTCCCGGCCAGGTCACCTGGTGCGGCCATCGCGCCCGCCGATTCTCACTGTCCTCCCTGGGGCCCGGCCGCCGATCGGCCGGTCGCCTGAAAACTGGAGATTGGACGGGCGCGGGGCGGCCGAAGGTTGGAATCAGCGCAACACGTCGTAGGGGTCGATGGGGGTGCCCTCCCACCAGCGCTTGGCCGCCGTCAGCCGGAAAATGGCGAAATGCAGGTGGGGCGTGTCCTTTGGCGCATTGCCCGAGGTGCCCACGTACCCGATGACCTGGCCCTTCCGCACCTTGTCCCCTTCGGCCAGGCCCGTCCGCATACCGCTCCAGGTGGGCGTAGTAATAACAGTACTGTTCGGACGGGTCGAACTGATAAACCGTGATGCCGCCGGCCTTGCTCGAGAACAGCCGGGCGATCGTGCCGTCCTCGACGGCTTTGACCGGGGTGTTTCGCGGCGCCAGGATATCCAGCGCCTCGTGCTTCCGCCCGCCGCGCGCGTCGGAGAAGGACCGCACCAGGTCGTCCGGCTCGACGCCTTCGACCGGCACCAGCAGGTCCCGGCCCTCGAGGGCCTCGGCCGGAGGCGGCCCGATGACAGGCTCGGGCGACGGGGCGGGCCGGGCCACTTCCGCCGTGCCCGTCGTCGCGACCTCCGGGCGTCCCTTGGCCGCCTCGATCACGCCCGTCCCCGGCATCGTCCACGCCGTCGCACCCAGCGCTCGACCGCCGACCGGGGCCGCGATTCGATGCGTCCCGGCTCGCCGCCGCGCGTGCCGATCACATTGCCGAACTGCCAGACGATCGCCGCGACCGCGAACGCGCCGGCGAGAAAGCCGCATCCGGCGCCGGCCGCGAACGTCCGGATGGTGCGCCGCGCCGCCGAGCCTGCTTCGGGTGCTCACCGCGGCTACTCCGAGAAGACGACTCGCGTGCCTGGTTTGACCATGCCCGCCAGCTTGAGCGCATCCCAGTTGGTCAGCCGGACGCAGCCGTGGGATTCGGTGCGCCCGATCGTCGACGGCTCGGGCGTTCCGTGGATGCCGTAGTGCTCCTTGCTCAGATCGATCCAGACGAGGCCGACGGGATTGTTCGGGCCCGGCGGCAGCTTCGCCTTTGCGTGCGCCGGATCGGCGTCCCAGAACAGCTCGGGGTTGTAGTTGAACGGCGGGTTGAATCTGAATCCCGTTGACCTTCCACTCGCCGAGCGGCAGCGGATCGTGCTCGCTGCCGGTGGTCACCGGCGCGTAGAAGATGGTCTTCGCCCGAACCGTCCTGCACGGTCAGCGCCGAGTTCGCCTTGCTGACGGTGACGACGACGTCGGGGCGTTCGGCGACGGTGTTGGGCTGTTTCGGCGCCGGCTCGTCGCGGCGGCCGGTCGTGCCGGCCGGACGCGGCGGTTCCTTCTGCGGCGCCGCCAGGACGTCGGGCTTCTCGACTGGGGCGATGAAGGGCTCGACGTTCGGCACCTGAATCTGCTCGCCGGCGGCGAACTGTGCCGACGGGTTCAGCCGCTGAGAAACGCGGGCGTCGAGTGAAAGCGCTCGGCGATCGCCTCGAGCGCCGATGTGTACGAGAGCGCCGGCAGCGACGCCTGCTGCGCGAGGTCCGTCGGGATCGACGCGCACGAACGGTCCCTCGGCATCGGCCTGGCGTGATGGTGTAAGTGGTCAGCGGTTCGACCGAGGGCGCCGCCGCGCCGGGATTCTGCTGCTGATACTGCGCGAGCGCCTTCCTGGTGTTCGCGCCCATTCGCCCGTCGATCGCGCCGGGCGAGAATCCTGCGCGGTCGAGCATGACCTGCGTCGCCAGGACGTCGGTCTGTACGGCGCGGCCGCCTGGGCTGCGCTGCGGCGCGGGCGCGGATGGCGCCGGCGTGCTGCGCCGCCGGCCGAGGCGGAGGCGTCGAGCCCGGCCTGCGCGAGCAGCGCACCGATCGCGATCACCATGAATGTCTGCATGGGTCCCTCAGATGGTCGTCGTGGTCTCGCGCTCGCCGATCCGCCGATCGGCACCAGTCCGCCGCTCGGCGATCCTCGGGCGCGGACGAACTGACATTGACGTCGACGAGGCGGAAAGGTCGATCGGGAAAGACTTCCCGCATCAGCGAGAGCGAAACGTTGAAGACGGGCACGTCCGTTCGCGTCCGCCCTTCGGGCTGGCCATGGTGCGCGTGGCCGTGGAACACGGCTGAAACCGGATAGCGCGTCAGCGGCTCCTCCAGCCGGCTGCAGCCGAGGAACGGAAAAATCTCGAGCGGTTCGCCTTCGACGGTTGCCTGAATCGGCGCGTAATGAAGGATGGCGATCAGCCGCTCGGTGCGCAGGCGCGCCAGCGCCGATTCGAGCTTCAGCGCTTCGTGCAGGCACTCGTGCACGAACCTCTTGATGATCTCCTCGCCCCACGGACCCAGCGCGCGACGGCCGAAGCCGCCGGCGAAGCCCTTGACGCCGGCGAAGCCGATGCCGCGGATCTCGGTGGTGTCGCCGTCGAGGACGCTCAGGCCGGCGTCGGTGACGATCTTCCTGACCTCCTCCTGCTGCCCCGACTCGTAGTCGTGGTTGCCGAGCACGCCGACCATTGGAATCTTCACGGCCGCGAGCTCGCGCGCGAAGGCGCGCGCTTCGTCGGGCAGGCCGTAGTCGGTGAGATCGCCACAGATCACCAGCACGTCGGCCATGTCGTTGATCTGCGCGAAGAGCGGATGCAGCGAGCCTGCGGTGGTCGTGCGGCTGTAATGGAGATCGCCGAGGGCGGCGACGCGCACGATGTCCTTCGTTCCGGCCATACCCCTCCCGACCTTCGAGAGCAGCAAGAGAAATGCCGCGGAAACGGCTGAGGCTGTTCATTGCCGAAATTGCCAAGATTGCCAGAATTGCCAAGATTTGAAAGGCATTCTCGCTGCATCTCGCGCCTTATAGTCGTTGCTATGGCACGTGGCTGGGAGTCGAAGTCGGTAGAAGCGCAGCAGGAGGACGCCAGGCAACGGACGGCGACGTGGCCCGTCGCCGAGTCCCGAGGACTTGGCGATCGCGGGAGCGCCGCCGCGCGCTCGAGCTGGCACGCACGCGCGCGCGGAACGACCTTGCGCGGGCCTCGGCCCCAGCTCATCGCCAGATGCTCGAGACGCGCCATTGCCGCGCTGGACCGGCAGCTCGCTGAGCTCGATAGGGTGGCTCGCCAGGTCTGAAGCGGTCCACCGTCCGAGCTTGAGGCTGTAGGCGCCGAGGTCAGACCCCGGCCGACTGCGGCCCGAAGAACCCGCCCGCCCCCTTTCTGCGTCTATCATTGAACATCGATGAGCTGCACGCGCCGTAGTCTGCTCGTTTTCGTGCTCGCCACGGTGTGGATCGCCGCGGGCTGCCGGAAGGAAGCGCCACCGGAACCCGCTTCCCAGCCTCGCAGCGATCCGGCCCCGGCAACGCCGGCCGATCCCGACGCGCCGCCCGCGCGCCCCCGCATCGTCGCCTTTGGCGACAGCCTGACGATCGGGCTCGGGCTGCTCGAGCAGGAGGCCTACCCGGCGCTGCTGCAGCACAAGATCGACGACGCCGGCTATCAGTTCGAGGTGATCAACGCCGGCGTTTCGGGGGACACGACGGCCGGAGCGCTGCGCCGGCTCGACTGGGCGCTCGAGGGCGACGTCAAGGTTCTCATCGTCGCCTTCGGCGGGAATGATGGTCTCCGCGGGCTGCCGGTCTCGCAGATGAAAGAGAACCTGTCGACCATCATCGACAAGGGCCGCGAGCGGAACGTGGTCGTGATCCTCGCCGGCATGGAGGCGCCCCCGAACTTCGGTCAGGAGTACGCGACCCAGTTCCGCCAGGCGTTCCGCGACGTCGCCCTGCAGAAACGCGTGCTCTTCCTGCCGTTCCTGCTGAACAACGTGGCCGGCAAGCCCGAGCTCAATCAGGCCGACGGCATTCATCCCAATCAGCAGGGGACACGAATCGTGGCGGACAACGTGTGGGCGGTCCTCGAGCCGCTGCTGGATCAGATGTCGGGAGCTTCATGATCGAGCTGCGCGGGGTCTCAAAGACGGTGCCGAGCGGCGCCGGTTCCCTCACCATCCTTCACCCTCTCGACCTCACCATCGATGCCGGGCGCGTGGTCGCGATCACCGGGCCGTCCGGGAGCGGGAAGTCGACGCTGCTCGGGCTGCTCGCGGGCCTCGACGCTCCGTCCTCGGGCAGCGTGATTCTCGATGGGGTCGACATCACCGCACTCGATGAAGACTCGCTGGCCCGGTTGCGGGGCACGCGCATCGGCTTCGTGTTCCAGTTCTTCCATCTGCTGCCGTCGCTGACCGCGCTCGAGAACGTGCTGGTGCCGATGGAGATTGCCGGTGTTCCGCAGGCCGGGGCCCGTGCGAAGACCCTGCTGGACGAGGTCGGCCTCAGCGATCGTGGACATCACTATCCGTCGCAGCTCTCGGGCGGCGAACAGCAGCGCGTGGCCATCGCCCGCGCCCTGGCCAACAACCCGCCGATCCTGCTGGCCGACGAGCCCACCGGGAATCTCGACAGCGCGACCGGGCATTCGGTGATCGAACTGCTGCTCGACGTGAACCGGACCCGCAAGACGACCCTTGTGCTCGTCACGCACGATCCGGAGCTGGCCTCCGTGGCCGACGTGGCCATCGCGCTGCGCGACGGGCAGGTCGTGCGCACCACGACGCGGGCGGCCGAGGAGGCGGCGTCGTGACGTTCGTGCTGCGGATGCTCGCGCGCGAGCTGCGGTCGTCGTGGCAGCGGCTGCTGTTCTTCTTCGTGTGCGTCGCGATTGGCGTCGGCGCGATTGTCGCGCTGCGCTCAGTCATCCAGAGCGTTCGCACCGGGCTCATGAGCGAGGCTCGCTCCATCATTGCCTCGGACGTCCTGGTCAGCACGAATCGGCCGTGGACGCCTGAAGTGCTTCAGCCGCTCGAAGAGCGGCTTCGCGACGACGGCGTCCTCGAGCGCATCGACGCCATCGAGACCGCGACGATGGTGCGCGCGGAGAAGGGGGCGGACGCGGCGCGGATGGTGGAGCTGCGCGGGGTGCAGCCCGCATTTCCGTTCTACGGCCGCGTGGTGCTCCAGGACGGACGCGCCGTATTCCCACGCGTTGCTGCGCGGCCGCGGCGCGCTGGTCCGGCCCGAGCTGTTGACGCAGCTCGGCACCAGCGTGGGGCGGCGGTCTGATCATCGGCGGGCAGCCCTTCACGATTCGCGGCGTGATCGCCCAGGAGCCCGGACGGCGGGTCGGCGCCTTCAGCTTCGGCTCGCGGGTCCTGATCGACTACGACGACCTCCGCGCAAGCGAGCTGCTCGCCTTCGGCAGCCGCGCCAGCTACCAGATCCTGCTGCGCGTCAGGGAGAGCGAGGTCGAACGCCTGACGCGCGAGATCCGCCGCGACTTCCGCGACCGCTTCGTGCAGGCGCGCTCGTACCGATCGACCGAGGACGACATCGGCGAGGACCTGCTCCGCGCGGAGAACTACCTCAGCCTGGTCGGCTTCATCATGGTCGTGCTCGGCGGGATCGGCGTGTGGAGCGTCACCCGGGTGTTCGTGAAGCAGAAGATCAAGAGCGTCGCGATCCTGAAGTGCGTCGGCGCAACCGGCGGACAGATCCTGGCGACCTACGTCGCGCAGGTCGTGCTGCTCGGGCTGTGCGGCAGCCTGCTGGGGGTGGCGATCGCCGCCGTGGCGATCGCCGCGATTCCGGAATCCGCGGCGGCCGCTTTCGGCAACGTGTCGTACGGCCTGACCCTTTCGGCGGCTCTCCAGGGCGTGGCGGTGGGCCTGCTGGTGTCGTTGCTCTTCTCGCTCGTGCCGCTGCTCGAGGTACGGCGGGTCAAGCCGTTGCTGCTGCTGCGCTCGCTCGACATCCAGGGGGCGCCGGCCGGCCTCGCGACCGCGAAGCGTCGCTTCCCGGCGTTCCTCGTGCCGGCGTGGGTGTCGCGCGCCGATGCCGTCCAGATCGGCGCCGCCATCTTCGTCAGCGCCGCGCTCGTCGCCGTGGCGGCCTGGCAGGCGGCGTCGCTTCGCGTCGCGCTGGTCGTGTGCGGCGGATTTGCCGGGATCAGCCTGATCCTCCACGGAGCCGGCGCGCTCCTCGTCCGGGTGGTGCGCCCGCTGGCCGCCGCGCCGTACTTTCCGCTGCGCCACGCCGTCGTCAGCCTGCGGCGGCCAGGCAACCAGACCCGGGTCATCCTGCTCGCGGTGGGTCTCGGCACCTTCTTCGTGCTCGGCGTCAAGGCCCTGCAGGCGAACCTCCTGTCGCAGTTCTCGGTTCAGCTGCAGCGCGGCGGCGCCGACATGTTCCTGATCGACATCCAGCACGATCAGGTCGACGGCGTGCGCGACTTCTTCAAGGCCGCGGGGATCGCCGAACCGCGGCTGATCCCGGTGCTGCGGGCGCGGGTCACCGGCGTCCGCGGCCGCGAGGTCAACCTGGACAGCTATGCCGACGTCCGCGGCCGCGGCGGGCTCGGGCGCGAGTACGTCATCACGTATCGAGATCGCCTCGAACCGAACGAGACCCTGCTCGAAGGGAAGTTCTGGAGCGGGCAGCCGGCGCTCCCGGACGACTGCCAAGGAGCTGGAAGTCTCGATCGAGAAGAACATCCGCGACCGCTCGCGCGTCCGGGTCGGCGATCAGATGCGGTTCGATGTCCTCGGCCGGGTGATCGAAGCGCGGGTGACGAGCGTTCGCGAGGTCGAGTGGGGCGACGCCCGGAACGGCGGGTTCATGTTCGTGTTCCGCCCGGGCCCGCTCGGCCGCGCTCCGCACACCTACATCGCCACCCTGCACGCGCCCGAGGATCCTGCGGCGCGGGCCCGTTTCCAGCGGGACCTGGTCGCGAAGTATCCGAACGTCTCCGCGATCGACGTGCGGGAAGTCCTCGCATCGATCCAGGGCGTCGTGGACAACGTCACGTTCGCGATCTCAATCGTCGGCGACCGTCGCTCTCGCGAGCGGCGCGCTGATCCTGATCGGCGCCGTCGCCATGACCAAGTTCCAGCGCGTCTACGAGGCGGCGATCCTGCGGACGCTCGGCGCCAGCACCCGGCTGCTCGGAACCATGCTGGCCCTGGAATACAGCGCGCTCGGGCTGATCGCGGGTCTGATCGGCGCCGCCGGGTCGCTCGCCCTGAGCTGGGCGGTGTGCCGTTACGTGTTCGAGATCGACTGGGAACCCGCGCCCGTCCTCCTGACCGCCGGCGCCCTCGCCACCACCGCACTCGTCGGCATCATCGGCGTCGTGGCCAGCGCTGACGTGCTCAGGAAGAAGCCGTTGGCGACGCCTCAGGGCGGAGTGACATCCAGCCAGTCACATTCCGGCAAGGCGACGACTTCGCGGCGACTGCGAAGCCGAGGGCAGTCTGCATGGTTCAGCACGAAGTGATTGGCGATGACATGCAGGCGGTCATCCTGTCGCTCGGCGCCGGCGACGTGGTCCGGGCCGAGGCCGGGGCGATGATGTTCATGACCGAGACCATCGACATGGACTCCAAGATGGATGGAGGCTTTCTCGGCGGCCTCAAGCGGAAGTTCCTGAGCGGCGAGAGCTTCTTCATCACCTACTTCCGCTGCACCGGGGCGCCGGGCAAAGTGGCCTTCGCCGGGCCGTATCCGGGGAAGATCATCCCGGTCGACCTGCGCGGGCAGCAGATTCTCTGTCAGAAGGACTCGTTTCTCTGTGCCCTCGGCGACGTCGACATCAGCATTGCCTTCACCAAGCGCCTCGGGGCCGGGTTCTTCGGCGGGGAAGGGTTCATCCTCCAGAAGCTGGAAGGCACCGGCCTGACGTTCCTCCACAGCGGCGGCACGATCGTGCCGATGACCCTCGCGCCCGGCGAGCGGATCCGGGTGGATACCGGCTGTCTCGTGGCGTTCGACCCGACCGTCGACTACGACATCATCAGGGTCGGCGGGATCAAGACGTCCCTGTTCGGCGGGGAAGGCCTCTTCTTTGCGTCGCTGGTCGGGCCCGGCCGGGTCTGGCTCCAGACGCTGCCGTTCTCGAGGCTGGCCGACCGCATCAACGCGGCGCACCGCGGCGATAAGGAGGACGTCAAGCGGGATCTCGGCGGAATGCTGGGAGGCCTGGGCGACTTGATCGGCGGAGACAAGTAGGAGGCTCACGCTGGCATGCCAATTGCCAAAACTGCCAAGATTGCCAAAATTCAAAAGATTCCTGGTGTGGCCTTTCGGCGCGTTGCCCCGAGCCCTTCGCAGTTTTGGCAATTTTGGCAATGAGTTAAACTTCTCCTTTTGGGTGGAGCGGCATTTCCCTGCCTGTCACGCCGTAGCGCGCAGGCGGCGGAGGCGGCGAGCGGACCGTTCCTGGCGCCCGAGGGAGGCGCCCTGGAGAGCGAATATGGACCAGTCCACATTCAAGGAGGCGTTGCTCAGGAAGCGGGGCGAGATCCTGTCGGCCGGCGGTGGCGTCAAGCCGCTGCAGGCATCGATGGACACCAACACGCGGCAGGGCGACCTGGCGGACCAGGCCAGCGGCAACAACGAAGTTCACATTCAGCTGAAGCTGAAGCAGACCGACGCGAAGATCCTGCAGGCCATCGAGGAAGCGTTGTATCGCATGGAGAAGGGCACCTACGGCATCTGCCGCGACTGCGGCGAGCCGATTGCCCCGGCCCGGCTGAACGCCATCCCATGGACGCGCGTCTGCATCACCTGCAAGGAAAAGCAAAGCGCGTGAAATCCAAAGAAATGCTGGAGCTCCTCCGCGAGTTCTATCGCGACAAGGCGGTGATGCGGCAAAGCCATGTCTCCGCTGCGCGGGTCGTGAGCGACTACAACTTCAACAACACGTATCAGTACATCATCGCCCGCGAGGACATGCACGTGCGCTGGCTCGCCGACGCGGTGTCCGATCAGGCGGGTGCGCCCGAGGAGCCCGTGCTCGGCGAGATGCACTCACCGGTCAAAGCGCGCGACGCGCAGCGTTCGGTCATCGAGGTGAACAGCAAGGAGGCGCAGGAGTTCCTGGACAAGTGGCGTCCGCGAATCAACGCGCTGCCGAACGCCAGGCACCGGACGATGCTCAACGTGATCCTCGGAGAGACGCTCGAGCACAAGCGGTTCTTCGATCTGGCGCTGGCCGGCCGTGAAGATCTGCTCGGCCGTCGCGCCGACGGCATGGGTACCGGTGGCGGCGTGATGAGCCAACCGCTGGGTCGGCGATATCACGAAGTAGATCGGGCGGCTGGCAGCGGGGCTGGGGGCTTCAGACCAATTGATGCCATCGACTCTCGCCGCGATTGCTCTTGGCAGCAACCTGGGTGATCGCCGCGCCGCGATTGTGTTCGCGGCGGATCGTCTCGCCGCACACCTTTCGTCGCCGATCCTTTCCGATCTCATCGAAACGGAACCGGAAGGCGAGGGATTGCAAGAGCAACCCCTTTACCTCAATGCCGTCCTGGTCGGCGAGACCACGCTCACGCCGCGGCAGCTGCTCGACTTCCTGCTGGAAATCGAAGCCGAGCACGGCCGCACCCGCCCCTTCAAAGGCGCTCCACGGACGCTCGACCTGGACCTGATCCTGCTCGGCGACACCGTCGTGAACCAGCCCGGCCTCGAGGTGCCTCACCCCAGGTTCCGCGAACGGTTTTTCGTGCTGGGCCCGCTGGCCGAGGTCGCTCCGGACATGCGCGATCCGGTCACCGGCTTGAAGGTGACCGAGCTGCTGCGGGCGTTGTTGAGGGATGGGACAAGGTAGGTTCCGGGTTCCAGGTTCAGGGTTCAGGGTTCGGTTCCGGGTTCCAGGTGCGGTTCGAGGTTCGAGGTTCGAGGTTCGGGGCCGAACCATGAACGATGAACCATGAACCCCGAACGAACCCTGAACCCCGGCACCTGGAACCCGGAACCGACATGAGAAACAAAAAGGGCCGGGGAGAAATGTCCCCGGCCCTTTTTGCGCACCTTTACGTAGGTCCTACTTCTTGTAAACCATCTTCTGCGTGCCGCGTGCGTTAGTGGTTTCGATCGTCAGCGTGCTGCCGCTGACCGACCACTTCTGCGTGCTCTCCTGCGGCCCGTTGCCCATGTCGATCTTCGTGGTGATGACGAGCGCGGGTCCGTCCCACTTCGCCGTGGAGACCGACTCGACCGCCTGGCCGCCGCGACCCATCATGCTGTTCTTGCTCTCGCTGCCGTCGAGCTTGTAGGTGCTGGTGACCTTGTTCTCGCCAATCGTGCGCTCGACCGTGAGAGCGTCGGCTGTCTGCTTGACGGTGCCGCCCTGGCCGAGGCCACCGCCACGGCCGCCGCCGCGTCCGCCGCCACCGCCACCCCCGCCAGGCGCGCCACCGCCGGCAGGCGCGGCACCGCCCTCACTTGCTGCCGGATCGAGCGTCCAGGTGCCCGAGAAATCCGGTTTCTGGGCCCATGCCAGCGTTGCCACCGCGAGAACGGCGGCCGCAATGACTCCCACCCGTGCCAACTTCATGTGCTGTGCTCCTTCTGTAAGACGACACCCGTAGGACAACGCCTACTCGTACCGCAGCGCCTCGATTGGGTCAAGCCCTGCAGCTTTTCGCGCCGGATAAAAGCCGAAGAAAACGCCGGTCGCGGCTGCAAACCCGAACGCCATGCCGATGGCATTCGGAGGGATCGAGGTCGGCCACTGGAGGAATTTCTCCAGCGCCGCGGACAGGCCGAAGCCGAGAGCGATGCCGAGCAGGCCGCCGAAGAGGCTGATGACGATCGCCTCGACGAGGAACTGCAGGAGGACGTCCGACCCGCGCGCGCCGATCGCGAGCCGCAGCCCGATCTCGCGCGTGCGCTCGGTCACCGACACCAGCATGATGTTCATGATGCCGATGCCGCCGACCAGCAGCGACACGCCGGCGATCGCCGCCAGCAGCGTCGTCATCGTCCGCGTCGTCTCGGTGCGGACGCTGGCGATCTCTTCCTGCGTGCGCACCATGAAGTCGTCGGGCTCACCCGGCGGAAGCTTGTGCCGCGTGCGAAGCACCGCGCCGATCGCTTCCGCGACCGGTGCGGTCTCCGGCGTCACCGACGACACCGTGATGTTGTTGATGTGCTGAATCCCCTGCAGCTTCTTCTGAACCGTCGTGTACGGCGTGAAGATGGTGTCGTCCTGATCCTGGCCGAAGGGCCCCTGGCCCTTGCTCGTCATCACGCCGATCACCTTGAACGGCTGATTGCGGATGCGGATGATCTGACCGCTCGGGTCGACGTCCGGCCCGAACAGCGTGTCGGAGACCACCGTGCCGAGGACCGCCACCTTCGCCGCCGTGTTGACGTCCTGGGGCGTGAAGAAGGTGCCGTATTTGGGCGGCCAGCTGCGAATGGCCGGCAGGTCGACGTCCACGCCCTGCACCTGGGTCGACCAGTTCTGATTGCCGGCGATGACCTGCCCGCGTGAATTGACGCCGGCAGACACGTACTGCACGCCGGGCACCTGGCGCAGCGCGGTGGCATCCTCGGCGGTGAGGCTCGTCGCCATCCCGGCGCCCTGGCGCACGCCGCCCTGCTGGAAGTTGCCGGCGTTGATGTTGATCAGGTTGGTGCCCGCCGACTTGACCTGCTCTTCGATGGTGGCCTGCGCGCCGCGGCCGAGCGCCACCATCGTGATGACCGCGCCGACCCCGATGATCATGCCGAGCATCGTCAGGATCGTCCGCATCTTGTTGCGGTTGAGCGCCTTCAGCGCGATGCGCAGCGTCATGAATATCGACATGGTGTTCTCCTACGAGACGCCACCGAGGTGGTCGGCAGGAACCGGCATCGCCGACGACGGTCTGCAGGTCGGGTTCGGGCGGCGGCAGCGCAGCCAGCTCCTTGGTCGCGTCGCGCCGGTTGGCGATCTTCTGATCGACCTGGATCTTGCCGTCGCGGAACCGTACCAGCCGCGTGCCGTACTCCGCGATGTCCATCTCGTGCGTGATCAGGATGATCGTGATGCCCGCGCTCGATGTTGAGCTTCTGGAAGATGCCCATCACCTCGATGCTGGTCCGCGTATCGAGGTTGCCGGTCGGCTCGTCCGCCAGGATGATCGACGGCTGCGTGATCAGCGCCCGCGCGATCGCGACGCGCTGCTGCTGGCCGCCCGACAGCTGGTTCGGGTAATGGTGATAGCGCTCGCCGAGGCCGACGGCCTCGAGCGATTCCATCGCCCGCTTGTGCCGCTCGGCCGTCTTCAGCTTGAGGCTGCCGTTGTAGAGCAGCGGCAGTTCCACGTTGTCGAGCGCCGTGGTGCGCGACAGCAGGTTGAACCCCTGGAACACGAAGCCGATCTTGCGATTGCGGACCGCGGCGAGCTCGTCCTTCGACATCCGCGACACGTCCTTGCCGTCGAGAAAGTAATTGCCGCTGGTCGGACGATCGAGGCAGCCGAGGATGTGCATCAGCGTCGACTTGCCGGAGCCCGACGGGCCGGTCACGGCCACGAACTCTCCGGGCTCGACGTCGAAGTCCGCCCCGCGCAGCGCGCGAACCGTCACCTCGCCGACGACATAGGTCTTGACGAGGTTCCTGACCGAGATGACTGGTGCCATGAGTGTGGTTCTTTCGAGCCGGCGCCTAGCCGCGGCCGCGTCCTCCGCCGCCACCACCACCGCCGCCGCCGGGGCCGCGTCCGCCCGGTCCGCCGCGCTGCGGGCCCATCAGCGGGTTGTTCTGCTGGTTCTGGTTGGTGTTCCGCTGCTCCAGCCCGGTCGTCATGCTGGTCACGACTTCCGCAGTGGGCGGCACTTCGCTCTCGTTGACGATCTCGGTGAACGTCCCGTCGGACACGCCGAGCCGCAGCCGCAGCATCTTGAGCTGCTTGTTCTCGTATTGCCAGGCCGTGCCGCGGGTTTCCTGAACCTGGATCGGCGCGAACAGCGAATCGATCGTCGTGGCACCGCTGGCCATCGTGCGGGACTGGATCGTGCCGTCGCCGGGGGCACTCTGGGCGCTGCGATTGCCGCCGGGTTGATTGCCGCGTCCGCCGCCCGGCGCCATGCCAGCGCCGGCGGTACCCTGGCGGTTGCCGCCGAATCCGCCTTCGCGGTTTCCGCCGGCCGTTCCCCCGCGGTTGCCGCCGCCGAATCCGCCGCGGCCACCGCCGCCTTCGCGCATTCGCGCCAGGGCGCGCTCGCGCTCCTCGGGCGTCATCTGCGCCATCCGCTCCTCGAATCGCTTCCGGCGTTCCTCTGGCGTCATGTTCGGATCGAAGCCGCGGCCTCCGCCGCCGCCCCTGCCCACTCCTTCACCCTGCGAACCGCCGCCGCTGTTCGCCTGGGCGCCGCCACCGTCCTGAGCAGGCGCGGAGCCGCGCGCGGTGTCCGCGCCGCGCAGAGTTCTCGCGGCCCTGACGCGGCGCGCCGCTGTTTGCGCTGGCCTGCGGCCGCTGGGCCTGAGCGCTCGCCTGGGCAGCAGCAGGGGGACCGCCGGCAGGGGGCGCCCCGGACGCCCCTGCAGGAGCTGCGCCCGCCGGCGCTCCGCCGCCCTGGCCACCGGGACCGCCGGCGCGCATGCCCTCGCCGCGTCCGCCGCGGCCACCGCGCCCGCGCTCGAGCTCGGGGGGCACGGCCTGGTTGAGCACCTGGAACATCTCGGTGGTCGGCCGGAACCGCGTCGCCGCGTTCGGGATCCGCAGCACGTTGTTGCGGCGGGCGATCTCGATATTGACGTTCGCGGTCATGCCCGGCTTCAGCTTCAGGTCCGGGTTCGGCACCGCAATCACCGTCGAGTAGGTGACGACGTTCTGCACCACTGCCGGCTGCAGCCGGACCTGGGCGACCGTCGCCCATGAACGTGTCGGTGGGGAAGGCGTCGACGCGGAACGTGACCCGCTGCCGGGGGCGCATCCGGCCCACGTCCGCTTCGTCGATGTTCGCCAGCACCTGCATCTTGGTCAGGTCGGCGGCGATCACGTAGAGCGTCGGCGCGTTCATGCTCGCCGCGACGGTCTGCCCCTGGTCGACGTTGCGCGAGATGACGATGCCGTCGATTGGCGCGGTGATGGTCGTGTACCCGAGATTGACGCGCTGGTTGTTCAACTGCGCCTTCGCCTGAACCAGGCTGGCCTCGGACGACTTGATCTGGGCCTCGGCCGACCGCACGTTGACCTCCGCGGTCTCGAGGTCGGTTTTCGGAATCAGCTGCTTGGCCGACATCTGCTGCGCGCGATCCAGCTTCTGCTTCGCGTCGGCGAGCCCCACCTTCAGGCGATCGAGGTCGGCTTCGGCACGCGCCACGTTCGCGGTCTGCTGTTCGATCTGCGTTTCGATCAGCTGCGGATCCAGCCTGGCGATGACCTGGCCCTTCCTGACGATCGTGTTGAAGTCCGCGTGCAGCTCTCTCACCACCCCCGAGACCTGGGTGCCGACGTCGACGGTTTCCACCGCTTCGAGGGTGCCGGTCGCGCCGACCGTGTCGACGACGTCTCCGCGCGACAGCGGCTGGGTCAGGACGGTGGGATCAGGTTTACTGGTCCTGACCTTGTAGTAGTAGTACCCACCGCCACCGGCCGCGAGGACGAGGACGAACAGAATCAGCTTCTTCATGATGGTTGGGTCCAGGTCCCTTCACGAGGCCCTGGTCGCGATTCGTGGCACTTCTGTGACAACCCGGTGCCATCTCGTGAAACAGGGCAGGCCACGGCGTTCACCGCAGCCTGCCCGTTGACAACCCTATTACGACGGCAGGGCCGGAAATGCTACTCGGCGTGCTTGGTACGCAAGCCTTTCCAGCCCTCTTCGAACAACGTGTAGACGGTCGGCACGAATACCAGCGTGATCATCGTCGAGGCGATCAAGCCGCCGATGACGACGCGTGCGAGCGGCGCCTGCAGCTCGGCGCCTTCGCCGATCCCGAGCGACATCGGCACCAGGCCGAGCACGGTGGCAATCGAGGTCATCAGAATCGGTCGCAGCCGGACCCGGCCGGCGGTCTCGACCGCCTGGCGCAGCGGCATCTTGTCGCGGCGCCGGAGCACGTTGGTGTAGTCCACCAGCAGGATCGCGTTCGACACGACGATGCCCGCGAGCATGATCACGCCGATGTAGGCCTGCAGGCTGAACGTGGTGCCGGTCAGCTTCAGCGCGAGCACGACGCCGATGGCCGCCAGCGGAACCGAGAACATGATGATGAACGGATCGCGCAGCGACTCGTACTGCGACGCCATGACCGCATACACGAGGACGATCGCGAGGATCAGCATCATCTGCAGCTGCGAGAATGCCCGCGCCTGTTCTTCGGCCTCGGCGCCGAATCCGACCTTGAAGTCCGGCGGCACGCGGATGTCGCCGAGCCGGGCCTTCACCGCGTCGATGCCGTCGCTGAGCGCGCCTTCGGGCTCGGCGGTCACGCGGATGACGCGCTCCTGGTTCTTCCGCTGAATCTCGGTCGGCCCGGCCTGGTTGCGCACCGACATCAGGTTCTTCGCCTGGAGCACCTGCCCGCCCGGCGTGTTGATCAGCACGTCGTTCAGGTCCTCGATGCGCTCGCGATCCGCTTCACGCAGGCGGACCACGATCGGGTACTCGTTGCCGGCTTCGCGGAAGAACGCGGCCTGGGTACCGCCGACGCTGGTGCGAATCGAGTTGGCGACGCCGGTCACCGACAGTCCGAACAGGGCGGCCTTCGGCCGGTCGACCATGACCGCGAGCTCCGGCCGGCCTTCATCGCGGCCGACCCGCGAATTGCGCACTTCCGGCACGCGGTCCATCACGCTCTTGGCTTCCTGCGCGACCCGCTGCGCCTGCTGCAGATCGTCGCCGAGGATCTCGAGCGCGATGCGGGAATCGCCGCTGCCCATCAGGCGGTTTGCCTGCTGGTTGCCGCCCGAGGCGCGGGTGGTGATGATCACCCCGGGAATCACGCTGGCCAGCTGCCGGTTGAGGTCGCGCGCGATCTGCTCGCTCGACCGACGGCGCTCGTCCTTCGGCACGAGTCTGATCGTCATCTGCGTGCGGCTGCCGCCGCCACCGCCGCCACCGCCGCCACCACCGCCGAACCCTCCACCGCCACCTCCATTGGTCGAGATGTCGATCGCTTCGGGGACGTACTCCTTGCCGAGGCTTTCGAGCCGCAGCGCAACGTCCTCCTGCCGCTCGATCCTCGATCCAACCGGCAATTCCGCGGTCACCTGGACCTCGCCCTCATCGGCCTGCGGCATCAGCTCGAAGCCGATCGTCGGCAGGATGAGGACGGCGGCAACCGTCAGCGCGGTGCCCACGCCGATGATCGTCGGGCGGTGATGCAGCGCCCGGTGAATCAGCCGCCCGTAGCCGTTGTCCATCCCGTTCAGGAAATTCTCGCTGGCCGTGTAGAGACGGCCGGAGATCCCCTTGCGCGCCTCGACCGGCGGCGGCAGCTTCAGCAGCCGCGAGCACATCACCGGCACGATCGTGACCGCCACGAACAGCGACATCGTCAGCGAGAACATCACGACGACAGCCAGCTGCTTGAACAGAATGCTCGACACGCCGGTCAGGAAGAGCAGCGGGACGAACACCGCGATGTGGGTGAGCGTGGACGCCAGGATGGCCGACCACACTTCCTCGCTGCCGTCGATCGACGCCTGCATCCGATCCTTGCCGTGCTCCATGTGCCGGAAGGTGTTCTCCAGCACCACGATCGACGCGTCGACGATCATCCCGATGCCGAGCGCGAGGCCGCCGAACGTCATCGTGTTGAGCGTGTAGCCGTTGAAGTAGAGCAGCGCGAAGGTGCCGATCACCGAGATCGGGATCGACGTGAAGACGATGAACGTCGCGCGCAGGTTGCGCAGGAACAGGAAGATGATCAGCATGACCAGCGCGCCGCCGAGGAGCGCATGCTCCTGCACCGATGTGATCGCGCGCTTGATGAAGATCGAGCTGTCGTTCAGCACCGTCATCCGGATCCCGGTCGAGCCCTGGTTGATGCGCTCGATCTCCTGGCGGACACCGTCGGCGATGGCCACGGTGTTGGTGCCGGACTGCTTGGTGATGCTCAGGCGGACGCCGGGCCGGCCGTTGATGCGGGTGAAGCTGCGGAAGTCCTCGGTCGAGTCCTTCACCTCCGCGATGTCCTTCATGTACACCGGCACGCCGGTGCCGGGTCATCACGACCATGTCGCGGATTTCGTCGATGCTCTCGAATTGCCCCTGGCTGCGCACGAGATAGGTGCGGTCGCCTTCGTCGATTTCGCCGAGCGGGATGTTCTGGTTCTCGGTCCGGAGCAGGTTCACGACGCGGTCGACGGGAAGATCCAGCGCGCGGATTTTTTCCTTCGACAGCTCGACGTGAATCTGCCGCCGCAGGCCCCCCTGCACCGTCACCGCCGCGACGCCTGGCACGCGCTCGAGCCGCTGCGACAGATCGTGCTCGGCGATCTCGCGGAGCTTGACGCGGTCGTAGTCTCCCTCGAGGCCCACGCTCATGATCGGGAATCGTGTTCGCGTCGAACTTGAAGACGGTCGGCGCATCCGCTTCCTCGGGCAGGCGTCCGCGCACCCGGTCGAGACGGCTGCGCACGTCGTCGGCGGCTTCGTTCAGGTCCGTGCCCCACGCCAGATTCAGCGTGACCCGGCTGCTGCCTTCCGACGAGGTGGACTCGAGCCGTTCGAGGCCGGCGACCGCGGCCATCGCCTGTTCGATGGGACGCGTGACGAGCTCCTCCATTTCGAGCGGACCGACGCCGCTGGTACTGGACGCGGACCGTCAGGCTCGGGTAGGAAACGTCCGGCATCAGGTCGACCGGAAGTCGAGCCAGAGAGACAGCGCCGATCAGGATGATCACGCCCGAGAGCATGAACATGGTGACCGGGCGTTCGATGGCTAGGCGCGGAATACTCATCGGCTGCTCCCTTCACGCGGTCCTTCACGGTTGGCGCGCTCGCCGGCGCCTTCACGGCCGCTGCCACGGCCTTCAGGGGTCGCGGCGACGATACGGTCGCCGTCCTTGAGCGCACCCGCGCCGGTCGTGATGACGCGCGCGCCGTCCTGAAGCCCGGAGGTGATCTCGATGTGTTCGCCGTCCCGGATGCCGATCTGCACCGGGAGGAACTTCGCCGTCATGGCCGGCGACCCCTGCCCCTGCCCGCCAGGTCCCTGACCCTGGGTTCCGGTCGCGCCGCCCTGACCCTGAGCCTCCGCTTGGCCCTGGCCCTGGCCGCGCGATGCGTTGCGCACCGCCGCCGCCTGCGGTGTTGGCGATGAACACTCCCGGCTTGCCATCGAGCTCGACGAGCGCGTTGCGCGGCACGGTCAGCGCGTTGGCCCTCGAGTCGACGGTCAGCTGCACGCGCGAATACATGCCTGGCTTGAGCCGGTAATGACCGTTCGGGATCTCGATCTCCATCTCCGCGGTGCGGGTGGCCGGATCGAAGACCGGCGCCACGCGGCTGACGCGGCCCGAGAATTTCTCCCCAGGGAACGCGTCCACTTCGACCGCCGCGGCGGTGCCGACCGGCACGCGCTTCATGTCCTTCTCGACCAGGTTCGCGACCATCCGCACGGTGCGGATGTCCACGACCGACACGACCGGGGAGTTGGGCCCGACGAACGCGCCGGGATCCGAGAAGCGCTTGCTCACGAAGCCGTCGACCGGTGACGTGGATGATGGTGTTCTGCAGCGTGATCTTCAGTTCTTCGAGCCGCGCCTTGGCCTGCTCGAACTGTGCGTTGGCGAGATCGTTCTGCGCCTGCGCCGCCTCGTATCTGGCGACGGTGTCGTCGTAGGTCTGCTGCGGCAGGAGCTGGCGATCGTAGAGGCTCTTCGACCGATCGCGATTGGTGGTCGCCAGCTTCAGATCGGCATCACGCTGACGGATTGTCGCCTGCGCCACCTTGAACGCCGCTTCCGCCTGGCGCACCTGCTCCTGGATTTCCATGTCTTCGACCTTCGCCACGGTCTGCCCCCGCCGGACCGAGTCGCCCAGCTGCACGTTGACCGTGGCGAGCCGGCCGTTCACGCGGGGTACGACCTGCACCGTGGCCGCGCCGATCAGGTTCCCCACGACCAGGATCTGTTCGGACACCGGCGCCCGCTTGACCACGGCGAACTCGACCGGCATGGGAGGCCGGCCGGCCCGGCCGCCGGCACCTCCTCGAGCCCCGCCGCCGGCAGCCGGGGCGGTGGCCCCGGTCGCGGCAGCGCTGCCGTCGTCTTTGCTGCAGGCCGGGGCGATGCCGAGGGCGGCACCGACGACCAGGAAGAGCAGAGCTTTACGCATGAGTACCCGTCAGACTCAGCGGATGGAGGTCACGGTGCGTGACGTGCCAGCCAGCTGGGAACGATAGAAATCGACGATGGCTTTCCGATAATTCAGGATGTTTCGAAGTTCAATCGACCGTGCGTCGGCCAGGTCGCGCTGAGCCTGCACGACTTCGAAGTTCGTCGCCATCCCGACCTCGAACTTGCTCTGCGCGGCCTGGAGGCGCTGTTCGGACAGCTCCCGGGCGACGGCGGAGGCCTGCACGGCCTCGAGGTTGTTCTGCACGTTCAGCGCGGCGTTGGTGACTTCGGTCGCGATGATCAGTTCGGCCTGTTTGATCTGGGCCTGCGTCTGCGTCACCTGGACGCGCGCACGCGCGTAGGCGGCGTCCGCCGAGCTCTGGCCGATCGGATAGGTCAGGTTCAACCGCATCGACCAGGTCGGCGCAGCCAAACGCCCGATGTTCGAGAGCGCGTCGGAGTAGCCGCCCGGAATCGTGTTGGTAATCGTGCCGCCGAAGCCCTGACGCTGGAACTCGGTTCCGCCGCGGCCCTGCAGGTTGTAGAGACCGATCAGGTCGAGGTTGGGGAGCGTCGCGTTGCGCATGTTTCTCACCGAGATCTCGTTCTGGTCGAGGTTGCGCTTGTTGACGGCGAGGTCCACGCGATTGGCCAGCGCGTTTCGAACCGCACCCTCGAGATCGATCGGCTCCGGCGTAAGCGCCGGGCGATCCGTCGGCTCGATCGTCGCGTTCCACAGGTCGTCGTCGGTGCCGCTGACAATCAGGCGCTTCAGCGCCAGCTCGTTGGTGCGGCGCGTGGCTTCCGCGGTCACGAGCGCCTGCCGGCGGGTCGCCTCCTCGGCCTGCGCCTGGACGACATCGATGGGCGCCATCGTCCCGATCTCCACCTTGGCGCGGTTGTCCTGCACCAGCTTCGACGAGAGCTCGAGATTGCGGCGTGCCGCCTCGACGTTGTCGATCGCGAACACCAGGTCCCAGTAGGCATTGCGGACGGAGGCCTCGGTGATCGTCAGCGTCGCGCGCAGGTTGAGATCGGTGATCTGCCCCTGCAGCGTCTGCGATCATGAGGGTCGAGCGCGTTCGGATCGATTCTTGAAATTCCGGAGCAGTGGCTGCGTGTACTGCGCCTGGATACTCGAGGTATACGCGGGGTTGCGGGTGGCGGCCGTATCGGACGTCTCCAGCCGCGTGTTGTTGAAGTTGGCTGCCAGCGCGCCGCCGCCCCAGCGGAAGTTCTTCTGCATGCCGGCGTTCCACTGGTTTGTGTCGTTGGTGATCTGGCTGCCGCCGAGAGCCTGCAGCTGGCTGGTCGGCAGGTTGGTGGCGCCTTGCGTGAACAGGCTGGAGGTCAGGCTCGGACGATAAGTCGCCCAGAGCGCGGCTATCTGGTAGTCCAGCAGCTGCGGCTCGAGCCGCTGCACCTGGATGTCCAGGTTGCGTTCGAGCGCCCGGCGCACGGCATCGTCCGCCGAGAGCGGGACACCGGGTCCCGCGGTCGGCCCGCCCTGATTCGGCGTCGCGACTGGGGTCGTCTGACCGGCCTGCTGCATCGCCTGCGCGATCAGCTCCTTCACGTGATCCTTCGCCGGCTCCTGCGCGAACGCCGGGACCGCCAACGCGACGGTAACGGCCGTGGCCCAGAATGTCGGGGTCTTCCTCACAAATGCCTCCAGGTGCTGCGACGTGCTCTTCATTCGAATGAGTCGAGTAAAGAGTGCAATAGCCAGGACGACGATTTACGGATAACGGCGGTAGCCAGGCGAAGGATCGCGATCCCGTCGTCCCTGGTCGTTCCGGGCGCGAATGGCCTCGAGCTTGGTGCGCTGTTCCGGGCTGAGGAGCAGGTGCATCCGGTAGAGCATCAGGACCCGGGTCTTGTTGTACTGAGACCGCGCGCTTTCCACGCGATCCAGCTGCCCGCTGACGACGGCGATGTCCGCCTTGTGCTCCTTGATCGTGCGGGAGAGCTCCTCTTCCGCGCGGTCCATTTCCTGACGAGTCTCGCGCAGTTTCGGGATCGTGGACTCGAAAATCTGGTTGATGGCGGCCGACTGCTGATCGGTGATGGCCAGCTCGACGCGGTCGTACAGCCACCACTTCCAGCGCTCTCGATCTTCCGGCGTCGCGCCGTTTTGCGGCTTGTCCCTGTTGTCCTTGCTGTCTTTGGCGGCGGGCATCTGCGCCCCCGCCGGGCGGGCCTGTTGCTCCAACCGCGCGCCAGAGGTCGCCCCGGGCGCGCACGTGATGAGCAGGGCCAGAACCCAGGCGGTCTGTCTTCCCATTGCTGTTCTCGGATCGTCGGTGTGTCGCCCCCCGGCCGGCTCACCGGGACGGCTGCGCTCAGGTGCGGCCGGAGCCGCGCTCGAGGCGGTGATGACTATAGGCCGTATTACGGCGTCCGGGGACTGTCTGTTTACCGTCTAAGTGAGTATCGCCTTCCACCGCGGACCGGTCAGGGCATCGTAACCGACTGATTGACAGGCAGATCCGCAGTGGCAGCCTGATTGCACCGACAGGGCCAGTCCGGCCACGGTGGCCGGACCGAATCAGGGAGAAACGGTCGTGCGGAAGCTGCTGACGGTAATGGGCGCCCTGGCACTGGTTCTCGTCGGTTTCACCGTGGGAAGCGGCGCCAACGACCGCGACGAAACCATCATGACCGTTCAGGTCAGCTCGGCCGACCACGAGGTGCTGGAAGGCTATTTCACCCTCGGCGACAACGCGACGGTGGTTGCCAAGCCCGGATCCGACCTTTACAAGTTCCTGGCGCGCCAGCGCGGCCGCAAGGTGAAGGTCGTCCTCACCCAGGCCAGCGGACCGGAGCTGTCACGCCTGGAGCGGTGAGCCTCCGCAAAACGCCTCGAGCTGCTTGATGACGTGTCCGACGATGTTGTTGGGCGTCGAGGCGCCGGCGGTGAGGCCGATGTTCAGCGTGCCGGTCGCTGGTAACCAGTCCCTCGTCGATTCCTCCCGCCCGCGTCGTCGTGGAGGGCGCCCCGACCGGCCGGTGCCGCACGACATCCCGCGACACCAGACAGCCCGGATCGGCGATGTGGAACGTGCGGACCCGCTCCGCACAGATTCTCGCCAGGTTGCAGGTATTGCTGCTGTTGTAGCCGCCAACCACCAGCATCAGGTCGAGCGGCTGCTCGTCGAGCAGGGCGATGACGGCGTCCTGCCGTTCCTGGGTCGCGCTGCAGATCGTGTCGAAGGCCCGGAAATGGCGGGGCAGGGCCTCCTCGCCGTACCGATCGAGCATGGCGGCCCGGAACATCTCGCCGATGGCCAGCGATTCCGACATCAGCATGGTGGTCTGGTTGGCGCACCCGATCCGCACCAGATCGGCAACCGGGTCGAACCCGGCGGAAGCGGCGGGCTCGAATCGGGCCGCGAACGCCGCGCTGTCTCCACCCCTGCGGATGAAGTCGCACACGACGGCCGCTTCGTCGCGGTCGAGGACGACCAGGTAGCGCCCGCCCGGGTATTTCAGCGCCTGCGATGCCGTGGCCCGGGTTTCCTCGTGCTTCACCTTTCCGTGAATGATTGCGGTGAAGCCGTCCTGCGCGTAGCGGGTGACGTTCTTCCACACATTGAGCACCGAGCCGCAGGTGGTGTCGACCAGCGTGCAGCCCTGACTCGTGAGCTGCGCCATCTCGCCGACGGTGACCCCAAACGCCGGCAGGATCACCACGTCGTCCGGCCCCAGCGTGTCGCTCCGCTCGCCCGGGTCCGACAGGAACCGGATGCCGTTGTCGCGCAGCCGTTCGTTCACGTGCGGGTTGTGGATGATCTCACCGGTCAGGAAGACGTTCCGGCCCGGAAAGCGGCGCCGGGCCTGGTACGCGTAGTCCACCGCGCGATCGACGCCGTAACAGAAGCCGAATTCGTGCGCGAGGTGGACGGTGAGCCGGCCCGACACGTAGCGGAACCCGTTGGCCCGAACCTCATCGACCAGCGCGCTGTTGTAAGCGGCCGCGAGCTCGTCGGCGACGGCCTCTTTCATGTCGAGGCCCTTACGGAAGATCAGGGGGGAGGTGGCCACTACCGCGGGTCGTAATCCCTGGCACCTGGCGTGATGGCGTTCAGGTACTGGAGCGAGTCCGGCACGCGCGCCTGCGAAGAGGTGACTTCCGGCTCGTAGAGGAACGTCTCGTCGTCGTTCGACGCAGGAGCCGTCTGGACGGGGCGGGTCGCCGGTTCAGTGAGTGGCGTCGCCACGCGGGTTTGTGCCAGCGGAGACGCCTGCTGGCGGTGCCGGGAGCTCTCGAACAGCTGGCCGAGGCCTACCCCTGTGATCAGACCGACGGCGGCTGCAGCGGCGATCCAGCGGTGTCGGCCGCCGGGCTGGACGGAGACCGGGCGGGTGAATCGCGGGAAGGCGATGATCCGGGCCGGATGCTCGAGCGACTCCAGGCGCCGGAAGATTTGGGCCTGCTGCGTGGCCAGCCGATCGCGCGTGAAGATCTCGTCGGCCTCGACCTGGGCGTCGGTGCGCATGGCCTCGACCCACGACGTGAATGCACTGTAGCGGGCGCGGCAATCGCCGCAGCTCAGGAGATGCGACTCGGCGGGGCGATCCGACTCCGCGGTGCCGAGCGCCTGCCGCGCACTCCAGACATCGGCGCAGTCGTCGTCGTCCAGATGCGGATTAAGAAGCCCCATTGTTCCTCTCCGTCAACATACCCCGGAGCTTGCGAATGGCCCGGAAAAGGTGCACGCGCACCGTCGATTCATTCAGTCCCGTGATGGCGCTCACCTCGCGTGAGGTGCAGCCCTCGTAGTGACTCAGCATGAAAACCGACCGCTGCCGATCGGGCAGGCGGGCCAGCGCCGCCGCCAGCTTCTGCCGGCGCTCTCGCGCGAGCACCAGGTCTTCGGGCGACGGGCCGTGACCGGCCGTTCGTTCCGCGAAATCACGCTCCCCCGGACCGTGGTCCGGCATCGATACCATCCAGCGTTCGCGCCGGGTCCGCGCTTTGATCCGATCGAGGCACCCGTTGATGAGGATCCGGGTGAACCAGACCTCGAAGGGCAGCTCCTCGCGGAACGTGGACAGGTGCGAGTACGCCTTCACGAACGCATCCTGCACCGCTTCATCCGACTCCGCTCCATCGCGCAGATAGTGAAACGCGATCCTGGCGGCGCGTCGTTGATGGCGGGCGACGAGCTCCGCATACCGCTCGCGCGCCTCGGCGTGACGTCCGTCCGCCTGCATCGCCTTCACGGCGGAGGCGGCGGCGCTGTCGGCTTCGCGGGGCGGAAGGCCCGCTGGTTGCGCTCCTGTCATGTAATTACGCCCGGCTGCTGCCACCGTTTACCGCTTTCGCCGGAATCGTTGCCATTAGTCCAAGTCCTTCAATTGGTTAAGTGATTATACAGGGGTCGTGGATGTCGGCCGGGTCTCCAGACCCGGCCGACCCACATCTAGAATGACCCGATGGATATTGCGCCGCAGGGGCGGCCGCGGGCCTCGGAATTCGTCTTCGCGCGACTGCGGTACGACTCCGGAGACTGGGACTACAACCCCAAGGTCGCCGCCAATGTCCTGAACTCGGTCGTGGAGTACACCAACATCAGGGTGTACCCGGAGGAAGTCGATCATCGCGCCATCGTCCGCCGAGTTGATGGCGTTCCCGTTCCTGTTCATGACCGGCCACAAGCTGGTCCGGTTTACTGCCGAAGAACGCAAGCGCCTGAGCGCCTACGTCGAATCGGGCGGCCTGCTGTTTTCAGACGACTGCAACCACGACGTCAACGGCTTGTATGCGCGAAGCTTCGAGAGCGAGATGCTGGCGATCTTCGCGCGCGACGGCGCCATGCCGCGGCTGCCTCGGCACCATCATCTCTACCGCTCGTTCTTCCGCTTCGACGAAGGCCCGCCGACGACCTCGCACGAGTTGAACGGCTGGGGAGACGAGATCGTCCACGACTACCTGCGCGGCGTGGAACGGAACGGCAGGCTCGGCGTGCTCTACAGCAACAAGGACTATGGCTGCGAGTGGGACTACGACTGGCGGAACAAGCGCTTCCAGCGCCAGGACAACACGAAGTTCGCGGTCAATATCGTTGTCTATGCGATGGGGTGATAATCGCTGGTCCGCTGGTCCGCTAGGCGCGGGTCCGCTAGACCGTGAAAGGGATGCCGAGCCGACGGCCCAGCGGACCAGCCGACTAGCGGCCCAGCGAACAATCGAATTTTACGGCAGCGCGATCAGGTGGGTCCCCGGGTAGTAGCGGGCCAACACCTGCTCGGGACGCGCGCCGGCTCGCAGGCGCGCGTAGGCGCCGGCCTGGCAGAGGCCGACACCGTGGCCGTAGCCCTTTCCGCTGAAGACGAATCGCGTCCCCTGTTTCGATACCTCGAACAGCGCGCTCTTAATCGACCTGGCGCCAAAGGCATTGGTCAGGACCGTGCGCAGGTCCTCGCCCCGGACCGTGACGTCGCGCGTGCCCTTCAAGCTAATCAGCACGGCACGCCCGCCGTCGTCGCGCGCGGCGATCCTGATCTCGCGAAGCTCCCTGCCGACGCGCGTGCGGGGATCGGCATTCAAGGCGGCGATCAGCTCGGCCCGCCCCGCCTCGTACCTCCACGTCGTGTGCGCTGATTGCGCCGCGCCGTCGTCGACCGCCGCCTTCAGATAGGGCCGGGCCGTTCCGCCCCAGATGTCGGTCGCGGCGCTGGTGTGGCCGCCACAGTCCGCATGAAAGAGCGCGCTGGCCGGAGCAGTGCCGTACCAAAGGACCATGCCGGTGGTATGAGCGGCGGCCTTGTCGGCAAGCGGCGCCCAGCTCGAGGTCTTCAGCCGCGAAGGCTGGTAGAGCTGACAGTGCGTGGTGGAGCAGAGGTCGTATCCCTCCCGCTGATGACGACCGAGATGAGCGGTGGCGTAGGTACGCGCGATGATCGCCTGGACCTCGAGCATGAGCTCGATCTGTCGCGGGATCTCCGGACGGCGGCGCGAACTCCGAGAGAATGGCGGCGCGCACGTAGTCCTCGAGCGCCACCCGCACGACCGGCCCGTTCGGCGTGGTTTTGACCCGGACATACTGCGGAACGGATGCCTCCGGCATCTTGATTGGCGGCGGCCGGACGTCGGAGCATCCGGCGGTCAGCAGGACGGCTGCCAGGGCACACGAACACCACGTCATATCGGCTGTATCGGCTGCAGGGGATGCTAAGTTAAGGGCCGATGTCGCGGATTCTCCTGATTGATGATGACCCCGGCGTCCGCGACAGCATGGAGCGGACGCTGCGGGCGGCCGGATACGGCGTGCAGTCGGCCGAAAGTGGCGAAGAAGGGTTCGAGCTGGCACGCGGCGGCGCCTTCGACGTGATCCTGTCCGACATGCGGATGCCCGGCATCTCCGGGCTGGACATCCTGCGGCAGCTGCGGGATATGCGCGTCGATTCGGCCTTCATCATCATGACCGGATTCGGCACCGTCGACACTGCCGTCGAAGCGATGAAGCTCGGTGCGGTCGACTTCGTCCAGAAGCCGTTCTTCCGCGACGAGCTGCTGATGCGAGTGCGCTCGGCGACCGAGCGGCGTCAGCTGGCGCGGCAGGTCGACCTGCTGCAGCGGCAGGTCGATCCTCCGGGATCGCTGGCGGCGCTCATTGGCAACAGCCCGGCGATGCAGCGCGTGAAGGACCTGATCACTCGAGCCGCGGCGGCGGGCGGAACCGTGCTGATCACGGGCGAGACCGGCACCGGCAAAGAGCTGGTGGCGCGCGCGATCCACAGCGCCAGCGTGCGGGGCTCGAAGCCATTCGTCGCCCTCAACTGCGCGGCGCTGACCGAATCGCTGCTCGAAAACGAGCTGTTCGGACATGCGCGTGGCGCTTTTACCGGCGCGGCGGCGCCGCGCGCCGGCCTCATCGAGCACGCGAGCGGGGGCACGCTCTTTCTCGACGAGATCGGGACGATGCCCCGGTCGCTGCAGGCGAAGCTGCTGCGCGCCCTGGAGTCTGGCGAGGTCCGACGCATCGGCGAGAACGAGACCCGCCGTGTCGACGTCCGTTTCCTGGCGGCAACCAACCTCGACATCCAGTCGGCCCTGGACAATGGCGACTTCCGGAGCGATCTCTTCTATCGCCTGAACGTGCATCGCATCCATCTGCCTCCGCTGCGCGAGCGCGACGAGGACATCAGCGTCCTGATCGAGCACTTCATCCGGCGGTTTGGCGGCGGCATCGTCACCGGCTGCACCCCCGCGGCGATCCAGGCGCTGATGGCCTACACCTATCCTGGCAATATCCGTCAGCTTCAGCACGTGGTGCAGCGGGCCGTGGCGCGTGGCGCGCGGCGAGTTGATCGATGTCGATGATCTCCCCGAGGAACTGCTGGCTCCCAGGAGCGCGCCGGTTGTTTCCGAAGGCAGCGTCGCCGCAGCACGCGAGCGCGCGGAGCGCGAGATGATCGTCGCGACGCTGGCGAAGAACAACGGCGAGGTCTCCGCCGCTGCCCGCGAGATGCAGGTCAGCCGCACGACGATGTGGCGCCTGATGAAGAAGCACGGCATCACGGCGTAAGGGCTCGCGGTTCGCGGGGTCGCCGTTCTGGGCGGCGCGAGTGAGCTGGATGGAAGCCGCCAGGGCTAGCTGGTTGCTGCGGCTTTCACCGGGATCGTTCGGCGACTCATCGGTCTTGCGAACCCGCGAACCGCGGACCCGCGGATTTGTCGTTCTATTTCTGAAACATCGACGTTCCATCCCTGCAACCTGATTCACGTCCGCATCGCCGTGTGACGGCCTGGGACGTGAAAGTCCCAGCACAAACCGCTTCGCAGCCGTGCGCGGTTTCGGCCTGTCTCTTGCCTCGATCAACCGGTCCCGGCCCTTCGGGTGCCGGCTCACCTATGAGCGAGATGCCTGCTTCGCTGCTGATCGTCGATGGCGATCGTGATTCTGCGCGGATGCTCGCCAGCGAGGCGCGCGCTCGCGGCTACCGTGTGCAGGCGGTGACGTCGGTGGCCGACGCGGTCGCTCTCGTCCGCGGCGATCTCTTCGACGCGCTGCTCGTCGATGGAGCGCCGGGACCCGATTCCGCATTCGAGCTCCTCTCGCAGGTCACACACCTGTCGCCGGACACCGAAGTCATCGTCATGTCCGATCGGACATCGATGGCCGGCACCATCCAATGGTTCGACCCCGACGCCTTCGCGTCGGTTCGCAAGTCCGACATCGGACAGCTGTTCGGCTCGCTGGCCGGGGCGCTCGAGCGTCGGCGCATCACCGCCCAGAATCGCCGGCTGGTGTGGGAGCTGCAGACGATCAACGAGATCGCATCGGGCGTCTCGCGATCGCTCGAGCTCACGGACATTCTGACGGGGGCTCTCCAGCGGCTGGTGCGGGCCATGGATGGCACCGCCGCCCTGATCAGGCTGTACGACCGCGTGAACGATTCCTTCGAGGTCCGCGCGGCGGTCGGCGCGGACGCGATGCATCGGCTCTGGACGAAATATCTGCCCGGCGTGACGCGACCGAGCGACGTGGTCATCTCCACTCGCGCCGCGGTGGTGATCGAGGACTTCGCGGATCAGGTCGACATCGACCCGGCAGGCCTTCCGCTGCGCAGTGCCTTGAGCGTGCCGATGCTCGCGGGCGACGAGCTGCTCGGCACGCTCTCGATTGCATCGACCCGTCCGAGACGGTTTCAGGCGGCAGACGAGCAGCTGGTGAGCGTGATTGCGGCGCAGATCGTGGTGGCGGTGCAGAACGCGCAACTCCATCACAGCGTCCGTGAGGCCAAGCGCGAGTGGGAGCGGACGTTCGACGCGATCAGCGATCCGATCGCCGTGTTCAACGACCGAGGGGCGCTGTTGCGCGGCAACCGTGCTCTGGCGGCGCACCTCGACCTGCCGGTGACCGGCATCAGCCGGCTGACCTGCGGACAGGTCGGCTTCTGCGGCTGCGCCGGGGATGACGCCCGCTGCGCGGTGAGTCGCGCGCTGGCGCAGGAAGCCTCACGTGCCGAGATCACCCTGCCCGATGGCCAGATCTTCAGCGTCACGACGTTCCCCATCGGACCGGCGTCGGACGGGCCTTCGGTGGTGCAGGTGGCCAAGAACGTGACCGAGGAGATCGCGAGCGCCCGCCGGCTTCAGAGAATGAGCCAGGAGCTGGCCGCCGCGAACGGCCGGCTCGTCGCGACGCTCGATCAGCTGAAGGCGACGCAGGCGCAGCTGGTTCAGGCCGAGAAGCTGTCGGCGATCGGCCAGCTCGTGGCCGGCGTCGCGCACGAACTGAACAACCCGCTGACCAGCGTGATCGGGTACGCGCAGCTCGTCGAAGAGGAGCTGCGCGCCGGTCCAGGCTCCCGGCCGCCGGAGGAGGTGGCTCAGGACCTCCGGCGGATCGCCGAAGAATCCGAGCGTGCGGCGCGAATCGTTCGCAACCTCCTGACGTTCGCCCGCCGCCAGGGCGCCGCGCGGGCTCCGCAGGATCTCGTGGATGTGTGCCAGCAGGTCATCGCGCTGCGTGAGTACTCGTTCAGGATGGCCGGCGTCGAGCTCGCGACGAGCTTCGCGCCGCGGCTGCCGAGGGTGCTGGCCGATGGCGGACAGCTGCAGCAGGCTCTGCTGAACCTGGTGCTCAACGCCGAGCAGGCGATGCGCAGCACCCACGAGCGCCGGCTGGCGATTACCGTCCGCCACGACGTGCTCACGAACGCGGTCGAACTGCAGGTCTCCGATACCGGCCATGGCATCGAGAGTGCCAACCTGTCGCGCATCTTCGACCCGTTCTTCACGACCCGCGACGTCGGCGAAGGGACGGGGCTGGGCTTGAGCATCTGTTACGGCATCGTTCGGGACCACGGCGGGCAGATCACGGTCGACAGCCGCCCGCGCGAGGGGACGACGTTCACGGTGCTGCTGCCGGCCAGCCAGAGCAGCATCAGCCCGGACGGCGAAGTTCTCATCGCGCATCCCGAACAGTCCGAGCGCGAGTTCATCGCGGCGGCGCTGCGCGGCTGGGGATACCGGCCGCAGCCGGCGGCGACGTCTCACGAGGCCGCCGACGTCTGGCGGCGCGCCTCCCTGCAGTTCGCGATCGTGGATCGGTCCATCGTCCTGGCCGATCTCACCGGATGGCACGACCGGAAGCAGCCCGGGCAGGACCGTCGGGTGCCTTTGATCCTGACGTCGATCGCGCCGGAGAACGCGGAGATCGAGCAGTTCGGACCGGAGGATGCGGCGATTCTCGCCGCGCCGGTGTCGCTCGGCGCGCTCCATGCCGCGGTGCAGGCCATTACCAGGAAGGAGTACGCATGACGGCTCAGCAGCCGGTCCTCATCGTCATCGACGACGAGCCGGGCATTCTCGATGTGGTGGGGCGGTTTGCCGCGCGATCGGGGTTTCAGGTGATCGCGTGCGCGGGCGGGCGCGAGGGGATTGCGAGAGTCCAATCCACGCATGCCGACCTGGTGATGGTGGATCTCCGGATGCCCGACGTCGGCGGCCTCGAGGTGCTGCGCGCGATCCGTGAGTCGAATCCGAACTGTCAGGCCGTGCTGATGACCGGCTACGCGTCGGTGGAAACCGCGGTCGAGGCGATCAAGCTCGGGGCGATGGACTACCTGAGTAAGCCGCTGGACTTCGGACGGCTGCAGCAGATGCTCGCTGGGGTGCGCGACGAGATCGATCGCCGCCGGGCGGTGCTCTCGATGGAACGGGATCTGGCGCGTCACCTGGAGTTCTGCGGCATGATCGGCCGCGGCCCGGCGATGCAGGATCTGTTCGGACTGATCCGGCGCCTCGCGCCGCACGTCAAGACCGCTCTGGTCACCGGGGAGACTCGGGACCGGCAAGGAACTGGTGGCGCGGGCGCTCCATCGCAGCGGGCCGCGCCGCGATCGGCGCGTTCATCGCGGTGAACTGCTCGGCGGTTGTCGAACCGCTGTTCGAAGCGGAACTGTTCGGTGAAGTCCGCGGCGGACTCGACGGCGAGACCGACCATCAGGCGGGCTTCTTCGAAAGGGCGGGCGGCGGCACGCTGTTTCTGGATGACGTCGCCGAGTTGCCGTTCGCGGTTCAGGCGAAGCTGCTGCGAGCCCTGGAACTGGGTGAGGTGCATCCCGTCGGATCGGCGGAGCCGTGCCCCGTCGATGTGCAGGTCATCGCTGCCACCAGTCGCGACCTTCGCGCCGAGGTCGCGGCCGGCCGGTTCCGGAGCGATCTCTACTATCGCCTCAACAGCGTCGAAGTGAAGGTGCCCCCGTTGCGGGATCGCCGTGAAGACATCCCCTACCTGACTGCGGCTATCGTGCGCGAGGCCGCCGACCGCCTCGGCAAGCCGCTGGCCGGACTGACCGCCGGCGCCGAACGGCTGCTCGCGGCCGGCACCTGGGCGGGCAACGTCCGGGAACTGAGAAACGTAATCGAGCGAGCCTGCATTCTCTCCGACGCGACCCTGATCACCGAACGCGAGCTGTCGGTCGGCCTGCCGCACCAGCCCGGCACTCCCGCGCGCGCGACGGCACCACCTGTTCCCGAGGGCGCGTACGACGGTGATTCCCTGGCGAGCGTCGAGCGCGAGCACATCCAGCGGGCGCTCGCGAAGGTGGGCGGCAACAAGAAGGCGGCGGCCCAACTCCTCGGCCTGAGCCGGCGAGCACTGTATCGCCGCCTCGAACGGCTGGACCTGGCCGACTCAATCAGCCGAAGGAGGGACTCGGAGCTGGTGACGACGGAGTAGGGTGCATTGCCAAAATTGTCCGCCTTCGCGCCGCTCGTTGCGGGAGCGGCGCTACGGCGAGACCTCGCCGAAGCTTGTCGGCTGATCCTCACTGACAAGCGTAGGCGGGCCAACATTGCCAAGATTCAAAAGACTTGGCCGCGAATGACCGACTGAGACACGACACGAACCAACGTAATTGCCCGGTGGCTTTCAATTTTGGCAATTTTGGCAATCTTGGCAGTGCAATAATCGACGTGCGTGCCCTCGCTCGAGCCGGTCATCGGCCTTGAGATCCACTGTCAGCTGTTGACCGCCAGCAAGATCTTCTGCGGCTGCAGCACGACGTTCGGATCGCCGCCGAACACCAACATCTGTCCTGTCTGTCTGGGATTGCCCGGCGCGCTGCCGGTGTTGAATCAGCTCGCGGTCGAGCTCGCGGTGCGCGCATCGCACGCGCTCAACTGCAGCGTCCAGCCGGTGTCGATCTTCGCGCGCAAGAACTACTTCTATCCCGATCTCCCCAAGGGCTATCAGATCTCCCAGGTCCGATCGGCCGCTGGCCACGGCCGGCACTGTTGCGTTCGAGACCCGCGGCGGCACGCGGCAGGTACGAATCACACGGGTCCACATGGAAGAGGACGCCGGCAAGTCCCTCCACGAGGGCTTCGCCGACTCCGCCAACCGGACCTATCTGGACTTCAACCGCAGCGGCGTCCCGCTCATCGAGATCGTCACCGAGCCGGACCTGCGCTCCGCCGCGGATGCCGCGGAGTTCTTCTCGCGGCTGCGCGCGATTCTGGTCGCCATCGGCGTGAACGACGGCAACATGGAAGAGGGGAGCCTCCGCTGCGACGCCAATGTCTCGGTGCGGCCGTCGGGTTCCGAGCGACTCGGGGTGAAGACCGAGCTCAAGAACCTCAACTCCTTCCGGCACGTCCAGCGTGCACTCGAATACGAAATCGAGCGGCAGATCGGGATTGTCGAGGGCGGGGGCGCCGTCGACCACGAAACCCGGCTCTGGGATGCCAGCGGCGGCCGGACCCTGTCGATGCGGGGCAAGGAAGAAGCCCACGACTATCGGTACTTCCCCGAGCCCGATCTCCCGCCGCTGACACTCGAGGCCGCGTGGATTGAAGAGGTCCGATCCAGCCTGACCGAGCTGCCCGACGCGCGCCGGCGGCGCTTCGTCGAGCAATATGCGCTGCCGGAGTACGACGCCTCGGTGTTGACGGCCTCGCGCGAGCTCGCGGACTACTTCGAAGCCACGGCCGCGGCCTCGGGGAATCCCAAGGCCTCGAGCAACTGGGTGATGGGCGCGCTCAGCGCGAAGATGAACGATCTCGGCGTCACCGTCAGCGAGGTGGCGGTGACGCCCGAGGCGCTCGCGGGATTGATCCGGTTGATCGACGCCGGCACGATCGGCGGGCCGGCGACGAAGGACGTTTTCGAGAAGATGTATACGACCGGCCGGCCCGCGGCCGAGATCGTCGAGCGCGAAGGACTGGCGCGGATCGACGATCAGGCCGCGATCGTCAGCGCGGTTCAGGCCGTCCTCGACGCGAACCCGGGGCCGGTTGCGCAGTATCGCGCCGGGAAGCAGCAGACGTTCGGCTTCCTCGTGGGGCAGGTGATGAAGGCGACGAAGGGCAAGGCCAATCCGGCGCTCGTGAACGACCTGCTGAAGCGCCTGCTGGCGGCGGATCGGGTTGAATGATCGAAGCCCATCGCATCTCCAAGCTGTACGGCCGGGGCGTCTACGCTCTCCGCGATCTCTCGCTGCGTGTCGACAAGGGCGAGTTCGTGTTCCTGACCGGCCCGAGCGGCGCGGGCAAGTCGACGCTGCTGCGGCTGCTGCTGCGGCAGGACGTGCCGTCGGAAGGCGATCTCGTCGTGGGCGGCCGCAGCCTCGCCGCGCTGACCCCGGGACAGGTGCAGTCCTACCGCCGATCCCTTGGGTTCGTCTTCCAGGACTTCAAGCTGCTGCCGACCAAGACCGTGATCGAGAACGTCGCGCTGGTCCCGCGCGTCCTCGGCGTGCCGATCTCGCAGCAGCAGCGCCGTGTGTTCCAGGTCCTGAAGTGGGTCGGCCTGCAGCACCGCATGACCGCATACCCGGATGAGCTGTCGGGCGGGGAGCAACAGCGCATCGCGATCGCGCGGGCGCTGGTCAACGATCCCGTGATCATCCTGGCCGACGAGCCCACCGGCAACCTCGATCCGGACCTCTCGCTCGAAATCATGAACCTGCTGCGCGAGGTCAACGCGCGCGGCACGACCGTCCTCGTCGCGACGCACGACCGCGAGCTGATTCGACGGGTCGGCCGCCGGGCCTTGACGCTCGACCATGGCCAGATCGTGGAGGTGAGTTAGTGTCCCGGGCGGGTTGTTCGCGACATAATTCCCGGGCGGGACACTGATGCGGGCCTTGAAGTATTTCGTCAGCGAGGCCGCCGCGAGCCTGTGGCGCGGCCGGCGATCGGCCGTCCTCGCCATCCTGACCATCGGCGCCGGGTTGTTCGTCCTCGGCTTCTTCCTCATCCTCAACACGAACGTTCGCCGGCTGACCGAACGCTGGGGCGAGTCGGCGGAGTTCGCCGTCTACCTCCGTGACGACATCACGCCGCCGCAGCTCGAGAGCGTGCAGTCGCTGATCGACGGCAGCGGGCTGAGCGCGGGGCGGCAGTACGTGTCGAAGGCGCAGGCGGCCGAACGCTTCGGCCGGGATTTTCCGGATCTTGGCGCGACCGCCGGGCGGCTCTCGCGCAATCCGTTTCCCGCATCAGTCGACGTGCGGCTTCGGCCGGAAGTGCGAACCGCAGAGGAAGCGGTCGACGCGCTCGCGAAGACGCTGTCGTCGCAGCCCGGCGTGACCGACGTCCGGTACGACCGTCGCTGGCTGACCCGGCTCAACGGCGTGATTACCTTCGTGCGATCGATCGGCCTCGTGATCGTGGCGCTGCTCGCACTGGCCTCGGCGCTGACGGTCGCCAATGTGGTGCGGCTGGCCGCGCATGCGCGCCGTGACGAAATCGAAATCATGCAGCTCGTGGGGGCACCGCTCGCCTACGTGCGCGGGCCGCTCGTGCTCGAAGGGGTGATGCAGGGAGGGGCAGGCGCGATCGTGGCGATCGTGTCGCTCGGCGTGCTGTTTGCCGTCGCGCGCGCCAGATATGGGGCGGCGGTGGCGGACGCCGTCGGCCTCGGGTCGATTACATTTCTGCCGGTTGAGCTGTGGATCATCCTGCTCCTGGGAGGCATGCTGCTCGGATCGGTGGGAGGATTGATCGTGGCACGCAGTGTCCGGTAACGCGGCATCCGCCTTCCGGTTAAAGCCGGAAGCCACGAGCCTGTGTCCGGGTGGCTTCCGCCTTCCGCCTTCGCCAAGGCTCCGGCGGACCGCCGTAGCTTCAGCGGAGGCTGGTCAGACGGAAGGACCGACCGAAATGGTCGCCGTTGACACAAGTACTACGGGACGACTACTATCGATTTACCCCACAATATGAACCAGGCGAGGAGTCGCATGGCACGGACGGTCAGCTCTGGCAGGCTTTCGAGCGTTCATGGTCAGTGTCCCGGCGGACTTCTATCGGCAAGAGTTCATAAAGCATCGGGAATGCCTCGCGCGGCAGCGCGAGTACTTCTCCGAGCTGGCCATCAACAACGCCGATCGAGCGCTGGCGCGCGTGCTGAACGACCTCGAGCAACTCTGCTCCTGCGATAACGCCGATCAGCTCATGGCTTCGCTCCTTCGCCAGTTCAATGCCGTCACGGGCCTCTCGGCCTGGTCGGATCCCAAACAGCGTCACTGAGCCGTTCGCTTCTCCAGCTTCGTCACGACAGTCAGCGCATCCTGCGGGCCGGTGTCGATGCCGTCGCCCCTGGGCCGTTAATCCGCGCTGCGCTCTCGACAGTGCCCGCCACAGAACTGCCCTCGGCAGTAGTCGCGGCCGGGAAGGGCGCCGCTCCGATGTTCATCGCGGCCATGCCGTTTCTCCGCGGCGGGCGTGCCGTAATCGCGACGCACTCGATCGACGCAGTGAACGGGTCCGGTGTGCGGGCGTTCGCCGCAGGTCATCCGTCTCCGAACGCTGACAGCGCCGCGGCTGGGGAGGCCGCGCTGGAACTCGCGCACGAGAGCCGTGATCGAGGAGGCCTCCTCGTGCTGCTTTCCGGGGGCGCATCCGCCATGCTGGTCGCGCCGGCGGACGGCTTGACGCTCGCGGAGAAAGTCGACGCCACGACCAGGCTGATGCATGCGGGCGCGGCGATCCACGAACTGAACTGCCTGCGCAAACATCTGTCGCGGATCAAGGGCGGGCAAGCTCGCGGCCGCGGCCGGACGGACCATCACGCTCGCCCTGTCGGATGTTCACGCGCCCGTAGCTGACGACCCTGCAGTGATCGGATCAGGCCCTACCGTTCCCGACGACACGACTTTCGCCGACGCGTTGGAGATCGTGAGGCGCTACGACGTCACGCTGCCTGCCCGTGTTCGAGCCCACCTCGAACGTGGCGCGAACGGCCAGGCCGAGGAGACCATCAAGTCCGGTGACCGCCGGCTCGAGGCCTCCACGTTCACCCTTGTAGGCAACCGGCTGATGGCGGTCGACGGTGCCGTGCGCGCCGCCGAGTCGGCCGGCTACCAGGTCATCGCGTTGTCCGATCCGACGACGGGAGAAGCGCGGGATGCGGCACGGCGGTTCGTCGAGGCGGCGGCCGCGGCGACTCGCGGTGCAACGCGTCCAACGTGCGTCATCGGATCGGGAGAAACAATCGTGACTGTGCGCGGCACTGGCCTCGGAGGGCGGAACCAGGAGTTCGGGCTCGCCGGAGCGGCATCTCTGCCTCTCGTCGAGGCTGGCGGCCGCACCGCCGTGCTCGCCAGCGCCGGCACGGACGGCATCGATGGTCCTACTGATGCGGCGGGCGTCGTGGTGGATGGTGAGACGCTGTCGAGAGCCAAAGCGGCCGGCCTCGACTGGCGCGCAGCGCTCGACAACAACGACGCCTACCACTTCGCGGCGGCCGCGGACGCCCTGATTGTCTGGGGCCCGACCGGCACCAACGTCGGCGATTTGCACGTCCTGCTCGCGGCCTGATGGTCGGCTGGCACTAGAATCTCGCCTATGGCGAAGATCGGCAAGCTGCTCCTCGTGGGGCTGGTGGTGGTCCTGGTAGTGCTCGGGCTCGGCTATGCGTGGGGAGCGTCGGGCAGGGGGACGCTGCAGGCGGCGCTGACCGACGCGCAGCAGCGGCTGGACGTCGCCGAAGCGCGCGGGCACATCCTCGATGCGCGGGTGAGTCTCTACAACGTGAACTTCGGGGACGCGAGCCGGCGGTTCGAGGAGGCGAAGGACCCGCTGCGCAGGATCCGGCAGCGCCTTGCCGACGCAGGGAATACCGATGCGGTCAGGAGCATCTCGGCGGGGCTCGAACACCTGGACGAGGCCCAGCGCCTCGCCGGCAAGCTGGATGCTGCGGCCAACAGCAAGGCCGGCGAAGCGCTCGAAGCGATCAAGGTCGCGACCGCCAGATAACCCGCCTGTCACTTCAGGATCGAAACGCGAACCTCCACCGTGATTTTCCGATCCGAGAGCGGGTCGGCGGCCTGCGACAGCATCAGCGGCTTGTTGGGTTCGAGCACGATCACGACGCGCTGGTTGAGAGACGAGCCACCCTCGTCCCGCGGGAGCTCCAGGACTTCGCCATTGGGACCCTTGACTTTCTCCGGGGCCGTAGTGGGTTGACGGGGGTTGTACTCCAGGCCGAGCTGCAGCCTGACGTTCCCGTTCTGGAGAATCTGAGGAGTCGCGTCGACGTTGAGCGTCGCCCGCACACTGTTGCCGATGCTCCGAATGCTGCCGCTATATCGATCCGCCACGATCATGCTCACCGTTTTCTTCGCGGGGGCACCCGAGGCGAGCTGATCGGTGATCGTCAGATCGAGTTTTATGTTTACCGGTTGCCCGGACGGCGCCGCCAACTCGGCAGGCGAGGGTGGCCGGTTCTGGCCCGACTGAGGCTTTTCGGCCGGCGCCGGGGTCTGCCCGCCGCGCCCCTGAGCCTCCTGCGCGTGGACGGACGCGGCCAGCAGGGCGGCGATGAATGCGGCTCCAATGATGTGTCTCGACATGACGCTCCTCAATTCCGCGCCGAGCGCGGCTCCAGTGGTGAAATCTGAACTTCAGCAATCGGCGACAACGGCGCGACGACGATCTCCGGCGGTGTAATCGCCGTGTTCGCAATTGGCTCGACACTGATCGGCTCGAGAGCCGTCAGTGGCGCGATCGACGTGAACGGCATCTCCGCGACGGCCGCAACGACAGTGCCTCGCGGGATTGACGGCTCGGCCGCCCGCCGGGGCGACGCCTGTGGTCGGGACATCGGGACCGCTGCCGCGGCCTTGGGATTCGAACCCGCAACTGGGGGCGGCGGCGGAGTCGTTCGTTCGGCGCTGGCCGCGTTACCTTCCGTCGTCTTTGCCGGTGGTGGCGTCCTGAACCAGAGGAGGGCCACGGCAATCGCGACCGTTGCGACGGCGGCGACCGCCAGCCGCGGCGTCCATGCGCGATGGGCCGGCCGTTGCAGCCGCGCGGTCACCCTCGCCCGGAATGCCGCATCCGTGTCCACGTCCATGAAGTCGCGAACGGCGCGGTCGATTGCGGTGTCGATTTCTCGTTCAATCATGTGCGTATCCCAGCGCGGCCAGCTTCTGTTTCAAGACCCGGCGCGCCTCGGAGACTCGCCACTTCACCGTGCCGACGGGAATGTCGAGCATCGAGCCGATCTGTTCGTACGAGTACTCGCCGGACCCGGCGAGCAGAATCGCATCGCGAAGCTTGCGGGGCAGTGCCGCGATGAGCTGTTTCAGCGCGCGTTCGAAGTCCCCGGCAGCCAGGCTTTCTTCCTGCGTCCGCTGCGGTGCGGCGACCTGCTCGATCAACCCGGGTCCGTCCTCGTCCGGACGGTCGTGCCTGATCGTCAAGCGCATCCACCGCGTGAGGCTGCGACGGCGATCGAGCGCCTTGCGCCACGCGATAGCCAGCAGCCAGGTCCGAAACGACGCGTCGCCGCGGAACCCGTGCAGCTTCTGATAGACCGCGACGAACGTTTCCTGGGCCACGTCGTCGGCGTCCTCCGCAGACCCGAGGGCGGCGTAGGCGGCCCGGTAGACGGCGCGGCGGTTGCGCTCGATCAGCTGGCCGAAGGCGTGGTCGTCCCCCGCCTGGGCCCGGCGGACCAGTGCCAGATCGACGGCTGACGCAGTCGTCGACGGTCCTGCCCGGCCGCGATCGACCGAGCCTCGGGTGGGCACTTCGCTCGCCATCAGGGTCAAGTCGCGCTCACACTGTCAGTAGACTGCGCCATCGGCTATCCGGTTGGAAAAACTGACCCGAGCCCTTCGAACCGCAAACCCGCGACCCCCCGACCGTTGAACCTTCCATGTATGAAAAGATGTATTCCCGTAGCTCACGTATGCTCAACCAGGAACAGCTCCTCAAGCTGATTCGCGAACAGATAGACCACCCCGCCACCCCGCGTGAGCTGCTCCAGCGGCTCAAGCTTCCGCGTGAGCAGCGCGCGACTTTCAAGCGCCTGCTCGGGCAGCTGGTGGCCGACGGCCAGCTGGTGCAGACCCGCGGGAACCGTTACGGCCTGCCCGACCGGATGAACCTCGTCGTCGGCCGGATCACGACCAACCCGCGCGGCTTTGGCTTCGTCGTCCCGGATCGGCCTCTTGAAGAGGTGGCGGGCGACATCTACGTTGCCGGCAGCAATCTGAATCAGGCGATGCACGGCGATCGCGTCGTCGCCCGCATCGAGCGGATCACCGATCGCGGCGCGGAGGGGCGGATCGTGCGCGTCCTCGAGCGTGGCTCGAGTAACGCCGTCGGCCGCTTCGACGTCGACGAATCCGGCATGGGATTCGTCGTGCCGTTCGACCGCCGGCTGATCATGGACGTCCATATTCCCCGCGGCGAGAGCAAGGACGCCGAGCCAGGCGACATGGTCACGGTCGAGATCACCAAGTGGCCGACGGCTGCCCGGGGTCCGGTCGGCCGGGTGGTCGAAGTGCTCGGCGGCATCGACGAGCCGGGCGTCGACACCGAAATCATCCTGCGCAAGTACGGCATCGTCGCCGGGCACGGGGAAGAGGCGGTCGAGGAGGCACGGCGGCTTGGCACGGCGGTCAAGGAACGGGACCTCAAAGGCCGGACGGATTTCCGCCGGGAGGTCACGGTCACCATCGACGGTGAGCACGCGCGCGATTTCGACGACGCGATCACGCTCGAGCGCCTGGAGAACGGGAACTACTGGCTCGGCGTTCACATCGCCGACGTTGCCCATTACGTTCCCGAAGGCAGCGCCCTCGACGAGGAAGGCTACGATCGCGCGACGTCGGTGTATTTCCCCGAGCGCGCGGTCCACATGTTTCCCTCGGAGCTCGCGACCGGCCTCTGCAGTCTGAACCCGCAGGTCGATCGACTGGTGCAGTCGTGCCTGATGGAGATCGACAAGAAGGGAAACGTCGTCCGGTACGAGTTGCACGACGGCGTGATCCACAGCGACGCCCGGATGACCTACACCGAGGTGAATGCCATCCTGACCGACCGGGATCCGGAGGTCATGGCGAAGTATGGGGAGCTCGTGCCGCTCTTCGAGCGGATGCGGGATCTCTTCGTCATCCTGAACAAGCGCCGCCACCGGCGAGGATCCATCGACTTCGACCTGAAGGAGCCCGAAATCGTGCTCGACGACCAAGGAATGGTCGAAGCGATCATCGCGCTCGAAAGGAACGTGGCGCACCGCCTGATCGAAGAGTTCATGCTCGTGGCCAACGAAACCGTTGCCCAGCACCTCGACGGCCACGGCGTGCCCAGCCTGTTCCGCGTCCACGAGGAGCCGGATCCGCTGAAGGTCGAAGAATTCGAGGAGTTCGTCGCGACGCTCGGTTACAGCCTCGGCGCACCGCCCGATGGCGTCAAGCCCCGGCATTTTCAGAAGCTCGTCGAGAAGATGCGTGGCACGCCCGAAGAGAAGCCGATCGCGTTCCTGATGCTGCGAACCATGCAGAAGGCGCGATACGACCCGCAGAACCGTGGCCATTTCGGCCTCGCGGCGACCAGCTACACACACTTCACCTCGCCGATCCGCCGCTATCCCGATCTCATCGTCCATCGCACGCTCAGGGAATCACGCCACGGCCTCACGACCGCCCAGCGCCGGGAGGAGCTCGAAGAAGACCTGCCCGAGATGGCCCGGCACACGTCCGAACGTGAGCGGCGCGCCGACGACGCCGAGCGGGAGCTGGTGCAGTGGAAGAAGGTCCGTTTCATGGCGGACAAGGTCGGCGACGAGTTCGAGGGCTACATTACCGGAGTCACGGCTTTCGGCCTCTTCATCGAGCTGATCGAGCATTTCGTCGAGGGGCTGGTGCACATCTCGACGATGGCCGACGACTACTACCGGTTCGTGGAGCGGGCCCACATCCTTCGCGGCGAGAACACCGGCAAGGAGTATCGTCTCGGCGACAAGGTGGCGGTGCAGGTCGTGAAGGTCGACATGGAACGGCGTCAGGTCGATCTCGGACTGGTGCAGATTCTCGAAGCGGTGCGGGCGTCGGAGCGCAACCGCGGGCCGCGCCGGAGCAGCGCGGAACCGCGCCGGCCGCGTCCCGTCGATGCCGCGCCGGGCCGCGGCTGGAGTCAGGCTCCGGCAACGAAAGACAAGCCAAAGAAGAGCGGAGTCCGCAAGCAGCGGCCAGGCCGACGCGAGCGCGCGGGCAGGAAAGGCAAGTGACAGAAGCCATGCGAAACGTTCTTGGACGCGATGTGCAGCTGGACGACGCATTCCTCGACCGGATGCGCCAGACCATCGATCCTCCGGCCGATGCCGTCGCCAGGACTGTCGTCGAACAGGACCTGCATCGTGTCGTGGGGGATCTGATCAAGAAGCGCGAGATGTGGGATCCCGACGGCGAGCCGTCGCGTCAGCTGCCGGAGGACATCCGGTCCTACATGAAGGCCGCGAGCGCCCTGCCTTCCTGGCGCGACGAGGCGTTGGTGAACGAAGCGGAGCAGTTCTTCCTGTTGTACGGCCTCGCCTCGTCCACGCTGCTGGCCTGCGCCAGTCTTCCTCAGTGCTACGTGATGAAATACGGCACGGAGGTGCTCGCGTACACCAAGTTCCTCCAGGTGAATCCCACCCGCCGGATTCAGGAGACCGCGCAGATGGTCATGGACGTGATGGTCCCCGGCGGCCTGAAGGCAGGCGGGCGGGGCGTCCGGGCGACGATGAAGGTCCGCGTGATGCACGCAATCGTGCGGCACATGATCATGAAGGATCAGCGGGCCGTCGCGAACCCGTCGGACCCGGCGTTGAAGGCCACATTCGGCCTGCCGATCAACCAGGAGGACATGGTCTATACGCTCATGACCTTCTCGTACGTGGTGATCGAAGGCTTCCGCACGATGGGTTACCAGATGACCGTCCGGCAGCGGGAGGGTTACATCCACTGCTGGAACGTCGTCGGCTATCTGATGGGCATTCGCGAAGAGCTCCTGCCGGCGACGTTCGCAGATGCCGAAGCGCTGTTCGAGGCGATCCAGCGGCGCCAGGTCGGTCGAGTCCGAGGCAGGGCAGAAGCTGACAACAGCGCTCCTCGGTGCCGTCCAGGATGCGCTGCCGGGCGATCACCACGATCCGCTGGTCGCCGCCCTTGCGCGCAAGCTGGTGGGAGACGCGACGGCTGATACGCTCGGCATTCAGCGGCCGACCCTGATCCAGCAGGTCAGGCTGGACGCCTTGCTCGATGCGTGGGCGTTGTCCGCACGTCTCGCCACCGAGCTCAATGCCGACAAGTCGATTCGCATCGCCTCGGAGGAACTGCACCACGCGATCATGGCGAAGATGGGCGGCATGGCCGGAGCACCGTTCGAAGTGCCGGACGAGTTCGTGAAGCAGTGGTTTCCTGGCGACGCCGGCGGACCGGCGCGTCCGACCGCATAACGCCGAAAAAGCCGATGGTTCAGATCGACATTCCGGTGGCGTTCGGCACCGGCAGCCTGTTTGCGGCAGCGGTGGAGAAGGGCCTCCGATCAGAGAAGTACGGCTACTTCTACCAGCGGGCTCTCGCGGCGAACCTGGTTTTCCAGCTCCTGCTCGTCGTCTGGCTGCCGGTGTATCTGCTCATCGCCCATTTCGGATTCCAGACCTCCCACATGTGGTGGACGGGCACGTCGATCACCGATTACCCGTGGCTGCTGCCGGTGTTCCTCGTGGCGTATTTCGTCGCGAACATCGCCGGATTTCACGTGGGCGCGCGGCTCGTCATCAACGGCCGCACCCGGGCGCCGTGGCTTCTGTTCGCCGGTGGCTTCGTCTTTTTCGGCGCCTGGATGGCGTTTCAGCCCTACCGGACGCTGACCCTCGGCACCTATGCCGAATGGGAGGCGCGCGCCGCCCGGTGGATCTGGACCGACCTCGGATTCGTCGGACTGCTCATGGGCGCCATGGCGGTCTTCTTCGTGGCGCTCCACATCGTCTACAGGACGCTGGAACGGGAAGCAGTGAAGGCGACGAAGGTCAGCGCGGGAGCACGGGCAGGCCGAGCCGTCTGAGGGCCGCATCGAACCGGGGATCGCCGCGAAGGCTGTCGAAGCGGTGATCGACCGCCATGAACGACACCTGATCGTCGTGCTGGGCGATCGCCAGCTCCAGGTATTCGAACGCCAGATCGCTCTTCCCGAGCTCGCCGCAAACCATCGCGAGCCAGACGGGCGTGCACCGGCCTCCAGCCATCGAGCTCCTCCCGCAGCCGCTCGGCATCGTCGCCGCGGCCGTTCCTGCAATACCAGATCGCGAGGAGCGCGACGAAGAACGGCGCACGGTGGACCAGCTCGACGCCTTTCTCCTGCACCTCGATCGCCTCGTCCAGTCTGCCTCGACCCGCCAGCGCACTGCTCAGATACCAGTAGCAGCCGCCCATGTTCGGATCGATGGTGAGCACTTCGCGCATCTGGCGCTCGGCATCCTCGAACTTGCGCGCGCAGATGAGGACCTGGCACATGATGAACGGCATCATGAGCCAGAGCGGGTCGAAGTGGCGGGCCTGCGACGCGTGTTCGATCGCCTCGTCGAAGCGCCCGAAGCCGCACAACAGGAGCGCGTAATACCCGTGCGCGGGCGCGTAGCCTGGTGCGATCTCGAGCGCGCGCTGGAAGTCGCGCTCCGCGGTCCGCAGGTCCATCGCGAAGAGCGTCTTGGTCCAGCCGAGCGCGGTGTGGCCTTCCGGAAGCGTGGGGTCGAGCGTGACCGCCCGTTCGGCGGCCTCCAGCGCCGCCCGCGACGCCTCGGGCGCCGGTACGAACGTCGTGTAGCCCAGGGCGGTCCACACCTCTGACAACCCGGCATAGGCCGCGGAATACATCGGATCCAGCGCGACGGCCTCCTCGAAGCACTTGCGCGCGCTCGTCCACGAGCCGTAGAGATCCGCGAACTTGTTGAACAGGAATCGACCGCGCAGGTAGAGGTGGTACGCGTCGAGGTTCGACGTCGCCGGCTTTACCATCACGCCAGTCGCCGGCCTGGTCAGGGTGACCCGGAGCGACTCGGTGATCGACCGGGCGATCTCGTCCTGGATGAGAAAGACATCGTCCACGGTCCGATCGAACCGCTCCGACCAGAGGTGGTAGCCGTCCGTCACCTTGATCAGCTGCGCACTGATCCGCAGCCGGTTGCCGGCCCTCCGCACGCTCCCCTCGAGGACGGTCTGGACGTCGAGCCGTTCCCCGATTTCCCGAACGTCGATCGGGCTGCCCTTGAACTGGAACGCCGAGGTCCTGGAGACGACGGCCAGACCCTTCACCCGGGAAAGCGCGCTGATCAGTTCCTCAGCCATGCCGTCGCAGAAGTACTCCTGGTCGGGATCGTTGGTGAGGTTCGCGAACGGCAGCACCGCAATCGCTGGAGATCGCGTGACGGGCGGCGTGGTGAGCGCCATGCCGGTCATCAGCGCGCGCAGATCGCTCAAGAGATCGGTGACACGCTGGTAGCGTCCCCCGGGCTTTCGGGCCGTCGCCCGCGAGATGATTCGATCGAGATCGGCCGAGGCGCCGCCGATGGCTGGCACCGGCGTGTTCAGCAGCGACACCAGAATGACCGCCGGGTTCGGACCGTCGAACGGACGCTTCCCCGTGGCCATCTCGTAAAGGAGCACGCCCAGCGAGAAGATGTCGCTTCGGGCGTCCACGGTGTCGGCCATCAGCTGCTCGGGCGACATGTACGCGAGCGTGCCGATGATCTGCCCTTCACGGGTCTCGTCGGCGCTCGCGAGCTTGGCCGCCTCGATGTTCTTGGCCAGGCCGAAATCGAGCATCTTCACCCGGCCGTCGGCGGAGACCATGACGTTCGGTGGTTTGAGGTCGCGGTGGACGATGCCGCGGGCGTGAGCGGCGGCGAGCGCTTCGGCAATCGGGACGGCAACCGAAAGCAGCTCGTGCAGCTCCAGTCCGCCGGGGGGAATCATCCGGTTGAGGGGAGTGCCCTCGACCAGCTCCATGGTAAGGAAGGGCTGGCCCTCGAATTCCTCGACCGAGTGAATGGTGACGATGTTGGGGTGGTTCAGCGCGGCGATGGCGCGGGCTTCGCGAGCGAATCGCTTCCGGTGGCTGGCGTCGTCAGTCTGAAGAATCTTGAGCGCGATATCGCGCTCGAGGCGGGGATCGCGGGCACGGTAGACCTGGCCCATGCCGCCGACCCCGAGCAAGGCTACGATCTCGTAGGAGCCCAGGCGCTGGCCTGGCAGCAAGTACACGGACCGCGCCCCTCAGGGCTTCTCGTTCTGGCCTTCGTGCGTGGCGTCCTTGAAGTTCCGGATACCCTTTCCGATGCCGCGGCCAATGTCGGGCAGCCGGTTGGCGCCGAAAATCAGAATGATTATGAACAGGATGACGAGCAGCTCGGGTATCCCGAGATGGGGAAGCATGGTGGCTCCTTCTGGCGCGATTCGCTCGGATTCTACCACCGAACCCTGCCGGGGGCGGTCGATTCGGCTGGCGGTCTTGATTGGTCTGACGTTGACCGCAGGGGCGGTGCTCGCGTCCGCCCGGCAGTTCACGTCGGGGGTCAACGTCGTCGAGGTCTATGCGACCGTGACCGACAAGGCCGGCAAGCCGGTCACCGGGCTCGGCCGCGAGGCCTTCACCGTGCGGGAGAATGGGGAGGCACAACAGATCAGCACCTTCGCGGCCGGAGAATTCCCGCTGTCGGTTGCGGTGGCCCTTGATCGCAGCTTCAGCATGGCCGGCGACCGGCTCGCGGCGGCGACGTCCGGCGCCCGGATGTTCCTCGGAGGTCTTCGACCCACGGACGAGTCGATGCTGATTGCCATAGGCTCGACGACCGAGACGCTCGCGCCGCTCTCGACGAACCGCCGCGAGCAACTCGACGCGCTGGCCGGTCTGGACGCGTTCGGAACGACCGGGCTCTACGATTCGATCGTGGCGGCAATCGAGGCGATTCAGCCGGCACGGGGCCGCCGCGCGCTGATCCTCTTGTCGGATGGAGACGACCGCTACAGCAAGACCACCGCGCAGCAGACCTTGGAACGCGCCAGGGCTGCGGACGTCCTGATCTACCCAATCGCTCTCGGTCGAACCCGGCCGCAGGCCTTTGCGGAGCTCGCGACCCTGACTGGAGGCCGATCGTTTCACGTCCGCGACGCCCGCCAGCTTCCCGAGACCCTGCAGGCCATCACCTCGGAATTGCGCAATCAGTACCTGATCGGCTACAGCCCGACGAAGCCCCCCGTTGCCGGAAGCAACGAGTGGCGTTCGATTGCGGTGACGGTCGCGCGTCCTGACGTCACGGTGCGCGCGCGTGATGGATACCTGGTGAAATAGCGCTACCTTCCCCGGCTGAAGAGGTACTCGGCCGCCAGCCGGCATTCGCCGGTCAGGAGCAGCCGTCGCCTGAGCCCCTTGTAGGGCTGGGCGCCCGTGACCAGGTCCGCCATCACCCGGCGGATCTGCCCGCTCTCTTCCAGGGCGCGCAGGAGCAGTCCCGTGAACGCGCTGTGGAAGAACCGCGCCTTCAATCGCGCGGCTTTCCGCAATTCAGTGTGGAGCTCTCGTTTCACGCGCTTGGTGTAACGATCCGCGACGCGATCCTTCATCAGGCTCTCGGCCGCCAGCCCGGACGACGCCAGCGCGAAGTACAGCCCCTCGCGGGTAATGGAATCCACGAGACCCGCGGCGTCGCCGACGAGCAGCCATCGTTCGCCGGCCGGTTGTTCGGCCTCGAGCTGGCGCTCCGAGAGCGAAGGGATCGGCCAGCTATATCGCGTCATCTCCTGGTTCGCGGCATCGGTGTGGTGCCTGATCCATGCGGCTGAGGCCTTGAGCAGGTCGGTGCTCGAGGTGTCGTTGGCCTGCCCGCAGGCTCCGATCGCGAGGTGATCCGGCCGCGGGAACGACCACAGATAGCCGGCCGGCTCGCTCGTGAAGGCGATGTCGATTCGCGGGCTGGTGCGATCGCGGACGTAATACCCGCTGGCGATCGAGAGTGCGCTCCGAGGAAATGGCAGCGAGACCGATCGCCTGACCATGCTGTTGGCGCCGTCGGCGCCGATCAGCCACTCTGCGGTCACCGTTCTGGTAGGGGTCCTCAGCGTCCATGCCGGTCGACCGGGCACAATCCCTGTCACGCGCTCGGCCACCAGCTCGGCCCCCGCATCCCTGGCGGCACTCAGCAACGACCAGTCGAATGTGCGCCGGGAGCTCACGAGGAGCGGCGGCGTCTGCGGTCCCGGCCGTTCGAGCGGGACGTCCACACCATGATCGCCGTCCGAGAACGTGCTGACCGCGATCTCGTTGCCCGCAGGCGCCGTGGCGGGTCGAAGGGGCTCCAGGAGCTTCAAGGCCCGCGCGCTCAGCCCGCCGCCGCACGGCTTCTCGCGCGGGTGACTGCCGTCGATGATCGCGATCCGCGCACCCGCCCGCGCCAGCAGGAACGCAGCCCAGGACCCGGCAGGCCCGCCTCCGACGATCGCGACATGAAAGTCCGACATCTCTTTCGTCAACGGCGCTCCCCTCGACTCTCTCGGGGCGCGCGGACGGACTTGACTGAAAATCTGACTCGAGAACTCAGACCCGAGTCGGTCAACGCCTCTACCGAGTAACATACCGCCGATGGCTCATCCCTTGGTGCTGGCGCTCTTTCCGAACCCTGCTGCAGCGGCCGTGGCAGCGCGCGCGCTCCACGCAAGCGGTGTCGAACGCGATCAGATTTCGGTCGTGTCTCGAAGTCATGATGAAGAAGGCGCGCTCGCCGAGCAGATGGATGCGACGCCTGGTGCGGACATCGAAGACTCACGGCCTGCCGCCCGCCTTGGCGAGCTCGGCGCCCAGGTGCTCGCCGCGATCGCGGTGGTGATGCCCGGCATCGGGCCGATCGTCGCCGCCGGTCCTCTCGCGGCAGGGCTCGGGGAAGCGGCCGGACATGTGGCTGGCGGCGTTGCGTCGACGCTCAAAGCGGCCGGGGTGCCCGCGCAGCGCGCCGAGCAGATCGAGGAAGCCGTCGAGCAGGGCAGCGTCCTTCTGGCGGTCCATGCGAAGCCCGATCAGGTCGGAGTGGTGAAAGACGCACTGGTTTCCGCAGAACCGCTCGAACTCGACATGGCCAACTGGAACGAGGGCTCGTAAGCCCGGCCGACGCTGTCCTCCCGGCGTCCTAACCCGAGGACGTCTATCCCCTTCAACAGGCTGCCTTTCGCTCGATGCGTCTTTCCAGCTGAGGCATCAGTATTGCAGCCTTGCAACGCAGCACCGCGTCAGCCACAATGACAACAGTCCCATTTACCGCAGTCATGTCCGAGATCCCGGAGCCGCGCCACAGCCCGAACGCGCACTTCCTGATTGGCGAGGTTCAATCGGTCGCGGCCGAAAAAGGCCGTCTGGGCGGAAGCATGGCCGCTTCGCTCGCCTCGCACATCGGTGCGGTCCTGCTCATCATCTTTGTCATCGCGCGGATGCCGCCACCGGCTCCCACGACGGCGCCTCCGGAGAGGATGCCCACGGATGTGATCTGGCTGAACTCGCCGGGTCCGGGCGGCGGCGGCGGCGGCGGAGGCAACAGGAATCCCGACCCTCCGAAGAAGGCCGAGCTCCCCGGTAAGGAGAAGATCACGGTGCCGGTGGCGAAGCCTCCCGCAGTCACGCCGGAGCCACCGAAGCCGGAGCCACCAAAACAGACCGCGCAGTTGAACATCCCGGCGGTCAATACTCAATCCGGCATTCAGGAGATGGTCGGAACGCTCACGGGTCTGCCGGTCGTGGCCTCCCAGGGCAGCGGGAGTGGCGGCGGAGCCGGCACCGGCACCGGGAGCGGCATCGGTCCAGGATCCGGGTCCGGGTTGGGGCCGGGCACTGGCGGCGGCACCGGCGGCGGCGCGTACCGGCCGGGAAACGGCGTGATGATGCCAACTGTGTTGTCCGAGGTGAAGCCGAGCTACACCGCCGATGCGATGCGGCAGAAGATCCAGGGCATCGTCATGGTGGAGGCGGTCGTCCTGCCCGACGGCGGCGTCGGCCAGGTTCAGGTCATCCGCTCGCTCGATCCGACCTTCGGCCTCGATCAGGAGGCCGTGAAGGCGGTTCGCCGCTGGCGGTTCCGGCCCGGCACCCGCTTTGGCCAGCCGGTGCCGGTGCTCGTCGAAATCGAACTCACGTTTACGCTTCGCTGATCGCGAGCCCGCGATTCAATATCGCTCGCCGTGGCTAAGAAAAGACAACGAAAAAACGGCCGGCCGGAGTTTCCTCCGACCGGCCAACCCTGATGAGCGACCCGAGATCCGGGCCTCACGACTAACGACTCAGGACTCTTTCAGTACATGCCGCCCATGCCGCCCGGGCCGCCAGGTCCGCCGCCGGCCGATTCCTTCTTCTCCTCGGGGATTTCGGAGACGAGAGCCTCGGTGGTGAGCAGGAGCGACGCAATGGACGAGGCGTTCTGGAGAGCGGTGCGCACGACCTTGACCGGGTCGATGACGCCCGCGCTCACCAGGTTCTCGTACGTGTCGCTGCCGGCGTTGTAGCCCTCGTCGCCCTTGGCGTCCTTCACCTTCTGGACGACGATCGAGCCCTCCTGACCGGCGTTGGTCGCGATCCAGCGCAGCGGCTCGGCGATCGCCTTGCGGATGATCTCGACGCCGACCTGCTGATCGCCACCGAGCTTCAGCTTCTCGAGCGCCTTGCCCGCGCGCAGCAGCGCCACGCCGCCGCCGGGAACGATGCCCTCTTCGACCGCCGCCTTGGTCGCGTGCATGGCGTCCTCGACGCGCGCCTTCTTCTCTTTCATCTCGGTCTCGGTGGCCGCACCGACCTTGATCACCGCGACGCCGCCGACCAGCTTCGCCAGCCGCTCCTGCAGCTTCTCGCGGTCGTAGTCGGATGTGGTCTCATCGACCTGCGTGCGAATCTGCTTCACGCGGCCCTCGATGGCCGACTGCGGGCCGGCGCCCTCGACGATGGTGGTGTTGTCCTTGTCGATGGTGACCTTCTTCGCCTTGCCGAGATCGTCGAGCTTGATGTTCTCGAGCTTGATGCCGAGATCCTCCGTGATCGCGCGGCCGCCGGTGAGGATCGCGATGTCCTCGAGCATGGCCTTGCGCCGATCACCGAAGCCGGGTGCCTTCACGGCCGCCGCCTGCAGCGTGCCGCGCAGCTTGTTCACGACCAGGGTCGCGAGTGCTTCACCGTCGACGTCTTCGGCGATGATCAGCAGCGGACGGCCGGCGCGGGCCACCTGCTCGAGCAGGGGCAGCAGGTCCTTCATCGAGCTGATCTTCTTCTCGTGAATCAGGATGAGCGGGTTCTCGAGCACCACTTCCATGCGCTCGGGATCGGTCACGAAGTACGCGGAGAGGTAGCCGCGGTCGAACTGCATGCCCTCGACGACCTCGAGCGAGGTCTCCATCGACTTGGCTTCCTCGACGGTGATGACGCCGTCCTTGCCGACCTTCTCCATCGCTTCCGCGATGATCTTGCCAATGGTGTCGTCGCTGTTGGCCGAGATGGTGCCGACCTGGGCGATGGCCTGACCACTGACCGGCTTGGCCAGGGTCTTCAGCTCGTTGACGATGACCTCGACCGCCTTCTCGATGCCGCGCTTCAGCTCCATCGGGTTCGCGCCGGCCACGACGTTCTTCGCGCCTTCGCGGAAGATCGCCTGCGCCAGCACGGTGGCCGTGGTGGTGCCGTCACCCGCGATATCGGACGTCTTGCTCGCCACTTCGCGCACCATCTGCGCGCCCATGTTCTCGAGCGGATCCTTCAGGTCGATTTCCTTGGCGACGGTGACGCCGTCCTTGGTGATGGTGGGGGAGCCGAACTTCTTGTCGAGGACGACGTTGCGGCCCTTCGGTCCGAGCGTGACCTTCACCGCGTTGGCGAGGCTGTTCACGCCGCGAAGGATTGCCTGCCGCGATTCCTCGCCGTAAATAATCTGCTTGGCCATAATTCTTCTGATCTCCCTTACGAGTTGAGCACGCCGAGGATTTCTTCTTCGCGCATGATGAGGTACTCCTCACCATCGAGCTTGATCTCCTGGCCCGAGTACTTGCCGAACAGGATCGTGTCGCCTTCCTTGACGTCGAGCGGCGTGATCTTGCCGTCCTTCTCGACCTTACCCTTGCCGACGGCGATCACTTTGCCCTGCTGCGGCTTTTCCTTGGCCGAATCAGGGATGATGATGCCGCCGACCTTCTGCTCGCCCTCCTCGAGACGCTGGACAATGACACGATCGTGCAGGGGACGGATGCGCACTGCGGTTGCTGGCATAACGGTCTTCTCTCCATCTGGGCAGCGCGGAGCTGGCCTCCGCGGTTGGGGCGGAACCGGCGGTTCCGCGGCTTGAGCGGAGCCTGGCTCCGCGCTTTCAGCGGGGGGTACGGCCCCCGTTGGCTGAACGAAAATCAGCGTAAATACTGCTTGAGTTGGCCGCACTCGTACTCCGGCTTAGCAATCAGTGTGGCCGACTGCTAATTCTATTGTATGGGCTTTCGTTGTCAAGCACTCGGCGGGGGAGAGTGCTAAATCAACTCCCGACTCCCAACTTCCAACTCCCAAGGGAAGCCGTTCGAACAAGGGGGTGAAAGTTGCGCCATCACGCCTGTCTGCAGGCTTTTCACCCGGTTGTTCGAGCGGCTTCCCTTGGGAGTTGGAAGTTGGAAATTGGGAGTTGAGACCGGAGCGTCAGCGACTCTTGATCTTGTACTCGGCCATCTTGCGCGTCACCGTGTTGCGGTGCAGGCCGAGCAGCTCGGCGGCCTCGCCCACGCCGCCGCCGGAGCGCTCCAGCGCCCGGGTGATGAAGACCTTTTCGAATTCCCGGCGGGCGTCGTCGTAGCGCACGCCCCGGTCCAGCATCTGTCGTACGAGGTTCTCGAGCTGATCCCGCACGGGGCCGGCTATTGAAGGTCGGCGCCCGTCAGCAGACGGAACGCTTCGACATACTTCTCACGGGTACGGCGGATGACATCGTCTGGCAGCGATGGCACCGGGGGCTGCTTGTTCCACTTGATCTCTTCGAGGTAGTCGCGCACGTACTGTTTGTCGAAGCTGGGCTGACCATGGCCGGGCTCGTACTGGTCGCGCGGCCAGAAGCGCGACGAATCCGGAGTCAGCACTTCGTCGATGAGGACGATCTCATTCGCCGGTCCAGCGAGCCCGAATTCGAACTTGGTGTCGGCGATGATGATCCCTTTCGATTCGGCGTGCGCGACACCGCCGCTGTAGATCTCCAGCGTCAGCGTCTTGAGGCGCGACACCAGGTCGGCGCCGACCAGGCGCCCGGCCTCCTCCTCGCTGATGTTCACGTCGTGGCCGCTCTCGGCCTTCGTCGCGGGAGTGAAGATGGGCTCGGGCAGCCGGTCCGATTCGCGGAGTCCCCGCGGCAGCGCGATGCCGCAGACGCGGCCGGTCTGCTGGTATTCCTTCCAGCCTGAGCCCGACAGATATCCGCGCGCCACGCATTCGATCGGAACCGGATCCGTCTTCCGCACGAGCATCGTCCGTCCGCGCAGCTGGTCCGCGTGCCGGCGGGCCGCCGCTGGAAACGCCTGCACGTCCATCGATAGCAGGTGGTGCGGCACGAGATCGCCCATCCGGTCGAACCAGAACCCCGACAGCTGCGTCAGCACCTTGCCCTTGTCGGGGATGCCTGACCCGAGCACGTAGTCGAAGGCAGAGATGCGGTCGGTCGCGACAATCAACAGGCGATCGTCGATCTCGTAGACGTCGCGCACCTTGCCGCGGCGATGGAGTGTCAGGCCTTCGAGCTCAGTGTTGAGGAGTGGTGCGGTGGATACCAAGAGTGAGCCTCGCGGACCGCCCGCGCCAAGGCTCCGGCGAGTCTCGCCGAAGCGCTCCGCGCGGAGGCGGAAAGACACGGAAGCTTACACGTGCTCCGCACGCAGTGCAACGGGCCCAAAGGGTCGTATGTCGATGGCCGCGGCTAAGTGGAAGGACGCGCGCGTTGTAGGGCGTTCGCGCTACTTTTGCGGCGACCCGGCTTCCGCCTTTTCGGCGCCGGGTTTTCCATCCTGCGCGGCAAGTTCGAAATTGCCACGCGTCGAGCGCACCGTGATCGTCGGGCCGCCGCCCTTGACCGCGCCGACCAGGCGTGACTCTTTGCCGTTCTCGCGCGTGGCGCGCAGGCCGAGCTCACTGATGCGCTCCGCCGGGGTGATGTCGCCGTCGATGACGAGGGCGTCGAGATTGAATCCGCCGGGCGGCGGCGTCAACGACACGCGATCGTTCTCCGTGTAGATCGCCACTGGTGCCGCCGCGGTCATCGCGACCTTGACTTCGGCGTTGCGGACGTCGATGCGTGCTTCGGACTTCAATCCCTTCATCGTGACCGAGCCGGCGATCGAGTTGACCCGGATCGGGCCGCGCGTCGATTCCAGGTTCTCCAGCGTCACGTCCGCGTTGCGGCTCTCGAGATCGAGCGATCCCGCGAGATTGGTGGCGCTGATCTCGCCGCCGCCGTCCATCTTGATCGACGTGTCGCCGCGCACGCCGGTGAGCTTCAGCGATCCGGCGCGGCCGTTGAAGTCGAGCGACCCGGCATCCTCAATCGTCACCTCGCCGCCGCGGTGCGAGATCTGGATCCGCCCGGCAATCTGACTGAGCTTCACTTCCCCGCGGGTCCCCGCGATCTCGACCGCTGCGACGTTCTTCACCTCGAGGGTCCCGGAACCGGGTTCGATGCGGATGTGGAGGCGCTCTGGAACCTTCAGCTTCAGGGTGGAGCGCTGCCGCCCGGGGTAGGGAACTGCATTCGAAGGATCAGGGCCGCGGCGGTCTGGTCCGCCACGAGTTTGGACTCCTGGGCGTACTGCTTCGCCTCTGCGTCGTTGTAAGCGCGTGAATTGACGGTGAGCGTGCTTTCGACGTCGCTCCGGTCCTCGCCGAGGACTTCGACCTCGGAAATCGGGCCGGTTATGCGCAGCTCTGTGATCTCGCCGGTCACCTTGTGCGTGGAGGTCGTCGTCAGGTCGGCCACGGCCCGGTTGCCACCGATTTCCCGTCGCGCAGCCTCGATCAACCGCCCGAGCGAGAGCCCCCGCTCACCCGGTGCGGGCGTTGGCGCGGTCGCCTGATAAACGACGACTCCGACGATCAGGAAACAGACAACGAGCAGTAACTCGCGCTTGCCCATAGACTTGGCGACGCTCCCCGTAGTAGAGTTCGCCGGGAGCGCCCTTCTGACACTTCCCGGATTCTAACCCGACAGTATCAACGCATGCCGTTACGCGTCCGCACGGTCCTGATCCTTCTGCTCACATTCGGACTGCTGTGGTTTTTCCTTCGCAACGCAGACATGGCGCAGGTGTGGGCCGAGATGCGCCGTGCCCGGCCCGGACTGCTTCTGGCCGCCGTCCTGGTGACCGGCCTGACCTACGCCTTGCGCGCGCTGCGCTGGCAGTACGTCCTTGCTCCATTGGGGCAAACCCGCTACGCCAACGCGTTCCGCGCGACCGTTATCGGCTTTGCCGCCACTTTTCTGCTGCCCGCGCGGGCCGGGTGAAGTGATACGGCCGCTGGTCCTCGCCCGCCGCGAGGGGCTGCCCGCCACCGCCACGTTCGCCACGATCATTCTCGAGCGCCTCATGGACATGGTGACGGTCCTCGCTCTGTTCGCCGTCTTCGTGCTGACCGCGGACCCGGCCACCATGTCGGCTCAACCGGCCCACCTCGCGCGGGTCAAGGCTGGAGGGCTGCTCGCGGCGGCTCGTCGCCGCTGTCGCCATGACCACGGCGTTCGTGGCTGCCGGCCATCCGGAGCGCCTCGGCCGCTGGGCGCTCCGCATCGAGCACGTGTTGCCGGCCAGGCTGGCGAGAATGGTCGCGAAGTTCGTGGAATCGTTTACGCAGGGGCTCGGGGTGATGCGTCAACCACGCCGCCTGCTGGTCTCGCTCGCGCTGTCGGTCCCGCTGTGGCTCTCGATCGCGGCTGGTATCTGGCTGACGTCGCTAGCCTTTCATATTACGTTTCCCTATGTGGGTTCGTTCCTCGTCATGACCATCCTGGTCGTCGGCGTGGCGATGCCCACCCCGGGCGCGGTGGGCGGTTTTCATGCGGCGTATCAGATTGCGGTGCACTCATTCTTCGGCGCGCCCGACGACCGCGCAATCGGCGCGGCGATCGTGCTGCACGCGGTATCGTTCCTCCCGGTGACCCTGCTGGGCCTGTTCTTCATGGCGCGCGAGGGCCTCAGCCTGTCACGGGCGCAGGCGCTGGCCGCGGCGAGAGCTGCCTGATGAAATGCCCGTACTGCGCCCACCTCGGCGACAAGGTCGTGGATTCCCGGGAAAGCAAGGAGGGCGAGGTCATCCGGCGCCGTCGCGAATGCCTTGGATGTGGCCGTCGTTTCACCAGTTACGAGCGGATCGACGAGATCCCCTATATGGTGGTCAAGAAGGACGGGAGCCGGGAACGCTTCGAACGGCAGAAACTTCTTGCGGGATTGCTCAAGGCATGCGAAAAACGTCCGGTCAGCGTGGCGTCGCTCGAGGCGGTAGCTGATCGGGTCGAGTCGGCGCTGCAGGATAAGCCCGAGCGGGAGATGAGCACGGAGGAAGTCGGAGCGTTCGTGATGAACGAGCTCCGCCACCTGGACAAGGTCGCCTACGTGCGGTTCGCGTCGGTGTATCGGCACTTCCGGGACATCGGCGAATTCATGACGGAACTGAAGGATCTCCTCAATGCCAAAGAGTAATCGCGCGCGATGCTGAAACGTGCGCTCGCCTGCGCCATCCTGCTGCTGGCCGTCCAGACCGCCGTTCGCGCCGCCCAGGCCATCCAGGTCACCCCGCTGGTCAGAGACGGCCGGGTCTACGTGTCGTTCCGGCTCTCCGACGCGTTCGACAACGAAGAGATTCGGGCGGCGATTCACAGCGGCCTGACCATCACGTTCGTGTACGACGTCGAGCTGCGGCGGGCTGCCGCCGTCTGGCTCGACCGTACCCTCGAGTCATCCACGGTCAGCGCCGGTGTCCGCTACGACAACCTCGCGCGCCGCTACCAGGTCACCCTCAGCGCCGATGGCCGGCTCGAAGGTTCCCGCACGCTCGACCGCGAGGATCTCGCGCGCGAATGGCTCACCCGGTTCGATCGCCTCGACCTGTTCAGCAGCGCACGCCTCGAGCCGAACGCCGAGTACTACGTGCGCGTTCGCGCCCGGACGATGCCGCGCAATGCCGCCTTCGTCTGGCCGTGGCAGGGGACCGATGTGGCCGGCCTCGCCAAGTTCACCTTTCTGCGGTAGTGCCGCCGTCGCGGCGGTCTCGCCGAAGCGCCGGCGACAACAGCGGCGCGGAGGCGGACAATGTTTAGTAGTGCCCCATGGCCACCACGCTCCGTGACGTTCGGCAGCCGGCGCTGACCGAGACGCCGCAGAATCGTCCGACCCCATCGACACGACGGCCGTTTCGCGACAACCCCCGCCTGATCCTTCTCGGGATCCTGATTCTGCTGGTGGCGCTGGTCGCCATGGTCACGCTCGCCGACCGCGCACCGGACTTCAACCCGAATTTCCTGACCGAAGTGCTGTTGTATGCGCTGTCGGTCGCGGATCTCACGATGCTCCTCGCGCTCGGCTTCGTGCTGGCGCGGAACATCGTCAAGCTGCTGGTCGAGCGGCGACGCGGGCTGCCGTTTTCCCGGTTCCGCGCCAAGCTGGTCGGCGCGATGCTCGGTCTCACGATCATTCCGGCCCTCCTCGTGCTCCTGGTCGGCAGCGAGCTGATCCGGAGCAGCATGCAGAAGTGGGTGAGCCAGCCCGCGGACGCGGTGCTGACCTCCGCACGCCAGATCGCGCACGAGTACTACCGCGAGCGCGAGGACGACGTGGTCCAGCACGCGGGGGCCATCGCGCGGGCCCTGCCGCCGTCACTGGTGCGCGACGGGGCAGCGGACGCGATTCGCAGAACACTCGAGGGCCACGCGGGCTCGGCCCCGGGCCGCACGTTCGAGGTCTATCGGCTGTCGCCCGGGTCAGCGCCGGTGCTCGTCGCTTCCGTGCAGCCTTCGACGGGAGGGACGGAGCCGCACCCGTCGGGAGAGCTCCTCGCGGCGCGCGTGATTCGCGGCAGCGGGAACACCGCACACGAGACGCTGGCCAGTGGCGGCGAACTGGTCCAGGCCGGGTCGCTCATCGTCGAGCCCGGATCGAATCAGCCGGTCGGCGTTGTCGTGGCCAGCGAACAGGTGACGAGTGCCCTCGCGACAGAGGCACGAGGGATCATCACCGCCTACGAGAGCTATACGCGCTCGCTGGTCCTCAAGCGGCCGTTGCAGGGGATGTATCTCTCCCTCTTCGTCATGATGACGCTGATGATTCTCGTCAGCGCGACGTGGATGGGGTTGTATCTTGCCAAGCGGATCACGCGGCCCGTCCACATGCTCGCGCAGGGCGCCCGCGAAATCGGCGCCGGCCATCTCGACCACCGGATTGAGCCGGAAACGCGCGATGAGTTCGGGTCGCTGATTGAGGCGTTCAACTCGATGGCGGCGGAGCTGGCGGCCGGGCAGCGGACGCTGGAGCGCTCGCGGCTCGACCTCGAGCGCAAGAACCTGGAGCTCGACGAACGGCGTCGCTATATCGAAACCGTGCTCGAACGGATCGCGACGGGCGTCGTCTCGATCGGCACGGACGGTCGCATCCAGACGGTCAACGGCGCAGCCTTGCGGCTCCTCGATGTCGATCGCGGCGTTGTCGGGACCCCGGCCGAGCAGGTCTTCGCCCGGGAGGATCTACAGCCTCTGGGTGGGCTTCTGCGCCAGGCGTATGCCGGCAGCGGACACGCGGCGAACGAGATCGCGATGGCCCGCGTCGGCCGCGAGCTGCACCTGGCCTCTGCCGCCACCGCGCTGCAGCGCGAAGACGGGAACGTCGAAGGGGCGGTCCTGGTGTTCGACGATGTGACGCCGTTGATTCGCACGCAGCGGGTCGCGGCGTGGCGGGACGTGGCCCGCCGATTGGCGCACGAAATCAAGAATCCCCTGACGCCGATCCAGCTCTGCGCCGAACGGATGCGGCGTCATTTCACGACCGCACCGCCTGCCGCACGCGAGCTGGTGGACGAGTGCACCTCGACGATCGTCGGCGAGGTCGAATCACTCAAGGGACTGGTCGACGAGTTCGCACACTTTGCCCGGATGCCGGCGCCAAAGGCGGTGCCTGAAGATCTGCACCGGATGCTCACCGACGCGCTGGCGCTCTACAACGGCCTGTTCCACAACATCCGGATCGAGCGGCGCTTCGACGAGAGCCTGCCCCCGGTACGCATCGACATCGAGCAAATCCGCCGCGTCGTCATCAACCTCGTCGACAATGCCGTCGAAGCGCTCGGGGGCAGCTCGGCACAGCCGGAGACGGCCGCGGGCGGGCCGACGATCACGGTGGAAACCCGTCACGATCGAGCGCAGGGCGTGGCCCGGATCGTCGTTGCCGATAATGGTCCCGGAATTTCGGCAGCCGACCGGGACAAACTGTTCATGCCGTACTACTCGACCAAGCGCCGCGGCAGCGGCCTCGGCCTGGCCATCGTCCGGCGCATCATCGTCGAGCACGGCGGCAGCATCGAGGTGCACGACAATCAGCCGAACGGAACCCGGTTCGTGATCGAGTTGCCGCTATGAGCTTGGATCTTCCGCCGAAAGGCGGAAGCTACCGGAGGAATCTCTTCGACCCTTCGGGTCGTTTGCGTATCTCGTGGCTTCCGCCTTCAGGCGGAACTGGGTGAGCGGCAGAATTTGCAAATAAAAGCGTCGGTCCTCATCGTTGACGACGAAGCGGGCGTGCGCAGCGCGCTCAGCGGCGTGCTGCGCGACGAAGGCTACCAGGTCGAGGCCGTGGACACCGGCGAGACGTGCCTGGAACGCGTCTCGCGTAACGCCTACGACGTCGTCGTCCTGGATATCTGGCTGCCGGGTCTCGACGGACTGGCCACCCTGGAGCGGCTGCGGCAGCGCCATGTCGATGTCCCGATCGTCATGATCTCCGGACACGGGAACATCGAGTCCGCCGTCCGTGCGATCAAGATGGGGGCGTTCGATTTCGTCGAGAAACCCCTCTCGCTCGAGAAGACCGTGCTGGTGATCGGCAACGCGGTGCGCCAGCGGCGGCTGGAAGCCGAGAACCGCGCGCTCCGCGCGCACGTGGATCGCCGGCTGGCGATGGTCGGCGAGAGCTATGTGATGCAGCAGCTGCGCGAGCAGATCGCGATGGCGGCGCCGACCAACGGCCGGGTGCTGATCCACGGGGAGAATGGCACCGGCAAGGAGCTGGTCGCCCGGACGGTGCACACGTTGAGCCGTCGCCGCGGCGGTCCGTTCGTCGAAGTGAACTGCGCCGCAATTCCCGAAGAGCTGATCGAGAGCGAGCTGTTCGGCCACATGAAGGGCGCGTTTACCGGCGCCATGGCCGACCGGCGCGGCAAGTTCGAGCTTGCCGACGGAGGAACCTTGTTCCTCGACGAGATTGGCGACATGAGCTTGAAGACCCAGGCCAAGGTGTTGCGAGCCCTCCAGGAGCAAGTGGTCGAGCCGGTCGGTGGCGCGAACAGCGTTCGGGTGGATGTCCGGGTCCTCGCTGCGACGAACAAGGATCTGACGACCGAGATCCGGATGGGCCGGTTTCGCGAAGACCTCTATTTCAGGCTCAACGTCATCCCGATCTTCGTTCCGCCTCTCCGCGACCGCCCCGACGACATCCTGCTGCTCGCCGAGCACTTCATGACGGAGCTCTCGGTCGAGTATGGGCGCCGCCAGAAGAAGTTCGATTCAGGCGCGGCATCGGGTCTCCGCAGCTTTCGGTGGCCCGGAAACGTCCGTGAGCTCCGCAACGTCGTCGAACGGCTGATGATCATGGTGCCGGGCGACGCGATCGGGCTGAGCGATCTGTCCTTCCTGGATGGGATGGCGGGGGCCGAGCCCGACAGACTCGACGCCGGTCGTGCCGCTGCACGAGGCACGGGATCAGTTCGAGCGAGACTACATACTGCGTGCGCTGGCGGCGCAGCAGGGAAACATCTCGAGGACCGCCGAGGTGCTCGGCGTCGAACGCAGCAATCTCTATCGAAAGATGCGCGGCTTCGGCATTGTGCCGGTTCGGCGGGTGGATGGGGAAGAGGAGACTGCGTAATCAATTGCCAAATTGTCCGCCTACGCGCCGCGGGTATCGGCGGCGCTACGGCGAGACCTCGCCGGAGCTTGTCGGCTGATCTTCACCGACAAGCGTAGGCGGGCCAGGATTGCCAAAATTCGAAGAAGGCTTCTTGGATTGCGGCATCCAACTCACCGAATCATCGGCCCGTCCCGGACGCCAGGCTGTTCGACCCAACTCACGCAACTTCAAATAGTTGGCACCAACGCGCGAACGGAAGATGGCCGGGCGCGAATCCTGCATTGTCGAGAATCGGACTGATAGCTCTGCGTGGTGTGCCCACGCATCGATTGTGCGTGCCGGGGGGACCGAAGAAATGTTTGGTCCCCCTTCTTTTTGTTCCGGTACGGCGTCAGTGTCCTGCCTTGGGTTCGGCCTTGAGCTTGTTCTCGAGGATCTGTGCCGCACCGAAACGTTCGAGCTGCAGGTAGTGCTCAGCCGCTCCGTACAGCGCTGCGGCTGGAACCAGGCCGATGATTTCACTTTCGAGCACGGTCACCCCGTACCGTTCGGCTTCCCGCGCAACCATGTCGAACACCCGGTGGATCGGCGTTTTCTGGTAATTGGTCAGGTTGATGGACACCTGGGCGATGCGACGATCCTCCAGCATGACTCCCATCGCCTTGACGAAGCGGAGACCACCGCTGCTGTGGCGGATGGCGCTGGCGATCTTCCGGGCGACCTCGAGCCGATCGGTATCGAGGTTGATGTTGTAAGCGATCAGCGGCAAACGCGCGCCGATCACGCTTGCGCCGGCGGTCTCGTGGCGTGCGGGCGGCCCGAAGTCCGGCGTCCACTGGGGCGCCGCCATCTTTTCGGGCAACCCCTCGAACTCTCCCCGCCGGATATCCTCCAGATTCCTGCGTGCGGGGTCTGAGGAGGCCTCTTCGTAGAGATAGATGGGGACGCCGAATCGGCTTGCGACCGCTTCGGCCACGTCGCGCGCCAGCGACACGCAGTCGGCCATCGTGACGTCCTCGATCGGCACGAACGGGACGACGTCGACGGCGCCGAGTCGGGGATGCTCACCACGCTGGGTCCGCAGGTCGATGAGCGGCAATGCCGTTTCGTAGAGGGCGAGAATGGCCTGCTTGAGTGAAGGCCCGTCGCCGACCATCGTCAGGACCGACCGGTTGTGTGAGGCATCGGATGAGTAGTCGAGGAGGCGCAGGCCAGGCACGGCCCGGACCGCGGCAACGAGCTTTTCGACCACTTCAGGACGGCGCCCCTCACTGACGTTGGGGATCGTTTCGATGATCGGCATGGCCTCCTTCTATCACGGCCGTGAGGCACGGGGCCGCGCTATAATCGCCCCACTGCCGCAGCCGGCGATGAACCTGACCTCAGTATCCGCATGACCGACGCGCTACGCTCCGATCGGCACTCGAATCCGGATCCCGATCGTGATCGCGACGCCAGAATCGAAGAGCTGCTGCTGACGGGTCTCGATCACTACTTCGCGGGCCGTCACGACCTCGCCATCAACATCTGGACGCGGGTGTTGTTCCTCGACCGCTCCCACGGGAAGGCCCGCGCCTACATCGAACGGGCGAGGGGGGCGCTCGCGGAGAAACAGCGCGAGGCGGAAGAGCTTCTGCAGACCGGCGCCGATGCGCTCACCCGCGGCGATCGGGCGACCGCCCGGGAGCTGCTCACGTCGGCGGAGCGGGCCGGCGGCAGCGAAGAAGCGCTCGCGCTGTTGCATCGACTGGATCGGCTCGAAGCGGCGGCTCCGCTGGTCACGCAGACCCGCGAGGAGTCACTGGAACGCCTCCATCGCGACGAACCGTCCGGAGTCGGCGGACGCGAGGCCCGACTCGCGTGGATCTTCACCGGCATCGCGACCGGCATTCTGCTGGCCGCCGTCGTCGGCGGGTACTTCTGGCTCGCCGAGGATCCCTTCGAGCTCACGGTCGCCCGGAGCAGCGCTCCGGTGCTTTCGGAGCCGCCTCTTCCGGTGCCTGCAACGTGTGAGATCCGGCTCGCACGCGCGCGCATGCTGGTGCAGGACGGAAAGCTGCACGACGCGCAAGCGCTCCTCGAGGCAGGCGACCCGGACGCTCTGCATGGCGCGGCGTTCGACGAGCTCCGCGCCTCCATCCAGCGACAGCTCATCGAGGCCGGGCGCCAGCGGGCCGGGTTCTCTCCGGTCAGCGCCGCGGGCCGGCGCGGGAACACTCCTGCAACCGCCCGGGGCGGCGCGAAGTAATGCGGTGTCCCAAGTGTCAATACATCACCTTCGACAGCGACGATCGCTGCCGGAACTGCGGCTACGAGTTCTCGCTCTCGGTTGAAAGCGAGCCGGTCGACGTCAGGATCGCGCGCGACGAGCCTGAATCGGTGCGGCGCGGCCGCGATGCCTTCAGTGCGCTCGATGCTCCACTGACTCCGGCGTCCGCCGCATCCGATCGGCCGGGGCTGTCCCAGAGCGCCCGACGCCCCTTGACCGCAGCCGATCTCCCGCTCTTCATCGAACAGCGCGTGGCCGACGATCAGGCGCCGCTGGTGACGCCGCCGGCCGTGCCGCGGGTGCCACTGTCGGTGCGCAGGGCGGCCCCGGTGCGTCCGCGTTCGCGCGGCCCGGCACTCGACGAGCTGCCGCTCGGGCCACCGGAGGACCGGGCAGCATCCGGTGCCGGCGTGGAGGAACGTGTCGATGCCGATGGCGTCGACGGCGTCCAGGGTGCCGGCATCGCGCCGCGCGCCGTGGCCGGCATGATCGACGTCGGCATTCTCGGCACGATCGGGGCAGTCGTCGTGCTGCTCACGCTGCGGATCGCCGAGCTCACACCCGCCGAGTGGCGGATCCTGCCGATCGCGCCGATGCTCGCGTTCTGGCTGCTCCTCTGCGGTGGCTATTTCATTCTCTTCACGGCCGCGGGCGGCCAGACGATCGGCAAGATGACCACGGGGATTCGCGTCGTGAACGCCGGCGAGGACGCGTCCCCCCGGGTCTCCTTCCGCACCGCGTTGATTCGGACGGTGACGTGCCTGGGGTCCGTGGTCGCGGCGGGTGGCGGGTTCCTGCCGGTTCTGTTCAGCGCCGACCGGCGAGCGTTTCACGATCGGATCGCTGATACCCGCGTCGTAGCCGCGTGACCCGTCTCGCCGTTTTCATCGCGACCGTCGGCTACTGCGGTTACTTTCCGATCGCTCCCGGCACCGTCGGCTCCGCGGCGGGACTCCTGGTCTACCTCCTGGTCTGGTGGGCGCAGTGGCCGCTCTTCGAGGCGGCGTTGATCCTGGCGCTCTTCGCGACTGGAGTCTGGGCCGGGACCACGGCGGAGCGGTACTTTGGCGGCATCGATCCAGGCCCCATCGTGCTCGACGAGGTCGTCGGGATGCTCATCACGCTCGCATTCATTCCGGTTGGCATCCCCGGCGCGCTGATTGGATTCGTGCTCTTCCGGCTGTTCGACGTGCTCAAGCCGTTCCCCGCGGGCCGGTTCGAAAAGCTCCACGGAGGGCTTGGCGTAATGGCAGACGACGCGATGGCGGCGATCTACGCGAACATCGCGCTGCGTCTCGTGCTCTGGGTTCGGCCGGAGTGGCTCTAGTGTCGCGTCCCCGAAGTCCGGTTGCATTCGGCCGGCGCTGCATCCCGGGGCGCGGCGTTGCTCGTCGGTTGCATACTCCCGGTATGCCCCCTCCTCGCGCCTTGCGCGCCGGGCGCATCGCCGCCCTCGGTGTGAACAGGACTTCGGAGACGCGACACTAAGTGTCGCTGGCATTGTCATGACCTCCCAGTCCGACAGTCTCGTCCGCACGGCGGAGGTCATCGCGGTCGGCTCCGAGCTGCTCGGCTCCACCCGCCTCGACACCAACTCTCTCTACATTTCGGAACGACTCTCGGCGATCGGGATCGAGCTGCGCTCGAAAACCGTCGTTGGCGACAGCTTGTCGTTGATTGCGGATCTCTGCCGGCAGGCGTTGACCCGCGTCGACGTCGTGGTCGTGACCGGAGGTCTGGGGCCGACAGACGACGACCTGACCCGGGAGGCGATTGCGGCGGTCGTGGGACGTCCGCTCCACGAGCACGCGGATCTGGTGGAGAACATTGCCGCCCGGTTTGCCAGACGAGGCCTGAAGATGCCAGACGTCAACCGCCGGCAGGGCCAGGTGATCGAGGGGGCGGTCGTGCTCGCCAACCCGAATGGCACGGCGCCGGGACAGTATCTGGAACACGGCGATCAGATCATCGTGTTGCTGCCCGGGCCTCCGCGCGAGCTCCAGCCGATGTTGAACGCGCTCTGTGAGGGACAGCTGGCCTCGAAGGCCGCGACCGATCGGGTGTACCGAACCAGCCTTTTCATCGCGGGCAGGACCGAGTCCCATGTCGAGGAGGCGGTTCAGCCGCTGTATGCGAAATGGCGGACCGAGCCCGAGCCGATCGAGACCACGATTCTGGCAACGCCCGGCCAGATCGAGCTTCACCTCTCGCTGCGGTCACCGGATGCAGCCGCTGCAGCAGGCCGCCTGCGTGCGGCGTCGGACGCGCTCGTGCACGTTCTCGGCGGCGATGTCTTCAGCACCGACGGGCGCAGCATGGAGGAGCTGGTCGGGTCGATGCTGCGCGAGCGGCGGCTGACGATCGCCGCAGCGGAGTCGTGCACCGGCGGTCTGCTGATGTCTCGTCTGACTGATATTGCGGGCAGCTCGGATTACGTGGCGGGCGGGCTCGTCCTCTACAGCAATGTGCTCAAGAGCAACCTCGGCCTCGTTCCCCCTGGTTTGATCGAGGCCCACGGCGCCGTGAGCGAGCCGGTCGCGGTGGCGATGGCGGAGGGCGTCCGTGAGCGTACGGGTGCGGATGTCTGCGTTGGCATCACCGGCATCGCGGGACCTGGCGGCGGCACGCCGCAGAAACCGGTGGGAACAGTCGCCGTCGCCGTGCTCGTGCCCGGTGGTCCAGCGCGCGTGCGGACGATCTGGGCGTACGGCGGGCGCACGCAGGTCAAGTTCAACGCCACGCAGGCGGCGCTCGACATGGTGCGCCGGGCGCTCGGTGGTTGACGGGTGCGGCTGTTCATCGGCATCGAGCTGGATGATGCCGTCACCGCGGCGGCGGCGGATGCCGCGCTCGAACTGAAATCCAGGCTCGGCGCGCTTTCGCCAGGGTTCAGCGCCCGGTGGATCGATCGGGTCAACCTTCACATCACGCTCTGGTTCATCGGCGAAGTCGCCGAAGCGCGGGCCGCCGCGATTACCCTGGCGCTTCGTTCACCGTTCGACGTCGCGCCTTTCCGACTCGAGCTCGGAGGCTGCGGCGCCTTCCCGCCCGCCGGCGCGCCCCGCATTCTCTGGATCGGAACGACAGGAGGCGCCGCTCTCATGCGGGAGCTGTACGGCCGCATCGAGAGCCGCCTCGTGCCGCTCGGTTTCGAGGCCGAACGCCGTCCGTACACTCCGCACCTGACCATCGCGCGCGTGAAGGACCCCGGCCGGGCGACCGGTCGCGCCGTTCGCGAGGCGATTGCCTCAATGCCTGGTGTCTGCGGGGAGAGTGCCGTCACTGCCGTGACGCTCTTCCGGAGCCGGCTGTCGCCGCGCGGCGCCGTCTACGAACCGCTGCTGCGAGTACCATTGACTTGATGTGGGCCGTCCTGCTCGGGTATCTCGCCGGATCGGTGCCCTTCGCGTTCCTGCTCGCTCGTCGCGCCGGTATTGACGTCCGCGTGGCCGGCAGCGGCAACGTCGGGGCAGCGAATGTGTTGCGGACGACCGGCGCCTGGCGGGGCGTCACGGTGATGGCTCTCGACGTCGCGAAGGGCGTGCTGGCGGTCTTTCTGGCGTCATTTGCGCACGCCGGGGTCACGCTGACGGCGATTGCCGCCGCCGCGGCGGTCGTTGGACACATCTATCCGGTCTGGCTGCGGTTCCGTGGCGGAAAGGGCGTCGCCGTGGCGGCCGGTGTATTCGCCGTGCTGACTCCGATGGCCACGGGCGTCGCGTTCTCGCTGTTTCTCGCGATCGTGTGGGCGACCCGTTATGTCTCCCTCGGATCGATCGCGGCGACCCTCGCGCTCCCGCCGGCGGCGTGGATGATCGGCGAGCCGGCGGCGGTCGTGATCGCATCGGCGGGCACCGGCGCATTGATCCTGTTCCGGCATCGCGGCAACATTCGACGCCTCCGCGCCGGCACCGAGCGGCGGATGGGCGCTCGCGCATGAACGACGCCGGACGTCCAGGCATCGCGGTCATCGGGGCGGGAAGCTGGGGCACCGCGCTGGCGATTCATCTGGCACGAACCGGGCACACCGTCCGGTTGTGGGGCCGGGATCCCGAGGTCGTCCTCGAAATCGAACGCGCACGGCGAAACGGTCGCTACCTCCCGGATGTCGACATTCCGCAACAGGTGATGCCGACCACGGACCTGCGATGGGTATTGAGCGGGTCGTCCTACGTGGTCTTCGCGCTGCCATCGCACGTGCTGCGTGCCGTAGTCCGCGCTGCCGTCGAATGGCTGGAGCCGGCGGCCGTCGTCATCAGCGCCGCCAAGGGACTGGAGTCAGGCTCGCTCGCGCGCATGTCTCAGGTGCTCCGTGAGGAAGTCGCGGACTCCGCACACGGCATCGTGGTGCTGTCCGGCCCCAGTTTCGCGATCGAGGTCGCGCGCGGATTGCCGACCGCGGTGCTCGCCGCGTCCACCGACGACCGCGCGGCTGAAGCCGTGCAGCAGCAGTTTCGCGGCCCGGCGTTCCGGCTCTATGCGAGCGACGACGTGATCGGCGTTGAAATCGGTGCGGCGTTGAAGAACGTGATCGCCATTGCCGCTGGAGTCGTCGAAGGAACCGGCCTGGGGCACAACGCGATGGCCGCGCTCATTACCCGGGGCCTGGTCGAAATCTCGCGACTCGCGACGGCCGAGGGCGGCCGGCGGGAGACGCTGGCCGGGCTGAGTGGCCTGGGCGACCTGGTTCTCACGTGCACGGGCGATCTCAGCCGCAACCGTCGAGTCGGAATCGAGTTGGGACGTGGCCGTGCCGTGCAGGACGTGCTGGCAGGAATCCACATGGTCGCAGAAGGAGTCCGGACCACAGGGGCCGCGCTCGCGCTCGGCGAGCGCCACGGCATCGAACTGCCCATCACCGCGCAGATGGCCGCGGTCCTGGATGGCCGCAAGACGCCGCGCGAGGCGGTCGAAGCGCTGATGCTCAGACCGCAGAAACAGGAAGCCTGAACATTGCCAAAATTGCCAAGATTGGAAAGGCTCGGGGCAGGTTCGAACGTCGGCGCCCGATGGCTTCACTCACTCCGGTGCCAAGAGTGAGAGGTCTCGCCGTAGCGCCGCCGTTACTCGCGGCGCGGAGGCGGACACTTTTGGCAATGAACGTGGTGCTCTGAATGGGTTTTTTCGACAAGATCAAACAATCGCTCGCGCGGACCAAGGAGCAGTTCGTCGGCCGCTTCGACGAGGCGGCCCGGCGGGCTGATGCCCCCGACGCGCGATCGCGCCCGGTCGACATGGACACGGTCGAGGCGCTGGAGGAGGCGCTCATTTCCGCGGACGTCGGTGTGGCCGCGACCGGGCGGATCGTCGACGCGGTCCGCAGCCGGAGGTCACGCGGCGAGTCGCTGCGTGCGCTGGTGAGAACGGAAATCCTGGAGATCCTGCGCGGCGTCGACACTGTCGCGCCGAACGGCCACGCGCCGCACGTGGTCATGGTGGTCGGCGTGAACGGCACGGGCAAGACGACGACGGTCGGGAAGCTGGCGCGCCTGACCAAGGATTCGGGCAAGGCGCCGCTGATCTGCGCCGCCGACACGTTTCGCGCCGCCGCCGTCGAGCAGCTCGAGGTCTGGGCGAATCGGGCGGGCGTGGACATGATTCGTGCCCGCACCGGCGCGGACCCGGCGGCAGTCGTCTTCGATGCCATTGCGGCTGGAAAGGCACGGAAGCGCGACGTCGTCATCGTCGATACCGCGGGCCGGCTGCACACGCGCGTCAACCTGATGACCGAGCTCGAGAAGATTCGCCGCATCGCTGCGCGAGAAGTCGAAGGGGCTCCGCACGAAGTGCTGCTTGTGCTCGACGCGACGGTCGGGCAGAACGGTCTCGCCCAGGCCCGTGAGTTCATGTCGGTTGCCGGAGTGAACGGCATCATCCTGACCAAGCTCGATGGCACCGCGAAGGGGGGGATCGCAGTAGCGATCGCCAACGATCTGAAGTTGCCGATCCGCTACGTCGGGGTCGGCGAAGGCATCGACGACCTGATCCCGTTCGCGCCCGAGGAGTACGTCGACGCACTCTTCGACGAGAAATGGTAGGCGACGCGGATCGGCGGATCGTCGTTCGTCCGCGCAGCGGGCCCCCGGCTCGTGGCCTGGGCGCGTGCTGGTGACGGGTGGATGGCCACCAACGACACTCTGCACATGGCGCGTGCGCTCGCGCTGGCCGAACGCGGGCGCGGCCGGACCAGTCCCAATCCGATGGTGGGGGCGGTCGTGGTCGACGACGAGGGCGTCGTCGTCGGCCGTGGTTCGCATGAGTTCGCCGGAGGGCCGCACGCGGAGATTCACGCCTTCGCGGATGCCGGGCCGCGGGCCCGAGGGTCCACGCTCTATTGCACGCTCGAACCGTGCAGTCACATCGGTCGCACCGGGCCGTGTGCCCCACAGGTCGTGGCCGCGGGCATTCGCCGGGCGGTGATCGCCATCGAGGATCCAAACCCACAGGTACAAGGTCGAGGCCTGGCTCACCTGCGCGATCGCGGCGTGGAGGTGTGTGTCGGCGTGATGCGCGAGGCCGCCGAGCGGCTCAATGGCCCGTTCTTCACGGCAATGCAGCTCCGCCGGCCGTTCGTCACGCTGAAGATTGCGCTCAGCCGGGAAGGCTTCGTCGCCGGCCCGGGAGGCCAGCGGGTGCGGCTCACCGGGCCCGCCGCGAACCGGTTCATTCACCGGGACCGTGCCGAAGTCGACGCCATCGCCGTCGGATCGGGAACCGTCATCGCGGATGACCCCGTGCTGACTGCCCGTGGCGCGTACCGGGCGCGGCCGCTGGTTCGGGTGGTGTTCGATCGTCGCCTGCGGACCCCGCCCGGGGCTCGGCTGCTGGCTACCGCCGCGGCCGGACCGATAATACTCATTGGAGCGATCTCCGCTGGCGCTGACGCCGCGGAAAGAGCCAGGGCCCTCGGGACAGCCGGCGCCCGGGTTGAATTGATCCCGGCGCAGCCGTCGGAGGCATTTCTGAGAGCGGCGTTGTCGCGTCTCGTGGAGCTTGATGTGTCATCGGTCGTTCTCGAGGGTGGGCCACGGCTCCAGGCGGCGATGTGGAAGGCGAACCTCGTCGACCGGGTGCAGGTATTCCAGACCGGCGCAGCCGTAGGGCGGGAAGGGATCGGCTGGCTCGATCCGGCGATCTTTACTCTCTCCGTCCTCGAGGATCTGTCCACGCTTCAGCTGGGAGACGATCAACTGATGCAGGGTTATGTTCACCGGACTCGTTGAAGCGATCGGCGAAATCACGGAAGTCAAGCCGGCCCCGGGCGGCTTCCGCCTGCGGCTGATCACGCCGCTCGCAACGGAGCTGGCCAACGGCGACAGCGTCGCCGTGAACGGGGTCTGCCTGACGGTGGCCGCGACCGATCCGCAGGGCGTGCACTTCGATGTGTCGCCGGAGACCGCTCGCGTCACCACGCTCGGCACGATGCGCCGGGGCTCGATGGTCAACCTCGAGCGGCCGCTGCGCGCCGACGCGCGCCTCGGCGGCCACTTCGTGCAGGGCCACGTCGACGCGACAGCCGCGGTCGAGGACGTGCGGCAGGACGGCGATTCGTACTGGCTCACGGTCGTGTTTGCCCCGGAGCTCGGCCCGTACATCGTCCGGAAGGGATCGGTCGCCGTGAACGGGGTCAGCCTGACCGTCGCCGGCGTCGACGAGCGCCGTTTCGACGTGCAGATCATCCCGTATACGTGGACGCACACGAACTTTCACGCGCTCAAGGCCGGCGACACGGTGAACCTGGAATGTGACATTCTCGGCAAATACGTGGCGCGCGCCATCGAGCTGTCGGCCGCGGCCCGGACGGCGGATCGCAGGTAGAACGACCATGACACCCAAGAAAACCCGGCGGAAGTCATCCTTCGCTCCCATCGACGAGGCCGTCGAGGCATTCCGCAACGGCGAAATGATCATCGTGGTCGACGACGAGGATCGCGAGAACGAAGGGGACCTCACTGTCGCCGCCGAGAAGGTGACGCCTCAGGTGATCAATTTCATGGTCACGCACGGGCGCGGCCTGGTGTGCGTGGCGCTGACGGAAGAACGCCTGGGGGAGCTCGATCTGCCGCACATGGTGCGCGAGAACACCTCGCAGTTCGAAACCGCATTCACGGTCACCATCGACGCGAAAGGCGTGACCAGCACCGGCGTCTCCGCGGCCGATCGGGCGGCGACGATCCTGGCGGCCATCAACCCGCGCACCCGTCCATCGGATCTCGCGCGGCCTGGTCATGTCTCCCCATTGAAGGCTCGAAACGGAGGCGTGCTGGTCAGAGCGGGGCAGACCGAGGCGGCCGTGGACCTCGCGCGGATCGCCGGACTGTATCCGGCTGGTGTCATCTGCGAAATCATGAACAAGGACGGCACCATGGCGCGGGTGCCGGAGCTCACGCGATTCGCGAAACGCCACAAGATGCCGATGATCACCATCGCGGATCTCATTCAGTACCGGATGAGAACCGAGACGCTGGTCCGGCGCGTCGCATCGGCGGCGCTGCCCACCGATCACGGCGAGTTCCGGGTGATCGCCTACGAGAGCGGGCTCGACGGCGAGACGCACGTGGCGCTGGTCCGCGGCGACCTCGGCGACGGCGAGAACGTGCTCGTCCGCGTGCACTCGAAGTGCCTGACCGGCGACGTCTTCCACTCGGCGCGCTGCGACTGCGGGCCGCAGCTCGAAGCGGCGATGACCCGGATCGCCGAGGAGGGGCGCGGCGTGCTGCTCTACCTGAACCAGGAAGGCCGCGGGATCGGTCTCGCCAACAAGATCCGCGCGTACGAACTCCAGGACCAGGGGCTGGACACCGTCGAGGCGAACGAGCGGCTGGGATTCAAGGCCGACCAGCGCGACTACGGGATCGGCGTGCAGATCCTGAAGGATCTCGGGGTCCGGTCGATGCGGCTGCTCTCGAACAATCCACGAAAGCTGGTTGGCATCGAGGGTTACCAGCTCTCGGTGGCCGAATGGCTACCGCTCGAAATCGCCCCCTCCGATTACACCCGCGGGTACCTCAAGACGAAGAAGGAGAAGCTGGGGCATAAGCTCACTTCCGTCTAGTCCAATTGCCATCCGCCTCCGCGCCGCGTCCATCGGGGCGCTACGGCGAGACCTCGGCGGGGCGTGCCCGGCTCGGAGAGTCGCCGGCCGGCGCAGGCGGGTCAAGATTGGCCCGAGGGCCGAATTCGAGAGTTTCCCTTTAATTTTGGCAATGTTGGCAATGTCAGCAATGTTGGCAATTGACGATCCTGTCCCCGAGGGTTTACCATAAACGTTTGTTTCGTAAGCCCTTAGCGTCGTAGGGACCGCCGCACTCCATGTTCGACTCACTCAGCGATCGCCTGCAGGGCGTTTTCCGCTCGCTTCGCGGCGAGGCACGCCTCACCGAGCAGACCGTCGAGGCGGCGCTGCGCGAGATTCGCATGGCGCTGCTCGAGGCGGACGTGAACTTCAAGGTCGTCAAGGCCTTCATCGACCGGGTGCGCGACCGGGCGGTGGACCAGGACGTCCTGAAGAGCCTGACGCCCGCGCAGCAGGTCGTGCAGGATCGTCCGCGACGAGATGCTGGCGCTGTTCGGCGACACCCAGGGCGGGTTGCCGCCGTCGCAGGCGCGGCCGCGGGTGATCCTGCTGCTCGGCCTGCAGGGTTCGGGCAAGACGACGACGTCCGGCAAGCTCGGGCGATGGCTCGCGAAGCAGGGCCGGCATCCGCTGCTCGTGTCGACCGACGTGAGGCGGCCGGCGGCGATCGAGCAGCTGTCGGTCGTCGGCAAGCAGGCGGGCGTCCGCGTCCACGACCCCGCCGGCGAGATGGATCCGGTCAAGCGCGCGAGCGGCGCGCTGACCGAGGCGCGCAACGGCGGCTTCGACGTCGTGATCGTGGACTCCGCGGGCCGGCTCCACATCGACGACGAGCTGATGGACGAACTGCAGGCGATCAAGGCCGCGGTTCAGCCGTCGGATCTGCTGTACGTCGCCGACGCGATGACCGGGCAGGACGCGATCAAGAGCGCCGGCGAGTTCAACCGCCGGATCGGCATCTCCGGCGTCGTCCTGTCGAAGATGGACGGCGATGCCCGCGGCGGCGCGGCGCTGTCGGTGGTCGGCGTCGTCGGCGTGCCGATCGCGTTCGTGGGCAGCGGCGAGCGGCTGCAGGATCTCGAGCCGTTCCATCCCGATCGCGTGGTCTCGCGCGTGCTCGGCATGGGCGACGTGCTGTCGCTGATCGAGAAGGCGGAAGAAGCCGTCTCGCAGGAGGACGCGGAAAAGCTCGAGCGCAAGATCCGGATGAACGAGTTCACGCTCGAAGACTTCCGCGATCAGCTGCGCACGATCAAGAAGATGGGGCCGCTCGAGCAGATCCTCGGGATGCTGCCCGGCATGGGCAACCTCAAGGAGCTCGCGGCCAATCGCGAGAAGGTGGACGACAAGCAGCTCGGGCGGGTGGAGGCGATCATCAACTCGATGACGCCCCAGGAGCGCCGCAATCACCAGCTGCTCAACGGCAGCCGGCGCAAGCGGATCGCGCAAGGGCAGCGGCACGTCGGTCGAAGAGATCAACCGGCTGCTGAAGCAGTTCGTGCAGATGCAGAAGATGCTGAAGCAGCTCGGCGGCATGGCGGGCCTCGGTGGCAAGAAGAAGATGCGCGGCCTCGGGATGATGAAGGGGATGATGAAGTAGCTCAGTTGCCAGCTAGCCAGCTTGCCAGCAGAAGCACTGGAGAACTGAGCGAGACTGGTAACTGGGAACTGATACTACTGGAGCTGAAATGTTAGCAATTCGATTGAGACGGACGGGTTCGAAGAAGCGGCCGTTTTTCCGCGTGGTGGTGACCGATTCGCGCACGGCGCGCGACAGCAGCTTCGTCGAGGTGCTCGGGTACTACAACCCGCGCACCAAGCCGGAGACGCTGAATCGTGAAGCGCGATCGGCTGGAGCACTGGCTGAAGGCCGGCGCGCAGCCGTCGGACACGGTCCGCACGCTGGTCGCGCGGATGCCGGAAGCGCCGGCCGCCGACGCGGCCGCCGCCGGTCGAACAGCCCGCATCGTGAGCCGCGCACGCGACGTCGTCGAGGTCGTGGCCAGGGCGCTGGCCGATCAGCCGGACGGCGTTCGCGTGACCGAGCAGCCGCATCGCGGGCAGACCCTGATCGAGCTGTTCATGGCGCCCGGCGATCTCGGGCGCGTGATCGGCCGCCAGGGCCGCACGGCCGCGGCGCTGCGGACGCTGGTTGCGGCCGCCGCCGAGCTCGAAGGCGCGAAGGTCACGCTCGAGTTCCGCGACCGCGATTAGCGGTCAGCTCGACTCCGGCTCGAGCCTGAAGCCACCCCAATGGGTTCATGTGGCGATTCCGCCAGCCGAAAGGGTTGCGTGGCTTCCGCCTTTAGGCGGAGGGTAGTCAGCGCGATGGACGATCTCGTTCTCGTCGGCCGTGTCGCGCGGGCGCACGGCAACAGAGGCCAGGTCATCGTCAACCTCGACACCGATTTCCCGGACGAGCGGTTTCGCGTCGGGAGCGGTCGTGCTGGTCGGCCCCTCGGCGACCGCGCGGGCGATTCGCGAGGTGCGGTTCCATCAGGGCCGGCCGGTCATCGCGCTCGAAGGGCATCGAGACGATGAACGAGGCCGAAGCGCTGGCGGGAGCGGAGTTGAAGGTGCCGGCGGCGGCCGCAGGCGCGCTGCCGGAGGACACCTTCTATCACTACGACCTGATCGGGTGTGAGGTCGCGGATCGGTCGGGCACGGCCATCGGACCGGTGACCGGCGTCGAAGGCACGATGGAAATGAGCCGGCTCGTGGTCGCCGGCAGCCGCGGAGAGGTGCTGATCCCGCTGGTGGCGGAGATCTGCCGGAGATCGACGTGGCCGGGCGGCGGATCGTCGTGATCCGCCGGATGGTCTCCTCGAGCTGAACGAGCGCCGGCGGCGAGTCGTGAGGATCGACATCGTCACCATCTTTCCGAAGATGGTGCGAGGGCCGCTCGAGGAGGGCATCGTCGCGCGCGCGATCGCGCGGGGGCTGCTGGATGTCGGCGTGCACGATCTGCGCGATTTCACCACCGATCGGCACCGGGTGGTGGACGATGTGCCGTTTGGCGGCGGGCCGGGGATGGTGCTGAAGCCGGAGCCGCTGTTCCGGGCCGTCGACGCGATTCGCGAGCGGGCGGGTGAGCCGGCGGCGATCGTGCTGACGTCGCCGGACGGCGAGCGCTTCACGCATGGCGACGCGGCGCGGCTGAGCGCGCTCGGGCACGTCGTGATCCTGTGCGGCCGCTACGAAGGGGTCGACGAGCGCGTGCGGCTGGGCCTGGCGACCGAGGAGCTGTCGATCGGCGACTACGTGGTCTCGGGCGGCGAGCTGCCGGCGCTGGTGATCATCGATGCGGTCGCGCGGTTCGTGCCCGGCGTGGTCGGTGACGAGAGCTCGGTGGCGCGCGACACGTTCGCGCGCGGGCCTGCTCGACTTCGCGCAGTACACGCGGCCGGCGGAGTTCAGGGGACTGACGGTGCCGCCGGTGCTGCTGTCGGGGCATCACGCGGAGATCGAGCGATGGCGGCGGCGCGAGGCGCTGAGGCGCACGCTGGAGCGCCGGCCGGATCTGATTGGCGATCCGGCGCGCTGGACGCCCGAGGACCGCGCGCTGTTGAAGGAATTGTTGGAACAAGGTGAGAAGGGAGCTTTGGAATGACTGCCGTTGAAACCGTCGAACAGGCGCAGCTCGCGACCCGGCCGGCGATCAAGCCCGGGGACACCGTCCGCGTGCACGTGAAGGTGCGCGAAGGCGACAAGGAACGCATCCAGGTGTTCGAGGGCATGGTGATCGGCATGCACCGCGGCGGCGCGCGCGCGACGTTCACCGTCCGGAAGGTGTCGTTCGGCCAGGGCGTCGAGCGCATCTTTCCGCTGCATTCGCCGATCATCGACAAGATCGACGTCGTGCGCACCGCGCGCGTCCGCCGCGCGAAGCTGTACTTCCTGCGCAACCTCAAGGGCAAGGCGGCGCGGATGAAGGAACAGAAGCGGCAGCAGCCTGCGTAAGCCGTCCCCGACCGAGGCGGGCCGCCGGCGTTGCCATGGTGAAGGTGCGGGCGTTCAGGACGCTGGAGAATACCTTCCGGCGCATGGGCTTCAACCACGTCGCGGGCGTGGACGAGGTCGGCCGCGGCTGCCTGGCCGGGCCGGTCGTCGCGGCGGCCGTGGTGCTCAATCCCGACCGCTACGTGCCGCGGGTCTGCGACTCGAAGACGGTCACCGCGCTCGAGCGCGAGCGGCTCTACGACAGCATCACGCGCGCCGCGGTGGCCTGGGGCGTGGCCGCCGCCGAGCCGGAGGAAATCGACTCCATCAACATCCATCAGGCGTCGCTCCGGGCGATGCAGCGTGCGGTGCTGATGCTGGCGCCTTCCCCGGACTGCGTGCTGGTCGACGCGTTCCGCATCCCGGATCTGCTGATGGCGCAGCGGGCCGTGATCCACGGCGATTCGCGGTGCACGGCGATCGCGGCGGCGTCGATCGTCGCCAAGGTCACGCGCGACCGGATGATGCACGAGCTGCACGCGCGCGATCCGCGCTACGGGTTCGACAGGCACAAGGGCTACGCGACGCGCGAACATCTCGACGCAGTCGCCCGGTTCGGCTATTCGGAGGTGCACCGGCGCTCGTTTCGACCGCCGACCCTGTTTGATAGGATGGAGCCGTAAGGCCCGCAACGGCAACTATCTCCCGCCCGCGCTGCCCGGCTCGTGGAGTAAACCCAGGTGCCCATCGATCGCGAAGACACGCTGAAGAAAGCGGAGAAGCTGCTCCGCCAGGGACAGCTCGATGCCGCCATCGCCGAGTACCTGCGCGTCGTCGAGGACCAGCCGGGGACTGGGCGACCGCCAACACGCTCGGCGACCTCTATGTCCGCGCCGGACAGCCCGACATGGCCGCCGGCCAGTACGCACGCATCGCCGAACACTTCATGGTCGAGGGGTTCTACCCGAAGGCCTCCGCCATCTACAAGAAGCTCCTCAAGCTCACGCCGGACGACGAAGGCGCCCAGCTCAATCTCGCCGAGATCTCCCAGAAACAGGGACTCCTCGCCGACGCCAAGGCCCAGCTTGAACGCCGTCGAGGCCCGCCGCCGCGGCCGCGGCGATCGTGCCGGCGCCGCCGAAATCGTCGTGCGGCTGGGCGCACTCGACCCGGCCGATTTCGACGCTCGCGCCGCGGGGGCGCGGATGCTGGCGGAGATGGGACGCACCGACGAGGCGGCGGCGTGGTTCCGCGCCATCCACGACGACCTCCGGAGAAGGATCGTCCCGCGGGAAGCGCTCGACGCGCTGCGTCAGTCGGTCGAACTGAACCCGTACGACCATGAAGCCAGGGGCACGCTGGCGAAGGCGGCGGTCGCAGGCTGGCGATTTCGACTCGGCCCGCGCGGTTTCTCGATCGCGAGACCGCAGGGACGGATCCGGCGCCTGCTGATGGCGCTGGTCGAGATGGAATTCAAAGCCGGCCGACTCGACGCCGCGCGTGAGGCCCTGCCCGGCCTTCTCGAAGGTGGCCGCGACGAGCGCGCAGCAGGTCGTCGATCTGGCGTGGAGTCTGGCCGGTTCGGATCCCGACGCTGCGTTCGTTCTGGTCGAGAGCGCGGCTGACGCGGCGGCCGCCCAGTCGGAGTTCGGTGATGCGGCGGCTGTGCTGAAGGAGTTCGTGACGCGCGTCCCCCGACAGATTCCGGCGCTGCTCAAGCTCGTCGAAGTCTGCGTCGACGGCGGCCTCGAGGCTGCGATGTACGAGACGCAGGCGGAGCTGGCAGACGCCTATCTCGCGACCGGTCAGCCGGCCGAAGCCCGCCTGATTGCCGAAGATCTCGTAGCTCGCGAACCCTGGGAGCAGGCGCACATCGAGCGCTTCCGCCGCGCGCTCATCATGCTGAAGGTGTCCGATCCGGATTCGTTGATCGCAGTCCGGCTCAGCGGCCAGGAGCCGTTCACCGCGAGGGACATGTTCGCGCCAGCCGTCGAAAGCAGTCCTCCGCCGGTGCCTGTCGAAGAGCCGGCACTCTCGTTTTCAACTGAATCTGCGCCTGCACCGATTACGGTCGAACCGCCAGCCGCCGCACCGATCGAAACTGCAGCGGAGCCAGCCGGTCACGACTTCTCCGGCGAGCTCTCCGATGAGCCGGAGCGGATGCCGGCGTCTGACGCGGGCCGCGATCGCGCCGCCGAACACATGGCACTCGCGCGGACCTACCTGGAAATGAACATGCCAGACGAGGCGCTGGGGCCGTTGAAGGTCGCCTGCGAGGCCATCCGCTTCAGGTTCGAAGCCGCCTCGCTCCTCGGCCGGTTGCATCAGCAACGCGGAGAGATGCCGGAAGCGATCGAGTGGTTCGAGCGCGCCGCCGAGGCTCCGGCGCCGAGCGAAGATGAAGGGCACGCGCTGCTCTACGATCTCGGAACGCTCGTCGAGGCGAGCGGCGACACGTCCCGGGCGCTGGCCGTCTTCCTCGAGCTCCAGTCGGATGCAGGGGCGTATCGCGACGTCGCGGAGCGGGTCGAGCGCCTCGCGCGGGTCGAGACCGGAGGCTGATCATTTCCTTCTCGACGCGCCTGCTGTTCGCCGCCTACTTTCTCGAGGCAGGTCTGATCCTGATCGTCGCGCCATGGTCCGCGTTCTGGGACAGGAACTTCTTCGCGTCCGCGCTGCCGGTGATCGAGCGGATCGTCGCCAGCCCCTACGCGCGGGGGGCGGTGTCGGGTGTGGGCCTGGTCACGTTGCTCGCGGGTCTCGCGGAGCTGGGGGCCGCCTTCGCCTCGCGTCGCGAGACGCCCAATCTCCCGTCGCGGCCGAGCCTGCCATCGCAATGACCGCGGGGCTGTCGCGGCCCGTCTTCTGCCTGGTCACCGACCGTCACCGAACGCAGGGCGATGACCAGCTCGTTCGGCTGGTTCGTCGGGCGACCGGCGCCGGGGTAAACCTGGTGCAGATCCGGGAGCGCGGCCTCGAGGACCGGCGCCTCCTGGCGCTGACCCGCTCAATCGTCGCCGCGGTGGAGGGCACGGCCAGGGTCGTCGTGAACGATCGGGTCGATGTCGCGCTGGCGGCCGGCGCGGATGGCGTGCATCTCCGTGCAGATTCGCCACCCGCCGCGGCGGTCAGGGCGATGGTTCCCGCGGGGTTTCTGGTTGGACGATCGGTGCACAGCGAGGCCGAAGCCCTCGAAGCCGCCGCGAGTGGAGTGGACTATCTGGTGCTTGGAACGATCTTTCCCACGGCGAGCAAGCCGGCGGGAGTGTTGCCGCTCGGGCTGAAACCCCTGGAGCGGGCCGCCCGGGCGATTCCCGTGCCGATTCTGGCGATTGGCGGGATTACCGCCGATAACGTGGGGAAAGTCGCCGCGGCGGGCGCGGCAGGATTCGCCGCGATCGGGCTCTTCGCCGATCTGTCGCGCGGGCCCGCGGCAGAAGGTCCCGGCGCGGCCCTCGAGCCCTTGTTGGCCGGACTGCGCGGCGCGTTCTGCGAAGGCACGGGCCTTCGCTGACAGATCCCTGAAACAACTTTTGTGGCACCGTCTCGTATGGATCCCGGTTACCGCTCTCCACTAATCGATCAATTCACCCGCGGCGAGACTCCGCGCGACATGAAAGTGCTGGCGGCGGAGGGTGGTCTGGCCGCCACGGCTCATGATCAGCTTGCGTTGCTCCTGTTGCTCTCGGACGACCCGGACGGCGAAATCGCCGCAACGGTGCAGGCCACCATAAACTCGCTCCCACGAGAGCCGCTGCGTGCCTTCCTGGCCCGCGCCGATGCGCCAGGCGAGATGAAGGCGTTCTTCGCCAGGATCGGGATCACGCCCGGATCGCAGCCGGCACCCGACGCGGCGACTCCTCTGCTCGACCCGTTGTCGGATGAAGACAACGAGGATCAGGAACCGGCCGAACAGGGCGATCCGAAGGCGGGCGCAGACGGCGCGAAGCCGAAGGAGCCGCAGATCCTGTCCGGGTTGCCGGTCAAGAGGAAGGTGAAGCTCGCCTTCAAGGGCACGAAGGAACAGCGGTCCCAGTTAATCCGCGATCCGAACAAGATGGTCGCCGCCGCCGTGCTGAGCAGCCCGAAGCTCACCGAGTCGGAAGTGGAGGCGTTCGCGAAGATGGCCAATGTGAGCGAGGACGTGCTCCGGATCATCGGGATGAATCGCAACTGGCTGAAGAACTACGGTGTCACGCTCGGACTGGTGAAGAATCCGAAGACGCCCCCCGCTCTCTCCATGCAGCTCCTCCCACGGATCAACGAGCGCGACATGAAGATGGTGGCCGTCGACCGCAACGTGCCGGAAGCCCTCCGGCTGGCGGCCCGCAAGTTCATCGTGAAGAGCCTCAAGTAGCGCGCTTCGCGCGTTTGTTCTTCCACTCCTTCCGCATCTCTGCGAGGCCTTCCATGAACACCGTCGCCCGCTGACGGTCCTCGGGCAGGCGGATGCTCTTGATCAGATCGATCGCGCGATCGAAGTCGCGGTCGATCGTCCTGGCGGTGGTCTTGAAATAGAGCTGGCGGATTTCGGCGATGACCTCGGCCACGGGCCGCTCGTCGGGAACTTCGTTCAGGATGATCCGCCGCGCCATCAGCGGGCCGTCCCGGCGTGCCGGTTGCGGCGGAGCGACGTCCTGAACTCGTCGAACGGCCGGGTGTTGAGCACGTCCTTTGCCTCCAGCCAGGCGCGGCGGGCGACGGTCACGCCCCAGCGCAGGTTCCCGAGCGCAGCGGGTGAGTGGGCGTCGGTGTCGATCACGATGCGCACATCGCGATCGCGGGCGCGCCTGGCAAGGATGTCGTCCATGTCGAGCCGTTCGGGCTGGCAGTTGATTTCCACCGCGACGCCGCGCCGCACCGCGGCCTCGAACACGCTCTCCATTTTCGCGCGCGACGGTTCGCGCCGCAGAATCCGGCGTCCGGTCGGATGAGCGAGGATGTCGACCCACGGACACTCGATGGCCCGGAGCAGCCGGTCGGTCATCTGGGATTCATCCTGGTCGAACGCGGAGTGGACCGAAGCGATCACGATGTCGAGCTCCGCGAGGCAGTCGTCGGCGAGATCGAGGCGGCCGTCGGGCAGGATGTCGCACTCGATCCCGGCCAGGACTTCGAGGCCGTCGAGGTCGTCGCGTCCGTTCAGCGCGCGGATCGCGCGGGCATGATCGAGCGCCCGCCGCTCGTCGAGACCGTTGGCCATCGCCAGCGCTTTACTGTGATCGGTGATGGCGATGTACTCGAGGCCGGTATCGCGCGCCGCCCGAGCCATGGTCCAGGCATCCGCCCGGCCGTCGGTCGCGGTCGTGTGCAGGTGCAGATCGCCGCGCAGGTCCGGTTGGGTAAGGAGATGGGGAAGCGTGCGTGCTTCGGCGGCCGCGATCTCGCCGCGGTTTTCGCGCAGCTCCGGCGGCACATAGACGAGGCCGAGCGCCTCGTAGATCCCTGCTTCGGTCTCGCCCGCCACCAGCGTGTCGTCGGACACTCGATACAGGCCGTACTCGTTCAGCTTGAAGCCAAGCTGAATCGCTCTGTCGCGCAGAACGATGTTGTGGGCCTTCGATCCGGTGAAGTACTGCAGCGCCGCGCCGGCGCTCGGGCCGGGGACCAAACGGAGATCCGCCTGGAAACCTCCCCAGAGCATGACGCTCGACTTGGTGGCGCCGTGCGCCAGCACGCGCTCGACCTGCTTGTAGCCGGTGAAGGTCTCCATCAGGCTGTCGGGTGCGCCGGCGGCGAGAATGTCGAGGTCGCCGCAGGTCTCGCAGCCACGACGCAGGCTGCCGACGATGGCGATCGCGGCGGCCGGCGCCGCTTCCCGAAGCGATGCCACCAGCGAAGCCGCGGTGTCGTACGCCTCGGCGATCAGCCGCCGGCCGGCGATCCGGGTGCGCTCCTCGAGCGCACGCAGGATCTGCGCTTCCTTCTTCGCGCCCATGCCCTTCAGCGCGCGCAACCGCCCCTCCCGCCCGGCCGCCTCGAGATCGTCGAGCGTGCGGATGCCGAGCTGGTGGTAGAGGAGCGCCACGGTCTTCGGACCGACGCCCTGCAGGTGGAGCAGGTCGAGGATCGTCGGCGGAAACTCCTGAAGAAGGTCCTGGTGATACGCGATCGCGCCGGAATCCACGAGCTCGCCAATCTTGGCGGCGAGGTCCTTGCCGATGCCGGGCAGGGCCAGCCGTTCCGCCGGGGCGAGCGCCGCGACGCGATCGGGATGGTGGGCCACGGTCTCCGACGCATTGCGATATGCGCGAATCTTGAACGGGTTCTCGTTCTTGATCTCCAGCAGATCGCCGATCTCTGCGAGCACGCGCGCGATTGCGAGGTTGTCCATCAGGAGTGTGCGGGGCGGGCGAGCCCACGGCCGTATCAACACTATCGTTTATATAATGCGTCGATGTCGATTCGGGACATACGCCGGCATGCGGGGCAGGTCGCGCTTGCCGGATTCGCGGGGCACAGCATCCCCGCCGACCTTCGCGCGCTCGCCCGGGAGTTCGACCTCGGCGGCATCATCCTCTTCGCCCGGAACGTCGAGTCTCCGGAACAGGTCGCGGAGATGTCGCGCGAAGCGCAGACGCTGGCCGGGGAACTGCCCCTGTGGGTCAGCGTCGATCAGGAAGGGGGACGGGTTGCCCGCCTGCGCTCGCCGTTCACGGTGTGGCCGGCCATGCACACGCTCGGGCGCAGCGGTGATGAGGCGCTCGCGGCACGATTCGCCAGGGCGCTGGCCGCCGAGCTTCGCGCCGTGGGCGTGTCTCTCGACTTCACACCGGTTCTCGACATCCTCACCAATCCCGGCAACCCGGCGATCGGCGACCGCGCGCTCGCCACGACGCCCGAGGACGTCGCACGGCTCGGAGCGGTCATCATCGAGACACTCCAGTCCGAAGGCATTGCCGCCTGTGGCAAGCATTTTCCCGGTCACGGCGACACCAGCACCGATTCCCATCACGAACTGCCGCTGATCGAGCATCCGCCGGACCGCCTGGATGCGGTGGAGCTGGTCCCGTTCAAGAAGGCGATCGAGGTCGGCGTTGCGGGCATCATGACGGCGCACCTCCTGGTTCCGGCGATCGACGACGAGCGTCCGGGAACGTTGTCGCCGGCAATCGTCACCGGGCTGCTGAAGCAGAAGCTCGGCTTCCAGGGCATGGTCTTCACCGACGACATCGGGATGAAAGCGATCAGCGCACGGTACTCCACCGCGGAGGCGACAGTCCGGGCGCTCGCCGCGGGGTGCGATGCGGTCCTGATGTGCGGCGACTCGCAGGAGCCCCAGTTCGAAGCGCTCGAGGCGGTCATTCACGCGGCCGAAGACGGGACGCTGCCGTTGCCGCGGATCGAGGATGCGCTGGCGCGCCATCGCCGCGTGAAGGAGCGTTTCCTCGTACCCCCGCAGCCGCGCCCCCTGGATGCCCGGACTCTTCGTACGCTTCTCGGACGCGAGGAGCACCAGGCCGTCGCGGCGGAAATGGCGCGTTTTGCGTCCTGATCTCAAGCCGCGCGCGCTGCGCGCCGGCGACCGCGTCGCCATCGTGGCTCCCGCCAGCGCGTTTGGTCGTGATGAGTTCGAGGCCGGGGTCCTCGAGTTGCGCCAGCTCGGGTTCGAGCCGGTGTACTCGGAGGATGTTTTTGCCAGGACTGAGTACCTCGCCGGACCGGCGGAGCTCAGGGTCAAGGACTTTCTGGCCGCGTGGAGGGATCCGACGATCGCTGGCGTGATCGCCGCCCGCGGCGGCTATGGCAGCGTACACCTGCTGCCGTTCCTGAACGCGACCGAGATACGAGCTCACGCCAAGGTATTCGTGGGGTACAGCGACAACACGTCGCTGCTGACCTGGTTCAATCAGGCCTGCGGCCTGGTGGCGTTTCACGGACCGATGGTCGAGGGCCGGTTCGCGCGCGGGGCTGACGGTTACGATCGTGACTCGTTCCTGCGTGCGGTGACCCGGGCGCAGCCGATCGGCGAGGTTCCTCTCCACGGGGTCGACTCCCTCGCCGCAGGTGAAGCCCGGGGGCGGCTCGTTGGCGGCACGCTCACGCAGCTCGTGGCGTCGCTCGGCACGCCGTTCGCGTTCGACCCTCCACCCGGCTGCGTGCTGTTCCTGGACGACGTGGCGGAGCGGCCGTATCGACTCGATCGAATGCTGACGCAGCTGCGGCTCAGCGGAATTCTCGGCCGGGCCGCGGGCGTCGTGTTCAATGCACTGCCCATGTGCGACGAGCCGGGCGGCAAACCTACCGCGCGAGATACCGTGCGCCTGGTGCTGGCGGACTTTCCCGGCCCGATCCTGTATGGCCTGCCGTCGGGACACACCGATGGCCCGACGCTGACGATCCCGTTCGGCGTCGCTGCACGGGTCGTCTCCGGCGCAAATTCATCCTTCATCATCGAAGAGGCAGCTGTTCAGTGAACGGCATGACACGAATTCACCTGATCGGCGTGTGCGGCACGGCAATGGCGACATTGGCGGCGCTGCTCAAGAGCCGCGGCTACGACGTCCGGGGATCGGACCAGAACGTCTATCCGCCGATGAGTCAATTCCTGCAGGAGCAGGGCATCACGACGCTCCAGGGCTACCGCGCGGAGCACATCAGCGCGGAGATCGATCTGGTCGTGGTCGGCAATGCGATTTCCCGCGGCAATCCTGAGCTCGAGGAAGTTCTGGATCGGAAGATCCGCTACTGCTCGTTGCCCGAGGCGGTCCGCGATCACTTCCTCTGGGGGGCGCGCTCGATCGTGATCGCGGGCACGCACGGCAAGACCACGACGACTTCGCTGACCGGATGGCTTCTGGCTCACGGCGGCGCGGATCCGAGTGTGTTCATCGGCGGCATTTCCGAGAACTTCGAGAGCAGCTACCGCGTTGGCGGCGGCCGCGAATTCGTGATCGAGGGAGACGAGTACGACAGCGCCTTCTTCGACAAGACCGCAAAGTTCCTGAAGTACCTGCCGGACATCGGCGTGGTCAACAACATCGAGTTCGATCACGCCGACATCTACACGGATCTCGCAGCGATCCGCGTTGCCTTCCAGCGCTTCGTCAACCTGATTCCGCGCCGCGGCCTCCTGCTCCTCGGCGCCGACAACGCCGAGGCGGCAGCGCTCGCGGGCCGCGCACAGTGCCGCGTCGAGACGTTTGGAATCTCGGACGGTGCCGACTGGCAGGCTCACGATCTCCACGTGGAGGGAACCACGACGACCTTCAGCGTCCGGCGTCGAGGCGAGCCGATCGGCAGTTTCGAGCTGCCGCTGCTCGGGGCATTCAACGTGCGGAACGCGCTCGCCGCGCTCGCCGTCGGCGCGGCGGTCGGGCTCAACACCGACACGCTGGCGGCCGCGCTCAAGGGATTCAAGGGCGTGCGCCGCCGTCTGGAGCTCCGCGGCACGGCGGCGGGTGTCTCGGTGTACGACGACTTCGCCCATCACCCGACCGCGATCGCGGAGACGCTGGCGGGGGTGCGAACCGCTTTCCCGAAGCGGCGGTTGTGGGCGATCTTCGAGCCGCGCTCGGCGACCTCCTGCCGCCGCGTCTTTCAGTCCGACTTCGCGCGGGCCCTGTCGGCCGCCGACACGGTCGTGCTCCCGGCGGTCTTTCGTTCCAACCTGCCGGAGGATCAGCGCCTCTCTACCGAGCAACTCGTGGCCGATCTGAAGGAAGCGGAGGTCGACGCACGTTACATCCCGCAGGTCGACGAGATCGTGGCGACCGTCGCCAAAGAGAGCCGTGAGGGCGATCTGGTCGTGATTATGTCCAACGGCGGCTTCGACGACATCCACCAGAAGCTGCTGATGGCTCTCGAAGCACGCGTGCGGCGGTGAACGACGCGCCTGCACTCGACCTCGTGCGGGTTGCGGCGGCCGGTGACTCGGCGCTGGTCGCCGAGTTTCCCAGCCGCATCGATCCCGAGATCAACGATCGCGCGAGCGCCATGGCCGAGCGGCTTCGCTGGCGGTGGGGCGGGATCCTGCGCGATGTGGTCGTCGGCTACTGCACCGTGACCGTCTACTTCGATCCGTTGCGGGTGGACGCTCCCTGGCTGGAGTCGGAGATCCGTGCGGCCGCCGGGCCGGCCAGGCAGTCGGTGCGCGCCGGCAAGGCCGTGGTCGAGGTCCCGGTCTGCTATGAGGCCGATCTGGCGCCGGACCTCGCCGATGTCGCGGCGTTCGGTGAGTGTTCGACCGAGGACGTCGTGGCCCTGCACACCGGCCGAACCTACAGGGTCTACATGGTGGGCTTCATTCCCGGGTGGGCGTATCTCGCTGAAGTGGATTCCCGAATCGCCGCCCCTCGCCGGGCGACGCCGCGCACGGCGGTTCCGGCTGGCGCGGTCGCGATCGCCGGGCGCCAGACAGGAATCTATCCGGCGGTGACCCCGGGTGGCTGGAACATCATCGGTCGCACCTCGCGCAAGCCCTACGATCCGGCCCGTCCGGATCCGTTCCTGTTCCAGGTGGGAGATGAGGTGCGCTTCCGGGCGGTCAGCCGCGCGGAGTTCGAACGAGACGAGGAGTGATGGCGTCGCTGATCGTGGTACGGGCGGGGATGCTCACCACCGTGCAGGATCTCGGGCGGTGGGGGCAGCAGGCCGCCGGCGTACCGGTGGCCGGTCCCATGGACTCGTACTCCCATCGGCTGGCGAACCGGCTCGTCGGCAACAGCGCGGACGCGGCGGCGCTGGAGATCACCCTCGTCGGGCCGGAGCTCGACGCCGACGGGGACGTCCTATGCGCAGTGTGTGGCGCGCACTTCGAGCTGACGGCCGGCGGCCGACGGGTGGTTCTCAACCAGGTTTTCGAGCTGCACCGCGGAGACCGTCTGAGGTTCGGCGAGCGCACCGCGGGAGCGCGAGCGACTCTGGCGGTTCGGGGTGGCTTCGATCTGCCGGAGGTGCTTGGCAGTCGTGCGACCAGCCTGATCAGCGCGATGGGTCCACTCGGCGGCCGTGCGGTGGGTGCGGGGACCGTTCTTCCGGTTGGACGCGCGGGCGCGGCCGCTCTCCCGACGGAGTCGTGCGTGCCATTGCGGCTGCCCGAGGGCGGAGCGCGGCTTCACGCCATCCCCGGGCCGCATGAGGCGCTTTTCGCACCGGAGGCGCTCGAGCTGTTCTTCGCCGCCAGGTTCACGCTCTCCACCAAGTCGAATCGGATGGGATACCGGCTCGAGGGGCCGGTGCTCGCGCACGGTCCAAACGCGGAGATCCTGTCGGACGCGACGCCGATCGGATCGGTGCAGGTGCCGAAATCCGGAGAGCCGATTCTGTTGATGGCCGATCGGCAGACGACGGGTGGGTATCCGAAGATCGCCACCGTGATCGGCGCGGATCTGCCACTGGCCGGTCAACTCGCTCCCGGTGACTGGGTCACCTTTGCGCCCTGCACCCGCAGGGACGCGCTCGACGCGCTCCATCGTCTCGAGCGGCGTCTGGCGGGACATGCCGCATGACGCGGCTCGTGGAAGCTCTGCGCCAGGCATTCGGGGATCGCGTTCGGCCCGGCGAGCCACTGGCCCCGCTCACGACGTTCAAGCTCGGGGGTCCGGCCGATGTGCTCATCACCCTGAATCGAGCGGACGACTTGAAGCGTGCAGTGATGCTCGCGCGCGACGAGGGCGTTCCGGTCACGATTATCGGTGGGGGATCGAACCTGCTGATCGCCGACGAGGGCATCCGCGGTCTGGTGATCCGGATTCACGGCGGCGAGGTTCGTCAGATTGATCAGAGACGGGCTCGTGCCGATGCAGGCGTCACTATCAATGGCCTGGTGCGCTGGACGATTGCCCACGGGCTGGCCAGCCTCGAAGCGTGGGCTGGTACACCAGGCACGGTTGGCGGCGCCATCTACGGCAACGCCCACTTCCAGGGACGCAACATCGGCGATCTCGTCGACACCGTGTGCCTGATGAGCCGCGACGGGCGGATCTCCGAGGTGCCCGCGGTCGACATGGAATTCGCCTACGACTACAGCCGGTTGCACCGGACCGGCGAGATCGTCGTCTCTGCAGATTTTCGGGTCACTCCGGGCGAGCCCGATCGACTGCGCACGGTCGCCCGTGAGTCGCTCGCTTACCGGAAGCGCACGCAGCCGCTGGCGATGGCGAGTGCCGGCTGCATCTTTCAGAATCCGACGCCGGAGCAGGATACCCTTCCGGCGGATATGCCCTGGTCGGCCGGTGCGCTCGTCGATCGCGCCGGGTTGAAGGGCGTCCGCGAAGGGCAGGCGCGCGTGTCGCCGACGCACGGCAACTTCATCGTGAACGAAGGCGGCGCGTCGGCGGGCGAGGTTCGCGAGCTGATCGAGCGCTGCAAACGCGACGTGCACCGGAAATACGGCGTGCAGTTGCGCGAAGAGATCGTTTCCATGGGATTCGGGACGGAGGGCTGATGGGCACGTTGCGGATCGAGGGAGGCCGGCGGTTGACCGGCGCGGTCACGGTCGAGGGGAACAAGAATGCCGCGCTGCCGCTGATTGCGGCCTGCCTGCTGACCGACGAAGAGTGCGTGCTCGAGAACGTTCCGCGGATCCGGGACGTTCAGGTGCTGCTGCAGCTCATCGCCGGCCTTGGCGCGACGGTGAAGGGTGCCGGCACCTCTACGCTGCGGATCCAGTGCAAGACCGTGACGACCGAACGCCCCGATCCCGTGCTGGTGGGAAAGCTGCGGGGGTCGGTGCTCCTGCTGGGGCCGTTGCTCGCCAGGCGGGGAGCCGCCAGGCTCGCGCCTCCCGGCGGCGATTTTCCCACCCGGCGCACCATCAGCACGCACCTGCAGGCGCTGATCGCGCTCGGCGCCGTTCTGGTCGACGAGCCCGGACACGCGCTCGATGCCCCGAACGGGCTGACCGGAGCGTCGTTCTATCTGGACGAGGCGTCGGTGACGGGGACCGAGACGGCACTGCTCGCCGCGGCCGCCGCGCGGGGGCGGACCGAGATCCGCCACGCCGCGATGGAGCCGCATGTCGTCGAGCTCTGCGAGTTTCTACGCTCGATGGGCGTGCCCATCGAGGGCATCGGCACGTCGACCATCCGAGTGGAGGGGCCGGCGCGGTGCAAGGGCGCGAGCCATCGCCTGCAGGGCGACTATATCGAGGCCGGAAGCTGGGGTGTGGTGGCAGCAATCACCGGCGGCGAGATCACCGTGACCGGCGCGCGCGCCCAGGACATGGAAGTGATCGCGGCCCCGCTGCGTCAGATGAACCTGCAGTGCACTTATGAGACTGAGCGGTTCACCGTGGAGCCCTCCACGCTCACCGCGACACGCAGGATTACGACCGGGCTCTGGCCGGGCTTTCCGAGCGACATGGTCAGCCTCGTCACCGTGCTGGCCACGCAGGCCGACGGCCGCACGCTGGTGCACGATTGGCTGTACGAGCTGCGCCTGTTCGCGCTCGAGCAGCTGAGCGCGATGCGTGCGGATCTCTTCCTGTGCGACCCGCACCGGATCATCGTGAGCGGACCGAAGAAGCTGCGCGGCCGCCTGCTCGACGCGCGCGACCTGCGCTCGGGCATGGCGCTGATCGCCGCGGCCCTCGCCGCCGACGGCGAGAGCCGCGTGACACCGGTCGAGACGGTGGAGCGCGGCTACGCATCGCTCGTCGAGCGGCTGCAGTCGTTGGGAGCGAGTGTCGAGCGGGAGGATTAGAGCGATCGGGCCTCCCGAAAGATCGGGCGGGTCTGAAAGACCCGCCCCGTTACAGGCGTCGGAAATGATGGCCCAACGTTCGGACGGAAATGACGCCTCGACGATCGTAGGGTCGGGTCTTTGACCCGACCGCCCTTCAATCCCGTTCGAACCGCTCGCCGTTCCACCTCAGACGGCATTCGCCAGGGTCGACCGTCGCGGGCGCGACGCGGATGCGGCCGGGCAGTTCCTGGCGCGCGGCCTCGGGAAAGCCATTCACGAACAGCGGTACGCCCCGCAGCGTCGACGGGAGACCGTAGACTGCCCACGACGAGCAGTTGGGCGTCGCGGTCCCTGCTGCCGCGATCACCCTGGCGCGCGCGCGGGCCGCCTCGGTCCACAGGTCGACGTGCATCCTCGCCACGACGAGCCACACTGCAAGCAGGCCGCCGACCAGCGACAGGAAGAGTGCTTTCCGCCCGTGGCTGGCTGTCTGGAATGCGGCAATGAGGACCAATGCCCAGCCGGCCTGCGCCAGGTAGAGATAGCGAGAACCGAGCAGGTTGGCGTCGATGTAGAAGTACGAGAGCACGGGCGCCACCGCCGCGAGGGCCATCGCCGCGCCGACAAGCGCGATGCGGAACCCTGGCGCGTGCCGATCCCATCGGCCCGCCGCAATACGCAGCGCGACCACGACCAGTGTGACAAGTCCGATTGCCAGCACCGGCGCCCATTGCGTTTCCTCCTCTCGCAACGGCACGATCAGCGTTGCGAACGGCCGCACGAGCAATTCCTTGACGCCGTAGCGAGTGAGATCGGCGCCATAGCTCGCGGGAACCGGCAGGACGACCAGCCGGATGGCTACGAACCCGGCGACAACAGCCAGCGAGATCGCCGCCATCTTCCATATCCGGCGGCGTGCGTCAGGCGTCTCGGCGGCCGCGCCGAGGGCCGCCGCCAGCACCGGAGCAGCGATCGCGGTCTCTTTTGTCAGCAGTCCGGCGACCAGCGTCACCATCGCAACGCCGCCCTTCCACCACACCTGCCGCCCATCAGTGACGAGCCCGAGGAAGACCAACACGAACGTCGTCATCAGGACATCCTGCAGGCCGGACGGCCATGCGACGGCCTCGAGACCTGACGGCAGCAGGAGAAAGAGTCCCCCTGCCGCCAGTCCGCTCCAGCGGTCGCGCAGCAGCCGGTGCGCGATCAGAGCGACCAGTGCCGCGTTGATACCGTGCAGGACGATGTTCACCGCGTGCAGGAGCGGGGCGGGCGCGCCGTTCACCGCGATGAGCGGTCGCCAGACCAGGAAGATGACGGGGCGGAACAGTTCGCGCCACACGGTGAGCCGCCCTTCACGCGCCGCCTCGATGATGACGTAGTCGTCCGCAAACAGTCCGGTGGACAGGAGCTGCCAGTAGATGATGAGCGACGCCACCGCAAATCCAGCGGCCCGAACTACCGGCTCGATCCGCCGCCTGCTTGCCCCGTCGGGCAGCACGGTGTCGGACGCCCCGCGTCGCATCAGTACGAGCGGCAGCAACAGCAGCAGGAAAAGGAACGCTCCGGATTCGATGTGGTGACGTCTGGCGTGGCCCAGCCCGAGATAGAACGCGGAAACGCGGAAGAGCAGGTAAAGCGCGGACGCCCAGGAGAGCCCCGCGATCGCGCGCCGCAAGCGACGCTTAGTGCCCGCCTCCACCCTTCTTCACGGGCGGGGGCGGCGGAGCGGGCGGGAGGATAGGCGCGACACTGCCGGGTAACGTGCCTTTCAGAGGATCGGGTGCGATCGCGCCGGGTTGGCGCGGCTGCGGAAACGCCGGCGCAGCCGGTTCAGCCAGCGGATCCAGCTCCCGATCGCGCGGGGTCGCGGCGGGCAGTTCCGGTGCAGGTGGTCCCGACGCCGCATCGCGTCCGAGCCTGAACGGACGGAGATCCGCTTCCGTGAGATCCAGCACACGGACGATGTGCGGAGTGATCGTCAGCACGATGTCGGACTCGTGAACCTCTTTGCGGTTGCTCGCGAACAGGCGCCCGATGAGCGGCAGGTCGCTGAGTCCGGTCATCCCGGTCATGACCGTTCGCTCTTCGTCGCGGATCAGGCCCGCGAGCATGTTGGTCTCGCCATCCTTGAGGCGGATCGTCGTGGTGATCTCGCGATTGCCGAATGTCGGCAGGTTGTTCAGTGAACCGGAAATGTTGCTCAACGAGACCTTCAGCGCCAGCGACACTTCGTCGTCGTGGTGCATCCGCGGCGTGATGTCGATGTTGACGCCGATCGGTTCGTAGACGAATGACGTGATCGGCTGCTGGTTGATGCCGCCGGTGGCGATCGGCGCGAATGTCGTGACCGGAATCGGCACGCGTTCGCCGAAGCGCGCCTGCGCCGGGACGCCTTCCGACGTTCGCAGCTGCGGATTCGCCAGCGTTCGCGTTGCCGCATCGTTCTTGAGCAGACGGAAGTACAACGCGGGCAGGCCGGTGACCAGTATCTGTGACGAGTTGAGATGTGCCAGATCGTCGAGGGTGAGACCGGCGCGATTCGGGTCGAACGTGGTGGAGACCCCGCCCTCACCGCCCGGGGTAGCGAACTGCAGACCGTATTCTCGCAGCCGGGTGCGGTCCACTTCGAGCAGCTCGACGTCGATCACCAGCTCGGGACGGGCTTTGTCGATCGCTGAGATCAGCTTCCCCGCGGCAGCGATGCGCTCCGGTGTGTCCTTGAGCGAAATCGCGTTGACCGCGGTCGTCGGCGAGATCTGGCGCACGTCCACGACGATCCGGAGCAGGTCGATCACTTCCTTGAGATCGGCGTTGCTGACATAGAACGTCTGAACGACCTGTTCCTCGTACTCGCGGCGCTTGGCGGGACTGTCCGGGACGATGGTAATCGTGCGAGGAGCCGTGACCCGATAGAAGGTGTGCGTGGCGGCGGTGAGCGAGCTCAGCGCGCCGGACAGCGTCGTGTTGCGCAGATCCGCAACGACTTTTTCTTCGCGGAAGGCCGGATCGAAAACCACGTTCAGGTCGGCCCACTTGGCCAGAGCCTGGAATATCAGCCGGCTGCTGGTGCTGAACGTCATCGACTCCGGCAGCTTGGCGCCGTCGGGCAGCTCGAGGCCGATTGGCGCGAGCGTGCGCGAACGCTCGATCAGCGCCTCCAGTTCGGTTTTGTCTCCGCGTTCGACGCTGATCTTGGTCCGAAGACGGCGCCGGACTTCCCGCAGCTCCTCCTGGGCCTTCGCATTGGTCGGGTTGAGCTCGGTCGCGACCTGCAACTCCACGGCGGCTTCCTGGTAACGCTCGGACGCCGACAGCCGGCGGCCGCGGAAGTAATGCTCCTCGGCGGCGCGGATCCTGACACGCTGCAGGGAGGTCCGCGCGGCGCGATTGTCGGGATCCTGGTGGAGGACGTTCGTGTACTCGACGACCGCGCGATCGAAGTCCGATCGGCGCTCCGCCTGCTCGGCGAGGTGCATCGAGCTGCTGGCACAGGCCGCCGCGCAGAACAGGCCGGTCGCCAGGGCGATGGTCAGCGCGCGCCGTGCGTCAAGGGGTCTTGCCACTGCTGATGACCTCGGTGCCACGCGGGATAGTGAACTCGAACATCTTATCGGCTAATCCGACGTTTTCCTTGAAGTTACTGAAGGAGAACGACGATCGGCCCCCCTGGGCATCGGCGGCCGCCAGGCCCACGATCTGGAGGGTGTGGCGGTCAGCCGCCACTTCGAGCCAGTCGTATTCCGCCTGCCGGGTCTTGGGATCCAGCCGCAGGCGGTAGGTGTTCTCCGTTCCGCCCTCGGCCCACTTGACGTTGAAATCCCGGACGATGTCGCCCTTTCCCATCAGGAACAGGACCGCGCTGGTGGCCTCGTCCTGGGCCGGCACCGGGTTCTTCATGACCTGCTTGTCCGCAGGGAAGTAAAAGAACATCGTGCGTCCGTCGGAGATGAACAGCTTCTTCTCCGGCGAGGTGTAATCCCACCGCATCTTGCCTGGCTTTTTGACGTAAACGGTGCCGCTTTCGGACGTCTTCTTCCGTCGTAGCACGCCCCCTTCATAGGTCTGGATGAACGACGCGGAGAAGTCCTTGATGGCGTCGTACTTCCGCTGAAGGGCAGCGGCGACGTCGCTGGCCGGCGGCCGCGCGTCCGGCGTGGAAACGGGTTGCGCCGCCGGACGGCTCTGGGCCGTCGCCGTCAGGGTCCAGAGGAGAAGCGCCACTGCCGCCAGTGACAGCTGTCCTCGAAAAATCGAGAGATTCGCGCCGTGCCGCATATGTAGGGTCGGGTCTCCAGACCGGACCACGGGCAGCGCGCGGGTCTGGCCATTTGGACGCTAATCGGGAGTGTCCTACCGTCACGCCCTGCGCTTGGCGTCGACGAATGCCCGAACCTCGGAGAGGGGCCGCGCGTTCAGGACCTGACGCGCCTCGACCCAGCCGCGCCGGGCGGTGCCCAGACCGAGGCGCATCTGCCGGTCGAGCAGGGAGGCCCGGTGGCAGTCGCTGTCGATGGTGACGGTCGCGCCGGCCGCGATCGCCGCCCGGGCATGTTCGCCGTCCATGTCCAGGTGACTCGGGGCGCCGTCGATTTCCAGCGCGGTGCCCGTTTCCGCCGCGGCGGCGAAGATCGCCGGAAAGTCCAGATCGTGTCCAGGGTCGCGTCCGACCAGCCGGTTGGCGGGGTGCGTGATGATCGTAACCAGCGGGTGGGAGATCGCGCCCAGACAGCGGCGGGTGAGCCGTGCGGAATCGTGGCCGGCGCGGTCGTGCAGCGATGCCAGGACGATGTCGAGCGACGCCAGGACGTCGTCCTCGAAGTCGAGCCGCCCGTCGGGCATGATGTCGACCTCGATGCCGTGCAGGATCTTCATCGCCGGCACTGTCTCCTGAAGCCGGGCGATGTCGTCACGTTGGCGCGCCAGCGCATCGACCGTCACCGTGCGGGAGGCGCCGGCGCGCGCCGAGTGGTCGGTGATGGCGATGTATTCGTAGCCGAGCGCTGCTGCCGTGTGGACCATCACCGAGAGGCTGTCACGCCCGTCGCTGTAGGTCGTGTGCATGTGGAGGTCGCCGCGGATGTCCGACCGCGTCACCAGCCGCGGCAGCGCTCCCGAGGTGGCTGCTTCGACTTCGCCGGTCGCCTGCCGGAGCTCGGGCGCGATCCACGACAGGCCTGCGTGCGAGTAGACCTCTTCCTCGCGCGCGCAGACGCAGGTCGCGCGGTGCCTCGAACGAATCGCCGCGACGTGCGCCGCAGAGCCCGTCGCGAGGTGCAGGGCCGAACCGTATTCGTCGCGCGTGACGATGCGCACGTCGATTTCCGCCTGCTGATAGCGCACCACCACCCGCCGGCCAGTCCGGTGGACGGCGCACTGAATCATCGGGATGCCGCAAATCCGCTCCACGGTTGCCATCGGATCCGGAGCGGATCCGACAATCACGAGGCTCTCGACGATGGATTCGAACCGGCGAACGTCGCCGGCGGGAACGAGGCCTTCCACCTCGGGACAGGCCCCAGCGATGAGGAGGATCAGGTTCTCTGCGAAATCGAGCGCACGACCGAGCGGCTGCCTGAGGTGGTCGGGTGAGACTGCCGCCGCCGCGCGGCGAAGCTCGTCCTGGCTCGCTGGCAGATGTGCGGCGATCCTTCCATCTTCGAGGGCTGTTTCCAGGTCGCTCAGGGTGACGATGCCGAGTCGGGCGAGCGCGGCAGCCTGTTCCGAATTGATGCTGCGAAGCTCGACGAGACGCTGGAGCAGCCAGGGGATGGAATCACGACTGACGTCGGCCATGTTCGCTCCGTCGAGCACGATGTCGCGGAGCTTCCAATGAAGCGACGGCGGGAGAGTGGTCAGGTCGGCCAGCGCGTTCCGGAGAACGAGATCGGTGAGACGCAGCTGTTCCGTTGAGCCCAGCCGGGCCAGGTCCTCGGCCAGCCGTCGCCACGCTGTCGCCTCTTGAGATGCGCCGCGAATCTCGGCGTAATCGCCAAGCCGCCGAAGCAGAAGAGAAAACTCGGAGGGTGTCACCCGGCCGCCGCGGGAGTGCGGCGGTCTCCCGTACTGATGGGTCGCACGCAGGGTGTCATCCCGCTATTTTCCGCAGCGCAGCGGTATGCGGTCAACCGCGCGTCGAGTCGCTCGAGCTGAGCGTGCGCTCTAGTCGTGGTGATGCACGAGCCAGCCCTGCGACCGTCGTCCGCACAGCACGCAGCGCAGGAACATCGAGCCTTTTTCACACCCCACCGCGTAGTCGTGTCCGTTCACGTAACAGGCGATCCATCTCCACATATTGGCCTCACTGGGATTACGAAACGAGTAGGCCGGTGGCAAGCAGAATGCCAGCGTGGAGACGGGTGTGACTGACGGAATTACTTGAAAGTTACGATGACCGCTGTTGAAAAGCCGGAAATGACGGTTGGACACGTGCCCGAAAAGCGTCCCGGGATCACGAAATCGTCAGGGCTTGCTCATGTCGATGCTGATCGCGACGGGCGCGTTTCCTTTCACCGTGACGGTGACCTTGCGTTCTCCGAATTGCGGGTGCTTGAACGTCAGCTCGCGGACTCCGAGCGGCAGCTGCAGGTTCGCGATTGGCGTGTCGCCAATCTTGCGTCCGTCCATCCACACCTCGGCCCACGGAGAAGCGTTCAGGTTGACGTGGCCCTGGGGATCGATACTGATCGATTTGACCTCGCCCGGTTCGATCTCCACCGTCTGAGCAGACGAGTAACCGAGCTCGCGGTTCACCAGCGTGAGGTCGTGCTTGCCAGGACTCAGCAGGATTCGGGGTTCCTCGGTCGTTCCGATGACGCGGCCGCCCTCGGCGACCTCGAGAACGAAGGGCGCGTAGATCCCGACCCAGCCCGAGAAAATCGGGACGTCGAGTTTCGTCGTCCGGCCGGCTTCGATGCGAACCGCGCGCTTGACCGAACCAGAAGACGTGACGAATGTCACGGTGTGCCGGCCCGCGGCGATGCCATCCAGGGCGACCGGCGATTCGCCGGCCGGCTTGCCGTCAATGAGGATTCGCGCTCCAGCGGGCTGCGTTTCGATCTCGAGCCGGCCGGTGTTCGCGACGACGCCCGCTGCTGCAGCTCGTGACGCCGGAGCAGCCGAAGTCGTTGCCGTCTGGCTTGCCGATGTCGGGCTGGCCGTAGCCTCCTCGGTGGGCGCGCTCTTTGCCGGCATGTACACCTTCCCGCCGACGATCGCCACGACCATGATGACGCCGGCAGCGGCAGCGAGCTTCCACGGAAATGCCGTCGGCTCGCTGGCGCGAGGAGCCGCGGCCGGGCTCGAATAGATATCGACGACGGGATCGGGCGCGCGCGTGCCTCGAGGCCGCGGTGGCGGGTCCTTCAATCGGGCAGTCGTCAGCTGCGGCGTCGGAGCGAGCGGCGGTGTCGGCTTGAGGCTCGGAGTCGTCCTTGCCGGCGGAGTCTCATAGCTCGGCGCAATCGACCCCACGGTCCGCGAGAACACAGGCTCGGCCGGCGTGGGGGCGAGTGCCGGCGGCGGCACATAGAGCGGCACCGGTGGCGGCGGCGGAGCCAGGACGGGCGCCGGTGGTGGCGGTGTGTAGACCGGTGCCGGAGGCGCGAACTGCGGCTCCGGCGCGGCGAACGTCGGGGTTACCGGCTCCACTGGCTCGAAAGCCGCCGCGCGATCGGGGGCAACGAGCCAGGAGCCGGTGGACGGTTTCTTCAGCTCCAGCGCAGGTGGCGGCGGCGGAACCGGAGGTGGGGGTGGGGGTGGGGGTGGGGCAGGCGGCTTCACCTGAATCACGGACGACGAGTCTGATTCGGAGACCGACCGCAGCTTGTCCTTGCGCGCCCGCACCGATCGGATGGCCCGCTTCATGCGCCGCCAGCGCACGCCCGACACCTCGGGCGCGTGCTCTTCGTCTGTCGAATCCGGCTCCTCGGTTGCCGCGGCAGATGCCCCCGCGGTTGCTGAATCGAGAATCGCGGGCGATGCGGTCGCAACTTCGGCCGGAGGCTCGACTGCCGGCGCGGACGGGGGTGCGGTTTCCTGTGCGGCCTGAGGTGCGACGGGTTCTCGCTCAGGGATTGGGTCGTCGACGATGGACGGCTCGACGACCTTGTGTTCGACGACCGGCTGTTCGACCGCACGCGCGATGACGGGTTGCTCGACGATCTCGGGTTCGACCTTCAGCGGCTCGAGCACGGGAGGCGGAGGCGTGGGCTTCGCGGCCGACGCGGCGGCAAGCTCCACCCAGTCGACGGCTTCGTCATCTACACTGACGGCCGCCTCGGTCTGGTCGATCTCGATCGCGGCGCCTGCGGTCATGTCGTAAGGAGAGTCCTCGACGAGCGTGTCGAGATCGAGCTCCGCTTCCACTCCGCTTGCCAGGTCAGGTTCGGTCGTTTCCTGGACAATCGCGCTGCTGTGGCCGCTGAGGCCGTAACCTTCGATCGCCGCGGCTACATCGTCGGTACTCGGGCGTGGCGCCGGCTGGTGCCGGCGATTCCATCTGTTCGATGAATTCGACGAGCGCGCGACGGCAGACCTGCACCCCCAGGTCGTTCGCCAGCTGCCGGACGTCGAACAGCGCGTCGTCGGCGGACTTGTAGCGGTTGGGTGAGACGCGAGGGAGCGCCCGCTCCAGGAAATTCTCGAACGCCGATCGGCAAAAGCAGGCAGTGCTCCGGATCTGAGCGATCTCGACGACCTCGCGTAGTATCCCCGACAGACCCGACAGGTATTCGTCAGCTCGCACCGGCCGGCCGATGATCAGCATCACCGCCGCAAGGGCGGCCTGCGAGATGTCGGCGCGTTCGTCCAGGCGGCGTGCGCCTGGCGACATCGCGATGCCGAACTCCAGCCAGAGTTTGCTGCGGCTGTAGCGGAGGTGCATCAGCGCGTCAGCGTAGATTCCGTCGAGCAGAACGATTTGGCCGGCAGGTGTGAGGACCGTGCGTGACGGGGTGATGGTGCCGTGCGCGAATCCAACGGCGGCATGAAGGCCGCACAACGCCGGCAGCACGTCGAGCAGGAATCCGAAAGCGGCATCGACGCCGGGCGCATGCCCGAGATCGGACGAGATCTCGAGCAGATCGGACAGGCGACTCCCCGGAACGAACTCGGATACCACGACGAGCCCGCCCGGCTCACGATCGATGGTTCTTGGCCGGGCGAGACGCTCATCCTCGAGGCTGCCGAGGCGTTCAACGCGGTCGCGCAGGATCGCTTCGAAGGCCACGAGCTCCGGGCGGAGCACGAGTCGCTCGAGCATGACGCCCTCTTCGCGGTCGAACGCCAGAACGCGTCGGCCAAGTCCATCGGCGAAGCCGGACGACGTCGTCGAAGTCGCTTGCGCCGAGAGAGCTGAAGAGGAGGCAGCCATTCGCGGGGTACTCGCGCGACTGCAACCCACGCTCCAGCCGTGACAAATTTGGGGTTGTCCGCTAAGTCGTGAGGCCAGTGGAAGTTGACCGCGGTTTGCCGGTCCTCCCGCGGGTGCTCACGTGACCAGAGCGTAAGCGACTCGACAACTCTGTAATGTCGAGAGGAGGGGCGGCATTCTCCCCGCGACGAAGGGCGATCTTGTCGTGGAGACGCTCAGTTCGTAAATGGTCCGCGCCAGCCATCGGGCAGGATTTCGGGTCCGCCCACCTGGGCCCACGAGTCCGAGCGCAGCCGTGCCTCGACGGTGGCGACGCGCGCCTCGAAAGTGGCGTGATCGCGAAAGCGTTCCGTTTCGAGCGGCCGATTTGCCCAATCGATTTCGAGCACGTACTCGCGAGAGGCGTTATCGAACCGAGTTTCCACTCGCACGGCTTCGTGGCCGCGCGCAAAGAACCACACCATCGAACCTTCCGGGTTATCGCAGGAGCCTCTCATTGTACCGTCGCCCAGGCTCAGTCGCGGGTTCGGCGGCGGTAGGATTTGCGTTATTGGTGGGACGAGTCGCGAGCCGTCACTGTGAGGCGCGGGCCGGGAGCCAGGCCCGGCACCCCCCAGGGATTGAAGGACCCAAAAGGATCGACTACCTGGTCCGCCCCGCCGACCGGGGAGCTCTAGGTAGAGGAACCCGACGATTCTAAACTGCCTCCCACGTTCCATTGGGCCGGAGCACTTCGTTCGGGCGAAACTTGCGCTTGTATTCCATCGATCGACATCCCGCCACGTAGTAACCGAGGTAGACGTGCGGGAGCCCCCGCTCGCGAGCAGAGGCGAGGAGCGACAGGATGTTGAACGTCCCCAGCGAACGGGCTCTCTCTGTGGGGTCGTAGTAGCAGTAGATCGCGGAGAGGCCCTCAGGCAGGGCATCCACATAGGCGACGGCGATCAGCCGGTCCCCAACGTAGTAGGCCCACTCCTCCGTGCGGAACGGATTCTGGAGCAACATCCAGGGATCGCCTCCGGCTTCCGCAGGCCAGCCCTTCGTTTCATGCCCATGACGATGAAACCTCGCCCAAAGGTCCAGCCGGTCCCGCGACAGAGAAGGCGCACCGATTCGCACAGTGACCTCTCCCTGATTTCGCTTCCACGCCCGTCGCTGGCCCGGATTGGGGCGGAACGTTGCCACTGGTACACGCAGCGATTGGCACATCTGGCAGGACGGGCACTCCGGCCGGAACAGCGCGTAGCCGAATCGTCGCCAGCCTTCTTGCAGCCGCTGCATGTAGTCGGCAGGTCGGAGGTGGGGAACCAGTTCGTAGCGGAGCTGCCAGATGCGATCGGGCAAGCTACTCGCATGGTGAGAGGGTGGAAAGAAAAGTGACAGCGAACTCCATGGCGACGGTTCAATCCCAGTCTACGTGCACCTTCTTCCTCGCGGACGATCAGGGGAGCACAAATTGAGCACACGGGATGTGGACGTAGCTCTGACCGACGCAGAGCTTGCAGAAATGCCGAAGGAATCTGGCTAAAGCTACGGCGGGCAGCCTTCGCACTTGATCATGAGCGAAGGCTGGTGGACGGCAGGAGGCTCGAACTCCCGACCTCCGCGTTGCGAACGCGGCGCTCTCCCAGCTGAGCTAGCCGCCCACTTTGTGACGTGTTCTGACGGCAATCGTGTGCGCACGGTCGCGCGATCGAGTGCCTCAGGAACCACCAATTCTAGCACGCCCATTCCGGACCCATCAATGCGGAGCCTACGCCGGCTGACCCCGGTGACGCAGAAACTCCACGAGAATCGGCAGCAGCGACACGAAGACGATGCCGAGCGCGACCAGCGTGAAGTTGTCGCGCACCACGGGCACGTTGCCGAAGGCGTACCCTGCCAGCGTGCAGAGGCCCACCCAGACGATGCCGCCCGTGATGTTGAAGAGCGCAAAAGTCGAGTAGGTCATCGTGCCGGCTCCGGCCACGAATGGCACGAACGTCCGGACGATCGGCACGAACCGCCCCAGGATGATCGCCTTGCCGCCGTACTTCTCGAAGAAGGCGTGCGCCTTCGTCAGGTGATCGCGGTTGAGGGCGCGATGCCAGAAGCTCGTGCGATCGACCGACGTGAAGACCCGCGGGCCGACCGCGTCCCCGACCGCGTAATTGACGGCATCGCCAAGAATCGCCGCAACCGTCAGGAGCGGAACAAGGATCCAGATGTTGAACGCGCCAGTCGCCGCCAGCGCGCCGGCTGCGAAGAGCAGCGAGTCGCCCGGCAGGAAGGGCGTCACGACCAAGCCTGTTTCCGCGAAGATGATCAGGAACAGCAGGCCGTAGACCCACACGCCGTAGGTCTGGACGAACTCCGCGAGATGTTTGTCGAAGTGAAGAAAGAGATCGATCAATACGTCCATATCGCGCCTAAGCCAGCACGTCGAGGTATTTGAGTGCGCCGCCGGTGTTGAACAACACGACCACGTCGTCAGCGCCGACCTGCCCGTCGGCCACGAGCCTCTTCAGCGCCTGGAGCGAGGCGCCGCCTTCGGGTGCGGCGCAGATGCCTTCGCGGCTGCCGAGCTCGCGCATCGAGGAAACCATCTCCGCATCGGTGACCGCCAGCGCGGTGCCGCCGCTCTCGCGCACCGCCCGCAGCACGAGGAAATCCCCGACCGCCTTCGGCACGCGCAGGCCGTCGGCGATGGTGCGGGCGTTGGTCCAGAGCTCGGATCGCTCGGCGCCCTCCTCGAAAGCGCGCACGATCGGGGCGCAGTGTTCGGCCTGGACCGAGACCATGCGGGGACGTCGCCCGGGCGTGATCCAGCCAATCCGTTCGAGCTCGTCGAACGCTTTCCACATCCCGACCATGCCGGTGCCTCCACCGGTGGGATAGATGATCCAGTCCGGCATCCGCCACTCGAGCTGCTCACCGAGCTCATAGGCCATCGTCTTTTTACCCTCGATCCGGTAGGGCTCCTTGAGCGTGGACACGTCGTACCAGCCGAGCGGCTTGCCCCTTTCCGCCGCGATGCGGCCGGCATCGGTAATCAGGCCGTCGACGAGCGTGACCTCGGCGCCATACAGCTCGCACTCGCGGATGAAGGGGACCTTCACGTCGCGTGGCATGAACACTTTCGCCGGGAGCCCCGCGGCGGCTGCGTATGCGGCCATCGCATTGGCGGCGTTTCCCGCCGACGGCACCGAGAGGACCCTGGCCCCGAGGTGCACCGCGCGGGTCACCGCGGCCGACAGTCCCCGCGCCTTGAAGGAGTTGGTCGGGTTGAGCGATTCGTCCTTGACGAAGACCCGCGACAGTCCGAGATCGGCTCCGATGCGGGTGGCGTGGATCAGCGGCGTCCAGCCCTCCCCCAGAGTGACGGGAGACTCGCCGTCGAACAGCGGCATGAGCTCGCGGTAGCGCCACATGTTGGCCGGGCGGCCGGTGAGGCTGCGCTTCTGCCAGGCCCTGGCCTTTTCAAGGTCGTACCGCGCGAGCAGCGGCGCTCCACAGGCGCAGAGGTGCTGTTCGACGCGCGGATCGCAGGCCGGCGCGCCGCATGGAGCGCTGCATTCGAGGTGAGTGAAGTAGGACATGGGGCGGGGAGGCTGCCGGCTGTCAGCTATCAGCCATCAGAAAGATCTTTCTGACGGCTGATTAGCTGATAGCTGATTTAGGACCTACTTCCCGAGCAGCTCGCCGTCCTTCTTCTTCTGCAGGTCGTCGATCATCGCCACGTGCTGATCGGTGATCTTCTGGACGTCCTCCAGGCCGCGCCGCTCGTCGTCTTCGGAGATCTTGTGATCCTTGAGGAGCTTCTTCAGCCGGTCGTTGGCGTCGCGGCGGACCTGGCGAACGCCGTTCCGTCCTTCCTCCGCGTACTTGTGCACCAGTTTCGACAGCTCCTTGCGGCGTTCCTCGGTCAGCGCCGGGATCGGGATCCGGACGACCTTGCCGTCGTTGGTCGGATTGAGCCCGAGATTGGAACTGCGGATCGCCTTCTCGATCGCGCTCATCAGCGACGGATCGAACGGTTGCGCCACGATCATGGTCGGCTCGGGAATCGACAGCGAGGCGACCTGGTTGATCGGCACATGCGAGCCGTACGCTTCCACCTGCACCGAGTCGAGGATGGTGACCGACGCTCGCCCGGTGCGCACGCCGGAGAATTCCCGCCGGACGTGATCGATCTGCGAGTCCATTCGTTTCTTGACTTCAGCGGCCAGGCCTTTCAAGTCACTTACGTCCATAGGTCCTCACTGCATTTGCCAGGATGCCATTAGTGGATGCTCCGATGCGCTTGCCGCAGCCGGGAGTGGGTTGCGAATGTTGGCAATGGTGGCAATTTTGGCAATGGAAAGTGGTTACGCCCGCACGGTCGTGCCGACCGGCTCGCCCATGATGACCCGCCGCACGTTCCCTGGTGTCCGGAGATTGAAGACGACGATGGGGAGCTTGTTGTCCATGCAGAGGGAGATCGCCGTCGTGTCCATGACCTTGAGTTGGCGCTCGAGGACGGTCAGGTACGAAATGTCATCGTACTTGGTGGCCGTCTTGTCGAGCATCGGGTCGGCGGTGTAGATGCCGTCCACCTTGGTGCCCTTCAGGATCACGTCGGCCTTGATTTCCATCGCGCGAAGCGCCGCCGCCGTATCGGTCGTGAAGTAGGGGTTGCCGGTCCCGGCGGCGAACACCACGACCCGGCCCTTTTCGAGGTGGCGGACGGCCCGCCGGCGGATGAAGGGCTCGGCCACCGCCCGCATTTCAATCGCACTCGCGACCCGCGTCAACACGCCCTGGTGCTCCAGCGCGTCCTGCAGCGCGAGGGCATTGATGACGGTGGCCAGCATGCCCATGTAGTCGGCCGTGGCGCGATCCATACCTTTCGCGCTCGCCGCCAGGCCGCGGAACAGGTTGCCGCCGCCGATCACGACCGCTGTCTGCACACCGAGCTCCTGGATCTCCGCGACTTCCTTTGCGATCTGGGTGGTGACGGCGGGGTCGATGCCGAACGGCTGTTCACCCATCAGGGCTTCACCGGAAAGCTTGAGGAGTACACGTCGGTAGGCGGGCTCGGGCATATCCGGACGATTATATCTTTCGCTGGTCCGCTGGTTCGCTGGACCGCTGGTTCGCTCGACCGGTGGTCCGGCTGGTCCGCTGGACCGCGCGTCCGGCACTAGCGAGATCGTTGCCCGTGAGATCCTAAACCGCCGAGCGGACCAGCGGCCGAGCGTTTCCTACGCGGCCTCGCCGAGCTTGAAGCGCACGAACCGCGCGATTGAGATGTTCTCGCCCAGCTTGGCGATCGCCGCCTGCACGGCCTGAGCCGATGGTCACTTTCGGATCGCGGATCGACGGCTGATCGAGCAGACAGACCTGCTCGTAGAAGCTTCCGAGCTTGCCCTCGACGATCTTGTCGATCACGGCCGGCCGGCTTGTTCTGGCCGGCCATCTGGCTGCGATAGATGTCCTTCTCGCGGTCGAGGACGTCGGGGGGCACGTCTTCGCGCTTCACGTACTGCGGGTTGGCAGCGGCGACGTGCATGGCGATCTCGCGCGCGAGATTCTGGAAGTCCTCGGTGCGCGCCACGAAGTCCGACTCGCAGTTCACTTCCACGAGCACGCCGATCTTGCCGCCCATGTGGATGTAGCTGCCGATCAGCCCCTTCGTTGGTCGAGCGGCCGGCCTTCTTGGTGGCCTGGGCGAGACCGCGCTTGCGGAGGATGGTGGTCGCCTCTTCGATGTCGCCGTTCGCCTCGGTGAGTGCGGCCTTGCACTCCATCATGCCGGCGCCGGTCAGGTCGCGCAGTTTCTTTACTGTTGCTGCCGTGATCTCTGCCATTTCGCTGTTGCTCCTGCTGCTGTTCACGAGTGGGTCGCGCCGTTCCGACGGCTGCTGCGTGCTGAGATCGAAAAGCCGCTGTACGTAACAACGCCGGCCCAGGAATCAGGCCGGCGTCGGTGAGCCTGGGGCGCGCCGATCAGACCGACGCGGGGGACGCCTGCTCGGAGCGCGGCTGACGTGCCGGCCGCGCCGCGGCGCGCGCGTTCGTCCGCATCGCCCTCGCCGCCGTCGTCGGCGTGCGCCGATTCGCGGACGCCGCGGCCGGACACCACCGCATCGGCGATGCGCGAGGCGAACAGCCGAATCGCCCGCAGCGCGTCGTCGTTGCCGGGGATGACGTAATCGACTTCGTCCGGATCGCAGTTGGTGTCGACGACGCCGATGACCGGGATCTTCAGCTTGCGGGCCTCGTCGACCGCGATCTTCTCCTTGCGGGTGTCGACCACGAACAGGGCGTCGGGCAGGCGCGACATGTTGCGGATGCCTTCGAGGTTCTTCTGGAGCTTGCGCTTCTCTTTCTCGAGCTGCGCGATTTCCTTCTTCGAGAGCGTCTCGTAGCGGCCGTCGGTCTCCATCGCCTCGAGGTCGCGCAGCCGCGCGAGGCTGCGCTGGATGGTCGTGAAGTTGGTCAGCAGTCCACCGAGCCACCGCTGGTTGACGAAGAACATCCCGCTGCGCTGCGCCTCTTCGGCGATCGCGTCCTGGGCCTGGCGCTTGGTGCCGACGAACAGGACGGTCTTGCCCTCGGCGGCGAGGTTGGTCGCAAACTGTTCCGCCTCGCGGAACAGCCTCGCCGTCTTCGCCAGATCGATGATGTAGATCCCGTTCCGCTCGCCGAAGATGTAGGCCTTCATCTTCGGGTTCCAGCGCTTGGTCTGGTGTCCGAAGTGGACGCCCGCCTCGAGCAAATCCTTCAACGCGATGCCGCTCAAGCTACCTCCATAAACAGCTCCCAGCTGCCGGCTGCCAGCTCCCAGCCGGACACTGGAAGCGGGCAGCGGGAAGCCTTCTTACCGCTTGCTGAACTGGAAGCGCTTGCGCGCCCCCTTCTGTCCGTACTTCTTGCGCTCCTTGATGCGCGCGTCGCGCGTCAGGAAGCCGGCCTTCTTCAGGCGCTGCCGCAGCTCGAGGTTGAACTCGACGAGCGCGCGGGCGATGCCGAGCCGCAGCGCGCCCGCCTGGCCGGCGATGCCGCCGCCGGCAATCGTCGCCAGCACGTCGAACTTGTCGGCGGTCTCGGTGACCGCCAGCGGCTGCTTGATCTGGGTCCGCAACGCCTCGGTCGGGAAGGCCTGCTCGATCGGCTTGCGGTTGATGACGATGCCCCCGGTTCCGGGGCGAAGGAAAACGCGTGCGGTGGACGTCTTGCGGCGACCGGTTCCGTAGTACTGAGTTCCTGCTGCTGCCACGTTTATGCGACCTCGCGCTTGCTCGACTTGGTGACGTTGGCGATGGGACGGGGCTTCTGCGCCTTGTGCGGATGGTCCGCGTCCACATACACCTTCAACTTGCGCCACATCGCTTCACCGAGCTTCGTCTTCGGCAGCATGCCGCGCACCGCTTCCTCAACCATGCGCACCGGATTCTTCTGGCGGACGTCCTTCGCGCGCTCCTCGCGGAGCCCGCCCTCGTACCCGCTGTGATACCGGTACAGCTTCTGTTCTTCCTTGCGGCCGGTCAGCCGGACCTTCGCGGCGTTGACGATCACCACGTGGTCACCAGTATCGATATGGGGGGTGTAGACCGCCTTGTGCTTGCCCTGCAGCAGCCGCGCTGCATCGCTGGCGACGCGCCCGAGCACCTGGCCCTCTGCGTCGATGACGTGCCACTGCCGCTCCACCGCTCCGGCAGTGGGAACAAACGAACCCATGTGATCCTTTCGGCCTTTCCGACGTCTCGTCCCAAGCTCCGGAAGCCGCCCCCGGTCGTTCGCGGGGCGGAGAACCTCGGGGTGCCACTGCCGGCGCATCTGCCGCAGGCGGTCAGCGACTTTCAAAGGACGGCAAACCAAGAGGATACCGACGATCCCTGGTGCTGTCAAGCTGACCTTCGGCGGGTCCTCAGCGACCTCGTCAGGCCCTCAATCGGGCTCGTCGCAGAATCTGCCTGACAGAATTGTGTGCGACGCACGAATCTGTTGAACGCTTCACCTTCTCCCCGCCACCCGGCCATTACCGAAAGCGCCGGAAAGCCGCGAAAACTGGTATCGCGCGACCTGTGGCATTCGACTTGCCCCTCAGCCGGCCGTCGGGAGGCGCTCGCGCGTCCGCCCGACCAACCATTGCGACAACTCGCAGGATAGGACACCACGGTGTTTCGTAGAGCCAAGTCCCTCGTCGGCCTGGACATCGGGTCGAGCGCGGTCAAAGCGGTCGAGCTCAAAGCCGCCGGCAAGGGCTACAAAGTGACGGCCTTCGGCGCCGAATCCGTGCCCCCCGACAGCATCGTCGATGGCGCGATCATCGATGGCGCGGCGGTGGCCGACGCCATCCGTCGTCTGTTCGACGGCAACAAGATCCAGACGAAGGACGTCGCCGCGTCCCTGTCGGGCAACGCCGTGATCGTCAAGAAGATCACCCTGCCGGTGATGACCGAGGCCGAGCTCGCCGAGTCCATCTACTGGGAAGCCGAACAGTACATCCCGTTCGACATCCAGGACGTCAACCTCGATTATCAGATTCTCGATCCCGGCGACGCCGCCAACGGCAAGGCGACGATGGACGTGCTGCTGGTGGCGGCGAAGAAGGAGAAGATCGCCGACTACACCGGCGTGATCGCGCAGGCCGGCCGCACCGCGGTAGTGGTGGACGTCGACGCCTTCGCGCTCCAGAACGCCTTCGAGGCCAACTACGGCATCGAGCCGGGGAAGGTCGTGGTCCTGCTCAATGCCGGGGCGAGCGCGACCAACATCAACATCCTTCAGGGCGATCAGTCGGTCTTCACCCGCGACATCTCGATCGGCGGCAACGCCTACACCGAGGCGCTGCAGAAAGAACTGAACCTGCCGTTCGAGCAGGCCGATCAGCTGAAGCGCGGCGAGCCGGTCGATGGCGTGACGTTCGAGGACGCCCGGCCGGTGCTTCGCGCCGTCACCGAGAACGTCATGCTGGAGATCCAGAAGACGTTCGACTTCTTCAAAGCCACTGCCGCCTCCGATCGCATCGATCGCATCGTCGTCAGCGGCGGCGCGTCACGGGCGGAAGGATTCCTCGAAATGCTCACCGAGCGGTTCGAAGCCCCGGTCGAGCTCTTCGATCCGTTCAAGAACGTGTCATTCGACGCCAAGCGTTTCCAGGTGGATGCGGTGGACGCGATTGCGCCGACCGCCGCGGTCGCCGTGGGCCTCGCGCTGCGAAGGGCGGCCGACCGATGATTCGCATCAACCTTCTCGTCGTCGAGCGGGAGCGGGCGCGCAAGCGGGTCGTCCTCATTCCCGCCGCCCATCGCGTCACCGTCGGTGCCACGGTGATTCTGATCGGCACCGCCGCGCTGATTGGCTGGTGGTTCCTGTCGCTGCGTGAACGGTCGGCGCAGCTCGACATCGAGCTCGCACAGGCGGAAACGGAAACCCGCCAGATTCGATCGGTTCTCGAACAGGTCCGGAAGTTCGAATCGCAGAAGGCGATGCTGCAGCAGCGCGTGACCCTGATCGAGCAGCTGCGCAACGGCCAGTATGCGCCCGTGCACCTGCTCGACGAAGTGAGCAAGAGCCTTCCGGATCGCCTGTGGCTCAACGACCTGACTCAGACGGGCGCCGATTTCACCATCAGCGGCATGACCGATTCGATGACCGCGGTGTCCGACTTCGTGGCGAACCTCGAGGGGACACGCTGGTTCAAGAAACCGGTCGAGATTCTCGACAGCCAGGTGCAGACGGACGCCAAGGCCGGCGATCTGATCAAGTTTCAGGTCAAGGCGCAGTTCGTCGATCCGACGGCGCCGGCGTCGGCGGCGCCGGCAGGCAGAGGGGCCGCCGGGCGCGGCGCCGCGGCCGGCAAGTAGGCAGCGCCGATTTCCGTGCAGGACGCCAAGGACGAGTTACCGCGGGCCCGATAGCAGTCAGGACTGGCATCAATGGAACTGTCGCTCAGCAAACTTCCCTGGTACGCGCAGATTGGCGCCTTCGTGCTCGTGTCGGCAGGCGCGGTGTTCGGGTTCTGGAACTTTTACGTCTCCGATATCCAGGCGGACATCGATCTGAGAGCGGGGCGTCTGACTCAGATGCGCGCCGACATCGCCAAAGGGAACGCCGCGGCACGGCAGCTGCCGCAGTTCCAATCGCAGGTGGCCGAGCTCCAGAGCCGGCTCGAGAATCTGCGGCAGGTGCTGCCGGACGAAAAGGATGTGGCCGACATCCTGCGGCGGATCGAAGGGCTCGCGGTCAAGTCGAACCTGAAGATCCAGCGGTTCCAGCCCGCGAAGGTCGTGCAGCAGAAGTTGTACGCCGAGATTCCGTACCGCTTGGAAGCGGAAGGGACGTACCACAACCTCGGGGCGTTCTTCGATCAGATCAGCAGGTTCCCTCGGATCATCAACGTCGGCGAGATCACGATCAAGGCGAAGACGCCGCCCGAGCAGAACCGCACGATCGTGGCGGAGTGCACCGCGACAACGTTCGTTCTTCAGGAAGGCGCGATGGGTGGCAGAGGCGCCGGAGGGACGGTGCCCAAGCAACCGTCGCTCAACAAGTGAGTCCGGCCGCGCGCATCAAGAGAGCTCCGCGAATCATGACCAGCATCGTTCCTTCAGCCGCCGTGGTGTGCCTCCTGTCGGTCCCTGCACCGATCGTCGCGCAGCAGACGTCGGCTTCGGCGCCTTCGGTGGAGAAAGTGGAGAAGGGGAGCGCCAGAGCCACCAGCGGGACGACCCCGCCGGCCGGGGCTGCGGCGGCGCCGGCTCCGCCACCGGCCCCGCCGTACAGCTACGACCCCCAGGGCCGGCGCGATCCGTTCCTGAGCCTGGTCGCGCGGGGCAGCGACCCGGGATCGGCGGCGGCGCGGCCGGCGGGACTCCCGGGCCTGTTGATCGCGGAAGTCGCGGTCAAGGGCATCGTGCGCGATCGCAGCGGGCTGATCGCGATGGTTCAAGGACCCGGCACGAAGACGTTCATCGTGCACCCGGGCGAGAAGCTGATGGACGGATCGGTCAAGGCGATCACGGACGACAGCGTCGTGTTCTCCCAGGATGTCAACGATCCGCTCTCGATGGTGAAGCAGAAGGAAGTGCGGAAGACGGTTCGCTCGGCCGACGGCGGGCGGGAGTAGGCGGCGTGCAGTGCGAGTGTTTCAAGTCGAAAGAGCCCAACCGATGATGGCGCACAAGACATCACCCGCGACCACCGCCTTCAGGCGCGCGGTGTTCAGCGTTGCAGGCGCGACACTCGTGTCCGCGGCCGCGGCCGGCAGTATCCTGCTGAACGCGGCATCCGCCTCCGTCCGGCTGCTGAGTGTCAGCACGCAGGGATCGACGGTTGTCATCGAGGCGACCGAGCCGGTGGCCTACACCGTCAATCGTCCCGACCCGTTGACGCTGGTCGTCGACCTTCGCGATGCCGCCGTGGCCGACGCCGCCGCGCGGGTAGAGCCCAAGGGCCTGGTGACCGCGGTGCGGCTCGAGCAGGCCACCGCCGCCGACGGTCTGGGGGTCGCGCGTGTCCGCATCTCGGTTGCGCGTGCGACCGAATACAAGGTCCGGAGCAGCCGGAACACCATCCGTGTGGAGTTGAACGGCCCCACGGCACCAGCCCCGCTCGCGGCGCCTTCACCCGCGCTCGCGACGCAGGCTGTGCCTGTCGCCTCGAGCGCCGCCCTGACTCCGGCGAGCGCCGTCCGTCCCGCTCCGCAACGGGAACCGGCCGTGCGGCCTGCGAGCGCGCCATTGACTGCGGCGGATCCGGGCACGCTGCCCGTGGCCGCCACCGCGATCGACCGTATTCGAACCTCCCGGAAGGGCACCTCGACGCTCGTGACGATCACCGGCAACGGCAAGCTGACGCCGACCGGCGTCAGTGAATCCCGGGATCTGCCACGCCGCGTCATCGTCGACTTTCCGAACGTGACGTCGAATGTCGCGCCCCAGGTGCAGGGGGATGGCGGGCTCGTCCGCCGCGTGCGCGTCGGACTCAACAACACCACGCCGCTCGTCACCCGCGTCGTGATGGAGATCGCGGACGGCGCGACCTATACCGTCCAGCGGAATTCGCCGACCGAGCGCGAAGTCACGCTCGTGTTCGACGGCACTTCGAGCGATAGTCGAAAGGCGATGGCAGCGGCCCCCGCGACAGCAACGGCTGCTGCGGCGCGCGTGGAGGAGGACCCGGCTCTCGCCGCGCTCGGCGCGGAAACAATCACGCTCGAGCAGGCGATTGCCAATGGCGCCCCTCTCGCGCCGACCGACAACCCCGCGGGAACCGACGCGATGGCGGCACTGAAGACCAGCGGCGGAGCGCCAACCCAGGCATCACAACAGGCGCCTCCGCCAACCAAGCCCGCTCCGCCGACGACCAAGCCCGCTCCGCCGACCGCCAAGCCTGCTCCGGCGACCGCCAAGCCGGCTCCCTCGACGACCAAGCCCGCTCCGCATCCGCCTGCGCCGCAGACGCTGCCGCCGTCAGCCATGCCGCCGCCGGCTCTGCAGGGACCGCAGACGCAGCAGATCGTGAGCGGCGCGGAGAAGAAATACGTCGGCCATCCGATCAGCATGGACTTCCAGGGCGTCGATCTCCGCTCGGTGCTCAGGACCTTTGCCGAGATCAGCGGCCTGAACATGGTCATCGACCCCGACGTGCAGGGCACGGTGGACATCGTGCTCACCGACGTGCCGTGGGATCAGGCGCTCGAAGTCATCCTGCGGGGCAACTCGCTCGACTACACCGTCGACGGCACCATCGTCCGGATCGCGAAGATCGACACGCTGCGCAAGGAACAGGATGCCCGGACCCAGCTGGCGCAGTCGGCGGCCAACGCCGGCGCGCTCGCGGTCCGCACCTACGCGCTGAGCTACGCCAAGGCCGATCAGGCGGCGCCGCTCGTGAAGACGTCGGTTCTGTCACCGCGCGGAAACGTCCAGATCGATCCGCGCACGAACACGCTGATCATCACCGACCTGCCGGCTCGCCTCGACACCGTGCAGCAGCTGCTCAACACGCTGGATCGCGCGGAACCGCAAGTGGAGATCGAGGCGCGGATCATCACCACCACCCGCGATTACGCCAGGGCGCTCGGCGTGCAGTGGGGCTTCAACGGTCGCGTCAATTCCGACAATCGGCAACACCACCAACCTGGCGTTCCCGAACAACGGCTCGCTCGGCGGCCGCGTGGGCGGTCTGACCGGCTCCGCCACGCAGGGATCCGACGTCGCGCGCCAGCGGCGCGAACGATGTCGGCACCGGCGTCGGGCTGGCGGTGCCGGGCGCACCGAGCGCGGTGGGACTGGCGCTCGGAGCCATCAACGGCGCCTTCAACCTCGACGTCGCGCTGTCGGCGCTCGAACGCTCCGGCAAGGGCCGCATCCTGTCCACGCCGCGGATCACGACGCAGAACAACGTCGAGGCGGAGATCACGCAGGGCGTCCAGATTCCGGTGCAGACCGAGGCCAACAACACGGTCACGGTCACCTTCAAGGACGCGGCCCTGACGCTCAAGGTGACGCCGCAGATCACGGCCGCCAACACCGTGATCATGCAGATCACGCTGGAAAACGCCTCGCCCGGCACGCCGGTCGGCCCCAACCTCGATTCCATCGATCGACACGCAGCGCGCCATCACGCGCGTCCAGGTCAACGACGGGATGACCACGGTGATGGGCGGCATCTTCGTCAGCCGCGAGCAGTTCACCCAGGATCGCACGCCGGTGCTGCACCGGATTCCGTTCCTCAGCTGGCTGTTCAAGCGTGACGACCAGACCGACAGCAGCCGTGAGCTGCTGATCTTCATCACGCCGCGGATTCAAAAGGGTTGAGCAGAATGAAGGCAACGCAGATCGCTCGAATCGTGATGCTGACGCTCGCCGTGGCGTCGGCTTCGTGCGGCAGCGCGGTGCGCGGTGGCACCGGGACGTCGTTTCTGATCATCGACAACCTCGTGGCTGCGTCGGGCGCCGAGCCGGACGACCTTCGTCGGCGCTGCTGCATTCCGACGTGGTGACCGTCGTCGACGACCATCCGACGGTCTTCAGCGACAGCGGCCGGGTCACGTTCCGGCTGGGACTCAAGGATCCAGGGCCATCCGGCTCGCCCAATCAGCCGACGCAGAACCAGGCGATCACCGTCGATCGGTATCACGTGCGGTTCATCCGTGCCGACGGCCGCAACACGCCGGGGGTCGACGTGCCTTATGGCTTCGACGGCGCCTTCACCGCCACCGTGAGCGCCGACACGACGGTGACCTTCGAGCTCGTGCGGCATGTCGCCAAGGGGGAAGCGCCGCTCGGTGGCTCGCGAACAACTTCACGATCATCTCGACGATCGCGGAGATCACCTTCTACGGCCGCGACCTGACCGGACACGAAGTCAGCGCCGTCGGTCGACTCACGGTCGATTTCGGCAACTTCGCGGATCCGGACTGAGCGCGAGAGGCCCTTCACAGCGGGAACAACAGACATGACGCAGGACATCATTCGGCGCGCCACGGTGGTCGCCCTGGTCGCCGTCTCGGCGTGCACCATGAAGAAGCAGGAGGCCCCGGGGCTGTCGGGGCCCTCCGAATTCGGTACCGCGATCACCGTCACGGTGACGCCGGACGTCATCACCCAGGACGGTGCCTCGCAGAGCATCGTCACGGCGACCGCGCGGGGGCCGAATGGAGAAGTGCTCCCGAACGTTCCGCTGCGGGCGGAGATTCGGGTGAACAACACTCCGACCGACTTCGGCGCGCTGTCGGCGCGGAACCTGGTGACCGGCTCCGATGGCCGGGCCACGGTCGTCTACACTGCGCCGGCGGGACCCTCGGGACTCTCCGTCGACGAGTTCACGGTGGTCGACATCGGCATCACGCCGGTCGGCAACAATTTCGGCAACTCGGTCGACCCGGTTCGCATCGTTGCGGCTGGTGCCGCGCGGAACCATCGTGGTGCCGAGCAATCTGCAGCCGGCCTTCACGTTCAGCCCCACCTCGCCCGACGAACGGCAGGCCGGTACTGTTCGACGCTTCGCTGAGCACCGCGCCGGCCAACAACCCGATCGTGTCCTACACCTGGGACTTCGACGACGGCAGCACCGCGTCGGGCCGGACCGTCGGACATGCGTTCAATGCCGCCGATACCTACATCGTTACGCTGACGGTGTCCGATGCGCTCGGCCGCGCGGCCCAGGTCTCGCAGACCCTGACAGTCAAGCCGAGTGCCGCACCGAGTGCCAACTTCGTGTTCTCGCCCAGTGAGCCCGACGGCCGGCTCGGTGGTCACCTTCAACGGCCTGACCTCCACGGCGGCGGCCGGGCGGCGGATCGTGGGCTACTCGTGGGACTTCGGCGATCCGAACGATCGAACTCCCGGATCGGGTCCGCAGACGCAGCACCGGTACGCGGCGGCCGGCGGCTACAACGTGACGCTGACCGTGACCGACGATCTTGGCAGAACCTCCTCGCTCGCGCAGACCGTGGACGTGAAGTAAACCCGGCCTGATGCCGGGTGATAGACTCCGGCCAGGTCAGCCCAAATGGCCGACACCGCCCGCATTGAAGAACTCAGACGCCGGGTCCAGATGGACCCGGCGTCTATCGCGTTTGCCGCGCTCGCGGAGGAATACCGCCGCGCCCGCCGGTTCGACGACGCGATTGCCGCGTGCAGGACCGGCCTCCAGCGCCACCCCGCGTACCTGTCGGCCCGCGTCACGCTGGGCCGGTCGCTGCTCGAGATCGGCCAGTACGACGAGGCGCGCCGGGAGCTCGAACAGGTGCTGCGCGTCGCTCCGGAGAATCTCGCGGCGATCAGGGCACTTGCGGACATCCACCATCGGGTTGGAGAGCTTCCGGAGAGCGACCACCAGTTCGATTCCGCCGAACCGCAGGCGGTTCCGGACGCGCCCGCGGCTCTCGCGCCACAGGCGCCGCAAGCAACTGTTCCCGCGGCGCCGCAGATTGCTGCGGTGCTCCCGCTGATTGCTGCCGTGCCGCTGCAGGCGGCTGCCCCGGCGCCGGCGCAGGTTGTGGCTGCGATTGTCCCGCAGGTCGCGGCTCCGACTGTGCCGCAGACACCCGCTCCAGTGATAACCTCAAACCCGGCTCCGGCTGCGCGCCCGCCGGCTCCAGCGGCGCGCCAACCGCACCCCGACGAGGTCGCGCTTCCCGCTCTCGAAGCCTTTCTGTCGGCGATTGTCGTTGCACGGACATCGGGGAACCACGTCTCGAATTGACTCTCGCGAGCTCCCCTCCCGGCCCGTTGTACTCGCGACGGGCGGCAACCGTTCGGCGCACCTTCGCCGAGACCGGTCTCGATGCGCTGATCGTCACGCATCCTCCGAATCTTCGATACCTCACCGGCTTCGACGGCAGCGTTGGCGCGCTTCTGCTGGAGTCCGTCGAGCGCGGTGCTGATTGTGGATGGCCGTTACATCACGACCGCCCGCGATCGGGTGGCATCCTCGGAAGAATTGCGGTGGCTGCGGGTCGAGCTTGCGGCCCGGAGTCTCGAGGAAGGGCTGGTCGACGGGATCTCAGGAGCTCCGGCACGGGCGATCGGCGTAGAGGGCGCGGCAATGACGCTCAGTCGATTCGAGCGTCTGAACGCTTTACTCGGTGCCCATCAGGCGACAGGATTCGATGCCAGGCACACGACTCATCCCGACCGAGCGGATCGTCGAGCGTGCGCGAGTAATAAAGGATGCCGGCGAGGTCGCCACGTTCCGAAGGGCCGCCACGATGCTGTCGGAGGTCGCCGGGCGCGTGCTCGATATCGTCAGCCCTGGGCGATCGGAGCTCGAGATTGCCGCTGACGTCGAGACATTCCTTCGCCAGGCGGGCTTCTCGAAACCGGCATTCGACACAATTGTCGCGTCCGGCCCCAACAGCGCTCTGCCACACGCCCGTCCGGGGCCTCGCCGGCTCGACCCTGGCGACAGCGTGGTGCTGGACTTCGGAGGTGTCTACGACGGATACTGCGTGGATTTGACGCGCACGGTCCAGCTGCCACCAGCGACGGACGCATTTCTGCGCACGTTCGCAGCGGTTCGCGCCGCCCACGCCGCGGCAATTGCCGCGGTTCGGCCCGGTCGTGAAGGCAAGCCTGGTCGATTCCGCGGCCCGGGAAGTGCTCGGGGCGCACGGACTGGCGGACGCATTCGTGCATGGCACGGGACACGGCCTCGGGCTGGAAGTCCATGAGGAGCCACGAGTAACGAAGCCGGGGTCGGCGGCCATGGACGAAACGCTGCAGCCCGGGATGGTCTTCACGGTCGAGCCCGGCGCCTACCTGCCGGGAGCGCTCGGGGTCAGGATCGAAGACGACGTGGTGGTAACTGCCGGGGGCTGCGAGGTGCTGACCAGCGTGCCGATAGACCCGATCAGGACCCGAGAGTCAGGGAACCCGGGCGGAGCCGCCGGCCGGCATGGCCCGGCTGGAGAGTGATGGAATTCGACGACATCGAGCGGATACTCGAACTGGTGCGCACGCACGACCTCGCCGAGTTCGAGCTTGAACGGGAAGGACTGAAGCTCAGGGTGCGGAAGAACGCCGGACTGCCGCACGTCGTGCAGGGTCCAGTGCCGGCCGCACCGCTGGCGCCGCCCCAGGCGCCCGGTTCTGCACCAGCCGCCGGCCCTTGCTGCCGCGCAGCCGGCGGCGCCGACGCCGGTCGAAGGGGACGACACCGTGGAACTGGCGGTGGTGAAGTCGCCGATCGTCGGGACCTTCTACCGCTCGTCGGAGCCCGGCGCTGCGCCGTTCGTGGATATCGGCGACCGGGTGAAGAAGGATCAGGTCCTCTGCATCATCGAGGCGATGAAGCTCATGAACGAGATCACTTCGGAGTACGAAGGAGAAATCGTGAGCGTCTACGTCGAGAACGGCAAGCCGGTGCAGTACGGCGAGCGTCTGTTCGCCATCAAGACCGCGTAACGGCTGCATGTTCAAGAAAATCCTGATCGCGAACCGCGGGAGAAATCGCGCTGCGCGTGATCTGCGCCTGCCGCGAGCTGGGAATCAAGACCGTCGCCGTCTACTCCGAGGCGGACGAGAACTCCCTGCACGTGCGATTTGCCGACGAGGATGTCTGCATCGGGCCGCCGCGCAGCGCCGACAGCTATCTGAGCGTGCCCGGCGGTCCTGAGCGCGGCGGAGATCACCGGCGCCGACGCCATCCATCCCGGGCTACGGGTTCCTCTCGGAGAGCGCCTATCTCGCCGAGGTCTGCGAGGCCTGCCACATCAAGTTCATCGGCCCCACGCCCAACGTGATCCGGCTGCTCGGCGACAAGGCCAGGGCGCGGCGCGCGATGAGGAAGGCCGGCGTGCCGATCCTGCCCGGGAGCGACGGGCCGGTGGACAGCGAGGACAAGGCCCAGAAAGTCGCGCGCGAGCTCGGGTATCCCGTGATCATCAAGGCGGTCGCCGGCGGCGGCGGGCGCGGGATGCGGGTCATCCGCGGCCAGGGGGAGCTCTCGAAAGCGCTCAAGACCGCGCAGCGCGAAGCCGAGGCGGCCTTCGGTGTGGGCGACGTCTACATCGAGAAATACGTCGAGCATCCCCGGCACATCGAGTTCCAGGTGCTCGGCGATCATCACGGCGCCGTCGTCCATCTCGGCGAGCGCGAGTGCTCGATTCAGCGGCGCCACCAGAAGCTGCTCGAAGAAGGCCCGTCGGTTGCGGTCACCGAGAAGATGCGCCGCAAGCTCGGGAGCACGGTGGTGGACGCCGCCCGCGCCGTCCAGTACACCAACGCGGGCACCTTCGAGTTCCTCCTCGACGACAAGGGGAACTTCTTCTTCCTCGAGGTCAACACCCGGGTGCAGGTCGAGCATCCGGTGACCGAATTCATCACCGGCATCGACATCGTCAAGGAACAGATCCGGATCGCGGCCGGCGAGCGGCTCTCGCTCAAGCAGGGAGACGTGACGTTCACGGGCCACGCGATCGAGTGCCGGATCAATGCCGAGGATCCGGTGACCTTCGCGCCCTCGCCGGGCGTGATTCACGCGTTCAGCGTTCCGGGCGGTCCGGGCGTGCGAGTCGACACCTTTGCGCACTCCGAGTGCACGATTCCGCCGTACTACGATTCGCTGATCGCCAAGATCATCGTCCATGGCCGTGATCGCCAGGAGGCCATCGCGCGCATGCGCCGCACGCTCGAGATGACCGTGATCGAAGGCATCAAGACGTCGATCCCGATGCACCTGCGCATCCTCAGCGACGCCGGATTTCATTGCCGGCCGCCTGAGCACATCGTTCATGGAACGGTATCTGACCGAATCGAAGCCGGCCGCTCGCGGTGGTCTCGCCGAGGCAGTGTAGTTGTTCGCCGGGGCAGCCAGCCGGTTCTATCCCATCGTCGACGCCGACATCTGCCGCGGGCGAGGCCTCGATCCGCGCGCGATTGCCGCGGCCTGCTTCCGGGCCGGGGCGTCCCTCCTCCAGCTCCGGGTCAAGTCCGGTTCTTCCGGCGACTTTCTGGCGCTGGCCACTGCCGTCGTGGCTCGACAGCCAGCCGTTTGGTGCGACCGTCATCGTCAACGATCGGGCCGACATCGCGTGCATGTCGAAAGCCGGGGGCGTTCACGTCGGCCAGGAAGATCTGACGCCGGCGGAAGTGCGTGCAGTAGCCGGGCCCACCGTCGTCGGACTCTCGACGCACAGTCCGGAACAGGTCGCCGAGGGTCTCACCTCCAGCGCCGACTACCTCGCCGTCGGCCCGATCTTCGGAACCGCAACCAAGGAGACCGGCTACGATGCCCGGGAACTCGGGCTCGTCCGAGAGCGCCGCCGGCCGCGGGAAGCCCATCGTCGCGATCGGTGGGATTACGCTCGAGCGAGCGCCATCCGTGATGGCCGCCGGAGCATCGTCGGTGGCGGTGATCTCGGACCTCTTGACCGGTGGCGATCCGGAAACGCGAGCCCGGGACTACCTTCGCGTTCTCGCATGACGGTCGATCCCGGTCCGTTCGACGGCCCTGTCCGCATTTGGTCGAGCTTCGGGCGAGCGCATATAATTCGGTCGGTCTTTTCCCATCTATCAACAGGGAGCCCCGCTCCCATTCGTCCCGTCGCGAACCGGTCGCTCCATCGATGCCCGTTCGAGGGCGGCAGGCAGCCGCAGGGCTGACCTCTGAAAGGACACGAGGACACGAGTGGCTGACTTGTTCCGCACCAAGTCGATCGAATTGCTTCTCGCCGACTCCCGTGAGACGGGTGAGGGCTCACTCAAACGAACGCTGGGTCCCTGGGCGCTCGTCGCGCTCGGGATCGGCGCCATCATCGGCGCCGGCCTGTTCGTCCGTACGGCCGCTGCCATCGCGGATCGCGCCGGCCCCTCGGTCACGCTGGCGTTCATTGTCGCGGGCGTCGGGTGCGCGTTCGCCGGGCTCTGCTACGCGGAGTTCGCGTCGATGATCCCGGTCGCCGGGAGCGCCTATACCTACTCCTACGCGACGATGGGGGAGTTCGTCGCGTGGATCATCGGCTGGGACCTCGTCCTCGAGTACGCGGTCGGCGCCGCCACCGTGGCGATCGCGTGGAGCGAGTACCTCAATCGCGTGCTCGAATGGTTCGGTCTCCGGATACCGTACGAATGGTCGCACTCGCCGTTCGAGTTCATGGCCGAGACCGGCACTCGCGGGATGATGAACATCCCGGCGGTCGTGATCCTCGGGATCCTGACCGCGGTGCTGATCCGAGGCACCAGGGAGTCTGCGTTCCTCAACGGGATTATCGTCATCGTCAAGGTCAGCATCGTCCTGCTGGTCATCGGGATCGGCTGGGGCTACATCAATCCCGCGAACCACACGCCGATGATCCCGGCGGCGACGACCTATGTCACGCCGCAGGGAGTCACGCACAACTACGGCGGCATCATGGGGATTCTCGGGGCGGCCGGCGTCGTGTTCTTCGCCTTTATCGGGTTCGACGCGGTTTCAACCGCGGCGCAAGAGGCCAGGAACCCCAAGCGCGACATGCCGATCGGCATCCTCGGGTCGCTCGTCATCTGCACGATCCTGTACGTGCTCTTCTCCTACGTGCTCAGCGGCGTGGCCACCGTGGAGGACTTCCGGTCGAGCGGTCGCGAGGCGTCAGTTGCATTCGCGATTTCCAAGTACATGCCCGGCTATGAATGGCTGTCGCGCGCAGTGACGGTAGCGATCCTGGCCGGGTTCTCGTCGGTCATCCTGGTGATGCTGCTCGGACAGTCGCGCGTGTTCTACTCGATGAGCCGCGACGGCCTGGTGCCGAAGGTGTTCTCGGATGTTCATCCCAAGTACCGCACGCCGCACAAGTCGAACCTGCTGTTCTTCGTCTTCACGGCACTCTTTGGTGCCTTCATTCCGGGGGACATCGTCGGGGAGATGACAAGCATCGGGACGCTGTTTGCGTTCATCCTCGTGTGCGCCGGCGTGTGGATCATGCGCTACAAGCGTCCTGACCTCGAGCGCGGCTTCACGGTTCCGGCGCTGCCGTTCGTCGCGGTCGCCGGCATCGTGGTCTGCGGCTCGATGATTTACGGGCTCGGCTGGACGAACTGGCTCCGCCTGATCGGGTGGCTCGCCGTGGGCCTCGTTCTCTACGGCGCCTACGGACGCAAGCACAGCCGGCTCAACGCGCGCTGAGTCTGACCGCGTGGCGGACGCGAGCTCCAGGAATCCACAGGCGAACGAGGCGGCCCCGCCACGCACCGCGTCAGGGTCGAGGAAGCCGGTCTGGACGCTTCCGCACGGATTCCTGGACGAGAGCGCAGCTGGGGTGCGGCTGCGCCGCTCGGTGTTACTCCTCCTCGGCGTCGTGGCGTTCGGAACGATCGGCTACATGCTGATCGAGGGGTGGAGCGCGTGGGACGCCTTGTACATGACGGTCATCTCGGTCACGACCGCCGGCTACAAGGAGGTCCACCCGATGTCGCGAAGAGGCGAGCTCTTCACGATGGTGGTGCTGACCGTCGGGGTTGCGACCGTCCTCTACAGTTTCTCGTTCGTGATGGCGCGGGTCGTCGAGGGGGACCTCGAGAGCCGCTGGGTGCGCCGGCGCCGTGAACGCATGCTCGACGAGCTGACCAACCACTTCATCGTCTGCGGCTTCGGCCGGATGGGCCTGATCATCGCGCAGGAGTTCGTTCGCCAGGGCATTCCGTTCGTCATCATCGAGCGCGATCCGGAACGGATGCAGCAGGCGATCGACGCCGGCTTCCTCGCGGTCGAGGCCGATGCGAGCAGCGAGCAGGTCCTGAAGCGCGTGCAGATCGGCCGGGCGCGCGGGTTCATTGCCGCCGTGAGCACCGACGCCGAGAACGTCTACGCCGTGCTCACGGCGCGGCTGCTGAGGCCGGATCTCTACATCATCGGGCGCGCCGAGACCGAGGACGCCAAGGTCAAACTGGTACGCGCCGGCGCGGATCGCGTGGTATCTCCCTATCAGATCGGCGGCCTGCAGCTCGCGCAGACGGCGCTCCGCCCCGCGGTGGTCGATTTCGTGCAGATCGCCACCAGCTCGGAGAATCTCGAGCTGAACATGGAACAGGTGGGAATCAAGGAGGGCGCGGCGCTGGCCGGCCGATCGATCGTGGAAGCCAATCTTCGCCAGCGCTTCGGCGTCGTTGTCGTCGGCATCCAGCGCAGCGACGGGCGGATGGAATTCAATCCTTCGCCCGATGCCGTGATGCGCGCCGGCGATCACCTGGTCGTTCTCGGCCATCTGGACAAGCTGCGCGAGCTCGAGACCGCGGCCGCCGGTCCGGCGGCCGTCCGGCAGTGAGCCGTTGATGCCGGCGCGGGTTCTCGACGGAGCCTCGGTTGCCGCGGCAATCCGCGCATCCGTCGCGCCGGAAGTCCAGAGCTTCACCGCCGCGGCCGGACGCCCGCCAGGGCTCGGCATCGTGCTGGTCGGCGAGAACCCGGCGTCCGAGATTTACGTCCGCAACAAGGTCAAGGCCGGGGCCGAGTCCGGGCTGCGCGTCGAGTTGCGGCGCCTGCCAGCCGGCGCAACCATAGAGCAGCTGCTCGAGCTCGTTCGCGACCTGAACGAGAGCCCCGAGCACGACGGCATCCTCGTGCAGTCGCCACTGCCGCCTGAGATGGGCCGCGGCGCTGCACAGCGTGTGTTCGATGCGATCGATCCGGCAAAGGACGTGGATGGCTTCAACCCGATCAACGTCGGCCGCCTGACCCAGGGACGCGCTCTTCTTGCCCCTTGCACGCCGTCTGGCGTGATGGTGATGCTCGATCATTTCGGCATCCGGATCGCCGGCACCCGCGCGGTCGTGCTCGGTCGCAGCGACATCGTCGGGAAGCCCATGGCGCTGCTGTTGCTCGCCCGGGACGCGACGGTCACGGTGTGTCATTCGAAAACGCCAGGTATCGCCGCGGTGGCGGCGGAAGCGGACATCGTCGTGGCCGCGATCGGCCGCGCGGGATTCGTCACCCGTGAGTTCATCAAGCCGGGCGCGACCGTGATCGACGTCGGCATCAACCGGATCACCGACCGATCCGAGGCGGCCGCAATCCTGGGCGAGAGTTCGCCGCGGGTCGCGGACTTCGACCGACGGGGATCGGTGGTCGTGGGCGACGTGCACCCTGCCGTCGCCGAGGTGGCCGGAGCGATCACGCCCGTGCCGGGCGGAGTCGGTCCGCTGACGATCGCCATGCTCCTGAAGAATACGGTGGCGGCGGCGCGCGCCAGGACGGGCCTCTAGCTTCGCGGACGACCTGTGCTGCAGGCTGCGCTCACCGGCGGAATCGCAACAGGGAAGTCGGTACTGCCTGAACCGGTTCGGCACTCTCGGCGTTCCCACGATTGACGCCGACCACCTGGCGCGACTTGCCGTTGCGCCGGGCTCGCCCGGGTTACAGGCCGTTGCGCACCGATTCGGTGCGTACCTGGTGCGCGCTGACGGTTCCCTCGATCGAGCAGCGCTGGCGAAGATCGTCTTTTCCGATCGTGCGGCGCGCGCGGATCTCGAAGCGATCGTTCACCCCGACGTGTATCGCAGGATCCGGGAATGGTTCGCGCAGCTGCCGTTCGGCACACCGGTCGCCATTGCCGATATTCCCCTGCTGTTCGAGACCGGGCACGAGCACGACTTCGACGCAGTGGTAGTCGCCGCCTGCAGCAGCGAGGAGCAGCTCCGGCGGCTGGTGGCGCGCGACGGCCTTCCGGAAGCCGATGCGAGGGCGCGCCTCGAAGCGCAGTGGCCGATCGACGAGAAAGTGCGGCGAGCCCACTACGTGATTCGCACCGATGGGGGCTTTGCCGAGTCCAATGAAGAGATCGAGCGGGTCTATCGCAGGCTGGTGAGGCGGGGGAGTGGCTAGCGGATGCGGGCCCTAGGAGGTCAAGGTTGCTTCCGAGTCCTTGGCCGGCGCAATCCGCTCCTCGACGAACGTATTCCAGTCGTGACAGTTCGGGCACTGCCACAGCAGCTCGGTGCTGCGGTAGCGGCACCGTACGCAGATGTGCGGGTCGGCATAGAAGATGGCGCCGCGGGTGAGATCGACGTACTGATTGACGAGCGCGGCGGGCAGCTGCAGGCGTGAGAGCATCTGCCAGATTGCCTGGTGGAGCGAGAGCGCGTGCGGATTCTGGACCAGCGCATCGAAGAGCAGATCGAGCGCTTCGCGGGGCTGTCCCTGGCTCGCGAGATGGCGGGCCAGCGCAAGCCGCGCTCGCCAATCCTGCGCGTTGCCAGCGATCAACCGTCGGCACAGATCGGGAAAGCGCTGGTTCTCGCCGAGGGCGGGATAGGCGCTCTCGAGCCGCGCGAATGCCAGATAGGCGCGATCCGGCGAGCCTTCCACGAGCCGTTCCCACGCCGACACCGCTGCAGCCACGTCGCCCCGCTGGAGGTGCACGTCGCCCAGGTTCAGCTGCGCGGGCGTGTTGGCGGCGTCGAGCTCGATCGCGGCCTGGAACCGGCGCGCGGCTTCGGCGTAGTCCATCCGCTTGATCGCCTGGGTCCCCAGCTCGTTTTCCAGGAAACCGAGGATCGCGAAATGTCCCGCCTGCGCGGCGGGGCCATCCAGCGCCGCCAGCTTCTGGCGCGTCCGGTACGCGTCGTCCCACTGGTGTTGTTCTTCGTAGAGCTTCTCGAGGTTCGAGAGCGCGTATTCGTTGTCGGGATCGAGCCGAAGCACGTCGCTGAATGCCGACAGGGCGCGATCGACGAATCCGCCGCTCTTGTAGTCGAGTCCGAGGCAGAGCAGGGCGTTGGCATGCTCCAGCTTGCGGAGGTTCGGCCGCTGCAGCAGCGCCTGGTGCTCCTGGATGGCGCGCCCGACCTGACCTTTTTCACGATAGAGGTTGCCGAGCACGAGCCGGATTTCGAGCGGATCCCCGGCGAGCTCCGCGGCTTTCGTCAGCTCGTCGATCGCGCGATCGATCTGATTGGCGACCAGGAAGTTGAGCCCGAGGATGAAATGCGGCGACTCACGGCCGCGGCGCCGGTCGATCCAGCGGCCGTCGTGCAGCTTGTAGCGTTCCCAGGCCTTGCCGATGGCGAGTCCGGCGAGCAGGGCCAGGAGGACGGCGAGAAATGTGATCGAGCCTTCCATCAGTGCCGTCCCGACAATCCCCCCACGATTTCGTCCCAGCGTCCCTGGGCCCGCAGGACGAGCTCGATCAATTCGCGGGCGGCGCCGCGGCCTCCGGCGGCCGCACTGATCCAGTGCACCCTCTGGCGCACCTCGGACGCCGCATCCGACGGGGGCGGCGGAGAGCCCGACGCGCTCCAGCACCGGCAGATCGAGCAGATCATCGCCCATGTAACACACCGCTTCCTCTGCCAGACCCGACGACTTCAGGATCGTATCGAATGCGGAGGCCTTGCTGGCCACACCCTGCTGGACAATCCGGACGGCAAGCTGTGCCGCACGATGGGTCGTCGCGCCCGACGACCGCGCCGAGAGCAGACCCACCTGCACGCCGGCCCGCTGTGCCCAGACGATCGCGGCACCATCCTTGATGTGAAAGCCCTTGGATTCGCTGCCGTCGGCGTGCATCACCACCACGCCATCGGTCAGCACGCCGTCGACGTCGAAAAGGACCAGGCGAATCCGCCGCGCGCGATCCTCGACGCTCATCTGTGCGTCCGTCCCGCTCATACCATCTGGGTTCGCCACAGATCGTGCAGGTGTACGACTCCTTCGACGCGACGATCGTCATTGACGACCACGACCGAAGTCACTTTCCGCGCTTCCATGATCTTCAGGGCTTCGACGGCAAGCAGACGGCGATCGATGGTGAGGGGGTTGCGCGTCATCACCTGACCGGCCGTCAACGTCAGCACATCGGTCGTCTTCGTGAGCAGGCGCCGCAGGTCGCCGTCCGTGAACACGCCGGCGAGACGTCCGTCCTCGTCGATCACGCAGGTCATGCCGAGGCGCTTACTCGACATTTCGTGAAAGATTTCCGGCATCGGCGTGGACACCCGCACGACCGGCGCGGCGTCGGCCGCGTGCATCGCCTGTTCGACGCGCATCAGCCGCCGGCCGAGGCGCCCTCCAGGGTGCAGCGACGCGAAGTCTTCCTCGCGAAAGCCCTTCCTGACGAGCAGCGTCATCGCCAATGCGTCACCGAGCGCGAGCGCCGCGGTCGTGCTCGCTGTGGGAGCGAGCTTCAGCGGACAGGCCTCTTCCGAGATGCCGCAGTCCAGCGTGACATCGGCGGCCCTTCCCAATGTCGACAGGGGCTCTCCGGTAATCGCGATCAGCCTGGCGCCAATCCGCCGGATCGATTCGAGCAGCCGGATGACCTCTTCGGTCTCGCCACTCCGCGACATCGCAATCACGACGTCGTCGTCGCAGCAGCGCCCCGAGGTCGCCGTGGATGGCCTCGGCCGGATGCAGGAAGAAGGCGGGTGTTCCGGTGCTCGAGAAGGTTGCCGCGATCTTGCGGCAGATGATTCCGGACTTGCCCATCCCGGTGACGATGACCCGGCCGCGGCATTCGAACAGCGTCTCGATCGCCCGCTCGAACTCCCCGTCGAGGGTGTCGACCAGACGCAGGATCGCGGCCGCCTCGGTGCGCAGCACCGTCCGGGCGAGGTCGAGCATGGAAGCGGCGGGCACTTTGGGCATGGCCGATCAGGCGCGGTCGGGCACCCGGCCCACGGTGTTCCCGGTCGCCGCGATCGCGTGGATTCCGGTCAGCTTCCTGAGCAGCGGTTCGAGGAGGTCGAGCTTGAGCGCGTTCTGCGCGTCGCTCTTCGCCTGTTCAGGCCGCTCGTGCACCTCCATGAACACGCCATCGACGCCGGCGGCGACGCCGGCGCGGGCCATCGGCTCGATGAACTCGGCCTGCCCCGCGGTGACGCCGTCGCCGGCGCCCGGCAGCTGCAGGCTGTGGGTGACGTCGTAGACCACTGGACATCCGAGGCCGCGCAGCATCGGCAGCGACCGCATGTCTACGACGAGATTGTGATAGCCGAACGAGGTTCCGCGCTCGGTCAGGATCACGCGATCATTGCCGGCCGCCGTGATCTTGGCCGCCGCGTGCCGCATGTCGGAGGGAGCGAGGAACTGACCTTTCTTGATGTTCACGACCCGGCCGGTTTGTGCTGCCGCAACCAGTAGATCGGTTTGTCTGCAGAGAAATGCCGGAATCTGCAGCACGTCGGCGACCTCGGCCACCGGGGCGGCGTGCGCCGGTTCGTGGATGTCGGTGAGGACCGGAACGCCGACTTCCTGCTGAACCCTCCGGAGGATACGCAGTCCTTCGGCCAGGCCGGGGCCGCGAAAGGAGCCGAGCGAGGTGCGGTTGGCCTTGTCGTAGGAGGCCTTGAAGACGTATGGCACGCCGCAGCGGGCGGCGATGTCGCGAATCGCGCGGGCGAGGCCAACGGCGTGCGACTCGCTCTCGATGACGCATGGACCCGCGATCAGCAGCAATGGCCCGTCGCCGATCGCCACGCCGCCGATCTGGATTCGCTTCACCAGGGTTTACCCGGCCACCGTCGCGGTCGCGGCGTGCCGGCCGGTGAGCTTGTGCTTGTGGCTCGCCTCGATGAACCCGGCAAAGAGCGGATGCGGCGCCAGCGGCTTCGACTTGAACTCCGGGTGGAACTGCACGGCCAGGTACCACGGATGCGAGGGCAGCTCGACGATTTCCACGAACTTGCCGTCGTGCGATCGGCCGACAATCTCGAGTCCCGCCTCGGTCAGCGCCCGTTCGTACAGGCAGTTGAACTCGTAGCGATGGCGGTGCCGTTCGGTGATCACCGCGTCGCCGTAGAGCTCTCGGGCGCGCGACCCGGCCTTGAGCTCGCACGGATAGCTGCCGAGGCGCATGGTGCCGCCGAGGTCATCGACCCCGAGCAGATCGCGCAGCTTGTAGATCACCTTGTTCGGGGTATCCGGGCTGCACTCGGTGGAGTCGGCATCGTTGATCCCGCAGACGTTGCGGGCGTACTCCACGGTCGCCCACTGGAAGCCGTAGCAGATCCCGAAGTAGGGGACACCCCGCTCGCGCGCGATGGTCGCCGCCCGCATCATGCCCCGGGTGCCGCGGTCCCCGAAGCCGCCCGGCACGAGGATCCCATCCGCGCCGTCGAGCAGCTGGTCGCCGCCCGGCTGTTCGAGCGCCTCGGCCTCGACCCACCGGATGTTCACGCGCAGCCGGTGCTTGAACCCTCCGTGGTAGAGCGCTTCGTTCAGGCTCTTGTAGGAATCTTCGTATCCGACGTACTTGCCGACGACGTGGATCGTGACCTCGTCGTTGGGATGCTTGATCCGGTCCACGAGATCGACCCAGGCGTCCATGCGCGCCTCGGTCTGCGGCAGATGGAGCCGCTCGAGCAGGATGCGGTCGAGCCCTTCGGCGCCGAGCACCAGCGGCACCTCGTAGATGCTCGACACATCCTTGGCGGTGATCACGGCCTCCTCGTCCACGTCGCAGAAGAGCGCGATCTTGCGCTTGATGTCCTGATCCAGGAACCGATCCGTGCGGCAGAGCAGGATGTCCGGCTGAATACCGATTGAACGCAGGTCGCGCACGCTGTGCTGGGTGGGCTTGGTCTTGAGCTCGCCGGCCGCGCCGATGAAGGGCACCAGCGTCAGGTGGATATAGAGCGTGTTCTCCCGCCCGACGTCCTGACGGAGCTGCCGGATCGCCTCGAGGAATGGCTGGCTCTCGATGTCGCCGACCGTCCCGCCGATCTCGACGATCACGATGTCGGCGTCGCCCGCAATCGCCCGGATGCTGTCCTTTATTTCGTTGGTGATGTGGGGAATGACCTGAACGGTCCGCCCCAGGTAGTCGCCGCGCCGTTCCTTCTGGATCACCGACAGATAAATCTTGCCGGTCGTCCAGTTGTTGTTCCGGGTCGTCGTCTGATTGGTGAAGCGCTCGTAATGGCCCAGGTCGAGATCCGTCTCGGCGCCGTCGTCCGTGACGTACACCTCGCCATGCTGGTAGGGGCTCATCGTGCCGGGATCGACGTTGATGTAAGGGTCGAACTTCTGGAGCGCGACCTTGTAGCCGTGCCCCTCGAGCAGCGCGCCGATCGAGGCGGCGGCGAGCCCCTTGCCGAGCGATGAGACCACTCCGCCGGTCACCAGGATGTACTTCACGGGCCGTTTGGTGTTCATGCGAGCGTACCGTTCTCCTACACGCGCAGGGCGCCCGCCATCAGGCGCCTGACGCGGTCAAGGTCTTCCGGCGTGTCGACGCCGATGGAATCGTGGCTGGTTTCCACTGCGAGAATGCGGATGCCGTGCTCGAGCGCCCGCAGCTGTTCAAGGGCCTCCGATCGTTCCAGCTCGGTCGGGGGCAGTGACGCGAGCTGCAGCAGGCAGTCGCGGCGATAGACGTAGAGGCCGACATGCCGCCACGCGCGGGCGGGCGGGTTGCCCGGGCGCGTGAAAGGAATCGGGGCACGCGAAAAATAGAGCGCGTAGCCGTCGCCGTCGACGACCACCTTGGTGACGTTCGGGTTCTCCAGCTCGGTCGGGTCCTCGATACGCCGCCGCAAGGTCGACATCACCACCATCGGATCGGCGAGGAGCGGCTCGATCGCCTCGTCGATCATCGACGGGTCAATCAGCGGCTCGTCTCCCTGCACATTGACGATGATTTCGGATCCGAGCTCCGCTGCCACCTCGGCAAGCCGGTCAGTCCCGCTCAGGTGATCGGGAGACGTCATGCAGGCCGCTCCACCGAAGGCTCGGACGGCTTCGAGAATGCGCTCGTCGTCGGTCGCGACCAGCACGGACGACACAGACGAGGCGGCGGCGGCGCGCCGGTAGACGTGCTCGATCATCGGACGGCCGCCGATGTCGGCGAGCGCCTTGCCCGGTAGCCGTGACGACTGATATCTCGCGGGGATGATGGCGATGACGGGGCCTGAATCAGAATCTAGGGCAAGCCCGGGACTCGAAACAGGGTGCACGGCAAATCCTACCACAGCTACACACGGTTGCACGGGCTCGGCGGTCGCTTCGGTTCGCCAGCAGGCCGGAAGAGGTGTAGGATCCGAACAGTCCGATGACCTTGCGCCGAGCCACACTCTACGTCGCCGGCGGAACCCTGCTCGTGGCGTGGTTCTCTTCCGCGGCATCGATGTCGCTGCGGACCCCTCGCCGCGCGCCGCAGGTCGTCGATGCGGGTCCGCCGGCGCAGAGCCTCGCGCTGAGCGTGCAGACCCAGGCGCGCCGGCTCAAGGAGCGGCTCGCCGCCGCCCCCCTCCCGCCGGAACCCGTCAGGAACCCGTTCGCGTTCCGGCCCGCACCCGAAGTCCGGGTCGGCCCGACGCCTCGCGCCGCGGTCCCACCGCTCGCGGCGGCGCCGGTCGAGATGGTGATACCGGACGCGCCGCTGTCGCTGGTGGGACTCGCTGAACATCGGAACGGCGACGTCCTGGTGCAATCGGCGGTGATCAGCAGCAACGGTGAGGATCTGATCATGGCCGAAGTCGGCAGCGTGGTGCTCGGCCGCTACACCGTGACTTCGATTGGGAGCGACGCGGTCGAGATGAAGGATGCTTCCACCGGTCGTGTCCGACGCCTCGTCCTTCAGGAAAATCAGTAGAACTTCACCAGGCACGCGGACTTGACCGCCGGGATGGCGCGAATCGCTTCGATCGCGCGGTCGATCTTGCCATCCTCCGAGGGCGGAACGTCGATGTTCACGGCACCGACGGCGCCGCCTTTCCCGCGGCCGAGCGCGAAGTTCGCGATGTTCACCCCCGCCTTGCCGAGGATGGTGCCGACTTCACCGATGACGCCGGGCTGGTCCTCGTTCTTGATGAGGATGAGCGCGCCCTCGAGCGGCACCTCGATTTCGACGCCGTCAACCGCGGTGAGCCGCGCGCTGCCCGGTTCGAAGACCGTGCCTTCGACCCACCACTCCCCGTCGCTGGTCTGGATCTTCACCGACAGCAGGTTCGCGAAATCCCGTGGCCTCGAGCTGCGGGATTCGACGATCTCGATTCCTCGCTGTGTCGCCACGCCGCGCGCGTTGATCACGGTCACCGAGCCGGAGAGGATGGGCCGGAGCACGCCCGCGATCACCGCGCTGGCGAGCAGCTCCGATCCGGCGTTCACGGCCGGACCGTAATACCGGATGCCAACCCCGTGGGTACGGCCCTGCGCGATCTGGACGAGCAGGGCGCCGAGCCGATCGGCGAGGGTCATATAAGGACGGAGCCGAATCTGATCCTCGGCGGGGAGCGCAGGGAAGTTGACCGCGTTCCGGATCGCGCCGTCCCGCAGGAAATCTCTGACTCCCATCGCGGTCTCGATGCCGACGAGCTCCTGTGCCTCGACGGTGGACGCGGCGATGTGCGGGGTCGCGATCACCTGCGGCAGGCCGACCAGCGATTGATCGGGCGGCGGTTCGACGGCGAAGACGTCGAGGCCCGCGCCGGCGACATGTCCGCGCTTGATCGCGTCGGCGAGCGCCGCCTCATCGATCAGCTCTCCCCGCGCCGTGTTGATGATCCGCATGCCGGGCTTGCAGGCCGCCAGCCGCGCCGCATCGAACAGGTTGCGGGTCTCCGCGGTCGCCGGAATATGGAGCGTGATGTAGTCGGCGCGCGCGCACAGGTCGTCGAGCGACACCAGCTCCGCTCCCATGGTGGCCGCGACCTGCTCCGAAATGAACGGATCGTGCGCCACCACTTCCATGCCGAAGGCCCGCGCGCGGTTGGTGACTTCCTGCCCGATGCGGCCAAGCCCGACGACGCCAAGCGTCTTGCCACGCATTTCCGCGCCGGTCAGCCGTTTCTTGTCCCAAACGCCCCGCTTCATCGTGGCGTCAGCCGCGCCAATGGATCGCGAGAGCGCCAGCATCAGCGCCCAGGCGTGTTCCGCGACGCTCACGCTGTTCGCGCCTGGAGCGTTCATCACGACAATGCCGCGGTCCGTCGCGGCGGCGACGTCCACGTTATCCACGCCCGTTCCTGCGCGGGCAACCACCCGAAGCCTCGGAGCGGCGGCGATCAACTTCGCGTCCACCTGCGTCGCGCTGCGAACGACGAGGGCGTCGGCATCGGCGAGGTCCTTGGCCAGTTCGGCGGCCGGGCGTCCGGGACGGGCATCGACGGTAAAACCGGGAACCGTGCGGAGAATCTCAATAGCGGAAGATGAAAGCTGGTCGGCGATGACTACATGCATTCTGAAAGTATAATGTCGCGTTCACTTCGAAGGGATCGTCATCGCCATGCGCGCGCGTCAGAAATCTGCCGCCCTGACTACGTCGAAGGGACCCCTTGCACCCCGCCGGCTTCCGATCGCGCTCGGGGCCGCACCCCGTCGCACTAATGTGGTGCAAACAGGTCGAAGCTGCGATTCTGCAAGGGCGCGACGCACGCCAGCGCTGTGATTTCCACAAACTTTTCCACAGTTCCTGTGAAGATCGTTCGACCGGGACATCGGAACGACGGTAACTGACCTAAAAAGACGACGACCATGCCGACATTCAGCACTCTCAAAACACCAACCGCAGGCACCGCCATCACGCGCAAGGGGGGACGATTGATCGTCCCGGACGATCCGATCATCCCGTTCATCGAGGGAGACGGCACCGGCCCCGACATCTGGCGCGCGAGCGTGCGCATTTTCGACGCGGCGGTCCGGAAAGCGTTCGAGGGCAAGAAGCGAATCGAGTGGTTCGAGGTGCCGGCGGGTGAGAAGGCCAAGGACCAGCTCGGCGAGTGGCTGCCAAACGACACCCTCGAGGCGGTGCGCGCCTATAAGGTGGCGATCAAGGGGCCGCTCACGACGCCGGTGGGCGGAGGGATTCGCAGCCTCAACGTCACGCTCCGCCAGGTGCTCGATCTGTATGCCTGCGTGCGGCCGGTGCGATATTTCACGGGGACGCCCGCGCCGGTGACGCATCCCGAGCTGATGAACGTCGTGATCTTCCGCGAGAACACCGAGGACGTCTACGCGGGGATCGAGTGGGCGCGGGGCACGCCTCAGGCCGAGAAGGTCATCGAGTTCCTCGAACGCGAAATGGGCAAGCGCATCCGTCCGGACTCGGGCATCGGCATCAAGCCGATTTCGGAAACCGGCACCAAGCGCCTGGTCCGGATGGCCGTTCAGTACGCCATCGCCAACCAGCGCAAGATCGTCACCCTGGTTCACAAGGGCAACATCATGAAGTTCACCGAGGGTGCGTTCCGCGACTGGGGCTATGAGGTCGCGAAGGCGGAATTCCGGGACCAGGTCGTGACCGAGGACGAGGTGTCGGCCGGCGCCTCGCGCGAGGGAAAGATTCTGGTGAACGACCGGATCGCCGACAGCGTGTTCCAGCAGGTGCTGACGCGCACCGCCGACTACGACGTGTTCGCCACCCCCAATCTGAATGGCGACTACCTCTCCGACGCCTGCGCCGCGCAGGTCGGCGGCCTGGGCATGGCCCCCGGCGCCAACATCGGCGACGAGATCGGCTTCTTCGAAGCCACCCACGGAACCGCGCCGAAGTACGCCGGCAAGGACGTGATCAACCCGTCGTCGGTCGTGCTGTCCGGCGTGATGATGTTCCGCTATCTGGGCTGGAGCGCGGCCGCCGACCTGATTGAATCGGCGCTGGAGAAGACGATCGGCCAGAAGAAGGTCACCTACGACCTCGCGCGGCAGATGACGGGGGCGACCGAGTTGAAGACGTCGGCGTTTGCCGACGCCATCATCGCGAACATGTAGTGACACTGCGAACCGGCAATTGAGGTCGAGGCATCAATGAATCGAAAAGTCACAGTTGTGGGCGGCGCTGGCAATGTCGGCGCCACCGTGGCACGGGCGATCGCGGACAAGGAACTGGCCGATGTCGTGATCATCGACATCGCCGAGAGCAAGGCCGCCGGCGTGGGGCTCGACATGCTGGAGGCCTGTCCGATCGAAGGCTCGGACTCGCGAGTGGTGGGGTACGGCGCGACCGAAGAGGGGTGGGCGCAGACCGCCAACTCGGACGTCGTGGTGATCACGTCCGGCGTGCCGCGCAAGCCCGGCATGAGCCGCGACGACCTGCTCCAGACCAACTACAAGATCATGCAGTCGGTGACCGAGCAGGTCGTGCGTCACTCACCGAAGACGATCATCGTGCCGGTCGCCAATCCGCTCGACGCGATGTGTCAGGCGGTGTACCGGCTCAGCGGCTTTCCACGCGAGCGGGTGATCGGCATGGCCGGCGTCCTGGATTCCGCGCGCATGCGCACGTTCATCGCCCTGGAGCTGAATGTGTCGGTGGAGAACGTTCACGCCTTCGTGCTCGGCGGCCACGGCGACACGATGGTGCCGCTGCCACGATATTCGACTGTGGCCGGTATTCCGATCACGGAGCTTCTGACGGCGGATCGGATCGAGGCGATCAGCAAGCGGACCGCGGACGGTGGTGCGGAGATCACCAAGCTCGTCGGGACCAGCGCCTGGTATGCGCCAGGCTCAGCCGCAGCCGAGATGGTCGAAGCGATTCTGAAGGACAAGAAGAAAATTCTTCCATGCTCCGTATTCCTTCAAGGCGAGTACGGCATCTCCGATCTGTTCGTCGGCGTGCCGGTGAAGCTGGGCGCGCGCGGCGTCGAGCAGATCGTGCAGATCACGCTCACAGCGGAAGAGAATGCGGCCCTTCAGAAATCCGCGGGCGCCGTGAAAGAGCTCGTCGACGTCATCAAGGTGTAGAACGGCAGAGCTGAAAATCGATCGACATCACTCGCAGCGCGAATTGATTTTCGCGCGCGCGAAGTAAAATTGACCCGGTTACACGGTCCTCACGTGTAACCGCACCTCTCCCGCACCTTCCTCCTTTTCAGTTCTCCCAGTAAATCAGCCGCTGCGGGGCGCTTGAGGTCGCACGCGTCGAATTGGGCAAGCAGATTGCTGAGAAGGCGTCGGCCCCTGCGTTGAATATTTGGAGGATCCTGGATGGAGAGGGTGGTGCGGGTGATGCTCGAGCGAGCAGTCACTGCTCACCGCAACGCCTTGGTGCACGTTGAGATTCGGCTGGTGCAGGCATCTGACTGGTGCAGGCATCTGATATGTAGGGTGTCCCTTCCGCACCGGCCGTAAGCGACCACGAAATCAGGCAGGTCAATCTGAATGGATGCGTTGCTGCGCATCCATTGTGAGGCCCATTCGCATGGGCTGTGCGCGCTGTGTGCCTGTCGGCACGCTGACGAGTCGTGCAGTCGCTCGCACACGCGAGTGCGCAACGCGACGCCGTTTGCGCGCCGTGAGCGCTAGTGTGTCTGCCACATTTCACAAGGCCGGTCGGACCGCCAGCACCATCGCTTAGATCGCTGGATCGCTAGATAGATCGCCCGGCAGTGCTTGAACCTTGCGCCAACGGCAGCGGCGTTCGAGTCGTGTCACGTCGCCTACTACTTATCGCTTTCGTAAACCTCGAGCAGTCTGGACGCCGTGTGGGCAAGCGCCGTGCTGCGCGCCCGCTCGGTGGAGGAGTGGAATGAAGATCGCACCCGGGATTCGTGCATTGCTGTTTGTAATCCTTTCCGTTTTTACCTGTTCGGCGGTAACTGCTCAGACCCTGCCGTCTCCCTGGCTCAGCGCAGACATTGGTAACCCGCAGATCGCGGGACGCTCGACGTACTCATCCGGAACATTCACAATCACGGCCGCCGGCAGTGATATCTGGGGGACGTCGGATCAATTGCACTTCGTTTATCGACCGATCACCGGTGACGTCGAGATCATTGCGAGAGTCGCCTCGATAACGACCCAGGCGCATCGCTGGTCGAAGGCGGGCGTGATGATTCGCGAATCGCTGACCGCTCAATCGCGCCACGCGATGATGATCGGTTCGGCAGCCGCCGGATATGCCTTCCAGCGCAGGGCTCAGACCGCAGGCAGCAGTGACAGCACCGGCGGTCCCGCCGATGCACCTCCGGGTTGGGTTCGCCTCGTTCGGAAGGGTGATCTTTTCAGTGCCTATTACGCGACCGATGGCGTGAACTGGCGACTGGTCGGGTCCGACACGATCCCGATGGGGGACACGGTCTATGTCGGATTGCCCATGACAAGTCATAGCAAAACGGTATCGGCGACGGCGAAACTGGACTCGGTGAAGGTGATTGCGGCAACGCTGCCCAACGCACCTCCGGCCATCTCAATCATGGCACCTGCTGCGAATTCGCAATACACCGCGCCGGCGTCGATCGCAGTCAACGCCACGGCCACCGATCCGGAGAACGCGATGCTGTCGGTGGATTTCTATGCGAATCAGACGCTGATCTCGAGTGACACGACGGCCCCGTATTCGGCGACGTTCGGCACCTCCATAGCCGGAACCTATTCATTGACGGCGGTGGCGCACGACGCCGATGGTGGCAGTACGACTTCCGCTGCGGTGATAGTGAGAGTTGGTGCGACAAATGGAGCGCCCACCGTTAGCCTGAGCAGCCCGGCGAATGGCGCGAGCTTCGCGGCGCCCGCCACCATCACGATCGCGGCGAATGCGAGCGACCCGGAGAACCAGCTCTCACGAGTCGAGTTCTACTGGGAAACGACGCTGCTCAGCACCGACACGTCGGCGCCGTATTCGTCCTTGTGGACCGGCGTGGGAGCTGGATCGTATTCCCTCACCGCCGTAGCCGTGGACGCGGCGGGTCTCAGGACCACTTCAACCGCGGTACGCTTCACCGTTGGCAGCTCGACCGCAGTCCCCGCGCCCTGGACGGCTGCTGATATCGGCTCGCCGGCCCTCAGCGGTAGTACGTCCTACAGCTCGGGTCGCTTCACGATAGATGCGGCGGGGAAGGACATCTGGGAGACCACCGATGAGTTCCACTTTGTCTACCAGCCGGTCTCCGGGGACGTGCAGATCACGGCGAGGGTGGACTCGCAGACACTGACCAACGAGTTTGCCACCTCCGGCGTGATGATTCGGACATCGCTGGCCGCGAATTCGGCCTTCGCGTACTCGGCCTCGTCGACTTCCCATGGCGTCCAATTCCGCCGGCGCAGCACCAACGCCGGAACCACGATCAGTATGCCAGCACGCAGACCGGCCCCCCTGTCTGGGTTCGGCTGGTGCGGAGCGGTTCGGTGGTTTCAAGTTACACGTCGTTGGACGGCACAGCCTGGACGCAGGTCGGGTCGGTGACACTCGCGTTCGGTTCTACGGCGTATGTCGGCCTGGCAGTGACCAGTCACGATGTGACCGTGCGGACTCGAGCGGTGCTGTCGGGCGTGACTGTCGGCAGTCCTGCCAATGCGCCACCGACTGTAGCGTTGACCAGCCCGGCGACCGGAGCGAGCTTTGGCGCACCGGCGACGATCAGCATGACCGCGACGGCAAGTGACCCGGAGAACCAGCTCGCACGGGTGGAGTTCTTGTCGGGGGCGACGGTGCTCGCCACCGACACCACCGCACCGTATACGTGGACGTGGAGCAGCGTAGCCACCGGCACTTATTCATTGACCGCCAAGGCCTATGACACTGCCGGTGCCGTGGCGACCTCCGCGGCCGTGACAGTGAGCGTCGGCGCGGTAACCACGCCACCGCGGCTGGTGGTCTTCACCGCTTCAGCCGATCACGCGACCAACGTGACCAGCTATCTCTTCGAAGTGTTTGCCGCCGGCGCCAATCCAGCGACGGCCACCGCGATCACGAGCTCGGATCTCGGAAAGCCCACGCCTGCAACAAACAACGAGATCTCGGTCGATCGGTTGGCCTTTTTCACAGCGCTCGCGCCAGGAACCTACGTCAGCACCGTCTCAGCGATTGGGCCGGGCGGACGTACGAGAAGCACGGCCGTAACCTTTACGCGTTGAGCCCGCAGCGAGTAAATCCTTCTTTGGGGTGTGTATTGTTCATACACCCGTGAACCGTTACCTTGTGTGAGCGAGACGACCAGATGGGCGTGCATTAGTGCACGTCCGGTCGATCTCGCGAGCACACGGCCGCCGAGTGAAGACGGAATATCGTTGCCCGTCCTCTCGTCGTTCACACTCGCGGCTTACCGTTTCATCCTTCGCATTCCCCCAGATCGAGCGCATCGGACAGCTCTGCGAAACGGCACTAGATCACTAAATCAGAGATTGTGCAAACGAGCGCGTTCTTACTCGTTTGCGTGAGCTCCTGCGTGAGCCATTGCGCACGGCAAGTGGTTTGCTGTCCGCCGCCGGCGGTGGAGGAGTGGAAATGAAGAAGGCAGCCGCCGTTCGCGCGGCGCTGCTGCGCAGGCTGGTTGTGTCGCTCGGGTCAACCGTAGCACCGCAGCCGCTGCTTCCCGTGGACAAACTTAGCCGTCGGTAATCCAGCAATTGTCCGAAGGGCGACTCATCCAGGGCCAACTACCTGGCAGCGATGACTGCGATTGGACCAGGCGGGCAGACCCAAGGCGCGAGCGTACCGTTCAGCCGTTGACGATACCGTCCTGCCTTCGTACTCGGTCGCTCCGCAGTGCGAAAGACACGGCGCTGATCGAGGTGAGCCAAAAACAACAGCGCACCGGCTTGCCCCGCGTGCCTGGGTTCCGTGTTCGAGCCTGGAGGCATCCCGTCTTGCGAAAAGTGTTTATTGCGGGCGTCATCCAAACTGTTGGACTCCTCGTGGCGTGTCGCGGTGTATACGCGCAGTCGCTGCCAGCGCCATGGACGAGCGCGGACGTGGGAGCGCCGACGCTCGCAGGGAGCGCGTCGTACGCCAGCGGGGTCTTCACGATCGACGGCGCGGGCACGGACATCTGGGGCACCAGCGATCAGTTTCGGTTCGTTTATCAGCAGGTGTCAGGAGACGTCGAGATCGTGGCCCGGGTACGCAGCGTGACCAATCAGCACGCGTGGTCGAAGGCCGGCGTGATGATTCGTACGTCGCTCGCGGCCAACTCGGCACACGCATTGGCCCTGGTATCGGCCGCCAACGGCGTGCATTTTCAGCGGCGCGCCACGGCCGGCGGCCTGTCGTCGTCCACTGCCGCTTCGACCTCGCTGCCACCGGCATGGGTCAAGGCCGTCCGGAGTGGTAGCAGAGTCACAACCTACTGGTCGGCGAATGGAACGAGCTGGACGACAGTCGGCTCCGTCACGCTGCCGTTGAACACGTCGGCCTATGTGGGTATCGCGGTCACCAGCCACAACTCCGGGGCGAGAACGACCGCGACGGTCAGCGATGTAGCGGTCGTTCGCAAGGCGCTTCCGGCGGGGCAGCAGAGCGTCGATATCGGGTCACCAGCCCTGGCTGGCAGCACCTCGTATTCCAGCGGCGCCTACACCATCAAAGCGGGTGGCACCGACATCTGGAGTGCGGCTGATCAATTCCGTTACGTGTATCAGCCGATGACCGGAGATGGGGAGATCGTCGCCCGGGTCGCGTCGCTCACGTACGCAAATGCATGGTCGAAGGCAGGCGTCATGATTCGCGAGGCGCTGACCGCAGAATCGCGGCATGCCAGCATGTTCACGTCGGTCTCGAAGGGCTATGCATTTCAGCGGCGGCCGGAGACCGGCGGGTTGAGCGTCCATACGTCTGGCGGATCGGGGGCGCCGCCGGGATGGGTGCGCCTGGTGCGTACCGGCGATCGCTTCAATGCCTATCGATCGGCTGATGGCGCGTCGTGGACGTCGGTTGGTTCCGACACGATTCCGATGGGAGATACCGTCTACGTCGGGCTCGCGGTGACCAGCCACAACAGCAGCAGCACCACGACCGCCGTAATCGATAGAGTCAAGATTACTGGGAGCACCAGCTCGAATGCACGGCCGGCGGTTTCAGTGACGTCGCCAGCCGCCGGTGCACGCTACACGCTGCCCGTCACGGTCACGATCGCCGCGAACGCCACGGATCCCGAAGGGCGCATGGCCTCGGTGGACTTCTATGCAGGGACCACCTTGATCAGGAGGGACACGTCCGCCCCGTATACGGCGTCCTGGTCGCCGACGGCGTCAGGGACCTATTCGCTGACTGCCGTGGCTCACGACGCCGATGGGGAGAGCACGACGTCGGCGGCGCTTTCAGTGACGGTATCGGTGACCTCGACGTCGACGGCGCCGCGGCTGGTGGTGTTCACCGCGTCAACGGATCACGCCACCAACGTCACGAGTTATCTACTGGAAGTGTTTGCAGCGGGCGCCAACCCGAATACGGCGACGCCGGTAGCCACCTCGAATCTCGGCAAGCCAACCCCGGCGGCCAACGGCGACATCACGGTCGATCGTGCCGCCTTCTTCAGCGGACTTGCCTCGGGCAGTTATGTGACGACGGTGAGCGCCATCGGACCCGGCGGCATGACCCGTAGCGCCAGCGTAACATTCACCCGCTGAACGAGTGAGGGAGTTTCAGTCCCGCGAAATCAACATCGCCCGGAAGTAATCGCGGTTCATCCGGGCGATGTTGGTAATCGGGATCTCCTTCGGGCAGACCGCTTCGCACTCGCCCTCGTTGGAACAGCTGCCGAAGCCCTCCGCGTCGTGGCGGTGCACCATCGCCGCGGCGCGGGCGTGGCGTTCGACCTGGCCCTGCGGCAGCAGCCCAAGGTGGTTGATCTTGGCCGAGGTGAACAGCGCCGCCGAGGCGTTCTTGCACGCTGCGACGCAGGCGCCGCAGCCGATGCAGGCCGCCGAGTCCATCGCGTCCTCGGCGGTGGGCTTCGCGAATCAGAATCGCATTGGCATCCTGCGCCCCGCCGACGTTGATGGACGTGTAGCCGCCCGCCTGGATGATCCGATCGAAGGCGCTCCGGTCGACGACCAGGTCCTTGATGAGCGGAAACGCGCGAGCGCGCCACGGCTCCAGCGTCAGCCGGTCGTTGTTGTTGAAGCGCCGCATGTGCAGCTGGCACACGGTCGTCCCGGGATCAGGTCCATGGGCCACGCCATCGATGAGGAAGCCGCAGGCCCCGCAGATGCCCTCGCGGCAGTCCGAGTCGAACGCCACGGGATCCTCGCCGCGAGCAATCAGGCTCTCGTTGAGCATGTCGAGCATCTCGAGGAACGACATGTCGGGGCTGACGTCCTCGACGGTGTAGTCCACGAGCCGCCCGCTCGCGTTCGGGCCCGCCTGCCGCCAGACTTTCAGGTGAATGCGCATCGGGATTCAGCTTCCAGCTTCCAGCTTCCAGTTTCCAGCAGTTGAACCAGCTTGCCGAATTTGCCCGTTCCGCTGGGAGCGGGCAGCTGGGAGCTGGGAGCCGAGTCACTTGTAACTCCTCTGGCTCGGCTTCACGTATTCGAACGCGAGCGGCTCCCTGTGAAGCGTCGGCGGCTTGCCGACGCCGTGAAACTCCCAGGCCGCGGCGTAGGCGAAGTGCTCGTCGTCGCGCAGCGCTTCGCCGTCGGGCGTCTGGCTCTCCTCACGGAAGTGGCCGCCGCAGCTCTCCGTTCGGTGGAGCGCGTCGAGCGTCAAGCACCTCCGCGAACTCCAGGTAATCTGCGACCCGGCCTGCATATTCGAGGTTCTTGTTCAGATTGTTCTTCGGGCCGGGGACCGAGACGTTCTGCCAGAACTCGTCGCGCAGCTGCGGAATCCGTTCGAGCGTCCGGCGCAGCCCGGCGTCGTTCCGGGCCATGCCGACCTCGTTCCAGAGCAGCTGCCCGAGCTCGCGATGGAGCTGCCGCGGCGTCTTCGAGCCCTTGACCGTCAGCAGCGTGTCGATCCGTTCCTGAACTGCCGACTCCGCCTCACGAAACGCTTCGTCGTCGGTGGTGACGGCGGGGAAGCTGTGGCCGCCCAGATAGTGCGCCAGCGTGTACGGGATCACGAAGTAGCCGTCCGCGAGCCCCTGCATCAGCGCGCTCGCGCCGAGGCGATTCGCGCCGTGGTCCGAGAAGTTGGCTTCGCCGAGGACGTGGAGGCCGGGGATCGTGCTCATCAGGTTGTAGTCGACCCACAGTCCGCCCATCGTGTAGTGAATCGCCGGATAGATCCGCATCGGCATCCGATAGGGATCTTCGTCGGTGATCTTCTTGTACATGTCGAACAGGTTGCCGTAGCGCATCCTGATGACATCCTCGCCGAGTCGCTTGATCGCATCGCTGAAATCAAGGTAAACGGCAAGGCCGCTGTCGCCGACGCCGCGCCCTTCGTCGCACACCGCCTTGGCGTTCCGCGACGCGACGTCGCGAGGCACGAGGTTGCCGAAGCTCGGATAGCGACGTTCGAGGTAGTAGTCCCGCTCGGCTTCGGGAATCTGCTCCGGGCGTCGGCTGTCGTCGGGTTTCTTCGGCACCCAGACCCGCCCGTCGTTGCGGAGGCTCTCGCTCATGAGCGTGAGCTTCGACTGGTGCGTTCCCGATACCGGAATGCAGGTCGGATGGATCTGCGTGTAGCAGGGATTGGCGAAGTAGCGCGCCGCGCTTGTGCGCGCGCCAGGCGGCGGTGACGTTCGAATTCACCGCGTTGGTGGAGAGGTAGTACGCGGTGCCGTAGCCGCCGGTGCACAGCAACACGGCGTGTCCCGCGTAGCGCTCGATCGCACCCGTCAGCAGGTTGCGGCAGACGATGCCGCGAGCCTGTCCCTTCACGATCACGACGTCGAGCATCTCGCGGTTGGGGAACGAGGTGACGGTTCCGCGCTGAACCTGCCGCATCATCGACTGGTAGGCCCCGAGCAGCAGCTGCTGGCCGGTCTGGCCGCGCGCGTAGAACGTGCGCGATACCTGAGCGCCGCCGAACGATCGATTGTCCAGCAGGCCGCCGTACTCCCGCGCGAACGGCACGCCCTGCGCGACGCATTGATCGATGATGTTCACGCTCGTTTGCGCGAGCCGGTAGACGTTGGCCTCCCGCGAGCGGTAGTCGCCTCCCTTGATGGTGTCGTAGAACAGGCGCTGGATGCTGTCGCCGTCGTTCTGGTAGTTCTTCGCGGCATTGATGCCGCCCTGCGCGGCAATGCTGTGCGCGCGCCGCGGGCTGTCGTGAATGCAGAAGCTGAGGACGTTGTAGCCCAGCTCGCCGAGCGAGGAGGCGGCCGACGCGCCGGCCAGGCCGGTCCCGACGATGATGATGGTGTATTTGCGGCGATTCGCCGGGTTGACGAGCTTCGACTCGAAACGGTGACGGTCCCATTTCTCCGCGAGGGGACCGCCGGGGATCTTGGCATCTAAAGGCATGGTCGTGATGCGGGCTCAGTGCGTCAGGTAGAGCCAGATCGGAATCAGCCCGAGTCCGCCACCAATGATGATCGCCAGCACGATCCCAATCATGGTCAGGCGCCGTGTATACAGAGGATGGTCCGCCCCGATCGACTGAAACCCGCTGGCAATGCCGTGCCGGAGGTGCAGGCCCACGACAATCGTGCTGATCACATAGAAGACGACCCAGAATGGGTTCCGGAAGACCTCGATCTCGGTGCGATACAGGTCGCGAATCGGCGAGGGGCTGACGGTCTGGTAGTAGGCGCCGAACTTGAACTGCTTGACGTGAATCAGCACGAACACGAGAAGGATCAGCCCCGACGCGATCATCGTGGAGGAGGCGAAGCTCTTGCGGCTGGTGTGGCCCGCGAACGCCTTCTTCTGATAGGGCACCGGCCGGGCCGCGCGGTTCGCGATCACCATCCGTACTGTCTTGTAGATGTGGATCAGGAAGACGGCCAGCAGCCCGATCTCGATCGGGATCAGCAGCGGATTGGAGATGAGCTTGTGCGAGTACTCGTTGAAGATATCGGCGCCCGCGAAGATCAACGCGTTGCCGGCGAGGTGCAGGATCAAATACGCGAAGAGCAGGAGTCCGGTGAGGCCGATGAGGAGTTTGGTGCCGACCGAGGAGGAAAAATACCGGTGAAACCGACTGAACGAAGAAGGCCCGGCCATCGGCGAAATTGTATCTGATGTTTCTCGCGCGGACGGCCGTGCCATCGGAGGCTTCGATGCCTCGAATGCGCGCCGGAGCGTTGATCCGTCGCGGCGTTTTCGGGGATGATTGTCAGGTTGCGCGCTCACCGACGGGCGCGGCCGTGAGCGGGTCAGCGCTTTCTCATCGACACATGAAAATCCACGAGTATCAGGCGAAATCGATTCTGGCGAAGTACGGCGTGCCGGTGCCGAAGGGCGAGGTCGTCGAAACCGCGGCCGACGCCGCGCAGGCGGCGAGCCGGCTTGGCGGCGGCGTCTCGGTGGTCAAGGCGCAGATTCACGCGGGCGGGCGGGGCAAAGGCGGCGGCGTGAAGGTGGTCAAGACCGCGGAAGACGCCCGGGCGGCGGCCGAGAAGATCCTCGGCATGAACCTGGTCACCTATCAGACCGGTCCTCGCGGGCAGCGCGTCGGCCGCGTGCTCGTCGAGCAGGGACTGTCGATCGTTCGCGAGCTCTACCTGGGCATCGTGCTCGATCGGTCCACCGAGAAGCCCGTGCTCATGGTCAGTCCGGATGGCGGTGTCGAGATCGAGAAGGTGGCGGAAGAGACGCCGGAGCGGATCTTCCGGGAATACATCAACCCCGGTGTGGGGCTCGCGGGCTATCAGGCACGCAAGCTGGCGTTCGCGCTCGGCCTCGAGGGGCCGCAGATCGCCCAGGCCGTGAAGTTCATGAACGCGGTCTGGGAGGCGTTCCGCAACACCGACGCTTCGCTCATCGAGATCAACCCGCTGATCGTGACGAGCGACGGGTCGCTGCTGGCGCTCGACGCCAAGATGACCTTCGACGACAACGCGCTGTACCGGCATCCGGAGATCAAGGAGATGCGCGATCTCGCGGAAGAGGATCCGCTCGAGATCGAGGCGTCGAAGTACTCGCTGAACTACATCAAGCTGGATGGCACCATCGGCTGCATGGTCAACGGCGCGGGCCTCGCCATGGCCACGATGGACATCATCAAGCTGGCCGGCGGAGAGCCCGCGAACTTCCTCGACGTCGGCGGCGGCGCCAACGCGGAGCAGATCAAGAACGCGTTCCGCATCCTGATGTCGGATACCAGCGTGAAGGCGGTGCTGATCAACATTTTCGGCGGCATCCTGCGCTGCGACGTGCTGGCCCAGGGGGTCATTGCGGCGGTGCGCGACCTCGGGGTTCGCGTGCCGATCGTGATCCGGATGGAAGGCACGAACGTGGAGCAGGGCAAGCAGATGCTGCGTGAGAGCGGCTTGAACTTCACGACCGCCGACACCATGAGCGAGGCCGCGGACAAGGTCGTCGCTCTCGGAAAGTAGGCCAGGGTGACGGGCGACCGGCGAAGCGGCTCGTGAGTGAGCGTGTAGGGCAGTCCGAGGAGCAAGCCCTCGGAAGCGTCGTCAGGACGGTTTGCGAGCGAACGCCGTGAGCGTGTAGGGGAGTCCGAGGGGCGAAGCCCTTCGGAAAAGCAGGACACATCGAATGGCCGTACTCATCGACAGGAACACCCGGCTGATCGTCCAGGGCCTCACCGGCCGGGAAGGAACGTTTCACGCCAAGCAGGCAGCCGCTTACGGAACGCAGGTCGTCGGCGGCGTCACCCCCGGGAAGGGCGGCACCACGCACGAGGGCTGGCCGGTGTTCAACACGGTGGCCGACGCGGTGCGCGAGACCGGGGCGAATGCGTCCGTGATCTTCGTGCCCCCGCCAGGCGCCGCCGATGCGGTGATGGAAGCGACGGCCGCTGGCGTTTCGCTGGTCGTCTGTATCACCGAGGGCATTCCCACGCTCGACATGCTTCGGGCGCTGCAGGTCGTGCGGGCCACGCGCACGCGGTTGATCGGTCCGAATTGTCCGGGCTTGATCACGGCAGGGCAGGCCAAGGCAGGGATCATCCCCGGGCACATCTGCAAGGAAGGACGGGTGGGGATCGTCTCGAAGAGCGGCACGTTGACCTACGAGGCGATTCACCAGCTCACGAAGCTCGGCCTCGGGCAGACCACCTGCATCGGGATTGGCGGCGACCCGCTGATCGGGACGAGCTTCATCGACGCGCTGACGTTGTTCGAAGGAGACGATCAGACAGAGGCGGTCGTGATGATCGGCGAGATTGGCGGCACCGCCGAAGAGGAGGCCGCGGCCTGGGTCCGGCAGCATTTCTCGAAGCCGCTGGTCGGGTTCATTGCGGGACAGACGGCGCCGCCCGGGCGTCGTATGGGACATGCGGGGGCCATCATTGCCGGCGGCAAGGGCACGGCGGCGGAAAAGATGGCGGCGCTGACCGCGGCCGGCGTGCACGTCGTCAAGAGCCCCGCGGACATTGGCGAAGCGGTGCGCGGGGCCCTGCGCGCGTAGGCCCGGCAGCGAACCCTGCGCCTACCGCGACCGTTCGGGAGCCGCAGGGGCCGCTCGCCCGCGGCTGCGGCCCAATCGCTGCGCGGCGGCTGGGCAGGCGGCCGGCAGCGCACTATAATCGCTCTAGTGTCAATTGTTTACCGCCAGAGCTGCAGTTCAGAATGACCGTCACCCCTTCGAGCGTGCGTGCGGCCGATGATGTCGCGTCCTCCCGGATCGTCAACGATTTCAGCCTCCAGGTTGCGACCGTCAACGGCTCCGGCAGTCAGACCGCGAATCTCGTGCTGCTCCGGTCGATCTTCCAGATGGGCGTGCCGGTGTCCGGCAAAAACCTGTTCCCGTCGAATATCGCCGGACTCCCTACCTGGTACACGATTCGAGCAAACCCACACGGCTACGTCGGGCGCAAGAAAGAGGTCGATTTCCTCGTCGCGATGAACCCCGAGACGGCGCGCGAGGACGTGCTCACGCTCGCGCCAGGCGCAGCCGTGCTCTACGACGAACCGCTGAAACTGAGCACGCTGCGGGAAGACGTCGTGTTCTATCCGGTTCCGTTCGACAAGATCGTCGCCGAGGTCTGCAAGGACGCGAAACTGCGCCGCCTCGTGAAGAACATGATCTACGACGGCGTGCTCTCGAACCTGCTGAACATCGATCTCGCGCAGATGGAGCATGCGCTGAAGAAGCAGATGGGGAAGAAGCTGAAGGCGGTCGAGCTGAACATGGGAGCGCTCGAAGCTGGCGCCGCCTACAGCGCCGGGCATCTCACCAAGCGCGATCCTTACTGGGTCGAGCCGATGAACGAGACCGCCGGCATGATCCTGGTCGAGGGCAATGCGGCGGCCGCGTTCGGCTGCATGATGGCGGGCGTGACGGTCTGCGCCTGGTATCCGATCACGCCGTCGTCGTCGCTGCCCGAGACGCTGATCCAGCTGCTGAAGAAGTACCGGCACGACCCGGATGGCAAGGCGACGTACGCGGTGATCCAGGCCGAAGACGAGATCGCCTCGATCGGGATGGTGATCGGGGCCGGCTGGGCGGGCGCGCGGGCGATGACCTCGACGTCGGGGCCGGGCATCTCGCTGATGGGGGAGTTCGCCGGGCTGGCGTACTACGCGGAAGTGCCGGGCGTCGTCTTCGACATTCAGCGGGTCGGGCCATCGACCGGCCTTCCGACCCGGACGTCGCAGGGCGACATCCTGAGCACGGCGTTGCTCTCGCACGGCGACACCAAGCAGATCATGTTGATCCCGGCGTCGGTCGAAGAGTGCTACACGATGTCGATGGCCGCCTTCGATCTCGCCGAGCGCTTCCAGTCGCTGGTGTTCGTGATGAGCGACCTCGATCTGGCGATGAATACCTGGATGTCGCGGACCTTCGAGTACCCGGAACATCCGATCGATCGCGGCAAGGTGCTCGACGCGGCGACGCTGGCGCGGCTTGGCAGCTGGGGCCGCTACAAGGACGTGGACGGCGACGGCATTCCCTACCGCACGATTCCCGGCAACGACATGCCGGCGTACTTCACCCGCGGATCGGGGCACAACGAGAACGGACAGTACAGCGAGCGGCCCGACGACTACGTGAACAACATGGATCGCCTGCTGCGCAAGTTCGAGACCGCACGGCAGCACGTGCCGAGGCCCGAGATCGTGGACGACGAGCGCGCCGAGATCGGGATCATCGGCTACGGCACCAGCCACTGGGCCATCGAAGAAAGCCGGGATCAGCTCCAGCGCGAGTTCGGCGTGCGGACCGGCTACCTGCGGCTTCGTGCCTACCCGTTCACGCCGGAGCTCGACCAGTTCATCGATCGCTACTCACGCATTTACCTGGTCGAGCAGAACCGCGACGCGCAGATGCTCGGCCTGATGCGCCTCGACTGCACGCCGCAGCGGGTCGCCAAGCTGCGGAGCGTGCTGCACTACAACGGCTTGCCGATCGATGCCCGATCGGTCACCGACGGCATCGAGGAACAGGAAGGCCTGAAGGTCCGGCCGAGCAGCGGTGCGCTGGTCTCGGCGGAACGATAGGCCTCGGGGCCGAGGATCATGACTACCACCGCAACACCGGAACCGGGAAAGAAGCTCAATCGGATCGGACTCGAGGTCCAGCCTTACCGCGGCGGCAAGACCACGCTCTGCGCCGGGTGCGGTCACAACGCCATTTCGGAGCGCATCATCGACGCGTTCTTCGAGATGGGGATCGATCCCAAGGGCGTGATCAAGCTGTCGGGTATCGGCTGTTCGAGCAAGAGTCCCGGCGTATTTCCTCGGGTCGGCCCACGGCTTCAACACCGTGCACGGCCGGATGCCCTCGGTCGGCACCGGGGCGGTCCTCGCCAACCGCCGGCTGATCGCCATCGGCGTGAGCGGCGACGGCGACACCGGCGCGATCGGCATCGGGCAGTTCGTGCACCTGATGCGCCGCAACGTCCCGATCATCTACATCATCGAGGACAACGGCTGCTACGGCCTGACCAAGGGGCAGTTCTCGCCGACCGCCGACATCGGCTCGACGACAAAGGGCGGAACGCCGAACGAGCTCCAGCCGATCGACACCTGCTCGCTGGCCATCGATCTGGGCGCCTCGTTCGTGGCCCGGTCGTTCTCGGGCGACAAGAAGCAGTTGCTGTCGATCCTGAAGGCCGCGCTCAGCCATCGCGGCACCTGCATGATCGACGTGCTGTCGCCGTGCGTGACCTTCAACGACCACGTCGGCTCGACGAAGAGCTACGCCTACGTGAAGGAGCACGAGGAGCCCCTCGGGGAAATCAACTTCGTGCCGTATTTCGATGACATCTCGATCGACTACGAGCCGGGGACGACGACCGAAGTGAAGCTGCACGACGGTTCGAAGCTGTATCTGAAGAAGGTGAGCGAGGACTACAACCCGACCGACAAGCACGCCGCGCTGCGGCTGCTGCAGGAGACCGACAAGCGCGGCGAGTTCGCCACCGGCATCCTCTATGTCGCGCCCGACAAGCAGGACCTCGTCGATCTGCTCAACATCGTCGACGAGCCGCTCGCGACGCTGCCGCTCGAGCGCGTGCGCCCGCCGCGCAAGGCGCTCGACGAATTCATGGAAGCGCACCGGTAGCGAGCGACGCCCACCGTCACGCAGGACTTGCAGCAGCCAGGTTCTGGCAATCCAGGCACTCTTGGCAATGCTGGCAATGAGCCGCGCTAGCCTCCCTCGGTCTCGTCGAGGAGCGCGCCGATGCGATCCTGGGCGGTGCCGATGGGGTCGTTCGGCAAGCCCTCCGTATCAACTCCCGGACCGTTCGGATTCCCCTGGTTGGGGGCGTCCGACGGCCTGTCTCCCTCGACCGCGCCCAGGTGCTCATCCTCGTGGTGGTCCGCCGACGGCTGTTTTTGTGTCATCTCTTGCCTCAGCAGTGTGCCGCGCGCTGCATATAATTTGACTATATGGAACGAACACTCGCGATCATCAAGCCGGATGCCGTGGCGGCGCGCCAGGCGGGCCGGATCATTCAACGCATCGAGGAGGCAGGATTCCAGATTCGTGCCATGCGGATGCTGCATCTCTCCGGCCGCGAAGCGGAAGGTTTCTATGCCGTGCACCGGGAGCGGCCATTTTTCGGAAGCCTGACCACGTTCATGTCTCAGGGGCCGGTCATCGTGCTGGCGCTGGAAGCGCCCGATGCGATCAAGAAGTGGCGCACGTTGATGGGCGCCACCGACCCGGCCAAGGCGGAGGCCGGTACGCTGCGCAAGGAGTTCGGACGGTCGATCGAGAACAACGCGACGCACGGATCCGACGCGCCCGAGACCGCCGCGTTCGAGCTCGGATATTTCTTCCCGGGCCTGGAACTGGCGGGCTGAATGGGCAAGCTGCTGGTGGTCGCCGGTCTGATCATGGCGGGCGTGGGCCTGCTCATCATGATCGGCGTGCCGATCGGCCGGCTGCCGGGCGACCTGACGATCAAGCGCGGCAACTTCACGTTCTATTTCCCGCTCGCGACGTCCATCATTGCGAGCCTGCTCCTGACGCTGCTCCTGACGTTGCTGCGACGCTAGGGGCCTTCCTGTCCATTGCCAACATTGCCAAGATTGCCAACATTGCCAGAATCTGGCGGGCAAGTCCTGCGGCCTGTGCCGAAGTCGCGCGCCGAGGGTGTGCGTTTCAATCTTGGCAATGTTGGCAATCTTGGCAATGTTGGCAATTGAAGTGAGGTCTGACTTTGTCGATCAAAGCTGACAAATGGATCAAGAAGATGGCGCTCGAACACGGCATGATCGAGCCGTTCGAGGATCGCCAGGTCCGGGCTGGCGTCGTGTCGTTCGGGTTGTCGTCGTACGGCTACGACATCCGGGTCGCCGACGAGTTCAAGGTGTTCACCAACGTCAACAACGCGCTGATCGATCCGAAAAACTTCGATCCCCGGTCGTTCGTGGACATCAAATCGGACACCTGCATCGTGCCTCCGAACTCCTTCGCGCTGGCGCGGACGGTGGAGTACTTCCGCATCCCCCGCGATGTGCTGACCGTCTGCCTCGGCAAGTCGACCTACGCGCGGTGCGGAATCATCGTGAACGTGACGCCGTTCGAGCCGGAGTGGGAAGGCACCGCGACGCTCGAGATTTCCAACACCACGCCGCTGCCGGCGAAGATCTACGCGAACGAAGGAATCGCGCAGGTGCTGTTCTTCCAGAGCGACGAGCCGTGCGAGGTCTCGTACGGCGACAAGAAGGGCAAGTACCTGCGGCAGCAGGACGTCACGCTGCCGCGGATCTGACGTCTCTGCTAAGAGCTGTCACAGGAGACGGAGGAGAACAGGCGCTCAGTGTGGCTCCGCCGAACGCGCTCTGTGGCTTCCGTCTTCAGGCGGAAGACGCTCGTCGCCTCAACCCATCTTGACGCGCGCGTCGAGCATCGCCAGCGCGTCTTCAGCCGGGGCGGCGATCGGCAGGTCGACGGTTCGCGAAACATCGGTTGCGCCGGGATTGATCTCCACCGTGAAGGCGCCATTGCGCTTGGCGTGATGGAGGAGCCCGGCAGCGGGGAAGACCAGCGACGACGTGCCGATCGAGAGGTAGACGTCGGCGCCGGCCGCGGCGGCGGAGGAGCGCTGGAGCACGTCAGGGTCGATGTTTTCTCCGAACCACACCACGCCCGGGCGCGCGATCCCGCCGCATGAGGGGCAGGTGGGGGGCAGGGATGTCATCGGCGCGGTGTGATCCTCCCAGGGCGCCGCTCCACATTCCGCAGCGCAGCGCAGCTCCCAGATTGAACCGTGAAACCGAATCACGTTGGCGGTGCCGGCGCGCTCGTGGAGGCCGTCGACGTTCTGAGTGATCAGCGTGAATCCCGGGCGCCGGCTCCACGACGCCAGGACGGCATGTGCCGCGTTCGGCTGGGTCCCGGCGATGGCCGTGCGGCGCCAGTCGTACCATTCCCAGACCGTCCGCGGATCGTGGGCGAAGGCTTCCGGCGTCGCGAGCTCTTCAGCGCGGAAGTTCCGCCACAGCCCGTCGTCGCCGCGAAACGTCGGGATTCCACTGGCCGCGGAAACACCCGCACCGGTGAGCACAACGATGGTGCGGGCGTTTCGCAGGCGGTAAACGAGTTCTTCGGTATCGGTCGGCATGGCGCGCGAATGCGAATCCTTCCTGAAGCGACGATAGAATCTGGTCCGTGGCCGATTCTATCCTCCGCCGCATCCCCGTGGTCGGCGGTCTTGCGTATATCGAGCAGGTGCGGCGTCTGCCGTCGGCGTTCACCGCCACGCTGCGGATCGAGCCGGAGAACCGCTATTTCCCTCACGCGATTGCGGTGATTGCGGCGGACGCCAAGGTCGGCTACATCGCCCCAGAGGTGGCGCGCGGCTACCAGGCGTCGATCGCCGCCGCGCCGGAGCCGGTCACCTGTCCGGGCCGGCGGGCATCGCACATGGATCACGAGACGTCGGGCGTGGAGCTCTTCGTCGACTTCACGAGCGTGCCGGTGACGGCCTCGTGAGGTCCCGGGCGGGTTTCTGAAGAGGTCGCGGCGCGGAGTTTTCTGCGCTGCGGCGGTTGATCGGGTCGATCCGGGTGGTAAGATAGTCTTCTTCCTGACGCGGGGTGGAGCAGTCCGGTAGCTCGTTGGGCTCATAACCCAAAGGTCGCGGGTTCAAATCCCGCCCCCGCAACCAAAATTTCCAGTTCCCGGGGACAAAACGGGGACAATTCGGAAACCAAACAAGGCCGATCAGCTTCCCGACGCCAGGCGAAGCGGTCGGCCTTCGTTCTTCCAGCTCACCTCCAGCCCTCTCCGCATTTCCTCGTCCGTCACGTTCAAGTAGCGCTGCGTCTGCTGGATGCTCGCGTGGCCGAGCATCAGCTGAATGATGCGGATGTCGACGCCGTCCGCGAGCAAGCGGCACGCGCCTTCGTGCCGCAGGTCGTGCCAGCGGAGATCGATCCGTTCGAGCTGTTCCCGATTCCATTGCGCTCCCTCCCTTCCGGGCTTCGGTTCGACGCCGTTCGCGAGTAGCCTCAGAGTTTCCCAGGCGGTCTGGATGTTCGGCTGGTGCGCTCCGCTGGCACTGCCGAACACGTAACGCGTCGGGACCGAGTTCCGACCGCCGCTTGAGGATCGCCGCCAGCCGGCCCTTCGGGTTGAAGGGAATGCGGCGGTTCTCCTTGTCCTTCGCCGTCGCGCCTGGGATGCCGATCTGGCAGGTGTCCCAGTTCACGCGCTTGTTCTGAATCATCAGCATCTCGCCGCGCCGGCAGCAGAGTTCCAGGGCGCCGATGATGCGGTCGTGCAGCAGCGCAGCCGACGTTCTGATGCTCGGGCGTGTTCATCTTCTGCAGCGCCGTATCGAGCAGCCGTTTCTCCTCGTCCCTGGTGAGCCGGCGGTCTCGGGCGGTCTCCGCCTTCTTGTTCAACCGGACGCCGAACCGGTGGAATGGCGAACGGTTGAACAGCGGCGGCGTCTGCGCCATGCCCCAGTTCATGGCCGCCCGCAGCGTTTCGAGGACGCGGTGCATCGTCGCGATCTCCACGTCCTCGGCGTATTCCGAGTCGGTCTTGAACTGGTTGATCACGTCCGGATCCTCGAGCTCCGCCAGCGACAGTTCTCCGAGGTGCTCTTTGAGCACGCCAACGCGGCTCCGAACCGCCGCGATGCTGCGGAGGCCTGCCGGTTTGACGCAGCGCTCCATGTAGGCGTCGAGGAACGCCGATACGTCGCGCAGCTCGCTGCCGGCCTGCATCGTGCGAGCTGATGGCCGGCGAGGATTGCGCCCGGCCTTGATCTCGCCGATGAACAGGCGTTCCCAATCGCGAGCTTCCTCCATCGATTGGATCTCCCGCTGCTTGCCGGGTTCCATTCGAGGGATGGCGAACTCGTTGGCTGGGATGCGGTACCGCTTGCCGCGGAACATCACGTCGAAGCGCAGATGTTCGAGGCACTTCCTTCCGTTCTTGCAGTTGCGTTCTGTGCACCTTCGTCTGATGGTCATCACTCCTCCTTCATGGGTGGCTCCTCTGCAGTTGGTTTACGACACGCGGGTTGGTGCGCCGCGCTTGATCCAGTCGAGCACGTCCGCCGGGTGAAAACGGCGACCGCGCACGCCGAATCGCTGCGACGTGAGCAAGCCGCGCGAGTATGCGCGCCGCACGGTCTCTTCGTGGCAGCCGATGTACTCGGCGACCTCGAATGCTGTCAACAGTCGGTTCGGCAGGCCGCCAGTTGCCGCGGCATCGTCTTCACCGGCATCGTGATCGTCGCGGACGGGCTCCTCGTCGATGTACAGGTGTTTCCTCATCGCGTCCTCCGAGTCTGTGGCGCCGCTCTGGACGGCGCCGATGGTGATGTTCAGACGCGAGCCGGTGGGCGCCGCCGTGAGTGATGGGCCCTGAGGACCGATCACGCTCCGGCGGACGGCTCGGAGGACCGGCGGTCAAGCGGGGCTGAAAGCCGCGCCTGCCGTTCCGGTGTTGAGCGCGATGACGCCGACGATGTCTGTGCCCGCTCGGCGCTCGCGGATCTCGTCCGCGATGTTCGGCTCATAGGCCATGAACGCGCTGGGGATGGTCCCGAGCGCGTCGATGGCCAATGCCCAGGCTGCGACCTCTCGTGTCGAGGAAATCGCGCGTAGGGCCTTCTGTGCTGGTTCCCGGTCCCTCGGTGGTGCGCTGCGGGTGCGGCTGGCTATGTGGCCGAACCGCAGTCGAGCGCGAGTCGCGTTGTGTGCCGTTGTCCCGAGTGGCCTCAAGCCGTCTCGGGCGTTCTCAAATCGGCTGCGACCCTGACCAACCGTTCCGGTGAGGGCGCTTCTTGCTGTGCCCTATGGGCGACGAGCTCGAAGCATGGCCCACGAGGACCTGAGGCCGTCGTGGGGAGTGGCGACGAATCGCCACCGACGAATGAAAACAACCTACGCCCGATCGGCTCCGAGTGTCAAGGGAGACGTCCGTCTGTGTCAAAGCGAAATAGAAATGTCCTCGTTACGCGGAGCGTGTCGGTTGTAACCGGTTGTTCGAACTCCTGCAGTTGCTTGCACCTCGTCTGACGTCGCGCCACGACTCGTGTAGCACGAAGGCCCACCCATGGCGAATGTCACACCGACGGCGCGGCGAATCAGCGCGGATCTGCCGATTGTGGAGATCGTTTCAGCTGCTCGAGAAAGTTCTGAACGACGACGATCTGGGGCGCGACCTGTTCTTCGAAGGGCCGCTTAATCAAGAGTAATCGGGTCCCATCGCTCGAGACGTCATACGTCCGGCCGCTGACACTGCCGCCAGTCAGATAGGGCCCCCGGACGATCGTCGCCGGCGTGCGTGCACCCCAGGTCGTTCCGTTGATGACAAGGGGTACGGCCATCAGCGCGCCATCCGGTGCGACGTAGAACAGCTCCGGTCTCGTCGGCGACCACAATGGCCGCGTGCCGCCGGCTGTCGAGATCCGCCATTGCTGTCCTCCAGTGACGGCTGGAAACGGTCGTACGTCATCTTCGAAACGGCCCGAGCTGTCCGACTCGTATGCCAGCCATCGCTCATCTGGTGAGACGACGCCATTGCGTTCGTTGAACGTCGTCTGAATCAGCGGTTCGACGCGCGTCGAATCGCCGATCGTCAACATCATCACGTCGCGACCGGCACGGGAGAAGAGCACGTGCCTGCCATCTTTGGTGACGTCCGAAGCCAGCATGCCGGCCGACGGTCCGGTGGCGAGCGTTTCTGCGGCACCGGCGGCGTCGGGAGACTGCGAGAAGATACCGTACAAGCCGTTCTGCGACGCGGAGAAGACCAGTCGCCGCCCATCCCTCGTCCACACCGGAAAAAATCCGTCACTCAGGCGGGTGAGTGTCTGCTGTTGAAGTCTCCAGAGCCAGACGCCATCGTCGGCTATGGCGACGGCTACTTTAGTGCCGTCCGGTGATAGCCGCGGCTGAAGGTACGCTTTTGGGGGCGCATCGAGCGGCTGCTCCTTGCCCTGCCGATCAACCCACACGAGGGTGGTCGCCGACGCTGCCCCAGCCGCCGGCGCCACGTAGGCGAGCGTGCCGTCATCGGCGACGACGAATGCAGCCGCGCCCTGCGGTGACGTCTGGACGCCCGTGAGAACGGTCGTCGGGACTCCGTGGGTCTCGAGCGTGGTGAGGTCGAATGGAACCGCTCGCAGCGTTCCCGCGACCGCGTAAAGCAAATGCCCTGTCGCCGCGTAGTGAGCGTGGCTCCCGCCGCGCACGAGCACTTTGTAGGCGCCGGTCGCGAGATTGAGCACCGCCACCTGCGCGGCCTCGAGGCCGCCGGTCACGGCCGTGATTGTAAAGAGCACGCCGCGATCCCCGGGAAGCATCTCGGGCCACACATGATCCCCCTCGCCCTTCGCCTCGGCGGGACGCGTCAGCATCGCCGGCGGCCCTCCCGCGGCGGGCACACGCTGCAGACCGTTGGCCGGCACCGCGTCGCCGGTGATGATGCCACCGTCTGAGGTCCAGGTCGCTCCGGCTGAAGGGATTCCCACAGCGATCGTCGTCACGGGACCGCCGGTGAGCGCCACTTTCTTGAGCTGGTTCCCTTCGACGAATGCCAGCCACTCGTCGTCCGACGAGAGGGAGACCCAGAGGAGCGGCGTCGCCGCGGTGAAGATGGGTGTCGGCTCGAGTTGATCGAGAGGACGCACGAAAATCTGCAACCGATCGTTGCCGATGTACACGACCCGCGTTCCGTCGCGTGTGATCGCGAGGCTGTGCGAACCCGTGATGGGGAGCGATGCCGCTCCGGGCCGCGTCAAGAACATTCGAGACACGCGCGGCCGGCTCGCCACCGGCGCGCCGCGATCGCGTGCGTTCCATACCCAGATGGCGGACGCGCTCGCGACGACCACCAGGGCAATCGCAGGCACCCACGGCCGTCGGCGTGCGCCGATGACGCGAGTTACTCGACTCGGCGTGCTGTTCAGCGCATCGTCGATCTCGATTCGGGCGTCTGCGATGTCGTGGAGGCGCCGATTCGGATTCTTTTCAACACAACGGACCAGCAGCTGCCTGATGCTCGACGGGATCGTCGCAGGCAGTGCCGTCCACACCGGATCGCGCTCGACGATCGCGGCCAGGGTGTCGGCGACCGTGTCTCCCGCGAACGTGGCACGACCAGTCAGCATCTCGTAGAGCACGCAGCCAAACGCCCAGATATCGGTGCGTTTGTCGACGCTCTTGCCGCGCGCCTGTTCGGGGCTCATGTAGGGCGCGGTTCCCGCCAGCGTGCCCTCCTGTGTGTGGGCGGCAAGCGCGGGCGCCGTGAGCGTCAGCTCGGCACCCGCCGGATCGGCGGCCGCGATCTTCGCCAGGCCGAAATCGAGGACCTTGACCGCGCCTTGGGGCGTGATCTTGATGTTGGCCGGCTTCAGGTCGCGATGCACGATGCCTTTCTCGTGCGCCGCTTGAAGTCCCTCGGCGATCTGGCGCGCGATCGTCAGCGCCTCAGGAAGCGGAAGTGCTCCCCGCAGCAGCCGCTCGGCCAGGGTTTCGCCCTCGACCAGCTCGAGGACGATGCCGAGCACGCCTTCGGCTTCCGCGATGCCGTGGATGGCTCCGATGTTCGGATCATTCAGCGAGGCGAGCAGCCGTGCTTCCCGATCGAACCGCATCCGTCGTTCCGGATCCGCGTGATAGACAAACGGCAGAATCTTGATCGCGACATCGCGACCCAGCCGTGTGTCGTGGGCGCGATAGACCTCACCCATGCCGCCGGCGCCCAACACGCCGACGATTTGATACGTCCCCAGTTGTCGGCCGACCAGCGACGCGGCGGGTTGGGCCGATCCGGCGCCGGCGAGTTTCACGGCCGGTTCCTCCAGAAAGCTTCCTGCGGTGCCATGGTGCCGAAGCAGCGATTCGACGGTGCTGCGGAGCGCATTGTCGCCGGCGCACGCCTCCGCGAGAAACGCCGCGCGCTCTCCCGGCGGCCGGTCGAGCGCCGCGTCGAAAATCCGATCGGCCCTGCTCCAGCGGTCGTCCGTCATTGCGCCTGATCGTTGCGCTCGCCTGCGTCGAGCTGACGATGCAGCCAGGCGCGCGCCTTTGCCCACTCGCGGCTGATCGTGACAGGCGCGACGCCCAGCACTTCGGCGATTTCCTCCAGGTTGAGGCCGCCGAAGAACCGCATCTCGACAATCTGCGCCTTCCGCGGATCGCGCGCCGCGAGATCGCGCAGCGCATCATCGATCGCGACGAGATCGCGCGACCGGTTTGACGGCGACCGTTCCGCTTCGTCGATGTCGACAATCCGGACGTCGCGCACCTGGCGATCTTTCGCACGGCGGCGGGCGGTGTCGATCAGTACATTGCGCATCAGCCGCGCGGCCATCGCCAGAAAGTGCGCGCGATTCTGAAACGTTACCTCGCGCCAGTTCAACAGACGGATGAACGCTTCGTTGACGAGAGCAGTTGCCTGGAGCACGTGACCGGGCCGCTCCCGTCGCAGGTATTGGCGGGCCAGGCGACGAAGCTCGCCTTCCACGAGTGGGACGAGCTCGTCGAGGGCCGAGCGCCTACCGCCGCGCCACTCGACGAGGAGCTGCGTCACCTGATCTGGGGATGACAAGGTTTTTCGCGTTGTGACGCCTTAAGAGGCTAGTGCTGTCGAAGCATACATTCAAGGAGAATCGTGATGGGATTCGCCACAATTCAGGGACGGGTGCAGGTGGCCGCGCTGGCGCTCGCGCTCGGCGGCTGGACGACGACGGCTGACGCGCAGGTGACGCAGATTGTAATCACGCGAACCGAGTCGCCGACATTCCCGGGTGCCTCGTTCGGCGAGACCGGCCCGTACGAGAAGCTGGTCGGCCGGGCGACGGGCGAGATCGATCCGCGCGATCCGCGAAATGCCGTCATCACCGACATCATGCTGGCGCCTCGCAATGCGCGCGGCATGGTCGAATACGCCACCGACATCTACCTCCTCAGGCCCGTCGACCCGTCGCGCGGCAATCGCAAAGTACTGTTCGAGCTGAACAACCGCGGCAACATGGTGTCGTTCGGCCTGCTGAACGATGCCACCACGGGCGGCAACGATCCGACGACGAGCGCGGACGCCGGCATCGGGTTCCTGATGCGTCTGGGTTATACGATCGTGCAAAGCGGTTGGGATGCGACGGTCCTCGCCGGCGGCGGTCGTCAGACGATCTCGGTTCCGCTGGCCCGGAACCCGGACGGCACGTCAATCGTTGGTCCGTCGCTCGAGGAGCTAGTCATCGACAACGCGACGACGCTGACGGCTCCTCTGACGTATGCGGCCGCGACGCTCGACACAGCGCAGGCGATGCTGACGGTGCGCGTCCATTACGACGATCCGCCGGTCGCGATCCCAAGCGCGAGCTGGGGCTACGTCAACGATCGGGCGATCCGGCTGCTGCCAGTCGGAACTGCCTTCCAGCAGGGCGCGCTTTACGAACTGACGTATCAGGCGAAGGATCCGCTCGTCGTCGGTCTCGGCTTCGCGGCGGTTCGTGACGTGGCCTCCTCGCTCCGCGGCTCCGGCGCGCTCGCCGTCTACTCGTTCTGTTTGTCGGGATCGTGCCGGTTCCTCCACGACTTCGTGAAGCTTGGCTTCAACGAGGACGAGCAAGGAGTGGCCACGTTCGACGGGATGCTCAACTGGCTCGGCGCAGCCAGTGGCAGCTTCTTCAACTATCGGTTCGCGCAGCCTGGGCGCACGCATCGACAGCACGTCGGACGCTGGTACCCGGAGCGCGAATTCCCGTTCGCCAATAGAACCCTCATCGATCCGAACACCGCGAAGATCGACGGCAGGCTGCTCCGCTGTCGCATCACGAACACGTGTCCACACATCTTCGAGGTCAACTCGGCAAACGATTACTGGGTGAAGGGCGCCTCGCTCCTTCACACCGACACGTTCGGGTTCGATATCGGTGACGCGAGGAACGTACGCACCTATCTGCTCTCGAGCCTGCCGCACATTGCTCAGAGCGGACCCGGGATCTGCCAGCAGGCGCGAAATCCACTCGTTCCCAATCGCGTCGGGGTCTTGCCCTCGGACACCCACTCGTCCAGCGCGATCAGGAGAGCGCGCAGCAGCCTGCGAGAGAGCCACGGCAGAAGGGAAGCAGATTTCCTGTTCCTTCATGGAGGGATTCCGGGCTCGTTTCCGTTCGGATTCTCGGACAGCATTCCCACGCGCACAACACGCGCGGCCCAGCACATCCGACATTGACATCGGGGCGTGAGCGACCCCGCCGGTCGGCCCTGGGGCCGTGCTTATAGCGCGCGGGCGGGGTCGCTCACGCCCCTTCCTTGCCGCGACACCTGTGCTGGGGCGCTTACCGGGCGGCCAAAACCGCCGCCCGTCGTCGCTCTGCCCGGCCGGCGTCAACATCGGCTCCTTCAATGGATTGCGGCGCCTCGTTGAGCGCAGTCCCGCTCGAGTGCATACCAGTCGGGAATCGCCGCCACTGCGGGATGGGGGGCCAACCGCGCCCTGGCCTTGCGTCTCCCTCCTCGGCCCCCTTCATCGGCGAACGAACGTCATGGAGGACGACGATGGTAGAGTTTCAGCAAGGCATGACCCACGTCCTCGAAGGCCATCGTCCGTGAACTTGCAGACCTGTGCAGGAAGTACCGCGTCCGCCGGCTGGATGTGTTCGGTTCAGCGGCTCGCGGCGACTTCAACGAGCACTCGAGCGACGTCGATCTTCTGGTCGAATTCGACGACATGCCGCACGCCGACCGCGCCGACGCGTACCTGGGTTTTCTGATGGCCGTGGAGGCACTGCTTCGGCGTCGGGTCGACCTCGTTGAGCTGGGCGCAGTTCGCAACCCGTACCTGCGTCGGGGAATCGAAGAATCGCGAGAGCTTGTCTATGCCGCGTGACCCGCGGGCGTGGCTCGCGGACATCGTGAGTGACGCCCGACCGTTAAACCCACAGGATGAGACCAGGAGGCACTGATGGACGGGAAAGAAGTCGGTTTCACCGTGCGGCTTTTTCGGGAAGGGGAGACCTACGTCGCCCACGTGCCGGAACTTGACATTTCATCCTGCGGAGACACAGAAGCGGAAACGCGGCGGAACATCAAGGACGCCGTCGCGGGATTCCTGAATACGGCGGAGGAGCAGGGGACGCTCGTGCAAATCCTCGAGGAAGCGGGCTACCGGCTCGAAGATGGGCGCTGGCGCGAACCGGAAATCGTTTCGACCGAGCGGATGCAGGTCCGGGTTGCCTGACCGCAAGCTTGTCCCCGTTCCGTTCCAGACGCTCGTCCGCATCTTCGAGAAAGACGGCTTCACCCTCGCCCGACAGGAAGGGGATCACAAGATCTTCACCAAAGCTGGAGTGCTCCGGCCCCTCGTGATTCCCACCTATCGCGCCGTCCCCGTGTTCATCATCCGCAACCTGCTCCGGACGTCCGGTATGAGCCGCGAAAGATATTTCGAGCTTATGGAGGCTCCGAAACGCGCACGCTGACGACCGTCGGCGCGTTTCGCGCCGTGCCGGCGCACGATCTCCGACCGCTTCGATCAGCCTCTCGACCCACGCCACGGCGAGCTCTGGCACCTCCGTGATGAGGGCGCGAACATCCACCGCATCGTCCTCGAAAACGATTTGAAGAGCGAGTACCAGGAGTTCCTGCAGGAACGAAACCGAGATCGTGACGACAGCGATGGCCGACCTGACCGCGATCCGCTCGAGATTCAGGAATGGGCGCGGGAGCACGAGCTTCCATGCGACGACCAGGGGCACGTCCAGTTCCCGGACGTGCGCATTGAATACGACATCGATGGACGCGACTGTACGGTCGACGTCGAGGTGATGACGCCGCACTATCGAGGCGCCCACGCCGCGGCGAAATCTAGCTCGGGCTTCAGGCTCTACTTCTCGGCCCGAACCGGAGGCGGACGCGGCGGTGGACGGACGCCAAGCGTCATCGAGGAGTTGCTGCGATGACCTTCGATGAACGCGTCCACGCCGTCGGAAAGAAGGGCTTCACCGAGCGTCAGGCTCGGTTTCTGACCACCGTCATGCTCCACGCGGGCGTCTGCGTCCCACGTCAGTACGCGCGCTTCTGCGGGATCGTGTACGGTGCGAAGACGCGGAAGTTTTTCGACAAGCTCGTGCGGCTCCGCTGCGCCTCGATGTACGACTGCCGGCACAACCGAGCGCGTATCTACCACGTCAATCAGCGCGCGCTGTTCGCGGCGATCGGCGAGGCGGAGAGCCGTCTGCGGAAACCTGTGACGCTGAATCACGCGATCCTGCGTCTCATGGTGCTCGACGCCATCGTCGAAGACCCCGATCTGGTGTGGCTCGGCACCGCCGAGGAGAAGTCAACCCATCTGACAACGTTGCTTCGGACCGAGCCCGCGGACCTGCCCCACATCTCCACCGGCGAGGGTGACGCCCGCACGGTGCGGTACTTCCCCGACCGCCTGCCGATCGGCATTCATCCCGCCGGCCGCGGCGTGGTCGTCTACGTCGTCACCGATCCCTGGCTGGATGAGTTCCGCGTCTTCCTTTTGCGCCACGCCGCCCTGCTCCGGGCGCTGCCGGCGTGGACGCTCCGGATCGTCGTGCCGCCGCAGTTCCCGGGCATCGGTCAGCGGGCCAAACAGGTTGTCTGGAATCAATTGATGACGCCGCTCAGGACCGACACGCTCGACGAGCTGCGGTGGTATTTCGAGCAGATTCGAGCGCATCCCGCGCCATCTCGGTGTGCAGACCTGGACGAGCGGTTCTACCGGGCTCTGGACGCCTTCTCAGAACCTCGATTCAAGGCTCTGTATCGTGTGTGGAAGGAGGAGTGCGACACCGCCTTTGCGGCCTGCCGATCGCACGTGCTCGATGCACCCTGGAGCTTGGTCACCGCTATGGCCATCTATCACCCCTGGTTGCGCTGAATGAACACATCGCGAGGGTCCACGCGTTCTCGGTCGCGTGGGTCCGAACCGCCGCGGCTACCGCGGCTGAGATCGCGCGGACCGCTGTCGCGATCCCGTGGATCGTCGCCCCATCGGGGATCGTAACTAGCCACGGCGCACCGCCTGAAGATGTGCAAGCGCCGGCCAACTAAGAGGGGCGAAAGTCGAGAAGGGAACCACCCGATTTCGCGGGGACAAATCGGGGACAATCTGGCGCGGTTTCGGGTGGTCGGGGGTTGCCCCCCGACCACGAGCCACCCAATGAAAATGGGCCTGGCTGCCTTGTGCTGTCCCGGGTGGTTTGGCTATGCGCGGCTCATAACCCAAAGGTCGCGGGTTCAAATCCCGCCCCCGCAACCCAAAGATTAGAAACGGGTTACGGCTCATCTGCTGTAACCCGTTTTTTGTGTCTGTCTACGGTCCGTCTAACGAAGCGTATGAAAGAGCGGGAATCCGATCTTTGACAGCAAAGCCTCACGAGCACGCAGTCCGCGCCCACTCCGCTGCGATCGACGGTGAGACTTGCGGCCGGTGGTAGGGGACTCTTCCTACAATGTCAGCGTGACGCCTGAGGAGTTCTGGCGCCAAGTCGGCCGCATCCTCAGTGATGCGCGGGCCGCTCGGCACGGGACTGTGTGGCACGGACCGCCAAGCGTGCCGGCGTGGATGGGAAGACTGTGGCCTCGATTGAGGCCGGGGAACCTGGGCAGGTAGACAAGATCGACCTGCACGCGCAGGCACTTGGCCTGTCGATCGTCAGCGTGCTCAGCGCCGCGCTCGACCAGACGAAGCGCCCGCTTACGCCAGAAGCAAGGCAGCTCCTAGAAATATTTGAGAAGCTGACCGTAAAAGGCCGACGGGCACTGCTGTTAACGGCTGAGGCGCTTCCTCTAGCGGAAGAACCGCCAGCCGGGGCATCAATAGCACCGCGGCCGACTCAGTAGCCTGAGCACGTACGGCACAGCATCGCCGGCCGCGGAAGGCACCGTCCGCCGCTGCTGTCAAACCTGCTACGATCCCGCCCCCATGCCGGCTCCGAACCAGAAGTCGCCGAAACCGTGTCCGCGATGCGGCACCCCCATGTACTGGCGAACCCCAGTGACTCTTGACTCGCGCGCGGACACGCAGAGTGGAACCGGGTTGGCGGTGGCCGCCTTCTTTTGCGCGAATGGTCACATCAGCGATTCGTGCCCGATTTGTCACAGCCGACATACCGTCGCGCAGATCACGGGCCCCGCGCCCGATCGACGCATCATCGAGTGCAGGGACTGCGGCAACACGGCAATCGTTCGCGGAGACAGCTAGGATCCAGTCCTCAACACCCCACGGTTGCGAAACAGCTGAGGTCGTGCGATCATCGGTCCGTTCCAACCAATGTCCACGTCCAGCGACAGCGCGTCTGCACGCGCCCCGTCATCGCGCACGCCGTGTCCCCGCTGCCAAGCGGTCGAGACTCTGCTCGGCACATGTACCGATCGCTTCGCGTACCTACGTTGCTCAGCCTGCTTTGAGGTCTGGGCGATTCCAGAGCGTCGCCAATGTCCGAGAGAGTTCGCGACAAGCATGCCTTCCGTTGTCGTTGAGCCAAAATCCGCAGACTGAGTCCCCGCCGCTCTCGGCCCTCCTGGGCTGCTGCGTGCTACGATTCCGGCCCGCCATGTCCGCCACACTGCAACGCGAACACTGGGGACGGACAACCCACCTACCTCGGCAATCTGTTCCGCGTCAGCAAGATGCGCGACGAGAAGACGCTCGCCGCGGTGTGCAAGCTCTGGACGCACAATCTGTGGGCTGGGAGGTGCGTCTGGAAATCAACGGCGATCTCCAGCGGTCGGAGGTGTTCCGCTCGCAGGACGATGTCCTCACGGCCGGCGAGCAGTGGAAGGCCGCGATGGTCGAGAAGGGCTGGCGCTGACGCAATGCCGTCGGTCCAGCGATGGAGCTGCTGCACGGTGAGGCCGTGAATGGTCGACGGCTCACGGACGTGAATCTCCAGGCGTCAGCCCGGGCCTAGCCCCTCTATCCAGCCGTCCTTCTTCAAACGCGCCAAGCCCAAGCCTGCCGCCTCGTAGAGCGTTTCTGCCTCGACGTCGAGGCCGTCCGTGATGCCTGTTCCCCCGTGCTGGTCCAGAACGCCCTCAAATGCCCGATCGTATGGACCTCACCGAAAACATCCGCCTGCTCGCTCGCCGCAATGGCATCACCCTCCGCCACGACCAATGGAAGGTGTCGAGCAGCTGTCCAAGGAGTTGAATCCGGTTTTGGGGCGCGAGCAGTCGTCACAGCTACCGCGAGAACAGAGGCCTCGCCGGTTCCAGTCTTACGCCGTTTCTCGCAGAAAGTTATTCCCCGGCGCATAGAAGAACACTACGCTGGAGCCCCCGCTTGCGCCGCGATAATCGCCAAACCTCTGACCTGTCTGGCATTCGTCGTCCTGGGACGGCAGTGCTGAACTGGCCGTGCTCTTGCCACCAGCCTTCGCATGTCATGCGTGTTGGTCGTCGACGACGACAGCGCCGTGCGGCGAATGATCCTGCTCCTTCTCCGCTCAGACGGCTACGAAACTGAAAGCGCGAACGATGGCGCGGAAGCCCTCGCGCTGATGCGGCAGCGGCGCCCGTGTCTCGTGCTGCTGGACATCAACATGCCTCTGATGGATGGCTGGGAGTTTCGCAAGCAGCAGCTCGCAGATCCTGCGCTCGCGGACGTTCCAGTCGTTTGCATAACAGGGATCGTGCATCCAGAAGACGTTGAACGCATCCTCGGCGTCCCGTGTCTCCGCAAGCCCGTTGACTTCCCTTCGCTGATTCGAGCCGTAGAGAAGTTCTGCCGACGACCCACCTCGTAGGCTTGCTTCGGCTCAGCGGGAGGAGCTGGGGCCGTCTCGTGCGACGCCTTCCTCAATGCATGCTGAGCCTGTAGCCGTAGCCGTAGACCTAGCAGCCCCGGGAGGCCCCCCGGCTCGGCCGGGGAGGCAGTAGACGTTTGACGTGTGAGGGAGTGTGTCCACTGTAGATACTTCGCTCGTGAGCCGCCAAGCACACGAAAGGAAGCATCCTGATGGACACATTGGAGAGTCTGAATCACTCGGTATGGGACTGCAAGTACCACGTGGTGTTCATTCCGAAATGTTGGAGTTCCCAGGATTTGGTGGACAAACGCTAGCATCCGGCTTTTCGTGGAGGGGCGATGCCAAAGTCCAAGCACCAGGTCCCAGGAAGAGTCCGTTCGACGTACGAATTCATTAAAGCGCATCGCGACCGACACAGCGTAGAGGCGATGTGTCGCATCCTCGAAGTGGCACCGAGCGGCTATTACGACTGGCTGAAGCAACCGATCTCGAACCGTGCGCAAGAAGACGCCCGGCTACTCCGACTGATTCGTGCCTCCTTCGTCGCCAGCCATGGCATCTACGGCGCCCCTCGCGTCTTCCTCGATCTGCGCGAAGCCGGCGAGACCTGCAGCAAGCACCGCGTTGCACGACTGATGCGCGAGGCAATCTTCGCGCGCTGCACGGCTATCGGACGCGACGCTGGGCGGTGGGTAGGCCGTCGGTCCTGATCCCGAACCTACTGCAGCGTCAATTCACGGCGTCGCACCCCAACACGGCGTGGGTCACGGACATCACCTATATTCGCACCTGGCAGGGCTGGCTCTACCTGGCCGTCGTCGTGGATCTCTTCTCCCGCATGGTCGTGGGGTGGGCCACCAGGCCCACCATCCACCGCGAGCTGGTGCTCGACGCCGTGCTGATCGCCGTGCGTCGACGACGACCGCGCGGCACGTTGATTCACTCCGACCAGGGCACTCAGTTCGGCAGCGACGCGTCGCGCCGGTTCTGCCGCTCGAATCGCCTCGAACCGAGTATGAGCCGGAAAGGCAACTGCTGGGATAATGCGGTCGTCGAGTCCTTCTTCAGCAGCTTAAAGAAGGAGCGAATCAAGAAACAGATCTACAAGAATCGAGAGCTCGCGATCGCCGACGTGGCCGAGTACATCGATGCTTTCTACAATCGAACGCGCCGTCACAGTCATCTACGGCTAGGCGGGCTAAGTCCGGAGCAATTCGAAGCGGCACACAAGCCGCGCCGACGGAGCCTCCACTAAATCCTGGGAACTCCACGATCCCGCGACCGCCTTTCCAGGGCTCGGCGTGCGGGCGGACGATTTTGAGAACCGGCAGTATCGTGAGGCCTCACCGCTGACGCATGTCACGGCTGACGATCCGCCGATGCTCCTGATGCACGGCGACCAGGACAGCATCGCGCCGATCAAACAGTCGGAGATCATGGAGAGCGCGCTGAAGCAGGCCGGTGTCACCGTTAGGTTCATCCGAGTGGCGGGAGGCAGGCACGGGCCGAACTTTCAGCTGCCAGCCGGTGACCCACGTCTACCGGATCACATGGGAGAAGCGGTCGAGTGGTTCAACGCACACTTGAAAGGCGTTTCCGCGAGCAGACAGTAGGCGATAGCCTGATCTTCTGGCCCAGCGCGGCAGAGGGCGTATCGGGCCTCAACCGCTATGCTGCGCGACGGTCGGAGCGCCAATTCCCTAAGAATTTCGGTGTGTAATCAATCGCGGATCCCCTTGGGGACGCCACAACCGTTTTTGGCAGGCTGACAATCCCCACGAAACAGACCCTGTCGGAACCCACACCTCACTGAATCCGGTCGGACCCGAGAGAGTCGGGCGACTGCGCCACCGCCGCCGCCGCCTCCACCTGTTGCTCTAATTGCCGCCGCCGCGCCTCGGCAAGGTCGCGCTCGAACTGTTCCTTCTTCTCGATGGCCAGCCCCAGCGACTTCGCGGTGCTTTGCAGATAGGTGTGCTCACCAGTGCAGGCACGTGTGGGGCTCGACAGAGATTGCCATCCAGCAAAAGCCCAGCTCTCATCCTTCGACTCCCCGCAGACGGAAGCCGCCGAAGACGCCTTGAGCGGCCGTAGCAGGTACGACGAACGTAGTAAGGGATCTCCTGTAAGGGATGTTCTGGGATGACACCCTCCCTTAGTCGTGCGGCAATGGATGTGCGTGGAGCACGAACAGGGCGGACCGACCGCTCCCACGCACGGTCATCCAGAGAGGCTGCACATGGCGGTGACGTGGTTCGTATTCCCGGAACGACCCAACGCAGAATTGCTGCTCATCGATCCGTACACGTTCACCGAATGGGAAGACGCAATGCTGGCTGTCATGGACATGCCGGCTCCGCCCCAAGACCTTCGAATCATCATCGACCGCCGAAGCGCCGCACGTCCGACCAGCAGCTTCGTAGCGTGCATGGTGAACTTCTTTCGCGCCCACGAAGCACGTCTCGCGGGGACCCGAGCTGCCATCCTCGTGAGCAAGAGCGTGACTGAAGCTCTTCCCGACCTGCGGGTCGGCCGATTCCGCATTCGAACCTTCCAGGATGCGGCCGACGCTGCAGAGTGGTTGCATCCGGATGCTGATGAGAGTGCTGACCGGCCGCGCGAGACTG
>CAWIKP010000018.1:0-677152 GCA_963836735.1 uncultured Acidobacteriota bacterium | reverse complement strand
CTCCGCGTGCTCCCTTGCCGGCCGGGCCGGCGGCGCGGTCCCCACCGGCGCACGCTCGAATCCCGGCACGCTCTCTTCGAAGTAATCGACCACCGGCGTCGCATCGGAGACGTCGAGCACGCGCCGGATGACGCTCGTCATCGTCGCGACGTCGTTGTCGAATCCGCCGTGCTTGATCGACTGCGACCGCGCGTTGAGCGGCGCCGCGTCGGCCGTCTGGGAGAAGACGATGTCGGCGACCTTCTCGGTGCCGGCGAGGCCGAAGAAGCGGATCAGCGGCAGGTCCTGCTTCAGGTTCTTCTGCAGACCCAGGATCGGCGTCGGCACGGCGTCCTCGAACGCGTTGCTCACCAGATAGAGCAGCGACTTGCCGTACGGCACGAATCGAGCTGTCGGCCTGTTCCAGCTCGTCGGTCATCGTGTACAGCGTCAGGCTGGTGATCGGCTGCCCCGGGCCGATCAGCGTCTTCAGCCGCTTCTTGAACAGATCCGTCGCTACTGGCCGGCGCGAGGAAGTGGAGCGTCCGCACGTCGACCGGCGGCACGCCGGCCGGCTTCTGCGCCACCAGCAGCGGCAGGAAGAACGCGTGGAAGATCGCGCCGGCGCTGTGGCCGAGCGCGTGGAACTCGACCGTTCCGCGCGTCGCCTTCCACAGCTTGCCGGCGAGCTCCGCGACCAGCCGCGCGCCGCCGTCCGGGTCGGCGGCCTTCTGGGCGCTCTTCTTCATCTGCGACCAGACCTGCTTGCCGCCGTTGCGGGCCAGCCTTTTCAATCGCCAGGTCGGTCGGCGCCCCGCGCTCGCCCCGCTTCGGAATCGCCGCGCCGACGATGTCGCGGATGGTTTCGTTGAGGCCGGTCTCCCAGACGAAGTAGACCGGGTAGACGCCGTTCATCTCGAAGCACCGCCGGCGCCTGAGCACGGCGAGGAGACCCTCCTCCTCTTCGACCAGCCCGCCATGCGCGAAGAACAGGACGCGCGCTGGCTGCCCTTTCTGCTTCGCGGCGTACTCCGGGATGAACTCGTTGAAGATCTTCGCGACCTGGTCCGGCGACGAGCTGAAGGTGCCGGTCGTCGAGAGCTTTCCGCCGCGCAGGTTGACGACGTGCCGCGTGAACACCTCGCGCTCGTCGGCCGTCCAGTCGCGCACGGCATCGGCTGGCCCTGGCAGGGTCCGCATGCCGCGTGACGCCGGAGCCGGCGACGGCGCGGAGAGCGCCTCGGGCTCCTTGTAGGCCACCGCGACGCGGGTCGAAATGATCACGCTTTCGAGCCGGCCGAGGCGCGCCGCGGCCGCATCCATCGCGAGGACGTCCCACGGATCGTCGAATCGCGCCTCGGTCGTCGCGACGATCTTCTCGAGCGCCTCGGAGAGCCTGTCGCGCGCCTTGGTGAACGCCGGATCGGCCGCCAGGCTCGCGGCGTCGCGCTGCCCGATGAACGTCCGCGTGGCGACCAGTTCCGTGGCGGCGCGGCTCATCGCCTTCGCCCACCACAAGACCGTGACGACGTCGCCTCGAACCACGGCAAGGCGCAGCGGGTTGTCGCGGATCTGCCCGGGAAGCACGGTGTCGATGGCTGCCCCCGCCATGCGCACACGCGCCCACATGGTGTCGGACTCGAGGGCGACGCGCCGGAAGGATCGGTTCGGATCGGTCGCCGGGATCAACGCGAGGAGCGACCGGCGCCCGATGTCCTCGTAGTGCTCCAGCGAGTGCGGCTTGCCGTCTGCGTCCAGGAACATCGCATCGCAGGCGGCGGCGTTGAAGCTGTTCTCGATGACGAACGTCGACGCACCGAACTCGGTGTCGGTGGCGAGCCGCAGGTCGCGCTCGCGCTCGTCGCAGAGCCCGAGCGCGATGAGCGCACGGTAGTGGTCCTCGAGATCCTGCCGCTTCGTACGGCCGCGCTGCTCCAGGTAGGTCTGGTCGGCGGTCAGGGTGAGCGTCGTGCCCAGCGCGCGGCTGGCGCGATACGCCGCCGTGATCAGCAACGATTCGAACAGCAGCTTGCGCAGCTTCTCCGGGTGGCTCGCGAGCGGCACTTCCTTGACCCGGATCCGGCGCGCGCTCACCTTGTCGGCGGCCGTCAGCGCGCCGCTGACCGGGTCGAACAGGACGCTGCCCTCGCGCACCAGCTCGACGAAGCTCGCGACGTTCAGGATGCCGAGCAGGTTGATCCGCCACGACGTCTTGCGCTCGCGCAGCTGCCTGGCGGCGCTCGACACCAGGCGGATGGCTCCTCCCGCCGGCGCCTCACCGATCTTCGTCAACCGGCCGTGCATCGCCTCGCCCAGTGCCGCCTTCCCGGCATCGTCGAGGCGGTCGATGTCGACTTCGTAGGCAAAGAGCGCCTGGTCGTCGCGGAGCGACGACACCTGGAGCTGCGCCGACAGCGTCAGCGACCTGTCGATGCTCGCGGCGACCGCGTCCTGAATCGCGCCGATCGCCTCGTCGTCCAGCCCGGCATTGACCAGCGTGAGCAGGTCGACCTCCGGATCCGGGCTGATCGCGCGCATCAGCGCGGCCAGCATGTCCTTGCCCCTGACGGTGGCGGTGACGCCGGCACTGGCCTTCGCCGACACGGTCAGCGAGCGGCCGCGCCGGCGAAAGAACGCGAGGTGCAGCGTCGAGGCGTCGGCCCTGGACACCCTCAGCTCGAACTCGCCGCTGACCGTCCACTGCGGCGCCGACGTTGACGGATGCGCCGGCGGTCACGGCGGCCGTGCCGATAATCGGCAGGCCGGGGGTCGCGAGCAGGTTCGCCGCCGAGCTCAAGGTCGCTTCGCCGCTGATGGTCAGCTCGCCTTCGCCGGCGACAGACACGAAGGCGCCGACGGCAAGCTGCCCGAGATCGTCGGCATCAGCCGGGAACACGGCCGCGGAGAACATCGCCTTCAGCGCATCGGCGACTTTCAGTTCGTCGCCGACGGTATCGAACGGGTGGAAGTAGGCGTAGCGGAACGCGGTCCCCGCTGAGAACCCGAACCCGATCTTGCCGGTTGTGCCCGAGAGCGCCGCCTTGATCAGCGCTTCGAGCTGCAACGACGTGTACGTGGTGCCGTTGGGGATCGTCACCGGGGCCTGAAGGTCGGTGCCCTCGAAGATTTCGCTGCCCGCTTCGTGCACGCCGAGCTTGGCGCCGGCACCGGCGGAGATCGAGAGCTCCTTGCCTTCGCCGATCGGCACGTCCTGCTCGACCGCGAGCGCCAGCTCGCGCGCGCCGCTCACCTCGGTCAGCGGCTTCGAGAACACCCGGGCGAGCGGGACCACGGACCGCAGCGAAGCGGCCGCCTTCAGATACTTGCCCAACCCTCCACCGGTCAGCTTCGTGCTCAGAAGTTCTTTGCCGTTGTCGTCCTTGATCGTGAAGGCAGGTACATTCATGGCTGTTCCCGTCTCAGGCGGCCGAAGGCCAGCGCCTTTGAAAAACGCGGAGTTTGCGCGAGGAATGATAGAAGCGGTAACGCTACCGCTTCCCGCGGGAGTGTTCAACGCAGAAGTGCATCGGTACCTGCTCTGCGGTTGAGTCGGCCGGGCCTGAGGAGACCTGAGCGGCGTCAGGATCGGGCCCGGCGGACCCCTTTGGGCAGCGGCGCAAGAGCTCTGAATCGAGCCGGCCAGCGCTGCTAACTGTTCGCGGATCGCCGTTGACAGGGCCTCCTGATCGGCGGTCAGCCCGCTGGCGGCAAGACGGTCCGCCAGGCCCCGCACCGCGGCGAGCGGCGTGAGCAGCGCACCGGTCCGCCGCACGTGCTCCTCATGTTCCAGCACGTTTTCCCGCGCGCTCTGCAACGCCCGGCGGCGCTCGTCGAAGTCAGCAGACAGTTCGATGGCCAGCAAGTGACGGTGGCCGATCACGAGCGCCGAGGCGACCAGGCCGATCTCCGTTCCCCGTGGATCGACGATCGTGAACGCTTCGGAGCGCAGGCGTCCGTCCCGGCCCTCCCGCCAGAACGACTCGGCCGAGTCCAGGAACTCGCCGACGAACGGCATCGCTTCGGCCACCGTGACAGGCTCGTTCTCTTTTCCGGAGAGCATCACGTGGCGGAACCATTCAGGCGGCTCGCTCCTGCCGACCCGGAGAAAGATGCCGTGCGGCAGGCGCTCGAGCAGGACCAGCCCGAGCCCGGCCAGGATTTCCTCGCAGAAGGTGTTGGTCATCAGCGCTCCTCGGCTTCAGGCGGCCATCCGGGACGCCAGCATCGTGAATGCGCCTTCCACGCCGTCGCCGGTCTTGGCGCTCGTCTTCACGACGGACCAGCCGCGATCGACGAGCTTCACCAGCGCCTGTTCGTCGACCTGCCACTCCCGGATGAGATCAGCCTTGTTCAGCAGCAGCAGGAACGGGACGCGGCCGATCACCGACTCGGCTTTCTGCTGCAGGGCGGCGGCCGTGTCGAGGGTCGCGTGGCGGGTGCCGTCGGCGACGAGCAGGTAGCCGGAGGCGCCGCGCAGGTAGGAGTCGCGCACGGTCTGGAATTCGTCCTGGCCGTAGATGTCCCACAGCATCAGCGTCATCTCCCGCGAATCGACGGCGATCGTCTTCTTGTCGATCTTCACGCCGACGGTCGTGAGGTAGGTGTCCGAGAAGATGCTGGTCACGAAGCGCGAGACCAGGCTGGTCTTGCCGACCCCGAACCCCCCGAGCATGCAGATCTTCTTCTGAAGCATCGGCGCCGATTATCGTCGATCGGCGTCGCGATTCACGTAGAACGAGACGCGGCGATTGCGCTGCTTGTTGGTTTCGTCTTCACCCGGAGTGGCGGCGCTGCGGCTGCCGATCCCGGTGGCCGTGAGCGTCACGTGCTCGAGGCGCTGCGGCGCCAGCAGGCCCAGGACCCGTTCGGCGCGACGCTGGCTGAGCGGCAGGTTCGATTCCGCAGCGCCGTCGGCGTCGGCTTCGCCGATGAGTTCCACGGTGAACTGCCGCCGCGCCGCGCGGCCGAGCGCGTCGAGCGACGCGAGGCGGGCCATCTGATCGCCGACGATCGCCTCACTTCCGGCGGTGAACGCCGTGCTTCCCTTGACGAACATCGGCATCGCGCCCTCGATCGACGCGGCCAGCGCGGCCAGCGCCGAATCGATGACCGGCCTCGCCTCGAAGCGCGCGACGCCCGGGACGAACGGAGCGACCCGCACGCGCCGTTCAATCCATTCGACCGGTGCCGATCCGGCCGCCAGAAGCACGCCGTCCTTGAACTCGAGGCTCACGCCGCCTGGAGGCGCCAGGAGCTGGCGGGCGCGGGCGATCACGATCGACGGATGCAGCGCCTGATACAGCTCCCAGCGGCTCTCCACGAGTCGGGTCCAAGATTGTGGGACGGCAGCAGCGAGGCGGGATCGGGGGCCAGCGGATCGCGCAGTCCAGTGACGACGTACTTCCCGCCGGCCCGGCCCGTCGACACGACGACGATGCCCGGCTCGGCGCGGAGGGCGTTGATGTAGCCATTCCACCGGCTCCGCGCGCGAAGCGCGAAGAACATCCACACGCCCAGCGCGAGCAGCACGATCGCCGCGATGACCATGACCCGCGGCGGAATGCCCCGGGCCGCTCGCGCCCGCGGAACTGCTGCTGGAGACAGTCCTCGAGCAGCGGACGCGCCCCTTCGAACCTGGCCGCATCCCCGTCGAACGACTCGAGGAAATCCGAATACTGCGCGTGGACCGCCTCCAGCGCCTGCTGCAGCGTGGTGCGCAGCGACGGCGGCGCGGTGCCGCGGACGACGACCGCCAGCAGCGCGTGCGGTCCCTGCTCGATCCAGACCGAGAGGTCGCCGACCTTCAGCGTCTGCAGCCCCTCGTCGTCGGCGACCTTGAACGAGTCCTGCACGAAGTCGCGAATGGCGGTCAGCATGCCGGACACCATGTCGGCGTCCTGCGCCGTCGTCCCCGATGCCGTGAGGTGCTGCAGCAGCAGGCCCGAGGGCCGGTGGATCAGGAAGACCTGCTCGACGCGGTAGACCAGCGTGTTCAGCAGGACGATTTCGGCGAACGACCTGCCGGTCCGCCGCGCGTCGAGCCGCCAGCGCAGCGAACGCCACGAGAGGCTGTGCTCGAGCGTGGTGTTCAGCGACTCGAGCATCCCGCTGAGCGTCGCGGCGATGGCCTTGCGGATCGCCGGACCGATGATCGGGAACAGTGCGTCGGCCAGCGGCCGCGGATTGCGGCGCACCGACGCGGAGATGGCGTCTTCGATCGTCGGAGCGAGCGCTCGTTGCAGGTGCGGATCGTTGGTGCGGAGCTCGACGGCGGTGGCCAGGACGCGGCTGACGTCGCGCGCCTGCGCGGCCGGATCCTCGAGCCGGGTCTGCAGCGCATGCAGCTGGCGCTGTTCCGGGCCGACGAGCAGCGTGCGCAGCTCGGTGAACTTCGCCGCGGGCGTGTCCGAGGGACCGGGCGGCGGATCGTCCGACCGCGCCGCGGCGCTGTTAGCCACCGACCTCGTCTCCCGGCGCCAGGGCTCGAAGGTCGCCGTTCAGCCGCATCGCCATTTCGGTCAGCAGCGCCGCGAGCGCCCTCCGATCCGCCTTGTCGCTGCGCAGCTCCTGCGCCTCGTGCGCCAGGCGGGCGAGGACGTCTTCCACCCGCTGGCGGATGTCGTCGACGAGCTCCTGGTGCTGCGCGTGCAGCTGCTGGCGCAGGTCGCGCTGGTTCCGCGCAACCAGATCGTCGAGCTGCGAGAGCTTCTGATCGAACTGCTGCGCCGTATCGCGCAGCTCGCGCCCGAGGTCCTTGTCGCCGGCGGACCGGCCGTCCTGCTCGGCCCGCAGTCGATCGCTCAGCGACTCCACTTCCGCCTTCATGTAGGCCTCGAGCGCCGCGAGTCGCCGCTTCACCTCCTCGCGCAGCTCGGCGGTCTCCTTGACCAGGCGCTCCTCGAGCCTGGCGAACTTGCGGTCGTAGTCCCGCATCTGCCCGCCGAAGAGCAGGTCGCGGACCTTGTCGAGGTTGCCGCCGGCCGCGCCCTCCGTCTCCGGGAGGCGCGGGAGGGTTTCCTGATCGCTGCTGGTCGTCACGGCAGCCTTCCTTCTGTCAGCCGGGCCTGAAGCCCGCGGTGGACTGTGAGTGGGGGGGTTGAACCTACCATAGCAGGGGGACGGCAACAAGCAATGAGGCACGAGCCGATGCCCGCTGGCTTGCGACACATGCCGTGAGCCGCCTCTGCACTGCGGGCTCTAGCAGGCGGATCACGGCCGTCGGGGAAGCCGGGCGCGAGCATGCGGGTCATGGCGGCGGGGTTCCTGATCTGCTGCGCGGCCATCCACTCCTCGGCCTGTCGCTGCAGCTCGCGGCCGCGCGGTCGTCCTGCAGCGCGCCGAGCCGGCGCCGGGCGACGGCGGCGTACAGCTTCATGTCGGCGCGGTCGAATCGATCGACGGCATCGTGGAGGCACGTCGACGGCGACGCGCCGTGCTGCCCTCGAGCGACGCGATCGCCGGCCTCGAGCAGCAGCGCGATCGGATCGGACCATGGCATCCGCTCGCCGGCGATGCGCCGGGCTCCGGCGCGGGCCACGGACAGGAATCGGCGGCGAGGCCCGTGCCGCGCGGCCATGGCCAGCGCGCTGCGCGCGCGCAGGTAGAGCGACTCGATCCGCATGACCTGGACGCGCGTGAGCATCGACCGCCGCAGCATCGACTCCAGTTCGGCGAGCAGCCGCCACGCCGCGTCGGCGTCGCCGCGATAGAGCGCGGTCTGCATGCGCGCCAGCATCGCGCTGTAGTGCTGGCGGTGAAACCCCTTGTGCGACCAGCGCGCGATGCTCTCGATGCGCTTACGCGCTCCCCTTCGTCCGGATCGTCTGCCGCCAGCCACACGTAGTTGCTGCGGGTGCACAGCTCGGTGGCGATGTACAGGTTCCCGCTGCTCCGCGCGTTGGCGAGGAGCGCGCGGCACCCGGCGGGACAGCTCACCGAGCTCGCCCAGGTACATGAGGGCCCAGATCACGAGGTTCTGCGCGATGTTCAGCTCCCACGTGACGCCGACGCACTGGTCGCGCAGGATGGCCAGCGCCTCCTCGGAAGCGTCAGCGCCTTCTTCCACTCGCCCACCGCATCGCCATGATGCCGTCCGCCAGGACGGCCAGCGCGATCGCGTGCGGCGTGCCCGACGCTCCTGCGCCAGCGCCTTCGACTGTTGCGACGAGCCGTCGGCTGCCAGCGTTCGGCCGTTGGATAGCTGGCCGCTGGCCGCCGATTCGATCGCCAGCCCGCGCGCGATGCGCGGTACGGCTCGCCGGCATCGAGCGCCATGAGCAGGTGGCGGGCGCTGAAGTCCGACGCGCCGATCATGTCGACCAGCAGCAAGCCCGTCGCCGCCGACCAGCAGGTGTCGAGGCGCAGCAGCGTATCCGCGTCGATGTCCTCGACGGCGTCTCGGCACGAAGCTGCAGCCCGCGCCACCGCAGCCGCGCGCGTCGCCACAGCAGCGAGCAGCAGCGCGGCGCGCGGGCTTCGCGGGCACACGTCATGCCCATGCTCGCGAGCACGGCGCGAATCAGGTCCAGGCCGCGATCGATGTGGCCGCCGATCAGGAACTGTTCGGCGCCGCGGCGCTGGAGCTCGACGCGCTGAGGATCGCCTGCGCCCGCCGCCGCGCGCAGGTAGGCCTCGGCGGCTCGGCCGGCCGGCCGGCGTTGGCCAGCGCGTCGGCGAGCCCTTCCCGCCACGCGCTGGGCGTCGGACGAGGCCGGCGCCAGCGCCAGCGCGTGCCGGTAGAAGGACGCGGCGCGATCGAAGGCGAGCGCAGCGCCCGCCTTCTCGCCGGCCAGGCCGGCCTGAATCGCCGCGTTCTCGGCGTCTCCGGCGCCGCGGTAGTGCTCGAACAGCGCCTCGCAGTCGTCGCTCTGCCGCTCGACCAGCGCCTGCACCATGCGGCGGTGGATCCGGCGCACGGCGTCGGGAGCGATGCCGCGCGGCGAGCACTTCGCGAATCCGATCGTGATAGGTCTCGACCCGCTCCGACGAGCCGCTGCTGCGGATGAAACGGGAGGCGCGCAGCATCGCCACGAGAGACTGCCTCTCGCGCGCGACCCCGCACGCCTCGCAGACGAGGTCGGACGCCATCGGCCGGCCGCAGATCGCCAGCGTCTCGAGGAAGCGGCGCGCCTCGGCGAGAGCGCGCTCGAGCCGCGTCGCGAACATCTCCGCGAACGTCGGCGCCTGGCTGCGGTTCCATCCTGGCGACGCCCGCGTAGCGGGCCAGCTGCTCGAGCACGAACGGACTGCCGCCGGCTTCGCGCGTCATGCGACGCTCTGTCGTCGTCGGTGAGCGTCGAGTCGGCCGGAAGCAGAGCCGCCGATCAGCGCCTGCGCTTCGTCCTCGGTCATCGGCTCGAGCGAAATCGCCGACCAGATGTCGCGGCCGGCGCGCTCGAGCAGCGCTCGCAGAAACGGCTTGGCGGCCGTCTCCTCGCTCCGGAAGGACAACAGCGTGAGCATGGCGGGCGCGCTCGGCGGCCGAAGCAGCTCCTCGAGCAGCACGACGCTGTCGGCGTCGGCCCACTGCAGGTCGTCGATGCAGACGACCAGCGGCCGGCGATCGCGACGCGGCCGAGCAGCTCGCGCAACGCGTCGAACGCGCGCCGCCGCAGACGCGAACGGATCGGCGACGGCTCGAGCTGCTGGTCGCGCGGCACGTCGGCGATGGCGTGCACCTGCAGCAGCACGGGGAACACGCGCGTCAGCGCCGACACGTCGGGCGGCAGCAGGCTCTCGACGTCGTGCGCGCGGCAATCGATGCGAGGTGGCGGCTCAGATCGTCGACCACGCCGTCGAGCGCCTTGTACGGCACCGACTCGTTCTCGTAGCAGCGCCCGGCGAGCACGACGACGTCGCCTCGGTGCTGGCGATCTGGCTGAGGAAGCAGCGGACCAGCGCGCTCTTGCCGATGCCCGAGGGCCGAGACGGATACCGCCGCCGCGCCTCCGCGACTCACGACTCGCGAAGGCCTCGTTCAACGCCTGCAGCTGAGCCGTCGCGGCCGACGAACGGCGTGTCGCGGACCGGCGCCGGCGCGGTGTCCAGTGACGCGGCTGTCGTGTCTCGAGCGGAGCGACGAAGCGCGGCGGGACCCGACAGGCGCTGCTCGGGATCGCGGCACAGCAGTCCCATGCAGATGTGCGCTCAGGTCCGGCGGAACATCGGGCGCGACATCCGCCGGAGGCGGCGGATCGATTGTGCGCTTGTGCGCAGAGCATGTCGGTGACGCGGCCCGTCGAACGGGATGCGTCCCGGTCAACGCTTCGTACAGGGTGACGCCGACGCCGTACCAGTCGCCCGCTTCGGACGGCGGCGCGCACCAGCGGCTTCCTCCGGCGCCATGTACGCGGGCGTGCCGCCGCTCACGTAACTCGCCTCGCCCGCGTGCTGCGGCAGCGAGCTCGGCGATCAAGCCGAAGTCGAGGATGACGACGCGCCCCTCGGGCGTCACCAGCACGTTGGACGGCTTGATGTCGCGATGAAGCTTGCCTCGCGATGCAGCGCGGAGACACCGTCGATGAGCTGCCGGAGTGCGGGGATGAGCCGGTCGTGGAATCGGCGGCTCCGTCGCGCGCCTCGCACGTAGTCGACGAAGCTCACGCCCGGCACGAGCTCCATCGTGAAGAAGCAGCGCTCGTCCTCGACGAACAGCTCGTAGAGGCACACCAGATTCGGGTGCGTCACGTCGGCGAGGCTTCTGAACTCCTGCTTCAGGCGATAGAGGTCGGCGGCGCCCGTCCGCAGGAACGTCTTCAGCGCGACGACTTCGTCGCGGACCCGGTCGTGCACTTCGTAGACGACCCCCATGCCGCCGGCGCCCAGCCGGCGCACCACGCGAAAGCGACCGGTGCCGGCGAACGGCTCGTCGGCCAGGACCGCCGATCGCAGCAGCTCCGGCGGATGGTCGAGAAACGAGCGTGTGTCCTCGTGGGCCGCCAGCAGCCGCATGACTTCGGCATGAGGTCGGGATCGTCGCGCAGGCGTGATCGCACGTAGGCCGCGCGCGCGGGCGGCTCCTGCAGCAGCGCTTCGTCGAAGACCGCCCGCAGGCGCTGATGCCGGTCGGCAGTCCGGCTCATTGGCGGATCTTCGTCGCGCGCATCCGCTGCGTCAACGGAGCCGGTCGCCTATACTGGCCTGCGGCAGCGTTCGGCTGCTCAGCTTCAGATGGCACACGGAGACCCGCACCGGATCACGACGCTCATCGGGGAGTTGCGCCAGGGCAACGACGCGGCGAGGGAGGAGCTGGTCACGCTCGTCTATCCCGAGCTTCGCCGCATTGCCGCGCACTACATGCGGCAGGAACGGCCCGACCACACGCTGCGGACCACCGGCCTCGTCAACGAGATGTACGTGCGGCTGTTCGGCACGGCGCAGATGGACTGGCAGAGCCGTGCCCACTTCTTCGCCGCCGTCGCGCGCGAGATGCGGCACATCCTCGTGGACTACGCCCGCGCGCGAGATGCGAAGAAGCGTCCCGGACCATCGTCTGGCGATTTCGCTGACCGACGTCGACGTCGCCGCGTCGCGACGAGCGCGACGAAGACGTCCTTGCGCTCGACGAGGCGCTGTCGCGGCTCGAGTCGCTCGATCCGCGCGCCAGCCGCGTCGTCGAGCTGCGGTACTTCACCGGGCTGAGCGAGCGCGAGGCCGCCGAGGCGCTGGGCATCTCGCTCTCGACCCTGAAGCGCGACTGGACCTTCGCGAGGGCCTGGCTCCTCGATCAGCTGGGATCCAAGGCGAGTTCATAGTCCTCTGCTCTTCGACGACCCCGCTCTGGCACCTGGGGGTCAGACCCCGCTCCGACCCCGCTCTGGCACCCCGGGGTCAGACCCCGCTCCGACCCCCGCCCACGCACCCGGGGGTCAGACCCCGCTCCGACCCCGCTCTGGCACCCCGGGGTCAGACCCCGCTCCGACCCCGTTCTCCCGTCGCGTGGACTGTTTCTCTGACGGCGGTTGCCGCCTGTCAGTTCGAGGCAGGAGTCGAATCATGATGCACCTTCTACACACAGCGCTGAGCGCGGTGCTGTTCGCGCTGAGCGCGGTCGCCCCCGGCCTGACCGACGCCCGGCAGGACAAAGTCCCCCAGGTCCTGACCGAGGGCCGTCCGGTCGTTCGGCGCCCGATTCCTGCGGGAGCCAGGACCGGAGCGCAGCGATTCGCGCGCACCGAGTTGTATTTCGGAACTGCCAAACCGGACGGCGTGGTCACGGAAGCGGAGTTTCGCGGCTTCATCGATCGGCACGTGACGCCGCGGTTTCCCGACGGCCTGACACTCCTCACGGGCGACGGACAGTTCCGAAGCGAGGACGGCGCAGTGATCAAGGAGCAATCGTTCGTGCTGATCCTGCTCTACCCCTTCGACACCTACGAGGCGAACTCCCGGCGGATCGAGCGCATCCGGACACTCTACAAGGAGGAGTTCGATCAGCAGTCCGTGCTCCGCGTCGACGACGCGTTCATTGTCTGGGTGTCGTTCTGATGCGGTGGCTGTCAGCTGTCAGCTGCCAGGTCCGCCGCTTCGTGCCGCTGCCGCCGCTCGACCGCCAGCGAGAGGACCACGGCAAACACGCCGAGCAGCGCGGAATACGTGAAGAACACGATGTAGCCGGTCCCGAGCGCCGCCGGGGTGACGCCCGATCGCTGCGATCGCCGCGGCGAAGTTCTGCGGCGCCTGGCTCGCGATGAAGTCCTTGATCCCGGCGAGCACGCCGCCGCGTCGGCGGCCCGCGCGGCGGCCTCGACGATGCGGCCCGACTGCGACGCGATCAGGCGGCCGGGAATCGCATAGAGCGAGGAAAAGAGCGCGTACTGCGTGGCGGTGAACCCGGCCGACGTCAGGCTCGACATGTACGCGATCAGGCACGTCCCGGCAAAACCTCCGGCGACGTTGTCCAGCCCGATGGCGGCGAAGAGCGCGAACAGATTGTGCTCCTGCAGCGCCAGCCAGATGAACAGCAGGTTGCTCAACGGCCCGGCGAACGCGCCGATCACCATGGCGCGCATCAGACCGTAACGGGCCACCGCCACGCCCGCCCGCGAACACGCCGAGCATCGTCATGACGACGCCGAAGATCTTGCGGACCTCGGCGATCTCGACCAGGGTGTAGCCGAGATCGAGGTAGAACGGGTTCATGATGTTCAGCACGAAGTCGGGGACGCGGTAGAGGCAGATCAGCGCGAGGATCAGCCCGCCGGCGGAACCGGTAGCGCGAGAAGAAATCGCGCAGCGGATCGGCGAGCGCCGACGAGAGGTAGACGCCGGGCCGCGTGCGCGCGCCGGGAAGCGGCAGTCGCGGCAAGCGACGATGACGGCCGATACCGACGACCACCGCCGCCAGCTGCACCCACACGCGTGCGCCGACGCCCACGCGGCGAGGACCGCGTCGCGCGGCACCGCTGGCGCCGATGGCACCGAGCACGCCGCGCGAGCACGCCGGCGTTGGCGGCCAGACCCGATCCGAGCACGAGCGCGCCGACGCCGAGCAGCGCGAGCCGCACGACCCATTCCAGCGCCTCGCGCGCCGGCGCCGGCGGAATGCCTTCGGTCTGGATCGGCCGGATGGTGTGACGCTGCTCCCGCGGCGCCGCCAGCACGCCGGCGACGCCGACCGTCATCAGCGCGGCCATCACCGCGTAGGAGAAATTCCAGCCGTACGCCTCGGCGAGCAGCAGCGGCACCGCGCCGGCGACGATGATCGCCACGCGGTAGCCCCACTGATAGGCGGCCGCCATCGCGCCCTGCTTGGACACCTCCGCCGCCTCGATGCGCCAGGCGTCGATGGCGATGTCCTGCGTCGCCGACGAGAACCCGACGAGGAACGGCGAAGACCGCGATCGTGCCGAGGCTGCGCGTCGGATCGGATGCCGGCCACGAGCCAGAGTCCGAGCATGATGGCGCCCTGGCACACGCAGCATCCACGAACGGCGATGGCCCAGCCACGGCGTCAGCATCGGCACCGGCGTCCGGTCGACGAACGGCGCCCAGAGGAACTTGAACGTGGAGACCAGCGTGACCAGGCTGAAGAAGCCGATCACTTCGAGCGAGAGGCCCGAGGCGCGCAGCCAGGCCGACAGCGTGTCGAAGATCAGGAAATACGGCAGGCCGGCGGAGAACCCGAGCGCCACCATGACGAGCGCCGGCCGCTCGGTGTACACGCCCAGCGCGCTCAGGAATGTTCGCCGGCGCGGCGCGGACGCAGGGTCGTTGCTCATTTGATTTGCCGCGCAGGCATCGTTCGAGTCACGCCGGCAGTCTATCAATCAAAGTCCGCTGGTCCGCAAGTTCGCTGGTCCGCTGGTCCGCTGGTCCGCTCGTCCGCTGGTTCGCTGGTCCACTCGTCCGCTGGGCCGCTGGTCCGCGGTCCGCGGCTGCTTGTCCGCCGTGCATGGTGCGCCGGTCGATTGCGGAGGTCTTTACAGTTGACTTCGATGTGCCGCGGCGCCGATACTCACCTGCTCAACTTCACATCAGCCGTCCAGCGAGCCATTGCGGCCGGGGACTCGAGGGGTCATGAAATACCAGCATCGAGTGCTCGGCATGCTGTCGCTGCTCTCCGTCATCACCTATCTGGACCGCGTCTGCATCGCCGTTGCCGGTCCGCGCATGCAGGAGGCCTTGCACATCAGCCCCGAAGCCTGGGGCTGGGTGACCAGCGTCTTCTTTCTCTCCTACAGCGCGTTCGAAATACCGACTGGCGCGCTGGGCGATCGCATCGGCCCTCGCCGCGTGCTCACCCGCATCGTGGCCTGGTGGTCCGGCCTTCACGACGCTCACCGGGATGGTGTCGAACTACTACGTCCTGCTGCTGGTGCGGTTCTGCTTCGGCGCCGGTGAGGCGGGCGCCTATCCGAATGCGTCCGCGGTCATCGCTCGCTGGATCCCGGCGGCCAAGCGGACCCGCGCCTGGGGCTTCGTGTGGATGACCGCCCAGATCGGCGCCGCCTGTCGCCCGTTCTCGTCGTGCCGATTCAAATGCGCTATGGCTGGCGCGCGCCCTTCTTCGTGTTCGGTTTCCTGGGCCTGGTGTGGAGCGTGGTGTGGTACGCGTGGTTTCGCGACTCGCCACAGGAGAAGGCCGGCGTGAGCGAGGCCGAACTTCGCGAGATCGGCTCCGCACCCGGGCTGCAATCGCACGGCCTGCCGTGGGCCAGGGCGTTGCGGCATCCCGGCGTTCTGGCGGATCGCGGCCATTGCCGCCTGCTACGTCTACACGCTGGGATTCTTCCAGGCCTGGTTGCAGACGTATCTGGTGAGGGGCCGCGGATTCACCGAAGCCGCGCTCGTCCTGTCGTCGCTCACCTACGTCGTCGGGGCCACGGCGAACGGCCTGGGTGGCCTGGCGGGCGATCGGATGGTCAGACGCCATGGCCTGCGCAACGCACGCCGCTGGCTCGGCGTCGCGGGACTCAGCGCGGCGGCGCTGTGCCTGTCGGCGACCCTCTACGCGCCCAGCGGCAATCTGGCGCTCGTGTTCCTGTCGCTGCTTACGGTGGAATCCTGTTTCAGCAGCCGACGCTCTGTGCCCTGTGCCTCGACGTCGGGCGCAAGAACGCCGGCGCGGTCTTCGGATTCATGAACACGGCCGCCAACGTCGCGTCGGCCCTTTCCGCGGTGGTCTTTGGCTACCTGGTTGGCTATTTCGGCAACTACAACGTGCCGTTCATTCCCATGGTGGCGCTGCTCGCGCTGGGTGCGGTGTTGTGGTGGCAGGTGGACCCGACGCGTGAACTGTTTCCAGAAGAGGCTCCTGCGTGCGGCGGGGCGACATCGCACGAGCGTCAGGCGGTCGTGTCCGCCTAGGCGACGCGGACGGGAGTGTCCATCGCGCCACCGGTTTCGCTTTCCGAGGGGCCGTGCGACTCGCCGGCCGAGACGCTCGCGCGCCTGAACCCCCGCCGAAGATGGGCATCGCGTTGCTGGCCGAGGCTCGAGCCACGGTGCATTTGCGCTCGCTCCGCGGAGCCCGCGCGCGGCGCATCAGTCTCCGACCGCGGCCGGCGCGTCCTCCCCGAGCTGCCTCAGGCGACCGACAGCTTCGAGAGTCTCGGCGCGACCTTGGAGCGGGGGCCTGGCCACAGGACCGGCGCTTCAGTCCACGCGCAGGGCGGCAATCGGATCGACGCTGGCGGCGCGAAGCGCAGGAACCAGGTTCGCGAGCACCGCCGCGGCGGCCAGTGTTGCCGCGCCGGCGGCAAGCGAGAACGGATCGCCGGGCCTCACGCCGAACAGCATCCCTCCGAGCGCGTTGCCGGCGAGAACGGCGACCGCCGCACCTGTGGCGAGCCCCGCGATCACCGGCGCCAGGCCGGTTCGCAGCACCAGTGCGATCACCTCGCGGCGCGAAGCGCCCAGCGCGGCGCGGATGCCGATCTCCCTCCGCCGTGCCGCCACCGCCGCCGCCGAGACCGCATAGACGCCGACCATCGCGAGCAGCAGCGCCGCGGCGGCAAATGCCGCCACCAGCTGCAGGTTGAAGCGCCTCGGCGCCAGCGTGCCTGCCATCCATTGATCCATGCTGCGCACGAATGACGCGGGGACGGCCGGATCGACCGCGGCGATCTCGCGCCGCACGGTGCCGGCAACCGCCAGCGGCGCGCCCTCGGTGTGCAGCACCCAGTACATGTTGTTGGCGAGCCAGATGGTGGTCTGATCGGGCACCTGGGCGATCGGCACGTACGCTTCGATGGTGACTTCCTTCTCGAGACCGAAGTGCCTCACGTCGCCGACCACGCCGACGATCTCCACTTCCCTGGGCATCTTTTCGCCATCGTCCAGGCGCATGCGGCGGCCGATCGGCGCTGCGGCCCGCAAAGTACCGCTGCGCGAACGTCGCGTTGATGATTGCCACCGGCGCCGCGTCGTGGCGATCGGCGGCGGTGAAGCTGCGCCCCTCGCGCAGCGGAATGCCGAGCACGCGGAAGTAGTCGGGGCTGATCATCCGGTAGTGCGCATCGGGCGCATCCCTGGCGATCACCCCGTCCACGAAGAAGGCGGTCGTCGCGAGATAGCCGTTCATCGGCACGACGTTGGCGGCCGCCGCGCTCCGAACCCCGGCGATCGACGCGAGGCGGGGCTGCACCTGGTTGTAGAAGCTCTCGATCGCGGCCCGCCCGTTGTACCGGGCGCGTGGCAGCGACAGCCGGACGGTCAGAACCTGCGCCGGACGGAAGCCTGGATCGACGGCCTGCACCTGCTGGAAGCTGCGCGCCAGGACTGCGGCGCTCATCAGCAACACCGTCGAGAGCGCGACTTCCGCGAACACGAGCAGCGTGCGCACACGGCGGCCGCCGAGGCTGGACCCTCGTCCGCTGCCCTGGAGCGCGCCGCGAAGATCCCCCCGCCAGACCTGCACCGCCGGCGCGAGTCCGATCAGGACGCTGGCCCCAAGCGCCGCCAGCAGGGTGAAGCCGGCGGCCGACCACCCGATCCCGACCTCCGCCACACGCGGCAGGTCCGCTGGCCCGATCGCGAGGAGCGTCGTAACCAGCACTCGCGCGACCAGAAGGCCGGCGGCACCGCCAAAGACGCCGAGAATCGCCGCTTCGCCCAGCACGTGCCGGACGATGCGCGAGCGCGAGGCACCGAGCGCGGTCCGCACCGCCAGTTCCCGCTGCCGCGTTGTGGCGCGGACGAGAAAGAGGTTGGCCAGGTTGGCGCACGCGACCAGCAGGACGACGATGACGGCGCCGAGCAGCATCCAGAGCATGGGCGCCGACCTGCCGCTGACCTCGTCGTGCAGCCGGGCCACCCGTATCGCGGTGTCGGTGCCATGCGAGTCCGGGTGCTCGTCACGCAACCGCCTCCCGATCCCGGTGAGATCGTCGGCCGCCTGTGAGTCGGTGGTGCCAGGCTTCAACCGCGCGATCACGCGCAGGAATCCCTGTGCGCGGTTGCCGCGCCGGACATCGGTGGCCGGCGAGTAGGGCACGACGAGATCGACGTCGCGGACCAGCGACACGAACTCGGGCCGCAGGATCCCGATCACGGTGAAGGCCTCGCCGTTGAGAACGATCGACGTCCCGACTGCATCCGTCCTCTCGCCGAAGCGCCGCTGCCACAGGCCGTGGCTCACGAGCGCCACTGCCCGCTGCTCGTCGCCCGGCTGTATCGCCCGTCCAAGGTGCACACGCGCGCCGGTGAGGTCGAAGTAGTTGGCGGACACGCGCATGGCCGGTGAGCCGCTCGGCGTCCCCGGTGCCGGTGAGATTGGCGCTCCATCCGAAGAACGACGCGATTCCTTCCAGCGTCCGGTTGGACTGGGCAAAGTCGGCGAGATCGGGCAGGGAGAGTGGCTGACGGTCGGTTTCCGGACGGACGATGCTGAAGGTGAGGAGCCGATCGGGCTCTCGTGAGCGGCAGCGGCCGGAGCACGATGGTCTGCACCAGCGTGTACATCGCGGTGTTGGCGCCGACCGCCAGCGCCAGCACGCCGATCACGCACGCGGCAAACGCCGGCTGACGCCGCCACGGACGGAGGGCGTGGCGGAAGTCCATGAGGGCCATGGCTGCAACCATATGAGCGGATTGCCAGCAAACAAAGCTCATTCTTTTGCTATGCTTGATGAATCCTATTCATGGATATCGAGGTCAGGCATCTCCAGATGGTGACGGCGGTGGCCGCGTCGGGAAGCGTGACGCGGGCGGCCGGCGAGCTGCACCTGACACAGTCCGCCGTCAGTCATCAGCTCCGCGCCATCGAGGCTCGGCTGGGAACGCCCCTCTTCCACCGCGTGGGCAGGCGCATGGTGGTGACCGCCGCCGGCGGCCGCATCCTCGAAACCGCCCGGCGCGTCCTCGACGACCTCGAGGCGGCCGAGGCAGACGTGCGCCGGCACGGCGCCGGCGAGGCCAGCGTGATCCGGGTCTGCGCCCAGTGCAATACCGGGTATCACTGGCTGCCGCCGCTCATCGACGCGTTCCGCCGGAAGCATCCGGCGGTTGACGTGTCGATCGCGGTCGAGTGCACGATGCGGCCGCTCGAGGCGCTGCTCGAGGGCCGGCTCGACGTCGCCATCGTCACCGACGTGGTCCGCAGCAGCCATGTCAGGACACGGGCGCTGTTCGAGGACGAGCATGCCGCGATCGTGGCGCCCGACCATCGCTTCGCCGCGCAGTCCTTCGTCAGCCCGAAAGACCTCGCCGGCGAGCGGTTGCTGCTCTATTCGAGCTCGCCCGACGACAGCTTCACGATCCAGAAGATCCTCAAGCCGGCGGGGGTCGTCGCCCGGCGCGTGTCGTTCGTCATGCTCACGGAAGCGATCCTCGAGATGGTGAAGGCGCGGCTCGGGGTCAGCGTCATGCAGACATGGGCGATTGCGCCGGCGCTCCGCGCCGGCGACGTCCGGGCCGTCCCGATCACCGCTTCGGGCATCCGCCGCCAATGGCGAGCGGCAACGCTCACGCAGGCGGGCCGCGTCGCGCACGTGGACGCGTTCATCGATCTCCTGGCCGCGCGCGCGATGCCGGCCCGCCACCGGCCGCTGACCGTTCCCCGCGCGCGCCGGCGATGAACTTGCCACGACGCTGAGTCCTACATAGGGTTGTTACGAGGCGCCGATGAGTTCGCTGACGCTGGTGGCTCTTGCTCTCGCTCTTGGGCAAACACCGCAACCTCGAGCTGCGGCAATCAAGGCGGCGAAAGACGCCGTCGTGCAGGACATTGACAAGGCACTGCCACGGACGACGTTCGAGGCTTGGCTGCGCGGCGTAGCGGGCGCGCAAGCCACGCCTACGTGGGAGACAAACGATTGCGGTGAGCAGACCGGCAACCCGGCGGCGGATCGTGGGCGCGACTTTCCGTTGTGCGCCGAAGTCCACGTTGGCCTATCCGGGAGCCGCCAGCTCTCGCTCTCTCTCCTGGTTGGATCGATGGGCAGAGGATTGACCGCCGGCCCGCCGGCGTTCCATCACGGGAACATCTCTGGCCCCAGAGTCTTCGAGACCATCGTGATCCAGAAGCTCTCCGACGTGACGAAGCTCATAGAGCCGTAATTGGACCATCGGTTAGGTCTCGCGCCACCCGCCGGCGAGCAGCGAACGGCGGAGCTCCTCGAGGAACCCGGTCAGCTGTTCGGAGCTCTGGAAGTCGCACTCCTTGATCGATTGGACTCCCGCGAGCCCGGATTCCGTCACCCGCCACAGCTCGGCGCCCCCGACGATTGGGCGCAGCCTGTAGCTCCGGGTTTCATCTCCGCGAACGCAGCTGAGGACCTCGACGAACTTCTCCGGGTCCGCTGGTCCTTCGTGATTCGGCCGAGCCATCGCGCGATCTTAGCCCCGACCGCCCAACTTTTTGCTCCCCACACCGTCTAAGGGGAGAATATGACGTCTCCATCCCCGGCGGGCCGGCAGGTGCTGCAGCCGTGAGGTTCTGGTACCTGCGTCGCGGGCCGGCGGCCATCAGGGATGAGGTGGATGAAGAGCTTCGCGTCCACCTCGAGATGCGGATCGAAGAGCTGCGGGCGAACGGGCTGTCGCCCGACGATGCGCGCCGCGAGGCGGTGCGGACCTTCGGCGACGTCGAAGCGACGCGACGGTACTGCCGGCGCCAGGACCTGGAAAAGGAGCATCGCGTGCAGCGACTGTTGTTGGTACAGGATCTCGCCGAGGACGTCAGGATAGGTCTCCGCAACCTGCTGCGAGCCCCCGCCCTCACGCTGACCGTGGTCGTCACCGTCGGTCTCGGCATCGGCGCAACGACCGCGATCTTCGCTGCCGTCAACGCGGCGCTGCTCCAGCCGCTGCCGTACAAGGATCCGGAACAGCTTGTCCGCATCTATACAGACGCCCCGCCCAACAGGTTTTCGTTGTCGGTTGTGGACTACCTCGCGCTCGAGGCGCAGCAGACCCACTTCGAGGCGATCGCCGGATACAGAGGGCGCGCCATGGCCTTCAGCGACGGGACGATCGCGGAGCGGCTGACCGGCCGGGAGGTCACGTGGACGTACTTCCGGCTGCTCGGGATTACGCCGGCGATCGGCCGCGATTTCACGGAACAGGACGGACGGCCGGGCAGTCCGCCCGCGGTCGTCATCAGCCATGGCTTGTGGGAGCGGCGACTGGGCAGCCGACGCGATGTCGTTGGACGGCCGATTCGGCTCGACGGCGCCGACTACATCGTTGCCGGCGTTCTCTCACCGCAGCTCGGACCGTTCGAGCGGCGGCAGGACTTCTTCGTTGCCGCGCAATGGTCGACGCCGCGCCGGAAGGGTCCCTTCTTCATCACCACACTCGGACGTCTCCGTGAAGGCGTCAGCCGATCCGCGGCCGCCAGCGAGCTGCAGGCGATCAACCGCCGCCTCTTTCCGCTGTGGAAGTCGTCGTACCAGGACGATCGCGCCACGTGGGGGCTGATGGATCTCAAGGCGTTCGTCGCCGGCGACATTCACACGGTGGCGGGCGTCGCGCTGGCCGCCGTAGCGCTGGTATGGCTGATCGCGACGGCCAACGCCGCCAACCTTCTGGTCGCGCGCGTCACGAGCCGCCGCCGCGAGCTGGCCGTCCGTGCGGCGCTCGGCGCGTCACGGGGACGCGTGGTGCGGTACCTGCTCGCGGAAAGCGCGCTCCTGGCAATGGGCGCAGCCGCAGTCGGATTGTCGCTCGCATGGAGCGGCGTCCGCCTCCTCCACACCGCGGGTGCCCCTTACTTTCCACGCACGCAGGAGATCGGACTCACCGGACCGGTGCTCTGGCTGCTCGCCGCTGTCACCATCGCGAGCGGCGTCTTGTTCGGTTTGGTCCCGGCCCTCTACAGCGCGGGCGGCCCGGTCGACGAGTCGCTGCGATCGATGGGGCGCTCGGCCACGGGCAGCCTCGCCGTCCGGCGGCTGCGACGCGGGCTGGTGGCCAGTCAGTTCGCCATCGCGACACCGCTGCTCGTCGTCGCCGGGCTGCTCCTCGTCAGCCTGAACGAGCTTCGACGCGTCGATCTCGGGTTCGACACCCGCAACCTGCTGAGCGGCGCGATCCAGTTACCCGCGGCGCAGTATCCGGAGCGTACGAGTGTCGTTTTCTGGGACGAGCTGAAGCGCCGCGTGGAGACGCTGCCAGGCGTATCTGCCGTGGCATTCGCCGACGGCCTGCCGCCCGACGGAGCCGACGACTTCAACAACTTCGAGCTCGAGGATCAGCGCACGCCGGCCGGGCAGTCGCAGCCGGTCACCCCCTGGGTGGGGGTCACGCCGGAGTACTTCCGCGTGCTGGGCCTCCCGCTCCTCGAAGGCCGCCTGCTCGAGGAGCGCGATGCGCTCACCGACGATCTCGAAGCGGTCGTCGTCGATCGCGCGTGGGCGAAGCGGTTTTTTCCGAATGAGAGTGCCGTCGGCAAGCGGTTGCGCTCGGGCGGCTGCACGCAGTGTCCGTGGACCACGGTCGTCGGCGTGGTCAGCCCGGTGAAATACGCCGGCCTCGACCAGCCGGATGAGGGCACCGTGTATAGACCGCTGGACAGGGGTGGTTTTTCACGGTCCCGATACATCGTCGCGCGAACGGCGGCGGAGTCACAGATGCTGATCCCGGCCGTCCGTGGGGTCGTCCGCGATCTCGACCCGACACTGCCCTTCTCCGATACGGCGACCATGGAGGAACGGGTGACGCGATCGCTCGAACGGCCGCGTTCGCTGTCGATGCTCGTGATCGGGTTCGCGATCGTCGCGCTGGTGTTGTCGACGATCGGCATCTACGGCGTGATGGCGTACTACGTCCAGCAGCACACGAAGGACATCAGCATTCGCCTCGCGCTCGGCGGCAGTCCCCGGCACGTGCTCCGGCTCGTCGTCGGGCAGGGCATGCAGGTAGTCGCGGCGGGCGTGGTTGTGGGTCTCGTGGTCGCGTTCGCCGGGACGCGGTTGCTGTCGACGGTGCTGTTCGGCGTCGGCGCGACAGATCCGGCGACGTTTGCGGCGGCCGGCACGTTCCTGCTGGCCGTGGCGCTGCTCGCGTGCTTCGTCCCGGCGAAACGTGCCACGGGGCTTCAGCCGGCGACGGTGCTGCGGAATGAATAGCGACAGCGGGTCTTGACAGCCCACCGTCTTCGCGCGCACTGTTACGGCCGACCCAATGCTGGACCATCTCCCGGTTGACGTCGTGATCACGGCGGCGCGCCCCGAGCAGGAAACGGTGGGCCATGCCCCGTGGGTGAGAGTCTCGCACTGGCTGCTCACCGCCAGCATCCTGACGCTGGCGTTCACCGGGTTCGTGATCCTGATGGCGCACCCGCGCCTCTACTGGGGAGACACGGGCAACGATCTCACGCCGGCGCTCATCGAGCTGCCGATCAGCCGCAACCACCGGCACGGCGGCTGGACCGAGCGCGTCCCCATCGAGGGCTCGCCGTCGGCGATCAGTGCCAACCGCACTTATCCGATCTTCAACGAGAACGGCTGGGGGCGCAGCCTGCACTTTCTCGCGGCGTGGTTCACGGTCGTGCCCGGCGCGTTCTACCTGATCGCGGGCGTGGTCACGGGGCACTTCCGGCGGTACCTTTGGCCTCGTCTCCGCGAGAGCCATCCCCGCCGCTTCGTGACGGAGCTGGTCAGCCATCTCCGTCTGAAGGTACCGGCCGCGACCGGAGGGCCGGACTACGGTCTCTTGCAGAAGTGCGCGTATTGCGGGGTGGTGTTCGGCGCACTGCCGCTGGCGGTCGTGAGCGGCCTGGCGATGTCGCCGACGGTCGCCGCCGCATATCCCTTTCTTCAGAGCACACTCGGCGGATTTCAGTCGGCGCGGACCATCCACTTCTTCACATTCGTCGCGCTCATGCTGTTTGCGATCGCGCACGTGATCATGGTGATTGCGACGGGTTTCAGGCGGCAGATGCGCGGCATGACGCTGGGGCGACGGACATGAAACGGGCACGACTCGTGACGCGGCGGACGGCGCTGATTGCCGGGGTCGGTGCGGCCGGAGGCCTGTTCGTTCCTGGCTACATCAAGGGGCTCCCGCCGACCTACGGCCATATCCTCCGGATGGGCGATAACCTGACGTATTCGGCCCAGCGGATTCTCCTGCCGTCGCGCCGGATGGTCCGGGAATACAGCCACAAAGACGTGAGCTCGTTTCCGGCAATTGGCACCACGGATCCTGCGGCGCCTTACCTGCCAAACCGGAGCGACGCTTACGGCGCGCTGCGGAAGGGCGGGTTCGCTGACTGGCGGCTCTCGGTGTCGGGGCTCGTCGCCAGGCCTGGCACCTATTCGCTCGCGGACCTGAAACGATTGCCCTCGCGGACTCAAATCACGCGCCACACGTGCGAGGAAGGCTGGTCCGCCATCGCGGAATGGACCGGCGTGCCGCTCGGCCGCGTGCTCGAAGCAGCGGGAATGCTGCCGAGCGCCCGTTGGATCAACTTCTATTCGTTCGACCAGTGGGCCGACAGCATCGACCTGCACGACGCCCTGCACCCGCAGACGCTGCTGGCCTACGGCATGAACGGCCGCGACCTGCCGGTTCCCCATGGCGCGCCGGTCCGGCTCAGAGTCGAGACCCAGCTTGGCTACAAGAGCATGAAGTTCCTCCAGCGGATCGTCGTGAACGACACGTTCGACGACGGCGGGAAGAACGGGAACATCCAGAACGGGTGGTCGTGGTACGCGGGCATCTGACACGACGGTGCGCGGCCGCGCCACAGGCGACCTGACCGCCTTCACTTCCGCTGATACACGCGCACGAAGTCGACCTCGAATTTCGCGGGAAACGTCGTCGCGGAAGGATCGCCGCCCGACGAGCCACCGATGGCGAGATTGAGCAGCAGGTAGTGCGGCTCGTGAAAGGGATTCCTGCCGCTGCCGTCCTGGTTGACGGTCCGCGTGAGCTCCACTTCGTTCAACCGGGCTCCGTCGACCGACAACTCGATGGCGCGCTCGTCCCAGTCCATCCGCCACACGTGAAAGGCCGAAGACCACTTCGGGTCGTTGAAGCTCTCGAGGGGTTTGCGGGTGTCGGCCCAGACGGCCTGGAGCGGTTTCGGCGCCGCCCCACGCCACGTTGGCCAGCAGCATGCCGCGGTAATACTCCATGATGTCGATCTCGCCGCCGTGCGGCCATGGCCCGGTGATCCCGAGCGTCCAGAACGCGGGCCACAGGCCCGGCCGCGTATCGATGCGCCCTCGCATCTCGAATCGGCCGTATCGCCATTGATGTAATCCCCTGGTCATCAGGCTCGCCGACGAGTACTCGGCGAATTCACGATTGCGCCAGTCGCCCGCTCCGCTCTGGAAGCCGGGATTCGGCACCCGTTCGCGTCGGGCTTCGATCGTGAGCAGGCCGCCGCTGACGCGGGCGTTCTCGGGCCGGTACCACTGCAACTCGCGATTGCGGACGAAGCCACGCTCGTAGGTCCACTTCTTCGCGTCAGGCTCACCGTCCCGGTCGAACTCGTCGGCCCAGACCAGTTCGTAGCCCGGATACTTCGCGGGTGGACCGGAGCGCCCGCCGCTCTGAACGACAGCGCCGGCAGCGGTCACGGTAAAACGTGTCGGGTCGCGTGCGACGGCGAACACCGTCAGGCCAACGACGACCAGGCCGAGGATGCGCGGAACGCCTGACATCATTCGCCACGTCTTAGCTCATTTCGCCGAAGACAGCAACGTGGTTCCCGAATTGAGTTAGCATCTCGCGCACCCCGGTTCGGCACAAAGGAGCAGGACATGCGCAGATGCGGCTGGATCCTCCTGTTGTCGTTGGTTTTCGTCGTCCCCGTCCTCACCCAGGAAACCCGCGGCAACATCTCTGGAACCGTCAGGGACGCGCAGGGAGTGGTCCCCGGCGCCACGGTCGACGATCACGAGTACCGATACCGGGGCGGCACAGCCGCTCGTGACCAACAGCAGCGGCTATTTCGAAGCGCCGCTGCTCCAGCCGGGGAACTATCAGATTGCGGTGACGATGACGGGCTACAAGAGCCTGCTCCGTCCGGCATCCTGGTGGCGGTGGGCCAGCAGGTGAGCGTGCAGTTGACGCTCGAGCTCGGAGCGATCACCGAAGAAATCACCGTCACCGCGGCCTCGCCGCTGCTCGACACGTCCGCGGTGTCGTCGGGCCAGAACTTCGACAGCCGGATGGTCGAAGGGCTGCCGATGTTCTCCAACATGCCGATCATGCTGACGCGCTTCGCCGCCGGCGTGAACCCGTCGACCAACCAGAGCCTGGTATCCCAGGGATTCGCGGATGGCACGACCCAGGCGGCGGGCGCCGCGTTCGGCGGCGTGGGCAGCAACACCTATTCGATCGACGGCGCGACCAACAGCGGCAGCGCGCGCCGCATCGCGGCCTCGCCGAACTCCGACATGATCCAGGAGATGCGCGTCGAGTCGTCCAATTTCGACGCGTCGGTCGGCCATGGCACCGGGCTGCAGATCGCGATGGTGACGCGGTCGGGCGCGAACCAGTATCGCGGCACCGCCAACTACCAGTACTGGACGAACAAGATCAACGAGCTCAATCCCAGCCAGCGGCTGACCTTCACGCCCGCGGGGAAAGACCTCTACGAAACCGGACGTTCGCACAACCTGGCGTTGACAGCGGGCGGACCGGTCGTCATCCCGAAGCTGGTCGACGGCCGGAACAAGCTCTTTTTCTTCGCCAACTACTCGCACGTCAACGACTTCATCCCCGGGAAGAATCAGGCGTCGAGCACCGTGCCGGCCAGCGACGCCGAGCTCAGGGGCGACTTCTCGGACCTCCTCAGGCTGCCGAACCCCGCTCAGTATCAGATCTACGACCCGCTCACCGTGCGCCGCGATCCCGCGAACCCGAACCGCTTCATCCGCGATCCGTTCCCGAACAACATCATTCCGGCCAGCCGGATCGTGAATCCGCTCTACGGCCTGTACCGGCAGATGGTGCCGAAGCCGAACCAGAACCTGATCGAGGACGGCGCCACGCCGACCGGCAACTACTACCGCGGGGGCGAGCCGGACAAGCCGGTCAGCACGCTGTACGCCGGCCGCATCGACTTCAACAAGTCCGCGCGCAACCGCTTCTTCTTCCGGGTGTCGGGCAACACGTTCCTCGAGCCGGTGAGCGACTGGACCTACGAGGTGCCGGAGTTCGAGGGCCTGCACTCAATCGATCGGTCGCGCTACAACTGGGCCGTCATCGGCAACTGGACGCACGTGCGCGGCAAGACCGTCATCGACAGCCAGGTGGCGAGCAATCGCTTCTTCCAGGACGACCTGCTGCGCCGGCTGCACGAATACAAGCCGACCGACATCGGCATGCCTTCGTATCTCGACTCGTTCTGCGCCGCGCAGAACGACTGCATGCTCCCCGCCGTGGCGATTGGCGGCTACCAGGGCATCTCGCAGGGCGCCGTGTCGGGCGACCGCACGACCAACCTGCAGGGCACGGTGAACGTTACACAGGTGCGCGGCGCGCACACGCTGCGGGGCGGCGTGGATGCCCGGCTGGCGCAGCGGCAGCGGGGCCTGGGTGGGAATCCTTCCAGCCAGCTCTCGTTCACCAACGAATTCACCCGCCAGGCCAGCGACACGGCGCAGCTCACGCCGAGCAACCTCGGGCTGAGCCTCGCCGCGTTCATGCTCGGCATCCCCTCGACATCGACCGCGACCATCCAGCCAACGAGCAACCTTCGCAACCACTTCTTCGCCGTCCACGGTCAGGACTCCTGGCGCTTTCAGAACCTCACGCTCAATCTCGGGCTGCGCGTCGAGTGGGAGAACGGGATCTCCGGAGGACAACGGCGAGCTGATCGTCGATTTCGATCCGAATGCGAAGCTGGCCATCTCCGATCTCGCCGAGGCGGCCTACGCCCGGAACCCGATTCCGCAGGTCCCTGCCGCGGACTTCCACGTTCGCGGCGGGTCGATCTACGCGACCGATCCGGGCCAGGACGGGAAAGTCTGGCGTCCACAGACCATGGTGATGCCGCGCGTCTCGGCGGTCTACAAAGTCGGGGAGAAGACGGTGATCAAAGGAGGCTACGGCCTCTACTACGACACGCTCAACGCCGCCGACTTCGCGCAGAACAACGTTGGATTCAGCGCCACGACCAACAACACGAACAGCACGGACTTCGGCCAGACGTTCCTGCTCGGCAACCCCTACACCGGGCAGCTCGGGTTTGCCGATCCGTTCCCCGTCCGGGCCGATGGCACACGCTTCGACGATCCGACCGGCGCCACCCTCGGGGTCAACACCATCGCGGGCAGCTCCAACTACTCCATCCAGAACCAGGGCCACGAGCACGCGCGTCAACAGCGCTGGCGCATCGGCGTGCAGCGGGAGCTCGCGAGGAACCTGTCGGTGGAAGTGGCGTACGACGGTTCCTACTCGGACCGCGTCGAGGTCGGCATCAGGTCGGATTACCTGCCGCAGCAGTACTGGATTCCAGGCAGCCTCAACGCCCGCGACACCGCCGCCCAGGCGGCGCTGACGGCCAACGTCACGAATCCGTACACGCTGTCGAACTTTGCCTCGCTTCGCGCAACGGATCCCGTGCTCTACCAGCGCATGGCCGCCAACGGCTTCTTCACGGCGACGACCACGCAGCGCCAGCGGCTGCTGCGCCCCTTCTCGCACATCAACAACCTCGCGTACGACAACCTGCCGCTGCGCGAGGTCAAGGTGCATTCGCTGCAGCTCAACGTCAACCGGCGCTTCGCGGACGGGTTCACCGCGAACGCCGCGATGTCGTTCAACAGCAGCCGTACGAACCGCACCGTCGAGGAATACGACCGTGAGCCGACGCTCTGGTGGGACGACAACAACAGCCGGCCGTTCCGTCTGTCCGGCGGCGCGGTCTACGAGCTGCCGTTTGGCCCCGGCAGGCCGATGCTGAACAGCGGCGGGGTGTGGGCGGCGCTCGCCGGCGGGTGGCAGCTTGGCGGCACCTTCGAGTACCAGCCCGGGATCGATGATCGTGTTCAACAACAATCTCTTCTACTACGGCAACATCGACGACATCAAGAAGGGCAAACCCGAGATTGCGCTGAATCCAAACGGCACGATCGATCCGTCGAAGTACTGGTTCAACGTCGAGGGCTTCGAGAAGGATCCGACGAAGACGCCGACCAGCTTCCAGACCCGCGCCTTCCCGTTCCAGATCGACGGTCTGCGCGGGCCCGGACTGACCTACGTCAACATGAACGTCGTCCGGAACTTCCAGCTCGGAGGCCGCCGCACGTTCCAGGCCCGCGTGGATATTCAGAATCTTCTGAACTACGCCGCCTACAACAACCCGATTACCGATCCGACCAACAGCAACTTCGGAAAGGTGACCACGGCGGTCGCGTCCGCCGGTGCGATGCGGTTCTTCAATTTCGTGATGAGGTTCACCTTCTGAGCGATCTGAAGGCGGGGAGGGTGCTAAGGCTTTTTTCGAAAAATCAATACCACGTCGAGCCGACGGTATACGCGATCCCGTCATGGGTGTCGCGGCCCCACACGTATGGCTCTACGGCGAAGAACAGGTCGGCGAATCGCGTCGAGTACGACACCCCGCCCGTCAACGGGACAGCCCCGGATGATTCGCACCGAGAACGCCGCCCGCCGAGGTCATGGCCACCTACTTGCCCGGGATGTTCCAGCGTGCCTTGTAGAAGTGTTCGCCGCCGATGTGAATCATGCCCGCAGGGTCGAGGAAGTGGATCCGTTCCGCCCACCAGTTCTCCCCTTCCGCCTGCACGTAGGCAATCTGTCCGGTCGCCGGGTGATAGCTGATGCTCTTGACGTGCCTGGCGTCCCCCAGTTCCGGATGCCGCCGAAACGTCTTCGTCTCGCGATCGAAGAGCCAGCAGTGATTCGTCGTGGAGATCGCCAGCGCAGACGAGCCGGGTACGATCGACAGATTGTGCCCCATCCCTTCGGGCAGCGGTATCAACTCGATGCGGCGCAGACCGGGGGAGCGCGTCTCCCAGTCGCGGAGCTCGAAGACCCGCAGGTCCTTGTCCGCGAGCGCCCACAGACGGTTCCGCTGCGCGTCCCAGACGACGCCATGTCCCCACGGCAGTTCTTCGCTCAAGATCTCGGTGTTGGGCTTCGCCAGATCGAAAACGATCAGACGATCCCCCTTTCCCGCCCGGTCGTGCGATGCCACCACCGCCACGCGATTGTTCGGCAGCAGCTCCGCCGAATGGGCGTTCAGCACCCGGGCGTAGAACAGCACGCGGCCGTCGGCGCGGTTCACCAGGGCGACGCCGCTGCCCGATGACGTGATCAGGATCCTGGCGCCATCATCGTAGGGCTTGCACTCGTCGGTGGTCTTGAACAGGGGCTTGAACTCGTCGGGCAGGTCGGGGCGGTCCTGTGCCCGCCAGGTCCAGACGCGCCGGTCGTTTCTCGCATCCGGCTTCACGTCGAGATCGAGGATGAAGACCTCGTCCCAGCCACAGACGATCAGTTCACGGCGTGCGGCACTGCGGCTGCGCGCGGCGCGTTCGCCGCAATAACGCAGGCTGCCAGGGTGGCGCTCCACAGGATCTTTCGCGTCATGACGGAAGCTTAACGCCGACACGCGCGCCCTCCTGGTCCTTTTCTCCCCCGCGCATCCCCGCGGAAGACATTTCGAAATCGATGGACACTTCGGATCCTTGCGCTGGTCGCGGTCGTCGCTGGCATCAGCATGCCCCCTCCCGCAATCGCGCCGAACGGCAGCCGAGCTTCCGTGTTCGCTCCGACTTCAGCGTGCCGTTGAACGCCGACCAGGGTGGGCGGCGCCTCAACGCCGACGTCACGATCCAGGCCGACCGGCCCTTTCGCCTTCGCTTAGAGCGGAGGCGCACCCGGTGCGCCGGACCGCCAGCAGCTTCGTCTTCAGTACCGGCGCAACGAAGGGGACGTGGACCGACGTCGAAGCGCACGACTTTCCGAAGCCGGAATCCGATGAGCGAAAACGCCTCGGGTCAGTATCGTCTCCTGCGCCGCCTATCAGCATGGCGAGGCGACCACGAACCTGCTGGCGGGCTCCGCCGCCGCAGTTCCAGGCCGGCACCGGCGTCAGCCTCGCCGACCGCACACCATCGTGGAGCGGCGTGCGCGCACACGGCGAGTTCGAGTGGGCGCTGGTGGTGCGTCGCTTTGCCGACGGCGCGGTCACCAACGAGCGAGGGCGATACGCTTCGAGTTCAGAATGGTCGATGGTGGCGGAGTGCCGAGAGGTCCCTCCGCACACCCGATGGTCCGTCTCGCCATCCCGCCAGGACATGTCGGAGGCACCTTCGTGGAAACGCCTGGCCGCATCGGACCGTGGCAGGCTTCGAACGGCGATCTCTACTTCATCATGGAGCCGGCCGAGACGAGCAACCTCTTCATGATGGTGAAATCCACTGACCATGGGCGCACCTGGCGCGAAGTCGACGGTACGAACCGCCCTCCGATTCGCGACCTCGAATCGGTCGACGCCCGCAGGTGGGTGACACCATCCACATTCTCCACCAGGTCAGCCGATCGGCCAGGTACATTCATTCCGCACCTCCGATCATCCGACGCAGCCCGATTCCTGGGCCGTCACGGGGAGAGCTGGTTGCCGACGTCGCACCGGTCGCCCAGGCGGCAGCGCTCGAAGTGCGCTCCGACGGAAGCCTGGTCGCTTTCTACGTTGGTCCAACCAGAATCCACTACAGCATCCGCTCGCCGGCCGGCGCTGGGCGCAAAGACGGTCATCGACGCCGACGTCGCCCCCAACCTCGCCGGCCCGCAGGCCGTGCGCGGCGCGAACGACACCGTCACCTCGCCTACTACGGGACCGACGGCACGATCTGGTATCGACGGTTGTTGCCCGACGGCACGCTCACCGCGCGGCAGCAGATCGCGACCGGCGCCGGAACGTCCCGGCGGAGTACGGTGTCGTGCTGCCGCTCATCTACATTCCCGACACGAACACCCTGGTCATCATCTACCGGCTCGCCTCCGGCAGACTCTGGGAACGGCGCATCGTGAACGACGGCCCACCCACGCCCGCAGTGAGAGTCACCGATCGCGAGGTGGTCCCGCGACGCGGTCGATTCGCAGCAACCGGGAGCCGACGCCGTCCTCGATGGCAAGACGGTTCACGTCCTCTTCATCGAGCAGTCGTCGCGCAGCATTTTCAGCACGCATGACAGCGGTGGCTGGCAGCCCTCGCGACTGCGAGGTCGACAGCATTCGCGGCTCGTGGATCCGCGGCAACGTGTACACCCGCCCGGATGGCGTGAAGGTCTACGGCTATGTCTACGATGCCGGCTCCAACGGCGGCGCGGGCATAAACCGGTTCGGCGAGGTCGTGTTGGCTGGCCGGTAACGGCCCGCGGAGCGAGCGCGTGCTGAACCCTGAGCGGCGGCTTCAGAACCGGAACGTCACACCCGCCTGGGCGTTTACGAAGACCGGATCGAAGCGGACCGACGCCAGCCTGTCCAGGAGCGCGTCGAGGATGCCGAGGTCGTTCTCGACGTCGAAGCGCAACTCGTGCTCACGGAAATAGAAGGCGCGAACCTCGCCCATCAGCGCCACGCGTCCGCCAATGCGGAGGCCTGCCCCGCCATTCACCCCCCACCGGTGGTCCGACTGGCCGGGCACAGCGCGAAGCGTCAGCCTCGGATCGAAACCGGGCGGCGCCGGGACGCCGGGGAACTCTACGCGCAGTGGAATGGTCCCGGTTACCGTGAGCTCCGGGAGATAAGTCAGACCACCCGAAACGACGAGGGCCACCGGGCCGGGAGACCGGATTCTGGCGTTCGCCGAGAGGAGCATGACCCGATCGGCATCGAATCTCCCGTCCGACACGGTGATGCTTGCCGTGAGGCCTTCGATCGGTGGCCGGTTGCCGCGCAAGTCGTAACGGGCGCCGGTGACGTCGAGTGCCAGATCGGTCGCGTCGAGCCGGCCTTCGACACCGAGGATTCCCCACTCGACTGCGAGCGCCCCGCCTAACACCGGCCCACCATCCGCCTCGATGAGTGGCGATCCGACCACCGTCACGTCCGCGCCAGGCACCGTCGGCGTCGGGGGCCGGAGCGCCAGCCGCTCGTCATAAATCGGAAACGCGCGACCGATAAAAAACGTGAAATCGACGCTCTGGGCCGCGGCGCGACCGCCGCCCGCCAGCATCATCAGCGCACATGCCGCAACCGTCGGCACCGGAGTCTTGCACACCGAACACCTCCACCGGTCGGCGCAGGGCCACAGCACGCTGCGGCGGCCGCACGTCGCGACTACCTGATGACGATGAGGCAGATGGTCACTGCGTTCGAAGCGCCGGCTTGACCGCCGCTGCAACGTCCTGCCAGCGAAACACCAGAAAGTTTCGCGGCCCGCTGTTCATGGCGACAAGCACGCCGTTCGGCAGACCAGGTCCCAGCGCGCTCGACGAAATCTCGATCCCGTCGGTGGCATCGGCCCCGCCGCGCAGCACCGCGATCTCGCGCGAGTGATCGTGAGGGTTGCCAGCCGTCCCTTCCCGCGGGTACAGGTGGTACTCGCTGTCCTCGTCGAGCTGGTCGGTCCCGACAATGTACCCGGTGCCGTCGGGCAAGGCGTAGATGGCAATGCCCTCCCGATCGCCGCGATAGCCGCTCCGCGCGAAATGCGCCAGTTCCCTCGCCGGCGTCCGGATGTTCAGGATCCGCGTGCCACTTGTGGATGCCATCGGCCTCGTCCGCGTAATACACATAGCCGAGCGCATCGTCGACAGCGACCGCTTCGATTTCGTTTTCTTCGCGCACCGACGTCGCACTGAAGGTTCCGAAGCGGCGCACGAATTTCGCGCCGACGCGGCCGCCGCCGGCGTCCAACAGCCGGTACTGCCACAGGTACCCTTCACGCGGCCCTTCCTTCGGCGCGACGATGGCGAAGACGGCCCCGTCGCGGGCGCGTCGATACAGGCCGATGCCCATCGGCGCGCCAGCTTCCCCCGGCCTGTCCCTTCGAGTATCGGAATCCCGCCGAGATCGATCAGTCGACCCGTCGGCGCGGATCGATCCGGAATACCCGCAGCTGGCGCGCCAGGCGCTCGGTCGCCACGGCGATGTCGGCAGTCTGCCCGCCAAGCGCGACGCCGTATTCGACGTCGATGTTGTTGGGCCGATCGATGCCCGAGACGAGCTGCCGGATCTGGCCGTCCATGCCAAACACGACGACCGCCCCGGCTGGCGCCGCGACTTTCATCGTGCCCAGGATCAGGCTGCGCGAGGGATCCCTCGGGGTGCACCCAGATCGCGGGATCGTCAGGATCGTTCGAGAGCTGCGCCGTGCCGTACTCGGCTTCGATCTCCAGCGCCTTGGAGAGCGGCGACGGGTTGGGCGGAGGCTTCGTCGAATCCTCGTCCGGGGCCGGCGGATTTCGCCGGCACCCGGCCGAGGTGACGAGGAGGATCAGCGCAGTCAACGCGAACGGACAGCGGAAGTGCCCGGCGCACGCGCATCCTCAGAATCGGAACTTCACCCCGAGCTGAATCACTCGCGGGCCTCCACGCGTCCGCGTGATCTGGCCGAAGTTGGCGGCGCTGATGTCGCGTGCCGGGTTGCGGAACGTCGGCGTGTTGGTCACGTTATACGCTTCGATCCGGAACTCCAGCGATTGCCCGCTCTGATCAGCCTGGTCGTCTTCGAGACGCTCAGATCGACGCGCCGCTGATCGGGACCGATGACGGTATTCCGTCCCGAGATCGCCGAACTCGGTCCCGGAGCTTTCGAACGCGGCGCGGATTCAGATAGTTGTCGAGACGGGACGTCACCGATCCGGACGTGGTCTGGTCTTCATGGGTCATGCCGGGCGCGAGATTCGGGCGGGGATTGGTCGTGCGAGACGAGAACGGCGCTGAACTCCCCATCCGTGACGGTGAACGGGCGCCCCGACTGGAAAGTCCCGATGCCCGCGATCTGCCAGCCCTCGACGAAGAGATTGCCCTCTGAAGGGCAAGTCCCACGCCCAGCTCAGGATCAGCCGGTGCTTGCGGTGATAGTCCGAGAGCGCCTTGTTCAGCTCGGGCCGCGTCTGATCGTGTTCGATCTGGAACAGTCCCTCATCCGAGAAATAGTCGATCGCGCGTGAGAACGTGTAATTGACGTTGACCAGATACCCCAGCGCTGAACCGTTTCTGCAGGCTCGTCTGCAGCGCGTGGTACCACGACTGACCATTCGAATAGAGCGTGTTGGCTCCCTCGTCTTCGTCCAGTCCGAGCAGCGGCCCGCGCAGTTCCTGCGCGACGACGCACTCACCGGGATCATCGAAGAGATCGCAGCCGGGAGGAGGCGTCTTCGTATTGACGAACCGGTCGTTGACGACGGTGTAGTAGTTGCCGGTGAAACCACCGCCCGGAACGCCAGGCACGCGGCTGGAAGCCGCCGAGGGCATCGATGTCGAGCGCCTGGTTCTGGTTGATGAACTGCAGCAGGTCGTTGCCCTTCGTGCCGATGTAGCCCACCTCGAGGAGCCAGTTCGGCCTGAACTCCCACTGCGTGTTGACGCTCCACTGCTGCAGGTGGGGCGTCTGCAAATCAGGCGAGACCATCTGCGTTTCGAGCGCCTCGAACTCATTGTCGGGATCGTTCGACCCGACCAGGATCGGCTCGCCATCGTCGAAGCCCACGCTCATCGAAGGAATCGGGAGCGCGGGGAAATCGGTCGGGACGACGTTGTAGTCGCCGAGGTTGTTCAGCTGCAGTTCGCGGAAGAACGGCGGCGCCTGGCGCAGCGAGTTGGCGAAGGCGCCGGTCGTGCGCTCGTAGAACATGCCGTAGCCGCCGCGCAGAACGAAGTTCCTGCTTCTCGAACGGCGTCCAGGCGAATCCGACGCGCGGCATGACATTGTCGTAGTCGCCGGGGACGATGGTCTTGCTGTCCGCTTTCGTCAGGTCCAGACCGGCGGCGCCGGGAACCGAGTTGGGATCGAAGTTCGACGCGAAGACGAACCCGTCCTGCACCATGCCCGGTTTCCAGGGCGGCCGGGAAATCGAACACGGCGAGCATCCCGTTCTCCTCCGAGGGGAACCCGAAGTATTCCCATCGCACGCCGAGGTTCAGCGTCAGCTTCGAGCTGATTCTCCAGTCCTCGGCGACGTACAGCGTTCACGTCCGTCATGCGGTAGTTCGCGGGCCGTCTCACCATACGTGATGGAGGAATCGGAAATCTGGCGCGCCCTGTTGCCATCCGATGGGTTGCGGTAGCCGACGGTCAGGAAGTCGAACCAGCTCCGGAAGTTGTGACGGCGGTTCTGCCCCTCGCGAAGGTCGCCGTCCAGATGGTGGCGCCGCAGTTCACCACCCGCCCGGATCGAATGCTTCCCTTGGTCAGCGTCAGCGTGTCGCCGATCGTATAGGTCGTCTGCAGGTCGTAGATTCGCGTGCCGTCTGCAGGCGTCCCGAACCTCACGCGGCCGCCGACGTCGCGGTCGCCTCGAATGTCCAGCTGGGTCAGGTCCGGGACCTTCGAGTCGAGCGGATTCGCGATCCCGAATTCGGCGTTGGTGAAGTAGGCCACCGGGCTGCTGTCGTTGCGATTCCGGAAGAACCCGCCTCTGAATTCGTTCACCACCGACGGAACTGAAGACATGGAGGTCGGTCAGCGAGAACGTGCGCTGATAGGTCGTGTCCTCGCGTTCGAACCGCGTCAGGGCATTGCCGTTGGCGAGCGGATCGCGGCTCGGCTGGTTCGAGAAGAAGTACTTTCCGCTCAGCCGGTTCGCAGTCGGTCAGCTGGTGATCCAGGTTCGTCGTGAACTGATCCTGCTCGAATGTCGCCGGAATGACCGAGACGACCTGGCAGCTCTCGAACAGCTGCGTGCCATTCCGCCTGCAATTGGCGCCGTCCGACGCCGGACGGAATCAAGTAGGTTCCGTCGGGAAACGTTGCCTTCAGCAGCGCTCGCGAGATCGGGTTGATCGACGCTGAAGTTCACCGGACCGTGAATCGGATTCCAGATGGCCGCGGCGAAATTGTTGATGCCCGCGTCCGAGCGATCGTCGGTGAGCGCTCTCGGCATGCAGCACCGTATTGCTCGCCTCGTCCACGAAGGAGGTCTCGGCCTGCGTCCGCTGATACGACCCGAAGAAGAACGTCCTGTTCCGGACAATCGGACCGCCGATGGTGCCGCCCCCCTTCATGCCGGTCGAGGATCGGCTTGTCGATGCCGGCCCGGTTGAAGAAAAAGTCGTTGGCCATCAGCGCGTCGTTCTGGTTGTAGTAGTAGGCGCTGCCACGGAAGCTGTTCGTGCCGCTCTTCGAGACCAGCGTGAAGTTGCCGCCTCCGTTGCGGCCGGTGGCCGCGTCGTACAGGCTCGTCTGCAGCTTGACTTCCTGCAGCGTTTCGGGCGCGGGCGCGACGTTGCGCGAGAGCGACCCGCCGCCGTTGTCGATCGTGCCGCTCGAGCCGTTGACGCGGCTGTTGCAGCACAGCAGGTTGGTCACGTCGACGCCATTGAAGACGAAGCTGTTGTTGGTGGTCCGCGCCCCGTTCACGCTGGGCGAGATCGAAGCATTGTCGTTCGACAGCAGCTCGCTGATGTCGGCGGACACCCCTGGCTCGATGACCAGGAGCTGGGTGAAGTTGCGCGCCGATGTCGGCAGCGAATCGAGCTCCTTCTGATCCAGCGTGCGCTGCACGGTCATCGAGCCCGACGAGACCATTTCCGCGTTCGCGACGACCTCGACGGCCTCGGCGAGGCCGCCGACCTCGAGCGTCACGTCCACCGTCGCCATTTCCGCGGTCGACACGGTGACGCCTTCGCGCCGCAGCGTCTTGAATCCCGTCAGTTCGAACGTGATTCGGTAGGTGCCGGGTGTCAGAAATCGCGCCTCCCAGTCACCGGTTGAGCCAGTCGTGACCGTGCGCGCGCTGCCTGTTTCGACATTGGTGAGCGTGACCGCAACGCCGGGAACGCCGCCCCCGGTGGGGTCGGTGACCCGTCCCATCAATCCGGTGCTTGCCCCGACTGAGCCAGCGCAGAATCGAACGGCAAGGTCCACAGTGCGACGACGAGAGACCCTCGCAAAGCGAGTCGGAGCATCGTTCAGCCTCCTTCCGCGTCCTGTCAGCCCGGCATCGGAACACAACCTTCGACCCAGTGAACGCCCGCTTCGGCGCGTCTGTCACTGGTGAACAGGTGGTGCCCGATTGCGGAGGAGGATCAATCTCGGCCAGCGCTCATGTCAAGTAACAACGGGATGGCAACACCACGTGAACCTTTGCCCCCGACCGTGAAGCTGATCTCGCGGCGCTCGACGTCAGACGCGGCCGCTCGCTGCTCTAGCCGTTGGGCAGCGCAAAGACGATGAACGCGCGTTCCGCCGCCACGGCGACGTATTGACGCCCGTCGACGGCAAACGACATCGGATTGGAGCGGATGGGACCGCCGGCCTGGAACTGCCACAATGGCTCGCCGGTCTTCGCGTCGAGGGCGAAGACGTTCCCTTCGTTCGATCCGGCGAACACCAGGCCGCCCGCGGTCGAGAGCACGCCGCCCCATGGCGGCGACGGCAGCTTGAAATCCCACACCGTCGCGCCGGTGTCGACGTGGAGGGCGCGTATGCTCCCCCACGACTCGTCGTCGAGCCGCTTCTCGCTGCCGCCGGTGTAATACGTGCCGGGCCTGTACTCCACGTCGCTCTTGAAGTACAGCGATCCCATCTCACGCACCGCCACATACATCAGTCCAGTGAGCGGACTGAACGACGGACTCGCCCAGTTGGTCGCGCCCTGGAGGCTCGGATACACGAGCGTGCCCTTCTCGGATGGCTCCATCCCCGGAATCACGATCGGCCGGCCGCGTGGGTCGATGGCCTCCGCCCACGTCTGCTTCGCGTATTGCCTGGCGAGCAGGAACTCGCCGGTCCGCCGATCGAGCAGGTAGAAGAACCCGTTTCGGTTCGCCATCGCGACCCGCGCTGCTGTTCGGCCGTCGATCGTGCGATCGACGAGCACCGGAATCTGGTTCGCGTCCCAGTCGTGGACGTCATGCGGCGTGAACTGGAAATGCCAGCGCATTTTGCCGGTGTCGACCTCCAGTGCCACGAGTGAGCAGGTATAGAGGTTGTCCCCCTTGCGAGATTCGCCGTTCCAGTCTGGCGCGGGATTCCCGGTTCCCCAGTAGACGAGCCTCAACGCCGGATCGTACGAACCGGTCAGCCACGTCGCGCCGCCTCCCGTTTTCCAGCTGTCTCCCGCCCACGTGTCGCTGCCGGGCTCGCCAGGCGCAGGGATCGTCCAGAACCGCCAGATGCGCTTGCCCGTCCTGGCGTCGTACGCATCCAGGAACCCGCGGATGCCCGCTTCGCCGCCGCTGATCCCCACGAGCACTTTGTCCTCGACGACGAGCGGGGCCGCGGTGATCGAGTGGCCGGATGCGTTGTCGCCAACCGGGACCACCCACCGTTCGCTCCCGCTGCGTGCGTCCAGCGCTACGAGAAAACCGTCGAGCGTGCCGACGTAGACCATGTCGTCGAGGACTGCCACACCCCGGTTGACGCGGGGAAAACCGAGGTTCAGTACGCTCCCGGCAATCGGTCGGGTCCATCGCCACAACGGCCGGCCGCTTCTCACGCTCAGCGCAACCACCGACGCCGGACCGGACGTGACATACATCACGCCATTCACCACGATCGGCGTCCCTTCCAGCGGACCGGTACCAGGGGGCTGATACATCCACACCGGCCGAAGCGAAGCCACGTTGCTCGTCGAAATCTGCGTGAGCGGCGAATGCCGGTGTGACCCAAACGCCCCCGAGTATGTTTGCCAGTCGCCTTTCTCCAGAGCTGCTGCGACATCGGCGCCACGCTGCGCCGCCAGGCCCGCGGCGGTCACGCTCACGACGGCCAATGCGAGAAAGACGCCCCTCATCGTGCGCCCCGGCGGCTGGCGAGATACGCCACGAGGTTGTCCAGCTCGTCGGCGGACAACGACGCGTACGAAGGCATCAGCGTGCCGGTGAGCTCGCGGTCCAGCCGCTGCAGCTGCTTCTTCTCGAGCACGTGCAGCGTCCCTGCCGCGTCGCGGATGTGTATCCAGAACACGTCTTCGTCGACGCGAATGCCTCGGACTTCGCCGCCGACGCGCGACGCCGCGCGCACCACCAGGTAGCCAGGCGGATGGGCGGCCTCGGGCTTGACGATCGATTCACGCAGGTACGCAGGCCCGCGCAACGCGCCGATCGCGGTCAGCTCCGGCCCGAGTGACGTGCCTCGACCGGCGATCACGTGGCAGGTCTGGCAGCCCTTGCTTCGTATGATCGCTGCGCCGCGAGTCGCATCGCCGCGGACGGGCTCGGCCGGCCTGCGACCCAGGGACCGGACGTAAGCCGCCGTTCGCCACGTCATCGTGTCGGTCAACGACCACTGGAATCCGGGCATCTCGGTTCCGGCGATGCCGTTCTTCACGATCGCCGTGAGATCGGCGTCGGTGCTGGCATGCCGGAGATTGGGGCGCTGCAGGCTGGGGCCGGCGCCACCGGTGCCGTCCGTCCCATGACACCAGGCGCATTGCGCGTCGAAGATCCGCTTTCCTGCCGCCAGCTCGCTGGCGTCGGCGTTCGAGAGCGGCCTCGACTGCGCAGTCAGCAGCTGTGCGGCCACGAGCAGTGATGCGCCGAGACCGAAGCCGGCCCTGCGAGCGGTGCTTCATGAATGCCTCGATGCTCCGCCGTCTCATCATCTCCGCCCTCTCCCGCGGCCGCACGCGTGCAACCGGGTGGATTATCGTCGGGCCGGCGGCCAGGACCAAGCCCGACGACGAACGGCAGCGCGAGTGATGCCCGGACCGATCCGCCGCGAAATCCGGGCTCTATACTTACGCCTTCCGATGCGGCCAGTCCGGACGCCTGGCCGACCGACAGGGAGATCTCGATGAGGATTGCGGCCTTCGCGCTCGCGGTGCTGATCCCGGCCACGGCCGCGGCGCAGTATTACCAGACCGATTTCCCGGCCGAAGAATTCAGAGCCCGCCACGCGAAGGTGTTCGAGCAGATTGGCGCGAATGCCGTGGCCGTCGTGCAGGGCGTGTCGCAGACCGAAGGCTTCACGCTGCCGCGACAGCAGAACACCTTCTACTACCTGTGCGGCATCGAAACGCCAGGCGCATACCTGTTGCTCGACGGCCGCACGAAGACCGTCACGATCTATCTGCCGCCCCGCAACGCACGACTCGAAGCCGCCGAGGGCCGCGTCCTCTCGGCCGAAGACGCCGATCTCGTCAAGCGGATCGCCGGAGTGGACGAGGTGCAGCCGGTGACGGGGATGACGGAGGGCAACTGGCCACTCGTGCCGACTCCCGGGACAGGAGCCCGGGGAGGCGGCCGCGGCGCCGCGGCGGCGGCGATCTATGCGGAGTTCAGTCCGGCCGAGAACCTCGGGCAAAGCCGCGGCGAGCTGGCGGCGGCGGAGGTGGCGCGCGCCAACGACTTCTGGGACGGGGCGCCAGCGCGCCAGCGCCGCTTCGTCGAGCTGCTGCGAATGCGCCATCCGCGCGCCGAGGTGCGCAACCTGAACCCGATCCTGGACGAGATGCGCAGCATCAAGAGCTCGCGCGAGATCGCGATGATTCGCCGCGCATCCCAGCTCGCGGGCCTCGGGGTGATGGAAGCCATGCGCAGCACCGAGCCGGGCGTGACCGAATACCAGCTCGATGCCGCGGCCCACTACGTCTTCAAGGTCAACGATGCGCGGCTCGAAGGCTATCGGTCGATCACGGCCACCGGCATCGAGAACATCAGCAACATGCACTATTTCCGCAATACCGCCACGCTGAAGGACGGCGACCTGGTATTGATGGACTATGCACCCGACTATCGCTATTACGTCAGCGACATCGGCCGCGTGTTTCCGGTCAACGGCAAGTACAACGCCTGGCAGCGCGAGCTGCTGCAGTTCGTGCTCGAGTATCACAAGGCGGTCATGACCAGGGTCCGTCCCGGTGTGACGCCGATGCAGATCCGTCAGGAAGCCGCCAAAGCCATGGAACCTGTGCTCGCCAGGACCAGGTTCTCGAAGCCGACCTATGAGAAGGCGGCCCGCACGCTCGTCGAGAGTGGTGGCGGCGTCTTTTCACACACCGTGGGTATGGCCGTCCATGATGTCGGCGGCTATGCCGGTGCGCCGCTCCAGGCCGGTCAGGTGTTCTCGATCGATCCACAGCTTCGGGTGCCAGAGGAGAACCTGTACCTGCGATACGAGGACACGATCGTGGTCACCGACACAGGCTACGAGAACTTCACCGACTTCCTGCCGATGGAGCTCGACGACATGGAGCGGCTGGTCCTCGAAAAGGGCGTCGTCCAGAAGGTGCCGCCGACGCCGGCGGCGGCCATTCCCAAGCGACGGTGATGACCTGCGGACACGCTTCGACCCGCATCATCCGCACATCCTCATCAAGAGCGGAATGACGATTAACGCCAGGGCTAACAGGACCTTGGCCTTGCTGGGGCTCTCCTCCACGGGCGCGGGCGCCGGTGGATCGGGCGTCGCCGGGGCAGGCGCGACGCTTGCCTTGGACTTACGCGGTCGCGGCGGCGAGACGCGTGGAACGTCCTTCGGAAACGGATCCGGAAGTCCCCGGCTCAGCCTCGCGCACCATGGGCACTCGGACCCGAGGTGCGAGCCGTAGTGGTGATGCTCGTTCGTCGGACAGACGACGAGATTCTTCGAGGCAGCGCTCAAGGCTTTCTGCCACTCCGCCGCCGTCGGCCGCTCCGCTGGCGCCTTGTGTCCCGCGACGAAGCAGCGGACGAACAACGCCTGGATCTCCGCGGGCAGCAGGCTGAAAGCGGCGCGGCCGGCATCGGCTCGTACACCGTGCTCGGCCGGTGTTTGTACGGGAACCGCCCTGCCATCACGTTCTGCTGCAGCCTGGGCGCTTCGCCGTCGCCGACCGTCCGGAGCTGAACGAACGCCGAGTTTACGGCGCCCCGCCCGGAGCGGCGATAATGCAACTCGATTAGTCGCTCAAAACGTCCAGGAGAGCACCCATGTCCTGCACCCGCCGCACGTTCCTGACTGCCGCCTCCGGCCTTGCGTTGAGCACACGGCTGGCGGCTTCGACGGTCCAAGGCGCCAACGACAGAATCCGGATCGGCGTCATCGGGACCGGCGGCCGCGCCCGCGGCCTGATGAACCTGTTGAAGAAACTGCCTGGCAGCGCGCTGACCGCGGTCTGCGACGTCTACGAGCCACGGCTGCTCCAGGCTGCAGACATCGCGGGAGGCACGCCGGGGAAGGTCACCGACTACCGCCGAATCCTCGACGATCGGGAAATCGATGCGGTCGTGATCGGTACCCCGGACCACTGGCACAAGGCCATCACGCTCGACGCCGTGGCAGCCGGCAAGGACGTGTACGTCGAGAAACCGGTCTCGCACACCATCGAAGAAGGCGCCGAGCTGGTGAAAGCGATCGAGGCCTCCAAACAAATCGTACAGATCGGGACGCAGCAGCGAAGCTGGGACCACTGGGTACTGGGCAAGCAGATCGTCGATTCGGGCAGGCTGGGCCAGATCACCTTCGTCCAGACCTACTGGTATCAGCACGCGACCGCCGGTGCCTACCAGCCGGTAGAGATGCAGAAGCTCGACTGGAAACGATGGCTCGGTCCGGCGCCCGATCAGCCATTCCGGCCGGAGCGGTTCTATCAGTGGCGGCACTTCTGGGATTTCGGTGGAGGCTGCCTGACCGACCTCATGACGCACTGGATCGACGTCGTCCACTGGTACATGGATGTGGAGGCGCCATTGTCCGCCGCGGCCATCGGCCGCAACTACAACATCAAGCTGTGGGAGGCGCCCGACACCGTCACCGCGACGCTGGAATTTCCCAAGAGCTTCATGGCGGCCTATCTCGGCACCTATGTCAGCCGCGTTGACGATGGGGGCCTCGAGTTCCGCGGCGATCGCGGCACGCTCAAGATCGATCGTGCACACCTCGCGTTCTATCGCGAGGACGCCGCATACACACCGGGAACGCTTGCGCCGGAACCCGATATCTACGTGCGTTCGAGCGGTGACGGCACGCTCACCCACCTCCAGAACTGGCTCGACTGCATTCGCAGCCGGAAAACACCGAACGCGCACATTCGAGTGGCGCATCAGTCGGCGCGAACCGCGCATCTCGCGAACGCGGCGCTCCGCGGCGGGCGGCCAGTCCGGTGGAATGCGAAGGCAGAGAAGATCGAGACCTGAGCGGCGATCTTCCGCCTAAAGGCGGAAGCCACCAGAGGAATCTCTTCGACCGTTCGGGTTGACTGGGAGCTTCTAAGAGATCGATCCGGTGGCTTCCGCCTTTAGGCGGAAGTGGGGCCGCCAATGCAGCGCTCGAGCACCCACGACGCGCGCGCGCCGCTTTCACCGGTCGAGGGACACCGCCCCGAGCCCGCAAGCTCGTCGACAATCGTCTGAATCAGCGGCTGATGGACGTGCGCCGGATAGCGGACCGCGTGCACCTGCCGTTCGCGCCCGCGCGTGACGATCACATCGGTATCGCTGAAGATTGGCGTCTCCAGCTCGCCCTCGGTTCCGGTGAACGTCATGGTGTCGGATGCCGAGCCGGCATTGAAGTTCCAGATCCCCGTGGCCACGACGTGGCTGCCGAAGATGAATGCCGCCGCGGTGACGTCTTCGGCTCCGTAGGCCGCGGCGGTGTTGATCGGGAAACCGGCAATACCGGTGATCGGGCCAAGGAAGAAGTCCAGCAGATCGACGCAGTGCGACCCGAGGTCGAAGAGCAGGCCGGCGCCCGCGATCGCCGGATCGAACCGCCAGTTGGAGCGTTCGGTGGTGGCCAGCGGCTTGGTCACTGCGACGTGAACTGAAGTCACCGTTCCAATCGCGTTCGCCGCCAGCAGGTCGCGAACGATGAGGAACCGCGGCAGCGCCCGGCGGTAGTAGGCCACCCACAGCGGCACGCCGCGCGCGGTAAAGGCGTCGATCATGCGCACGCACTCGCCATGGTTCATCGCCATCGGCTTTTCGACGAGACATGGTTTCCCGGCGGCCGCCACCGCGAGCGCCAGCTCACAGTGGCTGGATGGGGGCGTGGCGATGTAGACGGCCTCCACCTCCGGATCGGCGATGAGCGCATCGGCGCGGTCATACGCGCGCGAAACGCCGTGGCGTCGCGCGTAGTCCTGCGCTTTCGACAGATCGCGCCGCATCACCGCGACCAGCGTGGAGCCGTCGGCCTTCTGAAAGCCTGGCCCGCTCTTCACCTCTGTCACATCACCGCAGCCGACGATGCCCCAGCGAGTCATCCTGCACATTTTCCTGCCACTCGGGTCAGACCGCGGTCTGACCCGGTAATGACGGTTCTGGCACCGGCGAACGGTTTTGGCGTGCGCGCTTGTTTGCCGCCGCCCGGGAGGCTGTCGTTCGAGTGGCAGATCGGCCGAAGAACGCACACGTTTGCAACGCGACCGGCACCCTCGGCGGGTACGTGGCCTGCAGACGGCTTCCGCTGCCGTGGACATCTTCGGTCTCAGCGGATCCGCTCGCGCGCTGGTCGCGGCGGCGATAGCCTTCGTTCCGGCCATCGTCGCGTACCTGCGCGGGCGGCAGCTCGCGCGTTTCGTGGACGATCCGGCGCTGCCCGAGCGACTCGCCGCCGGCCGGCACGTGACCGCCAGCTGGCTCATCCTCACGATCACCGCGCTCGTCTTCCTGACGGGACGGGCAGCCATCTGGGCGGTTCCACTGACGGCGATCGCGTATGTCGCCGCCGGCCTGCCGCTCCGCCGGGTTCTCTACAACGAAACCTGGAGCCTCGCGTTCTACCTCTCGTTCGTGATCCGGTTCTTCCTCGCCGGGTGGAGCTTCTGGCTGCTCGTGTGCGCCCTGCCCATGCTGGCGTCGTGGGCCGGCGAGCGGTCCTGGGTCGTTGCGCTCGCGATGGGCATCGGCCTGATCTTTTTCGCGACCCGTCAGACCGAAGTGATGCGGTGGCTGGTTGGCGCCAGGCCGATCGCGGATCAAGCCATGCGCGCGCGCTTCGATCGACTCGTCGCAGACCGCCGGCCTCCGGGCGCCGCACTTCGAGGTCATCGATCTGAAGGGTGGAAGTTTCGCGAACGCCTTCGCGCTGGCGTCGCTCGGAACGGGCGCGGTTGTCTTCATGAGCCCGCTGCTCGAGCGGCTCGATCCGGATGAAACGGATGCGATCTGCGCGCACGAGCTCGCACACCTCGAGTACCACAATCCCCGGCGCCTCCGCCGCCAGCGGCTGGTTTGCCGATCGCTCGTCGTCGCGGGCGCGCTCCTCACCCCGCTGCAGCTGCTGCTGGTTCCATCGCTCGCCTGGCTGACCTGCAGCGTCTGGCCGCTGGTCGTGCTGATCTCGATTGCGGTCCTGGTGCACGATCGCCAGAAGCACGAGACCGCCAGCGACTTGCGAGCCATCGCGCTCACGGGCAATCCGGAGGCGCTCGTCCGCGCGCTCGTGAAACTGCACGCGATAGCGCGGCTTCCCCGCCGCCGGGACGCAGACCTCGAGCGCCACATGTCGCATCCCAGCCTCAAGCGGCGCATCCAGGACATTCGCGCCGCCGCGGGCACCCCGCCGGCTGCGCTCGGCGACGCGGCGGTCGTCGAGAGCGCGGATGGAACGGCTCGCATCGTCTTCCACGACGAAGCCCTCGAATGGATCGAAGGTGCGTCAGCTTCCTACCGCGTGCGCTACGACCGCTTGAGCGAGCTGCGGATCGAGGCCACGCGGACGGGCCAGACCAGCCTCCTCGCCGCCGATCGCACGGGTCATCGCTGGCAGATGCCGGTCCGCGTGGAGGATGTCGCACGCATCCAGGCGGTGCTGGACATCGTCGACTCGCGCCTCGAGATCAGCGCGCCGGCAAACCTCCTGCAGCCCCTGCTGATTCGCGCGGTCACGTTCAGCGTGTTGATCGTGTCGCTGAACGCGGGCATGCTCGGAGTCGCGATGGTGTTGGCCATGACGCTCTCGCGGTCCGAGGCGCCGCTCCTCGGGGCCGCCGGACTCGCGTCGCTGGCTGGTGCCGTCCTCACGTGGCGCGATCCCGGGACGATGTACGGCTACATGCCCGATGGCTTCGAAGCGATCTTTGCCACGGTTCTGCTCGCCGGAGGAGCGCTGCTGGTCTGGCTGGCATACGCCCGCCGGCACGACGAAGTTCCGCCGCGCGCGTGGAGGCTGGTCGCGGTCGTGGCTGTCGCCGCGGTCGCGTCGTGGCTGGTCCCAGTCATGGGCAGCGGCCTCGACGCTCTTGGTCTTCACCAGGCCGCGCGCAGCTGGCCGTCAACGGTCGTGCTTCCGCTGGCGCTCGCAGGCGCAATGCTCTATTCGGGGCGAAAACCGCTTCGCATCGCTTCGGTGGTTGCGGTGGTCGCGAGCGTCGCGGCTTCCGTGGTCGCATCGCAGAGGTTTCTCGATCGGTTCGGCGGCGACCTGTTCCTGCGGCCCGCGGCCGATCTGAAGGTGCGGACGCTCGACCGTCCAGTCAAGGAGTTCACCGTTCCATTCGGCATGAGCGAGCTTCACCTTTCGCCAGACGGCCGATCGATCGCGGCGGTCTCGCGGCGGCAGAGACGGCCGTTCCTCGATCCATATCGGCCGCGCCGGCGCGACACTGACACCGGTCGACGGCGATGGTGCGCTGTTCGTCGACGATGAGCGGGTGCTGGTCTGGACGGTCGACGGCAGCCGCACGGATCTCCGCGAGGTGGCGGTGGCCGCACCGGAGGCGGACGGCTGGCAGCTGCGCGTCACCGGTCTGACCGCGCCCGCCGTCTCGCTCGACGCGAAAGCGAAGCGATGGCGGCTCGCGAGCCGCGCCGGCGTCGAATGTGATGGAGGCCCGCGAGGGAGTGATCGGCACCGGGCAGATCGCCAGCTATCGGTGGAGCGTGCCCGAGGGGCGGCCGTCGCTCTTCATGCCGGTCGCGATGGCGGCGGATCGCGTGCTTGCGGTCGAGCCGCGCCACGATCTCATGTCGCCGGTGACCGATCCTCTCGGCGCTTTCGTGTTCGTGCTGGCCAGCGGCGGGCGCTGGCGTTCGACGCTCTGGGCGCTCGGCCCGGACGGAGCGAGCGATCTCGGAACATCGCGCCTCGAGCTCGAGTGTCATCCGTTGCCGCTCGGCGGGCGCGGCGCATGTCAGATCTTCGACGCAAGCCGCACACGGTTCTTTGTGCTGGACGCCGGCACGCGAGGCATCACGGCAGTTGCGTCGCTTCCAGGCCGGTTCTTCGTCGGCGAGGAGCCGCAGGGCTCCTGGCTCACCGGCTGGTATCAATCGGCGCCCGTCGCGGTACGGCTGACTCCCGCCGGCGCGGTCCGCGTCGTCGGCCCCGACGGCGCCCGCGCGCACATGCTCGCCGCGTCCGATCGCGCAGTGGCCGGCGTCTGGTACCAGGCGCGGTCGACCGCTGTCATGCGCGTCGACGCGATTGATCAGACAACGACCACATCCCTCATCCGCATCTACCCGATCGACTGACCTTGTGCAGATGGAAGCTCATGCGTTATACATACACGTAATCCTCACATGGCCATGATTGCGGTCCCGCTCTCTCAAGTGCTGCACGGCGATCGCACGCTGCTGACCCCGGCCGTGGTCGGGGTGGCGCAGGCGCTCTTCGCGCTTGGCGAGCTCGTGCAGGATCCGCGGGTCGCCGTGCGCCTGAGCGGCCAGAGCGGCGGCGGACCGATCGCGCTCGTCATCACGCAGCCGTCGGCGGTGCTGAGCGAGACGGCGCTCGCCAGGTTCTTCGAGGCGGGCTGGGCGGAGCGTCCTGGGGGATCTTCAGCAGAGCTCGCCATCCTGCTGGCCCGTCAGGCTGCCAGCCTCCATCGCGCACGATTGGAAGTGTCGTCGGTCGCCGCGCGGGACACGGCGGTCCTCCGTGGTTCGACACAAATACAGGTCAGTCACCTTGCGGCGGGCGCAAATTCCCAATAAGTGCCGTCCGCGTGATCCTTCTTCCGCAGCGCCGCGCGGTCCTGAGGCGGTGTGCCGCGAAGGAGATAGAAAAGGTCCGACACGATCGTCCGGTTGTCCGCGTAATACGAGTGCCGGAGTCCGAGGAGACTGGTGTCGACGAGCGAAGCGTCGATCGTATCGATGCCCGGCAGCACGATGATGGCCGACCCACCCTGGCCCGCGCGGGGATAGCCGGCGAGCCGCTGCGAGGCCTGCAACGCCGCATCGCCCGAGGAGGCATAGAGGGTCAGCCGGCCGGGCACGGCTTTGATGCGTGCCGCCAGCGTGCGAAAGAGCTCGGCGTCGATGTCCGGCGCCATCAACGCCACCTGGCGAAGCTCCGGGAGACGCACATTGCCCCGGGTGAGCGCGTCCAGCGCGCTGGTGAGAACTCGGTTGCCCATGCTGTGCGCGATCACGTGGACCGTCTCGAGATGCGCCTCCCGGACGAGGCGCTCCAGGAACTGACGCAGCGGTTCAGAACTGAGGTCCGCGTTGCGTGCATCGGTCGTGTAGTCGATCGGGCCAATTCGCCCACGCGACGGCCAGCTGTAGACGATCGGAGCGCCTTCGAAGCCCAGGTCGTAGGCCATCTGCGCTGTGCGGCGGGCGGCATCTTCAAAGGACGTCGCAAACCCGTGAACGAACACGAACGCCTCGCGCCTTGGTGATCGTGCGGCGGCAGAGGCGACGTTCGAGAAGAATCGCTGCGCAGGCTGTGACTCGGTGCGAAGCAGCACGATGTGACGCTCGGGATCCTGACGAAACTCGAGGCGCATGATCGAGGGGCCCTCGAGCTCGCCCATCCGGTGCTCGCGCGGGATGCTCACCTGCGCAGTGCCCAACGCCAGTTGACCGTCGCGACGCGGCTCTGACGTGAACGGCTCAGGACCACCAGGCGGCGCTTCGCCGCGGTTCGTGGCGTAAAACACCCTGACCACCGCATGATTCGAGGTGGACGGCACGCCTCGCGAGCGCCCGGACGGACCGACGGTGAAGGAATACCCGGCCCGGACGCCGCTGAAGTTGCGGACGATCAGGTAGTACCGCCCGGCACGCGGGGCTTCCCATTCGAACACCGAGACGTCGGACTCCTCGTTGTCCCGTCCCACCAGTGTCCTGGTCTCGTCGTAGACCTCGATACCGAGATTGAAATCGGTGGAGCCCATCGCCACCGGCCGGACGACAATCGTGTCGCCAGCCCGCATGTCCAGGATCGCGCTGCGGCTGGTCGAGCGTGGTTCGACGGGGTGCACGGCCGGCATCGCCTGGCCGAGGAGCGCGAGAACGAGCACGGTTGTGACGACGTACACGATCGACCTCCAGGCTCACTGGCGCCGGCGGTTGATGAAGCCCAACAGCATCTCGGCGTCAGGACGACGGTTGAGGACCTGCGGATCGGTGGGCCGGACCACGGCGAAGTTGAAAGTGCTGGAGCCTGCGGCCGCTGTGGTCTTGATGTGGAACATCCCCACCACTGCCCCATAGAAGTCGTTCAGACCGGCTTCACGAATCGTGGCGTGCGGCCAGGAGAACTGATGCCCACCGGTTTCCCCGTTGAACTGCACACCACCGCGGGTAATCGTCATGACGCCGAAGCAGGGCATCTGGTCCGGACCGTGGTCGTGCGCAAGACGGAAGATTGCGCCGCCGCCGAGCGAGATCGCCTTCTCGTACGATTCGTAAGCCGCCGGCAGGTTGTCGAAGGCGGTGATCGCGAGTACCCCCCTCAGCGTCCACCCTTCGCCACGCGCCGGCTCGGACCGCGTCATGCGATCCACCAGTTCCGCGGCCTCGGCGTAGCGTTGCGTCCGGATCGCGGCAGTCGCGGTATCGATCAGGCGCGCGTAGGAGATCGTTTCTGTGGCTGGCGGGTCGGGCGCAGGTGGGGCAAGCGGTGCCGGCGTTCCGCCGGCGCGCGGATCGGCCGTGAGCCGCTTCAGAGCGTCGGCGGCCTCCGTCATGTTCGGGCGGAGCCGGACGACATACCGCAGATCTTCGATCGCCTTGTCGCGCTGGCCCAGCTCACTGTAGATGTACGCCCGCGTGGCCAGCGAATCCGGATCGTCGGCATTGAGCCGCAACGCCTGCGTGATGTCTTTCAGCGCCAGCTCGAGCTCTTTCGTGACCGCATAGGCGTTGGCGCGGGCGCGGTACACGACCGGATCGTTCGGACGCAGGCCGATCGCCTCGGTGAAATCCGAAATGGCGCCGGCGCGATTCCCGAGCTCGAACCGGCTCACGCCCCGAGCCAGCCAGAGGTCGTACCGATCCTTGCGCAGCGCCACGCCGCGCGAGTACGACTCTTCAGCCTGTTTATGCTGGCCGAGCGCCGCCAGTGATGCGCCGCGATTGCCCCAGGTCTCCGCTTCGCTGGGGTCGTACTTCAGCGAGCGATCGAAGTCCGCGATCGCTTCGTGGTGTTTCTGCTGCCCCATCAGCGCCTCACCGCGGCGGAGATACGCCTCCGCCACTTCCGGCCCGACCCGCACGGCCTGCTCGGCATCAGCGATCGCTTCAGCGTTCCTGTTCAAGTGCGAGTACGCATGCGATCGCAGCGACAGGAGTTCCGGCGATCGCGGGCGCGCCGACAGCAGGCGATCCAGCAGCGGCACCGACTCACCCCAGCGCTCCTGATCGTGCATCTTTCGGATCTCCAGGGTCGTGTGATCGGCCGCCCCCGGCGGTGCCGCCAGCGGGGCGGACGGCGTCGGAGCAATCGGCGCGGGAGGGACGGGTGCCGCAGCGGGCATGGTCCGGGCGGTGACGCGGGCGATGAAGAAATCGCCGCTGTGCTCCCCGGCCACATACGGCCGTTGCCTTCGGCCTTTGGTCTCCGCCCATTCGACAACGTTGTGCGTGACGTACCGCGTCAGTTCATCGAGGGTGATGAGACCGTCCGCCCGGGCTGCGGCCCCGTCCAGTCCGGTGACGAGAAAATGTGTGAACACGCCGTGTTGCAGCTCGTCCACCTCGTAACTGGGACGGCTCGCTTCCGATGCGAACAACACACGCGTCCCCTGCGAGAAGGCCAGCTCCACCGCCGTCGGCAGCGAGGCCGATCGACTACCGGGCATCGAGAGAGTGCGGCAGGCATCGATCCACATGATCCGCCGCTTGGCGCCGGTCTTCTCGAGGAGCTGATCGATTTCCGCCTGGCTCAGACCAGTGCTGGAGACGCTGCGCAAGGTGGTGCCGTGAAGCGCAAGAAAGAGCTGCTTCTTCGTCTCGTCCGCGACCCCGTGACCGGCAAAGTAGAACAGCACGGTCCCGTCGCGGCCTTCAAATGGAGGAAGATCCTGCAGGGCTTCGCGAACGGCCTGTGTCCCTGCGGCGGCGTCCACCAGCAGCCTGACCTTGTAACCCTTGTCTCTGAGCTGTGCGGCGACGGCCTCGGCGTCCTTCGCGGCATACTTCAATGCCGGAAGTTCGGAGCTTTCGGGGTAGGCGGCGACGCCGACGACGATCGCGAGCCGCAGCTGGTCGTCGAACTCGCCCCGGCTGGCGGCGTCCGGCCGCACGCGACGGGCCTGCGCGACAGCCGGTGTCGCAGCCGCGGCAAGAACGAGCGCCAGTACCGAACGAGCCCGTCCTGAGAACCATCCTGGCCGCGTGGCGGGTGCCCATGACACCTCCTCGGTCACCCGGGAAGAGAGATCGCTCGCCGTGAAGAACGGGGAAGGACGAGCGATATCGGGCAATACGAAAACCAGCGGATTCAGGTCGATGACCCGTTCATGACGACGCAAGTCGAAGATGGCTATGAGGAAAGGGCCCTGTATCAACCCAAGCTCATGCGTTATTTGGGAGTGCCACGAGGCACCACGTCAGCTGAATCGAGTTGCCTCCGGCCCGGTGCGCCCGCGTGCGGCGCGGCCGCGACCTGATTGCGCCCACCGGCTTTCGCGGCATAGAGCGCCGCATCGGCGGCCCGGAACAGGTCCTCCCCTGCCGCATCATCGCCTGAGGGATCCCGCGACCGTGGCTGCCCTTCGAACGATCGGCAGGCCACGCCGACGCTGATCGACAGCGTCCCGGCCGGAAACGTCAGGCCGGCAAGCACCGGCGCGCATTCATTCACCGCTCCCCGCAGCTCGTGGGCGATCGCGCGGGCCTGCACCTCATTACAACCAGGCAAGGCGACCACGAACTCGTCACCGCCATAGCGGCAGGCGACGGTCCCCGGCGGGAGGCGCTCGGCCATCAACCGCCCGACGGTGCGCACCGCCTCGGCACCCGCCAGGTGCCCATGCGTGTCGTTCAGCGACTTGAGACGGTCCAGATCCAGCACGAGCAGCGCGATCGGGGCCGACCCGAACATCGCGGCGCGCACCAGCGTTCGGAGGTGCGCCTCGAACGAGCGCAGGTTGTGCAGGCCGGTGAGGTCGTCCGTGATCGCGAGCCGGTGCAGGCGGCGGCTGTCGTTCGCCAGCTTCGCGGAGGTGAGCGCGACAGCGATGAAGAGCACGATTTGAACGAGATCCGATTCCTCGTACGGAAACGTCATGACCCGGGGATTGGCGGCGTGATACAGCAGAATTGCCGCGGCGGCCGCGGAGGCGCCGCCGCCGTAGCTGAAGCGGATGCCGGCAAAGATGATCGGCAGGTAATACAGGTGCTGGACGGGTGCGAGCGCTGTGGCCCGGTCCACCGCGAAGATGACCGCGAGCGCGCCAGCCACGACACCCCAGGCCCATCCCTGCGGCATCGGTCGATTCAGGACGACGTCGGGATCGACGCGCGGCCCATGACCGGTCAGCTGCATCGCGATCCTGCGAGCCGCGAGGCTGCGAGCTCGAAGTCAGCCGTACGGTAAACGTCCATTGGCGATCCTGCTGGTTTTGACGGTCCCCCCGATCATAGGCCCGCAGGGCTTTGACCTCCGACTGGGAAATCGATATCGTCCTTACCGGCGCCACCAATGTCCCCGAGCCCTCGCCGGAGCCGGGTCGCTTCGTGGAAGCGGGCTGTCCCTCTCCTCGCTCTCCTCACAGTCAACGGCTGCATCGTCTACTTCTCGACGGGTCCGACGACGGTCTCAGGCGCAACCATCGTGTTCGTGGCGACGGACAATCATGGACAGTTCGTCGGTTCGCTCCGCGTCATCATTGTCGACGTCGCCGGCGGGTGGCGAGTGGATGGCCTGACCCAGACGGATGGATCGTTTCAATGCGGCATTCGCGCAGGCGTCACGCGGGTGCGGACGGACGTCGTTCCGCCCGCAGGCTACGTGATGACGCCTTCGGACAGCTGGCCGCGTAATCTCGATGTGTCGGGCGGAGGCAACCTGCGGGTCGAGATACACGTCACTTCACGCCGATAGTGATCTCCCACCGCGGGGGGACATTCAGCGGGCGGCGTTCTCGGTGCGAATCATCCGGGTGCGTGTCCCGTAACCGAGGATGCGCTCGTCGGCCGTGAGCAGCGTCGCCTCGATCTCGTGCGCGGTCGCGACCAGGAACCGGTCCATCGGGTCGGCCAGCACCTCGCGGGAGATGCGACCGGCGGCGATGGCGATCGCGGGCGACAACTCGGCGATTCGCACGGGCGCGAATTCCATGGCGTGCCGGATCCATTCGTCTGGTGAACGCGTCAGCTGCAGGCGTCCACTGGTCTGGAGCGCCATCACCTCGAACAGCGTGACCGGCGAAATCCGAATCGCATCGCGGGACTCCGCGCGCGTGAGCAGGGACCGCGCGCGCCGCCCGATCCGACCCGCGTCTCCCTCCAGACTCCAGATCCAGACGTGCGTGTCGAGGAGCAGCACGTCAGCCGCGATTGACGTCGTAGTCGTCGTCGAGCGGGTCGAGCGGACGCTCGTAGGCGAGTACCGTTCCCTTCATCGATCCGAAGAAGGACTGCGGGGCACGTTCGACGACGGGCACCAGCCTGGCGACGGGGACGCCGTGCTTGGTGATGACATATTCGGATCCCGTTTCGCGAACGCGGTCCATGAGCTCGAGGCACCGGGCTTTGAATTCCGCGGCCGCCACCTCCCGCGTACCCCGTGCTTTTTTCTTCATGACCACAAAATTATGACCATCATGGTTCCAGGAGTCAAGTGGCCCGAACCGGACTCATTTCATGCAGAAAATCTCGACCTGCCCGTCCCGGCGCAGGACCTGAAGCGCGACATCGTGCGCGTGCCGGGTGAGCAGCAGGTCGAGCCGGGCGTCGCCGACGCACAGGTTCGTGAGCCGGACCCAGTCCACGCCTTCCGGCAGCATCGATCGCCGGAACCCGACCCGTCGCGCGCCGGCGTCAATCTCGAGCCCGAGACAGGCGCCGAGGAGCATGTAGGCCGCACCCGCGGCCCATGCCTGGGGCGCGCAGGCGACGGGATAGAGCGTCGGCGACTCCCCTCCGCGGCGATGGAAGCCGCAGATCAGTTCGGGAAGCCGGTGAGCGTCGACGGCCTGACTCAAGTCGAGCATGCCGCAGAGGATCCGCGTCGCCGAACCGGTGAAGCCGTATCGGGCGAGGCCGGCGGCGACAATCGCGCTGTCGTGCGGCCACACCGATCCGTTGTGATAGGACATCGGATTGTATCGGCTCTCGCCGCCCGCGACTGTCCGTATCCCCCACCCGGAGAACATGGCGTCGGTCATCAGCACGTCCGCGATCCTCCCGGCGTGCCCGGGCCTCGCGATGCCGCTGAACAGGCAGTGGCCGGCATTCGAGGTGCGGATGCGGCAGGCCTGCTTCGAGCCGTCGAGGGCGAGGGCGAACGTGCCGAGCTCGTCGCACCAGAACGCCTGGCCGAACCGGGACCGGAGCTGCGTCGCCCGCGCCCGCCAGTCCCTGCTCTCTTCGAGCTCGCCGCGAAGCCGTGCGAGCCGGGCGGCGCCGCGCCAGGCCTGATACGCGTAGCCCTGAATCTCGCAGAGCGCGATCGGCCCCGCCGCGAGCGTGCCGTCGGCATGGGAGACGGAATCGTAGGAGTCTTTCCACCCCTGCTGCACCAGCCCGGTCGGACTGCGCCGCGCGTATTCGATGAAGCCGTCGCCGTCGCGATCGCCGTATCGCTCCATCCACTGCAGCGCCGCAAGAATGTGCGGCCACAGCCGATCGATGAGCTCGCGGTCTGCCGTCCGTTCGAAGTAGGCCGCGGCGAGCACGACGAACAGCGGCGTCGCATCGGCGCTGCCGTAGTACCTGCCGAACGGGATCTCCCCGAGCGCCGCCATCTCGCCGCTGCGCATTTCGTGCAGGATCTTGCCGGGCTCGGCGTCCTGCGCCTCGGCGTGGGTGGTGGCCTGGGTCGCGGCGAGAAACTCGAGCACGCCGCGCGCAATGTCGGGCGACGCCCACAGCGTCTGCAGGGCCGTGATGAGCCCGTCCCTGCCGAACGGCGTGCTGAACCACGGAATGCCTGCGTACGGATACACGCCCGTACGGCGTGCCGGTCAGCATCATGTGCAGGTCTGCACTCGATCGGCTGAACCACCGGTTGAGACTTTCGTTCGAGCTGACCACCCGGCATTCGCCGAGCCGCGCGGACGCGACCGCTGTCCCTGGCGCGATCGACGATGTCGGTGAAGCCGACGACGCTCTGCGGACGCACCGACTTCACAGGCGACCGACACCTCGAGCTCGGTGACCTCCTGCGGCTGGAGCGTGATCGAGAACACGACGGCGCCCGTGTCGTACCGGTGATGGAGGCCGGTTCCAGCGGATCACGGTCCGCCGGCTGACGCGATCGAGCCCTTCGTAGCGCAGCACCGCGTGATCGACGTCGGCCTGATCACCGGCCCGCCGGCCGCGGTGCTCGCGGCGCGTTCCGCGGACTTCGAAGACGTCGACGAAGTCCGCGTCGAAGTGCAGCGCCAGAGGCGTCTGAATCGGAAGCGTCGAATGGTTGGCGATGCGGATGCGCTCGACGCTGTGGCCGTTCCACAACGTGCGGCCCCTGAAGATGTGCAGCGACCCGCGCGGGACCAGCACGTGGTCGCCGCGGACGACGTCGGGGTTGGTCAGGTCGGCGGCCAGGATCGTGTTGTCGGCGCTGATCGTCGAGCTCAACAAGAACGGACGGCGGCGGCCGAGCAACAGCTCGAAGCGCGACAGGAACCGCGTGCCGGCATGATAGAGCCCCTGATCGCCGTTCTCGACCGCGACGATGTCGCCGTGGAGGTCGAATACGCCGAACGTATCGCCATGCTTCAGGACGCGACGCGGCCGCGCGCCGGAGTCGGTGTCGGCGACGATTGCGTAGTGTTCTTCGAGACTTACGACTTCGGCCATGACCCGCGCGAGCTACGCGACCAGCCCCGAGCGCGTCGCGGCCAGCTCCCGATACAGATCCACGTATTGTGAGGCCATTCGCCGCGCGGTGAACCGCCGCTCGAACCGCTCACGACAGGTCCGGCGGTCGATCCGGTCGATGTGGCGCACCGCGGACGAGGCCTCCTCGATGCTCTCGACCACGAACCCGTTCACGCCGTCCTCGACAATCTCCTCGACCGACCCGCCGGGAAACGCGATCACGGGGACGCCGCAGGCCATCGCCTCGATCATCACCAGCCCGAACGGCTCGGGCCAGTCGATGGGAAAGAGGAGAGCCTTCGCCCCGCCGAGGAACGCGTTCTTTTCGTGCTCGTCAATCTCGCCGATGAACTCGACCAGCGGATGGTCGAGGAGCGGGGCGATATCGCGCTCGAAGTACTCGCGATCGGCCTCGTCGACCTTCGCAGCAATCCGCAGCGGCACGCCGCACGCCGTGGCGATCGCGATGGCGCGATCGACGCGCTTCTCCGGCGAGATGCGTCCGAGAAATGCCAGGTAGGCGTCCGCTCGCCGAATGGAATGTGAACAGATCCGGCGGCAGGCCGTGATGAACCGTCGCGATCCAGCCCGCCTCGGGCAGAGGGTGCCGCTGCGCGTCCGAGATCGAGACCACCGGCATGTCCGCCGAATTCCCGGTAGAACGGCCGCAGTTCCTCGAGATCCAGCCGACCGTGCAGCGTCGTCACGTGGGCCGCGTCGGGCAGCCGGCGCATGACCGGAAAGTGAAGCTGGGAGATGTGGAAATGAATGACGTCGAACTCGCGCGCCCTGGCAGCCACCTGCTCCAGCATCAACATGTGCGGCGCGAGATGATCCCGGCAGGCATCGCCCTGAAGTCTCAGAGCCTCACGGCAGGCGGGGACGAGAGTGGCTGAGGTGTTCGAATCTCCGCTTGCGAAGAGCGTGACGTGGTGACCCTGACGCACCAGCTCTTCGGTCAGAAAAGCCACCACCCGCTCGGTACCGCCGTAAAGCTTCGGCGGTACGCTCTCGCAGAGTGGTGCGACCTGTGCGATTCGCATTGATGTTCCGCTCCGATGAGGTACCCGAGGGCTCCCTCGAGCCTGGAGCGATCATCGATGCAACGTCTGCACCACGCGCGTGGACCCCACAGAAGCGGGCACCATTTTTGCGAGTGTGTGACCTCGTCTTTGCGTGGTGCTTCGCCAGTCGCGAAAGCCCGCGCAGATTCACGATCGGATGTCCGGACGTCACCGTTTTCCCCGGGCTGCCTCGAGCTCGGCGAGCTCGCGGCCGATTTGCTCGCGGACCTGCCTGACCTTGCGCCGTTCCAGCGCCCGCTCGAGCCCCTTGAACAGCCAGCCAAGATCGATGCCGCCGGAGCGGGAAGCCCAGTCCTGGGACTGCCGCTGTAGCGGCGTCAATTCGAGCTTCTCGCGAAGGTGCTCCTGGAACGGCACCATCAACGCGCGCCCTTCGATCGTCGTCCTGAACGTCGGAGTCGGCGGTTTCGAATCGAGCCGCAGCGCGGGGGTCCGTGCCACGCCTTCCCGGATCCGGTCCAGCGACACCGGCGGCGCCGGCTGCTCCTGAGCTGGAGCGGGTGCCTGGGCCCCAGCAGGCTCCTGCGCCGCCGAGCCGCTCGATGCCCCGGAGGGATCGCTGACTAAACAGAGCGCCGCCAGTACGGCCGGTTGTAGGGAGATCAGCACTTAGGGTAAAGACGTGCGAGGATGCGGGGTGGCCGGTGGCGACGCCTTCAGAAGGATCGGTCCTCAATGTTGTTCAGAAGCATCGCGGTCATCGCTCTCGTTGCGTGCCTGGTACCGTGCGCCCGTCGGCGGCCGCGCTGAGCCCGATCGAGCGACAGCATCTGGTCGCTCACCTGGAAATGACCGCGGCGTGGCTCGCGGACGAAATCGGCGGCCTGACCCCGGCCCAGACCGATTTCCGACCTGACCCGGACGCCTGGAACATCGCGCAGGTGATCGAGCATCTGGTCGTCGTGGCGCCCATCTACTGGCGCGATTTGCAGGCGGCTCTCCAGCGGCCGAACAGCAAGGGCACCAGTGCCATGTCGGATGCGGACGTCCTTTGGTACGGCATCGATCGGACGAGGCGGGAGCAGGCGATTGCCGGCGAGCGGCCCGCCGGCGAGCTGCGCGACGTGCGGGCCGCGCTCGACGCCTACCGGAAGCATCACGACCGACTGGTGCAATACATCAAGACCACCGGAGACGACCTGCGGGGGCACATCGTCCAGCGCCAGGCCTGCGACGCGTACCAGTGGGCGCTGCTGATTTCCACGCACGAACAGCGGCACATCCTGCAGATCCGGGAAATCAAGGCGAACCCCGGATTCCCGCGCAAATAGCCCCGCCGTGGCGGGATCGGGCGCCTGCCAGTACACTACGCGCTCGATGGAGACCCGGACCGCTTTCGGCGAGCGGGTGTCGGGACCGGCGCTCCTGCGGCACAGGGTGACGTGGCTCTCTGCTCCCTGGCTGCTGGCGGCCGCGGTCGCGCTCGGCTATTACTTCGGTGCGCTGCTGGGTTTTGCCTGGCGGTTTCCCGGGAGCGGCATCTCGTTCTTCTGGCCTCCAACCGCGGTGCTCACCGCGGCGTTCCTGTTGAATCCGCCGCGCACATGGGGATGGCTGCTCGCCGCCACGTTAGGGGCGCATGGCGTCGCGCATGCTCAGAACGGCGTGCCGGTCACGGCCTGGCCCGTCCAGTTTCTGGCCAACGCGACACAGGCGGTGCTCTCGGCCTGGCTCGTTCGGCGGTTCTCGGATCCGAGGCGGCCGTTCGGCGATTTGCATCGCGCACTCGCGTTCATGGTGTGTGCGTGCGTCATCGGACCAGCGGTGGCGTCGGTCATCCCGCTCCATGTCTATGTGTCGATGGGATGGTCGACGGACGCTGCTTCACGCCTGGCGGCTCCGCACGGTCTCGAACGGCATCGCCGCGCTGGTACTGGTGCCGGCGATCGTGATGAGTTGGGCCTGGCTCCGCTCCGGGCCGAAGAGAAGTCCCGCCTGGAGGGTTGCCGAGTTCGTGCTGGTTTTTGCCGGCCTCATTGCGTCGCACGCGGTCGTCAGGGTCGTCTCTCCCGACACTGCCCTCAACGTTGCACTGGCGCTCTATGCACCGGCGCCCTTCCTGCTGTGGGCCGCGGTTCGATTCGGCGGCGCAGGGCTTTCGCTCGCGCTGCTCTGCACGACGCTGCTCACCGGCTCGACCGCGCTGCAGGGAGGTGCGTTCGCCGGCTCGACCCCTGGGGATGCGATGGTGGGCGTGCAGCTGTTCCTGTCGACAATGGCGGTGCCGCTGGTCCTGATTGCCGGGCTGCTCGAGCAGAACCGGGCCGAGCACCGCTCGCTCGTCGAGATGGAGCGGCAGAACAGCGCGACGCTTCGGGCCATGCCCGATTTGATGTTCCTGCAGAGCCGCGACGGCGTGTACCTGAAACATTACGCCCCGAGCAATGCGGCGCTGCTGGCGCCGCCAGACGCGTTCCTCGGCAAGAACATGCGCGACATCCTGCCGGCGGATGTGGCCGCCCTCTTCGAGCCGGCGTTCAGAACCGTCACGCCTGACGAGCCGTCCGTGGTGGAGTACTCACTGGAGATAAACGGGGAGCGTCGTCAGTACGAGGCGCGCCTGATTGGCCTCGATGACGAACGCGTACTCAGCATCGTCCGCGACATCACGGCACGGCGGCAAGCTGAAGATGCGTTGCGCGAGGCGCAGCGGCGCTATACGCTGGCGACCGCCGCCGGCGGCGTCGGCCTGTGGGACCTCGACGTCAGGAACGGGACCGTGCAGGTCGAAGGAGGGCTCCTGGCGTCGCTCGGGTATGGCGAGAGCGAGATCGGAGGGAAGCTCCCGAACTGGTTCGCACTCATCTCTCCTGATGATGTAGGGGACGTGCAATCGCGGCTCACCGCCCATCTCAGCGGCGCGAGCCCGGCCTTCGAGGCCGAGTTCCGGATGATCTCCAAAGATGGATCCGTGCAATGGATTCACAGCCGTGGCGCGGTCGTCGAGTGGATGGACGGCGCCGTCGGCCGGGTGACCGGCACCTATACGGACATCACCGGCCGCAAAGAGGCGGAAGATGCGCTGAAGCACGCCAACGACGCGATGGTCCGCATGGGCCGGGTCACCGCGCTCGCGGAGTTGACCGCCTCGATTGCCCACGAGCTGAACCAGCCGCTCGCCGCGATTGCAACCAATGCGAACACCTGCCTGCGATGGCTGTACTCGTCGGGATCGGACGGCGACCTTCGCGGAGCGCTGAAGGATCTCGTCGCCGACAGCCGGCGTGCAGGTCAGATTGTCAGGCGCACCAGGGAAATGTTCGCCAACCGATCGGTGTCGAGAAAGCCAACCGATCTCAACGGCGTCATCCGGGACGTCCTCGAGCTGGTCCGGACCCGCCTGCGGGACGCCGGAGTGCAGCTGCAGCTCGAGCTCGACGAATCTCTGCCGGTGATCGAAGCCGACAGAGTCCAGGTGCAGCAGGTCGTCCTGAACCTCGTGGTGAATGCGGTGGACGCCATGCTCGAGGCCGAGTCCCGCCCCCGCCTCCTGTCCGTGCACTCGCGGTCCTCCGAGGATGGCGTACTGGTCAGCGTCCGTGATACCGGCTCAGGATTGTCGGCTCGCGAGGCCGAGCAGGTGTTCGAGCCTTTCTACACCACCAAAACGGACGGCCTCGGGATAGGTCTCGCGATCAGCCGCTCGATCGTGGAGGCACACGGCGGATCGATCTGGGCGAGCGCCGAGACCGGGCGGGGCGCGACGTTCTCGTTCACGCTGCCACTCCACGCACACACCGAAGCGCTGCAGGCGTGAGCGGCAGTTCTGCGCCTACGTGAAGTACTGCTTGACGAACGCGCGTCCCGAGTTGGACTTCAGGAACTTCTCGAAATCGAGCGCCCGGCGTTCGTCGACGAACTGCACGAGCACGACAATCTGCCAGGGAGCCTGACGTGCGGTACGGGGTGACTCGCCGGCGTTGTGCGAGGCCAGCCGGGACGCGACGTCAGCCGTTCGCCCGATGTATTGCCGCTCGGGTTCCTTCACACTCCGAATGATGTAGACACAGCGGCGGGGGGCGTCTTTGTGGTACATGCGCGCGCACGGCTGCACGAACACTGCCGAGGTCTGCCGCGCGCAAAACACGAAGGATTTGTCGCACAGGTGTCGCGATCAGTGCGAGATCAGCTCACTGCAAATCGAGCCGACGTCGCAGTTCCTGCAATGCCCGGATCACCTCACCCTTCGCGACAAACGCGGGATCGATGGTCACACCGAGGCCCGGTCCGCTCGGGACCTTGAGCATGCCGTTCACGCAGTTCAGCGTCGAGGTGTCGTGGGCCGGGTCTTTAGACCCGGGCCGATCGTGCAGCGGCGGGTCGATCTCCTACAATCCCCGGATGCCGAAATCTGGATGGATCGCCGCGATCCTGCCTCTCCTCGCGTTCTCGATGGCGCTCGGCGCACAGCCGCCGAAGGACTGGACGGGACTCAGGCGCTTCTTCCGGCAGCAGGTTGCCGATGCCGGAATCGTGGGAGCCAGCCTGGTCATCGTGCGTGAGGGCAAGATCGAGGGCGAGGAGTACGTCGGCCACCAGGACGAAGCCACGCGCCGGCCGGTCGATCGCGACACCATCTATCACTGGGCGTCGATCACCAAGACCTTTACCGGCATCGCGATCATGCAGCTCCGCGACCGCGGGCTGCTCGCGCTCGACGATCCGGTCGTGAAATACGTCCCGGAAGTCCGCCAGATACACAATCCGTTCGGCGACGTCTCCCAGATCACGATTCGCCGTCTGATGTCGCACAGCGCCGGGCTGCGGGCCAGCACGTGGCCCTGGGGAGGCGATCGGCCGTGGCATCCATTCGAGCCCACGGCGTGGTCGCAGCTCGCAGCGATGTTCCCTTACAGCGAGGTCCTGTTCGAGCCCGGCACCCAGTATCGCTATTCGAACCCGGGCATCATCTTGCTCGGGCGGATCATCGAGACCCTCTCCGGTGACGACTACGAGATGTACGTCACCAAGAACATCCTCATGCCGCTCGAGATGCACCGCGCCTTCTTCGACCGGGCGCCGTATCACTTGCGCGATCGCCGATCCCACAGTTATGCACGGACGGATGCCGGGCTCGAGGAGATGCGATTCGACTTCGATACCGGTATCACGGTATCGAACGGTGGACTGAACGCGCCGCTCACCGATATGGCGCGCTACCTCGGATTCCTGATCGGCGATCCGGCGCGGCCCGAATACGAGGGAGTGCTTCGCCGGAGCTCACTCGAAGAAATGTGGAAGCCGGTCATCCCCGCCAACGACGGCGAAGGCGGGAGCGGCGCCGACGTTCATGCCGCCCTCTCCTTCTTCGTCGAACGTCACCACGGCATCGAAGTCATCGGACACAGCGGCAACCAGAACGGGTTCCTCTCACACTTCTATCTTCACCGGCCTTCGCGGACGGCTTACGTGGTCGCGTTCAACACCGACGCGTCCTCGAAATCGCGCGCCAAGCCCCGGATCACTCGCGACGTGGACGACGCGGTCAGGGATCGGCTGCTCGAGGACCTGACCGCGAGGCGGTGACAGGTTCCCGGTTCACGCGGAACCACGAACCTGAAACTGAACCTTGAACCCTTGAACCCTGAACCGAACCGTGAACCGAACCGTGAACCCGGCACCTGGAACCTCTGAACCCTTGAACCTTTCTTGGTCAGGCGTTCAGTCCAGCAGCACCCCCGTCGGGGCGCGCCGGTTTGCCGCGGAGAACGCCCAGCTGAATCAGGAAACCCGTGAAGTCGTAGTAGCGCCGCTCGTAGGCAATCAGGCCGTCTTTCAGCTTGAAGATCCGCACGCCCTGGATCTCGAACTTCCGCCCCGAGCCCGGCAGCCCCATGAACTCGCGGGCGTGGGTGGCCTGCACGATGAACGGCTCCGCGCCCGTGTCGCCGTCGATGAGCAAATCCTGCGCGGCGTACTGCCAGTCCGGAAAGGTTACGAAGAGCGCGCGAAACGACTCGATGATCGCGTCCTTGCCCTGAACGGTCCGGAAGATGGGGCTGATGACCGTGCCGTCGTCGGCGTAGCCCCGCGCGAGCGCCTCCGGATCGCGTGCGTTCCACGCAGCCTGCTGGAGGCTGAACAAGTTGACAATGTCGTCGCGGGTCATGGGGAGATCTCCAGCGAAAAGGGCGCACTGGCTGAGCAGTTCGGCCATCTTAGCGCCGGCTCGAGCCCACGTTCAAACGTGCGACGCGTCAGCGGTCGCATCGGATCGTCGTGCGCGGACAGATTACCCGAGAAAGACGATGTGCGCTGGAGAGCCGACCGGCGTGTACTGCCCGGTGAAGTTCAGCGCTCCCGACTTCGTGTTGATCCGGAAGCTCGCGATTGCGTCCGACCGCTGGTTACAGGAGAACAGGAACTGCCCGGACGGATCGATGGTGAAGCTGCGGGGATAGTCGCCGCGAGTCCACTCCTCCCCCGCCCACCTCAGCGTGCCATCAACGCCGATGGAGAACCAGGCGACGGAGTCGTGCAGCCGGTTTGCGACGTAGAGGAATCGCGCGTCGGGTGAAACGACGATCTCCGACGTGAAGCTGGTCCCGGCAAACCCGCGCGGCAACGTCGAGACCGTCTGCCTGGCGCGCAGCCGGCCCTTCGCGGCGTCGTAGTCGAAGATGACGACGGTCGACGCTTCCTCCTGCAGTGAGTAGAGCCACTGCCCCTTCGGATGAAACGCGAAATGGCGCGGACCATCGCCAGGCGGCAGCGCGACGGATGGCGCGTCGTTCGGCGTCAGCGTGCCTTTCACCGGGTCGAATCGCCAGACGAGAATCTGATCCAGCCCGAGATCGGCGGCGAGGACGAAACGCCCCGATGGGTCCGCTTCGATCATGTGGGCGTGCGGTCGATCGTGCCCGCTCACGGCAAAGCTGCCAGGGGGAGCGCTCGCTGCCTGCGCCGGCCCGACCGTGCCCTGGTGACGCCTGATATCAGACGCGGACGCGAGCCGGCCGTCCGGTTCGATCGGCAGCACCGCGACCGAACCCCCGGCATAGTTGGCGACCAGCGCGTGCTTCCCTGCCGGATGAACGCTGACGTGGGCCGGCCCGCCCCCTTCCGAGCTGACGGTGTTGAGCAGCGTCAGCTGGCCCGTCGCGCGATCGACTGCGAAGGCGCTCACTGATCCTGAGCCGGTGTCCGGAGCCGCGATCTCGTTCGCCGAGTAGAGGCGCGTCCGCTCGCGGTTGAACGCCAGCCACGCCGGATTGGACGCCGACTTCACGATCTCGCCCGGGACGAGAGCGCCGGTCGAAGAATTCATCTCGAAGATGTGGATCCCCTGTCCGTGGTTCGGACCCTGAGGCGAGCTGTACGTCCCAACGTACGCGAAGGTCCGCCTGCCGTTCGCGGCTGGTTGCCGCGTCTGACCGGGCCCCTTCATTGGTGCGAACGCGGCCGAAGCCGACAGCGCTTGTATGAACTCGCGACGCGTCGAGCTGCTCATGGACCGTCAGCTTACTGCTGGCGATCGAGGAAGCTCAACGTCTGGAGCGTCGATCCTGTCTTTCCTCGTCGTTGCCGTTGGCTGCTTCGAGCGACTTCCGATCGCCTCCGCTCCGGCTCGGGATCAGCCCTGACCGACTTCGTCTGCAGCAGTCAGGCACTGCGGAGCCGAACGCATGTCGCAATCGAGCCGGAGCGTAGCGAGCGGGTGGCGCGGGACGGGGCCGCCCCGCCTGGCGCGCAGGCGACTCCCGTGACAAACGCTTTGCGCCGAGCACCAGGTGGGGCTGTCCCGCGACAGGACCCGCTCGCGGAGCGGAGGCGATCAAAGACGCACGACCAGGGAACGGCCGCTCACCGACTAGACGGATCCCCAGGGCAGGTACCAAGGATCGTCCAAGGGGTGGCGAAGTACTTACTTCTCGGCGGGAACCGAGGGCAACACCGGCACGCCGAAGAGGGCCGGTTTGAACGCGAGCACGAACTTCTTGAATTCCGGGTGGAGGAAGTCCGAGCCGAACTTGTAGCTCTTCATCTCCTGAAACGCGCGGTCCGGGGTCCAGTTCTCCTGCGTCATCCGGTAGATCGCCGTCATCACGCCAGTGCGGTGCTTGCCGCCGACGCAATGGACGTAGACCGGCTGGTTTTCCGGATCGTTCACGATTTTCAGGAACGTGACGATTTGCTCGGCGGTCGGCACGACCCGGGTATTCATCGCGATCTTGAAGAACTCTCAGCCCCGCGGCCTCGGCCAGGCGCTGCTCGTTGCTGTCGCCATCGCCGTCGGTCAGGTCGATCGTGGTCTTGATACCCAGCTTCGCGAGATCGGCGAGATCTTTCCCGGTCGGCTGCGCCCCCCGGTAGAAGTGGTTGTCGACACGGCCGAAATTGTCGATGTGAACGGCGCTGGCGGCGACGGAGGCGGGTGCCGCAGTCGGCGTGTCGTTCTTGGCATATGCCGGAACCGCGATCGCCGCGGTAATGATGAGCCCCGCAAGATGACGACGGACAGAGAAGTACTGATGAAGCACGCGGCACCCCCAAATAAGAATTAAGACGCGGCCGGCGGGAAGAAAGCCGGTCCCATTGATTGGAGTCAAGGCGCGTACCATCGACCAGCGACGGAAACTCCGGTATTGCCGGCGATATTCGACCTGAACGGAGGGCTTTCCGAGCCCGGAAAGGACACCGCGCGTCGCGGGACCGGACAGCCCATCCGGCCGGTATCCGGTCGTCCGGGATCCGGTGGGCCTGCGAGTCCGGTAGTCCGCTAGCCCGGTAGTTCCGACGGCGAATCCCAGATCCAGATCCCGGACCCCGGATTTGACACTAGTATCATTCTGATACTATTCTCCGCCGCATGACCCGCCCGCGCCGCGAGGATGTCGATGCGCATCTCCCGCTGAAGCCGCTCGTGTTTCAGGTGCTCCTCGCGCTCGCCGGCGGTGAGCGGCACGGCTGGGCGCTCGTCCGCGAGGTGCAGATGCGGGGCGGCTTCGAAGGGCTGATGCCCGGCAACTTCTACAGGACCCTGCGCACCATGCTCGCTCACGGGTTCATCGAGGAATCCGGCGACCTCCGCGATCGGCGGCAGGACGACGAGCGGCGGAGGTACTTCAGGCTGACCCCGCTCGGATCGGCCGTGGCGACCGCGGAAGCGCGGCGGCTGGAGTCGCTGCTGCTGGAAGCCCGGGCGAAGCGGCTGCTCCCGAAATCCCGATCGTGACGGCACTCTACCGGCTGATCGTGCGTCTCGCGTTTCCGGCGCGGGTGCGTCGCCGCTTCGGCGCCGACATGGTGCGCATGTTCGAGCGGCAGCTCGCCGACACCCGCGCGGCCGGAGGATCGGTCGTGACGCTCTGGATGAACGCCATCGTCGATGCCGGCATCGAAGGGGCGGGCGAACGGTTCGCGATAGTCACGGAATGGCGGCGTGCGGCCGGACGAGAGCTCGGACGCTGGAGGTGGTGGATGCAGGCGTTGCTCAGCGATACCCGGTATGCGCTGCGGCTGCTGGTGAAGCAGCCGGGCGTCACGATCATCGCGCTGCTGACCCTTGCCATCGGCATCGGCGGCAACACGGCGATCTTCTCGGCCGTCGACGCCCTGCTCCTCCGGCCGCTGCCGTACCGCGAACCGGATCGCCTGGTGAAAGTCTGGGAGCAGCGGCCGGCAGAGGGCGTCCTCGACAACGTGGTCGCGCCGGCGGACTTCCTCGACTGGGCCCGGATGAACACGGTGTTCGAGGACATGGCGGCTTACGTGTCGATCACCGCCGACCTGACCGGTACGGGCGAACCAGTGCGCCTCATGGCCGCCGGCGTGTCGCCGCCGTTCTTCGACGTCCTCCGCATCCAACCCGCCCTGGGCAGAACGTTTCGCCGGGAGGAAGCGACGCCCGGGCAGCACCGCGTCGTCATTCTCGGCCATTCGCTGTGGGAAGCGCGGTTCGCCAGCGATCCGCAAGTCGTCGGCCGCACGATCACGCTCAACGGGGTGCCTCACGAAGTCGTCGGCGTGCTGCCCGCCGCGTTCGAATTTCCCGACGCGACGATCGAGCTCTGGGCACCGATGCCGCTCAGCGGCGGGCCCCAGCCGCCCACGCGATCGAACCATTCCCTCGAGGTCTTTGCGCGGCTGAAGCCTGCCGTGACCATCGACGCCGCCAGGGCGGACATGGATCGTGTGGCTGCTGTGCTGCAGAAGGAGTTTCCGGATACGAACCGCACTCACGGAGTGTATGTACGGCCGCTGGCGGAGGACCTTGCCCGGCCGGTGCGCTCCGGCCTTCTCATGCTGCTCGGGGCGGTGGCGTTCGTGCTGCTCATCGCCTGCGTCAACGTCGCGAACCTCCTGCTCGCGCGGGCGGCATCGCGCCGGCGCGAGATGGCGGTGCGCGCCGCACTCGGGGCCGGGCGAGGACGGCTCGCCGGACAGGCGTTGACCGAAAGCGTGCTGCTCGGACTGGCGGGCGGAGCCGCCGGATTGCTCGCGGCGGTCTGGGGGATCAGGTTGGTGCGTGGCTTGATTCCCGCGGGGCTGCCGCTCGTTGGCGTGCAAAATGTCGGCCTCGATGGCCGCGTGCTCCTGTTCACGTTCGTGCTGTCGATCCTGACCGGCATCGTTTTCGGGCTCCTGCCCGCCTGGCACATCGCGCGCGAGGACGTGAACCAGTCGCTCAAAGAAGGAGGGCGGTCGCCGGGTCACCTGCGGCGCAGGCTGCGGACCGGCCTGGTGGTCGGTGAAATCGCGCTCGCGTCCCTGCTCCTCGTTGGCGCGGGATTGACGCTGCGAAGCTTTCAGCGCCTGTTGAACGCCGACGCCGGCTTCGAGATCGCCGGCCGCACGGTGGCGCTCGTGTCACTGCCGGGCCGCAAGTACGCAGACGATCGGACGAGGCTCGCAGCTCTTGCCGAGGTTGAACGGAGGTTCGCGGCGATTCCAGGAGTCCGCGCGGTCGGCGCGAGCAGCCGCCTGCCGCTCGGCAACGAGAACTCGCGGATGGGTGTCGGTATCGAGGGACGGGCCCCCACCCCCGACACGCCGACGCGCGCGCACATCCGCGCTGTCACCGGGCGCTTCTTCGAGGCGATGGGGATGACGCTCGTCAGCGGCCGCGCCTTTGGTGCCTCGGACCACGAGCAGTCGTTGCCGGTGGCCATCATCAATCGAACGATGGCGGAACGCTACTGGCCCGGCGCGTCGCCGCTCGGCAAACGGGTTCGGCTCGGCGGCACCGAAGTATGGCGTGAAGTCGTGGGCATGGTCGCCGACGCCCGCAACTGGGGCCTCGACCGCCCGGTCAACCCCGAAATGTACCTGCCCGTGCGGCAGCTTCCCTGGACCACGGTCTTCTTCGTGGTGGCCACCGACGCGAACGCCACACCGCCGGGTCCGGCGATGCGCGAGGCGCTGCGCGCCGTCGATCCGGATCTCCCGCTGTCGAACCTGCGCACGATGGAGGATGTCGCGCGACGCTCCACGGCCCTGCGACAATCGACGATGATCCTGCTCAGCGTGTTTGGGGCGCTGGCACTGGTACTGGCGACAGCCGGGATCTACGGCGTGATGGCGCACTTGGTCGCGTTGCGTACCGGTGAAATAGGCGTGCGGATGACTCTCGGAGCGAAGCCGTCGGACGTCCTGAAGCTGCTGCTGCGCGAAGGCACGGTGCAGGCGCTTGCGGGGCTCGCGATAGGCCTCACAGGCGGAGTGCTGGTGATGCGCTCGATGCGAAGCCTGCTGTTCGAGGTCGCGCCGGCGGATCCTCTCACGCTGTTCGCCGTTGCAGCGCTGCTGACGTCGACGAGCCTGCTCGCCTGTTATGTGCCGGCGCGCCGCGCCATGAAGGTCGACCCCGTCGAGGCGCTGCGTACGTCGTGACTCGGCATTCGCACCTCGGGAGCCGTTGAATCACAGCTTCAGGCTTTTCAGGTACTGCAGGCTCTGCGGGATGTGGCCCCAGGGGTCGGCGCTCTCGTCCTCGAGATAGTAGAGTGACGCGCCGGCCTTCATCGCGGCGCGAAGGACCACGGGCCAGTCCACCTGTCCCGTGCCGAGCGGCACGTCTACGTCCGGAGTGGCCGTCCCCGTGCCTTTCGTGATGGCGACCCCCTTCTTGAGGTCCTTCAAGTGCAGGCTCGTAACTCGTCCGGCGTAGCGGTTGATGAGGGCCACCGGATCGGTGCCGCCGTGCAGGGCGTGAAAGACATCGACCTGAAACATCACGCGTTTGGGATCGGTGTTCTGCGCCAGCGTGTCGAAGCGGGTACCTTCGGGTGACGGCAGCATCTCGTATCCATGGCAGTGATAGGCGAATCTCAGCCCGGCGGCCTCCGCCGCCGCGGCGAACTTATTGAACACCTCGGCGCTCTTCAACGCGTCTTCCCGCGTGAAGACCTTGTCGTGCGAAATCCACGGGCACACCACCCAGCTCGCCCCCAGAGCCTTCGCCTCAGCAATGGCGCCCGCCGCATCGTCACGGACCCGTTCGAACCCCATGTGCGCCGACTGGCACCGGAGCCCGGCCGAGTCGAGCGCCGCCCGGAGCTCTCCGACGGTGTGCTTCCAGAGTCCGGCCCCTTCCACGTCGCGGAACCCCATTGCGCGCACCTTGGCCAGCGTGCCTGGCAGGTCCTTGGGCAGGTACTCCCGAAGGCTCCACATCTGCAGACCCACCGGGCCGTTGAGCACGGTCTTGATCTCTTCTTGAGCCTCCAGCCACGCGCGCGCGCCGGCAGGAACCGCAAATCCGGCGGCAGCGAGGCTCAGGAACTGTCGGCGTGACCACATGGCAACCTCCTGGGGTCAGACCGCGGTCTGGCCCCGGTGACTTTGTTGGGTGCGCGGATGCGACTGAGTTATTCTGCAGGCAGAGGAGAGATTGTGAAGCATCTGGCTGGCATTCTCGTTTTCGTCCTGCTGGCTTGTCCAGCTTTCGCCAACGACGCCAAGGAAGCTGAGCGACTGCAGAACGCGACAACCGTGCTCAGAGAGATTCTCGGGATGCCCGAATCGATCCCGAAGGATCTCCTCGACCGCGCGGAGTGCGTCATCGTGTTTCCGTCGGTGAAGAAAGTCGCGGTGGCTATTGGCGCCAGCTACGGCCGGGGCACCATCGTCTGCCGGACCGGCGACCGTTTCGACGGCCAGTGGGGCGCGCCGGCCATGTTCGCGCTCGAGGGCGGCAGCATCGGCTTTCAGCTGGGCGGGCAGGCCACCGATTTCGTGCTGCTGGTGATGAACGAGGACGGCGCGAACTCCGTGCTCGGCAGCAAGGTCAAGCTCGGAGCGGATGCCTCGGCCGCGGCGGGACCCAAGGGCCGAACCACGGGTGCGGCGACCGACATCGTCATGCGGGCGGAAATCCTGACCTACTCCCGGGCGCGCGGGCTCTTCGCAGGAGTCTCGCTCGAGGGCTCGACCCTGCGCAGCGATGGTGAGGCCAACGAGAATCTGTACGGCCGCAAGCTGACGGCGCGCGAGATCGTCCGGCAGGGAGTGGTGCCTGTGCCGGCGCCCGGCCAGGCGCTCGTCGATCTGCTGAATCAGCGTGCGCCCACCAATCGCTCCGAGCGGTCAGAGTAGTTTGCGAATTGGGGGCTGAGCCCGCCGGCTCACTCCGTCCCTTCAGAATCAGTGATGGCCACGGCGGCCGCGGTATCCACTAGATCCGGCCGGGCGAACATCTTCAGGAGAGTGATGGTCACGACGAGGATCACCGGCCCGAGCACGAGACCGATGAACCCGAACGCGGCGACGCCGCCGAGCAGACCGAAAAAGATGATCAGCCCGTTCACCTGAGTCGTGCCGCTCAACAGCAGCGGGCGCAGCACGTTGTCAGCCATGCTGATGCCGAGCGCCCCGATCACGATCATCCCTATCCCTTTGCCGATGCTGCCGGAGAGCAGCAGCCAGAGCGCGGCCGGAATCCAGACCAGTGCCGCACCCACGACCGGGATGAGGGAACAAAACGCCATGAGCACGCCCCAGAACGCCGGGGCGCGGAGCCCCAGCAGCCAGAACGCCAGACCCCCGATCGTCCCCTGAGCGACCGCGACGACCAGGCCCGCGCCGACACTGGCAATCACCAGATCGCGTGTGCCACGGATCAGCCGCTCGCGGTGCGCCGGAGGCAGCGGCAGCAGGCTGCGAAGCTGGCGGCCGATGGCGTCGCCGTCGCGCACGAGAAAAAACAGCGCGAACAGCATCGCAAGGAGGGTCCCCAGCGTGGCGAAGAGATCGGCGACGACTGCGCCGGCCCGCGGCGCGAGGAATGTCAGCGCGCGACTCACGGCGTCGCGGAGCAGTTGTGTGGGATCGTCGGGCAGGGCGATCGGACTCTTCGCGCGCGCCGCTTCCCAGATCCGCTCGATGCGATACGGCGTGATCAACGACGACGACTGCTGCAGGTACTCGGCCACCTGTGTGGCTTCACGTGCGAGCGCGGCGACCAGCAGCACGGCGGGGAGGACGATCAGCAGTCCCGTCACCAGCGTCAGCAGCAGTGCCGCGCGGCTGCGGCCGACCCGCGCGGCGAGCCGCACCTGCGGGCCATGGAACAGCATCGCGAACACGGCAGCCCAGGCCAGCGGGACCAAAAACGGGCCGAGCACCAGGTAGCTGAGATAGATCGCGACCAGCACCAGCACGTAGAACGGCGGCTGCCGAAGACGATCCCGGTCGATATCGGACATGGTGGATTCTGGTCGCGCTGCTGAATTCGTCAGGTCGCCGTCCGGACATTCACGGCGAACAAACAATATAGGAAGAGAACGGGAGGCGGGAGTATCCTCAGCATCTCGAACAAGAGGCGCCCCCTGCGCTTTCCGATCGTCGATCAAGAGCGCCAGCACCTCAGCTGTGCCGTTCCATGGCAATGATCGACTGAAACACCACCCCGAACTGAGGCGCCGATCGCCCTGAAGGGCCTGCGCGTGCACATCAACGAGTTGTACGACTTGAGCTTCGATGCAGCGGAGCTGGCTGCCGATGTCGTCAGCGTCGATGTGTCGCCGTATCTCGTCCCGGGTCTGAACGTCATCCAATACAACCCCGTGGGCGGTTCCGGCAGCGCCACGGTGAACGTCGTAGTGTGGTGAGTCAGCGGATCAGCGCTGAGATACCGGATTTCATCCGATATACGCCAGCGACTTCGTCGGCCGTCAGCGCACGGTTGAACACCGACAACTCGTCGAGCAGTCCGATGTAATTGAGGCCGAGGCCGATGATGGCCTGCTGTGGATCCCAGGTGAAAGTCTGCTGCCGCGCCGGGAGCGCGCCGCGCGGTTGACCGTCGAGATACAGTCGCGCCACACCGTCCGCCCGCCCGGTATTGAAGCGTTCGAAGGTGAAGACGACGTGCGTCCATTTGGTCCGGGAGAAAGGAGGATCCGTCACCGTGACGAGCGGGCGTTCGCTCGAGGGGATCTCCTCGAACTTTCGTTTCGTCGGGTTCCAGACGTCGAGATCGGCATAGACGCCGAGCCGGAACGGTATCGATTCGGGACGTTTCTCGAATTCGACGAAGAACGCGGCGTCGTTCCAGGCTCGCGGCGTGATCTGCACAGGGTCGCAGAAGCCGGGCTCGAGCTGCCCCTGCGGATCCACCTGCAGCCAGAACGACACCGTGCCGCTCCAATCGGACGAGGCATAGGGCATGTTGCGATCCGCGCGGAAAAACACTGGTGGAGACCCACGTTTCGTGAACCGCAGCGCGTCGCCGAAGCGGCCTGCACCCACGGCGTGCTGGGTCTCACCCGTCGGCGGCAGGCCGGTCTTCGCGTCCCGCCGTTCCTTCAGTGACGGAGCCCAGTAGAGCACCCGCTCGCCAGCAGCATGCATCGCGTCGACCGTGCCGTCGAAAGAGGCATGAAACGTCAACGCTGCGCGCAGTCCATCCGTGCTTGATTGTTCGGTGCCGGCGGCGACGTGAGCCAACAACGCGAACGTCACCACCGCGGTGGGAATTCGCCGCTTGACTCTGAGCTCACTCACGCGCGCGGTCCTCTCAACATGAGTCGCGGCCTGACTGACAGTATCACCACCTGTAGCTGGCCGTGCCTTCCCGGCGGATGAACGAATGAACACTTCGATCGATGCTGAATCGCCTCCGCTCCGCGAGCGGGTCCTGTCGCGGGACAGCCCCACCTGGTGCTCGGCGCAAAGCGTTTGTCACGGGAGTCGCCTGCGCGCCAGGCGGGGCGGCCCCGTCCCGCGCCACCCGCTCGCTACGCTCCGGCTCGATTGCGACATGCGATCGGCTCTTCAGTGCCTGATTGCTGCAGACGAAGTCGGTCACTGTTAGGCCTTGCCGTGCCACGCCTCCGCGTGCGCAGCCTGCGTCGGCGAGTACGCCTGATTGAAGTAGCCGCTCGTAGAACTCCGGATCGATGTGATGGCACTGCATCCAGATGCCGGCTGAATCGATCGCATGGCAATGGGCGGGGAACCGGCCGTAGGTCTTCCAGATGTAGCGGCAGATCGTCCGCGCCACTTCGATGACTTCGGGCTCGACGTGCGGCGCTTCGCGGGCAAACGCCGCAGCCGTGTTGGGTTTCATGCCTGGCGCGGCCGTCTGGCCGTCGCGATACAGGCCCGACGGCCCGTACTTCTCGGCAAGGATCGCGTCGATCGCGGCATCGGTGTCTTTGAAGTACGGCGGCGCATAGGACTGCAGCACGCCGTCCAGGCCGACCGGGTTGGGCGCGATCGAAGGGTACGGTCCCGGTAGCCGAAGCCTTTTCTTGGGTCTCTCGAACCTGAACCCGAGCCCCGGTCCGAGCTGCGGGTAGCCTCCGAGCAGGATCGAGGTTTCGAACGCCGCGTGAATCCATCCGCCCAGTCCCATGCTCTGCGCGACGAGCGCGAGGTTCTGCAACAACAGCATCGCCTCGTACTCGGTCCGCCCCTTCGCGTAGAAGCTGAGCGGGACCGGGATCTCCTTGTTGAGGAACTTCGACTTCACCCAGCGCTCGCAGCCGCACGGCTTGTACAGGTTGAAGTCGTCGAGGAAGACGGGACGCTGGCCTGGTTCCTGGCCGAGCACGTAGAACAGGCCGTTGATGTACTGGCGCGTGACCTCGGTGACGGGCATGAACATCGTGCTGCCCGGCACGTTCGACACATAGCGATTGCCGCTCGCATAGGCCGGGAACTGGCGGGGAAACTCGAGACGGCCGTCCTTGACCTTCACCTTGCATCGCTCGGCATGCGCGATGAGGTCGTCGGCCGACAGCGTGCGCACGTCCCCCCGAGGCGCCGGGCCATCCGGCCTCTTGAGCATGTAGGTGCCTTCGTCGTTCCACATGAAGAACACCGTGCTCTGCGCGTTGTCAGGACTTCCGGCCGCCCGCCCGGTCCCCTCCACGCAGGGCGTGCCCAGAAGCGGCTTTCCGTCGGCGGTTTCATAGGGATTGTCCCAGTAGGGCAGCCCCGTGATGCCGGTCGCCGCGATCAGGAACGCTTCCTCGAGGGGTGACAGCGGCTGCGGCTGCAACTTCGATTGAAAGGACAGCGAGCCGGAGCGGAACGAGGTTCCCGCCGCTACCCTCCGCGATCGGCGTCCAAAGATCGCGTCCCACAGCGGATACTCGCGCGCGGCCGTGAAGCCTCGGGGTGAGCTCATCGCGGTCCCTCCCAGGTGTTCGCAGGAGCTTCGTGCACCGGGAGGGTGCCACGATCGACGCGCGGCAGCAAGCGATTCGTCGGCGCTATCGCCCGGCGACCCTGGCCCTCAATTCATCGAACCAGTTGAGGACGATGCGAAGCTGGTCGTCGCGATCGGGTGTGGCGTTCCGCGTGCCCGCCGTGCCGCTCAGGATGCGGTCGCCGGGGCCGATGTCGAAGGTACGCGGCGACGTTGGCGCGGCTGTCGGGAAGGCGCGATAGGTGGCCACCGGCGGCGCGCCGAAGCCGACCGTCGGCGCCAACAGAAACGGCACGTATTCGAAGCCTCCGACGCGCGGCACGTAGAACAGCCGGCGGCCATCTTTCGACCAGAGCGGGTGGTGCGGATTGTCGCCGCTCTTCGCAAAGAGCTGGTGCTTCCGCCCGCCCTGGGGAAACGTCTCCACGAATATCTGCGTGTCATTCGTGCCGCTGCGCGAGGCCGCGTACGCAACCCAGCGACCGTCCGGGGAAAACATCCCTGTCAACGGTGAGCGGGAGCGCGCGCCGGCGAACGGGCGAAGCTGGCGATCGGATGTCGACCAGACATGCAGCGTGTGCTCCTGGCCAGATTTCACGGTGACCAGGAGGTGCCTGCCGTCGGGCGCCCACCCGTCCGGGATGTGTGAAGTTCCCGGATCGGCGCGGGTCAGGCGTTCGGCATCTTTTCCGGGAGTGTCGGCGCGCTGCCACCAGATTCCCGCGTCCCCGTCCCGATCAGACTGAAAAGTAATCCGCTTCCCGTCATGCGACCAGATCGGAAAGCGGTTACGGCCGGACTGTGTGAGCTGGAACATCGCGTTGGAGCCGTCGACCGGCTGCACCCAGACGGCGGCTTCGTCCTGCATTGCCCTCTGGAACGTCACCTGCGTGCCGTCGGGCGAAAGGCGCGGATACTCGTACATGCCAGGCTCCCGCGCCACTGTTTGCTGTACGCCCTTCGCATCGGACATCACCAGCGTCAGCGCGCCCGCGTCGGAGCCGCGAGGACCTGAGAGATATGACCAACGTGCCGTTGGCGGAAACGCTGAAGTGTGCCGTGGCGCTGACACCGCCGACCGAACGGCGGACGCCGTCGAGCACAGGGACGGGGGGACTCGTGACCCGCAGGGTTTCGATGTCGAACGGCGCGCCGAGGACCGTGCCGCCGCGCGCAAAGACAAGGTGCCCTGAGGCGATGTAGCGGCCGTCTGCACCACCTTGGACGAGCGTTACCTGTTTCCCGTCGTCCAACGACCGAACCACGATGGCCGCGCGCTCCCAGTCCGGCGTGATGCCGGTGGAAATCGTAAAGAGGACGTGGCGTCCGCCGGGCAGCATCTGTGGACCGTGGACCCACTCCTGATCTCCCAAAGCCACGAGTCTCTCGGGCTTCCGATCCGAAGAGCGGATCCGCCAGATGCCATCGGACTGCGCAAAGACGAGTCCATCGGCGCCCCAGGACATGCCGAAGGGATTCTCCGACACTGGCGCGAGCACGGTGGCCGCTCCGCCCTCCACCGACACCTCCTTCAGGCTGAGGTCCCAAGACCAGAATGCGATGGAACGGCCATCCGGCGAGAACACCGGATTGGAGCCTGCGGATTCGATGACCCCCTCGATTGGCCGGCCCTCGAACTCGTTCAACCGCCTGAGATTGAGCCGTCCGCCTGCGCTGTAGACCAGCGTCGTGCCGTCCGGGGAAACCGCGAACGACAGCCGGCCGAGGATGGTCTGCGACTGCCCTTCACCAATTGGGAAGACGGAACGGGTCACCGGCACCGGAGCCGGTGCCGGCGCCGGCGCCGGCCGAAGCGTCCACATGACGGCGGCACCGAGTGCCGCGGCAACAGTGGCGGTGACGGTAAGGGGAACGAGCCGGTGCCAGAGCGGACGAGGCAGCGCGGGAGGCAGGGCCGCACTGACCGCGATCGGCGACTCGACGATGTGCTCGATCTCGGCGCGCAGGTCGCCGCTTGCCTGCCAGCGCTTCCGCGGACTCTTCTCGAGGCACCTTCGCACGAGCTCCCTGACGCGTGGATCGAGGTCGGCGGCAAGCAGGCCGAGGTCCGGCTCGCGCACAAGCACCGACGCGAGGATGTCCGGCGCAGTTTCGCCGCCGAATGGCTGACGCCCCGTCAGCATCTCGAAAAGGACCGCCCCGAACGAGAAGATGTCGCTCCGCGCGTCTGCCGGCAGTCCCTTCGCCTGCTCGGGCGACATGTACGCTGCGGTGCCGAGGATCAGCCCGGCCTGCGAGGCCATCATGCTCAGAGTGGGCGAGTTGGCGACGTGGGCGGCGGATGCAGAGGATTCGATCGCCTTCGCGAGACCGAAGTCGAGGATCTTGACCTGGCCCTCTTCGGTGACCTTGATGTTGGCGGGCTTCAGGTCCCGGTGAATGATGCCTTTTTCGTGCGCCGCCTCGAGGGCCTCGGCGATCTGACGCGCGAGCCGCAGCGCCTCCCCGGCGGGCATCGGACCGCGCGACACGCGCTCGGCGAGCGTGTCTCCCGCCACGAGCTCCATGACCAGGAGGTGCCGGCCGTCGGCGGTATCGAGGCCATGCAGCCCCGCGATGTTCGCGTGATTGAGCGACGCCAGCATCTTCGCCTCGCGCTCGAACCTGGCGACTCGCTCTGCATCGGCAAGGAAGATGTCAGGCAGCACTTTGACCGCGACCCGGCGCCCGAGCCGCGTGTCGCGCGCGAGGTAGACCTCGCCCATGCCGCCGACGCCCAGTACGCTGACGATTTCGTATGACCCGAGGAGCGTCCCGGATGTCAGTGGCACGTGTAAAAGGGATGCGCCGAGAGCTTAACCCGGACACAGGTGTGCGGCAACCAAAGGGACCTGACCACGCGGCCGCCCTACCGCCGCTCTCTTGGTGTGCGGGCGCTGGCAGCCTGAAAGGCTTTCAGCGCGCGATCGGCGTCGGCCGGGCGTCCGAGTCGGCGGTAGACCTGCGCAAGCACATAGTGCGGTTCGGGATAGTCGGGGTTCAGCGCGATCGCCTGCTCGAACCACTTCACGCTGACGTCGTCTCGACCGAGCTGGACGAGCGCCTTGCCGGCGAGAAAGAAATTGCGCGGCTCGTCGGGATTCCGCTGCGCCGCTTCGGCGGCAAGATCGAACGCGCGCGGATAGTCCCCCTGCTTGATGAGCAGATCCGCAAAGTTCGCGTAGACGACGTCGTAGCGGGGGTAGTCCTTGTGGACGAGCGCGAGCGCCTTGAGATAGTGCTGCTGCGCCTGCGCGACGTCGCCAAGCGCCTCGGTCGCGAGGCCGAGGTTGTCCCACGCCTTGTAGGAGCGTGCATCGATCGTCGTCGCCTGGCGGAACGCCGCGGCTGCGTCGGCGTGACGGCCCAGCTGATAGTAGATGCGGCCGAGATCGTACGGAATCTCGGCATCCAGCGGTGTTCGCAAGGCCGCCTGCTTCAGCGCATCCATCGCCTCGGCGTCGCGGTGCAGGAGATAGAGCGCCTTGGCCTTGACCTTCAGCGCGGACGGGTATTCGGAATCGCTGGCCTGAATGCGATCGAGCGTGGTGACTGCCTCGGCGGGACGCTGCGCGAGCAGGTGCGCCTGGCCGAGAGCCAGCAGCAAAGAAGGGTTGGCGCCGCACGCCGTGAGGGCTCGAGCGAAGTACAGCGCTGACTGATCGAAGCGGCGTTCCTCGTAGGCCTGGCGTCGCGAGTGCCAGCGCCTCCGTGCAGTCCTGGCCGGCCTCAAGGGTCACCAGGGCGAACACCACAACGACGACAGGGATCACGGGGGAAAGACAAGATCAACTCCCAACAGTCCAACTTCCAACAATCCAAGGGAAGCCGTGCGAGCGAATGGGGAATGCGTGCCAACAAGCGTGTTGCCACGATTTTCACCCCTGCTCGCTCGAACGGTTTCCCTTGGATCGTTGGATCGTTGGACCGTTGGGAGTTGACACGATTCTGTCCCTAGAAAGTCGCCCTCAGCGAGACCTGCAACCGCCGCGCGCCCTGGCCGACGCCGAAGATCTTTCCGAAATTCGGGCTCGACAGGTCGGTGATGGGGCCGCCCAGACCCGAGCGATTGAACAGGTTGATGATGTCCACTCTGAACTCCAGGTTCTTATCGCTCACGCCGAAGCGCTTGAGGAATCCCGAGATCCTCGGTGTACAGCGCCGGACCCGCGGACGTCGAGGATCGGCGGCGCCGTGCCGATCCGGCTCGGAAGGCCCTGCGCTGACAACGGCTGCGTTGCGAACGCTGCCCGGTTCAGGTACGGAGTGCCGTTCACGAGATCGACGGAAGACCCATCATAGATGACCTGATCCTCGCCGCTCACGACATCGGGGCGGAACAGGTATCCCGCGCTGTTCATGCGACCGTCGGACACGCTCAGCGTGTTGCCGCTGCGATAGTTGTGGATGCCGGTGATCGTCCAGCCGCCGACGATCTGTCCGAGCACGCCGTCGACGTCGATCTTCTTGCCGGGACCGAACGGCACCTCGTAGATCCACGTGAGCTTCAGGAAGTGCGGGAAATGCCGGTTCGCGGCGAGCGCCCACTCGTCACCCGACCCGTCCTGCTTGAGCACGTTGTCCTGCGTCTTGGAGAAGGTGTAGGCGACGAGCAGCGCGAAGTCGTTCCTGAAATGCCGTTCGAGCGTCGTCTGCAGCGAGTCGTAGCGTGTCTTGCCCCTGAAGCTGTTCTGCCACTGGATGCTCGTGAACTGCGGATAGGGGCGCAGCGCCTGCTGCACGGTGCCCGTGAAACCCGGATACGGCAGCGGAATGCCGAGTCTGCGGCTGGCTGGACAGATTGCTGAACAGCAGATCGCCGTACCGCGCGATCGCGTCGAACGGCATGCGATTGATCTCGTTGCCGGCACCGAGATCGAGGGGCATGAACGTCAACCGTGTGCCGTATGCGCCGATGTAGGCGATCGTCGTCGAGAAGTTGGCGGGCAGCTGACGGCGCAGCGTCACGTTGTAATTGTTGTACTTCTCGCGCCGCGCCTCGTCTCCCCTGAGCACCGTCCCGACGCCCTGGTTGTTCAGTTGCGTGGGGTCGTAGTTGGGAAACACTCCCGTGAAGGAAGGGATACGGCTCGCTCAGGGACATGACCGGATCCTGCGCGTTCGGCGTCGGCCGCGTGGCGCGGGTGATCGAGATGCTCCCGTTGTAGCCGTTCGAGAGCAGGGTCACGAAATTCTCGCCGTCGGCGTAAGCCAGCGCCGGACGGTTGCTCGAGCTATAGCCCGCGCTGATCGCCATCGCGGGCGACACCGCGTACGCGACGCCCAGCCGCGGCTGAACCTGCCCGTAGTAGGTATCGATGAACGTCTTCTTGCCTTCCTTCTCGGCGAACCGCAACGCGCCCGGCTTGATTGCCGGCCGCGGTGTTGGGCAGCGTCAGATCGAGGTTGGTGACGTAGCCGTTCTTCTCGTACAGGCCCGGCAGAATCTGCCAGCGGACGCCCAGGTTGAGCGTGAGCTTCGGCGAGACCTTGTAGTCGTCCTGCACGTAGAAGTCGTAGTTGTTCTGGTAATACCAGGGGTTGACTATCTGGACGGGCCGGCTCGACGTCTGCACCGCACCCAGCAGGAAGCTCCCGTAGGCATGCCCGGTCTGCGTGTCGAACCCGGGAAGGTTCGTCTGCGCGGAGTTGAAGTTGTAGCTCGCGGTTCCGTCGGCGCTGTCGCTTTCAAGGTAGTAGAAACGCCCCTCGAAGCCGGTCTTGATGCTGTGCTTGCCCATGATGATCGTCAGATCGTCCTGGACGATCGTGCTGCCCTCGAAGGTCTAGTTGCGGTTGATCGATCCGTAATTGCCCAGATTGCCGAGAATCGCCGTCCCCCCGAACGCGAACCGCGGGAAAGTCGTATCCGGCTGATTGGTGAGCCCGATCTTCGAGGGCCAGCCGCAGTTGAAATGCACGCTGCGATTCGCGTTGCCGAACCGGTTGTAGCCGAAGGCGAAGCGGTGCAGGAATCGATCGCTGATCACCCAGTTCTCCGTCGCCCTGATCATCCAGCTTGGCGTGCTCTGCAGCTGGTACAGGTTGGTCGGCTGACCCGGGCGGCGGACCGTAGCGGCCGGCGCCGGAGTTGTTCCGCTCCCGCCATTCGCGGTTGACGTAGAACGACAGCTTGTGTTTGTCGTTCAACACCTGGTCGTACTTCGTCGCGAACGTCTTCTGATCGAAGACCGGACAGCAGGTGCTGAGCTGCGGCTGGTTGTTCAACAGGCGATCCAGCTCCGGCGCATCCCACAGTCCCTGATCGAGGGTGTTGCGCGCCACCGTGTCCCACATCGCGCGCGGGATCTGGTTGTTCGGGAACGGATCCCGCTCACGACCGCGCTGCCGACGATTCGCGCGTCGTGCGGGGGTCGTAGATCTGGCCGAAGCGCACCGGCCGCCCGAGGGCGTCGGTTCCGATCGTCGTTCCCGAGCGGGCGTCACCCGTGTAAGCCGGGATCGAACAGGCGCGAGAAATCGCCGTTCTGGAACTCGCGCGTCGGCAGCGTGCGGAACGAGGTCGATGTCTGGTCTTCCGCGTGGGTCTTCTCGAACGAGGCATAGAAGAAGCTGCGGTTCCTGCCGTTGTATTTCGGCAGCATGATCGGGCCGCCGACGGCGACCGCCCAGTTCTGCGTCTCCCGTATCGGAAGGTTCTGGCCGAGCGCCTTGGCCTGGAACGGCCGCGCGTCCATCGACGAATCCTGCAGGTAGAACGCGCCCGACCCGTGGAAGTCGTTCGTGCCGGACTTGACGACGAAGTTGGCGACCGCGGTCTGGCCGCCGCCGAATTCGGCGCCGAGCGTGCCGGTCTGCAGCTTGAACTCGCCCACCATCTCGGTCGGCGGCGACATCTCGTTGTTGCTGCCGCCCTGCAGGTTCCGGCCGAGCGGAATGCCTTCGATCGAGGATTTCGTGCGAATAGTTGCGGCCGCCGTTGATCGCCCCTTCGAACGTGCCGCCGGTCGACCCGGGCAGGCTCGAAAAGATGAACTGCTGGACCTGCCGCTGACCGTCGCCCACCGCAATCGGCCAGGTCTGATATTCCTTGCTCGAAACGTAGTGGCCGATCTCGGCGGTGCTGGTCTCGATGACCGGCGCCTCGACGGTGACCGCTTCCGTGATCGCGTCGACGTTGAGCTTGAAGTCGAGCGTCAGCGTCTGCGCCGCGCGCAGCGTGACCTGGTTGGCCTCCGCCGGACGGAAGCCGGGCGCGATCACGCGGAGTTTATAGATCCCGTTGGCCAGATAGGGAATGACGTAGACGCCGGCGTCGGTCGTGGTTGCCTTCGACTCGACGTTGGTTTCGACATTGGTTGCGACCACCGTCGCGCCGACGAGCACGCCGCCCGCCGAATCCGTGACGGTACCGTTGAACTGCGACCGCGCCACTTGCGCGTGCGCAGCGCCCGCGCACAGCAGCCATGCCGCGGCGACGAGCGTCTTACAGGCCCTTGTTCTCATCAATGCCCTCCAGCACAGAGACGCCAGTCCGTCGCGCCGCAGCCCGCCGCGGGACGATCGACGACCGACGTCCAGCCCCAACGCGCTGCTCATTGAACTTGAGGCAATCGGCGGGTTCAAGTCAAAAAAACCGGGGCTCGGACTCGGGGCTCGGAAACCTCGGGAACTGATCAGATGGACGTCAAAGCTGAGGTGGCTTTCCCGCAGGCGCGCGCGAGCCCCGAGCCCCGAGCCCCGAACCCCGAGCCCCGAAATTAGACCCCCGTCCCTGATCTCTGCCAGCATTCATCGGATAGCGCATGAGAAACGATGAGCCGCAGAGCGTGGGCATGACCGCGCCGTTGTTCGACATTCGCGACCTCGCCAAGGTCTACCGCATGGGCGAGATCGAGGTCCACGCGCTGCGGCAGATCAACCTCTCGCTGCCGGAAGGCGAGTTCGTCGTGCTGCTCGGCCCGTCGGGCTCGGGCAAGTCCACGCTGCTCAACATCATCGGCGGGCTCGACGTGCCGACGAGCGGGCGGGTCTTCTACCGGGACGTCGAGCTGACGCGTGCCGACGAGGCCGCCCTCACGGCCTATCGCCGGAAACACGTCGGTTTCGTGTTCCAGTTCTACAACCTGATCCCCAGCCTCACGGCCGCGGAGAATGTGTCGCTGGTGACCGAGATTTCGGCCGACCCGATGGCGCCGGAGGAAGCGCTCCGCCTGGTGAATCTCGGCGCGCGTGCGACGCACTTCCCCGCGCAGCTCTCGGGAGGCGAGCAGCAGCGCGTCGCGATTGCACGGGCCGTCGCGAAGCGGCCGGCCGTGCTGCTCTGCGACGAGCCCACGGGGGCGCTCGACATCTCGACGGGCATCGTCGTGCTGGAAGCGCTCTCGCAGGTCAACACCGAGCTCGGGACGACGACCGTCGTGATCACGCACAACGCGGCGATCGCGGAGATGGCGGATCGCGTGATTCGCCTCGCCGACGGCCAGGTCGCCGGGGTCGAGACCAGGACGACGAAGAAGGTGCCGCGGGATTTGTCATGGTAGGCCAGGGGCTCCTGGCTGCTCTGAGCAGCACCGGGGTTCTTGTGGCGGTTTCTCCTGACCTCCTTGCCCTCCTGTTAGAACTCCGCCGCAAGCCCCGGCGCTCTGAGAGGTGCGGATGTCGGCGCTGAACCGCAAGCTGCTGCGGGACCTGCTGGCGATGAAAGGCCAGGTCTTCGCGATTGCCATGGTCGTCGGGGCGGGCGTGTCGATGTACGTCATGTACCTGTCGAACTTCGCCTCGCTCCAGGGCACCCGCGCCGCGTACTACAGCCAACAGCGATTTGCCGACGTCTTCGTGTCGATGAAGCGAGCGCCCGAGCGGCTTGCGAGCGAAATCTCGGTTCTTCCCGGGGTCTCGGCGATCGAGACGCGTGTCGTCGCCAGCGTCACGCTCGACCTCGAGCAGCTCGACGAGCCGGCGACAGGGCGCCTGGTCTCGATCCCCTCCGACCGGCGCCCGCGGGTCAACGATTTGTTCCTCCGCCGCGGCCGGTGGATCGAGCCAGGGCGACGCGACGAGGTGCTCGCCAGCGAAGGGTTCGCGCTCGCGCACGGGCTCAATCCCGGGGATCGGGTGCCTGCGGTCATCAACGGGCGGCTGCGCTACCTCGTGATTGTCGGCATCGCCCTGTCGCCCGAGTACATCTACAGCATCCGCCCCGGCGAGCTGGTGCCCGACGACAAGCGGTTCGGGATCTTCTGGATGGACAGGCAAGCGCTCGGCGCCGCCTTCGACATGGAGGGGGGATTCAACGACGTTGTGCTCCGCCTGGCGCCGGGCGCGTCCACGGAGGAAACAATCGCCCGTCTCGATCGCCTGCTGGAGCCTTATGGCGGCCTGGGAGCGATCCCCCGGGCGTTGCAGCTGTCGCACTGGACCGTGGAGAACGAGCTGGCGCAGCTGCAAAGCTTCGGCTTCATGCTGCCGCTCGTCTTTCTGATGGTCGCGGCATTCATCCTCAACGTTGCGCTGACGCGCGCGCTCGCGCTCCAGCGGCCGCAGATTGCCGCGCTCAAGGCGCTCGGGTACTCGAACACGGCGATCGGCTGGCACTACCTGAAATGGGCACTCGTGATCGGGCTGATCGGGGTGGCGATCGGGATCGCGGCGGGGGCCTGGCTCGGTCACCTGATCATCGGGCTCTACAACAAGTTTTTCCGGTTTCCCGAACTGCACTTCGCGGTGCCGCTGTCGGTGGTTCTCGGTGCCGCCGGCCTGACGCTCGGGGCCGCGGGAGCCGGTGCCTTTTCGGCCGTGACGCGCGCCGTGCGGGTCCCGCCCGCAGAAGCCATGAGACCGGAAGCGCCTGCGCGCTACCGCCGGTCGATCCTGGAGACTCCCTGGATCTCCCGTCGTCTCGGCACGGCCGGGCGCATGGTGCTGCGCAACATCACGCGCCACCCGCTGCGGGCCGCCGCCTCGATTTTCGGGATCAGCTTCGCCGTGGCCATCCTGATGATTGGGTTGGTCTTCGCCGATGCCATCGAGCGTCTCATCCAGACGCAGTTCTGGATTGCGGAGCGTCAGGACGTCACGATCAATTTCGTGGAGCCACGGTCGAGCGTCGCCCGGCTTGCGCTGGCGCGGCTGCCCGGAGTGGTCTCGGTGGAGCCGCAGCGAAGCGTCGCCGTGCGCGCCCGTGCCGGATACCGCGAACGCTACGTCGCGCTGACCGGGATGTCGCCGGACGCGCGATTGCGACGGGTCGTCGATCAGGACGGCCGCGCGATCCAGATGCCCGCGAGCGGCGTCGTGCTGTCCAAAATGCTGGGCGAGATCCTGGACGTGAAGCCGGGCGATCACGTTCGCGTGGAAGTGCTCGAAGGTGTCCGTCCCGCTCTAGACCTCACCGTCGCCGGGCTCGTCGACGACACCATGGGTCTCTCCATGTACATGGAGCTGGAAGCCCTGCACCGGCTGATGCGAGAAGGGGATGTACTCTCCGGCGCCGTGGTGTCGATCGATTCGTCGAGCGAGGCGGCGCTTTCGAAGGAACTGAAGCAGCTGCCGGCCGTGGCCGGCGCGGGGTTCAAACGCGCGGTCCTTCAAAGCTTCCGGGACACGATGGCCGCGAACATGAACCTGAGCATCGCGATCAACCTCATCTTCGCCTCCGTCATCGCATTTGGCGTCGTTTACAACGCCGCGCGGGTGTCGCTTTCGGAACGGAGCCATGAACTGGCGAGCCTCCGCGTGCTGGGCTTCACGCGCGCGGAGATCTCGATGATCCTGCTCGGTGAGCTCGCCCTCCTGACGCTGGCGTCACTCCCAGCAGGCGGGATGCTCGGCTATGCGCTGGCGGCCGTCATCGTGCAGACGGTCCAGAGCGAGGTGTACCGCTTTCCGCTGTTCATCTCGCGGCAGGCGGTCGCATGGTCGTTCCTGGGGATCATCGCCGCCGCGGCGATTTCCGGCCTGCTCGTGCGAAAGCGCCTGGATACGCTCGACCTCGTCGCGGTGCTGAAATTACGGGAGTAACGGTGAGACTGCTGAAACACAGCCGGCTGGTGGCCGCCGTGGCGACAGTTGCGATCATCCTGGCGGTCGCCCTCTGGCCGAGTGCGACCGAGGTCGATGAGGCCGCCGTCGCCCAGGGTCCGATGCAGGTGACGATCGACGAGGAAGGCGAGACGCGCGTGCGCGAGCGGTTCATGGTTTCCGCACCGGTGTCAGGGACGGTCGAGCGGATCGAGCTCGAGCCCGGCGATCGCGTGGTCCGCGGCAAGACCCTCGTCGCGCGCCTGAGGCCGGCTGCTTCCCCGCTGATCGATCCGCGCACGCAGGCCGAGCGCCGTGCCGCGGTTGACGCCGCACGCGCCGCCGTCGGGCAGGCCCAGGCCGAACGCGAGCGTGCGATTGCCGCTCGGGGACGTCTGGAGTCCACCGTGCGACGCCTGGAATCCTTGCTCAAGAGCGGTGCGGTCTCCAGCGACGAGCTCGAAGCCGCGCAGACCGCGCTCAAGAGCGGCGAGGAAGCGGTGCGAGCAGCGGAATTCGCGCTGGCACGGGCGACCCACGAACTGGATCTCGCACGAGCACGGTTGACGCCGTCCAGCGCAGGCGGCGGCACGGTGAACGTCCTCGCGCCAGTCAACGGGGTGGTGCTCAAGCGGCTTCGCGAGAGCACCTCGGTGATCCCTTCGGTGAACCGCTCCTCGAGATCGGCGATCCGGGAAGCCTGGAGATCGTCGCGGATCTGCTGTCGACCGACGCCGTGCGGGTGCCTCGCGGCGCGCCGGTCATCATCGATCAATGGGGCGGCGCCCAGCCGCTCTCGGGACGCGTCCGCCGGGTAGAGCCCTCCGGATTCATGAAGGTGTCGGCGCTCGGTGTCGAGGAGCAGCGGGTCAACGTGATCGTGGATTTCCTCCGACGAAGTCGAGCCCGCCTCGCTCGGCGACGGCTACCGCGTCGAGGTCCGCATCGTCACGTGGCGCGAGGACTCCGTGCTGAAGGTTCCCGTCGGCGCGCTCTTCCGGCGCGGAGAGGACTGGGCCGTGTTCCTGATCGACAACGGCCGCGCGCGCGAGCAGAAGGTGCAGATCGGTCAGCGCAACGATCGCGAAGCGCAGGTCCTGCAGGGATTGACGGAGGGCCAGGCGGTAATCCTGCATCCGCCCGACACGCTCAACCACAACGCACGCGTCCGTGCCCGCTGACGCACGCCAAGGCGTGTGACCGATCGCCGCGTCTCCATCACAGCACGACGACGCGCTGCGTGCGACGCGTTCCGCCGGCCGCACGAACCCGGTCCAGACCGAGCTCGCGCAGCCGAAGGAGACAGACCGGAAGAGCGCCTATCAGTTCACCGTCTGCGTCACGAGGGCCGTGCTGCCCTTGTAGGTCGGATCTCCCAGATACGTCGCCGTGATCTTGTGACGTCCGTGCTTGAGGCCCGTGACCGTGAAGGTTGCGCGGGCCGCCGTGCCGGAGAGCGGCGTAATCACCACGCCGGCCGGATCGCCGGCGACCTGGCCGTCGACCATGAACAGGATGCGGCCGCCGGGCGTGGAATTCGACGAACCGGCGACGTCCGCGGTGAACACCACCGGCGCATCGATGACCGACGGGTTCGAGGACGACGAGAGGGTCATCGTAGTGGCGCGGTTCTTCCACCCGGACGCGGCAACTGCCTGCACGAAGACGGGAGAGCGCCGGCGGAACGTCGGCGAGGCCGGTATGACGTCCCGTGATCGCGTGTGAGCCGGCGGCGAGCGCGGTCGTCGTCAACGTCGCACGGCCCGCAGCAATCTCCGCCGATCCGATCAGCGTCGCGCCGTCGTAGAACTGGATCGTCCCGCCGGTCGAACCTCTCGCCGAGGTTGACGTTCGCCGTCAACGTGACCGACTGCCCGACGTTCGACGGATTGCGCGACGATGAGATCGAAATCGCCGGCGTGCCCGACGCGTTCTGAACGAGGTGCGACACCGACTCGGCCGACGGCTCGAAGGATCCGTCACCGTCGTAGCGGGCCTCGATGGTCCGGATTCCCGGATCGAGACCGGCGGTCGTCAGCGACGCCTGCCCTGCTGACAGCTGGGCACTGCCGACGAGGGTCGTGCCGTCGAAGAAGCGGACGGTTCCAGTCGGCTGGCCCGCGGCAGGTGCAACCGCCGCAACCGTCGCGGTGAATGTCATCGGTTCGTTGTTGCCCGACGGCGAGGGCGAGGCCGCGAGCGACACGCTGGTGGGCCCGCGAACGACGCTCAACGTGCCGATGACGAACGTGATTGCGTAGTTTGCCGACGTCACGCCGGATGGCACGATTGGATACGTCCCGACCGGGCTCGCCTGGCCGGCGGTCGTCGCGAAGGCGATCGCACCGCCGAGCGAGGCGAACGAATCACCGTTGACGAAGCCGGCCGCCGACGCAACGAACGCCGGCACCGGCGCTCCGAATGACTTCACGGCGTCGTTGGCGCGCACCGCGAGCGGCGCGCGCTGCACATCGATGGTGGTGGACGCCGAGGCGCCCGTGTAGTTGGCCGCGTCCGCGGGCGTGAAGACCACCGACAACGCGTGGCCGTTCCCCGCGTTCAGCACTATGCCCGCCGCGGGCGCATAGCTGAAGCCGCCGGCGACGCTCGCCGACGCATTCAGCTGCGCGGCGCTGAGCGGGGTGCCGTAGACGATCGGTGCGGGCGCAGTCCAGTTGATCGTCGCCTGCGCCTTGCCAATGGTCAGGGAGGTCGTCGCCGAGACGCTCTCGTAGTTGGCGCTGCCGGCATACGACGCCGCCACCAGGTAGTTGCCCGCATTCACTGGCGAGCCCGTCGATCCGTTGTACGCAATCGTGAGCGGCCCCAGTGTTTCGCCACCGACGCCGGTGGCCGATCCGGAAGCCGCGTGCGGCGTGCCGTCATAGGTCAAGGATCCGCCGGTGACGCTGACGAGCGGTGTCGCCTTCGCTACGCCAATCGTCGTGGTCACCAGGCCGCCGTCGTAGTTGACCGGATCCGCTGGCGTGAACGTCGCCGTCAGTGTTTGCGCGCACCGGCGTTGAGCACGGTCCCGGCTGACGGCAAATAGCTGAAGCTGCCAGGCACGTTGGCCGTGGCATTGAGGTGAGACGCGCCGAGCGGCGCTGCCGTAGACAATCGCTCCCGGCGACGGCCAGTTCAGCCCGACCGGAGCCTTCGCAATCGCGATCGTCGCGGTCGCACTCGCCGTCAGGTAGTTGTCGTTGCCGGCAAACGTCGCCACCGCTTCGTAGGTGCCCGCGTTCACGGGCTCGGACGACGAGCCGTTGTAGGTGAACGCGAGCGGCGTCAGCTCCTCGCCGAACACACCCGTTGCCGCGGCGTTCGCCGCATGGGGGGTGCCGTCGTAGATGTAGGAACCGCCCGCGATGATGACGCCGGGCGCGGCCTTGGCAACGTCGATCGTGGTGCTGACCGAACCGCCGTTGTAATTCGCCGTGTCGTCAGGCACGAACGTCGCGGTCAGCGTTTGCCCGCTGCCGGCGTTCAGCAGCGTCCCGGCGTCTGGCAGGTACGTGAACGTGCCAGCCACCGACGACGTCGCCGCGAAGATGGACGGGCTGAGCCGGGTGCCATAGACGATCGGCGAGGGCTGATTCCAGGCCAGCGCCGACGGCGCCTTCAGCACGTCGATGGTGGTCGTGATCGAGGCGCTGCCGTAGTGCATGGCGTCGGCTGGCGTGAACGTCGCGGTCAGCGTCTGGCTCGCGCCGGCGCTCAATACCGTGCCCGCGGCTGGCGCGTACACGACCAGCTGCCCTCCACATTCGCGGTTGCGTTGAGCTGCGATGCGCCGAGCGCCGTGCCGTACACGAAGGCGGCCGGCTGACTCCAGGCGAGCGACGGCGTCACGGTCGAGACGACGAGCGTCACCGACGCCGTGGCGTTGCGGTAGTTCGAGTCGTCCGGATTCGAACGTGACCGACAGCGTGTGGCTGCCGGGCTCCAGAACCGTGCCGGTGAGCTGCGAGTACCAGAAGACTCCCGGGATGCTCGCTGACGCGTTCAGCTGAGTCGTGCTGAGCGGCGTTCCATAGGTGATCGGCAGGGGCGTGGGCCAGGTGACGGCTGGCGTCGCCGTCTGCACCGTCACCTCGCCAAACGCCGTGGACCCGCCGTGCTCCAGGTCGCCGTCGAAGAAGACCCTGAAGCCGCTGGAATAGGTGTTGACGGGCGCGGCAGGACTCATCGGCGCATCCCACGTCACCCAGCCGTCGGCATCGGTCGTCAGCGTCGCCGTGCCGACGGGCTCGCCGCCGGGGCTCACGTACGACACCAGCCGGACGGCTTTCCCCGGCAGGCCGACCTGGGTCGACGCAACGCGAAGCTGGGCTCTTGCCTGATACGAGGAGCTACCATGTGCAGTCGTTGAGAACGCCGCAAGCGTCACCGTCGGTGTCAGCCGGCACATTCCCTGCGCGCCGGCGAAGAACGATGCATCGATCGTCGGGCCATCCCAAACGACGTCCAGGAACTGCACCTCGTCGATCGCCCCGATCAAGGCCGAGTTGTGCGCCGGGTCGTGGCGGTTGCCGAGCGAGAGCCACGGACCCCAGAACGGCAGGCCGGTCCGCGTCTGGATCTCGCCGGTTCCCTGATGCGTGTGCACCAGCCGGCCGTTGAGGTAGGTCTTGACCACGCCACTGTCGTAGGTCACCGCGACGTGCGTCCACGTTCCTTGCGGAACGACGGCTTCCGTGTTGACCCAGGTGTATCCGGGGTTCTCGTTGTTGAACGCCCAGCGGATCGTGCCGTCGGCGAATCGCGCAATCCGGAACTGATCTTCCCTGCTCGCGATCACCCCGGCCTCACCGGTCTGCCCGTCAGCCCTGACCCATGCGGCAAATGTCATCGCGGAGGTGAAGTTCACGTCGCTGAGCTGGTGGCTGAAGTTGAAGGACCGCCAGTCTGCGAGCGCCAGCGCCTGTCCGACCTTGCCCGGCGTGTACTCCGAAGAAGCGTACTGCGGCCAGGCTCCGCCGACGGGGCTGCCGTGCACGCTGTCCCGACCGGTGCCCTCGAACTCGAACCACAGCTTCAGGCCGGGCGTGGTCGGCGTGCAGACGCCGGTGCTGACCGCGTACTCCGCGGTGGTGAAGCCAAAGTTTCCTGCCCGATCGAGCGCATACGGGTAGTAAGACCGCCAGCCCGAATACGACGTATCGAGCGGCGCAGCGGACGGAACCTCCCCGCACTGGACCATGCCGGACAGGGCGTCGCTGCACGAGAGCTCCGGGATGACCGCGCTGCCCAGCTCGTAGATCGTCGACATCGGCGTGACGATTTGTACTTGACGGCGGCGTCGTGTCACGCTTCACCGTGACCGACGCCGACGAAGTGCCTCCCTCGCTCGTCGCAGTACACGTGACCGTCGTCCCCGGCGTGTCCACCGTGAGGGTGGTCGTCGTGCAACCGGTGGACGAGGTGACCGGGGTCTGTTCGTCCCACGGCCACCAGTTCACCGTGGCGTCGGAGGTATACCAGCCATCGCCGCCGAGGTTGCCGTTGATCCACGACCAGATCTCGGGCGGCGTGCCATCCAGGAACCTGAACGCCTGATCGATCCAGGCGACGCGCTGCCAGTCCGAGCTGAACACGGCCACCCACACCGTGCCGGTCTCGTGCGCGGGGGTGGTCGCGACCACCGTGGTGGAATCGACGATCTGGACTCGAGGTGGCCAGGACACCGCCGAATTCAACGATGAGCCCTGGCTCGAAGCCGGTGCCCCGGATGGTGACGGCAGTGCCGCCTGCCGAGGGGCCCGAGGACGGCGCGACGCTCGTCATCGAGAGACCCTCGAGCTGCGTGAGCTTCACCAGCTTGTCGTGAACCTTGATATTCGCGGTTCGGCGGGTCGGATCGGGATTGGCCTGGTTCGCTCGGGCCGACAGCGTTCCGGATCCGACGCCCATCGGCGGGCTCTCGAACGACAACCAGCTGTACCACTCGGTCCAATCGATCCACCACTGGGTGTGCTGCTGCGTGGTGACCGTGAACGTTGCCAGACCGCCGCTCCCCGGTACGGTGACCTCCGCCGGGGTGATTTCGAGGTGAACGGCCGCGTAGATCCGATCGAATGGAGTCTGAACGTTGCGCGAGAGGTTCAGCGCCTGCGACATGAAGGCAACCAGGGAGCCGTCGCGCGCGATCTGGGGTTGCACGCTGTCGGCATCCGGATCCGTTCCATCCGGCTTCACGCTGATCCGCGCAGGCGTCCCGGTAACGCGATCGAACACGTACACCTGCGTCAACCCGGGCGCCGCCGGCGTGGGAACCGCGGCATTCGACGCCCTGGACTGGAACGCAACGTAGCGGCCATCCGCACTGAGGGAAGGCCACTCGGACGGACCGTTGCCCGGAATGTATCCCTGCGCGATGGGCCATCCCTCGCCGATGTCGATGCGCTTGATCGACGGCTGGGCATTGTCGTCGTACACGAAGACGTCGAGCACGTTGTTGTTGTCGTCCGGATAGCCCCAGGTCAGGAAGGGATCGCCCGACGTGAACGCGATCACCCGGCCGTCAGCCGACATCGCGATGGCCGGTGAATCGATCGGGAACGGAGACAGCGATCCATCCGGCCGGAGATTGATCCGCGTCGTCTCCCCGGTCTGACGGTCGCGCCGGAACACGTCCCACGTTCCGGGATCCTCCGTGGCCGGCGAGATTGCCGGCGAGCGATCGGAACGCCACGAAGCGGCCGTCGTCGCTGACTTCGGCGGTGGCGCTGTCGCCGTTGCCTGGCTGTGCGCCGGGACCCACGCTGATGATCTCCGTGACCGACGTGCCGGCCTCGTCGTACACGCCGTTGCCGTCGGAATCGCGATCGCGCATCACCAGTTGTTTCACTGCCGACGGCCCGCCGAGGATGTTCGCCGCGGTGGTTTGAAAGACGACGAATCGGCCGTTCGCGCTGATCACCGGCTCGCCGCTGTCCGCATCGCCGTTCTCGCCGGCGGTGCCCTGGCTGATCAGCGTCCAGGCCCAGTTCCGCAGGTCGAGCGCGTAGACGTCGCAAATCGGCAGCTGGTCCTGCCGCATCCACGGATCGCAGACCTTGTAGGCGAGATGGTCGCCGTCGGCGCTGATGACCGCCTGGAGCGCTGGTCCACCGAGCTGCACCCGGGTCTCACCGGTCCGGCGGTCTCGAATGTAGAGCGCGGTGGTGGAGTACCCGAGATTTGGCGCGGTCGCGTTGAAAAGGATGTAGCGGCCGTCGCCGTTGATCGCATGACGCGACATCTCGCTCGGACCATCCGCCGGAATCGGCGGATCCACGGTTGGAGGCGTCCACTGATAGAAACCGCTGATCAGCTCGATGAGCCCGTCCCACCGCTGGGGGGGTGCGGGCTCCTGCTGCGCGAGAAGGCGATTGTCGCGCGCACCGGAGATGCCGGCGATGACCAGAATCAGGAAAAGAGCAGACGTCCTCGTACGCGTGGACCCGGACAGACCCATCCCCGTCCTCCTCGTAAACCGAGTCGGAGGGAGCGACGATGTTGTTGCGGGGGGTGCCTGATTATTATGCGGTCTGTTTTTCAGCCGTGCTCGGGAGAATTTGCGACTGTTGCACAACGAGGCACGGTGTTTCAGGAATGAAATGGGGCGGCCGCGGGGCCGCGGGTTCTCGGTTCGGGGTTCGGGGTTCGGATCGGCTGGTTCCAACAACCGGCAACTTGCAGAGCCCAAGGCTGATCCGAACGCCGGTAGGTAAACAGGAGGGCAAAGGAGGTCAGGAGTTTCAGCCCTCCTGTTAATGGCCCACACCGCGAACAGCTGGTTGCCGCTCGAAGCACCCACGGTGTGCGAAGGACCTGACTACGTGCGGTGAGAGCCACCGATCGCCACTCCCGGACGATCGGCAATGAAAGCTGGACGCCCGGGAAAGGCCTCGGTCTGGGGATTGCCGTAGGTTCAAGACAGAGGCCGGGCAATCACGCGCCGGCGGAACCAGGCAGGACAGGTCAATGACGAACCTCGCAACCGCTCCCCAGACAACCACACCGGCTGGCCCGGCTCCAGTGAATGTACGCGCCAGTGCCCTGGCGGACCGGCTCGAACGGGGCGCGCGCGTCCTCGCGGCGTTCGCCGCCGGCCTCACCGATACGCAATGGCAGACGCCGGTCCCGGGAGATGGCCGGAAGGTCGGCGTGATCGTGGATCACGTGGCGAGCGTGTATCCGATCGAGATTCAGCTGGCGCAGACACTTGCCGCCGGCCAGCGAGTGACGGGCGTCACGATGGATGACGTCCACGCGATGAATGCGGCGCACGCCAAGGAGAACGGCACCATCACGAAGGAGGCGGCGCTCGACCACCTGCGGCGCAACAGCGCGGCGGCCGCGGCCGCGATCAGGGCGCTCACCGACGAAGAGCTCGATCGCGCCGCCGAGGCGTCGCTCTACGCCAATGCACCGATCACGTGCCAGTTCATGCTGGAGGATCACGCCGTTCGGCACAGCTATCACCATCTCGCTCGAATCCGGAAGACGTTGAGTGCGTAGCGGCGGCTGAGAGGGGGAAGGGAGTCCGCCCTTCTCCCTCGGTCTCCCTGCGGCGCGCGGCCGGCGATGTTCCGTTAGAATGTGCCCGGCTTTTCCAGCCATTGAGGAGACTCCAGCCGTGCCGTACATCCTCGCGCTCGATCAGGGCACGACCAGCTCGCGCGCCATCGTCTTCGATCACGACGCCGCGATCGTCGCCGTCGGTCAGCAGGAATTCCCGCAGATCTTTCCGCAACCCGGCTGGGTCGAACACGATCCCAACGAGATCTGGGCAACCCAGATCGCCGTGGCCACCGAGGCGCTGGGACGAGCGCACCTTCGGCCGCGCGACATCTCCGCCCTCGGCATCACCAATCAGCGCGAGACCACGGTCGTGTGGGATCGGGAGACCGGCGCGCCCGTCTACAACGCGATCGTCTGGCAGGACCGGCGCACCGCGGATTTCTGCGATCGCCTGAAGCGGGAGGGCCACGAAGACTTCATCCGCGAACGCACCGGCCTCGTGATCGACGCCTACTTCTCGGGCAGCAAGGTGGCGTGGATTCTCGACCACGTCCCGGGCGCGCGGGCCAGGGCGGAGGCCGGCAAGCTGGCGTTCGGGACCATCGACAGCTGGCTGGTCTGGCAGCTCACCAGCGACTCGACCCACGTCACCGACGTGTCGAACGCGTCGCGGACCATGCTGTTCAACATCAACACGATGACCTGGGACGAGGACCTGCTGAAGCTGCTCCGTATCCCGGCGAGCATGCTGCCGGAGGTCCGGCCGTCGAGTGCCGTCTACGGCACGGTCTCGACCACGCTCGGTGCCGGCGGCGTCCCGATCGCCGGGATCGCCGGCGATCAGCAGTCGGCGCTCTTCGGCCAGATGTGCGTCTCTCCGGGCATGGCGAAGAACACCTACGGCACCGGCTGCTTTCTCCTGCAGAACACCGGCGAACAACCGGTCACGTCACGCAATCGGCTGCTCACGACGGTGGCCTGGGAGGTCGGCGGCAAGACGATCTATGCGCTCGAGGGCAGCGTGTTCATCGGCGGCGCCGTGGTCCAGTGGCTGCGCGACGGGCTGGGCATCATCAGGCAATCGTCCGACGTCGAGCAGCTGGCGCGATCCGTCCCCGACAATGGAGGCGTGTATCTCGTCCCGGCCTTCGCGGGACTCGGCGCGCCGCACTGGGATCCGTACGCGCGCGGCACGATTGTGGGGATCACGCGAGGCACGACCGCGGGCCACATCGCGCGAGCCGCCGTCGAGAGCATCGCCTTCCAGGTTGCCGATCTGCTGGAAGCGGTCCACAACGACGCCGGGATAGATCTGACCGAGCTCCGGGTGGACGGCGGCGCCGCCGCCAACGACGCGCTGCTGCAGTATCAGGCCAACCTGCTCGGCGTGGCGGTCGTGCGGCCGCAGGTGACCGAAACGACCGCGCTTGGCGCGGCGTACCTGGCGGGACTCGCGGTCGGGTTCTGGGATTCGACCGAGGCGCTCGCGCAGCACTGGCGGGTGGACAAGCGCTTCGAGCCGGCCATGCCTCCGTCGGAGGTGGCCGAACGGCGCGCCGAATGGCACGAGGCCTTGAGCCGCTCGAAGAACTGGATCGCACGAGGTCAGTAGCGTGCGCCGCCAGGACATGCTGGCGCGGCTCGACGCGCGGAACACTCCCTGGGACATCGTGGTCATCGGCGGCGGCGCGACCGGCGTCGGCATCGCCGTGGACGCCGCGAGCCGCGGCTATGACGTGCTGCTGCTCGAACAGCACGATTTCGGCAAGGGCACGTCGAGCAGAAGTACCAAGCTCGTGCACGGCGGTGTGCGATACCTCGAACAGGGCAACATCGCACTGGTGATGGAGGCGCTCAAAGAGCGCGGCCTGCTTCGACAGAATGCTCCACACCTCGTGAGCAACCTGGCGTTCGTGGTGCCCAACTACGACTGGTGGGAGGCGCCGTTCTACGGGCTGGGCCTGAAGATCTACAACGCGCTTGCCGGCAAGTATGGTTTCGGATCCTCCGAGATCCTCTCTCGGGACGAGACGCTGGCCCGCCTGCCCACGATCAGGACCGAAGGGCTCCGCGGCGGCGTCGTCTATTACGACGGTCAGTTCGACGATGCCCGGCTGCTCATCAACCTGGTGGAGACCGCGGCCGATCAGGGCGCCACACTCCTCAACTACGTCCGCGTGGTCGCGATTACGAAGAGCGCCGACGGGTTCGTCGACGGCGTCGTGGCAGCCGATCAGGAGACCGGCCAGCAGTGGACGATCGGTGGGCGCGTGATCATCAACGCGACAGGCCCGTTTTCAGACTCGGTGCGCCGGCTGGCCGAGGCCGACGCTCAGGCCATGATCGCGCCAAGCCAGGGGATCCACCTGGTCTTTCATCAGTCGTTCCTGTCGTCCGAGTCGGCCATCATGGTGCCCCACACCTCGGACGGCCGCGTGATGTTCGCCATTCCGTGGCACGGACACACGCTCGTCGGCACCACCGATACACCGATTGACACACCGACACTCGAGCCGAAGCCGCTCGAGTCCGGAGATCGAGTTCGTCCTCGAAACGGCCGGCCAGTATCTGCTCAAGGCCCCGACGCGAAACGACGTCCTGAGCGTCTTCGTCGGCATCCGCCCGCTCGTCAAGAGCAGTGAAGGCAAGCTGACCGCGGCGTTGTCGCGCGATCACACGATTCACTTCGACGCCTCGGGCCTGCTGACGACCACCGGCGGAAAGTGGACGACCTACCGGAACATGGCCGAGCACACCGTCGATCAGGCGGCCGACTTCGCGCGGCTGGCCGAGCGGCCCTGCACGACCCGCACTCTGAACGTGCACGGGTTCCACTCGAGTGCGGAGCGGTTCGGCGCGCTCCGGATGTACGGTGCTGACGCCCTCGGGATCCAGGAGCTGATGCGCGACACGCCGGCATGGGCCGCGCCGCTCCATCCGCAACTGCCGTACACCGGTGCTGAAGTCGTCTGGGCCACGCGCCACGAGATGGCACGAACCGTCGAAGACGTGCTGGCACGCCGCACCCGGGCGCTGTTCCTCAACTCGCGCGCCGCCGAAGCGATGGCGCCGGAGGTCGCGCGGCTGATGGCCACCGCGCTTGGCTGGGACGCGTCGCGGCAGGCTGACGAAGTCGCCGCGTTCTCGGCGGTGGCGAAGGGCTACCAGATCTGAGGTTCCCTGATGCCAATCTTCCAGCCGCACGGCTCGGTCCGGACCGAGCAGATTTGAGCCGTCGCGCGCTAGCGTGGCATCCCGTCGGACCAGAGGAGGCCTATGCTCATCCACCAGATCCGATACACCCTGCGCACGCTCAGGCGGGCGCCCGGCTTCACCGCGATGGCCATCCTGACGGTCGCGCTCGGCGTCGGCGCCAACACTGCCGTGTTCAGCGTTGTCGATGGCGTGCTGCTGCGGTCGCTGCCCTACGCGCACCCCGATCGGCTCGTGAGGGTGTCGGAGGTGCCGGTGGCCCTGCGCAGGTCGGCGGGGCGCATAACGTCGCGGCGGCCAGCCTGCAGCACTACCGGCTGGCCCAGTCGTTCGAGGGCCTCGCGGGGTACAACCGCATCTCCCGGAGCCTCACGGGATCCGGGGACCCCGTGCAGGTTCTGGGCGAGGAGGTGACCACAAATCTCTTCGCGCTGCTCGGCGCCTCGGCCGCGATCGGCCGCGTGTTCGGCCCGGACGAGGACGACCCCGGCGGCCGGCGCGTGGTCATCCTGACCGACGCGTTCTGGCGCGCGAAGTTCGGCGGCGACCGCGCGGTCGTCGGACGCACGCTCACGTTCAACGGCGAGCCGTACGCCGTCATCGGCGTGATGCCTCCAGGCTTCCGGGCGTTGTCCGAGGCGGCGCAGCCGGACACGTATAGCGAGCGCACCCATCTCTCGGAGGTCGCCGTGCGCGCGGCAGGGACCGAGCCGCACGCGCTGCTGCCGGCAATCCAGCGGACGGTCTGGTCGATCGATCCCTCCCAGCCGATCACGAACGTGCTGACAATGGACGAGGTGATCGCGGGGTCGACCGCGGAGCGCAGGTTCAACATGACACTGCTGACCGCCGTGGCGCTCCTGGCCCTCGGGCTCGCCATCGTGGGCGTGTACGGCGTGGCCGCCCATGCTGCCGTGCAGCGCACGCGCGAGATCGGCATCCGCATCGCCCTTGGCGCCGGCCGCCGCCACGTCCTGTCACTCGTGATCGCGAGCGGCCTGCGGTGGGCAGTACTCGGCGTCGTCGCCGGACTCGCGGGCGCCTATGCCGGCACGCGCTTCCTTGCCGCGATGCTGTTCGGGATCACACCGACCGACCCCGCGACGTTCGCGGGACTCGCGGCGCTCATGCTCGGCGTCGCGGCGTTGGCCAGCTACGTGCCCGCGCGCCGCGCCGCATCGGTGAATCCGATATCGGCGCTGCGGGGCGACTGATGCTGCCAGAAGCACCGGCCATTCATCCGATGGGCCTCGACCCGGCACGATACCTGCACTTGGCCTCCACGACGCCCGTATGAAACTCATCATCCAACCCGACGACGGCATTCAGCCGGTGCTCCGTGCGATCAAAGGCGCGCGCGAATGCATCGACATCGCGATCTTCCGCTGCGAGATTCGGGCGCTCGAGAAGGAACTGGCCGCCGCGGCCGCGCGGGGTGTTGCGGTGCGCGCGCTCGTCGCGCATACGAATCGCGGCGGCGACGTCGCACTGAGGGCGCTGGAGCTCCGCCTGCTCGCCGGCGGGATCACGGTGACGCGCACCGACAACGATCTCGTCCGCTATCACGGCAAGCTGCTGGTGATCGATCGGGCCTTACTGTATGTCCTCGGCTTCAACTTCACGTCGAGCGATCTGAAGAGCCGAAGCTTCGGGGTGCGGACCAAGAACCCGGCGGTCCTGCGTGATGTGCTCGGGCTGTTCGAAGCCGATCGGACGCGCTCCGAGTTCCGCCCCACCGCTCCCGATCTCGTCGTCAGCCCCCAGAACGCCCGGCAGCAGCTGACGCGCTTCCTGCGCAAGACCAGGGCCTCGCTCGAGATCTACGACCCCGGGGTTACCGACGATGGAATGATCCGGCTGATGAAGGAGCTCGCCACGAAGGGCGTGCAGATACGCATCCTGGGCAAACTCGAGAAGAAGTGGCAGGGCGAGCACTTCGATGCGCGCCCGTTTCCAGGCCGTCTCCACGTGCGCGCGATCGTCCGCGACGGCCGGCGCGCGTTCGTCGGCAGCCAGAGCCTGCGCAAGCTCGAGCTCGACGAACGCCGCGAGGTCGGCCTGATCGTGCGCGCGGCGCCGATCGTCAAGGAGATTCAGCGGGTCTTCGAGGAGGACTGGGCGAAGACTTGATCATCCGATCCAGGAGGTTCTTCGTGATGCGCTGGATGCGCGGATCGTTCCGGAGGAAGTCCTTGCGGGGCGGACTCTGAAACCCGGGTGGAGACGACAGGACAACGTTCCACCAGCACGTGCCGGCGTTGAACACCAGGTTGCCCTTTGGCGCCGTGTAGAGAGTCGTCGCGTAGGTATTGGGGCGCTTCTCTCCGTTGGCGCCGTACACCGGTCCCTCTGAAAGCACCACGAGATCCTTGTGCTTGCCGAGAGGAGGGCCGTGGTGCTCCCAGCCGACCAGCTGCGCCACGCGATCGCCCTTCTTCATGTTGGTCCCTTCGAACACCCAGTGCTCGGGAGCGTCAGCCGTCCAGTCGGCGAAACCCACACCATACGATGTGCTTCCCATCAGCTCCTGCTCACCCTGAAATCCCCTGCCGGCCCGCCGCATGACCCGATTGGGGCGGCCGTCCGTGCCCGGCAGCAGTTCGACGACCCCTGAAATCGAGTTGCCCGACAGGAAGGCGAGGCTGACCCCGGCATCGCGCGCGCTTGCGACATTGGCGAACATGCGCTCGGTCCAATACTCGTCGTGGCCGACCGACAGGAACGCCTTCGCGCGAAGCAGCCCCTTCGGATCGGTATGGGTGTCGACATTCGAGATGTAGGTGACGTCGTAGCCTTCCTTTTCGAGCCAGAACGCCAGCGGGAACTCGGTCATCAGGAACTCGCCGGACCCATTGGTCAGCGGGTGAAATCCAGCGGGGTAGCCGTTCCAGTACAGCGCGTAGGGCCGATCGAACCCGACGTCGTAGCCGACCTTGGCATTGGAGGCGCCCCACGGCGCGTTGCCCAGGTCATAGAGCGATCGCCACTGCGGCCAGCGGTTGTACGCCAGCCAGGTCAGGTCCGACGCCTGGAACAGGAGGTCGGCTCTGCGATCGTCTCGAACGATGAAGATGACATAGGCCTCGCTCGTCATCTCCAGATCCAGATACTGTCCGCCGGGCGCCGGCAACGTGGACAGCTTTCCGAGATACACACCACTCAGCCAGTCCGGAGGGATCTCGAGACTGAAGCCCACCTTCCAGCGGCATTCCACCAGGTTGCGATCGCCGTCCTGCGGCGTCGGTTCCGAGGTGCCCTGGAACGGACCCAGCGTGCGCATGAGACGCGCCCCGGCGCCGCCGTAATACCCCATTCGATAAATGCTGACGGAGTACCGGTTGACCGGGTACGTGCTCACGTGCACGTCGAGCCGCTCGCCGGCCTTGATGCTCGTGTGCGACGGGTAAGCTTCGATTCCTCTCCGGCGATGCCACCCGAGCTCATAGATCTCGTCGTCGTGACGGGCGACTCGCGTCAGGAGCCAATCGGTGGAGCCGGGTTTGGCGTTCTCGATCTGAATCGGGTTGGACTGCGCAGCGGCGATGGTGGCGCCACCGATCCATGTCGCAGCGGCGATCCCCAGGAGGAGCCCGATCGGACGGACCGAAGCCTTCTTCATGCGCATGACCATACACCGGTTTCTCTCCCTGACGGCCTGGAGCGCGTCCGATGACGCTTCGGACCGAAGCTTAGGTATCATCTCGTCCACACCCAGCCGTGACGCTCGCCCATCCCCGGAATCCCGCCGAACGTCCGCCGTCATCCGAGTCCTCTCTTCGCCGCTCCATCGGCACGCTCGCCCTCGCTGCCAGCATCGTGAACCTGACGATCGGCGCGGGGATCTTCAGGCTGCCGGCGGACATGGCCGCACAGCTCGGCGCAACGGCGCCGCTCGCCTACCTGCTCTGCGCGATCGCGATGGGCCTGATCGTTCTGTGTATGGCGGAGGCGGGAAGCCGGGTGTCGGTGACTGGCGGCCTCTATGCGTATGTGGAGGTCGCCTTCGGGCGGTTCCCGGGATTCCTGGCGGGATTTCTGCTGTGGATGGTGCTGACCTTTGCGATGGCCGCCGTCGGGACGGTGCTCGCCGCCAATCTCGGCGTCCTGATCCCGCCACTGGCGTCGCGAAAGGCCGGAGCGCTGGCGCTGATCGCGATCTACGTGGTCTTCGCCGCCATCAACATCCTCGGCGTGGAGCGCGGGGCCCGGGTGAACACCGCCCTCACGGTCGCGAAGATCCTGCCGCTGCTCCTGCTGATCGCCGGCGGAGTCTTCGCCATCGATCCGGGCAACCTGTCGTCACCCGATCCACCGGGCATGGCCACGCTCGCACGCAGCAGCCTGCTGCTGATCTTCGCCTTTGCGGGAGTCGACGCGGCGCTCGTGCCGGGCGGCGAGGTGAAAGATCCGGCGCGGACAGTGCCGCGTGCGCTGTTGATTGGGATGGCAACCGTCACCGCGCTCTACGCCGGACTGCAGTTCGTCTCCCAGGGCGTGCTCGGGCCGGCGCTCGCCACCTCGAAGGCGGCGCCCCTGGCCGAGGCGGCCGGCGTGGCGATGGGAGGCTGGGCGAGGAACGTGATCCTGATTGGCGCGGTGGTGTCGATGCTCGGACACGCCGGCGCGATGATCCTGGCCACGCCGCGCATGCTGTTCGCGCTCGCACGCGACGGATTCTTTCCGGCGGCGCTCGCGCGCCTTCACCCGGTCCATCACACGCCGGCCACGGCGATCGTGCTGCAGTCCGCGCTCGTGCTGGTGCTCGCGATCACCAGCACGTTCGAGCGGCTCGCGGTTCTCGCGAATCTGTCCCTGCTGATGGTCTACGGGGCCTGTTGCGTGGCGACCTGGGAGCTTCGACGGCGCGACGTGCGCGCCGGCGGGACACCGTTTCGAGTCCCAGCCGCCGGCGTGGTGATCCCTCTGGCGTGTCTTGCGATTGGGTGGCTCCTGACGAGCATCACCCTCGCCGAGTGGACCGCGCTCGCGGTCGCGCTGGGCGTGGCGACGATGCTCTTCGTGTTCAGGAGACGGACCTAGGGTTAAGCACGCGAATCATAGGGAGGGCATCCTTGCCGCCATATCGCATCCTGCCGCTGCCTGGCTACACGCCAACCATCGGCCGTCTCGTGGCGATGCTTTCCTACGCCCGCCAGACGACGCTCGACGCGGTGAAGGGGTTGACGCCCGGGCAGCTCGATCACCTGCACGATGAGCGAAGCAACAGCATTGGCGCACTGCTCGCGCACGTGGTTGCGGTTGAGCGCGGTTATCAGCTCGTGACGTTCGAGGAGCGCGAGCCGACAGCTGCGGAAAACGAGGCGTGGTCCGCGGCGTTGAAGCTTGGCGACAAGGGGCGCCGTGAGATCCGTGGCCACGAACTGCAGTTCTATGTCGAAGAGCTTCGCCGGACACGTGAGGCGACGCTCGCGACGCTGGCGGTGCGCGATGACGCGTGGCTCGAGGCGCCGCTGCGAATTGCGCCCGCGCTGAATGCCCACTGGGCATGGTTCCACGTCGCCGAAGACGAGATCAATCATCGCGGCCAGATCCGCTGGCTCCGCGCGCGTCTGCCCTAGAGTGGACTGTCCTGGTGATTCGTGGAGTATCAAATCCCAATCACCAAGCTCCAAGCTCCCAACGCACTTGGGATTTGGAGCTTGAAGCTTGGGCAATTGACACTCTAGTAATGACCAGAACAGTCCACTAGCCCCGGCCGCGCGCTCGCGAGTCGGCGACGTGGATCCTGACCGATCACCGACTCCTTCACAGCCGCTATCGACGTCGGGGCAGCCGGTCGGCGAGAATCGCACGCCAGTGTTCCGCACGTTCTTCCGCGGTGAGACGCATCGCCTCGTCCCAGGCCTGCGGGTAGGGACCGACGCGCCGCCGTTCTACGACGACCTGTTGGTCGGCGAAGGCTTTGCCGTACAACGCGATCCATACGTCGTACACCCAGAGGAACAGCGCGCCGTGCTCTTCCTCGTCGCGCCGATACAGTCCCGCCATGAGCCTGTGACCGAGCTCGTGAATGAGCGTCGCGCGCTTCGTGTCGGGCGGATAACTGGCGCGCAGCTCCATGCCACTCCTGTCGCGGAACCCTGAGCTGCTTGGCTTCTCGAGAACAGTCGCGGTGATTGACGTGTCTGTAAATTGCTCGTAGACGAACGAGACTCCCGAGATTCGCTCCATCGCCGCGACAATCCGCGCTCCGTCGGCGGCCCAGATTTGCTCGTACTCGCGGACGGCGGCCGTGAAACCGTCCGAAGCCGGAATGAATCGGAGCTCTACTCTGGTCTGAGGAGCTTTCGGCTGCGGTGCGGCCGCGAGGGTGCACGCCGTGAGAATCGCGACGCTCAGAATGCGCATCGATCGTCGCCCCCTTCCAGGTTGCCGAGAGATTTGACGCCGCGATCCGAACGGTAGTTGGGTTGAGGTCCGACGATTCGACGCGCGCCGCGCGGCCTATCGTGGCCGTCCGGTCTTCGCGCGACCGAGGCGCCGCTCCGCAAGGTCGCTCTGCAGGCCGACGACGTCGTGTGATTCCTGCAGCCAGGCGCGCAGCTCGTCATCCAGATCGGCGGCCGACGTGATGCGGACGTGGTGCCCGCGCCAACGAGGGCCATAGTCAACGGTCTTGATGATTCGGCGGTTCGTGAGCCAGCGATGGAGGGCAAAGGCGGCAATGACATGGTGTTTGCGCGGGTAGAGGCCGGCGAAACGGACGCGGGCGACGGCGACGAGGCGGGTTTTCTGCGGAAGCACCTGGACGTCGCCGAGCGATTCGAGGAGCGCCACGTACTTGCGCGCGGCCGCGAGAACTTCAGGCGCGGAACCAGAACAGAGCGCCTCCAGCGTGAACCGGCCGCACGAGTGCCAGAGGTTGCGGCTGACGAGGCGCGCGCCGCATTTCGGGCAGTGCCGCAGCGGGTGTTCCGCCACCGGCGCAACCTATCACGAACTGCCGATTTGCAATTGGCCCGACCGATGGAGCGGGCGTTCGGGTTCGACGCTTCAAAGAATCAGCACGGCCGCCTCACGCCGACCGCAGCGCAACCATCGGATCCATCGCCATCGCCCGCCGCGCCGGCATCCACATCGCCAGGAGGGACACCGGAGCGAGAATCGACGGACCGGCCACGCGCGTCAGCGGATCCCGCGTCGAACTCACGCCCCTCGACGAGCGGAACGCCGAGCGTCTTGAAGTAGCGCGGCCCCACGTTCGTAGCGCCTGCCTGGAACGCCTCCGCCGGATCGGTCAGGTCACCGTCCGAATCGGACGGCGCAGGGGCGGCATCAGGCCGTACGTGAGCGTTCTCCAAAGCCACTCCGCCGGACCGAACTGAAAGCGCGCCAACCAGACCGTGCTCAGAACCACCTCGAGGCCAAAGCACGCCAGGGCCAGCACAAATCCCGCGATCGGCCTGATCTGACCAAGGCCAATCGCGTAACCGGAAAAGAGCAGATCGAGCGCGGCTATCTGGATCAGGTAGTTCGTGAGCGCCATCCGGCCGGCATTGGCCACCGGCGCCAGACGACTGGTCAGCCGTGGCAAACGCGCAAGGACGAGAAGGGCGGCGCTCACATAGGTGAACGTCAGCCATTGATCACGGAAGATGAGGAAGAGTGACTCCACACCCCAACGTTCGAGCAACCAATTGGCGGCCAGCCACGAGACGATGCCGAATGCAGCCAGGAACCCAAGCACACGCGCGTGCGCCAACGGGTTCTCGAACACGCGGTGCCGGACGAGCAGGAGACCCGTGATGAACAGCGCCAGCGTCGCGCCGGGCATGAAGAAGAAGGGCTGCCGGTAGAACCACGCCATGTGCGCCAATCGTGTGGCGAGCAGAATCGTGAAGCTCCCCTGCCGCTCCGCCGCCTCGCGGGCGCCGTTCACAGTCGTCGCCGCGGCACGCGCCGCTTCATAAGCAGCTTCGATGGCCTGGAGTCCCCCGTGGAGCGAGAGATACCGCTGGTACGCCAAATGATAAAGACCGACCGACGCCGCCGAGAGACATGCCGTCACCACCAGCGCGCGCGTCGACCACCTCCTGATCAGCAGCAGCGGGACACCCCAGACCGCATACCCGAGGAGGACGTTGAATCCCAAGAACGCATGGGCAGCGACTCCGAAGAGCGCGAGGACGGCGAGGCGACGGAGATAGATTGCGGTGAACGGGCGGTTGCGGCTCTCCGCCCGTCGGAGCTGAATCGCGAAGCCGGCGCCGAACAGCAGCGCGAAGGTTCCGTGTGACTTGCTTTCGACCAGCCGCCAGATCAACGTGCGCAGGAGATCGTCCAGTCCGCCCGGCTCGGTCGAGCGCGCGTGAAAATGGACGACGAACATCCCGAGCAGCGCGAGGCCGCGCAGGATATCGAGGGAGGCGATGCGGTCACCGGCGGCCGGCTCCGTCGCGGGTTCGACCGTGACCGGCGGTGTTGAGACGGTGCTCGAAACGCCGTGCGGACCGGCCATACGGCCGGCAATGCTACCGCGACAGTTGGCTCACCAGGTAATCGACGACACGCTCGAACGGATCGAACCCGAACGCGGCGGCCACCGACGGGCGCAGGTTCGAGTTGGCGTTGATGTCGTAGAACACGCGCCGGCCGCCGGGAGTTTCCAGGTACTCGATCCCTCCCACTGCAAGTCCGGCTGCCTCGACGATCCGCTTCGCCGTGCGAACGGCGTCGACCGGCACATCCGGAAACGGCGCGAACTCGACGGGCGGCGCGGCGGCGACCGGTTCGCCCGGCAGCTCACACGCCGAGTCGCCATCGTCGGGATTGCAGACTGGCGACGGGCAGAGATTGAACCGGCCGTGCGTCTTCACGCGCATGGCGTAGAGGAGCTCGCCTCCGACGAACTCCAGCCGGACGATGCCCTGGTCCGGGTCGTGCGGCAGGTACTCCTGTAACAGGAACAGATTGTCGGGCAGCCAGGTGGAAGGATCGCGGTTGAAGATCTGTTCGATCTCCGAGAGCGAGCCGACGACCTGGATCCGTGCGCCGCTTCCGCCCTGATCGGGCTTGAGCACGCCAGGCCATTCGAACCCGGCGGCGAGCTCGCCGAGCCCCTGGACGTCGTTGAACGTGATCGAACGGGGACAGTCGATGCCGAGCGTCCGCAGCAGGGTGGCTTGCGTGCTCTTGCTCAACTCGAGCGCGAAGACGTCGGCGCCGTTGAGCACGCGCGTCCCGAAGAGCTCGAGCGATCGCATGTAGGCGAGCGCGAAGGGAACGGCTCGAGTGTGGCCGCGAAGATAGGCGCTCGGACTGGCCTGGTTGAAGTAGACCCTGGCGCGCGGCAGGTCGTGGTTGGTGAACGCGGCGCGGGTCAGATCGAATGGAGCGAACGAGACACCGCGTCGCCTCAGCACCTCGAACAGCGGCTTCTGCCACTCGGGATGTTCGTACAGCACGACCAGATCCACCGGAGCCGTAGACATGCCTCCTGAGCCTAGCAGGTTCCTGGGTCACGGCCGCACTGAGCCGCTCGCTTGAGAAATCGCGCCTTCTCCCGCAGGAGGTGCGCATGACTCGAACAGCCCTCTTCATTCTGTGTCTGCTGGCTGGCACGCCAGCGGCGTGGGCGCAGCCGCGCGTGTACGTCGGGGCGACGACGGCCGTGGACGCCGGCGAGAGGGGCAATATTCCTGGAGGGGCGGTGCCGTGGCTCGGCGGACTGATTGGGCTCCCGCTCACCGAGGCCTGGGGCATCGAGGTCGAGATTGAGCGGGGCTTCGTGACGACTCACGCCGGCAGTGGCGAGGCCGTGCTCGTCGCGTTTCCGCCGACCCGCAATCCCACGCGGGAGGAAATCGAGCTGTATGGGATCCGCACGCGCGACGAGCGCACCCAGAGTGCCGGCGCAGGCTGGGCGGCGCATGCCGTCTGGCGCAGCCGCGATCCCGGCCGGGTGACCGCCGGCCTGCTGGCTGGCGTGTCCGGGCGGGTGTACGACGCGGAGCTCGGACCGAACCACAACGTTCGTCTCTCCGTTAATCGATCTCCCTCCGGGGTATCGACTGCCGGATGAGCACTCCACGCGGCGAATGGTGGGCTGGGGTCTTGATGGTGGGCTGGTGATTGTAGTGCGGATTACGAGGCAGCTCGCACTCGAGCCGGAGCTCCGTGCGACGGTTGGCATGATTACGGATGATCCGGACAAGGCCTTCCGCGCCGGTCTTCGGACGACGTGGCGATTCTAGGCTTGACCGCTGGTCTAGCGGACCTGCGGTCTAGCGGACCTGCGGTCTAGCGGACCTGCGGTCTAGCGGACCTGCGGTCTCGGTAGCGGACCTGCGGACTGCGGACCTGCGGACGCGCAAGTACTCTGGTCATTACTAGAGTCATCCAATCCCAGCACTCCCAACGCCCAGGCTCCAATGGGCAGTGTAGGTTTTGGAATTTGGGTGTTGGGAGTGCGTTGGAGCTTGGAGCTTGGTGATTGGGATTTGATACTCCACGAATCACCAGGACAGTCCACTAGCTCAGAGGAGGTGTTAAGTAGAGATCGCCCGATGAGGCGCGCGTTCCTGGTTGTGGTGATCGCGACGATGGCGGGGATTCGCGCGACAAGTGCCGGTCAAGTCTCTCGCGAATTGCTGCTCAATCCGGATGATCCGGAGTGGCAGAAGCAGGCGCCCGCACTCTCGACCGTTGTGTTCGAGACCAGCAAGGGCCGGATCGTGTTCGAGATGCGGCGCGAGTGGGCGCCGCGGGGCGTCGATCGCTTCTACAACCTGGTGCGCCACGGCTTCTATGATGGGGCACGCTTCTTCCGCGTGCGGCCGGCGACCTGGGTCCAGTTCGGCATCCCGGGCGATCCCGCGATCGCGCAGCGCTGGCGCACCCGCACTATCCCTGACGATCCTCTGCGCGAGCCGAACGTCCGCGGCACGATCGCATACGCGTTCAAGGATCCGAACGGCCGATCGACCCAGGCCTTCATCAATCTGCGCGACAACCGGGAGACGCACGACAAGGAGTTCGTGCCGTTCGGCCGGATCAGCGAAGGCCTGGATGTCGCCGACGCGCTCTACGACGGGTATGGCGAGGGCCCCGGCGGTATCCGGGGCGGCAAACAGGATCCGGTCTTCGAGGGCGGCAACATCTATCTCTTGAAGAGCTATCCACGCCTCGATTACATCGTCCGGGCGACGATCCGACGCTGACTCGTCTGTCGCCGGACAGGTGGGGGATTGCGCGGATCGCAACGATTGGCCATAGTGGGGGGCATCGAGCGCCGTCATGACTGAAGAGCTGGCCAATATCGATCTCCTGAAGAGCGGGTCGGACGGGCCTGGGAGCCTCGCGCCTCGAAGCCGGCGGCTTCTGGCGATTGTGGCGTTTCTGGCCATCGCGATTGTCCTTCTCGGTGCCGGGTATTTCTGGCTCCGGCGGGGACGATCGGAAACCGCGTCGCCAGCGGCCGCCGCCCCGGCGGACGCCGCCGTGAAGGTTCGGCAGGATCCGGCGGAGCTCATTTCGCTGCCCCCGCTCGACCAGACCGATCCGCTGGTCCGGCAGCTGGTCGGCGCGCTGTCATCGCATCCGGTGGTCGCGTCCTGGCTGACCACCGATCGATTGATCGTCAATTTCGTGGTGGTCACGAGCAAGATCGCGGATGGGCAGACGCCGGTCGCCGAGCTGAAAGCCGATTGGGCCCGTTCCACCGTTCCGGACCCGAACAGCGCGCGGCACCCTTTTCATCGATCCAGCCAGCTACCGCCGCTACGATCGCTACGCTCAGGCGGTCTCGGCGCTGGATGCGCGAGGTAGCGTTCGACTGTACGAGACGCTCAAGCCGCGCATCAACGAGGCGGACCGGAACTTCGGAGGGTCCGGACAGTTCGATGCCGAGATGGAGCGCGCCATCGTCGAGTTGCTGAAGGTCCCGGTCGTGGAAGGCGAGGTGGCGCTGAGAATGTCCGGCATCGGCTACGCGTTCGCCGATCCGCGGCTCGAGGGCCTGTCTCCCCCGCAGAAGCAGCTGCTTCGCATGGGCCCCGAGAACGTGAAGGCGATCCAGGGAAAGCTCCGCGAGATCGCGTCCTTCCTCCAGATTCCAGAGTCACGATTACCACGACCAAGCAGCCTCTGATCGCTGATCACGGACCTGGTGATCTGACGCTCGATTTCAGCGACGCGGCTGCGCCGCCGGTCGCGACCGAGTTCGTGACGCCGGCAATCACGACCGGCGGCGACGGGACGCCGTATGGTCTGCTACGCTCCGATGATTCCCTTCAATCCGCACATCAAGTACTACGAGGGGGACAAGCGCGGGTATCTTCAAGGCGACCGTCACCGGTGACCGCATGCAGCTCGATCTGCGCTTCGTGACGAGCGTCGAAAATCCGCAGGGTGCGGGATACACGGAAGGATCGTGGGTCGTGGAAGACGGCCAGCCCGGCGCCGTTCCGGCGTGATTGGGCGGCGTGGTTCAGGCGGGCGTTGAAACCTTTTCAACCGCCAGTCGAGGCCCGGCCGCCAGCAGGAGCTCGATGGCGTCGGCGAGGTGCTCCTCGTTGATGTGGTGGTCGCCGCGCTCCACCCGCAGCTGGTGGGCCTTCATCAGCACGTCGACGTCGCGGTACCCCTCGGGGGTCTCGAACTTGTAGCAGGCGAGCTCGACCTTGAGGCCGTTGGGGTCGTGAAGATAGATCGAGTCCATGAAGCCGCGGTCGCGCTGGATGAAGTCGATCCCGCGGGCGCGGAGGCGATCGGGCGCCTGCAGGAACGTCGCCCTCGACACGTTGAAGGCGATGTGCTCGACGCACCCGATCTCCCGAGGCGCCTGCCGCCGGGCGTCCTCGCGCGATTCGTTGGTGAACACGGTGAGCAGGCGGCCGTCGCCGGGATCGAAGTACAGGTGGTTCTCATCCGGCTTGCCCAGGTTGGGCTGCTCGAAGACGAACGGCATGCCAAGTGCGCCCTGCCAGAAATCCACCGCGCTCTGCTTCGTCGATCCGACGATGGTGATGTGATGGAGGCCCTGTACCTGGATCTTCTTCACGTCCGTCTCCCGCGCTTGCGACAGTCAACCTTCCCGTCGACTCCTATTGTCCCGCGATCCATCCGACCGCGATCAAGAGCATTGACGTGTGAACGGGAGGCTCGGAGATACACTTTCGTCTCCTGAACTCCTCTCCTGCTCAGAAATAAACTCTCGGCGCCCGGGTCCAACTCGCCGGCAGCCGCCCGTCAACGGCGCCTTCGGCGCGGCCGCCTGCGGCGAAACGACGGGGCGACGACGCGACGACACGACGTGCAGCCCATAGCTCAGCGGCTCTCCCCGCTCGCGGCGCGGCCCGTCGACGTGACTCATGAGGGTTCGTCGTGTGCGTCGGCGCGCGCAGCGCGCCAGCGCAGCGTTCGTGGACAAGCCACGATTCGGCACTTGACACAGAGCTCATCACGTCCGCTGCCACATTTTCATATGTTGGGGTAAACGCCGTTCATGATGGACTCTGTTGGGTTTCTTGTCCTCAACTGATTCCCTCACGTGACATCCCGGAGTGCGTCCGCGGCACTGATTCTCGTCGCGCGGTGGGCTGGCAGGTAGGCCGCCCCGACCGAGGCGGCCGTGAGAAGACCGGCCACAGCCGCAAAGGTGAGTGGATCGAACGGCGTCACACCGATACAGCAACGAGCCCAGGAGCCGTGTCGACGCAGCGGCGAGCGCCAGGCCGCTGACGAGGCCCGCCACGGTCATCACCGCCCCGCTGATCAGGACCAGGCGCAGGATGTCGCCGCGAGTCGCGCCGAGCGCCTGGCGGATGCCGAACTCGTGCGTCCGCTGCGCCACCGCCTGCGCGATGACCGCCATAGACGCCGACTACGGCCAGCACCACGGCCGTGAAGCCGAACAGACCGACCAGCCACAGCGTCAGGCGCCGCGTCGCGATCGCGGCGCCGGCGACGGCTTCGAGCGGCCGGACGTCGGCCAGCGGCAGCTCGGCATCGATCTCACGGAACGCACCCCGGATCGATTCGACGATCGACGATCGGATCGACCCCGGTGCGGGCGATCAGGAACATCGGCTGCGGGTACCACTCCTGCGGCTGCGGAAAATAGAGCGCCGGGACGGCGCGGTCGTGCCACGGCATGTCGCGCACGTCGCCAATCACGCCGGCGACGGTGCGTTCGCGGCCCCACAGGTTCACGCGCGCGCCGACCGCGGCGTCGGCGCTCTTCCAGTATTTCCTGGCCGTGGATTCGTTGATCAGCACGACGGGCGGCGACTCGCGGACATCCGCCGGCGTCAGGTCGCGGCCGGCGACGAGCGGCGTTCCTGTCGCCTGCGTGTAGCCGTGCGTGATGAAGTGATAGCGCGCCTCCGGCCCCTCGCCGGCGGGAAACTGACGGCCCGACAATCGCGAAGCCGGTGTTCTCGTCGTAGCCGGTCCACGGCAGATCCGAGCTGAAGGCGACGTCGACGACTCCTGGCATCGCACGTACGCGTTCCGCGGCGCGCTGATAGAACGCCGCCGAGGCGGGCGTATCGTATCGGGCCGTGGGAAGCTCGACCGAGATCGTGAGCGCGCTCCGCGGGTCGAAGCCGGGATCGGCATTCATCATCTCGGATGAAGCTGCGGAGCAGCAGGCCGCTCGACGACGACGAGCACGAAGGCGAGCGCGACTTCCGCCGCCACCAGCAGGCGCCGGGCCTGCTGATGCGACCCGCCGGCGACCGACCGGCCGCCGTCGCGCAGTGCTTCGCTGACACCTGCGCGAGCGAGCCGCAACGCTGGCGCAAACCCGAAGGCCAGTGCGCAGATCACGGTCGCGGCAACGGTATAGCCGAGCACGCTGCCGTTGATCGCGATCGCCTGCAGGCGCGGCAGGTCCGGCGGTCCGAAGCGCGCCAGCGCAGCGACCGCACCGTAGGCGAGGCCGATACCGACGACGCCGCCGGCCGCCGCGAGCACGACACTCTCCACCAGCAATTGACGCGCAAGGCGCCAGCGCGTCGCGCCGAGCGCCGCGCGGACGCCGATCTCCCGGGATCGGCTCGAGGCCCGGCCGAGCAGCAGTCCAGCCACGTTGACGCACGCCAGGAGCGAGCACGAGCGACGCCGCGCCGGCGAGCACGACCAGCGTTGATTCCGCGGTTCCGACAATCTCCTGCTTCAACGGGACCGCCGACGGCATCCAGGGACTGTTCGGATTCGGATAGCGCTTCGCGACGCTCGCACCCGTGCGCTTCAGGTCCTCCTCCATCGCGCCGTGGCTCACGCCCGCGCGGACGCGTCCCACGACGTTGAAGAAGTGAGAGAAGCGATACCGCGGATGCTCGTCACGCGGCACCGCGAGCACCGACCAGATATCGACCGCTTCCCCGTGCCCGTAGGTCCTGTAGGTCCCGCCCACGTGCTGGAAGCCTGGCGGCAGCACGCCGACCACCCGGAAGCTGCGGCCCGAGAAGCGGACGCTTCGTCCGATCACCGACGGGTCGCCGTCGAAGCGGCGCATCCACAAGCCGTGGCTCAGAACCACCACGTCGTTCCGGCCCTGCAGCTCATCGTCCGGTTCGAACTCCCGGCCGAGGATCGGCTGGCAGCCGAGCACGCGTGAAGAATCCCGCGCGCTGACCTGCATCCCCCGGAGCTGCTCGGGACGAGCCGCGATCTCCGAGCTGGAGATCGCTGCGGAGGTAAGCGGCGATTCCCTCGAAGGTCTGCAGCTCGGCGCGATAGTCACGGAAATCCGCGGGCGCCATCGGGAAGTGCGGCGTGGTCCGGCGCCTCCTCGAACAGCCGGACGAGCCGATCGGGCTCGGGGTACGGGAGCGGCGCGATCAGCACCCCTTCGACGGCGCTGAATATCGCCGCGTTGGCGCCGATCGCCAGCGCGAGCGTCAGGATCGTGGCCGTGGCGAAGCCGGGAGACCGTCGCAGGAGCCGGATGGCGTAGCGCAGATCGTGGCGGAGGGTCTGGAGGATGGCGGGCATGGTGCTTGGACGGTTTGGAACCGGCTTACATGGCCACGTTCCCCTACGAACAGCGACACGGCGGCGTGCAGAACGCCGGCATCTGTGGTGAGATGACGGCCATCGCGGAGGCTCACGTGAACCGCAAACCTGTGATTCTTGCCACCGTGGCGATCGTCATCGCCGTCACCGCCTTCGTCGGCACGCAGTCGAAGGACGACCCGCTCGACGCCGTACGCGCGGCGCCCGATACCCACAAGGTGGCGTTCGAAAACGCCTTCGTCCGGGTGCTCGACGTTCACGTTCCACCAGGCAGCATCGAGAACCGTCACCGGCATCCGCACGGCCTCAGCGTGTATTTCACCGACTGGACCGTCAAAGTGACCGTCGACGGCCGCGCGCCCGAAATGCTACGAGCGAAAGTCCGGCACGTTCGCCTGGAACGAGGCGATCACACACACGGTCGAGAACGTCGGGAAGACGGAAGGACACGTGCTGCGGATCGAGCTGAAACACTGAGCGGCGTGGCAGCCATGTCGCGTCCCCGGCGCCAGGTCAGACCGCGGCAACCTCCGGTTCCGGTTCCGCCGGCGGGGCACCGCGGCGCTCTTCGGCAGCGGACCGCATCAGTGTCGTGGCCGTGTAGAGCACGACGACGATGACGCCCCAGCGGACGACGTCGAGCGGGAGCGACTTCACGAGCCAGACGGCGATCAGGACCGCGGGGATGCCGCCGAGGGTCAGGCCGATTGCGGCAGGTGCCGAGTAACGCCCGCTGCTGACGAACCGCATGGCCGCCGCCATCCCGGTGAAGGCCGCGGATCCCATCATGATTGGGAACGCCGCGCGCGGTTCCATGCCGAGCAGGCTGAAGAGGACCAGGCACGGCCCATAGTTGCCGATGCCGAGGGTCCCGAGGGCGCCGAGGACGAAGTTGGCCGCCAGCGCGATGAGAAGACGCGGCGGCGTCAGGCTCAGGGCTTCCCCACCGGCCGGAAAGAGTCGCAACAAGCCCATCGTCATGAAGAACCCGGCGAGCAGCAGCGCGGCGGCCATTCCGAGCTGGATGGCCCGGCGCGGCAGGCGCGACACGATGCCTGCGCCAAGCCAGCCCCCGACCGCCATCGCGATGATGAGCATGACCAGCTGGGTGCTGTCCACCGACACGACGCTGATGAAGGCGAACGCCTGCACGACGACCGGCAGCGTGTGGCCCGCGAGCATGGTGCCGGGAATTCGTTCGTCCGGCACGAGCTTCAGGAGCTTGTAGAGGGTCGTGGTGGTCGCGAACGAGCCGATGCCGAGGGTGTCGAAGAAATTGGTGACGAAGCCGATGGCAGTGTGAATCAGCCCTGGCGAGGCGGCCCGTTCCTGCGCGCCGGGCGGCAGCGATCGCGATCGAGAGAGAGCGGCTGCCAGGCGCAGGACGTAGATGGCGGTGAACGCGGCGAGCGTGACGAAGAGCGCGCGGACGATATCCACCGAAGTCTCCTCTTAGCCACGGCTCGATTTCACTTTTCGGGAACGCGGGATTCTCTCACGGAATCTGGCCGCATGACGCCCTTCCACGCGTCATCGAACCGCTGGAGTCCTGCGGCGGAAGGCGAGGCTCGTGCAACCGCGCGAGGAATCCGAACACCGCCCCGATCGAGGTCGCGACGAAGATCTTGAACGGCGCGCTCGAAAGCGGGCCGGACACGATCAGGCGGAGAACATGCCCTGGGGACAGGGAGACACGCCGATCGCGGACGTCCTGCAGGTGCTGAAGAAGAACAGGTGGGCGATTCCGGTCGGCCATCGAGTTCGAGTACCCGGTCCCGCCCGGCTCCACGTGGGACGCGGAGATCGCGAAGTGCGTGCAGTACGGGAGGGCGGCGCTCGGCGGGTAGCCGACTGGCCGCGGTTCCGTGGTCTCCTGACAATCCGTCCGGTGAGGCGCTCCTGTCGCTCGAGTGCACTACTCCTCGAACAGTTCAACGGTGCCGAGGAACTGCTGTAGATGAAGTCGGTCACTGCTGCTCGATCCGCCCGACCTCTCCCGTGACAACGTGCTCTTGGCGCCGAGGACGGGTGGGGCTGTCCGCGGACAGGACCCGCCGCCGTAGCGGAGGCGAGTCAGACGCTCACTGCATCTCACCGCTTGCAGCTGTTCAAAGACACTCAAGTTCTGACGACAACCCGCCGCTCCTCGATCGCGCGGCAGCCTACTTCTTCACTTCCAGCTCGAGATTGTTCAATCGGACGGGCTCGCTCGAGTAGTTCTCGAGCTCGATCGAGTTCTTCTTCTTGTCGAAGCTGATCTGCGTCGTGTACGCCATCTTGCCTTCACCCTTCCCCGCCTTGTTGAATTGCATCTGGAAGAGCGTGAAGGGATAGTCCGCGGTGCGCGGCTGGTTCCTCGCTTCGGCGAAACCGATCACGCGAGGCGTAATGATGACGATCTTCCTGCCACCATCCTCACCCGGAAAGCTCATCGCATACCGGATGTCCGTGCCGAGCCGCATGACGCTGTTCGGATCCGGCCCCATGTAGCCCGGAAAGTTGAACCGTCCCATCTCGGGCTGCTTCTCCAGCTCGCGCAGCAGGCCGTCCTGCTTCTTCTCCAGGAACGTCTGGATGAGATGTTCCCGCTGCTTCGGACTCGACCACTGGTCGATGTTGATCCGGATGCTCTGGTTCTTGCCGGTCGCGACGGTGCCCATGCTGAGCGCCCAGCCGTTGATCACCACCTTGTCGGTCGCGGTCGGCGCCACCGACGGCTGACCCTGCGGCAGCGCCATCATCGTCGCGGTCAGCGCACTCGCCAGGATGCAGGCCGAGACAGTCGTCTTCATTCGGTACTCCTTTTCAACCCTCTTCAATGCGGCGATCCAGGCCTTCACTCCTTGGTGTGTGCATCGCGGAGATGCGGCGCGCACCCCGAACCAGGCGTCGGGAGGTGAGCGCCCGGGCAGGTGCGAAAGCGTTGCCACGGTGCCGGCCGAAGATCTCGCGATTTTGGGCTGTTCCTGGCGTGTTCCGGGAGGCCGCCGACAGGAAAGCCACGATATTCCGTGGCTTGGACGCCTACCGCACGTCCAGCCAATGAGGGCAACGATGTCGTAGGGACCGATGCGGTCCCCGCCGGAAGGCTCATGCGGGTGGAATTATAGAATTCCGGGTTCGAGGAGCATACGGGCCATCCTGGCTGAGCTGATTGGCGATCAAACGACGATCGACGACGTTCTCGCGACGATGCGCGCCATCGACCGTCGTCTGTCAGGCAGGGGCGGGCGGTGTCAGGCAGTGAATCGTGAACGGCGGGGTGTTCGCGACGGCGTGGCCGTTCGCCGTTCACGATTCACTGCCTGACACCGTAAATTCGATAACAGGTCCGTCGCTCGGTTGACAGAAATGCGTCCCGGCGCGGCCGCTTCGAGACGCGCTTCTTCTCTCTTCCGCTCCACGGCCGTGACTGATGACGGCTGCCCGTCGGCGGCACGGCCGTTGCTCCAATGCGCTCGAGCACCCTGCACCCTCCCCCGGAGCGCCGATGGATTTCCTAGCAAAGCTCGCTGGCAAGCGCGACGTCCAGCACAACCCCCTCCCGCCGCAGGTCACCCGGTTCGAAGAGTTCCTCACCAAGGTTCGAGGCGAACGTGAGCGGCTCGAGACCCTGGTCACCACGCTCAGGGGAGACGACGTCGATGCCGTGCCGCGGGTGATTGCGCGGCTCGAGGAGCGCGCCGCGGCCCTCACGCAGCTGGTGGACGAAGTCGGCCAGCGCGCGGAGCAGGTGCGGCAGTCGTCAGCCGGCGTCGACGTGCTGGAAGCGCGGATTGCATCGCTCGAAGGGCTCGTGCTCAGAGCCGAGGCCCGGGCCTCGGAGGACGTGCAACGGGCCGAGGAGCTCGATTCGGCGGTCGGAGGGGCTCGACGCGCTGCTTTCGCGCGCCCAGAACACGGTGGAGCGGCTCGACGGCAAGCTCGGTGACCTCTCCCGCTGCCAGGTGATGTCGTTCGACGCGACCAACGACCTGCAGACCCTGAACGCGCTGGCCGAGCGGGTCAACATCAAGATGAAGGCGCTCGAGAACCAGCAGCAGACGATCGACCGGGCGCTGCTGGATTCGCGCCGCGTCACCGAGATGGTCTGGGAAATGGACGCCCAGATCGCCAGGCTTCGCGAGGGATCGACCGTCGCCGCAAACGTCGAGGACACCCTGGAGCGGCTCGATCGAGTGCATCAGGCAGTAACCGAAAAGCTCGACGCCGCGAATCACGCCAGCGCCCGTTTTACAGAGACAGCGGACGATCAGCAGCGCAAATCGATGGAGCTGCTGCAGGCGGTCCAGGACCGCCTCGATCGGCTGGCCGCGAACCGCACCGAAATCGACACTCTCGGTCAGCGGCTGGCATCGGCGGAGTCGGGGCTGGCGAATACGGATCGTCAGCTCGCGGCGCTGGCGGAGAGCGAGCAGGCGCTGTCGACGCTGCAGCAGCGGCTGGACCGGTTCGCCACGCAGGGCCGACGCGCTCGCGGCCGACATCGTCAGGATTGAACAGAAGCAGCCGCTGCTCGACGCGCTCGACGGGCGCCTGGGCGAGGTGGACGCCGAGATTCGGCGAAGCACGGTCCGGCTCGAAGGGTTGATCCGGCGCCGCCAGGAGCTCGACGCCGTCAAGGCCGAATTCGACGCCTGCGAAGCGACCTACGTGCAGGTGCGCGCGCGGGCGGACGAACTGCGCGATCAGAAGCACCAGTTCGGCGCGTTCGCCGAGCAGGCGCGGATCTTCATGCGCGACACGCCGGAACTGGATGCCGCAATCCGGCAGCTGAAGGAACGGGTCAGCGAAACCGGGGACCTGGCGGAGAAAGCGATCGCGCTGCGTCCGCAGATCGAGAATCTCGGCGAACGCCTGGAGCTGCTGACGCCCCGCCTCCCCTTGATGGAGGAACTGCAGACGCGATTGAGCGCGCTGAACGACCTGAGCGGCGACATCGATCATCGGCTCGCCGCGCAGGTCGACCGTCAGGCACATCTGGAACAGGCGCGGGTGGTCTGCGATGGGATGGCGACCCAGATTGCCGACGCCCAGCAGAAGCTCGCCGCGCTGGAGGGCGCGCAGGCACGGCTGGCGTCAGTGCCGGATCAGATCGCAGAGATTGAAGCCCGCATCATGGATGCGCGGCACAGTGTCGGGACGATCCAGCACGGGCAGGACGCCGTCGGCGAGCAGAAGCGGAAGCTGGCCGAGCTCCACGAATCGTCCGCGGCGCTGCTCGCGGACATCGGCGGACGCCTCGAAGCGCTCCAGTCGGTCCAGGCGGAGCTCGAACGCGCCGGCCGGCTCAAGGACGACCTCTATCAGCACCTGACCCAGATCCAGAGCATCGAACGCGAAGCGTTCGAGCGTCACCAGGAGGCGGAGCTGCTCCTCGAGCAGTGCAGCACCCGCTGGAAGCACGTCGACGAGCGCCGCGCGGATCTCGCCGTCGTCGAACAATCACTCTCAGGCGTGGATGGGCGCATCCGGAAGCTCGAGCGGCTGACCGATGCCCTCGATTCGAAGATCTCGGTCATTGCCGATCGCGATCGCATCGTGGACGCGGTCAAGCACGAGGTCGAAGCGGTCCACGAGATCGCCCGGAAGTGCCACGACGATCTCGGCGCGATCGCCGATCAGCGGGCCGCGATCAACCAGACCCGGGACGACGTGGATCGGCTCGCCGGCGCGCTGGCCGTCGCCGACCAGAAGCTGCTCGACGTCGAACAGCGCAGCGCGGCCGTCGAAGACGTGCGCCGCAAGGCTGATGCGGTGGTGCAGCTGCTCGATGACGTCCGGTTGACCCTCGATACGGTCGGCGAACAGCAAGCGGTCGTCGACCACGTGACCGAGATGCTCGCGACAGTTCGAGGACGCGATTACCGAGGCCCGCGGCACGACCCGGGCCCTGCAGGCCGAGCGCAAGCTGGCCCAGCGCATTGTCGAGAACGTCCGGCAGATTCATGCGCGCGCCGGCGTCGAGGTGGAGCAGGCGGGATAGATGGCTTCGAACCTCCGCCTGAAGGGCGGAAGTTCAGCGCACGCGGGTCATCGACAGGAGCTCATGTTCGATATGAGCGGTACCCAGGCAGCTGACCAGCGAGGTGAAGTCGTCCGACCATCCCCCGGTCATGCCGTCGCGGCCATTCAGATTCGTGTCCCACGCTCCGAGGCTGTGGGTCGCGATCGTGGAATCGGGGTCATCGAAGTCGCGTTCGGTGACCGTGCCGGATAGGACCAGCCGTCCGTCCGCGGTGACCGCGCCTGTAATCGGCTCACTGTAGTTGCCGATCGTTCCCGTAATCTCACTCAAGGTGCTGCCGCCCTGAACCAGGGTGAGCGTGATCCAACCGGTGGACCCCAAGCGGCCAGGGCCGGCCAGGCAAAACCCTCCGTCGTGGTCGGTCAACTCGCCCGTGTCGGTACAGGCCCGGATGACGAAGCGCCCGGTCCAGCTTCCGGCGTAGTTGTTCACTACCTGCACGATCCTGGACGCATTCTGACCACCTGATGAGGCCGTGAGCGTCGTCGACCCGTGGGATCGGCCCTCGAGGCGACCGGAGCCGTCAACCCGGGCCACTCCAGGATTGCTGCTGGTCCACGTCGCGACGACCGTTCGTGTCGTTCCATCCGTCATCGGCGCCGTGACGGCATAGTTCGCCGAAAGACCCGCGACGAGCGCATCGGGGCCGGTGATGGTCAGGCCCGTACTCGCTGGCCCTGGCCGGCTGGGTGTGATGGGGTTCTTGTCGCCGCATCCGAGCGTCAGGGTGAGCAGGATCGCAACCGGCACCCACCACTCGGCACTGTCGGCCACGTGGGCTCGCATGGCGGGAAGTGTAAAGCATCCGTCTGCCTGCCGGTGGAGGGCCGTTGACCGCTGAAACCTGACCCGTTGCTATACTTCGCGCCATGGATCTGGGTAATTTTTCCGTCAGCCTGGCCGTCAAGGACATCGAGGCTTCGAAGCAGTTCTACGAGAAGCTGGGGTTCAGCATCTTCCTGGGCGACCAGTCGCGGAACTGGCTGATCATGAAGAACGGGGAGCACGTGATCGGGTTGTTTCAAGGCATGTTCGACAAGAACATCCTCACGTTCAACCCGGGCTGGAACAGCGAGGCCCAGCTTGTCGACGGATTCACCGACGTCCGGGAATTACAGCGTCAGCTGAAGGCGCGTGGCGTCACCATGATTACGGAAGCGGACGAGCGCTCCACTGGCCCGGCGAGCTTCATGATCGCTGATCCGGACGGCAATCTGATTCTGGTCGATCAACACGTCGGCTCCTGAGGGCGTCGTGCACATCAGCCTCGAGACCCTGACGGTCGACGTTCTAGCGGTACTCACCGATCGGAACGAGTTCCTCATCAGGTAACTTCGTGCCAAGCCAGAACGACTTCCGCGGAGCTCCTGCCGCCCACTGAGTCACCCTCCGCCCGCCGCCCTCGGTGTTGTCGATGACGAAGCCCCGGTCCATTCCACCGTTGCACTTCGGACACTGCTGAGGGGAAGTCGCCACTGGTGCTCAGGACTGGCCGGTCCAGCGGCTGACCAGCCGCGACCGGAGAATCCCGGCGTCACGCGTGAGCAGCGGGAGACCGAGCACGCGACAGCTCGCGACGATGAGGCGGTCCGCGGGATCCCGATGAAACGCCGGTGGCAGGGCGGCCGTCTGCGCCGCGATCGCGGGCGAGATCGGCACGAGGCGGACGGACCGGGCGTGCGCAGCCGCATCCAGCCACTCCGAGAGGGAGATACTGAAGACCACCCGGCCCCGCTCCACGAGCATCGCGACCTCCCAGAGACTGATGGCGGAGAGGTACGGCCGCTCATCGCGGGGCAGCCGATCCAGGGTGTCGCGAACGCGCCTGCGGCAGGCGGCGATCCCCTTCGATCCACCAGATCCAGGCATGTGTGTCCAGGAGCGGCGCGGCCATCAGGAGATGGCGTCGATGTCGCGCTCGTCGACCGCGGGCGCGAACGGGTCCTCGTACTTCCGCAGCGTGCCGCGAACGCGCAGCCACGGCCGCTCGTCATCACCGGCGGGGACGAGCCGCGCCACCGTCCGGCCGCGCTTCGTGATGGTGATGGATTCACCCTCGTGGTGCACCCGATCGATGAGCGCGAGGCACTTGGCCTTGAACTCGGCGGCGGCGATGGTCTTCATGTGACCAGTCTAAATGACCAGTTCAGCATCGTCAATCCTGGCTCGCCTGGACACGCAGTACGGTGCGATATATCAACTCCCAACTCCCAATTCCCAACTCCCAACTCCCAAGGGGAGTCCTTCGAACAATGGGGTGAAAGTCGTACCAACCTGCTTGGTGTTGCGCCCTTCACCCAGATGGTTCGAACTCTCGGCGGGAACAATACGGAAGGAAGTAGGTTTTACTGGTTGAGTTGGCGGCCTCTCCGGGGTTCTCCGCTGAGCCACTTACGCGGGCTGTCAGGCGAATTGAGCCTCATGACACACCCGGCGTCATCGACGGTTAATCTTTTCGCCGGTAGGATTGCGTGCTGGCACCCGTGCCGCCCCCTGTCAACGAGAGCTCACTCGATGGTTGCTTTGCTGCACCAGCCGATCGCACGGCTGCCCCTGATCGCCTTGTTCATCGCCTGTTTCTCCCCTGCGGGGGCCGCCTCGCCGGTTCAGGCCCCACAGACTCCGGCGCCGACGACCGGGCGGGTGATCGTGACGGTGTCGCTCGAGGGCGTACGCGTTCCGGCGGTGCTGGTGTCGCTGCGCAGCGCCGACGGCAACGTCGTCGTCGGTCAGACCACCACCGATAACATCGGCCAGGTCGCGTTTCCCGACGTGGCGCCGGGACGCTACGTCGTGCTGGCGACGCGTGACGGATTCGCCGATATCGAAACCGCGCCCTTCGACGTCAGCGCCGGTGAGAACGAGCAGGTGCTGGTCGAGACGCGGTTGACATTCGTCCGCGAGAGCATCGACGTGATCGTTCCCGCCAACTCGCCGACCGAAAGCCTGCAGCCTGTGGCGGTGAGCGATCTGCTCACCGGCGCCAAGATAGATATCCAGCCGCTGGCGGGCGACGATTTCCAGTCGCTGCTGACGGCGCTGCCGAGCATCATCCGCGGGCCCGAAGGCCGGCTGCGCATCAAGGGCGGAACGCCGACGACTGGCGCGCTGCAGATGAGCAGTGCGAGCCTGAACGATCCGTCGACCGGGGACTTCGATCTCGAGCTGCCGAGCGGCGCGGTGGAGTCGGTCGAAGTGCTGTCCAATCCGTTCGCCGCCGAATACGGCCGGTTTTCGACCAGCGTCACGCAGGTCCGCACGAAGCGCGGCACGAACGAGTGGATCTTCAAGCCCACCAACCTCGTGCCCGGCTTCGGCAAGGGCTTCGCGTTCGTGAACAAATTCGAGCCGCGGCTGTCGATCTCGGGGCCGATCAAGCGCGATCGGCTGCTGTTCGGCCAGTACCTGCAGTATCGATTCGTCCGGACGCCGGTGAAGAGCCTGCCGGGCGAGCCGCAACTCGGGCTCGACAGCTTCGACTCCTTCACCCGGCTCGACGGCGTGCTCTCGTCGCGCCATGCCCTGACCGGCGGGGTCATCTACTTTCCGCGCAAGATCTCCAACGCGACGATGTCGACGTTCCGGCCCGAGGAGACGACGCCGAAGTTCTGGCAGGCGGGCTTTTCGGCGGGAATGGTCGACCGCTTGATCCTGTCGGCCAGCGCGGTCCTCGAGTCGACGGTCGCGGCACGCACCTTCCAGGTCGACGAGAAGACCAAGGGCGAGCTCCCGATGATCTACGCGCCGCAGGGGCAGGGCGGCAACTTCTTCAACCGCCAGGAACGGCACGTCCGCAGCCTGCAATTCGTCGAGGCCCTGACGTTCTCGAAGAACGACTGGGCGGGCGAGCACGTGTTCAAGACCGGCCTCGACGTTCAGTATTCGAGGTTCGATGGCGACAACTACAGCCAGCAGGTGAATGTCGTCCGCCTCGACGGCACGCTGGCCGAACGAACGACTTACAGCCCGCCGCTCGTCAATCCCGAGGTGACCGGCACGGAAGTCGCGCTCTTCGTGCAGGACCGCTGGCGCGTGAACAATCGCCTGAACTTCGAGCTCGGCTTCCGCGCCGACTTCGACGACGTGGTTGAAAGAGCCAACTACTCGCCGCGCATCGGCATGTCGGTGAGCGTGCTGCCGGAAGGGCGGGCCATCATCCGCGGTGGGTTCGGCAAGTTTGCGGAGCGGACGCCGCTGAATGTCGGCGGCTTCTCCCAGTACGACGTGCAGACGGTGAGCCGATATGCGGCAAACGGCACGCCACTCGGCGCGCCGGTCACGTTCGCGCACGTTGTCGATGGCGAGCTCAGAACCCCGGAGAGCCTGGTGCAGACCGTCGCGTGGGACCAGCGGTTCGGCCGCCGGTTCTTCTTCAAGACGGCCTACCTTCATCGCAACGGTTCACACGCCTACATCGTCAACCCGGATCCGGCTCGCGGCGTGCTGACGCTGGGCTCGGATGGTGAATCGAAATACTGGGAGCTCGAGGCCACCGGACGGTTTCTTGCCAGCGAATACCGCGATCTGAGCGTGTCCTACGTGCGATCGCACAGTACCCGCGACCTCAACGACTACGATCAGTTCTTCGGCAACTTCAGAAACCCGATCATCCGCGCGAACGAGAACTCGCTGAGCCCGACCGACGTGCCCAACCGGCTCATCGTCCGCGGCACGCTGGGTCTGCCGGGCAAGTGGGTCTTCTCCCCGCTCTATGAGTGGCGGACGGGCTTTCCGTGGTCGGCGGTCAACGAATTCCAGGATTTCGTGGGCGAGCGCAACGGCACCGGCCGGCTCCCCACCGTGTCGACCCTGGATTTCACGCTCGCCCGGCCTTTGCACTTCCGGAAGTATCACTTCAGCGCCGGCATCAAGATCTACAACGCCTTCGACAAGGGCAACGAGCGCGACGTCCAGACCAACCTGACGTCTCCGGACTACGGGACTTTCTACAATCCGATTCAGCGCTCCATCGGGTTCGTGTTCGGGACCACGAAGCCGTAGCGCCGGCGGCATCCTTCCGCCTGAAGGCGGAAGCCACGCAATCCCGAACAGGAGGGCCAGGAGAACAGGAGAATTCGGCTTAAGAACACACCCTCCTGAACTCCTGTTCTCCTGTTCAGCCTTTGCGTGCGGCTGTCGGTCAGGCAGGGGCCGCAGCTACAATCCCTGTCATGCAAAGCCACGATGGACTCGATCGACGCCGATTCCTTTTCGGATCGGCCGCCGCGGCCCTCCACATGTCCGGACTGTTGGGCGCACAGGCAGCTGCCGGCGTCGAGCTGGGATCTATCGACGGCAGCGTCGGTGGCAACCAGTTCACGCCGATCCAGTTCCTCGACTACCTGAGCACGATCAAGCTCACGTGGGCGATGGTGTCGCTTCCAGCCGCGACGCTCTCGGATGAAGCGGCGGTCAAGCAGATCCGCGATCATGCGGATCGACTCGGTATCAAGCTGCAGCTCGCCTTCGGTACGGTCTGCCCGAGCGCCCGGTCCTTCAACGCGCAGAACGGGACTCTCGAAGAGCAGGTCACGCGGGCGCTGAAAGCCTCGCAGATCTTCGGCGCGAAGTGCATGCGCTGCGTCCTCGGCGGCGATCCCGAGCGGCCGCAGATCGAGATGCACATCGACAACATGATCAAGGCCGTCCGCGGCATGCGCACCCGGATTCTCGATTCGGGGATCAAGCTGGCGGTCGAGAACCACGGCGGCGATCTGCAGGCCCGCGAGATGAAGATGATGGTGGAGGCGGTCGGCACGGACGTGATGGGGGTCTGCCTCGACTCGGGGAATCCGGTGTGGATGCTCGAGGATCCCCACATGACCCTCGAAAGCTTGATTCCCTATGCCGAGACCTGTCACGTGCGCGACAGCGCGATATGGAAGGTGCCCGAAGGCATCGCGGTTCGCTGGGTGAACATGGGCGACGGCAACGTGGACATCGACGGCTGGATCCGCAAGTTCATCCAGGCCAAGCCGGGGATGCCCATCATTTTCGAGAACCTGGTATCGGCCAACCCGCGGATTCACGCGATCTACGATCCGAAGTTCTGGGACAACTGGCGGCGCATGCCGGCGTGGGAGTTGAGCCGGTTCCTGGCGATCGCCGAGAAGGGCACGCCGAAACCGGCGACGCCGCGCCCGGAGGGCAAGACCGCCGGCCAGCAGCGCATCGAAGATCTGGAAGTGTGCGTGCGCTACACGCGGGCGCTGCTCCAGCGGCTCAAGAGCATGTGATCTGGCGAGCCTGCCTCGCCGAAGCGCGCAGCGCGAAGGCGGGTAGCTTCCGCCTTCAGGCGGAAGGGAACGCCGCCCGCTGCCTTCCGGCTGAAGCCGGAAGCCACCCTAACGTAACGAGCGAACTGGAGTACTATCCGCCGCTGGTTGGGCCACCGTGACCGACGGTCGGGCAGGCGGCTCACCAGTTGGGCGGGATCTTCATGTCGCGATCCATCTCGTGCCGTCTCTTCGCCGCCTGCATCACGCTGGCGTGCCTGGTCTCCGGGCCGCTGGCGCAGACGCGCCAGCCATTCAGCCGCATCGCGGTGACGGTGACACCCGATCATCCCGACTGGACCTACAAACCGGGGGAACCGGTCACCTTCCGGATCGACGTCGTCCGCGACGGCCATCAGGTGAAGGGGACGACGGTGAACTACGGCGTCGGGCCCGAGATGCTGCCACCCGCCAGCGAGGCGACCGCCGTCGTCGGGACAACACCGCTCAGCGTTGCCGGCGGCACGATGAAGACCCCGGGCTTTCTGCGGTTGATCGCTACAGCGGTTATCGACGGCCGCACCTACCGGGGCGTCGGCACGGCCGGCTTTGCGCCGGAACGGATCCAGCCCACGCAGGTGAACCCGCCCGACTTCGACAGCTTCTGGGACGGCGAGCGCGCGCGGCTCGCGAAGCTGCCAATCGACGCGAAGTGGACGCCGCTGCCCGACTACGGCACGGCCGATGTCGACTGCTCGCAGATCAATCTGCAGAACGTCGGCCTGACCGGAGGCGCGAGCCGTCTCTACGGAATCCTCTGCATGCCGCGCGCGCCGGGAAAATACCCGGCGCTCCTGAGCGTGCCCGGGGCCGGTGTGCGGCCCTACCGCGGTCTGCCCGAGCTCGCGGCACGCGGCCTCATCGCCTTTCAGATCGGCATCCACGGCATTCCGGTGATCCAGCCGCAGGAGGTGTACGACAGCCTGGCCCAGGGCGGGCTCAGCGGCTATCCGACGTTCGGCCTCGATTCACGTGAGCGCTACTACTACCGCCGCGTCTACGTTGGCACGCTGCGCGCCAATGATTTCCTGGTCTCGCTGCCACAATGGGACGGCCGGAATCTCGGGGTCACCGGCGGCAGCCAGGGCGGCGCGCTATCGATCGTCACCGCGGCCCTGGATCGGCGTGTCACGCGGTTGGCCGCGTACTATCCGGCGTTATCGGATGTGACCGGGTACCTGCAGCAGCGTGCCGGCGGCTGGCCGCACATGTTCCGCGCGATCGAGGGCCCGAACACACATCGCGACGACGCAAAGATCAAAACGACGCAGTACTACGACGTGGTGAACTTCGCCCGCCGGGTGACCGCGCCGGGACTCTACTCGTGGGGCTTCAACGACGAGACGTGTCCGCCGACATCCATGTACTCCGCGTACAACGTCATCACCGCACCGAAGCAGCTGATTCTCGCTTACGACACCGGCCACCGCTCGACGCAGGAGCAGGTGGACGACGTCAACGACTGGATCGTCAACGAGCTCACGGGTCACGGTCGATCGTCCGCCGCGGGCCGCTGAAGACCTCGGCAGTGTCAACTACCAACCACCAACGATCCAACAACCAAGACGAGATCCTGCGAAGAATGGGGTGAAAGTCGTCGGATCGTTGGATCGTTGGGAGTTGACCCTCGACCTGGACCTCCGTGACTGCGTCACAAAAATGTCCCGCCTGCGCAATCGCCCTACTGAATTGGCGGATTCGCGCGGATCTGGCGTCGGTTTGAGCCGGGAAATCCCGCGCGGGGGCCAGGCAGCAGTCTTGCCTGTCGTACCGAGCCCCCATGCACACCACACCATCGCTCCTCTGGACGCTCGAAGAGATCGGTCAACTCGTCTCGGGCAGCGGCAATCCCGTCCGAGACGCTGACCAACATCGTCAACCTGATTCAGCAGCGGTTCGCGACCGACGTCTGCTCGGTCTACCTGCTCGAGCCCGATCGCACGACGCTGGTGCTGGCGGCGACCATCGGGCTGCGGCCGGAGAGCGTCGGCCGGGTCCGGATGCGGATCACCGAAGGGCTGGCCGGCTGGTCGCCGAGCAGATGCGTCCGGTCGTCGTCGCAGGATGCGACGCAGCATCCGCGGTTCAAGTACTTCCGCGAGGCGGGCGAGGATCCCTATCGCACGTTCCTCGGCGTGCCGGTGATCGATCGCGGCGTGCTGCAGGGCGTGCTCGTCGTGCAGACGCGTCGAGTCGCGCGCGTTCGGCGACGACGATGTGCGCATGCTGACCACGGCCGGCGCGCAGCTCGCGCCGATCGTCAGCGAGGCGCGCGCCGTCGGGCACTTCGTGGCGCCGGTGCACCAGCGGCTCGCGGCGCTGGCGCAGAACCTGTGGTGGAGCTGGGACGACGAGGCGATCAGCCTGTTTCGCGATCTCGACCCGGTTCGCTGGCGGGAGTGCGACCACAATCCGATCGCGCTGCTCCAGCAGATCGCCGATCGACGCAGCTCGAGAGCGCGCGCCGTCGCAGCTGGCGCTCCACGGCCGCATCAACCACGCCTACCGCCGGCTGAAGGAGTACCTGCAGTCGAAGCACACCTGGGGCGCGCAGCACGCCAGCGTGCTCGGCGCGCGGCCGGTGGCGTATTTCTCGGCCGAGTTCGGCCTTCACGAGTCGCTTCCGATCTACTCGGGCGGCCTGGGCGTCCTGGCCGGCGACCACATCAAGAGCGCGTCGGACTGGGCATGCCGCTCGTGGGCATCGGGCTGTTCTACGACCAGGGCTATTTCAGGCAGCAGCTCGACGACAACGGCTGGCAGCACGAGGAGTACCTCGACATCGACAGTCGGAATGCTGCCGATGGAGCCGGCCCTCGGCGCGGACGGCAAGCCGATCACCGTCGCAGATCGAGACGCGCACCGGCCGCATCGTCGCGCGAGTCTGGCTGATGAACGTCGGCCGGACTGCTGCTGCTGCTCGACTCGACGTCGAAGGCAACAGCCCCGAGGACCGCGAGCTGACCACGCGGCTGTACGGCGGCGACCAGCGCGTCCGCATCCGCCAGGAGCTGGTGCTGGGCGTCGGCGGCGTGAAGGCGCTGGCGGCGCTGGGCATCACGCCCGGCGTGTATCACCTGAACGAAGGGCACAGCGCGTTTGCCGCGCTCGAGGTCGATCCGCGAGCGGATGCAAGACGAGGGCATCGACGTCGACGAGGCGACGCCGCGCGCGTGGCCGCGCAGATCGTCTTCACCACGCATACGCCGGTGCCGGCCGGCCACGACCGCTTTCCGGCGCCAGCTGGTCGAAGAGCACCTCGGGCCGCTGCGCGACGCGCTCGGCATGTCGCTACGACGAGCTCATGGCGCTTGGGCGCGTGAATCCCGCAGACTCGAACGAAGCAGTTCTGCATGACGGTGCTCGGGCTGAAGCTGTCGCGGCGGGCCAACGCCGTGTCGTCGCTGCACGGGCACGTCTCGCGGCGCATGTGGGCCGCTCTGTCCGGGCGCTGCGCGAAGAAGAAATGCCGATCGGCCACATCACCAACGGCGTGCACGTGCCCACTCGTGGCTCGCGCCGCAGATGCGGCAGCTCTACGACCGCCACCTCGGCGCCGACTGGACGGCGCGGATGGGCGAGCCCGAGGTCTGGCAGGCCATCGACAACGTCGACGCGGCGAGTTGTGGGAGACGCATCAGACGCTGAAGACGCGGCTGATCGATTTCGTCCGCCGGCGCGCGGCAGCGCAGGCCGCAGCGCCGCGGCGAGCCGACGACGGTGGTCACGCAGCTGCGCCGACGCGCTCGACCCGGACGCGCTGACGATCGGCTTCGCGCGCCGGTTCGCCACCTACAAGCGGGCCAACCTGCTGCTGCAGGATCTCGAGACGACTGCCTGCGCTGGTCAACCACCCGCAGCGGCCGGTGCAGTTCGATCTTCGCCGGCAAGGCCCATCCGCAGGACGAGCCGGGCAAGACGGTGCTGCAGCAGATTGCCGAACCTGACGCGCGACCCGCGGTTCTGCCGGCAAGATCGTGTTCATCGAGGACTACGACATCAACGTCGGCCGCCACCTGGTCCAGGGCGTCGACGTCTGGCTGAACAACCCGCGGCGGCCGCTCGAGGCCTCGGGCACCAGCGGCCAGAAGGTGGTGCTCAACGGCGGCGCTCAACCTGTCGGTGCTCGACGGCTGGTGGGCCGAGGCGTACGACGGCCCGAACGGCTTCGCGATCGGCATGGGCGAGACGCCACTCGTCGACCGAGACCCACGACGCGCGCGACGCGGCGTCGCTCTGCACGCGTGCTGCGAGGACGAGGTCGTGCCGCTCTACTACGACCGCGACGCGACGGCCTGCCGCGGGACTGGATCGCGCGGATGAAACGCGCATCCGCACGCTCGGCTGGCCGCTTCAGCGCCGACCGCATGGTGATGGACTACGTGCTGAAGTGCTACATCCCGGCCGCGGGCGGCACGAGCAGCGACGTGAGTCGGTTCTAGAGACTCAACTCCCAACGATCCAACGATCCAAGGGGAGCCGCTCGAGCAATGGGATGAAAGTCGGTACCACCCAGCTTGTTGGTACGGCGTTCACCCCATTCTTCGCAGGACGTTACCTTGGTAGTTGGATCGTTGGATGTTGGGCGTTGACTTCTACTCTCTGAGCACCGCAATCGGATCGATCCCCGCGGCGCGCCGGGCCGGCAGGTAGCTCGCCAGCAGCGTTACGGTCGCGAGAACTGCACACACCACGAGATGCGTCGGCACGTCTGTCGCGCCGACGCCGAACAGCAGGCTCGCGATCAACCGGGTGAGGAACTGTGCCGCGATCACGCCGGCCACGAGTCCGATCGCCAGCAGCCGAAGGGCTTCGCCGAGCACCTGCTCGAGAACAACCGCCCGCGTGGCGCCGAGCGCGACGCGAACGGCGATCTCCGCGGCGCCGCTCGACGACGAAGTACGCCATGACGCCGTACAAGCCGACGCCGGCCAGCACCAGCGCCAGCGCGGCGAACCCTCCGAGCAGCCGGGCCACGAACCGCCGCCCCCTGATCGCGCCCGATTCCGCGATCACCTGACGCATCGGACGCACCTCCCACCAGTCCATGGCCGGGATCGGCCTTGCGCAGCTCGCCGGGGAAGCAGGCTGGCGACCCGAGCCATGTCCCGCTCGGTGCGCGTGCGCACCATCAGGAACATGTCGTGCTCGACAATCTGCGTAAACGGCCGATAAATCGTCGCGGCCGGCGCCTCATCCAGGTTCGCCTGCCGGATGTCGCCGGCGACGCCGACGATTTCGCGCCATACGTTCTCGACCGGTCCGGCCGCGGCACAGCACGTCATCGGTGAGCGCTCGTTGAGACGGATCCGGCGGCCGATTGGATCCTCGCCGGGAAAGATCTGCCGCGCCAGCGTTTCGCTGACGATCGCGACCGGCGGCGATCCGCCCGCGTCCTGTTCGGTGAACGCCCGTCCCCTGATGACGGGAATGCCCATCGTCGAGAAGTAGTCGGCGCTGATCAGAATGTCGCCGGCGCGAGGTTCCTGGTCCGGCGCAAGCGCGGGACGGCCGTCGACGGCAAACGTCTGCCGTCGGCCGCCGTGCACCGGCGGCCGCGAGGATACGGCGGCCCATTCGACACCCGGAACGGCTCTGGCGCGTTCGAGGGCCGACTGCCACCGTCTGATCGCCGGTTCGAACTCGCGCCCGGCATCCGAGCCGGTCTCGAGCAGCCGGTCGGGTACGAAGCCGTCGGTATTGCCGTACAACCCGAGCAGGCTGCGAGTGACCAGCCCGACACCTACCAGCAGCACCACCGAGATCGTCAACTCCGCGACGATCAGCGCACGCCTGGTCCGACTGCTGCGCGCACCGCCGCGCGCGGTCTGACTCGAGTCCTTCAATCCATTGTTCAAGTCGACCTTCGATGCCTGCCACGCCGGCGCGAGCCCGAACACCAAACCGGTCACAAGCGAGAGCAGCAGGCCGAAGGCAACGACGCGTCCGTCGAGCGTCACCGCGATCCGCTCGGGAACGTAGCCGCCGGCAACCGCGAGCGCGACGACAACGTCGAGCATCCACCAGGCGATGAAGCAGCCGAGCCCACCGCCTGCGAGGAACAGCAGCAGGTTCTCGATCAGCAGCTGCCGCGCCAGCCGCGTCCGGCTGGCCCCGAGCGCCGCGCGGATGACACACTCACGCGTTCGCGTCGCGTTGCGGGCGAGCAGCAGATTCGCGACATTCACACACGCGATCAGCAGAACAAGGCCGACCGCGCCGAGCATCAGGATCAGCCCTCGTCCGGCAGACGGGTCTATCGAAGCGTAGTACTTGTCGAGAGGGATGACCCGGAAGCGGTGATTGACATTCGGCGATGGAGAGGTCGCCTCGATCTGGCGGCCGAGGACATCGAGCTCCGCCTGCGCCGCCGCCAGCGTGACGCCCGGCCGCAGCCGTGCGAACACATCGAGGTCCCGATGATCGCGCGCGGACGGGTAGGCCGCGGGCACCAGTGGCCGGAGAAAGTCAGCACCATAGCGCAACACGTTGGGCGGAAGCACACCGAGGATGGTGGAGCGTCTGCCGTCGACGGAGAGCGAGCGTCCCGACGACGTGTCGGTCGGCCCCGAATCGGCGGCGCCAGTAGGCATCCGTGAGAATCAGCACGTCGTCACGCCCGGGCTGAAATTCCTCCGGCAGAAACCCGCGTCCGAGCACCGGCCGGACGCCGAGCGTCGAGAGCCACTGCTCCGTCACGATTCCGCCGTCAGCGAAGTGCGACCCGTCGCCGTACTCGATCCTCGAAGCCCGTGCCGTCGTCGCCGGCGACCTGCTCGAAGATGGCGGTGCGCGCGCTGATGTCGTTGAAGTCCGCGAGCGACATGTTGTCGACAGGCTCGGCGGCGGTGCTGCCCCAGATTTTCACCAGCCGATCGGCGTCGGCATACGGGAGCGGCCGGAAGACGATGGCGTCGACGACGCTGAAGATGACGGTGGCGGCGCCGATGCCGAGGGCGAACGTCACGATGGCGGCGGCCGTGAAGCCCGGGTTCCGGGAGGCCATCCGTGCGGCGTACGAGAGGTCCCGACGAAGCTGTTCCATCGGAGCGCGCAACATGGTCTCCTCCTCTGATCGGACGTACGATAGGCAGGAGTTGTGCCCGCCTTCGCGCTACGCACTACGACGGGCAAGCCGCCATGGTCCAACTCGGGGCTTGTGCCTTCAGACAGGGAAACTGTCCGTTTCCGGGACGCCTTCGTCCCGCCAGAGGACAGGCTCGATCGTCACCGCGTCAGCGCCGCCTGCAGCATCGCGCGCGCGTAACCCACGTTGTAGATCTCCCCGGCAAACCCGCCGCCGCCGGGATACTGGTTTCGGATCGACCCGTTCTCGCGATCCGGATCGATCGCGCGGGGATGCTCGGGATAGATCGTTCGCGGATACTTCTGGCGCACCAACTCCTTCATGACCGCGAACATGTCGACCTGGCCTTCGTCGAGGAACACTTCCGTGTAGTCCACGTACGGCTTGCGGACGACGACGTTGCGGAAGTGGACGTGATTGATCACGTCGCGTTCGCCGAGATAGCGGCATACGGCAACGGGATCCTCACCCATCTCGCGGGTGACGCCGCAGTCGAACGTCATCCCGTTGAACGGGCTCTTCACCAGATTCAGGTACTGCTTCCAGTGGTCGACGGTGGCCATGAGCTGCTCGGAGCCGCGGCTGACCGGCACCGGCGGATCGTTCGGGTGCAACGCGAGCCGGACGTTCGCCTTCTCGGCCTCCGGCACGACGGCCTTGAGGAAATGCTCGGCACGCTTCAATTGATCGGCACGCGAGTGCGTTCCGACGCCGTCTTTCGGCGGAAGGTTCTTCGAGAGCTCGTAGTCGTACGCCGTGTACCCGGCTCCGGCGCGCCCCTTCTCCTCCTTGTAGCCCTCCATCAGGCGGTTCGCGTAGAAGTTGTATTCGATCACCGGCAGTCCGGCTCGCCCGGCCGCGCGTATCGAGGCAATCACCTGTTCGATCTGCGCGTCAGCACCGGGCCGGCCGAAGATCACGTCGTCGAACCCCGAGATCATCATGTTGTAGAGCGTGATCCCACCCGCTTTGAACCGCTCGATTCGCGAGCGGATTTCGCTCTCGTCCCACGGAATCGCGTGGACCGCCCATGAGCACGTAGTCCACGCCGATCTGCTTCACCCTCCTGATATTCGCGTCGTCGACGGGCATGTAGAAGCCGAGGCAGAGCTTAGGAGTGCCGGCCTCCTCGACAGGCATGCGCCACGATGCCGGGACGGCCCTGCGCGGCGCCGGCGGACACCGGGTGCGAGCGCGAGCGCGGCGCCGAGCGTCTGGAGGAGTCGTCTTCGGTTCATGAGAGATTGCATCTGAAGCTCCTGTCGAGATGGCGGTGACGAGTTGGGATTCTAGTCCGGCCAGCGCTGACGTAGAATCCATCGTCTTCTCCGCCGTGCCTTCCCAGTCGTTGCCAGGACACCAGGAGGTGTTTCATGCGTAGCGATGCCACGAGGTTCCTCTTCGGCGGGCTCCTGCTCGCCGGCCTGACCAGCGCATCGTGCAACGGTGTCGTACCCGCCGAACCCACCGCACCGACCGCGGGGGAGCCAGTCGCTTTCGCCGTCGAACCGGCGCGAGTCACGCCCGAGTTCCTGCCGCCGTCCGGCCTGCACTGCGGCGGCGCGCGGCCGTTCCGCACTCGCTTTGTCGTGATCCTCGGAGCCATGCCCGGCTCGTTCGTCGGGTCTCTGAACGTCGGCTTCACCGATCGGTTCGGCGTGTTCTCTCTCCCCAGCGTACTTGGATCGACCAGCGCACTGGCAGGCCCGGCGATGAGCGGCCCCTCACCGGTTCCACTCCCGACGTCTGCACCGATCCCGTTTCCGACCACGGGACCCAACACGGGCCTCGTTGAATCGATCGGCTCTCCACAGCGAGTGCCAGTAATCCTGGAGTTCGGGTGTCTGGTCCGTCCGCAGGGGACGATCGTGGTGAGTGCAGGAACCCGCGACCGTCGCGGGCGAAGGGGAGACCATCGCTTGACGATCGACGTCGGGGAGTAGACAGCGCCTTCCGCCTGAAGGCGGAAGCCACACGGACTCAGGGCTCGTGGCTTCCGGCTTTAGCCGGAAGGCTGTGGCCGACCTTTGACTTCTGCCTGAAGGCGGAAGCGGCGCAATAGGTTCGAGGTGAACGCTGACAGCTCCCTACTGATGCCTCACCGCTTCCATCGGATCGATCGATGCGGCGCGCTGTGCCGGCGCAAGACACGCGATGACCGAAACACCGAGGAGCAAGACGGTGACACCGGCGAGGATGAGCGGATCGCGGGAGCTCTCGGTCACCCACTGCGCCGCGACTCTGTCGAAGGCCAGACACAACAGAACGCCCGCGAGCAGCCCGGCACCGATGTTCCAGAGCGTGCCCGAGAGCACCATGCGCACGACGTCGCGCGCCCGCGCACCGAGCGCCATGCGGATGCCGAACTCGTTCGTTCGAGTTGCCACGCCGTACGAAACCACGCTGTAGAGCCCGACCGCGGACAGCGCGAGCGCCAGGATCGAGAAGATGCCGAACAGCCGGGCGACCAGCTGCTGCTGCGCGTACTCGGGGAGGTTCGTGATCCAGCCGTGGAGATCGCGCACACGCATCACCTGCTGTTCGCGATCGACGCGGACGAGCTCGGCGCGGATGTCGCGCAGGATCGTCAGCGGCGGGACGCGCGCGCGAACGAGGATCTGCGTGAACATCCGCATCTTCAGCGTGTACGGCACATAGAAGGCCGGCCTGATCGCGTTTCTCAGACCGTCGTTGCGGGCGTCGGCCACGACGCCGATGATCTGAAGCCAGCCGTCCCCGCCGGCGGCCATCGGTGAATACGGCGGCTCGTCCTTCATGGTGCGGAACTTGAACTGCCGCCCCAGCGCGTCGCCGTTCGGCCAGAACTGCCTGGCCATCGTCTGGTTGATCACCGCAAGCCCGGCTCCCCGCCTGATCTCGTCGCCCGTCCAGAGACGGCCCTGTGCCACCGGAATGTGCAGGAGCGGAAAATATTCGGAGTTGACGAAGTTCGATCGCGCGACGGGCTTCTCGAGCGAGCTGCCGAGAATCTCGATCCCCGCGTCACCGCCATTCAGCGGCGGCGTGGCGTTGGTCGACATGCCCGCCGACAGCACCTGCGGCATCGCCGCGACCGCGCCCCGAAGCCGTTCGAAGTATTCGGAACGCTCCTTCCAGGTCTGGTAGGTGCCGTCGTGAATCGGGATCGGCAGGGACATGGTGTTCTGCGGGTCGTATCCGAGATCCGCGTTGGCGAGCCGCAGGAAGCCCTTCCCCGCCGCGCCGGCGGCGGTCAGCATCAGCAACGTCAACGCGACCTGGACCCCGACCATCACCTGATGAACGCGACGCCCCTGCGCGCTGCCGATCACGCGCCGGCTGCTGGCCTGCGCGACGCGTCCGAGCTCGGGACGCGAGAGCTGTAACGCCGGCCAGACGCCGAACACCAGCGCGGTCAGGACCGCCAGCGCCGTGCTGAAGAGCAGCACCGGCAGGTTCATCTCGATCACCGATTCGGCGGCGAACGAGTTGGTCGGGATCCAGGCCACGATCAGCGCCAGGCCTTTCCACGCGATCGCCACTCCGAGCAGCGCCCCGACCACGGCAATCGCCAGCGCTTCGGTCAACAGCTGGCGCACGATTCGCACGCGGGCCGCGCCGAGCGCCGCGCGCACCGCAAGCTCCTGCTGGCGATGGGCGCCGCGAACGAGCAGCAGGATCGAGACGTTGGCGCAGCCGATCAGCAGAAGCGAGGTCACCGCACCGAGCAGCAGGAACAGCCGCGGTCCCATCGGCCGCGCATACATCTCGACGATGCTGCGCAGGTTCACGCGGAACTGATCCGGGTAGCGGCCCGGACTCTGCCGGGCGAACTCCTGCAGGATCGGCTGCAGCTCCGCGTTGGCGTCGGCGACGGCGACACCCGGGCGGATTCGGAGGTTCACGCCGTAATAGATGTTGGGATCGAGCCGCACCTTCAGCGGCATGTAAATGTCCGCTTCACGCCAGCGAAAGCGCGGCGGCATCACGCCGACGATCTGATAGTCCTTGCGAACGAGCTGGATCGTGCGGCCCACGACCGCCGGGTCGCCGGAGTAATACCGCTGCCAGAACTGGTGGCCGAGCACCACGACACGGGCGGGATCCTGTCCCGGCGGCGCGTCGGCGGGAATGAGCCAGCGCCCGAGAAGGGCGGGAGTTCCCCAGTGGTTCGCCGCGTTCGGAGAGATGTACGCAGCGACGACGTCTTCGGGAATGTCACCGTCGGTCGTCGTCAGATTCCATCCGTCCTCGGCCACGACGCTTTCCACGCTCCGGGCCTGGCGCACGAGCTCGAGTTGAGCCCCGCTCATGCCGGGATATCGGAAGCGCCCCGCACTGTCGCGGAGCGCAATCTGCATCATCCGGTCGGAATCCACGTACGGGAAGGGATTCAGCAGGACGCCGTAGATCACGCTGAACACCGCGCTCGTCGCGCCAATGCCCAGGGCCAGAGACACGATCGCCGTGATCGCAAACCCTGGACGGCGACGCAGTTCTCTCGCCGCGTAACGTAGATCCGAGATGACCGTGCCCATACGAAGGCGTTGGACGGAAAAACGCGGCGCACGGTTGGCTCTTCGACTCGCGACGCTCGCTCAGGACAGGGCAGCTGATCGGTTGTGTCAGAATTCCCGGCAACGGACATGACCAACGACTACGCGTTCGAAATGGCGGCGGCGGCCGTGCGGTTCGGGGCGGGCGTCACGCGGGAGGTTGGTGCCGACCTCGCCGACCTCGGCGTCAGGAATGCGCTCGTCATCACGGATCCGGCCGTTTCGCGTCTGCAGCCCGTTCGGACCGTTCTCGAGTCGCTCGAGGCCAGCGGCGTCGCGTTCACGGTGTTCGATCGCGTCCGGGTGGAACCGACCGACGAGTCGTTCCTCGAGGCGATCGACTTTGCCAGGGCGAACCACTGCGACGGGTTCGTCGCGGTTGGAGGCGGATCCACGATCGACACCGCCAAGGCGGCAAACCTGTACTCGACCTATCCACCGGCGGACTTCCTCGACTATGTCAACCCGCCCGTCGGCAAGGGCCTTCCGGTGCCGGGGCCGCTCAAACCGCTCGTGGCGATTCCGACGACCGCGGGCACCGGCAGCGAGACGACGGGCGTCAGCATCTTCGATTACAGCCGGCTCCATGCCAAGACCGGCATCGCCAGCCGGCGGCTCAAGCCGACACTCGGCCTGCTCGATCCGGAGAACACCCGGACGCTGCCACCTGAAGTCGCCGCGTCGAGCGGGCTCGACATCCTGAGCCACGCCCTCGAGTCGTTCACCGCGCTGCCGTTCACCGGACGGCCGCGGCCCGATCGCCCGTCGCTCCGGCCGGCGTATCAGGGATCGAATCCGATCAGCGATGTCTGGTCGCTCCAGGCGTTGCGGCTCGTGGATCGCTTCCTGATCCGCGCGTCCGACGATCCCGGCGACGACGAAGCCAGGGCGAACATGCTCCTGGCGGCTTCGTACGCGGGGATCGGGTTCGGGAACGCCGGCGTGCACCTGCCTCACGGGATGTCCTATCCGGTTTCGGGCCACGTGCGCGACTACCGCGCCCCCGGCTACGGCGTGGATCATCCGCTCATCCCGCACGGCATCTCGGTCATCCTGAACGCGCCGGCGGTCTTCCGCTTCACGGCGACGGCCAATCCCCAGCGCCACCTCGAAGCCGCCGAGGCGCTCGGTGCCGCGGTCAGCGGGCGGCGGCCCGAGGATGCCGGTGAGATCCTCGCCGATCGCATCACCTGGTTCATGCAGCGATTGCGGGTGCCGAACGGTCTGGGCGCCGTCGGCTATACGATCGAAGACATCCCCGTCCTCGTCGAGGGGACGCTCCCTCAGCACCGCGTGACCAAGCTCTCGCCGCGGCCGGCGGGGCCGGAGGAGCTGGGCCGCCTGTTCGAGGGTGCGATGACCGCCTGGTGACGACAGGACTGGAAACCCGACTCGGAGGACATCAATGCCGGACGCCTCAACACGGAACCCGAATCAGTCCGGTCAGCCGCAACCTTCCAGGCTGAGCAGAATCGCCCGCCGGGCGCACGAACTCTACGAAGCGCGCGGCGGCCAGGACGGCAGGGACCTGGACGACTGGCTGCAGGCGGAACGCGAGGTGGACGCGGAGATCGAGGCCGGCCGGGTCTGAAGACCCGGCCCGGGGGTGGTGAGAACCATGGACACGCTTCGACAGGATCTTCTGTACGCCATCCGGATCCTGCGCAAGGATCGCGCGTACTCTGCCGCCGTCATTCTCACGCTGGCAGTCTGCCTCGGAGCGAACACCGCGATCTTCACCGTGGTCCGTTCCGTGCTGCTGAGACCGCTGCCCTACGCCGAGCCCGAGCGGCTGATCTCCTCGTTCGACAGCTTCCCCGGCGCAGGGGTTGAACGCGCCGGCACATCGGTGCCGAACTACGCGGACCGCCGGTCGATGACTGACGTCTTCTCGGGGGCGGCGCTTTATCAATGGGAGGGCTACAAGGTCGGCGAGGGCGCGCGCGCCGAGAACGTGTCGGCGATGAACGTGACGCCGTCGTTCTTCGACGTGCTCGGGACCGCCGCAGCGCGTGGACGGCTCTTCACCGAAGCCGAGGGCACACCGGGGAAGAACCGGGTGGTGCTGGTGAGTCACACGCTTGCCGCCCGGCAGCCTGGCGGCGTGGACGCGATCGTCGGCAGTCAACTGCGGCTGAACGACATCGTTCACGACGTGGTGGGCGTCCTGCCCGAGAGGTTCTTCTTCCTCAGCCCCGACGTTGGCCTGTTCGTGCCGCTGGCATTCAAGCCGGAGGATTTTGGCGACGACCAGCGCTACAGCCAGAATCACGAGCTGCTGCTGCGCCTCGCGCCCGGCGTGACGCTCGAGCGCGCGCAGTCGCGCGTCGACGCACAGAACGCCGCGGCAACCGAGCGCGCCGGTCCGATGAAGGAGGTCATCCTTCGGGCCGGCTACATCTCGAAGCTTCAGCGCCTCGACGCCGACCTCGTCCGCAACGTTCGCGCCGCGCTGCAAATGCTCTGGGGCGGCGTCGTGTTCGTGATGCTGATCGCCGCGGTCAACATTACGAACCTTGCCCTCGTCCGCACCAGCGGGCGCATCAAGGAACTTGCGACGCGCAACGCGATGGGCGCCGGAGGCTCGCGGCTCGCCCGGCAGCTCATTACCGAGGCGACGATCCTCACGGCCGCCGGTGCCGCGCTTGGCGTGCTGCTCGGCTACCTCAGCCTGGATGCGCTCGAGTGGATCGGCTTCACGGACCTGCCGCGGGCGAACGAAATCCACATCGACGCGGTCGTGCTCGCGGTCACGCTCGCGCCCGCCCTCCTCCTCGGGATCGTCATCGGCGCGGGGCCGGTGCTGCAGCTGGCGCGAGTCAATCTGAGCGGGGTTCTGCGTCAGGAAGGGCGCTCGGGCACCGCGGGCCGCACCTCGGGATACGTCAGACGCTCGCTCGTGGTGGCACAGGTCGCGCTCGCCTTCATGCTCGTCGTCGGCGCGGGCCTGCTCCTCGCCAGCTTCCAGCGGCTCCTTGCCGTCGATCCGGGGTTCGTTGCGGAGCATCTCCTGACGGGCCGGGTCAACCCGCTGGCGTCCCGCTATCCCGACGACGCGGCACTGCGATCGTACGCAACACGGGCGCTCGCCAGGGTGCGTGCCCTGCCTGGCGTCGAAGCCGCGGGGATCAGCAGCTACCTGCCCTTCAGCTGGGACGGGAGCAGCAGCGTGATCATCCCCGAAGGCTATGTCGCGAAGCCCGGTGATTCGGTCGTCTCTCCCAACCAGCTCTATGTGTCGCCCGGATATCTCGAAGCGCTGAAGGTCTCGCTCGAGCGCGGACGCTTCTTCACCGATTCGGACACTTCCGATGCGCCGCGCGTGGTGATCATCGACGAGCAGCTGGCGGCCAGATTCTGGCCGAACCAGGATCCGATCGGCCGCCGCGCGTATCTGCCGGACAAGCCTTCCGACGTCACCAGCCCCGGACCGACCGTCACGTGGCTGCGGGTGGTTGGCGTGGTCGGCGCGGTCAAGCTGAAAGGGCTCGAGGAAGGGGAAAACGTCCGCGCCGGCGCCTACTATCAGCCCTACGAGCAGGTGCCGCGACGCGGGGTTGGCTTTGCCGTCCGCACGCGCGGCGACGTCACGTCCAACACGCTGGCCGTGCAGCGCGCGCTCGCGGAGGTCGATCCCGACGTGCCTCTGACCGATGTCGTGGCGATGTCGGAGCGGATCGAAAAGTCGCTCAACCCGCGGCGTGCGCCGATGCTGCTGTCGCTGGGGTTTGGTGGCGTCGCGCTGCTGCTGGCCTCGATAGGGCTCTACGGCGTGCTCGCCTATCACGTCGGCCAACGGACGCGGGAAATCGGGATCCGCATGGCGCTCGGCAGCAATGCCTCGGGGATCCTGCGCCTCATTCTGACCGAGGCGGCAACATTGGTCGCGGTCGGACTCGGGGCCGGTCTCGCCGGGGCGATTGCGCTCCGAGGCGCAATTGCCGCGCAACTCTTCGGCGTCGGCGCACTCGATCCGCTGGTGATGGCGAGCGCGGTCGTGATCCTGGGAGTCACCTCATTCTTTGCGTGCGCAGCCCCCGCGCGGCGCGCGGTCCACGTCAGCCCGCTGGTCGCCCTGTCGCGGCAGTGAACCCGAACCGAACCTGGAACCATGAACCGAACCCCTGAACCCGGCACCAGGAACCCGGAACCGATAGGTCCCTACCGGGCCGTGCGGTCGTAGCCGATCGACACGATGATCCAGCCCGTCCCACGCCGGCGGAGCGAGAAGGTCTGGCGCACCCGTTCGGTGGCCGGGGCCGCGCGCTTGCGTTTGAAGGCGTGAGTGGCCGTGCACACGACGGTGGCGGACGAGCCATCTGCGGACAGCTCGGTGGCAAGATCGTCCAGTTTCAGCGAGTAGGCATCGAACTCCGAGAACTGCCAGACCGCCTCGCCGGGATAAACGGCGTAGACGGCGGCGGGATTCAGGGCACTGTAGGCGGTGGCGTACCGATGAACGATCCCCGCCACTCGCGCCTTTTCGAGATCGCTGGCGGTTGGTTGGGACGCGGGCGGGGGCGGGGGCGGCGCCGGCTCGGGAGTGCGAGGCTGACCCGACGCGGGCGGCCCGGCCAACCTCTGCTTCGCGGCCTTTTCGTTCTGCAGTTGCTCGAGCCGCGCCCGCTCGAGCCTGGCGTCCCGCTCAGCGCGATCGAAGGTCTCCTCGGCTCGCCAGAGCGTCCGAATCGCGACATCTTTGCGGCCGGCAGCGATCTGCTGGCTGGCGTCGCGTTCGAGCTTCAAGGCCTCCTGATGGATCGGCGTGGCGTACTTCGGAGCGCCCGCAATCGTTGCCGCTTCCTTCGAGCGTCCGGCGATCCTGCGAGCGTCGGTCAGGATCGAGTCCATGATGGCTTGCAGCTCGGAATCGTCCGGCGCGATCTTCAAACCAGCCAACACCGTGCCGAGCGCCGTCCGCTGCCCCCGCTGGAACTGGTCGCGCGCATCCTGGCGAAGGCCCGCAAGCTTCTGTTCACGAGGATCCGCTTCCGTCGAGACGTTCGGCGGGGCCGCCGCTGTTGGCTTCTCGACCGGGACGGATGACACCTGCGGAGGCGGCGGTGCGGGACTGGATGCGGTCGCGGGTGCCGCGGGCGGTCCCGATGGAGCGCTGGCAGGCGGAAAGCTGGTTTGGGCGGGCGGTCTCGACCGTGACGCCTGCTGGTACATCCAGAATCCGATCGCGGCGGCGAGAATCACTGCGCCGGCCAGAGCCACACCGCCGTAGCGGCGGATGGACCAGAGGCCTGCCTTGGCGAGTGGCGGCTGAAACAACCGTGGGGGCAGTTCCAGTTTCGCGCGGGCGCCAGCGCGCGTCGAGCGAGGCGGACGCTTTCGAGCGAATCTCCTGAGCCTCGACCGATTGCGGCTCGAGGCTCAGCGCATCATCCGCGTGGCGCACCGCGGATTCGAAGTTCTGGTCGTCCAACCTCGTTCGCGCGCGTTCCACCGCGCCCGCCGCCACGCGTGCCCGCTCGCGCCCGCGTTCGCGCTCGCGCCGGAGCGCCAGCACCCGCTTCCGAAGCGTCAGCGCCGCCTCGAGATTCGGATCGGTCGCCAGGGCCTGATCGATCAGGTCCGACGCGGTGCCGATGTCTCCGCGATCGAGCGACTGGCGGGCCTGGGTCAACCAGGTCTCGATGCGCTGCTCGTCGGTCGTGGAACGCGCCAGATCGAGGAGGTCCAGCGCCTCGACGTTCTGCGGATCGAGGAGCAGCGCCTTCTCGCACGCCAGCAGGGTGGCTTCGTAGTCGCGCGCCACGAAGGCCTGCCGTGCGTTCGACAGGTGCCCTGCGATCTCGCGCGCCCTCCGCTTCTGCACGTCCTGGAGCTCCGGCCACTGAGCGGGCGGCTCGGCCGGTGCGGCAGCGGCGCACGCGCGCTGGATTGCCTGAATCAACAGCTGCACGTCGGATTCCCAGCGGACGTCGCTGAGCTCGAGCGCGTTGCGTTGCGCCAGCCCGGCAATATCGGCCGGGAGATCCATGGCCGCCGGCATCGTGGCGCGTTCGATCAACACCGGGATCACGCGAATGCGATCGTTCCTGAGCGCCGTCGCGAGCTCGACGCGGAGGAAGTCGTCCGGAGCGTCGAGGCGGCGGGTTTTCAGACGCTGATCCTGCGCCGTCAGCCAGTCCTTCCCGATGATGGCAAGAAGCACGGAGCAGGACTGGAGCTCCCGATTGATGAACTTGACGAAGTCCTCCCCCGGCGGAATGTTGTCGGTGTCCTTGAAGATGCGGTCGCCGAACTGCTTGCGGAGTGCCGGCAGCAGGGCGAGCACGTGTCCAGAGCTATCTTCGCGGCGATAGCTGATGAAGATCCGCGCTGATGCCTCAGGATCGCCCATGCGCTGTGGAGGTTGCCTTTCAGACCTGCGCCGAGTCTAGCTTGTTTCTTCCCTGGCGTTCCAGCGCTGGCCTGGCTCTAACGCCTTTGCCTGCCGTATTTACAGAACTGCCCGTAACGGCGTTCGCCGCGGGACGCGGGGGAGCATGCTCGTATATACGTGAGGGCTCGACTCGGGGCTCGGGGCAGCCCAGAGTCCGCTGGTCCGCTGGTCCGCTGGTCCGCGGTCCGCGCACGATCCCCGCACTCCCGGCCTAGCGGCCTAGCGGACCAGCGGCCTCTAGATCTACCCAGTCCCCAGTCCCGAGTCCCGAGCCCCGACCGCCGAAGGCACCGAAGGTACCTCCAGCCCAACAGCCCGCATCAAGGCGAGCGCGTTGCTGTGGGTGACTGGCCCCGGCTTCATGAGGTAGTCGAAGCGCATTTCGGTTCCGTCGAACCAGTCCTGGAAGTGCACGTTGGCGGCGCGTGCCGCCAGCGCGTCGGCCACCGCGGTGACGGCGAGATCGTGCGTCGTGATCAAACCGATGGCGCCGCGATCCAGGAGGCTCCGGAGCACGCCTTCGCCTCCGGCCAGGCGATCGTGCGAGTTGGTCCCGTGGAAGAGCTCGTCGAGCAGGAAGAGCAGCGGTACCGGTCCCGCCGCGATGTCGGCCAGTTCACGGATCCTGGTGATCTCCGCATAGAAGCGTGACCGCCCCTCCAGCAACGAATCCTGGATGCGCAGCGTCGCGCCGACGCCGAGAGGCGACAGACGGAGCGACGTCGCCCGCACCGGCGCGCCCGCCAGTGCCAGCACCGCGTTGATTCCGACGGTCCGTAACAGCGTGCTCTTGCCCGACATGTTCGATCCGCTGACGACGAGCAGCTGCGTGCCGGTACCGAGATGCACGTCGTTCGGCACCATCCTGTCGGCCGGCAGCAGCGGATGGCCGAGCTGGACGCCGTCGAACAGCGCACGGGATCCGGATGAGCCATCCGGTGCCACGATGTCCGGAAAGGGATCGTCCGGGTGCTCGTAGCGATACGCCGACAACGAGGTCAGGGCCTCGAACTCGGCGATGGTGTCGAGCCACGCCCGGACCTGTCCTCCGTAGCGGGTCCGCCACCGCGCCACCGAAACCGCGATCACCGGACGGAGGAGCTGCAGCATGACGGCGAGCGCCAGTGCGATCTCGATCTGTCCAAACAGGAAGAACACCACCGGAATGACCGCGGCATTCTTGTCTCCGCTGTGGATCTCACCGTAGCGATGGAGCCGGCGGATGATGCGCGACGCCGGCTGTCCCTCGGCGTTCAGGCGCGCCTGTAACTGCCGCAGCCGCGCGCCCTGGAAGTGTTGCCGCTCCAGTGTTTTCAGCAGGCCGGTGAGCACGTCGAGGTCGAGCGTCCGGTGAACGAGGGCGTCGGCAACGAAATCGGCGGCGGCCTCGGGATCCTTCCCCGACACGATGCGGTTGATCCGATCGCGGAGCTGCCGGAACACGAGCCCCTGCAAGATCACCAGCAGGCCAAGCGGCCACCACGCTGACGCGATCGCCATGTATACGATGGCGGCGACGCATGCGACTCCGAAGAACGCGGTGAACGCCGCCAGGGCCCGTGAGGGTGGCAGCGGAGACTCGGCCCACTCGAGCAGACGGCCGGTTCGAACGCTCTCGCGAACCTCCGTTCCCGCGATGGCGAGCTGCTCCCGGAGGTCCAGCATGGGACCGAGCTCCCGCACCGCCTCCTGCCGCTCGCGGACTTCGACGGCTGCGGCAGGGGTCAAAAGCCATCGTGCGAGCGTCTCTTCGCCGGCATAAGTGCGGGCGAGCGAGAGCAGTTCGAACAGCGACCCGCTGCCGAACAGATCGAGATCGTTCGCATAGACGTGCCGATCGTCTCGAAACCGCTCGCCCGGCTCGCCGCCTCCTCTCCAGCGATCCTCGATCCGCGCCAGCCCGCGCTCGTAGAACCTGATCCCCCTGATGGCATCCGCGCGCGCGCGCAGGACACGATCGTGCCGCTGCAGGAGCCACACGAACACCACCGCGGGGAGGAGCAGCCACCACGCGCTCGCCACGCTGCGCCAGACGGCGATCGCGATGAGGATCGTTCCACCGACGGCTGCCAGACGCGCATGAGCGAACCGCGCGTCCATGCGGTCGAGCGCCTCACGCGCGGCGGTTCGGGCGGCGATCCGGGCGTGATACTCGGGTGCGGCGCTTGGTGGCACGGCTCATTCTGGATCGGGCGGGATTCGGGGGGCTGGACCGCGAGTCCGCGGGTCCGCTGGACCGATAACCCGCGAGCAACACTCGAAGGGTTATGCGGACCACCGGACTACCGGCCCCGCGAGCCAGCGGACCAGCGGACCAGCGGACCAGCGGAATTGTGCGTGGCGCGCGGCTCACGGCAACGCTCCCACCTTCGGCCAGCCGTCTTCCCAGGCGAGCGTCGAAATCTGCAGCGCCGACCCGCGGCCCCGGCCCTCGCCGAAGTAGGCATGGAAGACCATGTAGTCTTTCCCGCCCTCGGTGAAGATCGCCTGATGGCCCGGACCTCGCCAGGTCGGTGTGGTCGCCTCGATTACGAGCGTGCCGCCTCCTTCGGTCATTGCCTTCCCGCTCCTGTCGACGTACGGTCCGGTCACCGTGTCCGAGCGGCCAACGACGACGTTGTAGGTGCTTTGCGCGCCGCGACAGCACCGGTCGAAAGAGACGAACAAATACCAGTGACTCCCGTGCCGGACGATGAAGGGCGCCTCGACCGATCCGCCGATCGGCTGCTCACGCGAACGGCTGCTCAGCGAGTGCAGCGTCGAGTCGACGGCCGACAGCTTGCCGGTAGCGCGCTCGACGCGCCGCATCTTGATCCCGCCCCAGAAGCTGCCCCATGTCAGCCACGCACTATCACCGTCGAGCACGAGGTTGGGATCGATCGCGTTCCAGTCGTCCTTATCCTGATACGAGCGAATCACCATGCCCTCGTCTGTCCAGCTGTAATCGGGGCTGGCGGGATCCAGTGTCGGCGTCGTCGCCAGGCCGATTGCGGAGTTCCGACTCCCGAACGACGAGACCGAGTAATAGAGGTGGTATTTCCCGTTGAAGAAGGAGATGTCCGGCGCCCAGGCGTTGCGCGCCATCGGGATCTCCGTCGTGGCCCACGACGGCAGCGACTCGAACACGAATCCTGAGGCTTTCCAGGTCCGCATGTCGCTGGAGGTTCTGATCGGAATGACACCCTGCCCGTTGCGCCCGCCGGTGCAGAACACGTAGTAGGTGTTCTTCTCCTTGATAACGACCGGATCGTGGACGGGACTGACATCGCCGTCGAGCAGGAGCACCTCCTGATCGACTCTGGCGCCCAGGCTGACGCCGATCAAGGTTGCAAATCCCAGCAGTGCGACGCCGGCAGCCCTGTAATGGAAAGCAGTCATCCGACAGGTACCACGAGAACTCACCGCGCCCGTTGCAGATCGATCGCCCGCTCGCGCGTGTACGTAATCTCGATGACGTCGCCTGCCTTCAGACCCTCCAGCAGCTGTGGGTCAGCCACGGACCGGATCACTTTCCGGCTGTCTGCCGTCTTGTAGACGATCACGCGCGCGGAGCGGTCAACGCTCTCGACCGTGACCGCCGCTTTGAGCTGCTGGAGCACTTCGCTCTGTGCGGACGCGGCCGCGGGCTTGGCGCTCGCCGTGGTGTCGACGGCGACACTCGGCTTCCCGCCCGGGCGCACTGCGACGATGACCGACTCCGACAGGCGCACCGTGATCCTGTCGCCGGTCCGGAGTTCGTCGAACAGCTTGAGCTCCCGTGGGACGTTGATGGTCTGCGTCGTGTTGGCACTCGTCCGCAACGTCAACGCGCGCGAGAACGGGTCGGTGCGCTCCACGGTGCCTTCCAGCGTCACGTACTCACGAACGCTGGATTTCGGCTCCTGCGACTGGATGGGCATTCCCAGAAGCGCCATGGAGACCAGCGCGGCGGAAACGGCTTCATAGCTCGACATCGGGAGCTCCTCTCGATTTGCTTGCGGGACCACTATACGCGCGATGACGAGCTGCCGGCTCGTGGCACTATTCCGGGATGTCGTTCCTCCGCCGCTACGCGTGGGTCGCGCTCCTCGTGTTCGTGCCGGTCGCTCTGGTGCTCGAATGGGTCACTCCCGAGAATCACACCGCGATCTTCGTGACATCCGTGCTGGCCATCCTGCCGCTCGCTGCCGTCATCGGCCGGGCCACGCACGTTCTAGCCGATCGGCTGGGGGGAGGCATCGGCGGGCTCCTCAACGCGACGTTCGGGAATGCGGCGGAATTGATCATCGGTGCACTGGCGCTTCGCGAAGGGCTGATCGATCTGGTCAAGGCGTCGCTCACCGGCTCGATCATCGGCAACGTGCTGCTGGTGTTCGGCGCCGCGGCGTTCGTTGGGGGCCTCAAGCATCGGACCCAGCACTTCAACCGCACCGCGGCCGGCCTGGGGACGACGATGCTGCTGTTGAGCGTCATTGGCCTGGGGGTCCCGGCCGTGTTTCACCGGCTGGCGCACGGGAGCGGCGGCAGCGGCGTGGAGCTCAAGCTCGACACGGAAATCGCCGTGGTGCTGTTCGTCACCTATTGCGCAAGCCTCGTCTTCACGCTCCGCACGCACCGCGACCTTTACGGTGGGAGCGGCGACTCTTCTGACGCGCCCGGTGGCGGGCACCAAATGTCGGTCAAGCGGGCCGTGATCCTGCTCTTTGCCTCAACGGCTGCCGTCGCCGTCGTCAGCGAGCTGCTGGTGACGTCCGTTTCCGAGACGGCCCGCGATCTCGGCATGACCAACCTCTTCGTCGGCGTCGTGATCGTGGCCCTGGTCGGCAACGCGGCCGAACACTTTTCCGCGGTGGTCCTGGCGGCGGACGACAAGATGGATGCGGCAATCGGGATTGCAGTCGGATCGTCCACGCAAATCGCGCTGTTCGTGGCGCCCGCTTTGGTCTTCTTGAGTTACGTGATCGCGCCGCAGCCAATGGACCTGCTCTTCACGACCTTCGAGCTCGTTGCCATCGGCGTTTCCGTACTGAGCATCGGGTTCATCGCCCACGACGGTGAGACGAACTGGATGGAAGGCGTGCAGCTGCTCGCGGTCTACATAATCCTGTCGCTGGGTTTCTTCTTCCTGCCGGGATGAGTTGTCAGCTAATCGCTGATAGCTCTTTCATGCAAATCTTTGTGACGGATGACGGGCTGCCGGGATGAACGGCATTGACCGGCGGCACGGGCTCCAGCAGTATCGCGGGCGTGCGTCACACACTGCTTGCGCTTGTCCTCGCAGCCTCTTTGCCGGCTGCGTCCTCTGCTGAAGGAATCTCCACCGGCGATCGCCAGCGATTGCTCGCGCATCTCGAGATGACGGAACAGTGGCTGGTCTCGGAGCTGAAAGGCCTGTCCGAGGCACAACTGCGGTTCCGCATGAAGCCGGAGAGCTGGTCCATCACCGACGTGGTCGAGCACCTCTCGATTGCGGAGCCGCAGTACTGGAAGCAGCTGACCGACTCGATGAAGCAGCCGCCAAAGACCGAGAAGCTCGAGGCGACCGACGCCGCGATCCTGTGGTACGGCATCGACCGCACCAACCGGACCACCACCGGCGAGGCGCGGGTCCCGACGGGAAAGGTGAAGGACGTCCGCGAGCCGCTGGACAAGTTCCTGAAGCTGCGCGCGACGATGCGTGAGTATGCGACAAAGACGACGGACGATCTGCGATCGAGGCAGCTGCTCGAGGGAAACATGGACGTGTATCAGTGGTTCCTGATGATCTCGACGCACTCGCAGCGGCACATCCTGCAGATTCGAGAGATCAAGGCCGATTCGAAGTATCCGTCTTAGGCGTTCGGGCCGGGACTCGGCTTGCCGCGCCGTAGCGCGAAGCGCGTAGGCGGGGGCGGGGCTGGGGGCTCGCAGCTATGCCACACTGACGTGTGGTGCCCTCGCTGTTCGACGCGGACCTGCCTGACGGCTTCGTTTATCGCAACGACTTCATCAGCTCCGAAGAAGAAGCGCAGCTCATCGACGAGATCCGGCAGGTCGAGTTCTCCGCCTTCGAGATGCGCGGTGTCGTCGCCCGCCGCCGGGTCGCGTTCTTCGGGAGCTCCTACGACGCCGGCCGCACGAAGACATTGCCGCTGCCGCCCTTCGTGCTGCCCCTGCGGGAACGCGCGGCGGCGTTCGCCGGAGTGGACGCGGACGCGTTCGCGATGGCGTTGATCAACGAATACCCTCCCGGGGCGCCGATCGGCTGGCATCGCGACGCTCCCCAGTACGACATCGTCTTTGGCATTTCGCTCCTGTCGGCGTGCCGGATGATGTTCCGTCCGTATGTCAGCCCCTCCGCACAGCGTGGGACGGAGGGCCGGCGCAGGAAAGCGACGCACCAGATCACGCTGGAACGTCGATCCGCCTATCTGATGGCCGGCGAATCCCGCACCGCCTGCGAGCACCACATTCCGGCTGTCGCTGAACTGCGCTATTCGATTACGTTCCGAACGCTTCGGTGAGCTGCGAGGATCGCGCCGAACCTCGTCCGGTGCCAGTAATGCCGGCGGTCCGGAGAATTTTGGCAATCCTGGCAATTTTGGCAATCTTGGCAATGTCCAATGCCGTCGAAGCCCCAACAGGAGATCCTCCGGGCCGGAGATCGAGAAGTGCCGATCTCCAACCCGGGAAAGGTCCTGTTCCCACAGGCCGGCTATACCAAGCTGGACCTCGCCCGCTACTTCCTCGCGGTCGCGGACGGCGCGTTACGCGCCGCCGGCGGGCGTCCCAACGTCCTGGTCCGCTATCCCAACGGGATCGAGGGAGAGTTCTTCTACCAGAAGCGCGCGCCTGAATCGCGCCCGCCGTGGATCGACGTCGTGTCGCTGCGCTTCCCCTCGGGACGGAGCGCCGACGAGGTCGTGCCGCGTGATGCGGCCGCGCTCCTATGGATGGCCAACCTGGCCTGCCTCGAGCTGCACCCGCACCCGGTGCGCGCCGAGGATCTCGATCATCCCGATGAGCTCCGCGTCGATCTGGATCCAGTACCGGGAATCGGGTGGAGTCAGATCCGCGAGGTCGCCGGCGTGGTCCGCGCCACGCTCAACGATCTCGGCCTGGTGGGCTGGCCGAAGACGTCGGGATCGCGGGGCATGCACATCTATGTACGGATCTTCCGTGAATGGACGTTCACCGAAGTCCGCCGCGCCGCGCTCGCGTTCGCCCGCGAGGTCGAGCGGCGCGCGCCCGCCATCGCGACGAGCAAGTGGTGGAAGGAAGAGCGGCACGGTGTCTTCCTCGACTACAACCAGAACGCGAAGGATCGCACGATCGCCGCGGCATATTCGGTCCGGCCGACACCGGACGCCCGGGTCTCCGCACCGCTCACCTGGGACGAGATCGACGAGTGCGATCCTCGTGACTTCACGATGGCCACGATGCCGGCGCGCTTCAACGCGGTCGGCGATCGGCACGCCGACGATGGATGCGCACCCGTGCTCGCTGGCCTCGTTGCTGGAGCTCGCCGCCCGGCACGAGCGCGAAGGCCTTGGCGATGCGCCATGGCCGCCGCACTACCGGAAACAGGCCGGCGAGCCGGCCCGCGTGCAGCCATCGCGCAGGCGAACGCCGAAATTTCCGCTGATCGAAATCGGACGGGCGAAGAAGAAGGAAGATGCGCTCGCCGGCGTCGAGCGCTGGAAAGCACGGCATCCCGAAGCGGCGGCACACCTCGAGCCCGCCGACATCCTCGTCGACGCGATGCGCGGCCGTTTCCACACCTGGACGCGCGTGCGAATCAACCTGCAGCACGTGCCGGAAGCGCTTCGGCCGGCACAGGAAGCACTCGATCCAGACGACGAGCCGTGGTCGCCGTGGAATCAGTCTGGTCGGTGAGTGGAACGTTCGTTAGGCGTGCGTCTTCGATCGCCTCCGCTCCGCGAGCGGGTCCTGTCGCGCGGACAGCCCCACCCGTGCTCGGCGCAAAGCACTTGTCACGGAGAGGCGCCTGCGCGCCGGGCGGGGCGGCCCCGTCCGCGGCCACCCGCTCGCTACGCTACGGCTCGGTGATCGACGATCACTGGCTGGTCTGCCGCAGTACCGGAGCGAGAACTGGTCGAAGGGCGCAATCGGAGCCGGAGCGTAGCGAGCGGGTGGCGCGGGACGGGGCCGCCCCGCCGGGCGCGCAGGCGACTCCCGTGACAAGCGCTTTGCGCCGAGCACCCGGTGGGGCTGTCCCGCGACAGGACCCGCTCGCGGAGTGGAGGCGACTCACAGCCGCTCGAAGCCCTTACCGCTTGTAGCTGATTCGATAAACGACGCCGGCCTTGTCGTCCGAGACCAGCAGCGCGCCGTCGGGCATGACGAGCACGTCCGCGGGACGTCCCCAGACGTCGCCGACCATCGCGCCGCCGCCGGCGGGGGCCGGCTTCATGCCGCGCAGCCAGCCTTCGGCGAAGCGCGTGTAGGACACCACCTTGTTGCCATCCAGCTTCACGAGCGACAGCCGGTAGCCTTGCGGAATCGAGCGGTTCCACGATCCGTGCTCGGCGATGATGATCTGGTCGCGATACTCCTCGGGGAACATCTTGCCGGTGTAGAACCGCATGCCGATCGCGGCGACGTGGGCATCGAGCGGACGCGCGGGCGCCTGGAATTCGCTGCACGGCCGGGCCTTGCCGAACTCGGGATCGCTGACGTCTCCCTGATGGCAGAACGGATACCCGAAGTGCATCCCCTGGCGCGGCGCCGTATTCAGCTCGTCTCTCGGCACGTCGTCTCCAAGGTTGTCGCGGCCGTTGTCGGTGAACCACATCTCGCGCGTGCGCGGATGCCAGGCGAAGCCGACGGTGTTGCGCACACCGTGAGCGAACACCTCGAGGCCTGATCCATCCGGCTTCATCCGGAGAATCGACGCGTACCGGGGATCGTCCTTTTCCTTGTCGCAGATGTTGCACGGCGCGCCGACCGGCACGTAGAGGAGGCCGTCGGGACCGAACGCGATGAACTTCTGCCCGTGGTGGGTGTCCTTGGGCAGCGTGTCGTTCACGACCACCGGTTCGCCGGGCGATTCCAGCCGCGACTCGATATTGTCGAATCGCACGATCCGGCTGATCTCGCCGACGTAGAGCGACCCGTTGTGCACGGCGACGCCGTTCGGCTCGTTGAGACCCTTGGCAATCGTCAGAACCCCGTCGGCCTTCTGATCGCCGTTCTTGTCGACCAGCGCGTAGACCTTGTCGCCATCGGGCTTGTTGCGGGAGCCGACGAACACGGTTCCCTTCGGCCCGAGCGCCAGTTCGCGGGCGTTCGTGACCCCGCTGGCATAGACCTCGATCTTGAAGCCCTGGGGCAGCTTGATGAGATCGAGCGGTAGATCGGCGGATGCGGGGGAGCCAGCCGGGGCACGCTCCTGCGTTGAAACCGGCGGGGCGATCGCGGCCGCGGTGAGCGCTACAAGAAGGACGAAAGCGTTACGCATGACCGGAAATCCTATGGCTGGATGGGGCCCGAAATCCAATCCATGCTATTTTTTTGCCGGTGTGCTATTTTTTCAGCACCTTTGCCGGGGTTCGACCGTCTAAGCAGGCATGTCGGAGTCATTATTGATGCGTGAGGCACCCCACCACGACCTCAGCCGCCGTGAACGGCAGATCGTGGACATTCTGTATGCGCAGGGCCGCGCGACGGCCGCTGAGGTCCAGGCCGCCCTGCCGGACCCGCCCAGCTACTCGGCCGTCCGTGCGATGCTGCGGATTCTCGAAGACAAGGGCCACGTCCGGCACGAACAGGACGGGCCTCGTTACGTCTACCTGCCGACCGTCGGGCGCGATCGCGCCAAGAAGACGGCGCTGCGGCACGTCCTGCAAACATTTTTCAACGGGTCGACCGAACAGGCGCTGTCCGCCCTGCTCGATGAATCCGATACCCGGCTTTCCGATCACGAGCTCGACCGTCTGGCGCAGCTCATCGATCGTGCGCGCCGCACGGGAGTGTAATCATGAACATCCCCGACATCCCTCTCGGGTGGCTGCCGCTGGCGGACGCGGTCGCCAAGACCACGGTGATCCTGCTCGCGGCCACGGCCGCCTCCATCGTGCTGCGATCCGCATCGGCCGCCATGCGACACCTGGTCTGGACGCTTGCGCTCTCGAGCGCGCTGGTCCTGCCGATCGCGTCGTTCGCGCTCCCGAAGTGGCAGCTTCCGCTGTTCACGATAACCAGTGAGAGCCCCGCGGCGATCGCGCCGGGCCTTCCGTCTGAAGACCCCGTGAAAGAGTCGAGTGTGGCTTCCGCCTTCAGGCGGAAGGATGCGGCTGGCGTAGGTCTTCCGCCTGACCAGCCTCCGCTAAAGCTACGGCGGTCCGCCGGAGCCTTGGCGAAGGCGGAAGGCGGAAGCCACGAGTTGGAGACGGGCGGGGCACCGCAGCCCGCCACGCGTGCGTCGATCTTCGAAGGCTTGTCCTGGCAGCAGATGCTCGCCGCAATCTGGATGATGGGTGCGGCCGTCATCCTGGCGCGCATTCTCGTCGGGCTCGCCGCGGTCCGGTGGCTGTCGAGGCGCACGCAGGAAATCACCGACGCGGCCTGGCTGCCGAAGGCACGAGCGCTGGCGCGCGGCATGGGCGTGAGCGATCGCCTGCGCTTCCTGCGGAGCGGACGCGCGAGCATGCCGGTCGCGACCGGCATCTTCCGGCCGGCGGTCATGATGCCGGCCGACGCAGACACCTGGTCCGAGAGCCGGCTGCGGATCGTCCTGCTGCACGAGCTCGCCCACGTCAAGCGTCGGGACTGCCTCACACACGTGCTCGGACAGGCGGCGTGCGCGTTCCACTGGTTCAACCCGCTCGCCTGGCTCGCCGTCAAGCGCGCGCGGACCGAGCGTGAACGTGCCTGCGACGACCTGGTGCTGGCCTGCGGAACCCGCGGATCGGACTACGCCGATCAGCTGCTCGAAATGGCGCGCGTGCTGCGCGGCGATCGGTTCCCCGCGCTGCTCGGTGGTGCGAGCCTGGCCATGGCGCACCGTTCGCAGCTCGAGGGACGGTTGATTGCGATTCTCGATCCCCGCGTGCCGCGATCCGGATTGAGCCGCGGGCGCGCCCTGGCCGTGGTGGCGTTGTGCGGTGCCGCCGTCGCCCCGCTCGGTGCTCTGCAGCCATGGACGACGGCGCAGGAACCGGCACCGATCGTCGACCAGCAGCCCTCCTCTGCGGGCCTGGCGCTTCCGCCTCCGCCCGCGAATCCGGAGCGTCGGGACCGGCCGGAGCGCGCGGATGTGCCGCGGCCGGCTGCCGAAGTCCAGAGCGAGATCGCCGCCACACCGGCGGCCGATCGAGCCGATCACGCTGACCTCCTCGAGAGCGAACGCGCGCATCACGCGGCAGATTTGCATACGATGCCAGCGCCCCAGCCGACGCCGATGCCAACGCCGCATCCCGTCGTAGCTGAGGCAATCGCCGTCGGCGAGGCCGTTGGCCAGACGATGGCGCAGGCCGTGGTCGGCGGCTGGAAAAGCGCGGTGTTCGAGATGCTTCCCGTCGCGATGGCGCAGGACCCCAAGCCTGTCGCCGGCGAGAAAGCCGGCGAGAAGGCCGGGGACAAGGCCGGCACCAGAGCCGATCCGCGAATGGTCGCGGCCCTGACCGCCGCGCTCAAGGACACCGACAAGGAAGTTCGCGAGACGGCGATGCACGCGCTGGTGCAGATGCGCGATCCGTCGATCTTCGAGCCGCTCCTCCAGGCCCTCAAGGACGGATCGCCCGACGTCCGCGAGCAGGCCGCGTTCGGCCTGGGGCAGATGCGCGACAAGCGCGCGGTGCAGCCGTTGATCGGCGCGATCAAAGACGAGAACGCGGACGTCCGTGAGCAGGTGGTCTTCGCGCTCGGCCAGCTGCGCGACCCGGCGGCCGTCGATGGCCTCGCGGCTGCGGTCAAGGATGCCAATGCCGACGTGCGTGAACAGGCCGTCTTCGCGCTCGGCCAGATCCGCGATCGCCGCGCGATCGAACCGCTCGTCTCGGCGCTCAAGGACACGACCCCGGATGTGCGTGAGCAGGCGGCCTTCGCCCTCGGGCAGATTCGAGACCGGGGCGCGGTCGATGCCCTGATGGTGGCCGTGAAGGATCCGAACGCGGACGTGCGCGAGCAGGTGGTCTTCGCGCTCGGCCAGCTGCGCGACCCCCGCGCGATCGACGCGCTGACAACCGCGCTCAAGGATCAGAACGCCGACGTGCGCAGGCAGGCGGCCTTCGCCCTCGGACAACTCGCTCGATAACTTCTGACGCCCTGCCGGCGGTCGCGTGCGACCGCCCGGGGCGTCGCTCTGGTTCGTGATGCTGGTTTTTTAGCAGGGAGGCAGCATGAGTCCGCTGACGGTTTTCATCCGCACGCTCGCGAAGTCGACCGCCATCTTTCTCGGGGCGGGGCTGATCTTTCTCAATCCGTCGCTCGAGGTGAAAGGCCTCTCCGGCTTGAGTGGGCTCTCGGAGTTGAAGGGCCTGTCGATGACCGGGCTCCGCGTGACCGCGCAGAAGAGTCCGGCCGAGCAGGCGGTTGACGCGCTGATCAGCGCTCTGAAGGACACCGACGCGGGCGTGCGGCGCCAGGCTGCCCACACGCTCGGCGAGATGCGCAGCGCACAGGCGGTGCCCGCATTGATGGAAGCCCTGAAAGACCAGAACGCGGACGTGCGCACCCAGGCGATGTGGGCGCTGGCCGAGTCGCGCGATCGGCGAGCGACCGCGGCGATCACGGCGGCACTGAAGGACGCCGACCCGAAGGTGCGGGCGCGCGCCGCCGCGGCGCTCGCCGAGTTCCGCGATCCCGCCTCGATCGATGCGCTGATCGCCGTGGTGAAGGACAGCAACATCGACGTTCGCAAGCAGGCAATTCGCGCGCTCGGCGAAATCGGCGACCCGAAAGCGCTGCCGGCGCTGACCGAAGCCATGAAGGACGCCGACGCGAGCGTGCGCCGCAGCGCCATCCTGGCCATCGCCGAAATCAGCGACGACTCGGATCACGATCATCACTCGATCAACCCCCATCCGATGCCGATGCCCATGCCGATGCCGATGCCGATGCCGAACCCGAATCCCCATCCGCACCCGAACCCGATCGCGCGGCACTGGAGGTAGCGGATGCGCGACCTGCTGTTCGCCATCGTTCTCGGAATCAGTGTGCTCGGCGATCAGACGCCGGTGCGCGAACTGATGGCCGGGCTGACGTCGAACGATGCGGTGGTTCGAGCGAAGGCGGCGTGCGAGCTGAAGGATCAGGGCGATCGGGCGGGCGATGCGATCGACAGCCTGGTTCGGCTGCTCGGCGACGCCACAGCCGGTGAGCCCGGATGTCTGCCGCGAACGCTGGTGGCAGGGGCGCGATGACCAGACCACCCCGGGGCATCTTGCGGCGGCGGCGCTGGTCGGCATCGGCAGCCGTTCGGTTCCGGCGCTGATCGACGCACTGCAGCAGCCGCAGTGGATCAGCCGGAAGAACGCGACGTGGGCCCTCGGCGCGCTCGACGATCCGCGCGGCGTGACGCCGGTGACCGCCGCGCTCCAGGATCGCGAGGCTCCAGTCCGCGAACAGGCCGCATGGGCGCTCGGCGCGATGGACGCCAGTTCGGCGGTCCAGGGACTGGTCGGCGCGCTGAAAGACACCGACGAGCGCGTGCGGCAGCAGGCCGCGTGGGCGCTCGGCGCGATTGGCTCGAAAGCAGCGGCGCCGGCGCTGACGCAGTCACTCAAAGACACCGATGCCCGCGTCCGGCATCAGGCCGCCTGGGCGCTCGGCGCGATTGGCGATCGCAGCGCGGTACCGGGACTGGTCGAGGCGCTCCGCGATGCCGACAAAGGCGTCCGCAGCCAGGCCGCCTGGGCGCTCGGCGCCTCGGGGATTCGCGAGCGACCGAGGGGCTGGTGACAGCGTTGAAGGATACTGACTCGGGCGTGCGCCGGCAGGCCGCATGGGCGCTCGGCGCGATCGGAAAGTGAGACGTCCATGCTCAGCGATCTGCGATACGCAGTCCGGTCCTTCCTGAAGAATCCGGCGTTCAGCGTCGCCTGCATCCTGACGCTGGCGCTCGGCATCGGCGCGAACACCGCAATCTTCTCGGTCGTTGACGCCGTCCTCCTGCGAAAGGCGCCATTCACCGACATCAACCGGCTGGTGATGGTCTGGGAGACGGACCGCAACACCGGAACGACCCGCGAGCCGGCCTCGCTTCCCGACTACCTCGACATCAAGGAACGCGCCCGCACGCCTGGCGCAGGCCGCCGTGCTGATGGCCGACGAGATGAACCTGACGCCGGCGGCCGGCGATCCCCGCCGCGTGCCCGTGCTTCGGGTGACGCATGGGTTGCTGCCGATGCTTGGTCTGCAGCCGGTTGCGGGACGCACCTTCGCAGAAGCCGACGACCGGCCGGGCGCTCCGCGGCAGCGTCCTGATCAGCGAGTCGCTGTGGGAGCGCGAGTTCGGCCGCCGCGCTGATGCGGTCGGGCAGCACGATCCGGCTCGACGATCGGCCGTTCACGATCCTCGGCGTCATGCGCCGCGGATCCGATTTCGGCGTGCTGCAGATCCTGTCTCGCGCCGCCTACTCCCGCTCGTTCGCCGATCGCGGCGAGCGCACCGAAGTGGAGATCTGGGCGCCGCTGCAGGGCGATCCCAGCGAGCTCCCGCGCAGCACGCATCCGATCTTCGTCGCGGGCCGGCTGGCCGACGGGGCGGACGTCAACGCGGCGCAGACCGAGTTGACCCGCGTGATGTCCGATCTCGAGCGCGCGTTCCCGGAGAACGCCGCCCGCGGCGCCTTCATCGAGCCGCTGTCGAGCGTCGTCTTCGGTCCCTTCCGGCCGGCGTTCTACCTGCTGCTGGCGGCCGTCGCGCTCGTGCTGCTGGTGGCCAGCGTCAACGTCGCCAGCCTGCTCATCGCGCGCGGCGCGGCGCGGATGCACGAGGTCGCGGTCCGCGGTGCGCTCGGCGCGCGCAGCTCCCGCCTCGTGCGGCTCTTCCTGGTCGAAAGCCTGGTGCTGACCGCCGCGTCGACCGTGCTCGGACTGGCGATCGCGTACGCCGTGCTCGGGATCATCATCGCGCTCGCGCCCGCCGACATTCCCCGGCTCGCCGACGCCTCGGTTGACGGCCGCGTGCTGGCCGCGACGATTGCGGTCTCAGCGCTGGCCGCGATCGGGTTCGGCCTGTTTCCGATGATCCAGGCGGGACGCGCGGATCTGCAGTCGGCGCTGCGCGGCCTCGGGCGCGCCTCGCAGGGCCGCGGCCGGAAACGCCTGCAGCACGCGCTCGTGGTCGCCGAGCTGGCGCTGGCGGTGCTGCTGGTCTGCGGTGCGGCGCTGCTGATCCGAAGCCTGTGGAACGTCCAGCGCGTCGACCCGGGGTTCCGATCGGCGGGCGTCCTCAAAGCGGAGTACCAGCTGCCCGGCTCCAGGTATCCCTCCAACTTCCGGCAGTGGCCGAACTTCCCCGAACAGCACGCGTTCACGAGATCGCTGCTGGAGCGCGCGGCGAGGCTGCCCGGCGTCGAGGCCGCGGCGATCGCCGGCAATCATCCGCTCGATCCCGGCTTCACCAACTCGTTCACCATCGTCGGCCGCGAAGCCGAGGCCCGCACCTGGCCCGAGATCTCGATGCGCCGCGTCACGCCTTCCTACTTCGCGACGATGGGCCTGCAGACGCTGCAGCGGCCGCGTCCTGCGCGACGCCGATACCACGACGTCGGCCCCGGTGGTGCTGATCAATCAGGCCGCGGCAGAGCGGTTCTTCCCCGGCCGCGATCCGATCGGCGCCCAGATGCGGTTCTGGGGCACGTCGCGCACGATCGTCGGCGTGGTCAGCAACGAACGCTTCCACGGGCTCACCGAGGCGGCGCCGATTGCGGCCTACACACCGCTCTCGCAGACACCGTCCGCGACCGGCGCGCTGCTGCTCAGGACGGCGATGGATCCGGCGACGCTGGCAGCATCGGCGCAGCGGGTGATCCACGACATCGATCCGGGTCTCGCGGTGTTCGCGGTCGAGCCGCTGGATCTGACGATCTCGCGATCCGTGTCCCAGCGCCGGTTTACGGCGTTCCTGCTCGGCTCGTTCGCCGCGCTGGCGGTGATCCTCGCGGCGATCGGCGTCCACGGACTTCTGAGCTACAACGTCGCGCGGCGGCGCCAGGAGATCGGGATCCGCATGGCGCTCGGCGCCGGCCGCGGCGCGGTGCTCGGTCTCGTCCTTCGCGAGGGCCTGGCGATCATCACGGCCGGCCTGATCGTCGGGCTGGCAGGAGCGGTGGCACTGACCCGGCTCCTGCAGGCGCTGCTCTTCGGCGTGTCGCCCACCGACCCGCTGACCTTCGTCGTGGTTGCCGCCGTGCTCACGGCGCGTCGCGCTCGTGGCGACGCTCCTGCCCGCCAGGCGTGCGGCACGCGTCGATCCGCTCCCTGCCCTGCGCACCGAATGAGGTGATCACATGTTGAGGGACCTTCGCCACGGCGCGCGCCTGCTCCTGCGCGCGCCGGGGTTCACCGTGGTTGCCGTCTGTGCTCTCGCAATCGGCATCGGGGCCAACACGGCGATTTTCAGCGTGGTCTACACGCTGCTCCTCAAGCCCCTGCCCTACCAGGATCCGGAGCGTCTGGTCGTCGTCTGGGAGCACAACATGCCCCGCGATCGGAAGAACAACGTGGTGTCGCCGGGCAACTTCCTTCACTGGCGGGAGATGCAGCAGTCGTTCGAGGGTCTCTCGGCGGTAGGAATAACGTTCAAGGTCACGCTGACCGGCATCGGCGAGCCCGAAGAGCTTCCGATGCAGCTGGTTTCGGCGTCGTTCTTCCCGCTTCTCGGCGTTCAGCCCGCCCTCGGGCCGGGCGTTCACGGCCGAAGAGGATCGGCCCAACAGCCGGGTCGTCGTCATCAGCGATCGCCTCTGGAAGCGGCGTTTCGGCGCAGACCCGAACATCCTCGCGCGTGCCGTGACGCTCAACGGCAACAGCCAACACCGTCGTTGGGGTGATGCCACCTGGTTTTTCGTATTCTCGACCGGGAACGTGGACCTGTGGCTACCCGTCGGGTTCTCCGCTGAAGCGCGAACGCCGCGTGGCCGCTGGCTCACCGTGATCGGGAAAGACTGAAGCCCGGCGTGACGGTCGAACGGGCGCAGGCCGACATGACCCGCGTTGCACGCGGAGCTGACGCGGATGTTCCCGCAGTTCAACACCGGGTGGACGGCGCGCGTCGTGCCGCTCCAGCGAGCAGCTCACGGGCGATCTGCGCCCCGCGCTCTTCATCCTGTCTGGTGCGGTCGGCCTTCGTGCTGCTGATCGCCTGCGCCAACGTCGCCAACCTGCTGCTGGCACGTGCGACCTCGCGTCAGCGTGAGCTCGCCGTACGAGCGGCGCTTGGCGCCGGCCGCGGCCGGTCTGATTCGTCAGCTGATCGCCGAGAGCCTGATCCTTTCGAGGCGGGGGCGCTCTGCCTTGGACTCGCTGCTGGCCTGGTGGGGAATCGGCGTGCTGCGCGCGGTCGTCGCCGAACGCCTGCCCATCCAGCGCCTCGAGGCGGTCGGGATCGACGGGCCGGTTCTCGCATTCACGCGTCGCATCCGCGCTGTTGAGCGCGATGCTCTTCGGACTGGTCCCCGCGCTCACGGCCTCCGGCGGTGCTCTGGTACCGGCATTGAAGGAAGGCGGCCGATCCGGGAAGCGCGGCCCGCGGCAACCGCACGCGACGCGCCTTCGTCGTAGTCGAAGTCGCGCTGGCGCTGGTACTGCTGGCCGGCGCCGGGCTCCTGGTCCGCAGCTTCGTGCAAGCTCCTCGAGCGTCGACGCGGGCTTCGACCCGTCGCGGATCGTCACGATGACGGTGTCGCTGCCCGGGTCCAGGTATGGAGAGCCGGCGCAGCGCATTCAATTCTTCCAGCGCCTCTTCGATCGGCTCCAGGTCCTTCCCGGAGTGGAGGCGGCCGGCGGTACCAGCTTCCTGCCGCTGGTCGGCCTCGGCGCGGCCACGAGCTACGAGGTCGTCGGCCAGCCGAACCCGCCGGCCGGCCAGGACCACGTCGCCGACGTTCGGGTCGTCGCCAAGGACTACTTCAAGGCGATGGGAATCTCGTTGATGAGAGGGCGCCTGTTCGATGAGAGCGACAAAGGCGACGTCACCAACCACGTCATCATCAACGAAACGATGGCGCGGAAGCACTGGCCCGGACAGGATCCGATCGGCAGGAAAGTCCGCATCAACTGGAACGACGTCCGCGACGACGAAGTCATCGGCGTCGTCGAGGACGTCCGGCATCAGGGCCTCGACAGCGAGCCTCGCCCGATGACCTACTGGCCGCATCCGCGGTTCCCCTACAACGGCATGACGATCACGATCCGCGCGACCGGTGACGCCAGCACGGTCGTCAGGGCCGCGACGGCGGTCATTCGCGATCAGGATCCGAACCTGGCGGTTGCGGACGTTCGCACGATGGACGACGTGGTCTCGAGCTCCCTCGCCGAGCGACGGCTGATCGTCCAGTTGATCGGGCTGTTCGCGCTCGTGGCGCTGGTGCTCGCCGCCGTCGGCATCTATGGCGTCATCGCGTACATGGTGACGCAGCGAACGCAGGAGATTGGAATCCGCATGGCGCTCGGGGCCCAGAGAGGGCGGGTCCTGCGCATGATTGTCGGCGAAGCGATGGCGCTCACCGCCACCGGGGTCGCGGTCGGCGTCACCGGGGCGCTGCTGCTCACCAGGCTGTTGAAGGATCTGCTGTTCCACGTGGCGCCGCGCGATCCGCTGACGCTGGCGGCGGTGACGGCCATGCTGGTCCTGGTGGCGTTTGCGGCGAGCTATCTGCCGGGACGCCGCGCGACCAGGGTCGATCCGGTGATCGCGCTCAGGGCCGAATGAGGATGGTGTTGTCGTTCTTGAGGGCACCCGGCGCCGCGTTGAAATAGCGTTCTGGCGACAACACGATCTGGTCGATCGCGAGGCCGTCCTCGCGGGTCTGAACGCGTATTCGCTGGGGACCATTCCGCGAGAACCGGATCAGCGGGCCCATCACGCCGACGCCCCAGCCGTTGTCCTGCCAGCCCCAGCCCGCCAGACCGCAGCCGCTGCAGTCTTCGATGTTGACCTCCGCGGCGCCGGTCGTGCCGATCCTGAACTGCGCAGCGCCGCTGGCCGTCACGCTGTTGTCGAACTGCGCGAACACCGAATCATTCCCCCAGTAGTTGCGATCCGCTTTGCCGCGGATCCAGAGGCGGTACGGCACGCCGGCAGTCGCGTTGAACGTCAGATCGAAATAGTTGGCCGGCTGCGCCAGCGCGGCGGTGAGCTTGGCGGCGCCGCTGTCCGGATGCCGAATCCGCGCGCCTCCCGCCGCGGTCGAATCCGTGTCGACCACCCAGCGTCCGGCAGCCGAGGCCTCCGACGCGTAAAGCACGATCTCGCCGGCCGCAGGCGGTGGAGCACATCGCTCGAGCGCCACGCTGTCGAACGTCGAGCCATTCAGGCCGATGGCCTGCGCGCTCAGCGTGCACTCCGTCACCGTCGCGCGGACGTAGTGGTGCCGCGACGCTGAGTACGCGGTCCAGGCCGCGGTCCCGGATGGATACAGCGGCGCGCCGCCCCCTCCGGTGACGATGTAGGTGACGGCCGTGCCGGTCGCCGCGGCGCGAGTCGGCAGCGTGCGCTCGTAGTCATGCTCGTGGCCGGAGAGCACGAGCTGAACTCCGTACCGCTCGAACAGCGGGGCGAATGCGTTACGGACTTCGAGATCCGATCCGTGCTCGCCGCCCGCCGAATATGGCGAGCGATGGAACAGCGCGATCTTCCACGGCTGCGCGGTCGCGGCAAGGTCGGACTTCGAGCCACGACAGCTGCTCGGCGCGGCGAGCCGCGTCCTGGAACGCGAACTCGGTATCCAGGACGACGAAGTGCACGCGGCCGTAGTCGAAGCTGTAGTAACGCTCCGCGTGATCCGGGTAAGCGGGCGACGCGCCGTTCGCCGGGCAAGGTAAACGCGTCGAGGTAGGCGACGCCGTTGCCGTTCGACGGCCGGCTGTCGTGGTTGCCTTCGGTCGTATAGAGCGCGCGGAATGGCAGCAACGGCGCATACACGTCGAAGAACCAGTCGTTGAGCGTCTTGTAGGTCGCGTCGCCAGTCCCGCCGGTGTTGCCGTACGCGATGTCGCCCGCGTGCAGCAGCACATCGAAGCGTGTCGGCAGCCATCAGCGCAGCGATCTGGCGCTGCTCCGTCGATCCCGTTCCGCTGTCGCCGATCGCCACGAACGAGAAGTCGCCGGTGCCGTCGGCGGGTGCGGTCCGGAACCATGCCGAGGCCACCGGCGCGTTGGTGAGTGTGGCGTCGTAGTTGTAGACGGTCGACGCGGCGCAGGCTGCCAACCGCCACTTCGTGATGGTAGTAGTCGAACCCCAGTCCGGTCTGCGAGCTCGCCACCAGCCTGCTGGCGCCGGTCACCGTCCGCGACGTCGAACCGGAGCTGATCCGCACCGCCGGGGTTCCGCTCTCGACGTGTGGCCCAGACCACCACGACGCGGTTCGCGGACATCTGTTGCAGGTACGGGCGCCGGACGACGGTGACCGACGGCTGATCGCCGACCGGCACGATGGTCGTGTCGTTCTTCAACGCGCCCGGAGCGCTGGTCAGATAGCGCGCGGGCGAGAGCACGATCTGATCGATGGTGAAACCGTCCTCACGCGTCTGGACGCGGATGCGTTGCGTGCCCGTCGAGCGCGAAGACCACCTCCGGGCCGAGCACGCCGACGCCCCAGCCCGTGTCCTGCCAGCCCCAGCCGGCCAGCCCACAGCCCGAACAGTCCTCCAGGTTGACTTCGCAGCGCGGACGTCGATCCGATCCGGTACTTCGCGGCGCCGCCCTCGACGGTACCGTCGAATTGCACGAAGACCGAATCGTTGCCCCAGTAGTCGCTCTGGGCGCGGCCGCGGATCCACAACCGGTAGGCCACACCGGCATCAGCCGTGAATGTCTGCTCGAAGTAGTTGACGGGCTGGGCGATGGCCTGCGTGAGCTTGGCGGCGCCGGCGTTGGGATGGCGCACAGCCTTGCCTCCCGCCGCGCTGGCATCCGCGACAACGGTCCAGGCACCAGAGACTGTCGCGCCGCTGCCCGGGCGCAGGATGATGTCGCCGCTGCCGCTTTGCGCGCCTGACCGCGGACTGGAAACGAGCTGGAGCAGGAGCAGGAGAAGAATCGCGGCCGCGCGACGGAGCATTCATTCGAGTCTGGGGACCGGGGCGGAGAGCGTCAAGCTGAGCGGCGCTTCAGCCCGGCCGTATCTGTTGCGATAGGATCTCGGAGCCAATGCTGGCGGCCGCGCTCGTCATCATTTTCCTGATTCTGTTGACGGGTTTGTACGTTGCCGCCGAGTTCGCCGCCGTCGGGGCACGCCGCAGCCGGCTGCGCCGCCTTGCGGAAGACGGCAACCCGCTGGCCGCCCGAATCCTTCCTGTCGTCGAGGACCCTCACGAGCTCGATCGCTACATCGCCGTTTCACAGGTCGGCATCACGCTTTCCAGCCTGATCCTGGGCGCCTACGGACAGGCGGCCATCGCGCCGGCCCTCGCGCCGCTGGTCGAACGGGTGGGGGTCAAGCCCGAAAACGCGGGATCGACGGCCGCCATCATCGTGCTCCTGACGCTCACCGTCCTCTCGATGATCGTCGGCGAGCTGGTGCCCAAGTCATTGGCGCTCCAGGATCCGACCCGCACCGCGATGTACTCGGTGCTGCCCATGCAGTGGTCGATGCGGCTCTTTTCCTGGGCCATCCACTTCCTGAACGGGAGCGGCGCGCTGCTGCTGAAGCTGCTGCGCGTGCCGTCCACGGGCCACCGTCACGTTCATTCGCCCCAGGAGATCGAGCTGCTGATCGCCGAGAGCCGCGACGGCGGACTCCTGGAGCCCGAGGAACAGGTCCGGCTGCACCGGGCCCTGCGGCTCGGCCTGCGGACCGCGAGCCAGCTGATGGTGCCGCGGGAACGCCTGGCGGCACTCGACATCGAGACGCCGCTCGACCGAGGTGCTCACGATTGTGACCCGCAGCCCGTTCAGCCGGTGGCCCGTCTATCGCGGCAGCCTGGACGACGTGGTGGGGATGCTGCACACCAAGGACCTCGTCGCCGAGTACGTGCACGGTCTGCGCCGCGGATCGCTCGCGTCGCTGCTGCGGCCGATCATCCGGGTCCGTCACGATATGCCCGCCGACCGGCTGCTCGCGTTCCTGCGCGAGCGCCGCACTCACCAGGCGCTGGTCGTGGACTCGAACGGAACCATCGTCGGCCTGATTACCCTCGAGGATGTGGTCGCCGAGCTGCTCGGGGGCGTCGCGGACGAATTCAAGATGGCGCGGCGTCCGCCGGCCAGGCCCCGGGACGAGGAGCTCCGATGATCGAGTTCGCGATCATCACCAGCCTGATCCTGCTCAACGGGATCTTCGTCGCGGCGGAGTTCGCGATCGTCGGCGCCCCGAAGGCCGCGATCGATGCGCGGGCCGCGCAGGGGGACCGGCTCGCCCGCCTGGTTCAGCGTGTCCTGCGCGATACCCGGCTGCAGGATCGCTATATTGCAACCGCGCAGCTCGGCATCACGCTGGCGAGCCTTGGCCTCGGCATGTATGGCGAGCACGTTCTCGCCGACGCCATCTACGACGCGCTCGGCGCCACCGGCGCCCCCGCATGGATCGTCTCTCACGGCGTCGCCAGCGTTGTCGCGGTTGCGATCCTGACCTACTTCCACATCGTCGTCGGAGAAATGATCCCGAAGTCGCTGGCGCTGCAGCAGGCTGAGCGGCTGGCTTGCTGGATCACGCCGCCGATGCTGTGGACGAAGAACCTGCTCTACCCGCTGGTCGTCGCGCTGAACGGGCTCGGCAACCTGCTCCTGAAGGCCCTCGGGGTCAACCGCCAGGCGCAGAACGCGGAGCAGTACTACACGCCGGAGGAGCTGCAGCTGATCGTCCAGGAGAGCGGCGAGCTCGGCGCTCTGCGATCCGAGTCGAGCGAAATGCTCCAGGAGCTGTTCGAGTTCGGCGATCTCAACGCGGCGCAGGTGATGGTGCCGCGCGTCAGGATCATCGGCATCCAGGTCGGGATGAAGCCGGCGGCAATCCGCGAGCTTCTCGCCGATCAGACCCACACGCGCTATCCGCTCTACGAAAAGGACCTCGATCACATCGTGGGCATGGCGCACATCAAGGATCTGCTCCGCCTGCTGGTCCGCGAAGAGACCATGGCCGCCGCGCACGCGCGGCCGCTGCCGGTCGTGCCCGAGACCGCGCCGCTCGACACCGTGCTCACGGTCATGCGGCGTGATCGAACCCAGATGGCGGTCGTGATCGACGAACATGGCGGGACCGCCGGGGTCGTGACGCTCCAGGATCTCTTCGAGGAGGTGGTCGGCGACCTCGAAGAGGACCCCGCCGCCGGATCACAGGTCCACCGGGATCGTTTCGGCCGCCTTCGGGTGCCGGGCACGATGCGGCTCGACGAAGTCGGCCGCTACTTCGATCTCGATCTCGAACACGAGGAAGTGGACAGTGTCAGCGGGCTGATCCTGACGCTGCTCGGCCGGCCGCCGGTGGTCGGCGACAGCGTCAAGTGGGAGCGGCTCCAGTTCGAGGTGACGGCGGTCAAAGGCCACGGCGTCGAGGAAGCGGCGATCTGCCTAACCGACATGGATGCGGGGCCGTCTGAGGGGGTTGGGCTCTGACTGCCTCAGCACTTCGCGCGTGACCGGCGCGGTGTCCCCTTCCCCGAACGCCAGGAACTTCAGGAGGTAGGCAATCGGATTCCCTTCGGTCCATCCGAAATAGGCGTGCGGAATCTTTCCGGTCTGATCGCGCACATACAGGAGCAGCGCCGCGATCGCGTTGGGGATCGCCGGGCTCACGCAGCGCAGCACGCGAAAGCGATCGACCATCACGCCCCGGACCTGCAGCACGTCGCTGAAGTCCGAGACATCTCCTGGACGGACCTCGATGAACAGGACGCTCTCATCCGGGTTCAGGTGATGCGACTCCATCGCCTCCTTGAGCTTGTGCTCGTATTCCTCGGGGAGGCCGCTGTCGGGCCGATTGGCGATCATCCTCACCGGACCGCTGGTCGCCTCGTTCAGAAATCGCTGGACGACATCGTCGGCCTCGACCGCATGCACGCGCAGTTCGGTCGACCGCAGCACCCGCGACACCATCGAGCTGATGACGATGCCGAAGATGAAGATGGTCGCGATCTTGAGCCCTTCGGGCCGCTCGATCAGATTGACCAGGGTCGTGTAGCCGAAGATGAGCGTGAGCAGCAGGTAGCCGATCCAGGCGCGGCCGGAACGCGAGGCGGCGATCGTGACCGCGAGCGCAGCCGATCCCATGAGCACCAGCACGCCGGTGGCATAGGCGCCGCCCTGCGCGTCGACGTCGGCCTCGAACAGCAGCGTCACCACGAAGGTAATCGTCGTGAAGATCAGGACCAGCGGCCGGTTCGCGCGGGCCCACTCGGGCGCCATTCCGTAGCGAGGCAGGTACTGCGGCACCAGGTTGAGCAGGCCGACCATGGCGGACGCGCCCGCGAACCAGAGAATCGCGACGGTGCTGAGGTCGTAGACGGTGCCGAAAATGCTGCCGAGATGTTCGTGGGCCAGGTACGCGAGCGCCCGGCCGTTCGCCTGACCTCCTTCCTGGAATTCCTGCCGCGGAATGAGCATCGTCGTAATGATGCTGCTGCCCACGAGCATCACGCTCATGATCAGCGCCGCCGTGGTGAGCAGCTTCTTCCCGTTGCGGATGCGGCCCTTCGGGTGCGACGGGCTGTCGTCCGGATCACCGGCAACCAGCGGCAGGACGGCGACGCCGGTCTCGAAACCTGACAACCCGAGCGCCAGGTGCGGGAACAGGAGCAGCGCCACGACGATCATCCTGCCCACGCTCCCGTGTTCAGAGAGGGCCATCGCCTTCCAGCCCGGGAACATCTCGGGGTGAAGCCACACATGGTGGAGCCCCCACGCGACCACGATCACATTCAGGAGCAGGTAGAAGGCGACGATCGGGATCGCGAGGCCGACCGCTTCACGGAAACCCTTGAGAAAGACCGCCCCGAGCGCCGCAAGAAGGACCAGCGTCATCAGAATCGGGTGATTCAAGACGCGGGGGACCAGCGGGTTTTCGATCAGGTGCGCGGTCGCGTCGGCGGCGGACAGCGTGATGGTGATGATGAAGCCGGTGGCCGCGAATCCCAGCAGACACAGCACCAGCGCCTTGCCGCGCCAGCGCGGCAGCAGCTCTTCGAGCAGTGAGATGCTCCCCTGGCCGTGCGGGCTGAGTTCTGCGACCCGCCGATACATCGGCAGCGCGCCGAACAGCGTGAGCAGGACGAGTACCAGGGTTGCGAGCGGCGAGAGCACTCCGGCGGCCAGGTAGGCAATGCCGGGCTGATACCCGAGCGTCGAGAAATAGTCGACGCCGGTGAGGCACATGACCCTCCACCACGCGGACTGATGGGCGTGCTTCGGAGGCGTGTGGGGACCGTACGGCTCGCGGATCCCCTCGAAAAACCAGAGCGTGAGCTTACGACGTTGCCGAGGTGTCAGGCCAAGGGCCATTCGACTTCAGATTTCCCCGCGCGCCGCGGCGACCGCCAGCTCCTGGTCGCTGGCTTCGACGAACTCGCCCTCCCATTTCGCAATCACGACGGTGGCGAGGCAGTTCCCGATCACGTTGGTCATCGTCCTTGCCATGTCCATGAGCTCGTCGACGCCGAGGATCAAAGTGATGCCCTCGAGCGGCAGGCCGTAGCTGGCGAGTGTTCCCGCAAGGATGACCAGCGACGCGCGCGGCACGCCCGCGACCCCCTTCGAGGTCAACATCAGCGTGAGCAGCATCGTGATCTGCTGTCCGACGGTCAGCTGAACTCCCGCGGCCTGCGACACGAATACGGCGGCCAGTGAGAGATACAGCGTCGAGCCGTCGAGGTTGAAGCTGTACCCGAGCGGAAGAACGAAGGACACGATACGCCTGGGCACGCCAAGCCGCTCGAGGACTTCCATCGCACGCGGGAGCGCCGCTTCGCTGGACGTTGTCGAGAACGCGATCACCGCCGGCTCCTTCACCGCCATCGCAAACTTCCGGATCGGAACGCGGAACAGGATCGCGATCGGCAGGAAGACCAGGAGGATCAGCACGATCAGCGCGGTGTAGAGCGTAGCCACCAGCCACGCCAGGTTCCACAGCACGCCGAGCCCGCCGTGCCCGACCGTGTAAGCGATGGCCGCGCCCACGCCGATCGGAGCGTAATGCATCACGATGTTCGTGAGCTTGAACATCGTTTCCGCCACCGCCTCGCACCAGGCCACGACCGGCCGGCCCTTCTCGCCAATCATGCCGAGGGCAACCGCGAAGAAGATGCTGAAGACGACGATCTGAAGGACGTCCCCTTCGGCCGCCGCGCGGATCACCGACTCGGGCACGATGTGGAGCAGGATCTGGTCCCAGGTCTGCGGCTTCGCGGTGATCTCGCTCGTCTGGCCGATCGGCAGGTTCACGCCGACGCCGGGCTTGATGATGTTGACCGCGGCCAGCCCGATGCCGAGGGCGATCGTTGTCACGATCTCGAAGTAGATGATCGCGCGGACGCCCATCCGGCCGACGACCTTCACGTGCCCGGCCCCGGCGATGCCGGCCACGAGGGTGGTAAAAATCAGCGGCGCGATGATCATCTTGATCATGCGCAGGAAGAGCTGGCTGAACGGACGGAAGTACTGCGCCCACTCGGGATGGGTCGCGCTGACGATCCATCCCGCCACGATGCCTATCGCAAGCCCGATGAAGATCTGCTGGGTAAGGGTGATGCCGCGGCGGGGCACCGCGGGAGCGGGCGTCGTCATTCAGCAGGGATTCTACCGTAGGGTTCGCGCGGTTCGCCCGGCGCCTGCACTCATGAACAGGGTGCGGGCGGTCAGCTCACGCGGGTTCAGCCCGGCGGATTTTGCCAGCTGCCGTTGGCGCGGGGGAAGGGTCGAGGGCACCCGCCACTCGTCGGCGCGGCCTCCGGCCGCGGTGAAGGCAGACTCCCACGCGGCCCACCAGGGCGCCAGCCGGCGGGCGATGGGCTCGATGATCAGGACGGCGGCGTCCCGCTGGCCAGCGTCCAGGAGCCGCGGGAGGACCGCCGCGCGCGCCGCGTCGGGCAGCTCGTTGATCGCGTAGGCGGCGAGGATCCCCAGCCCCCGCCGGGGACGGAACTCTACGCGGGTGAGATCCTGTCGGGTCGCCCGGCCTCCGACCCGCAGCTGCCGATAGGTCCAGTTCGCCTCGGCGATCGCCCAGGCGCTTCGATCGAACCCGCTGACCCTGGCGGATCCCGCCGTGGCAAGCGCCCACGCGGCGCCGGCCGCCCCGGTTCCGCAGCCAAGGTCCAGAATCTCCGAGACCTCATCGGCTGCGAGCTCCTGGACAATGTGGGCGGTGGCCTGAAAGTGGAGAGGGGCATAGAACAGCGCGAAGGCGGCCCGCTTGCCGGCACCTTCGAGAGCGGCACCCTCGGCCAGTCGCGATCTCCGCTCGACGTAGCACGACGAGAGCGCCCTCAGCGCCCGGCCAACTTCGGGCAGCGTGAGGTCGGCGAGATGCCGCTCGTCGAGCGCCGCGATCCACGACGAGAATAGTGACTCTGACGGACCGTGCCCCATGAAATTCTTGTAACGGCGTAATCCTTACCGCAGTAGAATCCGACGCAGTCCCCTGTTCGATTCGGCCGTGCGCCACGAATCGCCGAGCCATTCGATTCTGCGACGAGGACCTGTTTTTGCAGCGTCAACAGTTCAAAGCTAACAGACTGTCGTCACCGAATGACTCTCAAACTCCTTGTAATGGCCGGAGGTCTGCTGGCTCTCGCGGCGGGGGCGATCGCGCACTTCACCCGGGCCCGGTCCACCGAAATCTCCAACGAACAGCTCAGCGGCGACTGGCTCGCGCAGGCGCGTGCGAAGGAGGAGCAGCAATGGTGAGCGATCGCCGCGCCCTCGGGGAGCGCTTGAAGCGGCAGCGCGAGCGCGCGGGCGTCACGCTGGCGAGAATTTCCCAAAACAGCAAACTGTCGGTTGCGCTGTTCACCGGCCTCGAGGCCGGCGACTGCTCACGCTGGCCGACCGGCCTCTTCGCGCGCGCCTATGTTCGCGGCTACGCCGAGGCGATTGGGCTCAATCCTGACGAGACGGTAGAAGAATTCCTGGCGGCATTCGGCGCCGTTGGGCACGCGAACGGCGTCGAGCCGGCGCCCGCGCTGAGCCCGAGGACGCCTCCGCTGCGCCTCGCCCTCGTCGAGGAGCCCCCGGATCCGGCGGCGCTCGCGCGTCGCGCAGGGCTTGCGGCGACCGAGCTGCTCCTCGGAGCGCTGATTGCCGCGATCGCGCAGGTCGGATTCGATGCGAGCGTGTGGGCGACAGTGGGATTGGTGCTGGCCTACTTCACCGTCGGCCGCCTGATCAGCGACGACCCGCTTCTCTATTGGATGTTCAAGCGCGTGCGCCAGCAGCCGCAATCCGCTCCGTCGGCATCCGAATCAGAGTCTCCGGATGTCCCTGGCGTGGGGGAGACCGCCAGCACGACCTTCGCGCACCTCTAGCGCGAAGTAAATGCGTGGCTTCCGCCTTTAGGCGGAAGTCGAACGCCGCCCGCAGCCTTCCGGCTAAAGCCGGAAGCCACGCTCCTATGTCTTTACTGGGTCCCCTTCGCTCCCTCCTGGAAGAGCAGCGGCGCGAACTCCCACAGGTCCTGGCGCCAGAGCCGCCATTCGTGCCGATAGCCCGGCCGTATCGTGAACGAGTGCTTCACGCCGTTCTTCGTGAGCACCTCGTCCAGCGCCTTCGTGCCGTTGAGCGCGAAGTCTCCGTCGCCGGCTCCCAGCCACAGCAGTTTCATCTGTTTCGCCGCCGCCGCGCTGCTGCCGAAGAACTTCGGATACGACGCTTCCAGGTTCTGGCCGCCGCCCGCGCTCATGATCACGACATACCGAAACAGGTCGGGCCGGCTGAACGCGGTGTTGATCGTCGCGGCACCCCCCGCCGAGAGTCCGGCAATCGCGCGATCCTCGGGCCGGGCCGAGGTGCGGAAGGTCTTCTCGACGAGCGGCATCAGATCGCCGATGAAGTCCTGCGCGAACGCCTGAAGCGGTGCGGGCGACGGAGGCGCTGCCGGCGCGGCACCCGGAGCGCCGGCGCCGCGGCCGGCGCCGCCGCGGCCGCCCGGCGCGACGTTCCCCGCCGCGTTGATGCCCGGTGCCATCCCGTTCGGACCGAGCCCAAGGCTCCCGCCGCCCCGGGCCAGCGGCATCACCACGATCATGGGCCGCGCCTTCTTCTCGGCGATCAGGTTGTCCATGATGATGTGCGCCCGGCCGGTCATCGACCATCCCGGATCCAGGTCGCCGCCGCCGTGCAACAGGTACAGCACCGGGTATCTCGCGTTCGACCGGAAGTTGTAGTCCGGCGGTGTGTAGACATACGCCTGCCGGGTCGCGTTGGTCGCTTTGGACTCGTAGGTGACGATCTGCAGCAGTCCGTGCGGCACCGGCTTCGAGTCCCAGAACTGCGGCCCGTCGCCTGCCACCTGCACCTGTGAGGCGAGGCCGGTGCCCGCAACCAGCTTGATCCACGGGTTGCGAGGATCCGTCGTATTCACGCCGTCGATGTTGAACGCGTAGGTGTAGACGTCAGGCGGCACCGCCGGCATCGTGACCGTCCAGATGCCGTCCTCTCCCTTGGTCATCGGCTTCGGCTGCGCGCCGTTGAGGATTTCTCCGGTGACCGTCACTTCCGTCGCCTTCGGCGCGAGCAGCCGGAGCGTGACCGTTCGATCGGCGTTCACCTCGGGCGAGACGACCTGCGGCCCCTGCGGCCCCCGGCCGCCGCCAGGCTGTGGCGGTAGTGGCGCGGCCTGACCCGGCGCCGCCGGTGGCTGCTGGCCCGACAACGCGAGGGAACACGTGAGCACGGTAATCGCGACTGCCGGAATCTGGATGCGCATTTCACTTCTCCATTGTGTACCTGGTGGTCTGGTGGTCCATCCTCTGCGGTACTGAACTTGCCGGAAATCTCCGGTGCGAACCACCGGATTTTCGATCAATCCGGTCGTTGCGCGGGCCGGCCATCGATCAACAGCCGGAATCCGCGGGCGGCGCCCCGTCACGGCGACGCCGCGCCTCGGAATACGGCGGAACAGCCTCCGAATCCCGCAGCCGATCCGCGGAATGCCGGGGGCGTTATCGAAGAGTGCGACCTGGCGAGGCGGCGCTGCGATGGTCGAGGCGCGGCTTCGCTAGTGTAGCGTTTCAGGCGGAAGGATTTCCTGGCCGAGCCATGACGATCGCCAAACGCCTGATCATCCTCCTCGCGGTGCCGCTGGTGGCCATGCTGGGGCTCGGCGTCTTCACCCGGATCCAGCTGGCCCGCATCGAGGCGCGCAGCCGGTTCGTCGCCGAGTCCCGGATCGTGGCGCTCGCAACCGTGGGGAACCTGTCGCGTGGCTTCTCCGAGATGCGGGTCAACGTCCGCTCTTACCTGCTCGCGACCGACGACACCGGTCGCAAGGACGCGCGAACGGCGTTCGACGAGGACGAGCGCGACGTCACCCGGCTCCTGAAGGAATACGCCGACACCCTGGTCCTCGGTGGGAGAGAGCGGCGCCTGCTCGACGAATACAAGGCGGGCAGCCGCGAGTGGGTCGCCGGCGCGAAACAGTCCATGGCTCTGGTGGACGCTGGACGCCGCGACGACGCAGTCGATCTGCTCAACAACCAGCTCATTGTGCGTCGGGTTCGAACTGAGCAAGGTGTCGAACGAGTGGATTGCGGCCGACGAGGAGTCCGCCAGGGTTGCCGGGAGCGAATCCATCCGGGTCATCGAACGGTTTCAGTGGCAAATCCTGTTCGCGGACGGCGCCGCGTTCCTGCTCACCAGCCTCCTCGGCGTCCTGACCTTCCGGCGGATCGTCGGCCCCATCCAGGCCCTCGATGGATCCGTCCGGGACATTGCCGGCGGCGACTACGCGCGACCGGTCCCGTTCGTCGACGCGACCGACGAGACGGGCGGCCTGGCACGATCGATCGACGTGCTCAAGCACGGGGCCGCCGCGACCGACCAGCAACGCTGGGTGAAGTCGAACGTCTCGCGGCTCACCGGCGAGTTGCAGGGCGCGCAGTCACTCGCCGAATTCGGCCAGCGGCTCCTCTCAGGGCTGATGCCGATGCTCGGGGGAGGCGCTGGTGCGTTCTATGTCTTCGACAAGGCGCTCGGCCATGCGGCGCCCGTCGCGACGTACGGACTCTCCGGCGGCACCGGCGCATCCGATCCGATTCACCTCGGTGAAGGACTGGTTGGCCAGTGCGCGCTCGAGCGGCGCGTCGTGGCGCTGACCAGCCTGCCCCCGGGCTACGTCCGGATTGGCTCTGGCCTGGGCGAGGCGGCGCCCACACAGACGAGCGCGCTGCCGGCGATGTCCCAGGATACGCTGCTCGGCGTGCTCGAAGTCGCCTCCTTCCGGCCGTTCAACCCGCAGGAGCAATCCCTGCTCGACGAACTGCTGCCCGTCGTCGGCATGAGCCTGGACATCCTGCAGCGCAACCTCGATACGCAGGCGCTGCTGGGACAGACCCGTGAACAGGCGGCGCAGCTCGAGGATCAGGCGACGGAACTGGTCGCGGCGAGACGGAAGGCCGAGGAAGCGACCGAGATGAAGTCGATGTTCCTCGCCAACATGAGTCACGAGATCCGCACCCCGATGAACGCGATCATCGGGCTGTCGCATCTCGCGCTCAAGACCGAGATGTCGCCCAAGCAGCGCGACTACGTTGGCAAGATTCACAATGCCGGCACTTCGCTGCTGGCGGTGATCAACGACATCCTCGACTTCTCCAAGATCGAAGCTGGCAGGCTCGATCTCGAATCGATCGATTTCGAGCTCGACGACGTGATCGGCTCGGTCACGACGCTCACCGCGCAGAAAGCGCATGAGAAGGGGCTCGAATTCCTCGTCCATGTCGCACCCGGGATCCCGGATCGCCTGGTGGGCGATCCGATCCGGCTCGGCCAGATCCTGACCAACTGCGTCAACAACGCGGTGAAGTTCACCGAGCGCGGCGAGATTCGCGTGAGCATCGAGCTGCTCGAACGCACCGGTGAGAAGGTCCAGCTCAAGTTCGCGGTGCGTGACACCGGCATCGGCATGACGCCTGAGCAGTCGGCAAGGCTGTTTCAGCCGTTCACGCAGGCCGACATGTCGACGACCCGCAAGCATGGCGGCACGGGGCTCGGCCTCACGATCTCCCGCCGGCTCGTCGAGCTGATGGGAGGACGCATCTGGCTCGAAAGCGAGCCCGGCGTCGGAACGGCGTTCTATTTCACGACCTGGCTCGGCGCCGGCGACGCGATGGCCTCGAGACGGATCGTTCCGGCCAGGCTCGCGCGCCTCCGCGTGCTGATCGTGGACGACAACGCCGCCGCACGCGAGATTCTCCAGGAACCCCTGACCAGCGTCGTCAGCCACGTCGATGTCGCTGGATCGGGGAAGGAAGCGATCTCGGCGGTTCAGCGTCAGGATCGCACCGAACCCTACGACATCGTCTTCATGGACTGGCGCATGCCGGGGATGGACGGTCTGCAGGCCAGCAGGCACATCAAGAGCGACGAGACGCTGAGCCATCACCCGGCAATCGTGCTCGTCACCGCATTTGGACGTGAGGAAGTCCGCGACGAGGCCGAACGGCTGCAGCTCGATGGCTTTCTCCTCAAGCCGGTGACCAGGTCGATGATCGTCGACACGCTGGTGAACGTCTTCGCACACGGCGAGTCTGAACGCATCGCCGTCGCGGAGCCGGAGAGCACCCGTCTGGCGGGCGCCCGGATTCTCCTCGCCGAGGACAACGAAATCAACCAGCAGATCGCCGTCGAGCTGCTCGAGGGCGCCGGGGCGACGGTCACGGTCGCGAACAACGGACGCGAGGCGGTCGAGATTCTGGCGGCCGGCCCGCAGCCGCCGCCGTTCGATGCGGTGCTGATGGACCTGCAGATGCCGGAAATGGATGGCTACCAGGCGACCGCGAAGCTGCGGGCGGATCCGCGCACGGCGTCGCTGCCGATCGTCGCCATGACGGCGCACGCGACGATCGAGGAACGGCAGCGCTGCCTGGCGTCGGGGATGAACGACCACGTGGCGAAACCGATCGATCCGGCGAGCCTGCTCGATACCGTTGGACGGTTCTACGAGCCGACCGTGCGCACCCGGGAATCAGGGCAGCCTGTGCCCCGCGCCGTGCCGGACGACCTGCCGCCGAATGACTCCACGCGTTTGCCAGTCGTGGCCGGCCTCGACACACAGAGCGGCCTGTCGCGCGTCGGGGGCAACGTCGGGTTGTATCTGAAGCTGCTCGGCCAGTTCGTCGAACAGCAGGCTCAGACCGTCGACCAGATCGGGAACGCGCTGAAGAGCGGCGACGACGCGCTCGCCGAACGACTGGCGCACACCCTCAAAGGTGTGGCGGGCAATATCGGCGCAACCCCGGTGCAATCCGTTGCCGGCGTGCTGGAGAAGCTGATTCGGAATCGTGCCGGCGCGGACGAGCTCACGGCGGCGAGACAACAGGTCGCGGCGCAGCTCGAGCCGATGGTCGCGGCGCTGCGCAACGCGCGCGAGCCGGCAGCCGTGCAGACTCCTGCGCCGGAGCCAGCTGTCCGTTCCGTGAATCCCGTCGAGTCGCGAAAGGCCGCGGCAGAATTGCTGGCCTTGCTGTCGGCGCTCGACCCGGCAGCGTCGGATTTCGTCGCGACCAACCGTGCGGCGCTGCGTCCCTTGTTCACCGATGACGCGTGGCCGCAGTTCGAGCGTCTCCTCGAGGACTACTCGTTCGCCGAAGCGCAGACGCGACTGGAGGAAGTGCTCCAGCATTGGGATCCGCTGGTCCGCTAGGCCGCTGGGCCGCTGGGCCGCTAGGCTCGCTGGGGGCACCGGGCCGCTCGGCCGGTAGTTCGGACACCGATCCCGGACCAGCGGACCAGCGGACCAGCGGATCCCAATGCTGTTTGTCCACCCATAGGAGTTGCTACCGTGAAGGATCTCTCGGAGAGCCGCATCCTCATCGTCGACGACACCCGGGCGAACATCGACATCCTCGTCGAGGCCCTGCGCAACGACTACAAGCTCAGTGTCGCCGTCGACGGCAGTGCCGCCCTGCGCAGCGTGGAGAAGAACCCGCCGGACCTGGTGCTGCTCGACATCATGATGCCCGACGTGGACGGCTACGAAGTGTGCCGGCAACTCCGGGCGCGCGAAGCGACGCGCGAGCTGCCGGTGATGTTCCTGAGCGCGCTGGAGGACGTGAAGAACAAGGCGCAGGGATTCGAGGTGGGCGGCAACGACTACCTCACGAAGCCGTTCGAGGTGCTCGAAGTCAAGGCACGCGTGCGCTCGCTGCTCAAGGCGAAGGCCTATGCCGACGCCGTGCGCGAAGCCATGACCAGAGATCTCCGGATCGCGCGTGAGATCCAGATGGGGATTCTTCCCGCGGATCTCGCGAGTCTCACCAAAGGTACCGGCCTCGAGGTCGACGCCGTGATCGAGCCCGTGCGCGAGGTCGGTGGCGATCTGTATGAGGTGCTGCGCGTGTCCGACCGGCGGGTTGTCGTTGCCCTCGGGGACGTGTCCGGCAAGGGGATCCCCGCCGCCTTGTTCATGGCCGTCGCGGTCACGGTTCTTCGCACGCTTGCGAGACAGATCGCTGATCCGGACGAGATCCTCCGTCGCCTGAACGACGATCTCGCGGAGACGAATCCCCGCGGCATGTTCGTCACGCTGCAGTGCCTCGTCTTCGATCTGGAGCAGAAGCGCCTGTCCTGTGCGGGAGCGGGCCATCACCAGCTCGCCGTCGTCTCGCCCGGCCAACCGCCTCGCCTGGCCTGCCCGTCGACCGGACGGCCGGCCGGCCTCTGGCCGGACAACCCGATCGAGCGGGAAGCCCTGCCGCTCGAGGCCGGCGACACCTTCGTCCTGTTTTCCGACGGGGTGTCGGAAGCGACGAATACTGAAGACGCCTTCTACGGAGAGGAGCGGCTGCTTGCAGTGCTGGCGGCCTGCGCCGGCGCAACGCCGACGGACATCGTCACGCGTGTGCTGTCGGACGTGCGCGCCTTTGCGGCCGGCGCCCGGCAGTCGGACGACATCACGGTGCTGGCGGTGAGATATGGCGGTCCGCCTCAAGGCGGAAGCCACGCAACTCAATAGTTCACAAGCTCTGTAGCCGATGACCCCCTAAACGAATCCGTGGGCATCCCCGTCTAAGGCACGAGGCAAACAGTTCGCCTCACCAAAGGAGCAGACGTTGGGACGGCTCATCGGCGAAGTTCGTTATGCGCTGCGGCAGTTCTGGGTGGCGCGTGTCTTCACGCTCACGGCGGTGTTGACGATGGCGCTCGGGATTGGCGGCACCACGGCGATCTTCACGCTCATCCACGCCGTGATGCTGCGCTCGCTGCCGGTCAGCGACCCCTCGCGGCTCTATCGCATCGGCGACGGCGACAGCTGCTGCGTGCAGGGCGGACCGCAGGATCGCTGGGGCATGTTCTCGTATCCGCTGTTCGAACGGCTGAAGGCGGAGCTGCCCGAATTCGAAGAGCTCACGGCGTTCCAGGCGGGCGGCGGGCGATTGAGCGTACGCCGGCAGGACGGCGACACCACGCCGCGGCCGCTGCGCTCGGAATACGTGAGCGGCAGCTACTTTTCCACGCTGGGCGTCAATGCGCTCGGAGGCCGTGTCCTTACCGCTGCCGACGACACTCCCGCATCGCCTCCCGTCGTCGTGCTCAGCCATCACGCGTGGCAGACGTCGTACGGGGGCGACACCTCGGCGATCGGCGCCACCTTCGTGATCGAAGGTCACCCCTTCACCGTCGTTGGCGTCACGCCGCCGGGGTTCTTCGGTGAGACGCTGCGAGGCGATCCTCCGGATTTGTGGATTCCGCTGCACCAGGAACCCTTGATCAACGGCGAGACCTCCATCCTCCGCCAGCCGATCTCCGCCTGGCTCCGCGTGATCGGACGGCTGCGTTCGGGCGCCCACACCGACGGAATGGGGGCGCGGCTCACGGGCATCCTGCATCAGTGGATGCAGCATGATTCCGGGTATCCCGCGAACTGGATGCCCGGCGTGATTCAAAGCCTGCCGAGGCAGGCGATTGCGGTGGTGCCCGCAGGCTCGGGCGTGGGCATCATGAAGGAACAGTACGGACGCAGCCTGCAGATCCTGCTTGGCGTGTGCGGACTCGTGCTGCTCATCGCCTGTGCAAACGTCGCGAACCTGCTGCTCGCGCGCGCCGTCGCGCGGCGGGGGCAGACCGCGCTGCGGCTGGCCATCGGCGCCTCGCGCCGGCAGATCGTCCTGCAGGCGCTCGTCGAAAGCGTCCTGCTGGCAATCGCCGGGGGGATCGCCGGACTGGTGGTGGCGATGGGCACGGCGCGCCTGCTGCTCGCGCTGGCCTTTGCGGGGACGACATTCCTGCCGATCGACACCCGTCCCTCGCCGCTGGTGCTGGCCTTCGCGTCTGGTCTCGCGCTGCTGACCGGGATTTTGTTCGGCGCCGTCCCGGCGTGGTTCGCCACGCGTACGGATCCCATGGATGCGCTCCGGGGCGCCGGCCGCAGCACCGGTGATCATTCCTCGCTGACGCGGAGGGCGCTCCTGGTGGTGCAGGCGACGATCTCGGTCGTCCTGGTCGCCGGCTCGATGATGCTGGCGCGCAGCCTGGGCAACCTCGAAAAGCAGGACTTCGGCTTCGAGATCGAGAACCGCGTGCTGGTGGCCCTGAACCGGGCGCCGTCGACCTACACGCCGGAGAAGCTCGACGCGCTCTATCGCGCGATCGAGGAGCGCCTCACCGCGATGCCGGGAGTGCAGGGTGCGGGCCTCGCGCTCTACAACCCGCTGACCGACAACTGGGGCGAGCTCGTGCTGGTGGCAGGACATCCAGCGCCGCGGCCGGACGAGCAGGCGGGCGCGTCGTGGGATCGCGTGAGCGCCAACTACCTCCAGAACCTTGGCGTGAAGCTGGCGCGCGGCCGGTATTTCACGGCGGCCGACAACGAAAACTCGGAGAACGTGGCGGTCGTCAACGAAGCGTTCGTCCGACGCTTCTTCAAGACCGGCGAAGAGCCGCTCGACCAGCACTTCGGTCTCGATCTTCCCGAGAACGTCAACACCTACCGCATTGTCGGCATCGTGCGCGACGCCAAGTTCGCCGGCTTCGCGCTCGACCGCCCGGCGCGGCCGATGTTCTACGTGCCGCTGGCGCAGACCGTCGACTACGCCAACCCGCTGATGAAGCGGCTGGAATCGAGCTCGCACTTCGTCCGCGGGCTGCTCCTCGTCACGAACATGCCAACCGGCGTGCTCGAGCCGCAGGTCAAGCGCGTGCTGGCGAGCGTCGATCCCAACCTCACCGTTACCAACGTGCGCACGCTGCAGCAGCAGCTGGATCGTTCGTTCGATCAGCAGCGGGCCGTCGCCAGCCTGGCGGGCCTGTTCGGGCTGGTGGCGCTGGTGCTCGCGGCCATCGGTCTCTACGGCGTCACCGCCTACACGGTGGCACAGCGCACCAACGAGATTGGCATCCGGATGGCGCTCGGCGCCGATCGCGGCAACGTCATCGGAATGGTGCTGAACGGCGCGTTCCGCCGCGTCGCCGCCGGCCTCGTCCTTGGCCTGCCGCTCGCCGTCGGCGCCGGCTACCTGCTGTCGGCGCAGCTCTACGGCGTGAAGTTCTGGGATCCGCTCGCGCTCTCGGTCGGCGCGCTGTCGCTGGCGACGTGTGCCTTGATCGCCGCGGTCATCCCGGCGCGGCGCGCCGCCTCGATCTCGCCCATCCGTGCGCTGCGCACGGAGTGAGTCCTGGCCACCGGGCGATCATCCGACCCTGAGCGCAGCTGCGAACGATCCATATTCGTCTACCATGGGGGGCACACTCGCCTGCCTGGCCGTAGCTCGCCGCAGGCGAGACCTTGTTGTCCACCCTCCGCATACCTTGCTAACGGTTCCTGCGATTCCGTCGCCGATTTCGTCGCAGCAACTTCTGCATCGTCTTCGTTGATCTCGCACGATCCGGTTTCGAGTGTACGGCTGAGCTGCACACTGAACGCGGTGACGCACGAATCTGCGTTCGTGGCGAATGAGACGCGGGTGTATCATGCGCGCCACGAGGGGGACCATGCCTGATTCTCCCGACACCAAGCTCGATCGGCGGTCGTTCCTCAACAAAACCGCCGGCGCAGTCGCGAGCACCGCCTTCGCCTCGAGCGCTCTCTCCTACGGTCGCATTCTCGGCGCGAACGATCGGATCGCGCTGGGGCACATCGGCATCGGCAACCGCGGCGGCGGGCTGCACATGATGACCTCCCGCCTGAAGGACAAATACAAGGTGGAGACGGTCGCGGTCTGCGATCTCTGGACCCGCAATCGGGACCGCGCGGTGGCCAACAGCGAGCGCTACTACGGGCGCGCGCCGCGCGCGTTCCAGTATTTCGAGGAGCTGCTCGCGCTCAAAGACGTCGACGCCGTGCTGATCGCGACGCCGGAGCATTCGCACTCGCCCGTGCTGAAGGCCACCGTCGAGGCCGGCAAGGACGCGTACTGCGAGAAGCCGATGGGCAACGTGCTGCAGGAAGTGAAAGCCGCGCGCGACGCCGTGAAGCAGTCCGGCCGCGTGGTGCAGATCGGTACCCAGCACCGCAGCGAACCGTACCAGGTCGCCGCGCGTGAAGTGTTCAGGAGCGGCGCGCTCGGAGACGTGAGCAAGTACGAGATCGTGTGGAACTACAATGGCCCACGCTGGCGCGGACGCCCCGAGGTGAAGCTGGTGCGCGAGGCGGACGTCGACTGGAAGAAGTGGCTGATGACGAAGCCCTACCGCCCGTTCGATCCGCAGCTGTATTTCGAGTTCCGCCTCTATAAAGATTTTTCGAGCGGCATCCCCGACCAGTGGATGAGCCACGGCATCGATCTGGTGCACTTCTTCATGAACGATCAGCCGCCTCGATCGGTGGTGGCGCACGGCGGCGTTTTTGCGTGGCACGACGGCCGCGAGAACCCCGACACGTTCCACGCCCTCGTCGAGTATCCCTCGATGCTCGCCAGCTATTCCACCAGCTTCGGGAACGATTCGGACAGCTTTTCGCGAATCATGGGGAAGAAGGCGACGCTGGTGAACATCGGCGGGGAAGGAAGCCCGCGCTGGAAGCTGGTCGAGGAAAAGGGCAACCACGAGGACAATCCCACGATCGCGCGCGCGGAGCGGTGGGTCACGCTGCCCGGCGACGACAAGCCCGGCCCGATCAACATCGGCGACGAAGACCTCTCCCATCTCTCGAACTGGTTCGCGTGCCTGCGCAGCCGGAACACCAAGACGAACGCGACCGTCGACAACGGCTTCCTCCATTCAGTGACGATCATCATGGCCGCGCAGTCGTACTGGCAGGGGAAGCGCCTCTATTACGACGCGGCAGCCGAGCAGATCAAGGACAGCGCACCCGCGTCCCCGTCCGCCGCCTGATCGCCGGCGGGCCACGTCCACTGCCGCCGCCCGACCGCCGGCGGCAGCCCCTCGTCTTGGGTCGGCCTCAAACCGCGGGAGGTTTTTTATGTCTCCAAGAGTACGCACGTGGACACCGTCTCTCATATTGGCCGCGCTTGTGTTGATAACGGCCGTACCCGGGCAGGGTCTGGCGCAGGTGCTCTACGGATCGGTCGTCGGCGACGTGAAGGACAGCTCGGGCGCGTCGGTGCCGGGCGCCGCCGTCGTGGTGACCAACAAGAACACGAATCAGGCGCGTCAGGCATTCACCGACCAGACCGGCCATTTCAATTTCGGCGACCTGCCCGCCGGAGTCTACAGCTTCAAAGCCAGCCAGCAGGGATTCAAGACGTTCGAGCAGACTGAGGTCACCGTCACGATCAACAGCACTTCGCGCGTCGACGTCACGCTCGAGGTCGGCTCCATTGGCGACACAGTGACCGTTAAGGCCGAGGCGCCGCGCTTGCAAACGGAGACCGCGGAAGTGCACCAGAGCCTGCTCGCCGCGGAGCTGACGAACCTACCGGTTCCGCTCGGCCGGAACTATCAGCAGGTGTATCGCATGCTCCCGGGTTTCGCGCCGCCAATCAACTCACACTCGATTCCCACGAATCCGGCGCGATCGCTGGAATTCACGGTGAACGGAACCAGCGACGATCAGAACAACACGCGCATCGACGGCGTCAGTACGACCCACGTCCAGCTGCCGCACGTCGTCTCCTACATCCCGACGCTCGAATCGATCCAGGAAGTCAACGTCGTCACCAACAGCATGGACGCCGAACAGGGGCTCGCCGGAGGCGCCGCGGTCAACGTGCAGACCCGCAGCGGCACCAACATCCTTCACGGGTCGGGCTTCGGCTATCACACGGACGAGCACCTCAAGGCCTGGCCGATGCGGTTCGACGATGTCGCGCTGAACACCGGCGACAAGCCGAAGATGAGCTACAACGAGTACGGCGGTACCGTCGGCGGCCCGATCGTCAAGAACAAAGCCTTCTATTTCGTCAGCTACGAGTCGATCCGCGATCACAAGACGGTGGATCGGACCGTGTCGGTACCCCTGCCGGCCATGTTGAGGGGCGACCTCTCGTTGTCGCCGACGCCGGTCTACGATCCGCTGTCGGGAAACGCGGACGGATCGGGCCGTACTCAATTCCGCGTCCTGCCGGGCGACCCGAACTACGCGCTGTGCAACACCGCGACGAATCCGAACTGCCTCAACATCATCCCCGCGGCGCGGATGGATCCCATCGCGAAGAAGATCGCGGGCTTCATCCCCGGCAACAATCTCGATCGCGACCGGAACAACTACTTCGTGCCCGGCCCATTCGCCTTCGACAGACAGCAGGTCGATTCGAAGATCGACTACAGCGTCAATTCGAAGTTCAACCTGGCCGGAACGTTCGGGGTCCTGCACTACCGCACCAGCGTGCCCACGGTCTTCGGGGAAAGCGCCGTCGGACGGGCTATCGGCGGCAGCAGCAATCCCGGTCACGGCCAGGGCAACACCTACCGGCTGACCGTCATGGGAACGTACATCTTCAGTCCGACCTTCCTCATGGACGCGCACTACGGCTACGCGCGCCAGGGAACCGCGTCGGAGCAACCAGGCCTCGGTCCGAACGTTGGGCTCGACGTGCTCGGGATTCCCGGCACCAACGGCACGCGTGCGTTCGAGAGCGGTTGGCCGACGTTCGAATTCGAGGGCGGCGATGACTTTGCGACAGTCGGGGTGAACGAGAACTTCATGCCGTATTACCGGCACGACCCGCAGTCGCAGTACGTGGCGAACTTCACGCTGATCAAGAACACCCACAACGTCCGGTTTGGCGGCGACATCTATCACATGGCGTTGAATCAGGCGCAGGCGGAGTTCATCACCGGCGGGTTCGGCGCGCAGGGAGGGTTCGGATTCGATCGCGGCATCACGGAGCGATGCGAGGCCGTCGATGCGTCGACGGGGAACTGCCGACAAACGTCAGGGGGCTCCAGATACAACAGCGTGGCGGCGTTCCTGATCGGGCAGGGAGCCCAAGCCGGTAGAACGCTGCAGGTCCCTGACGAGTACCATGTGAGGGCGTGGCTGTACAGCGCCTACGCCCGCGACCGATGGAGCGCGTCCGACAAGCTGACCGTCGACTTCGGGACCCGCTGGGAATACTTCCCCGTGCCCACACGTCCCGGCCGCGGGATCGAGCGCTACGACGTCGACACGGGCAAAGTGCTGCTGTGCGGCGTGGGATCGGTCCCCACGGATTGCGGCATCGCCACCAGCAAGACTCGATTCGGCCCGCGCGTCGGCGTGGCCTATCGGCCGAGCCGTCAATGGGTCGTGCGCGCCGGCTATGGCCTGACCAACGATCCCTACGAAGCCATGGAGCTGATTCGCGCGAACTACCCGATCCTCATCCAGGTGAAGCTCGAGTCGCCAGACGGGTTGACGCCCGCTCGAGCGTTGTCGCAGGGCATCCCCGCGTTCCAGGTGCCAGCCGAGGGCAACGGCATCCTGGACATTCCGAGTGACTACGCCTGGACTGGCTATCCGCAGAATCTGGATCGCGGGTACATCCAGTCGTGGAACCTCACCGTGCAGCGCGAGCTTCCGGGCAACTTTACCGGGCAGATCGGCTACGTCGCGACGCGCTCCGTGAGACAGCTCGGCCTCGTCGACATCAACGCTGGACAGATCATCGGTGCTGGTGACGACGGAAAGCCGTTGGAGACACGGTTCGGGCGCACCGCCTCGACGGTGTTTCTCCAGCCGGTGGGCACCGGCCACTACAACTCGCTGCAGGCGCAACTGCAGCGCCGATTCACGGACGGCCTGAGCCTCAACGTGAACTACACGTGGTCGAGGGCGATGAGTCCGAACGAGAACAGCTCGGGGACGCCAAACGTCCAGGCCGTGAGCTACATGGACCGCAACCTGGCGCTCACGAACAGCGATCGGACGCACAACGTCGGCATCACCAACGTCTGGCAGCTTCCGATCGGAAAGGGAAGGCGCTGGCTGAACGATCCCGGCGTGCTGTCGAGCATCCTGGGCGGCTGGCAAATCAACAACATGATCAGCATCATGAGCGGCGTCCCCTTCAGCGTGTTCGCCGACGGCACGTCGCTCAACCTGCCCGGAAGCAACCAGACCGCGGATCAGGTGAAAGACGACGTGCAGAAGCTCGGCGGCGTCGGCCGCACGACGCCGTACTACGATCCCACCGCCTTCGCCGAGGTCACGGCGGCGCGCTTCGGCAACACCGGCTACAACATCCTCCGCGGGCCGGGTCTCTTCAACTGGGACTTCGGGCTGACGCGCGAGTTTTCGGTCAACGAGCGCGTCAGGCTGCAGTTCCGCCTGGAATCGTTCAACTTCACGAACACGCCACACCTGGCTATACCCGACAACAACGTCGGCGATGGATCGGATTTCATGACGATTACCAGCGTTCAGGATCTCGGGCGTGAGGGGATTGACGAACGCCAGTTCCGCCTGGGTCTCCGCGTCGTCTTCTAGGGGCATTCCCCCGACGAATTCGAGGCCGATCTCCGTGGCCGATGTGCCGCCATGACGTCACGCGTCTCCTCGCCAGATGGAAAGACGGCGACGAGGCCGCGCTGCAGCAACTCCTTCGGATCGTCCACGAGGAGCTGCGAAGGTTGGCGCGGCGACTGATGGCGGGGGAGCGGCCGGGTCACATGCTTCAGCCGATAGCGCTTGTCAACGAAGAGCAACGAGCTTCGCGGCAAGCCATTGGACGGCCGGCGGCATTCGAGTGCGAATCTTCTACGGTCATCTCGAGCCGCAGGACCCGGTGCTCACGGACGCGAACTCCGCCTGAGTGTCATTCATCACGTAGGGAGCGTCGTTCACGAGCATCATGGAGCCGGTGCGAAGTTCGTGCTTCGCCAGCGCTCAAAGGAATCACTTCTGAGATCGTGGAAGCGACGTCAACGACGTCAGCTGGCCAACGATGGCAACTGGAAATCCTCGAGATCCTTGTTGACGGCGTTGACCTGGTTGACGGCGTTGACGTCGTTCTCCTATTCACGACGTTGACGTCGTGGGCGTCGTGGCGTCGTTCAGCCCCCCAGTACTACCACTCCATCCGGAACCCGAGCCGCATCGCCCGCATGCCCGCCTGCTGGATGGAGCCCGATCCGCCGCCGATCGCGCTGATTTTCCCCGCGCTCACGTTGGTCGGCGTCACGTTCACATTGGGGTTCGCCCACTGCGGCTCGTTGAAGATATTGGTGCTCGTGATCTCGATGCGGAACGTCGGGCCGTCCGGACGACCGGTCAGTCTGAATCGCTTGTGCAGTCCGAAGTGCCACAGATTCAGGCCAGGCCCCTCGATCGCGCCGCGCTGCGCCGTACCGAAGCGTCCCACCGGCGGCGCACCGAACGCGCCCACATCGAACCAGCGGTCAATCGTGGGATCGCTCAAGCTTGGATCGCCCAGCTGATCTGGACGGATTGAGACGACCGGCCGCGTTGCCGCGGTGGTGAACCTGGTGCCGGTCGGATCGGGAACCGAGATGGTCGGCGTCAGGTAGGTGCCGCTCTGCAGATAACCGACCATCGACACCTGCCAGCCGCCGAGCGCCAGGTCGACGAGGAGCGGCGCGGAACTCAGCCACCTGCGGTCGTGGCCGAAGGGCAGGTCGTACATGACGGCGGTGGTCACGCGATGCAGCGGAGTCGCGCTATCCCGGGCACGCTCGCGCCCCAGATCGAACGGATTCTCGATCGCGTTGAACCACTCCACCGTCTCGGTCCTGTCTTTCGCCGCCGTGTAGGCCACCTGGAAGAACAGGCCCTTCGCGAAACGGCGTTCGGCCTCGAGCGTGACGCCGTGATAGTCGTGCGTCGCGCCGTTGTCCGCGTACACGATATCGGGGTAAAGCGGGAACGGCCGCGGCTTCTCGATGTAGAGCCGTCCGTCAGCTACCGGAGCGTTGACGTCGCGCGTGTACCACATCTCGCGTCCCAGTGTGGCGACATAAGACAAACGGAAGCCGGTTCTCCACCGTTCGTGCTCGATCGTGGCGTTCCATTGATGGCTGTACGGAAGCTGCAGATCCGGATTGACCGCGAGTGGCAGCGCGATGGTTGCCGGTCCCGCGGTGCCGGTCGCGGGGAACACGGTCGGAAGTACCACGGTCGGGACCGCCGGGTTCGTGAACGCGGTCTCCTGGAACACGAACGGCGCGCGGGACGCCCAGATATCGATCGGCATCATGTCGTAGTACAGACCGTAGCCGCCGCGGATGACCGTCTCACCTCCGCCGAAAGGCCGATACGCGAATCCAAGGCGTGGCGCGAAATTGTTGCGGTCGGTGCGAACGAGCGTCCGTGACGGCAATCCCAGACTGCTGGCGGCGACGACATCGACATAGGACGTCGGCATCAGCCGCGACACGTTGTCGACGCCTCCGTCGGGCACGACAATCTTTCCGCTGACGATGTCGAAGAAGGCCAGTCGATCCTCGCGTTCGGTCCATCCGGGATGCAGCTCGTATCGCAGGCCGAGATTGAGCGTGAGGTTCCGCGTGAGCTTCCAGTCGTCCTGCGCGAAGAAGTCGGAGGTCCAGCGGCTGCGGAGTGCCGGGACCGGCGGGAAGGCGCGCGACGCGGTGTTGGGAACGCCGAACAGAAAGTCGGCGTAGGGGTGGCCGCTGGCCGCGATCCCCGGCACCGCAGTGAATCGGCCCGTGAAGTCGACGTTGCCGAAAAGGTTCGCCGGGGCCGTCTGTTCTTCCCAGTCGATGTGCCGCACCTCGGCACCGAACTTGAGGCTGTGCGTGCCGCGGAGCCACGTGATCTGGTCTTGAACCTGATTGATCCGATTGAGGAAGCCGGGATTGGTCCAGTCGATCTGTGAAAGCCCGGTGAGGCCGCTGCCGGGGAAGCTGACTTTCAACAGACCGCTGACGTCGGGTAGGCCGGGCGCGAGCCCGCGCAGGCCGAGCGAGTCGACGACGTCGAGCCCCTGGATGGGTCCGGCAATCGGATTGTTGTTGTACGCGTGACCTGCCCGGAACTCATTGAGGAGAGACGAGCCGAGAATGCGCGTATAGGAGAAGGTCACGGCCTTGTCCTGCCGGAACTGCTCGCGCATGCCGAATGCAGGCAGATTCCCCTCCCACACCGGGTTGGTCGTCTGCTGGAGGGTGAACCGGGCAAAGACGCGGTCGTTCGCACCGAAGTTGTGGTCGACGCGCGTGGTCGCGTAATACGGCTTCGATCGGTCCCGGGGCAACGTCTCCTTGAAGTTGTTCGCCTGCAGCGTCGTCGAGCTGCCGCTGTTCGGCAGCGGATAGAACTGCTCCTGGATCCGCAGCGCGACCGAATTCATCGCGGATGCCGGGATGCGGCCGTCCGCGTACACCTCACCTGTAAAGGGGTTGCGGATCGGCCGTCCGAGCGCCGAGAAATCCCCGCGGCGCCACGGCTCGATCGGGACCGTCGGGTTCAAATCCACCGAAGCCGAGCTCCCGTTCACCGTCTCACCCGACACGAACCAGAAGGTGCGGCCGTGGCCGTTGTAGATCCTGGGAATCACTACCGGTCCGCCGAGCGCCAGACCGGGGAAATGAATGACGCCCGAGCCACGCGCTCCTGAAAACGGATTCGCCGCTCGGAAGATCGGGCTCTGGTAGTAGTCGAAGACCGCCCCTGCGAAGCGGTTCGTTCCCGACTTCGAAATAATCGTGACCTGCCCGAGACTCGACGTTTCGGCGCTGTTGTTCGCCAGATCGATCTTCACTTCCTTGAACGACTCGATGTAGTTGGCCAGCGGTCCGATGGCCGACTCCCCGACTCCGTCGCTCATGGTCGTGCCGTCGAGCGAGAATTGCGACTGGTTGTCCTTGCTGCCCGCGAACGTGTAGGTGCCGCCGCGCTGCGTGAGCATCGGCGTGATCGCGAGATACGACCAGACCCCAGGATCGTTGAGCGGCAGCGTTCGGAGCTGCTCGGCAGTCCGCACGTCGCTGACGCGCGCCGTCTCGAGCTCGATTGAGTATTGCCCCCCGTGACCCGAACCGCCGCTTCGATACCGCCGAGCTCCAGCTTGGCATCGATGCGACGGACGTCGCGGGACACGAGCATGATGTCCGTCGCGAGAAACTCCCGAAGACCGGCCGCTGTGACGCTCAACAGGTAGGGTCCCTCGCGCAGCTGACTCACCGTGTACACACCATCGTCGTTCGTTGTCGTCTTCGTGGTTACCGACGTCTCGATGTTCGTGGCGACGACAACGGCCCCCTTGATGACGCCGCCGCTCGAGTCGGTGACAGTCCCGGTGATCGTGGCGTAAGTGGTCTGGGCCGAAAGACGCGGGCAAACGACGAGAAACAGCAAGGTGACAGCCGTGAGAGATCGCACTAAGGGCATACCACTCTCCAGGAACGGGTTCATCGGCAATCGGGAAGGCTGAGGTGGAAGAAGGATAAAGGATGAGACGGAAATTGCAGCTCGACGGTATGCACGTCCACTATGCGGTGTGCGGCGTGCGACGTGTGCTTATTGTCGAGCTCAGTTGCGGGACATCTTGCCGAGCGACTCCTAGCTGTGCGCCATCGACGGCAGGATGAGCTTGTACCTACCAGATAAGCGGTGCGTTGATTGAAGTTGCGTTCGGTGTCGAATAGGCAGCATGGCCCTTCGACTGTGGGTACCGTTGCGTCAACACCTATCTCGCAAGGCAGCCATTACCGAGTATGCACCTCAGGAGTGACAGGGCAGTCGCTGGTTGGGTCAGACTGAGCGGTAGTCGGCCAGCGGGCGCCACCGGGCTTGGAGCCATCTGCCTGATTCGCCTCGGTGGAATACGAAGGTGCGCGCCAAAGCTACCGCGGACCTCCTGGGACACAAGAATATGGCGACGACCCAGATCTCTGTCAAGGTCCAGCAGGAGCACCTGCGGACGGTGGTTGGCAAGCTGACGGGCTCGTCGCGGCGCCAGAAATCGATGATGCGTCACTCAAACGCGTCACACACGCCGATCTGGATGTGGAGACCAGCCTTAACTTGCTGGAGGAAGGGGACTTGGACGATGACGGAACTAGGGTGGCGGAGAGGAAGGGATTCGAACCCCTGGAAGCCTTTCGACTTCAACGGTTTTCAAGACCGCCGCCTTAAACCACTCGGCCACCTCTCCGTAGTGCGTGATCCTTGCGCGTCAAGTCACTTAGCCGGCCACTCAGTTTACGACAGCTCCTCAGAATTCCGAGGTCTCTGTCCCTGTCGGGGACATTTCAGCGACTCCTTCGATGGGTGATGTCCGAAACGTCCAATCGTTTCGGCACGAGGCGGGCTAGCGTAGGGACATGAAACCCAACGCTACCCGCCTCGCGCGCTTCGGCGCGTTGCTCCCCGTGGCCGTCGCGGCGCTCGCCGCCACCGCGCGCGGACCACAACCGTTCGACGCCTCCGCGTGGGCCATCAGCGCCGCCGAGTGGCGCGTCGAGCCCTATCGCGGGCGCAACGCCTTGCTGCTGCGTGAAGGCGCCGCGTGGCTGAGGGGCAGCCGCTTCCAGAACGGCACCATCGAGTTCGACATCGCCTTCAGTGAGGTGTCGGGGTTTCCCGGCATCGCGTTCCGCGCCGCCACGCACGCCGACTACGAGCTGTTCTACCTGCGGGAGAACCTGAGCGGCCAGCCGCACGCCACCCAGTACACGCCGGTGCTCCACGGCCTGTACGCCTGGCAGATCTACGCCGGCCCCGCCTGGGAGGCCACGGCGCGGTGGACGTACGACCGCTGGATGCACGTGAAGCTCGTGGTGTCGGGCACCCGCGCCGAGCTGTACGTGGACGGCGACAGCGTGCAGGTCATCCCGCGGCTGCGCGGCCCGGAGGGCGCCGGCGAGGTGGGCGTCATCGCGGGGCCCGGGGCCGCGCGGTTCGCCAACTTCGTGGTGCGGCCGGCGGGCGCGCCGTCCCGTCGCCGGCACGCCTCCCGCCCGTCCCCGACTCCACGCCCGCCGGCATCGTGCGCACCTGGCGCGTCTCCACGCCGTTCGCCGAGTCGCTGATGACCGGCGTGGCGGACCTGGCGGCGGTGCCCGGGCCCGCGACCTGGGACACGCTCGGCATCGAGGAGCGCGGCATCGCCAACCTGGCGCGGCTCGCGGGGAACGGCAACGGCCGCAACACCGTCGTCGCGGCCGTCACGATCACGTCCGACCGCGCGCGCACCGTGCCCGTCCGGTTCGGCTTCAGCGACCGCGTGCGCGTCTACCTCAACGGCCGGATGCTCTACGCCGGCAACGACGGCTTCGGGACCCACGACCCCGACTTCCTGGGCATCGTCGGGCTGTTCGATGAGCTGGCCCTGCCGCTCGAGCGCGGTCCCAACGAGCTGTGGTTCGCGGTGAGTGAGACGTTCGGCGGGTGGGCGATCACGGCCGACCTGCCCGATCGCGACGGCATCACGGTCAGCCCTTGATGGCGTGCAACAGCTGAATCGCCAGCGCGGGCTCGATCTTCCGGCTGAAGCCGTAAGCCACAAATCCCAAGACAACATCGCGTGGCTTCCGCCTTTAGGCGGAAGGTGAAATCGCGCAGGGCACACCTGGTTCAAGCTCCTACGGGCCCCTGGAACCAGTGTCCCGCTACTCGGCGCCCCGCTCTTTGTGGAGTCGGGTAGGCGGCACGCCGGCCAGGTGCTGCACCTCGCGGATCAGGTGCGACTGATCGGCGTAGCCGTGGTCGGCGGCGAGCGCGGCCCACGACGGGCGCGGAGCCAGGTCCGAGGCGCGCAGCAGCGCGTGGAAGCGCTGGATGCGCGCGAAGTGGCGCGGCGCGATCCCGGTTTCGTCCACGATGAGACGCCGCAAGTGCCGCTCGCTCACGCCTAACCGGCGGGCCAGCTCCCTCACGCGGGTCGCGCCCGCGCCGCGCCGCAGCGATTCCATGCTCGCCAGCAGCAGCCCGCAGGCCACATCGTTCCTGGCGAGGCGTTCCCGCACGAACGCCACCAGGAGCCGGAGCGTGTCGGTCGGCGCGCGGCTCGCCATGAGGCGCGCTTCCAGCGGCTCGCCCAGGTCCGGGCGGACGTCCGCGTAGAGCGGCTCCGCGTTCGCGTGCTCCCACGGCGCCACCCCCAGGAGCGGGCGGCACCACTCGAGCTTCACGCGCAGCGCCTCCATGCGGTGGCCGATCGGAGGCCCGAACAGCTGCGGCGCCGTCACGGGACCGATCACCCGGAGCCGCGCGGCGCCGGAGGCGCCGTCGGGCGCGCGGGGTCCCATGAAACACAGGCTGACGGCGGCGTCGGGCACCACGCGGTGCACGGCCACCTGCACGCCCGCGGCCTCGTGGGTCCACAGCGCCTCGACCGCGTCGGCCAGATCGGGCGGTGGGGCGAACTCGTGGTAGCCGCCGACCCGGTGGTGGGGCGTCGTGGCGCGGGCCCGCCCGCCGTCCGAGTGACGGGTCATGAGAGGGCGGTACGGGGGGTCCCTGGCTACTGACATCTCATTGACGGAATTCGAGAAGTAGCCTTTTTATTCCCTTCCAACCATTCCTTCGAATCCCGCGAGTCCATCCGGTCGTTTGATCGTCCAGTGCGAGGACTCTGAAATACGGAGTTACCATCCCCCCATGAGACGCCTGCGTCTCGCGTGTGTCGTGGCTGTCGTCACCGCCACAGGCTGCGCGCGCCTCGGGTACTCGAGCCGAGTGCTCCAGCGCGTCCCGTCTCCCGACGGGCAACTCGTGGCGGTCTGCCAGGAAGTGCCGGTCCTAGACGGCCCGGAGTTCGACGTCAGGCTGGAACGGCCCGACGGCCGAGTGGTTCGCCGGCTGTTTCACATGGGGGACGGCGGCGGGTGCAGCGAAATGACCTGGTCGGCCGACGGCACATCGCTGGCGGTCCTCACGAGCCATGTCGCGAACATCGCGGTGGTCGATGTCCGCTGGGCGATCGCACACGCCCTTGAGCGAAACCAGCACTGGTTCGTCCGCGGATTCGGTTTTTCGGGTGAGCACAAGTTCGTGCAGGCGACTTCGCTGCGATTCGTTTCAGCGTCGGAGGTCGAGTTTCGGCTCTGCGAGTATTCGCTCGCAGAAACCCAGCGCAACCGCGGCAAGATCAGCTGCAGCGGTCCGCCCCATCCGAAGCGGCTACGGATTCCCACGCCGCTGGTGCCAGGGCAGCCGACCTGACAACAGGGGATTGAGACGCCAGGACCTGATGGCCGGGCGGAGGCCTGGATGGATTCGTCAACATGCCTATTGAACGCGCCGCCGGTGGAACGAGCCTTATCGACGTCCTCGACCCGGTGCTCGACAAGGGCATCGTCATTGACGCCTGGGTCGTGGTGTCGCTGGTCGGCATCGATCTGATCACGGTCGAGGCTCGCGTCGTCGGCCGGCAACTGTCCACCTTGGCCTGAAGCCCCGTCGGAGGCGGATTCGTTCGCCCGACCGGACGCGACGTCGCCCTGGTCGGTGAACGTCGTTTGCAGCCCGAGCCCGGGGGGGCCGACGCGCCGGAACAATCCACAATGACCATCGTGCCCGAGCGACTTGCCAGCGCCTGCCGTGGGGTTCCCGAACGCATGGCCTGGCTCGAACAGCTTCCCAACTTCATTCAGGAGCTCCAGGACCGATGGGAATTGTCACTCGGTGAACCATGGAGCGGCGATGCCAGCTGTTCATGGGTGGCGCCGGCGGTGCGCCGGGACGGCACGCGCGTCGTGATGAAACTCGGCATGCCGCACATGGAGGCTGCGCACGAGATTGACGGCCTCCGATTCTGGGATGGTGAACCGACCGTTCGGCTCCTGGAGGCAGACTCCGATCTTCACGCGATGTTGCTCGAGCGGTGCGACCCGGGCACCTCACTCAATGATCTGCCGGATGAAGAAGCTGATGTCGTGCTCGCCGATCTGCTCTATCGAATCTGGCGCAGGCCTCCGGGCCCGAATCCATTTCGCCCGCTGTCGATGATGCTCGCGTCCTGGGCGGACGAGACGCTTGCCGCGCGCGCGAAGTGGACTGATCCGGGCCTGGTTCAGGAAGGGCTTCGCATGTTCGAGGAACTGGCTGCGGCCTCCTCCGATGACGTGTTGCTCGCCACAGATCTTCATGCCGGAAATGTTCTTCGGGCGTGCAGGGCCGCCTGGCTCGTGATCGATCCCAAGCCATTCGTTGGGGATCGTGCCTACGATGCGACGCAGCACCTCTTCAACTGTCAGGCTCGAATGACCGTCGCTCCACGTGCCACGATCCGGCGCTTTGCGGACCTGCTGGGCGTAGACCACGAACGGGTCCGACTGTGGATGTTTGCACGGTCAGCAGCGGAACCTCGCGAAGAGTGGACCGACCATTCGCATGCGATTGCCCGCGCGCTGGCGTAATCGGCAGCAGAATCTCACTCGTGCCTGAGCGCCGTCATCGCCGGCACCCTCGTGGCGCGGCGCGCCGGCACGTAGCAGGCCCAGATCGCGAGCGCGCCGAGCGCCACGGCGACGCCAACGAAGACGAACCAGTCGGCACGGGCGAGCGGCACGAACGTCGTCAGCGCACGGCCCAGCGTCCAGGCCGCGGCCAGGCCCACCACCAGACCAACCGCAACGACACGAACGCCCTGTCCGAGGATCAGCCTGAGGACGTCAGCTGGCTTCGCACCCAGGGCCATGCGGATGCCGACCTCGCGCGTTCGCAGACTCGCGCCGAACGAGACGACGCCGTACACGCCGACGAGCGCCAGCGCCAGGCCGAGGATCCCCATGCCGGCCGCCTGAATGGCGCCGAGCTCGAAGATGAAGTATCCGAAGATGCCATTCAGCGAGCGGCGGACGGTCCTGAGATCGGCGATCGGCAGGTCGGGCGCCAGGTCGGCGATTTCGCGTTCCAGCCGCGGCACCAGCAGCGACGGGTCGCCGCGGCCCCGCACATACAGCGTGCGCAGCTTGAGCGTTCGTTCCAGGGGCAGATAAATGAAGGGGCGGGTGTTCTCGAACACCAGCACGTATTTGCTGTTGCGCGCGACGCCGACGACCTCGAGCAGCGGTTCTGTGGGCCCGTACACGCGGAGCCGCTTGCCGATTGGATCCTGACCCGGCCAGTATCGCTCGGCCATCGCCTCGTTGACGATCGCCAGCCGCCGCGTCGTGGGAATCTCGTGCTCCTCGTCTCGCGTGAAGGCGCGCCCCCTGACGATGGGAATCTGCATCGTGTCGAAGTACTCGTGGCCGACGTGGTTCAGAAACGATGCCGGCGGCTGCGCGCCCGGCGGAGTGGGCTGACCCTCGATGTGCAGCGTACCGCCGCTCGCGAGGTAATTCATCGGGACGTTGAAGGCCAGCGAGGCGGAGGCGACGTCGCCCCACGAGCGCACGCGCCGGAGCAGCTCGTCATAGAAGGCCTCGGCCCGCCCGTCGTCGTAGCCGACCTGCCGCGCGTCGAGCCGCACGGTGACGAGATGGTCGGCGTCGAAGCCAGAGATCGATGTTCTTCGCCGCGGCGAGCGCTTGCGCGAAGAGCGCCGCGACGGTGAGCAGCGCAAGCGAGCCGGCGACCTGGCCGACGACGAGCGCACTGCGCAGCCGCTGCCGGTCGCGACTGTCGGACTGCGAACGCCCGCCGTCGTGCAATGCCCCACGTGCGTCTGCCCGCGACGCCCGCCATGCCGGCCAGAGGCTGATCGCTATTCCGGTGACCATGGTTGCGATCAACGAATAGCTGAAGACGCGGAGGTCGAAGTGGACGTGAATGGCGATCGGCAGATCGGCGCCGAGATCCAGACGCTCGAGTACCGCCCTGGTCACGATGTGGCCGACGAGAACGCCGGCGGCGCCGCCGAGGCCCGCGATCACGAGCCCCTCGAGCACCATCTGCCAGATCAGCTGACCGGCGCTGGCGCCGAGCGCCGAGCGCACGGCGAGCTCGCGCTGGCGTGCGGTAGCCCGCACCAGCAGCAGGTTGGCGACATTCAGACAGGCAATCAGGAGGACCAGCCCGGCGATTACGAGCGCGAGCGATCGCACCACCGGTAGCGCTTCGGTCACGGCCTTGAGCGGCATCGGACGCGCCAGCGGCTCCGGCACCACCCGCGCGGTCAGGCCGCCGTCGGTGTCCGGGTACTCGCGGCCAAGCCCCTGGAGCAGCGCGTTGAACTCCTTCCCGGCGACGTCAACACTGACGCCCGGCTGGAGCCGTGCGAAGAGCTGCATCGGCCGCGGCTTGCGGTTGTGATAGAGCCACCGCTTGACGTCCGGATCGATGACGCCGAGATCTTCGACCGACAGGTAGCCGTCGAGCTCGACCGCGAGATACGTGCCGCGGAACCCCTCCGGCACGACCCCGGTCACGACCGCGGGATGACCATTGACGCGCACGCGACGGCCGATCACCGCGGGATCCCCGCCGAAGTGCTTCATCCAGAAGGTGTGCCCGAGCACAATCCCCGCCGGCGATCCGGACTTGCGGGAGAACAGGCTGCCGAGATGAGGATCGATGCCCATCGCGGCGAAATAGTTGTCGCTCACGGCCACGAAAAAGAACTGCGCCGCCTTGCCCTCCGACGACAGCCCGCCGACGCGCGGCATTACGCCGAAGACGTGCGAGAACGACGTGACGCGGCGCTGCAGGTCGTAAAGCGCCTCGAGCGAGAACGTGTACTGAAAGCCGCCGCTGTCGTCGCCCCGCGTCTCGGCCGCAATCGACACGAGCTGTTCGGGGTGCGGGATCTCGAGCGGCCGCGAAGCGAGGTTCACGAGACCGAACAGCGCCGTGTTCGCGCCGAGGCCGATGGCGAGGGTGAACACCGCCGCGGCCGTGAAGGATTTGTGGGTTGCGAGAAAGCGCAGCGTGTACCGGAAATTCGTCATGCCGTACCGGGGACGCCCTACTTTGGCACAACCCCCGGCACCGCCGCCAACGGCCGTCCTGCCGCCAACGGTGTCTAAATCTCCGTCGTCGCCCGCGCCGACCACGGGGAACGATCAGCCTGATCGGGAGGTCCGCATGCGTCGCTGTTATTCCCTCGTCGCTTTGGTGCTCGTCACGAGGGGGGGATTGATGCCGGTCTTCGGTTGGGTGGGCTGTCAACTCCCAACCTCCAACTCCCAATTTCCAAGGCACTCTCTTCGAAGAGATCGGCAGCCGCAGCCGCCTCAGACTGGCGCGATCTTTTCGAGACCCCTCATGTACGGACGCAACGCTTCGGGAACGATCACGGTGCCGTCGGCCTGCTGGTAGTTCTCCAGGATCGCAATCAGGGTGCGGCCCACCGCCAGGCCTGACCCGTTCAGGGTGTGCACGAACTCCGCTTTCCCTGTTCCCTCGCGCCTGAAGCGGATGTTGGCCCGGCGGGCCTGGAACGCTTCGGTGTTGCTGCAGGACGAAATCTCGCGATACGTGTCCTGGCTCGGGAGCCACACCTCGATGTCGTAGGTCTTCGCGGACGCGAAGCCCATGTCTCCCGCGCAGAGCAGCATCGTGCGATATGGGAGTTCCAGCCGCTTCAGAATCTCCTCGGCATTGCGGGTCAGCGCCTCCAGCTCCTCATAGGACTGGTCGGGCGTCGTGAACTTCACGAGCTCGACCTTGTCGAACTGGTGCTGGCGGATCAGCCCGCGCACGTCCGACCCGTATGAGCCGGCTTCGCTCCTGAAGCAGGGCGTGTAGGCGGTGTACCGCAAGGGGAGCTTCCGGCCGTCGAGGATCTCTCCGCGATGCAGGTTGGTGAGCGGGACCTCCGCGGTCGGGATCAGAAAGAGATCCCATTCACCCGCGATCTTGAAGAGATCCTGCTCGAACTTGGGAAGGTTGCCGGTCCCGCGCAGCGCGTCGGCGTTCACCAGGAACGGCGGCTCGACCTCGGTATAGCCGTGCTCACCGGTGTGGATCTCCAGCATGAAGTTGATCAGCGCGCGCGCGAGGCGCGCACCGGCACCCATCAATACCGAGAAGCGCGCACCAGACATGCGAGTGGCGCGCTCGAAGTCGATGATGCCGAGCGCCGGGCCGAGCTCCCAATGCGGCTTCGGCTCGAACTCGAAGGTCCGCGGCTGGCCGTGCTGGCGCACTTCGACGTTGTCGTGCGCGCTGGCGCCTTCGGGCACGGTGGCATGCGGGATATTCGGCAGCGTCATCAGCAGCCCGGTCCGCTGCTGCTCGACCTGATCGGTCTCGATCTCGAGCTGCCGGATCCGCTGCCCGCGGGCCTTGTTGGCCGCGAATATCGACGACGCGTCGAGGCCCTGGCGCTTGGCGCGAGCCACTTCGTCGCCGGCGGCGTTCTGCTCCCGCTTCAAGCCTTCGAGCTCGGGAATCAAGCGGCGACGCCGCGCTTCCAGCGTCGCGAGCTGTTCGAGCTCGGCGTCGGCTTTGAGGCCGCGCCGGGACAACGCCGCACGCAGGACGTCCATCTGTTCGCGGAGCAAACCTGGATCGACCATGAGCTTCCAATCGTATATGCGGCAGCCTTCCGGCTGAAGCCGTCCCGCGACGAAGTGCAGGCGGCCGGACTTCCGGCGAAGCCGGAAGCCACACACGGAATGTTCACGAACCGGAGCTCGACGAACCGGAGGACCCCGACGTCGACGAGCCGGACGTGTACCGCCGTGCTGGTCGAAGACGACGTGGTCGAGCTGTCGCTGGTAGACGAAGTTCCCGAGGAGGAGGCGGGCTTCCCGCCGTCGCCGGAGGACTTCCCGCCGTCGGCCGAGGATTTCCCGCTGTCGGCCGAGGATTTCTTGGCGTAGTCGTTGATGTAGAAGCCGGAGCCCTTGAACTGGATCGCGGGGGAGGAAATCAGCTTGCGGACCGCGCCGCCGCAGGTCGGGCAGGTTTCGATCGGCGGATCCGAGAACTTCTGGATCCGCTCGAACCGGTGGCCGCAGGCTTCGCACTGATACTCGTAAAGGGGCATGGCTGGCCTGTTACTCGATCATATCGCCGCTGTTTTCGCCGAGCATGAGCGCCCGGTGGAGCCACAGCGGCACGGTGCCGTTGGCGAGGAGCGTGTCGTGGAACTCCTTGAGCGAGTACTTCGCTCCGGCCCTGGCCTTGTAGTCCTCACGGAGCTTGAGGACCATCAGCTTACCGATCGAGTACACGATGTAGGATGGATTGAAGCTGCCGCGCTCGGCCTCCCGGCGCGCGCTGGCTTCTTCCAGGAACGCCTCTTCACGGAAGAACCGCACGCCCTGCTCGACCGACATGTCCTCGCAGTGCAGGCGGATGCCGACGACGAACCGGCAGAGCCGAATCAGGGCCTCGGCGAGCTGTCCGAGGCGTACCGCGGGATCGTTCCGGCGGAAGCCCTCGTCGATCATCATCTGCTCGCAGTAGTGCGCCCAGCCTTCGACGAACGCGGCCGAGGAGAAGAGGATCGACTTGCGCAGCTTCGACGGTACCTGGCGCAGGTGCTGGTAGTGCAGGAAGTGTCCGGGGAACACCTCGTGGATCGAGATCGCCCAGAGCGCGCCGTAGTTGAAGTCGCGGAGATGCTCGTCCTGGCGCTCGGCCGGCCACGACGGATCGACGTCGGTGATGTAGTAGAACGCCCGGACCGGCTTGGTCTCGAAGGGACCCGGCGTCCACATGCTGGCGAACGTCCAGCGGTAGAAGCGGGGCGTCGGCGCAACGGAGACCGGTTCACCGTCGGGGATGGTGATGATGTTGTTGCGCTGGATGAACGCGGAGAGCTCCTGGAGCTGCTGCTGCGCGACCGGAATGAGCTCGCCGGCGGCCGGATGATCTTCCTTGGCCTTCGCCCACGCCGCCAGCGGATCACCGCCGTTCATGCGTGAGGCCACGCGGCGGAACTCCTCCTGCGTGTTTCGCAGCTCGCGCATCGCCAGATCGAGCAGCCGCTCCGAGCCGAGGGTGACCCCTTCGTCGAGCCGCAGCTTCTGTTCGAACTTCTCCTGCCCGAGCCGGAACGAGCCCTTCGTCTTCGGCGCAATCTCCTTTTCGAGGTACTCGATGTAGCGCTCGATGGCGCTCGCGGCTTCGGTCGAGGCATCCGCGAGATCGCCGAGGATGTGCATGTCGTCGAGGCGGCTGAACGCGCGCGGAAGATCGTCGTTGATGAAGCGCAGGGTGCCGCGCAGGCTCTCGAGGCCGACCTTCACGAAGATGCCTGGCGGATCCTTGATGTTGTCGCGGGCCGCCTGCATCAGGCGGGGCACCTGGCGCAGCTTCGACACGATCCGCCGGGCGCGCTCGGTCGAGCGGTGCGTACGCGAACAGCGCCTGCCCCGCCAGGCTGGTCGCGAGAATGTCGGAGTAGTGCTGCGGGCTGCGTTCCCAGGTGCGGATCGCCTCGAGCTCGAACAGACGCGCCCCGGATGTTCGCGTCCAGTGCCGGCCGCTCGAGCCGTTCGACATCGGTCAGGCGTGCCGGATCGATGGCGGCGAGACGGCGTGCCAAGGCGCCCAGGTCGCGAATCTGTGTGTCGATGGCCGACCGGCTGAGATCCTCGAGCAGATCGTCGTGCAGATGGACCCCGTCGAAGGTGGCATTGGTGGGGTGCACCTCGTACAGATACGCGAGGTATTCATCCACGAAATGGGGCAGGGGTTCGGCTGAATACATGCAGTAGAATCAGGACTTTCGCAAGATGCCCGGCATCCTCTATGTGGTCGCCACTCCGATCGGCAACCTGGAGGACATCACGTTTCGGGCGCTTCGCGTGCTGCGGGAAGTGGCGATCATCGCGGCAGAAGACACCCGCAGGACTGCCCGACTCCTCCAACACTACTCGATCTCGACCCCGACGACGAGTCTGCACGAGCACAATGAACGCGCCCGAACCCCGGAGCTGATCGGCCGTCTGCAGCGGGGTGAATCGGTGGCGGTCGTGTCGGATGCCGGAACTCCTCTGATCTCGGATCCGGGCGGCATGCTGGTCGCGGCGGCCCACGACGCCGGCATTCGAGTCGAGCCCATCCCGGGGCCGTCGGCAGCTCTGGCGGCGGTTTCGGCCTCCGGCTTACCCGCCGACCAGATCCTGATCGTCGGCTTTCCGCCACATAGGTCTAACGACAGAAAACGATGGTTCGCCGAGCTGAAAGACGAGCCCAGGCTGGTGGTGTTTTTCGAGGCCCCTCACAGAATTACCGCCTCATTAGCCGATCTGCTGGAGATCTTTGGTGACCGGCTGTGTGCGGTCGGGCGTGAGTTGACGAAAGCGCACGAAGAATTGGTCGTAAGACCTATTTCACAGCATTTGCAGTCATTTACAGAGCCAAGAGGAGAGTTCACCATCGTTGTGGCTCCCGCAGAGCCGCTGCCGGACGCGCCCATGGAGCTGCCGACGGCGGGAGAGCTGATTCGTGAATTTGGTGATTTGACCAATTCATCGACCGGGTCCCGCCGCGAGGCGGTGAAACTACTGGCTCGAAAGTACCGTGTACCGACCCGGACCATGTATCAGCTGCTCGAGGGGGAGCGCGAGAATTAGGGTTCTCACCAGAGATGCTGCGGTGCTTGCCGTTTCTGGACCCTTCTGCTACCTTGTCCTGTCCAATTCGACCCTTTGTCGGGTTGCCGTCAGCCCGCCGCCGCGCGGGCGGTGAAAGGACCGAACGGGACTGCATGGCCAAAGAGACCAGGCAGAAGAAAGTTACCCCAGCTCCGCGGAAGAAAATGAAGTCGCCGCCGTCCAAGGCGGCGGCACGGCCGCTCTCGCTGGCGAAACAGACGGCGAAAGCCTCCGTCGCCAAGGCCAGACCTGCGTCGCGCCCAGCAGCGGCGAAGTCCCAAGCCAAGCCGGATCCGAAACCGGGCCGCGCGGCCGTCAAGCCGGCCGAGAAGGCGCAACCGCCGCAGCCACCGCCGCCGGCGCCCCGCAAGCCGGGCTACTACGAAGCGCTGGCGATGTACGAAAACGGCGTCCGTGCCCTCCAGCGTCACGATTATCCAGGCGCCGCGGCGCAGTTCAGGGCGATCATGGAGCGCTATCCCGAGGAACGGGAGCTCCAGGAGCGGTCTCATTTGTACTTGCGGGTGTGCGAACGCGAAACCGCGCGCCGGCCTGCAACCCCTCAAACCCCACAGGAGCAGGTGTACGCGGCGACCGTCGCCCTGAATGCCGGAGATACCGCGGGTGCGCTGGATCATCTGCGGCGGGCTCTGACCGGCGCCCCCGACAGCGATCACGCCCACTACATCATGTCGGTCGCGCTCACCGCGCGTGGGGATTCGATACAGGCGGTCGATCATCTGCGCCAGGCGATAACTCTGAATCCTGAAAACCGCGCGCTCGCCCGCCAGGATCCCGACCTCGAGCCTCTGCGATTCACCGACGAGTTCCGTGATCTGGTCGACGCACCGGAGGCTGCGCGAGGCCGGGGTCGGAAGAGGCGGTGACCCCTCTCCACCTCGTGGTCCTTGCGGCGGGCAAGGGCACGCGGATGAAGTCCCGGCTGCCAAAAGTCCTCCATTCGGCCGCCAGCTTGCCCTTAATCGAGCATGTGCTCCGCACGGCCGACCGGATTTCCCCCGCATCAATCGTGATCGTCGTCGGTCACCAGGCCGATGCCGTACGTGACGTGCTCCAAGCGAGGGCGGATCTTCGGTTCGCGATTCAGGAACCTCAGCTCGGCACGGGTCATGCTCTGCTTCAAACAGAAGCGGCGCTCGCGGGTGCGACCGGCACCGTCATCCTGCTCTCGGGAGACGTGCCGCTGCTCAGGGCGGAGACCCTTCAACGGCTGGTCAGTCACCATGTCGAGACCGGGGCGGCCGCAACCGTGTTGACGGCCGTTGCCGCCGATCCCGCGGGATACGGACGGATCGAGCGAAACGGCGGCCGCATTACCGGGATCGTCGAGGACAAGGATGCTTCGTCCGCGCAACGCGGAATTCGGGAAATCAATAGCGGCATCTACGCGTTCGACATCCTTCCGCTGTTCGCCGCCCTCCGCCAGATCGGCTCGGCGAACGCCCAGGGCGAGTACGACCTTCCGGACCTGGTCAGGATTTACCGCGATCGCGGTCTGGGAGTGGAGACCGTGACGCTCGACGATCCGGAGGAGATTCTCGGTGTGAACAGCCGCAAGGAACTCGCGCAGGTGGCGCAGTCGCTCAGAAGAATCCGCAACGACGAACTGATGGCCGCCGGCGTCACGCTCGTCGACCCCGCGACCGCGTATATCGGGCCGGATGTGACGATCGGGCAGGACACGATCATTCATCCCAACGTGTACCTGGAGGGACGCACCAGCATCGGCCAACGCTGCGAGATTCAGTGCGGCGTGCGCATCGTCGATTCAACGCTGGCGGATGGCGTGTTCGTCAACAGCTACTGCGTCATCAGGAACTCCCGCCTCGAGTCCGGCGCCGATGTCGGGCCGTTCGCGCACCTCCGCCCCGAAGCGCACGTCGGCGAAGACGCGCACGTCGGCGCCTTCGTGGAGTTGAAGAAAACCAGGATGGGCCGCGGCTCCAAGGCCGGTCACCTCGCCTACCTGGGCGACGCGGTGATCGGCGAGAAGGTCAACGTCGGCGCCGGCGTGATTACCGTCAACTACGACGGCCGGAAGAAGCACCAGACGACGATCGAGGATGGCGCCTTCATCGGCAGCGATTCGCAGCTCATCGCCCCGGTCACGGTCGGGAACGGCGCCTATGTCGGCCGCCGGCTCGTGCATCACCGACGACGTGCCTTCCGGCGCGCTGGCGATCGGCCGTGGCAGGCAGGTGAACAAAGCGGGCTGGGTCGAGAACCGGAACAAGAAGTAAAGGTGCGCTAATGTGCGGAATCATCGGGTACATCGGTTCGAAGCAACTCGTACCCATTCTGATCGACGGTCTGCGCCGGCTCGAGTACCGAGGCTACGACTCGGCCGGCGTTGCAGTGGTCCACAACGGAGCCATCGAGCTGCGTCGCAGCGCCGGCAAGCTTGCCCGGCTGGAGGAGGTCATCGCGACCCACCCGCTCGAAGGCCAGTACCGGCATCGGGCACACGCGCTGGGCCACGCACGGCCGCCCCACCGAAGAGAACGCCCATCCCCACCGCGACTGCACCGGACGCATCGTCGTCGTCCATAACGGGATCATCGAGAACTATCTCGATCTCAAGCATCAGCTCCAGCGCGAAGGACATACCTTCGTGACCGAGACCGACACGGAAATCGTCGCGCACCTGGTCGAGCGCGAGATGAAAGAGGACGGGCTCGAGAACGCGGTCCGCCGGGCCCTGCTCTACATGCGCGGGCTCTTCGGCCTCGTGCTGATCTCCGCCGACGATCCCAACAAGATCGTGGCCGTGCGAAACGGCCCGCCGATCGTGGTCGGCCTGGGTGACAAGGAGTTCTTCGTCGCATCGGACATCCCCGCCATCCTGAGCCACACGCGCGACGTGGTTTTTCTGGGCGACGAGGAGATGGCCGTGATCACCCCGTCGGGAGTCGAGTTCACCGACTACGCCGGCGGCGCCGTATCGAAGAAGAGCACGCGGGTGTCCTGGGATCCCGTCATGGCCGAGAAGGCGGGATACAAGCACTTCATGCTCAAGGAGATCTTCGAGCAGCCGCTGGCGATCAAGGAGACGGTGCTGGGGCGCGCCTCGGTCGAGAGCGGCCAGGTCTTCCTGCAGGAGATCGAGGTGCCTGACGACGTGCTCAAGCAGGTCGAGCGCGTCGTGATCCTGGCCTGCGGCACGTCGTGGCATGCGGCGCTGGTCGGCAAGTTCCTGATCGAATCACTGGCTCGCGTCCCGGTTGACGTCGACTACGGGTCCGAATACCGCTATCGCGATCCGATTGTCTCGAAGAACACGCTGGCCATCGTGATCACGCAGTCGGGGGAAACGGCGGACACCCTGGCGGCGCTCCGTGAAGCCAAGAAGAAAGGCGCCCGCAGCATCGCGATCTGCAACGTGGTCGGGAGCATGGCCACCAGGGAAACCGAGGGAACGGTCTACACGCATGCCGGCCCGGAGATTGGGGTCGCCTCGACGAAGGCCTTCACCTCACAGCTCGTCGCGCTGCACCTGCTCGCCGTTTATCTCGGCCAGATTCGCGGAGCGCTGAGCCCGGATGTCGCACGGCCGCACCTCGAAGGACTGACGCAGCTGCCATTGCTGCTCGAGCAGACCCTCAAGTGCGAGCCGCTCACCGAAGAGATCGCCCGGCGGTTCTATCAGCGCAGCGACTTCCTGTTCCTGGGGCGCGGGATCAACTATCCAATCGCGCTCGAAGGCGCGCTGAAGCTCAAAGAGATCTCGTACATCCACGCCGAGGGCTATCCCGCCGGCGAGATGAAACACGGGCCGATTGCGCTGATCGACGAAGCCATGCCGGTGGTCACGATTGCACCGAACGATCACGTGTTCGAGAAGATGATCGGCAACGTTCAGGAGGCAAAGGCCCGTGGCGGCTCCGTGATCGCCTTGTCGACCGAGGACAACCACGGCATCAAGGATCTTCTCGATTCGAAGACCGACTACCTGATCACGATTCCGAAGTCGCACCCGCTGCTGACGCCGGTGCTCGCGGTGGTGCCGCTGCAATTGCTCTCGTACCACATCGCCGTGCGGCGCGGCTGCGACGTGGATCAGCCGAGGAACCTCGCGAAGAGCGTCACGGTGGAGTAGGCGTTCCGCTGGGCCGCTGGTTCGCTGGGCCGCTGGTCCGTCGGCTCGGCTCCTTTCGCGGTCTAGCGGTCTAGCGGACCAGCCGACCAGCGGACGCTCAAGGCGGAAGCTAGAGCGCCGCCACGATTCGATCGGTCATCTCGGTCGTGCTCACCGAGGCGCCGCCGGCCGCGAGATCGGCGGTGCGGAGGCCCGCCGTGAGTGCGGCTTCGATCGCCTTCTCGACCGCTGCCGCTTCCGCGTCGAGCTTCAGCGCGTATCGCAACAGCATCGCTGCCGACGCAATCGTGCCGATCGGATTGGCGATGCCTTTGCCCGCGATGTCCGGTGCCGAGCCGTGCACCGGCTCGAACAGGCCGGCGCCATCCCCCAGGCTGGCCGACGGCAACAAGCCAAGCGACCCCACCACCGCACCGGCCTCGTCCGAGAGAATGTCGCCGAACATGTTCTCGGTGAGGATCACGTCGAACGACGACGGCGCGTAGGTGATCTTCATTGCGCAGGTGTCGACGAGCATGTGCTCGAGCGTGACGTCGGGATAGTCTGCGGCCACGCCGGTCACGACCTGCCGCCACAACCTGGAGACCTCGAGCACGTTGGCCTTGTCGACCGAGGTCACGCGCCGGCGCCGAAGACGCGCGGCTTCGAACGCCCGGCGCGCAATTCGGTCGATCTCGCCGCGCGAGTACCGCATCGTGTTGTGCGCGCTGTCGCCGTCGGGGGTCACACCGCGCGGTTCTCCGTAGTACAAGCCGCCGGTCAACTCCCGGAACAGGAGGAGGTCGGTGCCGCGCAGGATCTCCGGCTTGAGCGGCCCCGCCGATTCCAGCCCCGGCCAGACGCGAGCCGGCCGCAGGTTGGCGTAGAGTCCCAGCTCCCGGCGGATCCTCAGGAGGGCAGCCTCGGGACGCTCGGCCGGAGGCGCGGTGTCGAAGGAGGGATCGCCGACCGCACCCAGCAGGATACCGTCCGCCTTTCGCGCGGCGTCGAGCGTCGCACCGGGCAGCGGCGGCAGCCCTTTCCTGAGCGCCGCGCCGCCAATCGTGCCCGTGGTCAGTGTGAATTGGTGATTGAAGCGCTCGGCGACCACGCGGAGGACACGCTCCGCCGCAGCGACGACTTCGGGACCGATGCCGTCACCGGGCAGCAGCAGGATTGACGCATTCATTGAGAGTGATCGAAGTCGTCTGTCGCCCCGGGTCTGGAGTCCCGGGGCCACAAGTCAGGACAACGAATGAGAGGAGCGCGGTGACCGCCGTCTACACCCCGTGGCCGTAGCCCTTTTCGGCCGGCGTCGTTGCGAAGTCGGTGATCGCCGGCGCAAACACCGGCGTCTCGGGCGCGGTGGGCGTCCGGACCGACTCGACGATCTTCAGCAGATCCGCGTCGCCCACCGTCTTCTCGCGATCGGCGTGCGCGATGACCCCGCGGTAGACGCGATCGAGCTCGGGACGATCGAGCTTCACGCCCAGCTCTTCGCACCGCTGCTGGACCGCGTGGCGGCCGGAATGCTTGCCCAGGACCAGCGTCGCCTTGGGTACGCCGACGTCCTCCGGGGACATGATTTCGTAGGTGCGGCGATCCTTCAGCATGCCGTCCTGATGGATGCCGGCCTCGTGCGCGAATGCGTTCCGCCCGACGATCGCCTTGTTGGCCTGCACGGCTTCACCGGTCAACGAGGTCAGCAACTGGCTGGCTGCGTAGATCTGCTTGGTATCGATGGCGGTCGAGAACGGCAGGCGATCGGAGCGTACTTGAGTGGCCATCACGACCTCTTCGAGCGACGCGTTGCCGGCGCGCTCTCCAATGCCGTTGATGGTGCACTCGACCTGACGCGCGCCGCCGGTCAGGGCCGCGAGGGTATTGGCGACGGCGAGCCCGAGGTCGTCGTGACAGTGCGTGCTCCAGATCACCTGGTCGGAACTGGGCACCCGGTTTCTCAGGCCCGCGAAGAACGCCTGGATCTCGTCCGGGCGTCGAGTACCCGACGGTGTCGGGCAGGTTGATTGTCTTGGCCCCGGACTGGATGACGGCCTCGACGACATGCCACAGGAACTCCGGGTCGCTTCGCGTGGCGTCTTCCGCGGAGAACTGGACGTCGTCGGTGAACGTGCGCGCCAGGCGGACCGCGTCCATCGCAACCGTGAGGCAGTGCGAGCGCGACATCCGGAGCTTGCGCTCGAGGTGCAGGTCGGAGGTCGCGATGAAGACGTGGATGCGCTTGCGCTCGGCGGGCTCGAGTGCCCACGCGGCGCGCTCGATGTCGGCCCGGTTGCAGCGGGCGAGCGCCGCAATCACCGGACCCTTCACATGCGTGGAGACGGTGCGCACCGCTTCGGCGTCGGCCTCGGAGGCGATCGGAAAGCCGGCCTCGATGTAGTCCACCCCCAGGGCGGCCAGCTGACGGGCCATCTTCAGCTTCTCGTCGATCCGCATCGAGAAGCCGGGCGCCTGTTCGCCGTCGCGGAGCGTGGTGTCGAAAATGATGAGCCGGTCAGCCATTCGGTCCTCCGGGGACATACCCTTTGTAACCCGCCCCTGCCGTGATAGTCCAATTTATAACTTTTCGATTTCTATAAGGACTGGTTATGATCGGCTGGTGCAGTTGCAGGACCTCGCGGTTTTCGCAACGGTCGCGGCCGAGCGCAGCTTCTCGAAAGCCGCCAAGAAACTCCACCGGACCCAGCCCGCCGTCAGCCAGGCCATCAAGCGGCTCGAGGAAGAGCTGGGGGATCGGCTGTTCGATCGGTCGTCGCGGGACGGCACCCTGACCGAGGCCGGCCGCCTGCTCCAGGACTACGCGGCGCGCCTGCTGACCCTCGCCTCCGACGCGGAGCTCGCCGTGCGCGAGCTGCAGGAGGTCCGTCGCGGCCGGGTGGTCATTGGCGCCAACGAGGCGGCCGTGCACTCCCTGCTGCCGGTGATCGCCAGTTTCGGCGCGGCCCATCCCCAGGTCCTGATCGACGTCAGGCGCATGCCCTCCCGGCACATCCCGGCCGCGCTGCTCGACCGCAGCATCGACTTCGGCGTCCTGACGTTTTCGCCGGCCGAGCGCGCGCTGCAGGCGGTATCGCTCGGGCACGATGAGCTCGTGATGCTCGCGCATCCTGGCCACGCGCTGGCGGGACGGAAGCGCGTGTCGCTGCAGGAAGTCGGCACCGAGACCGTCATCGCGCACAACGATCCGTCGCCCGCCCGCGATCGGGTGCTTCGCCTCTACGAGCGGCGGCACCAGCGAATCAATATCCGCGTCGCGCTACCGAGCCTCGATGGGATCAAGCGTGCGGTGGAGATGGGGTTGGGTGTGGCGGTGTTGCCGCGGCGCGTCGCCGTCGCGGAGCTCGCCGCGGGGCGGCTGGTGGCTGTGAAGATTCCGGAGCTGAGCGCGCAGCGGCACGTGCGCCTCGTGTTCCGGCGGGGCGCTGAGCTGTCTCACGCGGCCGAGGCGTTCCTTGCAACCGTCCGCCAGCTGGCGCCACCGTCTGAAAAGGAATCTGGCCGGGTCTGAAGACCCGGCCGATGTCGATGCTACCGCCAACCATTCACGTACGGAAGGCGCTGCTTTGTCGCCTCGACCTCCTCGAACCGATCGAGGAGAAGGCCGGTCGCGTCCCAGCTGCCGTCGATGAAGGACTCGCGCGCCGCCGCCGGCAGGGCAATCGCCATCCGCCAGTCTCCGCACTGAAGCTGCGACGCCGCGAGGTCGATTGTCACCTCGACATCCGGTGCCTGCTCGATCGTCGTCTGCAGTCGCGCGATGTCGGCGGGGGCACCCGATACGCACGGCATGCCGAGCGCAACCGAGTTGCCGAAGAAAATCTCAGAGAACGACTCGCCCGCCACGGCGCGGAGGCCCTTGCGCCGAATTGCCTGCGGCGCGTGCTCCCGGGACGATCCGCATCCAAAGTTCCGGTTGACGACGAGGATCGACGCACCGGCGTAGGCCGGATTGACGATTGCGTGTCCGGCCTTCTGCTCGCGCGCCTGCGCGATGTCGTCCTCGAAGAGATGAGTCTCGAGCCCTTCGAACGAAACCGACTTCAGAAACCGCGCCGGGATGATGCGGTCGGTGTCGATGTCGTTGCCCCGCAGCGGCAGGCCCCGTCCGGAGATCCGCGCGATCCGCTCAATCGCCATGGTGTGTGAACTCTCGAACGTCGACGATTTCGCCGGCGACAGCGGCGGCGGCCACCATGGCCGGGCTCATGAGGAGGGTGCGCCCGGTCGGACTGCCCTGGCGGCCCTTGAAATTGCGGTTGGAGGAGGACGCGCAGACCTGGCGGCCTTCGAGCTTGTCCTGGTTCATCGCGAGGCACATCGAGCATCCGGCGCCTCGCCACTCGAATCCGGCCTCCGTGAAGACCCGATCGAGCCCCTCGCGCTCGGCGGCGGCTCGAACGGCCTGCGAGCCCGGCACGACCAGCGCCTGGACGTTCGGGGCGACGTGATGGCCGCGCACGACCTTGGCGGCCTCCCGCAGATCCGATAGACGCGCGTTGGTGCACGATCCGACGAAGGCCACGTCGATCTTCGTACCCTTGATCGGCTGTCCTTCGCCAAAGCCCATGAACTCGAGCGCTTCCGTGATCGACGCCCGCTCGCCCGGCGCGGCATCCGACGGCGCCGGCAGGCGCTCGTCCACGAAGACCGACTGCCCCGGGTTGATTCCCCACGTGACGCGCGGCCGGATCGTCGCCGCATCGATCTCGACCTCGTCGTCGTAGTTCGCGCCGGGATCCGACGCCATGCCCAACCACCACGCGGCAGCCGCGTCGAACGCGTTGCCCGCCGGCGCGTACTTCCTGCCGCGCAGGTACTCCACCGTCGTCTGGTCCGGATTGACGTAGCCGACTCGCGCGCCGCCCTCGATCGACATGTTGCAGATCGTCATCCGCTCGTCCATCGTCATCCGGTCGATGGCGTCGCCGGCGTATTCATACGCGTAACCAGCCCCGCCGTTGACGCCGAGCCGTCGGATGATCTCCAGGATGACGTCCTTCGCGTAGACGCCGGGCGTGAGCCGCCCCGACACGTTGATCCGCCGAACCTTCAATGGATCCATCGCCAGGCACTGCGACGCGAGCACGTCGCGGACCTGCGAGGTCCCGATCCCGAAGGCGACCGCCCCGAATGCGCCGTGCGTCGAGGTATGGCTGTCGCCGCAGGCAATGGTCATCCCCGGCTGCGTGAGCCCGAGCTCGGGTCCGATCACGTGAACGATTCCCTGGGCGCCGCTGTGCAGATCGAACAGCGGCACCCCGGAGGCCTTCGTATTCCGCTCCAGCGCCACGAGCATGTCCTCGGCCATCACATCGCCAAACGGCCGCCGCTGATCGCGGGTCGGCACGATGTGATCGACCGTCGCCACCGTCCGATCCGGATACCGCACCCCCAGCCCACGTGCGCGCAGCATGTCGAAGGCCTGCGGAGTGGTCACCTCGTGGATCAGGTGCAATCCGACGAACAACTGCGTCTGCCCGTTGGGCAGCGTGCGAACGGAATGGAGGTCCCAGACCTTCTTGAAGAGAGTCGCGGGCATGGGGGAATGGTACTGACGCAGTCGGGGTTCGCTGGGCCGCTGGGCCGCTGGGCCGCTGGTTCGCTGGGCCGCTGGTCCGCGCGTCGCTGGGCCGCTGTCGCGGGGCCGCTCGGCTGCTCGTCCGTAAACCGCTCAACACGATTGGAACATGGCTTGCCGTGGGAAGTCGCCGAACGCTCAGCTTTAACGAGTTGGGGCGAATGGTTGCGGATTTCGCGAACCGTGGCGTCGAAACGGATTGCAGTTATTGGGAGGCACATATGGGGAAATCGGAAATCTTGTCTTACCGGGATCTCGATGCGTGGCGGGCGGCGATGGACCTGACGGTGCTCACTTACGAGGCGACCAGACGGCTGCCGGAGGAAGAGCGGTACGGGCTCACCTCTCAGATTCGGCGGGCGGCTGTTTCGATTCCCTCGAATGTCGCTGAGGGCCAGAGCTGCGGGGAGGACGGACGATACATCCATCACGTCAGGACTGCCCTAGGGTCCGCTGGCGAGTTGTCGACCGATCTCGAGATCGTGCTGCGATTGAAGTTCGCGTGCGAGGCGGACCTCGCCGCAGTCTTGCAGCAATTGACTAGGACCCGTCAACTACTTTTCGGATTGTTACGCACCCTCCGAAAGCACCGTTCGCTGAAACGCGGCAGGTTGGTCCTTCTTGCTGGTACTTGTCTTTGGGTCGGCAGTCTAGCGCTTCTTGGCTGATGGTCTATCCATCGCCCGTTGTCCCGCCGACCGCCGGACGGCGAACCAGCGAGCACCAGCGCCGAGCACAGCGGACCAGCGGACGGTATACTTGATCCTCTTCACGCGATCATGGATTTCCTCGAGAAGCTGAATCCTGAACAGCGCGACGCCGTGTTGCACCGCGACGGGCCGCTGCTCATTCTCGCGGGCGCGGGCTCGGGTAAAACGCGCGTCATTACCTATCGGATCGCCTATCTCATCGGGAGCGGGCACGCCCGGCCCGAGGAGGTCCTTGCGGTGACATTCACCAACAAGGCGGCGCAGGAGATGCGGGAGCGGGTCGAGGGATTGATCGGATCCGATGCCGGCGGGACCTGGCTCTCGACCTTCCATGCGTTGTGCGCGCGGTTACTGCGGCGGGAGGCGCCGAAGATCGCGTTGTCGCGTGATTTCGTGATTTACGACTCGGCCGATCAGGTCGCGGTCGTGAAGCAGGCCCAGCGCGAGCTCGGGATCGACGACAAGCTGGTCCCGCCGCGCATGGCGCTCTCGCGGATCAGCCACGCCAAGAACCGGATGGAAGGGCCCGGACTCGCTGCGCGGCAAGTGGAACCTGCGCGACGAGCAGATTGCCAAGATCTACGAGAAATACCTGCAGACGCTGAAGGACTGCAACGCTCTGGACTTCGACGACCTGCTGTTGAAAACCGTCGAGCTCTTCGAGTCCTCGGAGCCGACCCGCAGCTATTACGCAAACAAGTTCCGGTTCGTGATGGTCGACGAGTACCAGGACACGAACCGTCCCCAGTACCTGCTGATCAAGCGGCTGGCCGAGGTCTATCGCAACCTGGCGGTGGTTGGCGACCCCGATCAGTCCATCTACAAATGGCGCGGCGCCGACCTGAAGAACATCCTCGACTTCGAGCACGACTTTCCCGAAGCCAAGGTCGTCAAGCTGGAACAGAACTACCGGTCGACGCAGGTGATCCTGGACGCGGCTTCCGCGGTCATCAGCCAGAACCGCAACCGCAAGGACAAGCGGCTGTGGACCGATCGCAAGGGTGGGGCGCGGATCGTCTATTACCGCGGTAACGACGAGCTCGAGGAGGCGGACTTCATCTCGAGGGCAATCAAGCAGGCCCGCGCCGGCGACGTCGACGCGATGATCGCCATCCTCTACCGCACCAACGCCCAGTCGCGCGCGATCGAAGACGCGCTGATGCGCGACAGCATTCCCTACAAGATCATCGGCGGCGTCCGGTTCTACGAGCGCAAGGAAATCAAGGACGCGCTCGCCTTCCTCAAGCTGATCATCAACCCCCACGACGATGTCAGTCTCCGCCGCGTCATCAACGTTCCCGCCCGCGGCATCGGCAAGGGCGTGATGGATTCGCTCCAGGCGATCAGCGCCGACGACGTGCTGGCCGACGCGCCGCCGCTGCTCGCCGCGGGGCTGCAGGAAGTCATTTCGGTACGCTCGCTCTGGGCGCGGATGCTCTACGCGATCGACGAAGCCAGGCTCGGCAACCGCGCCATCACTTCGCTCCGTGGCTTCCGCGACATGATCGCCGGGCTGTTCGAGGCCGCGCGCCAGGATCCGGTATCGACGCTGCTCGGGAAGATGCTCGATCGGACCGGCTACCTGAACGCGCTCCGCGACGAGAACAGCGAGGAGGCCAACGAGCGCATCGAGAACCTGATGGAACTGGTCTCCGCCGCCCGCGAATACGAGAGCCGCGAGCCCGATCCGTCGCTCGGCGGCTTCGTCGATCGGCTGTCGCTGCTCTCCGAAGCGGACGAGGAGTCCGGGAACCGCAACGCGCGGGTCTGGATGATGACCATGCACGCGGCCAAGGGACTCGAGTTCCCGATGGTCGTGATCGCGGGCCTGGAAGAAGGATTGTTCCCGCATTCCCGCTCTGCTGAAGACATCGAGGAGCTCGAGGAAGAGCGGCGCCTCTGCTATGTCGGCATGACCCGCGCCCGACATCAGCTGGTGCTCACCGGCGCCGCCCGGCGGCGCGTCTTCGGCGAGTATCAGTCGTGCGTGCCGTCACGCTTCCTCGACGAGATTCCGCCGCAGCTGGTGGATCGCAGTCGCACCGGCGCCGAGCACGCGATACGACGGCAACTTCGCCCACGCCCACTACGAGTTCCGCACCAACCCGTACGGCCGCAAGGCGGGCGCCCGCTTCAAGGAGCGTGGGCCGGCCTACGACTACGAGAACGAGGATCAGTCAGCGACCGACGTGAGACCGGGGATGCGGGTCCGGCACCCGCAGTTCGGCGTCGGCTCGGTGATTGCCGTCGAAGAGCACAACGACGACATGAAGATTACGGTGCGGTTCGTGTCGGTTGGCGTGAAGAAGCTGCTCGCCAAGTACGCGAAGCTCGAACCGGCGTAGGCCGCCGGCTTCCTTTCCCTGGCCGCTGTCGAACCGCAGCCTCGACCCGGGCATCGATTCACCCGTACGCGGTCGTGAGGCCGCTGATTGACGCGGTGACAGCCGATGCGCGGCGGCCGCTGTGGCCATCCTCGGGGCGGTGCCGCAGCGCTCCTCATCGGCTGCGTGAACGCGTGGGGGTGTTCGGCGCCCGCGGTGGTTTCGAGCGCGACCCCGGTCTCGTCGCCTACGTGCCGTACGGACTGAACACACGGAGCGGCCTCTCGCTCGTGATCAGGGGCAATGCTGGCGACGGCCGCCATCGCGAGCGCGCGCAGCGCGGTCAGGATCCGATCCCGATCTGCCGCTCCAGCGCGTGCGCACGCTCGACAGCGTCGTGGACGATGCGCTGGCGATGAGGAGGTTCAGGTCCGGCTGCTGACGGCGTTGCGCAGCAGGTGCTGCGGCGTGATCGGCGTCTACGGCGTGGTCGCGGCCGCGGGAGCTGGCGATCAGGCTCGCGCTGGGAGCGTCGCCGGCGCGCGTCGCCTGGCTCATCATTCGTCAGGGCCTGACCCCGGTGATCATCGGCCTCGGAGTCGGGCTCGGGGCCGGCGTCGCGGCGGCCACGCTCGCATCAGCGTTGCTATTCGGCGTCACCCCCGCGCATCCCGGCGTGATTGGGGCCGTAGCTGCCATCGTCCTCGCCGTCGCGACGGCTGCCTGCTTCGAGCCCGCCCTGCGCGCCGCCCGAACGTCGTTCGTCGCAGCGCTCCGAGCCTGAGCCTAGCATCCGGATCTACTCGTTCGAGGCGTCCTCGTCGTCGGAGGTCCCGGGCGCCGTGTCCGGCGTCGATTCGGCCGACTCTCCCGGCCCGGTCAGGTTCTCCGCGCCGGTCGTCAGCCCCGCATCCGGGGTGGAACCTCCCGACGGCTCGTCGTCGCGCTCCACGAGCTTCGCGATCGCCACAACCTGATCGCCCTCTTCCATCTCGATCAGCCTGACCCCCTGCGTCGCGCGGCCGATGACGCGGACGTCGCCGGCCTTCATGCGCAGGATCATTCCCTGCTGCGAGATCAGCATGACCTCGGCGTCTTCGGAAACGTAGGTCATGCCCACGACCTTGCCGTTGCGATCGGAGGTCTGGATGTTGATGATGCCGACGCCGCCGCGGCTCTGGAGCCGGTACTCTTCGAGCTCGGTGCGCTTGCCGTAGCCGTTCTGCGCGACCGTCAGGAGCGTGCCGCCCGCCTTCACCACCTCCATGGCGACGACTTCGTCGTCCTCGCGGAGCGTGATGCCACGAACGCCGTAGGCCGAGCGACCCATCGGACGCACATCACTCTCCTCGAACCGAATCGCCATGCCGTTGCGGGTGCCGAGGCACACCTGGGAGCCGCCATCCGAGAGCTCGACGGCGATCACCGCGTCCCCGTCTTCCACGCCCATGGCGTTGATGCCACCGGCGCGCGGGTTGCTGAAGGCGGTGAGGTCGGTCTTCTTGACCACGCCCTTGCGGGTTCCCATCATCACGAACTGCTGGCCGTCGTCTGAGGGGAAGTCCTTGACCGTGAGGAGCGCAGCGATCTTTTCCCCTTCTTCCATCGAGACCAGGTTGGCGATCGACTTGCCCTTGCCGCCAGGGCCGACGTCTGGAATCTCGTGGACCTTGAGCCAGTAAGCGCGGCCGCGATCCGAGAAGATCATCAGGTAGGCGTGCGTCGAGGCGACGAAGAGGTGGCTGACGAAATCCTCTTCGCGGGTGCGCATCCCGATGCGGCCCTTGCCGCCGCGGCGCTGGGCGCGATAGGTGGAGATCGCGGTCCGCTTCACGTAACCGGTGTTGGTGACCGTGATCGCCATGTCCTCGTCGGCGATCAGGTCCTCGATGCGCAGCTCACCCGCGGCTTCGAGGATCTCCGTCCGCCGCTCGTCGCCGAAGCGGTCGCGCACGGCGATCAGTTCCGTCCGCACCAGCTGCATCAGCAGCTCGTCGCTCGACAGGATCGCGCGCAGCCGCTCGATCAGCTTGAGGATCTCGGTCAGCTCGTCGATGATCTTCTGCCGCTCGAGGCCGGTCAGGCGCTGCAGCTGCATGTCGAGGATGGCCTGCGACTGGACCTGCGAGAGCCTGAACTCGGTCATCAGGCCTTCGCGCGCTTCCGCCGGACTCTTCGATCCGCGAATCAGCCTGATCACCTCGTCCAGGTGATCGAGCGCGATCTTGAGGCCTTCCAGGATGTGCGCGCGGGCTTCGGCCTTGCGCAGCTCGAACTCGGTCCGGCGCCGCACCACCTCGCGCCGGAACTCGACGAAGTTCTCGATGATCTCGATCAGCGAGAGCACCCGCGGCCGGCCCTGCGACGATCGCGAGCATGATGATGCCGAAGGTCGTCTGCAGCTGGGTGTGCTTGTAGAGATTGTTCAGCACCACCTCGGGCACTTCGCCGCGGCGCAGCTCGATGACGATGCGCATGCCGTCGCGATCGGATTCGTCGCGAAGATCCGATATGCCCTCGATCGTCTTCTCGCGCACCAGCTCGGCAATCTTCTCGAGCAGCCGGGCCTTGTTGACCTGGTATGGGATCTCGGTCACGACGATCGAGACCTTGTCCCCCTTCTTGCTCTCCTCGACCGTCGAGCGGGCGCGCATCGTGATCGAGCCGCGCCCTTCCTTGTAGGCGTTGAAGATGCCTTCACGCCCGACGATGAACCCCCCGGACGGGAAATCGGGACCCGGGATGGTCTTGATCACCGTGCGGAACAGCTCGGCCCTGATCGGCCCGGCCGGCCGCCGCCGCGGCGCGGTGGTCGATCACCGCGAGGACGCCGTCGATCACCTCGCGCATGTTGTGCGGCGGGATGTTGGTGGCCATGCCGACCGCGATGCCCGACGAGCCGTTCACCAGCAGGTTCGGGAACGTGGTCGGGAGGACCGTGGGCTCTTCGGTGGTCTCGTCGTAGTTGGGAACGAAGTCGACGGTCTCCTTGTCGAGATCCGTCATCATCGCTTCGGCCAGCGGCTCTGGACGCGCTTCGGTATAGCGCATGGCCGCGGGCGGGTCCCCGTCGATCGATCCGAAGTTCCCCTGGCCGTCGACCAGGGGATACCGCATGTTGAAGTCCTGCGCCAGGCGCACGAGCGTGTCGTAGATCGACGCGTCGCCGTGCGGGTGATAGTTGCCCATCACCTCGCCGACGATCTTGGCGCACTTGCGATACGCGCGGTTCGACGCCAGCCCCATCGTCCGCATGCCGAACAGCACGCGCCGGTGGGCCGGCTTCAAGCCGTCACGGACGTCGGGAAGCGCTCGCCCGATGATTACGCTCATCGCGTAATCCATGTACGAGCGCTTCATCTCGTCTTCGATGTTGACGGGGACTTTGTTCGCGGCGATCTCAGTCATAATTTCTGAGTTCCTGGTGCTCGGGTGCTCGGGGTTCGGGGCGGTTCCACGTTCGAGGTTCCGGGTTTTGCGTCAGAGCAGGCCGCAGCCGGTCGTGGACGGGAACCGGACCCGAACCTCGAACCGAACCCTGAACCGAACCCGGCACCCGGACCCGAACCCGGACCTCAGATGTCGAGGTTCTTGACGTCGAGCGCGTTGTCCTCGATGAACTTGCGGCGCGGCTCGACCTGATCGCCCATCAGCGTCGTGAACATCAGGTCTGCCTCGGTATGATCTTCGGCCTTCACCTGGAGCAGGGTCCGCTTGGCCGGGTCCATCGTGGTTTCCCACAGCGTGTCCGGGTTCATCTCGCCCAGACCCTTGTAGCGGTTCACGTCGAAGCCCTTCTTGCCGGCGGCGATGAAGAAGTCGACGAGCGCCTCGAGCGACTCGATCGTGACGTCGGCGTCCTTTGCCCGCGCAGCGGTCTTCGGCATCGAGCTGACATCCGGCGTCTTCGGTTCCGCCGCCAGCTTCGTCGCGTCGTCGAGCGGCGCGCCGCCGATGGCGGTTTCGTCGGCGGCAGCGCCTCCGGTCGTTTCCTCCGCGGCCGGCTGCGTGCCGATGGTCCGGACGGTCATCGGAGCCTTGATGCCATCGACGTCGTGATAACTGGCCGCCAGAACCCGGAACTCGCTGGTGCCGACGAAGTCCATGTTGATGCGGTGATGCCGTGGGTAGCCGCTGGACCGATCCTCGATGACCAGGCTCTGCGCCTGGTTCTCCTCGTCGGGCTGGACGCTGGCCGAGACGACCGCGGCTGTGCAGCGCATCGGCGAGCTCCTGGACGCGGTCCGCGTCCTGGAAGAAGGCACGGTCGTGTGCGCCGCGCTCGAGCAGCGCCAGCACGATCGGGCGCGAGGGACCACGCCGCTCGACAATCTGCAGGTATTTCTGGAAGGTGACGAGCTTCTCGAGTCGTGCTTCCAGCTCGGCGCCGGTGATCTGCGTCCCGTCAGCCAGGACCAGCACGCGCGATTCCGCCGATCGCCGCAGCAGCCACTTCTCCATCTCGCGCTCGTCGCGGATGAAGAACTCGCTGCGGCCGCGCTTCGCCCTGAACAGCGGCGGCTGCGCGATGTAGACGTAGCCGGCGTCGATCAGCGCGCGCATCTGACGGTAGAAGAACGTCAGCAGCAGCGTACGGATGTGCGATCCGTCGACGTCGGCGTCGGTCATGATGATGATGCGGTGGTAGCGCAGCTTGGCGAGGTCGAAATCCTCGCTGCCGATGCCGCATCCGAGCGCCGCGATCATGGTCTTGATCTCGTCGCTGCCGAGCATCTTGTCGAACCGGGCCTTCTCGACGTTGAGAATCTTTCCCTTGATCGGAAGGATCGCCTGGAACCTCCGATCGCGGCCCTGCTTCGCCGATCCGCCTGCCGACTCACCTTCGACGATGTAGAGCTCGCTCTGCGCCGGGATCGCGCTCCTGGCAGTCGGCGAGCTTGCCGGGAAGCGAGCTGTTGTCGAGCGCGCCCTTGCGGCGGACCAGATCGCGGGCCTTGCGCGCCGCTTCACGCGCCCGCGCCGCATCCACCGCCTTGGCGATGAGCTTCTTGGCGACGGCGGGATTCTGCTCGAGGAACGCCCCGAGCTTGTCGTTGACGATCGCCTCGACGATGCCCTTGACCTCGGTGTTGCCAAGCTTGGTCTTGGTCTGGCCCTTCGAACTGCGGCCGCGGGATCTTCACGCTGATCACCGCGGTCAGGCCTTCACGGATGTCGTCGCCGCTGATCGTCGCGTCCTTCAGGTCCTTCGTCAGGTTGTTGCGCCCGGCGTAGTAGTTGATGGTGCGGGTCAGCGCGGCGCGGAAGCCCGAGAGATGGGTCCCGCCTTCGTGCGTGTTGATGTTGTTGGCGAAGCTGTAGACCGTCTCCGAGTAGCTGTCGTTCCACTGCAGCGAGATCTCGACGTCGATCCCGTCCTTCTCGCCGCGCATGTAAATCGGCTTGTCGTTCGCCGCCGCGCGGTTCTGGTTCAGATACTGAACGAACGAGTTGATCCCGCCTTCGTACAGGAAGTGGTGCGACTTCCCGTCGCGCTCGTCCTCGATGGTGACGGTGACGCCGCCGTTGAGGAACGCGAGCTCGCGCAGCCGCTGCGCCAGCGTGTCGAAGCTGTATTCCGTGCGTCTCGAAGATCTGGGTGTCGGGCTTGAACGTGATCTTGGTTCCGCGCTTCTTGGTCGTGCCGGTCACTTCGAGCGCAGCCGACCGGATCCCCGCGCTGGTAGCTCTGCTTGTAGACCTGGCCGTTGCGCCAGATCTCCAGATCCAGCGTTTCCGACAGGGCATTCACCACCGACACGCCGACGCCGTGCAGGCCGCCCGAGACCTTGTAGCTGTCGTTGTCGAACTTGCCGCCGGCGTGAAGAACCGTCAACACGACTTCGGCCGCCGATCGTCCGCTCTCGTGACGATCGACCGGAATGCCGCGGCCGTTGTCGACCACGGTGACGGAGTTGTCGATATGGATCGTGACGTTGACCTGATCGCAATGGCCGGCCAGCGCCTCGTCTATCGAGTTGTCGACGATCTCGTAGACCAGATGATGGAGCCCTGGCGAGCCGGTCGAGCCGATGTACATCGCCGGCCGCTTGCGCACGGCTTCGAGGCCTTCGAGGACTTTGATCTTGTCGGCGCCGTAATCGTCCACACCGGTACCGTTACCGTTGCTGCCCGAGGCGATGCTCTCGGCCTCGGCCGGCGACGGATGGTCTGGAGTGGCTTCGAATTCAGTCGGCCGCTGATCGTCGTTCGGTGGTTCGAGTTGTGACATTCAGTGTTTGGTACCGTTGCGCGCAGTGAATCCGCTACTCTGCCGGCCTCTTCATCGGGACGCGTCGCGCTGCTTCAGTGCGACGCACGGACCACCGACGACTGGGAACCCGCAGGATGCCTGGTCGAAGGACGCGGGCGGCGGTAACCGCGCCGCAGGACCAGCGCGTCAGACGCGCATCGGCATGATCACGTAGGTGTAGTCGTACCCTTCCGCATTCAGCGGCTTCATGACCGCCTGACTCATTTCGTCCTTGAAGTCGAGGCTGACGCCGTCCGTATCTGCGACGCCGAGGAAATCCAGGACGTACTGCGCGTTGAAGCAGATCGTGACGGGCGGGCCCGAATAGTCGACCATCAGGACTTCTTTCGCCTCGCCGAACTCCGGACTGCTCGAGGCGATCTCGACCTTGCCGCTCTCAATCTGGAACTTGACCGCGCGGGACCGCTCGTTCGAGAGCAGGGCCACGCGTTTCACCGCGTTGGTGAGCCGGTCGCGATCGAACTCGATTCGCTTGTCGTTGTTCTTCGGGATGACGCGCTCGAAGGCCGGGAACTGGCCGTCGATCATCCGCGAAATCAGCAGGCGGCCGCCGATATCGAAGAACAGGTGGTTCTCGCCCGCTTCGTAGCGGATATCCCCTTCGCCTTCGGCGAGCAACCGTCCGAGCTCGAGCAGCGTCTTGCGCGGCAGAATCCGTCGAACTTCCTCTTCGGATTCCCCCTGTGCCCTTGCCGGCCGACTTCTCGCGCGTCGCGTTGATCAGCGCCAGCCGATGGCCGTCGGTCGACACCAGGCTCAATGAGTCCGGACGAAGGATGAACAGCGCACCGTTCAGAAAATACCGGGTGTCCTCGCCCGTGATCGCAAACTGCGTCTTTGCGATCATCTGGCGCAGCGCTTCCCGCGGAAGCATGGCGCTATACCCACCGGTCGAGTCCGGCAGGGTCGGAAAGTCCTCTCGCGGCAGCGTCTGCATCCGGGAGTCGAAACGGTCCGCCGCAACTTTGACGCCGTTCTTGTCCTCCTCGATCCGAACGTCGGTCTCGGGGAGCGCCTTGATGATCTCGAACAGCTTCTTCGCCGGCAGCGTCAACGACCCGCCCTTGGCGACCGACGCCGTGCACTTGCTGCGGAGCCCGACCTCGAGATCCGTCGCGAGCAGTTTCACTTCATCGCCAGCCGCTTCGATGAGCACGTTCGCCAGGATCGGAATCGTATTCTTCCGCTCGACGATGCCCTGGAAGAGTTGCAATTCCCGCAAAAGGTCGGTCTTCCGGACGACAAGCTCCATGTGCTGGTGACCTCGAGGGACGCACGTCGAATTGGTGTGCTGATCTCTTCGAACTTATGCAGGGAGATCGTGAATAAAGAATTATAACAAGAAAGAGGCGTTGTGGAAATGTTTGCCTTGCCAAACAACCCTTTTCATATCAATCGCTTACGCTGTGCATAAGAGACGGCCTCCAGCGTGGGATCTTCGACCGGACTCCGTGGAAAAATCCTGCTCGGAATCCGCCCACAGCCCATCAGCAGGGGCCCGCTGGAAGACCCTGTGGAAAACCTTCCGGCGGCCTCGAGAGAGCCGTGAATTGCTCAGCGAAACGACTCGATGAAGTTGTTGATAAGGGTGTTGAAATCTCCGCCCTTCTGGCGGAGGTCCTCGATTTTCCGAATCGAGTGGATCACGGTCGAGTGATGTTTGCCGCCGAAGCTCTTGCCGATCTCCGGCAGCGACGCGGACGTGAGGTTCTTGCACAGGTACATCGCGATCTGCCTGGGCATCGCCACCGACTTCGAGTTGTTCCTCGACTTCAGTTCTCCCAGTTTGAGCTGGTAATACTCCGACACGAACTTCTGGATGATCTCGATGGTGATCGCCCGGTCATCGTTCTGGAGCACGTTCCGCAGCACGTCCTGCGCGAGCGGCAGCGAAATCTCACGCCCCGTGAGCGAGGCATAAGCGATCAGCCGGATCAGTGAGCCTTCGAGCTCCCGGATGTTCGACTTGATCTTGCCGGCGATGTAGATCGCGACGTTGTCCGGGAGCGGAATCCCTTCGGTTTCGGCTTTTTTCTTCAGAATCGCGACTTTGGTTTCGATGTCCGGGGGCTGGATATCGGCGATCAATCCCCACTCGAATCGCGATCGCAGCCGTTCCTCGAGGGACGGAATCTCGTGCGGCGGGCAGTCGCTGCTGATCACGATCTGCTTCTGCGCGTCGTAGAGGGCGTTGAAGGTGTGGAAGAACTCGGTCTGCGTTCCTTCCTTGCCGGCCAGGAATTGCACGTCATCGACCAGCAGCACGTCGACGCTGCGATATCGCTCGCGGAACTCGAGCACGCGGTCGTAGCGCAGCGCGTTGATCATCTCGTTCATGAAGCGCTCGGACGAGATGTAGGTCAGCTTCAGGCTGGAGTTGGTTTGGACGTAGTGCCCGATGGCGTGCATCAAGTGCGTCTTGCCGAGGCCCACGCCGCCGTAGATGAACAGAGGGTTGTAGGAGCGCGATGGAGATTCCGCGACCGCGCGGCACGCCGCGTGAGCGAACTGGTTCGACGGTCCGACGATGAAGGTGTCGAAGGAGTAGCGGGGGCCGAGGCCGGGTAGAACGGCGTCGGCTGCCTCCGCGTCTGGTTCGACCTCGTTCAATGAAGCGGCTGGCGGCACCCGCAGGTCTGCCGAATGGGTGGCCTCCTCGGTGACGAACTGGACGGCCGCTCCAGAGCGATCGACTTCCCGGAGCGCCTCGTTCAGCACGCCGGCATAGTGCTTCGTGAGCCAGTCGCGGAAAAGGGAATTCGGGACCCGGACGTGGATACCGTCCGGCTGTTCGGCAATGAACCCGGTTGGCTTGAACCAGGTGTAGAAGCTGTGCCGGTTGACCTTGGTTTCGATCCGGCCGAGAACTGCGTCCCAGATATTCGTGCCCGTCATATCAGCCCTCGTCCGCAGGGACCTGCGCGTGTTGGCTTTCGCCCTCGGAATCCCGGATCTTTACGTTCTGTTTGCCGCGGCAGAGCCAGCCGGCCCAGCAAAACAGGCCATTTTCAGCCTTCGCCCCGTGGAAACTGGCGTCACTCCGGCGTTACGCCGGAGTTGCAAAGCGAAAATCTGGGCTTTTCCACATTTTTTTCCACAGTTGTGGAAAACTTCGGGGGGAGACCCTACGGCTGTCGTGGGAGACCCTACGGCTGTCGCAGGGAGGGGACTCTAACATAGCCCCCGAGGGAGCGCCATACCGCCTTGGGACCAGGCGCTGCTCGTTGACACTCGGGCCGCCGGTTCGCTACCATCTAGGTTTTCTCCGGCATAATTCTGTCTCGCAGGGGTACCGGTCGTTATGAAGGGTAAACGCACGTTTCAACCGAATCGCCGCCGGCGCCGGCGCACGCATGGCTTCCTGACCCGGATGGCCACGAAAAACGGCCGCCTGGTTCTCAAGCGACGCCGCGCAAAAGGGCGCAAGCGCCTGACCGTTTCCTCGTCTTAAGGCCCTGCACGGGGCGGCTCTTGGAACGATCGGCGACGTTGGCGGCACGTTCGCGCTCGAGCGCAGCTGAAGGCGATGCCCGCGTCAGGAACGGGACCGTCCCGAACACTCGCAAATCCTCAGCTGATTCTCCGTCCACTTTTCCCAAACGCCGGCGGATTCGACGTCGTGGCGAGTTCGGAACCGTGTTCGATGGCGGCACCCGCCTTCACGGCCGGTTTTTCACGTTCCTGCTGCTCCCGAACGGGCTGGCGGGACCCCGGCTGGGCATCGTCGCCTCCAGGAAATTCGGCGGCGCAGTCCAGCGTAATCGGGCCAAACGTTTGATTCGAGAGATGTTCCGGCAACTCGGTCCGCAGGGCTCCTCTGCCGGGGTCGATCTCGTGGTCATCCCGCGGCGCGAGCTGCTCGCCGCCGAGTTCACGCAGATCGCTCTGGACTTTGGCAACACCTGGCGCCGCGGCGTCGAGCGCGTGGCGGCAAATCGCCGTGGATAGTCTTCCACTCAGCCTGGCCCAGCGAGTGCTGCTCGCCGCCATCCGCGGCTATCAACTCATTTTTTCACCAATGTTTGCGGGCTCGTGCCGGTTCGTGCCGTCCTGTTCTGCCTACGCCGCCGAAGCGGTACAGCGGCACGGCGTGGTTCGAGGCTCCGTGCTGAGTCTCAGGCGGCTTGGCCGCTGCCGACCGCTGGCGCAACACGGCTTCGACCCCGTGCCCAGCCGGTTCGGCGATTGACGAATTCATGGAAAAGCGCGTCTTTCTCGCAGTCGCCCTTTCGGTGGCTGTCCTGTTTGGTTTCAATTACCTGTCCCCTCCGCCGAAGCGGCCCGCCGCCGTTCCGGCGGCAACATCGTCGCAGGGCCAGCCGGCCGCACCGCCCGCCCCGGCTCCGATAGAAGCTCCATCGCAGGCTTCCAGTCCGTCTCCGGCTGTGCCCGCTGAGAGCGCTCAGTCGCTGGTGGGAGAGACGCAGGAGCGGGAAGTCGTCGTCGAGAACGACGCGGTGCGTGCGACGTTTTCGACACGCGGCGGGGTGATTACGAGCTGGCGGCTGAAGCGGTACGCGGAGAACGGCCAGCCACTCGACCTGATCCCCCACAACGTCCCGGCTGGCCAGCCGAAGCCATTCACCCTTGCGACCGACGATCAGAGCGTCAACGCGACGTTGGACAAAGCCTTGTTCAAGCCGAGCGTCGACTCGCTGAACACCGCCCGCGCGCCCGGAACCCTGAGTTTCGAATACCGCGATGCGAGCGGTCTCTCGGCCACCAAGGAATTCACGTTCGCGCCGGAACATCCCTACGACATCGTCTTCAGTGCCAACGTCTCGAAGGGCGGCGCGGCGCTGGTTCCGACCATCGCGTGGGGTCCGGCGCTCGGCACGGGACGCATCTCCAGCGGGATGACCTATGCGCCGTCGCCGCAGCCGATCTACTACCGTGACGGCGACGTGGCGCGCGTGTCCTTCGACAAGATCGCGGAACATCGCGTCGTCGAGGGCACGATTGGATTCGGCGGCGTCGACGATCACTACTTCCTGACATCGATCATCTCGCCCGCGCAGCAGGTTCGCCTGCAATACGACGCGGTGCCCGTGCCGGTGACCGGATCCGATCGCGGTCTGCACTTCGTATCGTGGGCGGTGCGGCCGTCGAACGCGTCGGCGAAGCTGCGGTTCTTTGCCGGACCGAAGGACTTCGAGGTCCTGAAGGACGCCGGCGGCTCCGACTTCACCCGCGCCATTCACTTCGGCCATCTCGGCGCCCTGGTGGTGTCGCTGTTGCGCGCGCTCAATTGGGTGAACGGCTACGTCGGCAACTACGGCTGGTCGATCATCGTCCTGACGGTGCTCATCAACCTCGTCATGTTCCCGCTTCGCCACAAGAGCGTGGTGTCGATGCGGAAGATGCAGGAGCTCCAGCCGCAAGTGAAAGCGATCCAGGATCGCTACGCGAAGCTGAAGATGAGCGATCCGGCGCGCCAGAAGATGAACGCCGAGCTCATGAACTTGTATCGCGAGCGCGGCGTCAATCCGGCGAGCGGCTGCGTGCCGATGCTGCTCACGCTGCCCGTCCTGTTCGGCTTCTACGCCATGCTGTCGGTCGCCATCGAACTGCGGGGCGCACCGTTCATGGGCTGGATCAAGGATCTGTCGACCTACGATCCGTGGTTCGTCACGCCGATCCTGATGGGCCTCACGCAGTTCGTGCAGCAGCGCATGACGCCGGCGACCGGCGATCCGGCGCAGCAGCGGATGATGATGTTCATGCCGCTGATCTTCATGACGATGTTCATCTGGGCGCCGAGCGGGCTGGTGCTGTACTGGACTGTGAGCAACCTCTGGGCGATCGGCCAGCAGGTGCTGACCAACCGCCTGATCGGCCCGGCGCCTCAGCGCGCGGGCGGCGCCGCCGCCGAGCGGCGGCTGAAGCAGGCCGGCGGCGGCAAGACGGATGCAGCCAAGGAGCGCAAGTAAATGGAACTGCACGACCGTGTGAAGGAGTTCGTCGAACGCACCCTGGCGGCCATGGGGCTGTCACTGGAGGCTTCGATCAGCGAGACACCCGACAGCGTGCGGGTTGATCTCTCCGGCGATCAGGGCGACGTTCTGCTGCGCCGTCGCGCCGAGTCCCTGGACGCGCTCCAGCACATCGTCAACACTGCTTTCCGGCGCGAGCTCGACGACAATCGCACGTTCGTGGTCGATTGCCTCAACTACCGCAAGGGCAAGGACGCCGAACTGCGCCAGATGGCGCGCTTCATGATGGAACGTGCGAAGTCGTCCGGCACGCCGCAGGAGATGGGTCCGCTGAACCCATATGCGCGGCGCCTCGTTCACCTCACCGTCGCCGAGGATCCGCAGATGTCGTCGGAGAGCATCGGCGATGCATTTCTGAAGACGGTCATCATCGCGGTCCGCAAGTAGCTCCGCGGCGAGGCGGCCGCCTGTGTTCAGCACCACCGACACCATCGTCGCCATCGCCACCCCGCCGGGTCGAGGTGGACTCGGCGTCGTCCGCATCAGCGGATCGTCCGCACAGTCGATCGCGCAGCGGCTGGCCGGCCGCGCCGAGCGCTTCGAGCCGCGGCATGCGACGCTCGTGCAGCTTCAGGCGGGCGATGGCGGTTTCGATCGCGCCATCATCACGGTCTTTCCCGCCCCGCATTCGTACACCGGTGAAGACGTTGCGGAGGTCAGCGTTCACGGCAGCCCGGTGTTGCTGCGGGCGGCTGTCGCTGAAGCGATGCGGCTCGGCGCGCGGCTGGCAGAGCCGGGCGAGTTCACGTTCCGCGCATTCCTGAACGGCCGGATGGATCTCGTCCAGGCCGAGGCCGTTCGCGATCTGATAGAGGCGGTCACGCCGCGCCAGGCGCGGGCGGCGTTCGATCAACTGGAAGGCACACTCACCACTCGAATCCGTGAAATCGACACCGCGCTCTTCGACTTGTGCGCCCGGCTCGAAGCGTCCCTGGACTTTCCGGACGAGGGTTACCACTTCGTCGAAGAGCGTTCTGCCGCGTCGGAGATCGACGCTGTCGGCGCACGAATCGATTGGCTCCTGGAGGATGCACGCCGGGGGCGGCTGCTCCGTGAGGGACTCGAAGTCGTGCTGTCGGGCCGGCCAAATACTGGCAAGTCGTCTATTTTCAATCAATTAGCTGGATCTGGCCGAGCCATTGTCACCGCAGTACCTGGGACGACGAGAGATCTGCTGACGGAGGTCGTGGACATCGGCGGGGTCCCGGTGACGGTCGTCGACACCGCGGGTGTCCGCGTGTCCCCGGTTGACGCGATCGAAGCTGAAGGGATCGCCAGAGCGGCGGCCGCGCGCAGCGTGGCGGCCCTGGTGGTCGTAGTGCTGGACGGCTCCGCGCCGCTGACAGACGATGATCGGGTGCTGCTCGAGCTGACCGCGGGTGTGCCGCGAGTGATCGTCGCAAACAAGTCGGACCTCCCGGCAGCCTGGATCAGGATCGACGTGAGCGAAAGCGTCGTTCGAATCTCGGCACTCGAGGGCGAGGGCCTCGACGATCTGCGCTCGGCGATCCTGTCGGCGATCGCCGGCACCGGGGCGGTGGCCCGCGATCTGCCTGCGGTCACGAACCTGCGACACGTCGATCTGCTGACGCGCGCGCGGGAGGCGCTCGGGCGCGCGGCATCCGCGGCGCGGGCGCACGTCCCCGAGGAATTCGTACTCGCGGATCTCAACGATGCGCGCGCACTTCTCGAAGAGGTCACGGGCGCGCGCACCAGCGACGATCTGCTCGGCCACATCTTCGCCAGTTTCTGCATCGGCAAATGACGCAGCGGACCTACAACGTGATCGTGATTGGGGCTGGCCACGCCGGCGTGGAAGCGGCCTGGGCGGCTGCTTCGCTCGGATGCTCCGTCGCGATCTGTTCCCTGTCGGCGGACACGGTCGCCCACATGCCGTGCAATCCCGCCGTCGGCGGAACAGCCAAGGGACATCTCGTTCGCGAAATCGATGCGCTGGGCGGTCTGATGGGCCGCGCGATCGACGAGACCGGCATTCAGTTCAAGCTGCTCAATCGAAGCCGCGGCCCCGCGGTGTGGTCGCCGCGCGCGCAGGCCGACAAGCGCGTCTACGGACAGTGGGTGCGAACGGCGCTCGAAGGCGTGCCGAATCTCTCCTGGATCATCGGGAAGGCCGGACGAATCCTCACCGACGGCAGCCGCGTGTCCGGCATCGAGCTCGAGGACGGCAGCGTGTATCGCTGCGACTCGCTGATCGTCACGACCGGAACCTTCCTGAACGGGCTCGTGCACGTTGGTCCCGAGCAACGGCCCGCCGGGCGGGCGGGCGAGCCTCCCTCGCATGCGCTTGCAGAGTCGCTGAAAGGATTTGGCTTCACCTGGGGCCGGCTGAAGACGGGGACGCCGCCAAGACTTTCGCGCAAGAGCATCGATTTCTCACGGTTCGAGCAGGAGCGCGGCGACGATCCGCCGGTGCCGTTCTCGTTTCTCACCGATCGAATCGATCGCGATCAGATTACGTGTCAGGTCCTCTACACCACTGACAAAGTCCATGATCTCGTCCGCGATTGCATCGGGCTGTCGCCGCTGTTCAACGGGCAGATTCGGGGCATCGGGCCGCGGTATTGCCCCTCGCTCGAAGACAAGGTGATGCGGTTTCCGCACCGGGAGCGCCACCAGATATTCCTGGAGCCCGAAGGCCTCGACGTGGACGAGATCTACGTGAACGGCTTCTCGATGAGCCTTCCAGCGGAAATCCAGCTGCAGCTGGTGCACGCACTGCCAGGACTAGAGGATGCCGTCATGCTCCGCCCTGGCTATGCCGTCGAGTACGACTTCATCCAGCCGACCGAGCTGCGGCCAACACTCGAAACGCGGCGCGTGGCGGGACTCTTCCTCGCGGGGCAGATCAACGGGACCTCCGGCTACGAAGAGGCGGCGGCGCAGGGGCTCGTGGCAGGCATGAACGCGGCGCGGTCGATCCGTGGCGAGCCGTCACTTGTTCTCCGCCGCGACGAGAGCTATATCGGAATCCTGATCGACGATCTGACCACCAAGGGATGCCTGGAGCCCTATCGGATGTTCACGTCGCGGGCCGAACACCGGCTGCTCCTGCGCATCGACAATGCGGACCTTCGCCTGACGCCGAGAGGCCGCGACATGGGACTGGTCGACGACGATCGCTGGCGGCGTTTCCAGGATCGGAAGTCGCGCTTCGAGAGAAACCGCGCGGCAATCGAGTCTTCGCGCGTCAATATCTTGGGCGTCAAAGTTCCGACACCACGAGCGCTCAAGCAGCCAGAGGTGCGTCTGGAGACTCTGGTCTCGGAAGGTCAAATCCGGCTCGAACTCGATTCCGACAATCCCGGGCTCGATCTCGCGAGCATCGAGACGGATTTCAAGTACGAAGGCTATCTCCGCCGGCAGCAGACCCATGTCGACCGTCAGCGACGACAAGAGGCGCGCAGCATTCCCGAGAGCTTCGAGTTCGCGGGTGTGCCGGGACTTTCCCGGGAGATGGTGCAGCGTCTCACCGAGCTCAGACCGATCACGCTTGGTCACGCAGCCCGGATTCCCGGTGTCACGCCGGCGGCCGTTGCGGTGATTGCCACTTATCTCGATCGTTCATCACAGCGGCAAAGCGAGGGGCGGGACCTCTGATACCCTTCCGGCGTGGCACCGCGCGATTTCTCGACCAGGCTGACTCGTCGTGCGTCCCGCGTGGGACTCTTCCTCAACGATGAGCTCATTGAGAAGATCGCCACGTTTTATGCTCTTCTGTTCCGGTGGAACCAAAAGATCAATCTGACTTCCCTCGCCGATCCAGACGAGGCTATTGACCGGTTGCTCCTGGAACCGCTGCTCGCAGCTCGATATGTCCCGGCCTCGGCCGCCAGGTTCATGGACATTGGCTCTGGAGGAGGTTCTCCAGCAATTCCGCTGAAGCTGGCGCTTCCGTCCCTCCAGCTCACCATGGTTGAGGCGAAGGTCCGAAAATCCGCGTTTCTGCGGGACGCCGCCCGTCATCTCGGTCTGGGGGCGACCGACGTTGAAACTATCAGAGTTGAAGAGCTTCTGGCCCGGCCGCAACTGCACGAGGCCTTCGATCTGATAAGCATGCGAGCCGTGCGGATCGAAATGCGGGTGCTCAATACAATGCAGGCGTTTCTGCGGCCTGGCGGCCACGTTCTGCTGTTTCGAGGTCCCCATGGCCCGGCGGAGCCGGTGATCGTGCCTCCAATGCGATGGATTGATACTTATCCGCTCGTGGAGACTCTGCAGAGTCGGGTGACCCTGCTCCAGAAGCGTCCGATCGGCGCCCATGTTCCACGTGGAACAGTCCGGTCGGAAGCTTGACCGTCTTCTGTCGGCGGGCTATCCTCGTGAGCTTTTCAGACCACGTTTAGGTGTTTTGACCAAATGTCTGCGCGTATCCTCGCCGTCGCCAATCAGAAGGGAGGAGTGGGTAAGACGACCACAGCCATAAACCTGGCGACGGCCCTCGCGGTCTCTGACAAGAAGCGTGTTCTGCTGGTCGATCTCGATCCGCAGGCGAATCTGACGAGTGGCGTCGGCCTGAAGGGGCAGACTGCTAAGGCTGGCACGGTCTACCACGCACTGACCGGCGACGTCGAGGATCCCGACGGCTTCGTTCTTTCGACGGCGGTCTCACAGCTGAGCCTGGTTCCAGCGGATCGAAACCTCACCGGCGCTGAGGTGGAGCTCGTCCCGTTGCCGGATCGCGAGTGGAGAATGCACGGGCTCCTGCAGCCCCTCCGGGAACGGTTCGACTACATCATCATCGACACCCCTCCATCTTTAGGGCTCTTAACCTTAAACGCGCTCGTGGCCGCAGACGCCGTCCTTATCCCCTTGAACTGTGAGTACTTTGCGCTCGAGGGGCTCGCCGACCTGGTGGCAACGCTCCGGCGCGTGCGCGCAGCCCTCAACCCGTCGCTCGACATCGCCGGCGTCCTGCTGACGATGTATGACGAGCGGACGAATTTGGGTCAGCAGGTCGCCCGTGACATCAGGGCGTTTTTCCAGGATCGGGTCTACACCACCGTTATCCCGCGCAACATCCGGCTCGGGGAGGCCCCGAGCCACGGCGTGCCGGCGATTCTGTACGACGCGAAATCGCGGGGCGCCGAGGCTTATCTCGCGCTCGCGCGCGAGGTCGTCGCGCGCAACGAGTCGGCCGCCGCGCAGTCACAGGAGCACCATGGCTGATAAACGTCCAGCGCTCGGCCGCGGTCTGAGCGCCCTCATCCCCGACGCGCCGGCGCCCCAGGCCGGCGAGCGCGCCCTCGAGATCGACATCGATCTGCTGCAGCCGAACAAGTTCCAGCCGCGGACGCAAATGGACGATGGGCGGATCGAAGACCTCGCACGGTCGATCCGCTCGAACGGCATCATCCAGCCGATCGTCGTGCGGAAGGCGGAGAACGGCTACGAGATCGTCGCCGGCGAGCGCCGCTGGCGTGCCTCGCAGCGCGCGGGACTGCTGAAGGTTCCGGTTGTCGTGCGGGACATCCCTGACGATCGGCTGCTGGCTGTCGCGCTGATCGAGAACATCCAGCGCGAGGACCTCAATCCGATTGAAGAGGCGCACGCCTACCGCCGGCTCGGCGACGAGTTCGGCCTGACCCAGGAGCAGATCGCCGAGTCGGTCGGCAAGGATCGATCGTCGGTGGCCAACTACGTCCGGCTGTTGCGGCTTCCTCCCGAAGTGCGCGATCACGTCGGTGGCCGGACGCTGTCGATGGGCCATGCGCGCGCGCTTCTGAGCCTGCCCGACGCCGAGAGCCAGCTGCGGGCGGGACGCGAGATCGTGCAGAAGGGGCTCTCGGTTCGCGACACCGAAGCGCTCGTCAAACGTGCGGTCAGCCCTGCGCCCGAGAAGCCAGAAGCGCCGAAGGACGTCCACACGCGGGCGGCCGAGGACCGTCTTCGCTTCGCTCTCGGCACCCGGGTGCGGATCGCCCGGAAGGGCAAGGGAGGAAAGATCGAGATCGATTTCAGTGATGAGAACGAGCTGCAGCGGATTTACGAGCAGCTCACGGAGAAGGGCTAGTCAAAATCCCAAATCCCAAGCTCCAAATCCCAATGCACTCCCGACGCGCAACTCCCAAGCCCGCGTTCGACGCCAACGGCAAAGGAGCCGAATCGAGTTGGAAGCTGCGGGGTCGCGAGTCCCGATGAGAGCTGGCAGTTGGGAGTGTGTTGGGATTTGGAGCTTGGAGCTTGGGATTTGACGAGTGCGAACACCAGATGAAGAAACTGACCGCCTACTCCCACTGCGCTGGTTGAGCGAGCAAGCTCGCCGCTGGTGAGCTCGCCCAGGTGCTGGGCGGACTGCCCGTGACGACCGATGACCGCGTCCTTGTCGACTATCGGACTGCGGACGATGCCGGTGTGTACAAGCTCGACGACGATCGGGCCCTGGTGCAGACGGTGGACTTCTTCACGCCGATCGTGGACGACGCCTACACGTACGGACAGATCGCGGCGGCGAACGCGCTGAGCGACGTGTACGCGATGGGCGGCCGTCCGCTCACGGCGCTCGCGATTGCGGCGTTTCCGAAGGGCCTGGATGCGGCGGTGGTCGGGCGTATCTTTGCGGGCGGCCTCGAGACGCTTCAACGCGCGGGCGTGAGCCTCCTCGGCGGGCACACGGTCCAGGACCTGGAAATCAAGTTCGGCTACGCGGTGACTGGCGAGATCCACCCGCGCCGGATCTGGTTGAACGCCGGCGCGTCCCCTGGCGACGTGCTGTTCCTGACCAAGCCGCTCGGAACCGGGATCATTGCGACAGCGCTGAAGGCGGACCGCGCTTCCGACGCCGTGGTCGATGCGGCGGTGCAGTCGATGTCGCGTCTGAATCGGGCGGCAAGCGAGGCGCTGCTGTCGCTGCCCGAACGCGCGGTGCACGCGTGCACCGACATCACCGGGTTCGGACTGATCGGCCACGGATCCGAGATGGCCGTCGCCAGTGGCGTCACGCTGGAGATCGAGACCGCGCTGGTGCCCCTGCTCCCTGGTGCGCTGGATCTCGCGTCCGCGAACATTCCGGGTGGGGGACGCACCAACGCCGAGCATTTCGGGCACGACGTTCTCGTGTCGCCCGGCGTTTCGGGTGATCTGCTGACGGTGCTGCACGATCCGCAGACGTCAGGGGGGCTGCTTGCAGCGATCGACGCCGACCACGCCGATGCCGCCGAAGCGCTGCTCCAGCGGGTCGACCCCGCCACCCGGCGAATCGGCCGGGTAGCCCCGCTTCAGGGGTCCCGGCTGATCCTCCGTTTCCCTTGAGCCATTCGCCCTTGGCGGGCAAGCCCGTCCCTATCCTCGGCACGCGTCCCCGTGGTATAAATTTACGTTTGTCTACCGCAGCGAGCGGCCCTCAGTGGATAGCCTCGCGCGCCGGAGGTACTGTTGTTTCCGGATCTCTCGGTCTTCTGGGTCATCTTTTTCGTGCTCGTGCTGACGATCCTGCTCGATCGGCTGCTGTTCCGTCCCCTGCAGGGCGTGATGCGGCAGCGAGCCGAGGCGACGCAATCGGCGCGTGAGCTGGCGGAACGATCCGCGACCGAGGCGCGAGCGGCCACCGAGGAGTTCGAGCGCAAAACCGCGGCGGCGCGCGCCGAGATCTATCGTCAGATGGACGAGATGCGCAAGACCGCGATGGCCGAGCGCACCGAAATCCTGACCCGGACGCGAGCCGAGGCCGAAGCGGAGATTGCCGCGGCGTCCGCGCAGTTGCAGGCAGAAACCGAAGACGCCCGCCGCCGGCTCGCCGCCGACGCCGAAGCGCTTGGCGCCGCGGCCGCGGAGCGCATCCTCGGGCGCCGCGCGTCCTGACCGGATCGACCCCGATACCAGAGTGCCGGAGTAACGGAAATCACACAGAAGATGTTTACGCGCCGCGCCAGTTTGCCCGGACTCGCTCTATTCCTGCTGATCGCTGCGCTCTTCGTGGCCCCTTCCGCCGCGTTTGCGCAGGGCCACGAGGCCCGACCCGCCGCCGCGCCGGCGGCTGGCGGCGACCAGCCCCTCGAGCACGCCAGCACCGAAGCGGCACACGGCTCCGAGCACCCGGTCCGCGACCTGGTGGCCAGGCTGCTGAACTTCGGGATTCTGGTCGGAGTCCTCGTTTACTTCCTCAAGACTCCCCTCGCCGGGTACCTGAGCGGCCGCAGCGCGCAGATCCGGCAGGACCTGACTACCGCCGCCGAGATGCGGCGCACCGCGGCGGCGCAGCTCGAGGAAATTCAGAAGCGACTCGGTGAACTGCCGGCGGAGCTGGCCGCCTTGAAGAGCCGCGGCGAAGAGGACGTGCGGGCGGAGAAGATCCGGATTGCGGAGACCGCCCGGATCGAGCGAGAGCGATTGCTCGATCAGACCCGCCGTGAGATTGCCATGCGGCTGCGCATTGCCCGTCGCCAGCTCACCGAATACGCCGCCGAGCTCGCCGTGTCGGTGGCGCACGATCGGATCGAGCGCACCATCACCCCCGACGATCAGTTGCGGCTCGTCGATCGCTACACGACGCAGCTGAGGGAGGCGCGATGACCAGCCGCGCGGCCGCCGCGCGGTATGCGCGCGCCTTGTTCGATGTCGCTCTCGCCGAGCGCCAGGACCTCGAGCAGATCGACCGTGAGCTGGCCGGCATCGTCACGCTGGTGCAGAGCAACGAGGCGTTGCAGCGCGCGCTCTTCAATCCGGCCATTCCCGCCTCGCGCAAGCGTGCGGTGGTGGAACAGCTGCTGTCGCTGAGTCCGGTCAACCCAATCCTGTCGCGGGTGCTGCTGCTGCTCGCCGACCGCGATCGTCTCGCGCGCATTCCGGATCTCGCCGAGGCGTATCGCTCGCGATTGATGGATCACCAGCAGATCGTGCGTGCCAGGGTCACGACCGCCGTGGCGCTGCCGGCGGATCGGGTGGTTGCGCTCGAGCAGGGGCTGGCGGCGGCGACCGGCCGGCAGGTGGACCTCAAGGTCAACGTCGATCCCTCGATTCTGGGAGGCGCGGTCGCGCGGATCGGCAGCACCGTCTACGACGGCAGCATCACGACACAGCTCGAGAAACTGAAGCAGCGGCTGGTGGAATCGGAAATCGCGGGGGCCTGACGGCTCCGGCGCCCAAGCTTCTTAAAACGCATGAATATCAAGGCTGAAGAGATCTCCAAGATCATCCGCGACCAGATTGGCAGCTATGCCGTCGACGTGGACGTGGCGGAAGTGGGCACGATCGTCTCCATCGGAGACGGGATCGCGCGGGTGCATGGCGTCGAGAACACCATGGCCGGCGAGATGCTCGAGTTCCCCCACGGCGTCTACGGCATTGCGCTCAACCTCGAAGAAGAGAGCGTCGGCGCCGTGCTGCTCGGCGAGTACACGGAGATCAAGGAAGGCGACACCGTCAAGCGGACCAACCGGATCATCTCCGTCCCGGTCGGCGAAGAGCTGGTCGGCCGCGTCGTCAATGCGCTGGGCCAGCCGATCGACGGCAAGGGCCCGATCGTCTCGAAGCAGAACCGCGAGATCGAGCGCATCGCCCCGGGCGTCGTCGATCGGTCGCCGGTGAAGGAGCCGCTGCAGACCGGTCTGAAGGCGATCGACGCGATGGTGCCGATCGGCCGCGGCCAGCGCGAGTTGATCATCGGCGACCGCCAGACCGGCAAGACCGCCGTCGCGGTCGACACGATCATCAATCAGAAGGGCAAGGACGTCATCTGCATCTACAACGCGATCGGGCAGAAGCAGTCCACGATCGCGCAGGTGGTCCGCACCCTGGATGAGGCGGGGGCGATGGAGTACACGATCGTGGTGGCCGCCGCCGCGTCGGATCCCGCGCCGCTGCTCTACATCAGCCCGTACTCGGCATGCGCGATGGGCGAGTATTTTCGCGACAGCGGCCGTCATGCGCTGTGCGTCTACGACGATCTCTCGAAGCACGCGCAGGCCTACCGTGAGATCTCGCTGCTGCTCCGGCGTCCGCCGGGCCGCGAGGCTTATCCCGGCGACGTTTTCTACCTGCACTCGCGGCTGCTCGAGCGGGCGGCCAAGCTGCGCAAGGACCTCGGCGGCGGCTCGCTGACGGCGCTCCCGATCATCGAAACCCAGGCGGGCGACCTCTCCGCCTACATCCCGACCAATGTCATCTCGATCACCGACGGCCAGATCTTCCTGGAGAGCGATCTGTTCCACCAGGGCGTGCGCCCGGCGATCAACGTCGGCAACTCGGTGTCGCGGGTCGGCGGTTCGGCGCAGGTCAAGGCGATGCGCCAGGTGGCAGGCTCGCTGCGGCTCGATCTCGCGCAGTACCGCGAGCTCGCCGCGTTCGCGCAGTTCGGCAGCGATCTCGACAAGGCCACGCTGAACCAGCTCAATCGCGGACGCCGCCTGGTCGAAGTGCTCAAGCAGCCGCAGTATCAGCCGCTCGGCGTCGAGAAGCAGGTCATCATCATCTACGCGGCGACCAATGGCTACCTCGATGCGGTGCCGGTGGAGCGGGTGCGCGACTACGAGACCGAGCTCTTCAAGTTCCTCGACACGCGCCGCGGCGCAGCTGCTGCAGGCGTTGGCCGAAAAGAAAGAGCTGAACGATCAGATCAAGCCAGATCTGAACCAGGCCCTGAAGGAGTTCACCGACCAGTTCATGGCGGCGACCAAGGCGGCTTAGATAATCAACTGTCGGCCATCAGCTGTCAGCTTTCGGAAAGAGCCCGATCGGTCTCTTCGACGCGCTTCTCTGAAAGCTGATTTCTGACTGCTGACAGCTGACGGCTAAAAGAACAATGCCTTCACTATTGGATATCCGCCGGCGCATCCGCGCGGTCAAGTCGACGCAGCAGATCACCAAGGCCATGAAGATGGTCGCGGCGTCGAAGCTGCGCCGCGCGCAGGAGCGGATCCAGCACGGGCGTCCCTTCGCGGCCCAGATGCTCCACGTGCTGAACCGCCTGGCGGCCCGCGTCGAGGCGTCCGCGCATCCGCTGCTCGACGAGCGCAAGGCGCCCCGCGCCGGCGGCAAGGCGCTGCTGTTCGTGATTACGGCCGACCGCGGGCTGTGCGGCAGCTTCAACGCCAACGTGATCAAGGCCGCGGCCGGCTTCATCACCGAGCAGCCGTCGCGGCAGGTGGCGCTCGGTCTCGTCGGACGGCGCGGGCGCGATTATTTCGCGAAGCGCGGGTTCGAGATCCGCTACGAGCGGATCAACCTGTTCGCGAAGCTGCACTTCGACGACGCGGTGGACATCGCGCGGACCGCGATGGAGGCCTTCACCGGAGGCGAAGTCGATTCGGTGTTCCTCGTCTACAACGAGTTCCGCTCGGTGCTCCAGCAGCGGGTCGTCGTCGAACAGCTGCTGCCGATTCCGCGCACGGCGTTCGATTCCGCCGAGGCGGCGCCGCCGGTGGACTACCTGTACGAGCCGTCCCCGCAGGAGCTGTTCAAGACGCTGCTTCCGCGCCACGTCGAGGTGCAGGTCTTCCGGGCGCTGCTCGAGTCGAACGCAGCGTTCTACGCGGCGCAGATGACCGCGATGGATGCGGCGACGCGGAACTCGGGGGACATGATCGAGAGCCTGACGTTGTACATGAACAAGGTGCGACAGGCGGCGATCACCAGGGAGATTATCGAAGTGGTCTCGGGGGCAGAGGCTCTTTAGACGGAATCATGTCGGCTAGTCGGGGCTCGGCAAGACCCGGCGACTGGTTCTTTGGGTTTCCGAGTCCCGAGCCCCGACACTGGCAACGTTGACGAGAACAGCACTATATGGCAACAGCAGCACCGACAGCAACTGACAAGAAGACCGGCAAGGTGGTCCAGGTCATCGGACCCGTCGTCGACATCGAGTTCGAGGCTGGCCACCTGCCCGCGATCTACAACGCGGTGCGGATCAAGACCGACCGGGCCCGGCGGCGAGACCATGGACGTGGTCTGCGAAGTCGAGCAGCATCTCGGCGAGAACCGCGTCCGGACGGTCGCGATGAAGCCGACCGACGGCATGCGGCGCGGCATGGAAGTCGTGGACACCGGCGCGCCGATCTCGATGCCGGTCGGCACCGCAACGCTCGGCCGGGTCATGAACGTGCTCGGCGAGCCGGTCGACTTCCCCGACCGGCCGGTGGAGGCGACCGAGCACTGGTCGATTCACCGGGCCGCCCCGGCGCTCGAGCAGCAGTCCACCGAGCTGCAGATGTTCGAGACCGGCATCAAGGTCATCGACCTGCTGGAGCCGTACCTCCGCGGCGGCAAGATCGGCCTGTTCGGCGGCGCCGGCGTCGGCAAGACCGTCATCATCCAGGAGCTGATCCACAACGTCGCCATGAAGCACGGCGGCGTGTCGGTGTTCGCCGGAGTCGGTGAGCGCACGCGCGAAGGGAACGACCTCTGGCTCGAGTTCCAGGAGAGCGGCGTCATCAACATGCAGGAGATGGAGAAGTCGCGCGCCGCGCTGGTCTACGGCCAGATGACGGAACCGCCGGGCGCGCGGCTGCGGGTCGCGCTGAGCGGCCTGACCGTCGCCGAGTACTTCCGCGATGCCGAGAACAAGGACGTGCTCCTGTTCATCGACAACATCTTCCGGTTCACGCAGGCGGGGTCCGAGGTGTCGGCGCTGCTCGGCCGCATGCCGTCGGCGGTCGGCTATCAGCCGACGCTGCTTGACCGAGATGGGCGAGCTCCAGGAGCGGATTACTTCGACCAAGACCGGCTCGATCACCTCGGTCCAGGCCATTTACGTGCCCGCCGACGACTACACGGACCCGGCGCCGGCGACGACGTTCGCCCACCTCGACGCGACCACGAACCTGTCGCGCGCGATCGTCGAGCTCGGCATCTATCCGGCCGTCGATCCGCTGGCGTCGACGTCGCGTATTCTCGATGCGCGCATCATCGGCGAGGAGCACTACAATGTCGCCCGCGCCGTCAAGCAGGTGCTGCAGCGGTACAAGGACCTCCAGGACATCATCGCGATCCTCGGGATTGACGAACTATCGGAAGAAGACAAGCTGACGGTCGGACGCGCCCGCCGCATCCAGCGTTTCCTGTCGCAGCCGTTCTTCGTCGCCGAGCAGTTCACCGGCTTCGCGGGCAAGTACGTGCCGATCGCCGACACGGTCCGCAGCTTCCGCGAGATCGTGGACGGCAAGTACGATCACCTGCCGGAGCAGGCGTTCTACATGGTCGGGACGATTGAAGAGGCGGTCGAGAAAGCCGAGAAGATGAAGGGGTGATGGCTCTCCCAACCAGCATCGAGCTCCACATCGTCACTCCCGATCGCGCCGATCGTGAAGGAGCAGGTGGACGAGGTCGAGATCCCTGGCGTCGACGGCTACTTCGGGGTCCTGCCCGGACACACGCCGCTGCTGGCGGCGCTGTCGGTCGGCGAGCTGTGGTACCGGAAGGGGCAGGAGAAGACCTTCCTGGCGATTGCCGAGGGCTATGCCGAGGTCCTGCCCGATCGCGTCACCATCCTCGCGCAGCTCGCCGAGCGGGCCGAAGAGATCGATCTGGAGCGCGCCGAACGCGCGCGTGAGCGGGCCGCGCAGCGGCTCGAAGGCAAGTCGGACGTCGACTATGCGCGCGCCCGGATCGCCCTGATGAAGTCGCTGACCCGGCTTCAGGTCTCGTCGCGGATCGGGTCCGGTGCCGGCCCGAGGCTGAAGCGCGTGCACAGGGAAGGGGCCTGAGCCGGGGGCGATGGGCCGGACGACGTTCTCGTGGGCGGTCAGCTCGGACCCGGGTCTGCGCCGGAGCAGTAACGAAGACAGCTATTGCACGCGTCCGGATCTCGGGCTCTTCGTGGTCGCCGACGGGATGGGCGGCCATGTCGCCGGCGAGGTCGCCTCGCGGGTCGCGGTCGAGGCGATCGAGATCTTCATCCAGGAAACCGCCGGCGCCGACAAGAACCGCACCTGGCCGTTCCCCTTCGAGCCCGCCCTCAGCCTGGAGGCCAACCGCCTGAAGGCGGCATTCAGGCTCGCCAACCGCCGGATCGCTTCCGCGATCGCCGACTCGAACGACCTGCGCGGGATGGCGACGACGGCCTCCGCGCTCCTGACCGGTCCGGACGGGCGCGTGCGTCGCGCACGTCGGCGACAGCCGCGTCTACGTGCTGCGCGAGGCCGACCTGCAATCAGATCACCAACGATCATTCCTGGGTCGAAGAGCAGGTCCGGGCCGGAACGATGAGCCCGACCGCCGCGCGCCAGCATCCCTGGCGCAACGTGGTGACCCGCGCGCTGTCGGGCGGCGAGGATCCGGAAGTCGACGTCACTCAGATCCGGCCGCTCGAGTCCGAGCGTTATCTGCTGTGTTCGGACGGGCTGTTCTCGGTGGTCACCGACGATCAGATCGCCGAGATCATGGCGGATCGGAACGTTCCGCTCGAGCAGCTCTGCCAGCGGCTGATCGACGCCGCCAACACCGCCGGCGGCCCCGACAACATCACGACCCTCGTGCTGGAGGTCAATGCTCCGTAACCTGGCGCGCCTGGGCCGCTACCGCGGCCTGATCCAGAGCCTGGTCGCGCGGGAGCTGAAGGCACGCTACAGAGGGTCGGTGCTCGGGTTCTTCTGGTCCTTCTTCAATCCGCTGCTGCTGCTGCTGGTCTACACGTTCGTCTTCAGCTACGTGATGCCCGCGGCCCACGACCAGCGGATCGAACCCTACGCGCTGTTCATGTTCTGCGGCATCCTGCCCTGGACCTGGTTCTCGTCGTCGCTGTCGGAAGCGTCGGGCGTGCTGATCTCCGGCGGCAACCTGATCAAGAAGGTCCTGTTCCCGGCCGAGATCCTGCCGATCGTCACCGTGCTGGCGAACATGGTCCACTACTTCTTCGGGCTGGTGATCCTCGCCGGGTTCCTGATCTGGTATCAGCGGCCGCTGAACTTCTCGGAGCTCGCGCTGCTTCCCGGTCGTGGTCGCTGGTGCAGCTGATCCTGACGCACCGCGTTCGCGCTGCTCCTGTCGGCGCTGACCGTCCACTTCCGCGACATCCGCGACATCCTGTCGAACCTGCTGACGTTCTGGTTCTTCGCGACGCCGATCATCTACCCGTATTTCATGTTCGAGGATCCGCTGACCGGCCAGGAGAAGTGGCAGGCGACGCTCCTCAAGCTCAATCCATTCACACACCTCGCGATCACCTATCAGGAGATCCTGTTTTTCAACGGCCCGGTCGGGCACCTCAAGTGGCTGCTGGTGCTCGGCGCGATCTCGATCGGCTTCTTCCTGTTCGGCTACTGGGTGTTCGATCGGTTGCGAGATACTTTCGCGGAAGAGGTATGAGGACGTGTCGATCGTCGACATCCCAAGCTCCAACTCCCAACTCCCAAGGCGACTCGGTGGTTTCGGAGATGGCGCACTTGGGAGTGGTTGGAAGCTTGGGATTTGGATCTGGGATTTTGACTAGGTTTCACCGCCATGAACGCCATCGAAGTCGTCCATGCCTCGAAGGTCTACCGCCGCTTCGGTCACAAGAAGCAGTTCGCCACGCTGAAGAGCGCCCTGCTTCGCGGCAGCCTGATCCGCGATCTGAAACCCGATGAGACGTTCACCGCGCGTGCGTGACGTCTCCTTCACCGTGCCGGCCGGCCGCACGCTGGGCGTGATCGGGCGCAACGGATCCGGCAAGAGCACGATGCTGAAGCTGGTGGCGGGCATTACCAAACCGACCACGGGCAGCGTCACCGTCAACGGGCGGATCTCGGCGCTGATTGAGCTCGGGGCCGGGTTTCATCCGGAAATCTCCGGCCGTGAGAACGTGTTCATCAACGGGATCATGCTCGGGCTCTCCAAGCGCGAGGTCGCGCAACGCTTCGACGAGATCGTGGAGTTTGCCGAGCTGAAGGACTTCATCGACGCGCCGGTCAAGACCTACTCGTCCGGCATGTACATGCGGCTGGGATTCGCGGTCGCGATCCACGTCGATCCCGACGTGCTGCTCGTCGACGAAGTGCTGGCAGTCGGCGACGAGGGCTTCACGCACAAGTGCCTCGACAAGTTCGCCGAGTTCAAGCGGCGAGGCAAGACGATCCTTCTCGTGACCCACGCGCTGCCGATGGTCGAGCGGTTCTGCGACGAAGCGTTGTGGCTCGATCACGGCGAGAAGATGGGGATGGGCGACCCGAAGCGGATCGTCGGCGCGTACGTGACGGCCGTCGAAGTCAGCGAAGAAGAGCAGCTCGCGGCCGGCGATGCCCGCGCGCAGGAGTCGACGGCGGTCGTATCGCCGGACGAACCGGCGTCCGCCGTGCTGCCGGATCATCCGATCGACAGCGCGGTCGCGCCCTCGAACATGTTCCAGGCCGCCGAGGGGCGCTGGGGATCGCGTGAAGTCGAGATCACCGACGTGTCGCTGTCGAGCGGCGACAGCGAGCGCGGGCACGTCTTCCAGAGTGGCGCCCCGCTCGACATCCGCATCCGCATGCGCGCCCCGCTTCCGATCGACGACTTCGTCGTCGGGCTCGGACTGTTCAACGCGGAGGGCGTCTGTTGTTACGGCACCAACACGAACCTCGAGCACTACACGAGCGAACGGCTTCAGGGGGACGCCGAGGTCACGTTCCGGATCGAGAGTCTCGATCTGGTCGAAGGCACCTACAAAGTCGATGTCGCGGTGCACAAGCTCGATGGCTATCCGTACGACTACCATCGCCTGCTCTACACCTTCCGCGTGAAGTCGCGCACCAAGGACGTGGGGATCTACCGGCCGCCCCACCAGTGGCACTTCTCCGAGGGCATCAAGCTGACGCGGGCATCGGGCGCATGAAGGGATCGTCGGGCGCGCGGCTGATGGGACGCGAAGCGGCGGCCGCGTATGCCGCTGATGTCCGCGCCGCGGGACGGACGGTGGTGTTCACGAACGGCGTCTTCGACCTGCTGCATCCCGGACACGTGCGCTACCTGCGCGAGGCCGCGGCGCTCGGCGATGTGCTGATTGTCGGCCTGAACACCGACGCGCTCGGTGCGCCGGAACAAGGGCGCGGGACGGCCGATTACGCCGGAGCTGGAGCGCGCAGAGATTGTCGGGGCGCTCGAGTGCGTATCGGCCGTCACGCTGTTCGACGAGGACACCCCGGCGCGAATCATCCAGGCGGTTCAACCGGACGTGCTGGTGAAAGGCGCCGACTGGCCTGCGGATCAGATTGTCGGCCGCGATACCGTCGAGGCGCGCGGGGGGCGGGTGGTCCGCATCGCGGTCGAGCCGGGCCATTCCACGACCGCGATATTGGACCGGGTTCGGAGACTGCCGGCGTCCTAGGTCTTGTCGTGGATCGCCGCGCCGATCTCCCGCATGGTGCTCGGCAGGATGATCGTCATGTTGTGTTCCTTTCGGGCGTGCTCTTCCGCCTTCGCGAACACCTCGTCTTCGGTTTTACCTTCGATGACCTTGTCGCAGCCAGGCATGATGTCGCCGCAGCGGAGGACCTTGTTCGGCATGTGCCACCCCTTCTGAAACCTGAAGAAGGACGGGACGCAGGGTGCGTCCACGGTACACGAACCGCCGGAAGTACCGGGACAGTATAGTCGAATCACTCGAACCACGGCCCGAACGAGGGCGCGACCGCATGACCAGCTATAATCGTGGGTTCCGGCGCTGGCCGGATTCCCCGCAATGACGACCTACACCTCTAGTTCGCTGACGCTCAGGGCGCTGCTGAAGACGGCCGCCAGCCGCCTCGGCATTGCTGCGCACGCGTCGCGGATCACCGGGCTGACCCCATCCGCGAAGGCCATGTATGCGGCCGCCTCAGCCGCGCGAACCAGGACCGTACTCGTCGTTCCAACCGACAGCGACGTCGAGCGCACGATGCTCGACGCGCGGTTCTTCTTCGCCGCCCTCGAAGGCCTGTCGGATGCTGAAGTCGAGCGGGTCGTCCTCCCGTTTCCCTCGCACGAGGTCGATCCGTATCGCGGGCTGGCGCCGCATTTCGAGATCGCGTCCGCCCGGGCCAGGGCGCTGAACGCTCTCGCGTCGACCACGCATCCGGCACGATTGATCGTGGCGTCGGCGGCAGCCCTGCTGCCGCGAGTGAGCCCTCCAGACCGCCTGACCGGCGTGTCGATGACGCTGACGCCCGGCCACGAGATCTCGCCCGTCGATCTCGGCGACCTGCTGACCGCCGCCGGTTACACGCGACAGGATCCCGTCGACGAGTCCGGCGAGTTCTGCGTCCGGGGCGGCGTTGTGGACTTCTATCCCGCGGGAGCCAGGCAGCCGCTGCGCCTGGAGTTCATCGGCGACACCATCGAGTCGATCCGTTCCTACGACCCATCCACCCAGCGGTCGACCGCCGTGCTCGATCAAGCCGCGATCGCGCCGCTGCAGGAATTGATTGGGTCTCAGGACGAGGACGAACGGCCGGACCGATCGGCAACCGTCTTCGACTATCTCCGGATCGGACAGCGTCCTGCCCTGCTCATCTCCGAGCCCGATGAAGTCACCGCGTACGCCGAGAAGCTGGCACAGCAGATCGAGGCGAGCTATCAGGAAGCCATCGCCAAGGGCGGACACGTCGCGCCGCCGCAGGAATTGATCGTTTCCTGGGAAGAAGCACGGAAGGCGCTGGAGGGTGCGACCGCGCTCGAAGCGCTCGAGATCGCCGGCGAGGCGGACTCCGAGGCGGCGCGCCATGTCTCCTGTCAGCCGGCAATGGAGTTCGCCGGGCGCGTCCAGGATTGGGTCGCGGAGATCCGCCGGGGCCGGGAGCGCGGCGACACCGTCGTGTTCATCGCCAACTCCGCCGGGCGGGCCGAACGGACCGTCGAGCTGCTCGCGGATTACGACGTCTTTGCGGTGCCGATTGAGCGGGCGGAGGATGCGCATCGGACGGCCGTTCTCGTCGGCACCGGCTTCCTCTCGCGAGGATTCCGGCTTCCCGACGCCTCGCTGCAGCTGTGGGCCGAGACCGACGTCTTCGAGGAGGAGCGCAAGGTTCACGAGCGGCGCCGATCGGCGGCCGCGACGTTCCTCTCGGACTTCCGCGATCTGAAGGTCGGTGACCTGGTCGTGCACGTCGATCACGGAATCGGCGTGTTCGTCGGTCTCAAGCGGATCGAGGTCGGCGTCGAGCCGCAGGAGTTCATGGAGCTCCGGTATGCGGGCGACGACAAGCTGTTCGTTCCGGTCGAACGGCTCGATCTCGTCCAGCGCTATACCGGCGCCGCCAGGCCCGCGCTCGACCGGCTCGGCGGCACGACCTGGGAGAAGGCGAAGACCCGCGTCAAGAAGGCCATGCGCGACATGGCGGAAGAGCTCCTCAAGCTCTACGCCGCCCGCAAGGCCATGCCCGGCCACGCGTTCAGCCCCGACTCTCACTGGCAGCAGGAATTCGAGGACGCCTTCGAGTGGGACTTGACCGTCGATCAGGTCAACGCGGTCGGTGACATCAAGGGAGACATGGAATCGCCGACCACGATGGATCGCCTGCTGTGCGGCGACGTCGGTTACGGCAAGACCGAAGTGGCGATGCGCGCGGCGTTCAAGGCGGTGATGGACGGAAAGCAGGTCGCGGTCCTGGCGCCGACCACGGTTCTCGCGTTTCAGCACCTCAAGACGCTCAAGGACCGGTTTGCCGCGTTCCCGGTGCGGATCGACATGGTCAGCAGGTTCCGCTCGAAAGCCGAGCAGAAGGCGACCCTCGAGGATCTCGCCGCCGGCAAGGTCGAAATCATCGTCGGAACTCACCGGCTGCTCTCGAAAGACGTCCAGTTCCGCGACCTCGGGCTGCTCGTGGTCGACGAGGAGCAGCGATTCGGCGTCGCCCACAAGGAGCGAATCAAACAGCTGCGGAAGCGCGTCGACGTGCTCACGATGACGGCGACGCCGATTCCACGCACCCTGAACATGTCGCTCGCCGGCATCCGCGACATGTCGATCATCGAGACCCCGCCGAAAGACCGGCTGTCGATCCAGACCAACGTCGTGAAGTTCGACCAGGCGGTGATCTCGCGCGCGATCCGGACGGAGATGGAGCGCGGCGGGCAGATCTATTTCGTGCACAACCGGGTGGAATCGATCTATTCGCTGGGCAACCTGATCACCCGGCTCGTACCCGAAGCCAAGATCGCGTTGCGCACGGGCAGATGGACGAGGACGAGCTCGAGCGCGTGATGGTGGACTTCGTCGCGGCCAAGTACGACGTGCTGCTCGCGACCACCATCATCGAGAACGGGCTCGACATCCCGAATGCCAACACCATGATCATCAACCGCGCCGATCGCTACGGGCTCTCGCAGCTGTATCAGCTGCGCGGCCGGGTCGGGCGATCGGATCGGCGCGCCTACGCGTACCTGTTGATTCCGCCGGAAGAGGCCCTGTCGCCAGTCGCCAAGAAGCGTCTCGCGGCCATCCGTGAGTTCAGCGACCTCGGCAGCGGTTTCCGCGTTGCCGCCCTCGACCTCGAGATCCGCGGCGCCGGCAACCTGCTCGGCGGCGAACAGAGCGGCCACATCGAGGCGGTCGGCTTCGACATGTACATGAAGCTCCTGGAACAGACCATCAAGGAGCTGAAGGGCGAGGAGATCGAGGACGAGATCCGCGCGAACGTCAACCTGCGCGTGGACCTCCGGATCGACGACGGGTTCATCCCCGATATGAACCAGCGGCTGACCGTCTACCGGCGTTTTGCGGCGGTGCGGAGCGACGCGGAGCTCGATCGGCTGATGGACGAGGTCCGCGATCGGTACGGCAATCCGCCCGCTTCGGTCCTCAATCTTGCCGAGTACGCCGCCATCCGGCTGATGGCCGACCGCCTCGGGATCGAATCCATCGACCGCGAGGCCCAGATCGTCGTCTTAAAGTTCAGGCCCGAGGCGAAGCTCGACCCGATGTGGCTCTTCCGGGTGGTGCAGGACCGCGGCGACGTGATGCTGATCCCGCCTGCGACTTTGAAGCTGGATCTGAAGAAGACCGCGGCTGCGACCCGGCGTCCGGCCCCGCTCCCCCCGGCCCAATCGAAAGGTCCGGCGCTCAAGGGAAAGATCAAGGGAAAGGCGGATGCGGTCGCGGCGGGCTCCTGGTGGACGGCGCGGGCCACGGCAGGCGAGGTGACCAGCGGGTTCTCCCGGGACGAAATCCTGCGTCCGGCCAAGGAAGATCCCCGTGCCGAAGGCGGCGTGTTCACCCGGGTGTCGGGCCTGCTGCGCGAGTTGAGCGCCGGCGGGCTGGTGCGGTAAAATATTGCGTTTCAGGCACTTAGCCTTATAAGAGATCTCCAGTCAGCCTTATGAGAAATATAGCCCGTCGCGGTGCGTGCCTGCTGTTGGTGCTGGCCTTTGCCCTTCCTCTCCGGGCGCAGATCATCGAGCAGGTGCTGGTCAAGGTGAACGGCGACATCATCACCAAGACCGAGCTCGAGAACCGGCAGATTGCTGCCATTCGTCAGAAGATGAGCCAGGACGTCAGTCCGGAGGCGCTGAAGAACGACGAGCAGTTGAAGCAGGCGCTCGCCGAGGTCACGCCGCGGATTCTCGTCGAGGCGATCGACGAGCTGCTGATGGTGCAGCTGGCGAAAGAACGCGGGTATAAACTGCGCGACGAGCAGTTCCGGGACTGGCTGGCTGCCTTGCGCAAGGAACAGAACCTCGAGGACGAGCAGCGGTTCCAGGCGGCGCTGAAGCAGGAAGGCATGACCATCGACGATCTTCGCAAGAACGTCGAGAAGCAGTTCATGATCTCGCAGGTCCAGCGCGAGGAAGTCGGCTCCAAGCTGACGATTACCGAAGAAGAGGCGCGGCAGTACTACCAGGCGCACCCGCAGGAGTTCACCGAGCCGGCGAACGTGACGCTGCGCGAGATCCTGGTTGAAACTCCCACGACCAGTCAGAAGGGTCAGGCCGGGATCAACGTCGGGCAGGATGATGAAGCGCGCGTCCGCGCGACGGCGATCCGTCAACGGATCCTGGCCGGCGAGGATTTCAGCAAGGTCGCGGCCGAGGTCTCGGCCGCTCCGTCGAAGTCGACCGGCGGCCTGATCGGGCCGATCAACGTCCACGAGCTTTCCGAGCCGCTTCAGAATCTGCTGAAGACGATGAAGCCGGGACAGGTGACGCAGCCGATTCGGGTGGCCAAGGGTTATCAGATCCTCAAGCTCGAAACGCTCAAGGAGAGCTCGGTCCAGCCGTTCGACTCGGTCAGCGATCTGGTCTCCGAGCGGGTACACGCCGACCGCCAGCGGCAGGAAATCCGCAAGTTCCTGGCTCGCGTCCGTGGCCAGGCGATCATCGAGTGGAAGAACGCGGAGCTGAAGAAGGCGTACGACCAGCTGATCCTGGAAACGGCCAAGGCGTCCTGAATCCCGAGCTTCCCCCACGCATGAAAATCGGCTCCATCGATCTCGCTCCGCCATTTGCGCTCGCGCCGATGGCGGGGATGACAGATACCGCGTTCCGCCGGCTGGTGAAGCGCCACGGCGGATGCGGGCTGGTCGTCACCGAAATGGTCAGCTCGGAGGGGCTGGTACGCGGCATCGACCGGACGCTGGAATACGCCGAGTACACCGAGGAAGAGCGCCCCGTCTCGATCCAGATCTTCGGCGGCGACCCGGAGAAGATGGCGGCCGCGGCGCAGATCGTCGAAGGCATGGGCGCCGATATCGTGGACATCAACATGGGATGTCCTGTCGCCAAGATCGCCAAGCACAGCGCCGGCTGCAGCCTGATGCGCGAGCCCGCCCAGGCGGCGGCCATCGTCGGCGCCATGGCGAAAGCGGTGCGCATTCCGGTGACGGTCAAGATGCGCGCGGGCTGGGACGCGACCGCGATCAACGCGCCCGACCTCGCGAAGCGGGTCGAGGATGCGGGAGCGGCCGCGGTCACGGTGCACGGACGCACCGCCGCGCAGTCCTACAGCGGATCCTCCGACTGGGATCTGATCGGCATGGTTGCCGGGTGCGTGAGCATCCCGGTGTTCGGCAGCGGCGACTGCGTCGAACCGCAGCAGATGATCGATCGCCTGCGCAACAGCGCGGTTCGCGGCGTGCTGGTTGGCCGGGGTGCGCTGCGCAATCCGTGGATCTTCGAACAGGCCGCCGATCTCGCCACCGGCCGCGCGCCGCGCGCGATCTCCCCAGCCGAGCGGGGGCAGTTCCTCCTGGACTACGTCGATCTGCTGCTCAAGGAACACGCGGCCGAGGCAGCCGGCTTCCGCCACGTCGCCCCCGGGCAGGCGCCCTCGACCGACGTCCCCGCACGCGGCCGCGAGCGGTGGGTGATCAACAAGCTCCGGGCGCTGAACTCCTGGTATACCAAGGGTCTCGACAACGGCTCTCATCTGCGCGTCGCGATCAACGCGGCCGAGTCGATCGGTCAGTTGAGAGAGATCATCGAGGAGTTCTTTTTGTCCGAACGCGCGACCCCCGCGATCTCGACGTCGGCTTGACGAGTCTGATCGGAACGTGGCGCTCGTAACGCACCACGCGAGTCGCCTCCGCTCCGCGAACGGGTCCTGTCGCCGGACAGCCCCACCTGGTGCTCGGCACAAAGCGCCTATCACGGGTGTCGCCTGCGCGCCAGGCGGGGCGGCCCCGTCCGGCGCCACCCGTTCGCTACGCTCCGGCGCCGGTGAGCTGAATCGCGGCCGCTGACGCCGAGATCACCTCGCCGAGAATGGGGAAACCGATGACCGTGCCTTCCGATCATTGGGTATCTGAGCTGGTTGCCCAACCTGAAACAGGAAATGGGTTTTCAGGTTGTGAGCGTCATCCTGAAGGACGGCCGGCCGCGTGACGCTCGAAATACCGCCCGGAGTTCGCAGCGGATCGCCACGAGCCGGAACGTAGGCGGCGGGTGGCCGCGGACGGGGCCGCCCCGCCCGCCGCGCAGGCGCGTCCCACGTGACAAGTGTTGTTGCGCGCCGAGGACGGGTGGGGCTGTCCGCGGACGGGACCCGCCGCCGGAGTGGAGGCGACTCAGTGGACCGGATGCCTACAACAGTCTCTGCGCGTCGCCGAGATCCACGATCTCGTAGTCGTAGGCCAGCGAGGCAGCTGCCGCGCTCGTGAAGAATCCTCCGATCGCGCTGTGCGAGGGGTGTTCCAGGTACGCCCGCAGGCCTTCGATGTCGTCGAATTCGAGCACCAGCAGGTACTGATAGTCCTCGCGCATCTGCCGCTCGTATCCGGGGAGCCCATGCCGAATGCGGCGGCCGATGCGGCAGGCGCGGACGGTGGGGCACTGGCGAATCGCGCGCGCGAGGCTTTCGAGGATCGCGGCTTTCGTTTCGGGGCCGACCGATGGCCCTGGCTGGAAGAGGACGGTGTGCGCGATCATCGAGAGCCGCCGCCGCGTCCGCCCCGGCCGGGAGGTTTCCCTCCAGGGCCGCGACCGCCAGGTCCCCGGCCGCCCGGGCCGCGTGGAGCACGCGGGCGGAATCCCGATGGACGGCTCTGACCGCCGCCCGGCTTCGGGCCGCGATCGCCAGGTGGCTTCGGCTTCCAGTCCGGCTTCTTCGGCCGCCAGGGTCTCTCACCGCGATCGGCTGGGTCTGAAGCCCCTGGCCCGCCGCGTCCCTGTTTTTGTCCCGGCTTCCCGGGCCGCCCGGCCGGTCGCCACGATTCTGCTGTGGCGGCCGATCGCTGCGATTCTCGAAGCGAGGTCTGTCACCGCGAGCGGCCGGGTCCGAAGCCCCTGGTCCACCGCGCCCCTGTTGTCCCGGCTTTCCGGGCCGCCACGGCCGGTCGCCGCGATTCTGCTGTGGCGGCCGATCGCTGCGATTCTCGAAGCGAGGTCTGTCACCGCGAGCGGCCGGATCTGAAGCCCCGGGCCCACCTCGTCCATGCGGCCCCGGCTTCCCGGGTCGCCACGGCCGGTCGCCACGATTCCCCTGCTGCGGCGGACGGCGATCCGGCTTGGGCCTCCATGGCCTTTCACCCTGGCCGGCCGGGTCTGAAGATCCCGCCTTACCGCGTTGCTGAGATTCCGGTTCGCCAGGCCGGTCGCGCGGGTCGCGCCGCATCCGCTCGGCGAACCGGCGCCGCTTTTCGTCGCGCGGGATATCGAACCGTGCCCGCGGATCGCGATGCTCGCCGCCCGGACGCCAGTCCTGGCCGCGCCGGTCTCCGCCGCCGCGCCGCTCCGCGGCTCGTGCTTCGTCCGGAGAGGACCACAGGCGCCCGCGCGCGAACCACATCATCACCGCGTCGGGATGCTTGCTCTGGAGCTGCTTCCAGGTCGGCACGAGATCGTCGCGGTCCTGCGCGCGGAAAGCCGTGGGCTTGCCCTCGACAATGATCGTCCAGTAGGCAAAACGTGGAGGCATGGGGGAAACCTCTCACATTGCCAAAATTGCCAAGATCGCCAAGATTGCCAAAATTAGAAAGGCTCTTCACCAGAATTGCGGCCGCAGGCCTTCAGCGGCTGACCCGGTGGTCAATGCTGGCGATTTGTATTTTGTAATGTTGGCAATCTTGCCAGTGTTGGCAATGTTGGCAATGAGTACTAGTCAGCCTCGAGTCTCTTCAGTTTCTCGATGAGCGTCGTCCGTTTCAGATTCAGGAGGCGTGCGGCCTGGCGCTTGTTGCCTTGCGTTCGCTCGAGCGATCGCTTGATGAGTGAAAGCTCGATGCCTTCGATGTAGCGCTCGAAGTCGATGCCGTCCTCGGGCAGCCACGGCTCGGTCCCTTCGACCCCGCCCGAGTGATTCTGGATTTCCGGTGCCAGATCCTGCACGTCGATCACCGAGCGTCCTTGCGTGAAGGCGAGCGCCCGTTCCACGGTGTTCTCGAGCTGGCGGACATTGCCCGGCCACCGGTAGGCCATCAACCGGCGCATCGCTTCCTGCGACACCGTCATCCCCGGGGCGTCCGGAGTCCTGGGCGAGCCGCTGGAGGAAGTGCTGCACCAGGAGGGGAATGTCGTCGCGGCGCTCCCGGAGCGGCGGCAGCTGCACGGGCAGCACGTTCAGGCGATAGAACAGATCCTCACGGAACGAGCCATCGCCGACCATCTTCGCGAGATCCGAGTGGGTTGCCGCGACCACGCGCACGTCGATCTTGATCGTGTGTGAATCGCCGACCCGCTCGAACTCGCGTTCCTGGAGCACGCGCAGGAGCTTGGCCTGCAGCGACGGGCTCATCGTCCCGACCTCGTCCAGAAAGAGAGTGCCCTTGTGCGCCTGTTCCAGCCGGCCCTGCCGCGTTCCGACCGCGCCGGTGAAGGCTCCGCGTGCGTGCCCGAAGAGCTCGGCTTCGAGCAGCGTCTCCGGAATGGCGCTGCAGTTCAACGCCACGAACCGATTGGCGCGCCTGGCGCTGTTGTGATGGATGGCGCGCGCCGCCAGCTCCTTCCCGGTGCCCGTCTCCCCCGTGATCAGGACCGTGCTCGACGTCGCGGCGACGGTCTCGAGCAGCTGGAAGAGATCCCGCATGACGCGGCTCTTTCCGACGAGCCCATCGATCCGGTAGCGATCTTCCAGCTGCGATCGGAGATAGGCGTTCTCCGACTTGAGCCGCCGCTGCTCCACCGCCGACTGGACGACGTGCAGAAGTGCGTCGAACTGGAAAGGCTTGGTCACGAAATCGGCGGCGCCGTGCTTGATCGCATCGACCGCGTCCTTCACCGTCCCGTAGCCGGTGATCACGATCGCGATGATGTCGGGATAGCGCTCGACCGCGGCGTCGAGCACCTCGCGCCCGCCGATTCCAGGAAGCTTGAGGTCGGTGATGAGGATGTCGAATGCAAACTCCGCCAGCAGCGGGATGGCTTCCTCGCCGCTGCCTGCCTGCACCACCGCGAACCCGTGGTCGGTCAGCCGTTCCGCGATTGCCGATCGCAACGCCGCCTCGTCGTCTACGATCAGCAGATGTTTTTGGGTATCAGCCATTTAGGACGAGCGGCGGTATTGTGACACCCGGGGAGCGGAGGGGTCAACGCGCACCCGCGAGCAGCAGAGCACGCTCGCGCGGCATCCTCTCTACAGGGTCGTCTCCGACGCTCCGATACACTCAGCGAACCTAAGAAGGTTGCGCATCAATGAACGATCGCAAGACGATTTCCATCATGAAAGCGTGCGAGCTGGTAGGTGTCAGCCGCCGCACGATCTACAACTGGATCGCGAGCGGCAAGGTCGAGTACATCCGCACCGCCGGCGGCTCCGTCCGAATCTTCGTCGACACGCTGTGGCGCCAGCCTGGCCGCGCTGACCTGACCACCAAAGAAGCCTCATGATGCCCGCAGCCGACGTGACTCCCGGATCGTCGTCGACCGAGTCGCCGGACCTGGGACTGCTCTTTCACCGGCTGAACAATCAGCTCGGAATCATCCTCGCCAACGCGGAGCTCCTCGAAGCGAAGTTGAAAGACGAAGTGAGCCGCGCGCGTGCGACACAGATCGTCTCGGGCGTCCTCGATGCGCTGGCGACTGCGCGCGAGATCCGCCTCAAGACCCGCTGACCTTCTCCGCCAGGGTCGCGCAACCCTGGCGTCCTCCCGCCGCCTCCCGCTCAAAACCCGTCCCTGATTCCACATTGTCTCGGTCCTGATTGTGCGCCAAAGTTTTGACACGAGTGTCCTCTGGCGCTGTCAAAACCTTGACCGTCCAGCATGCACCTCATGCACTCTTCTTCCGGAATCTTCCCGCCGGTGCCATCGCTAACATACTGCGACGCAATAGTTTACAGACCGTCATTACCGGATCTCCAGGTTTCGCTTTTTCGCCGCTTTTGGGCTGGTATCACGGTTGCGCTTAGGGGGTCCAGCGCCGGCGTCACCAGCACGCCGGCCTGCCGCTGCACGGGGCAGCGGAGACCGAAGGAGAGACCCGATGCGTCAGCCACTCGAAGCCAGCCAGCGCGATCGAATCGCCGCCGGCCTTCCGTTCGTGGAGTCCCTTGCGCGCAGAGTCGCCGCCTCGATGCCGCATTCGATCGAGCTGGGCGATCTGGTGCAGGACGGCATGCTCGGGTTGATCGACGCCGCCTGCCGCTTCGACGAGGCCCGCGGCATCAAGTTCGAGACGTTCGCCGAGCGCCGCGTGCGCGGTGCGATGATCGACGCGTTGCGCCGCGACGCCTGGCCGCGCGGGGTGCGCCGCCAGCGCCGCCAGCTCGAGGCTGCGCGCGAGCAGCTGCGCCGTGAGCTCGGTGCCGAGCCCTCGCTCGCGGATCTCGCCGCGCGCATGGGCTCGGATGAGGCGCGGCTGGGACGCACGATCGTGCGCATCACCACGATCGAGTCCACGTCGCCCCTCTCGGCCGGCGAGAACGTCGACGGTGCCACGCTGCCGGCAGCGCTGGTTCCGTCGGAACCGATCGCACCGGATCGCGCGTTCGAGGAGAAGGAAGTCCGCGACCGGATTCGCGCGCGCGATCGCGTCCCTGCCCCCGCGTGAGCGGCGCGTGGTGGCGCTGTACTACTACGGCGAGGCCACGATGAAACAGATCGGCGCGGAAATCGGCGTCAACGAATCGCGAGTCTCGCAGCTGCACGCGCGCGCGATTCAGCGGCTGAAGAAGTCGCTCGGCGCCGACAGCGCGAGCGCCGACGCCGCCGAAGCGTTGCATCCGGCGATCCTCGCGTTCCAGCAGACGATGAGGCGGATGAAGATGGCAAAAGCGGGCGCCGCCGATCACTGCGGCGTGGTGCTGCCGTACAAAGCGCCGGTGAAGCCGATCGCGCAGACACGCAGGAGAGTGGCGGAGCCGCGCCTCGCAGCCGCCCGCTGACCTGTCTCGCCGAAGCGCGGAACGCGCGAAGGCGGACTAGGCCAGCATCTCGCCGGCGACCCGAAGCAGGTCTTTCAGCCGGAACGGCTTGGGGAGCCAGCGGCAGCCCGTTTCTTCCAGGAAACGCTCGGCTTCCGTCCCGGCGACATCGCCCGTGACGAACAGGACGCGGCGCGCAAGCGCCGCGTGATCGGCCTCCAGCTGGCGGTAGAAAGCCGCGCCGTCGAGGCGCGGCATCTTCAAATCGCAAACGATCAGATCGTAGGGGCGCTCCTGGATCCGCTCGAGCGCTTCGATCCCGTCGCTCGCCAGCGACACGCTGAATCCGGCGTCGATCAGCGCTTCTGACACCGCCGCGCCGAGCGCCGCCTCGTCTTCCACCACCAGAACCGATCCGCCCGCCCCCACCTGCGCAGACGGATCCGGGGCTCGCGCTGCCGGTTTCAGCGAGGATGAGCCGACCGGCAGCTCGACATAGAAAGAGGCGCCGCCAGCGCCTGACTTGACCGTGATCCGCCCGTTGTGCTCCTGCACGATCGCATACGCGACCGTCAGCCCGAGCCCGGTGCCTTTGCCGACATCCTTCGTCGTGAAGAACGGGTCGAAGATCCGCGGCTGCACGTCCTCCGGCACCCCAGGCCCGTCGTCGTGCACTTCGAGGACGACCGCGTCTTTCTGCGGATCGTGCCAGGTGCGGATGATCAGCGTGCCCCGCCCGTTCGCGCCGAGCATCGCCTGCTCCGCGTTGATGATCAGGTTCAGCATCACCTGCTGAATCTGGTGCGGGTCGGCAAAGACGCTCGGCAGTCCGGACGCGAAGGCCTCGAGGATCGTGATGTTGCTCAGGCGCTGCTCGTATCGCCGCAGCGCCAGCGTTTCCCGCACCACCTGATTCAGATCGACCATCGCGCGGGTGGTGTGGCGCTTCCGTGCGAACGTGAGCAGGTTGCGGACGATCTTCGCGGCGCGCTCCGACTCCCCCAGGATGGTGTCGAGCCCGCGCCGGGTCTGTTCGTCCACGGGCCGCTGCGACAGGCGTTCCGCCCAGGTCAGGATCGTCGCGAGCGGATTGTTCAGCTCGTGGGCAACCCCGGAAATCGTCTGGCCGAGCGCCGCCAGCTTCTCCGCCTGCAGCAGCTGGTGGTAGAGGTCCCGGGCCTGGTCCTCCAGCCGCTTCCGTTCGCTGACGTCCCGCATCAGCGCCTCGATGCGCAACTCGCCCGGCTGTGCGCCCGGTTCGGCGTGCGCGGTCACCTCGATCCAGATCAACGTCAGGTCGACGCGACGCAGGCGGAGCAGGTAGTCGCTCACGGCTCCGTCGCGCCTCAGTCGATCCACGAACTGATCGCGCGCCTGCGGATCGACGAAACGATCCGCCTCGAACGGCCGCACCTCCGTTGCCGTCGTATCCGTGGCGAAGCCGAACATCAGCTTGAGAAAGGGATTGGCGAAAAGCGTGGAGTTGTCGGCGGCGTCGATCACGCCGATGTAAACCCCTTCGTGCACTGCCTCGAAGAGCCGGGCAAAGGTCTCGGCGGCAGGCGGAGCGGCAGTTGGCCGGGCGGCGGGGTCGATGGGCACGTGTGGGACCGGCCGTATGGTAATCCGCCTTTGCGCTTTGCGCTACGGCGAGACGGTCCTGCGGTAATCTGGCTCGTCATGTTTGGTCCGACGATGCTGAAGGATCGGGTCGCGGTGGTGACGGGCGGGGGGACGGGGATCGGCCTCGCGGTGGCAAAGCGCCTCGGCGGGCTGGGCGCCCGGATCGTCATTGGCAGCAGGAACTCCGCGAACCTCGAGTCGGGCTCCGCGGCGCTGCGTCATGCCGGGCTCGACCCTCTCATCGTGCAGGTCGACGTCCGGAATCCGGAACAGGTCGACGAGCTCGTCGAGCGGACCATCAAGCATTTCGGCCACATCGACATCCTCGTGAACAACGCCGCCGGCAACTTCATCTGTCGCGCCGAGGACCTGTCCCCGAAAGGCTGGAACGCCGTCGTGGGCATCGTGCTCAACGGCACGTTCTACTGTTCGCGTGCCGTGGGCCGCCACATGATTCAGCGCGGCGCGGGCGGATCGATGGTGTCGATCCTGGCCAATTACGTCTGGACCGGCAGCGCAGGGACGATTCACTCGGCGGCGGCCAAGGCGGGAGTCATGTCGCTCACCCAGACCTTGGCGGTCGAATGGGCGCAGCACCGGATTCGCGTCAATGCCGTCGCGCCCGGTCCCGTGGAGTCACCCGGCGCCGCCAGACAACTGTGGGACTCGCAGGAGGCCGTGGATCGCATCACGCAAAGCGTGCCCCTGAAGCGATGGGGGAAGCCGGAAGAGATCGCCGACGCCGTGGCGTTTCTGGTGTCGGATCACGCGGGCTATATCACCGGCGAAGTCCTGACCGTCGACGGCGGCGCGTGGCTCGGCCGCGGCCCGTTCCACTTCGTCTGACCCCGGCGCGATGCGGCCCTCACCCACGCCGCGGGAGCGGCGTCTCGCCTACTTTGCCTGGATCGCGGTGTGCGTGATCTGGGGCACGACGTATCTCGGCATTCGCGTCACGCTCGAGACGATGCCGCCGGCGCCGATGGCTGCGTTGCGATGGCTGATCGCCGCGGCCATTCTGATCCTGTTCCTTCGCGCCCGCGGTGAGCCGCTGCCGCCACGCGCGCGCTGGGGCGGCATTGCTCTGATGGGATTCCTGCTCCTCTTCCTTGGCAATGGCGGGGTCGTTTATGCGGAGCAGTGGGTGCCGAGCGGTCTGGCCGCGGTGCTGGTGGGAACGGCACCATTCTGGATGGCCGGCGTCGAGGCGGCGATCGGCAGCGGTGAACCGCTTGGCGGCCGCACGCTTCTCGGGCTGGTCATCGGCTTCGCCGGGATTGTCGTGCTGGTCTGGCCCGAGATCGGAATGGGCACGGCGGACAGCCGGCGGTTTCTGCTCGGCGTGGGCCTGCTGCAGCTCGCTTCGCTCGGCTGGTCGCTGGGTTCCGCGTACTCGCGACGATTCTCGCGCGACGATCACGTGCTCGGTACCACCGCCCTGCAGATGTTCGCCGGCGGCGTGTTCCTCGGCGTCCTCGGCCTGCTGCGGGGCGAGTGGGCGCACGTGGGGTTCAATGCGCGAACCACGGCGGCCCTCCTGTATCTCGCCACGATCGGCGCGGTCGGCGGGTTCGTGGCGTATACCTACGCGTTACGCCACCTGCCGGTGTCGTTCGTCTCGCTCTACGCCTACATCAATCCGGTCATTGCCGTGGCGCTGGGAGTGTTGTTTCTCGGTGAGCCGTTCACGATGCGGATTGCCGTGGCCGCGACGCTGGTCCTCGCCGGCGTCGCGGTGGTCCGCTCGAAAAGCCTGGAAGGGAAGTCTTCCGCTGAGGGCGCGAAGTACCCGAGGGAGCCCTTCGGAGCGATAGGTATTCGTGACTTCCGCCTGCGCGCTACGGCGAGGCCGGCGTTCCTTCGCTGCGCGGACCGAGCGCGAACGTCATCGTGCCTTCGACGACGACCTTGCCGTCGACGCGGGCGATGCCGCGCAGCTGACCCATCCGGCTTCGCAGGCGGCGCACCGTGGCTTCGATCTCGACGACGTCCCCCGCGTGCACGGGGCGCCGATAGCGGACCCGCTCGATCCCCATGAAGTAGATCAGTTTCTCGCGGTTCTCGGGCTTCGCCAGAATCATGATCGCGCCGACCTGCGCGACCGCCTCGGTGAGGATGGTCGGCGGCAGCACCGGCGGATCGTCGGTCGATCTGGCCAGGTAGCGCTCGTTGAGCGTGACGTTCTTGATCCCGACGATCCGTTTGTCCGGCTCGAATTCGGTGATCCGATCGACCAGGAGAAAGGGATACCGGTGGGGCAGAATCCGTTCAATTGCCGAGTAGTCGAGCGGGAGCGTCAGGTCCATGCAGTATTTCCAAGTATAATCCGTGGATCGCGCGGCCTCGCATTCTCGCGCGGAAGGAACATCGCCCCTCAGTGAGTCACGGAAACCCATCGGACGGCGCGCCCATCTCGGCGCCCGACCTGCCGGCGGCGAGCGAACGCGAGCTCGTCACCACTCTTTTCGACCTTGGCCGGCAAATCGCGTCCGTTCTCGACTTCGACGAGCTGCTGCGGCAGATCCCCAAGCTGATCGGGCGACTGATCTCGTTCGACGCGTTCGCCGTGTACCTGCTCGAGGAGCGCCGCGGGGAGCTGCGGCTGGCGTATGCCGTCGGTTATCCGGAGCCCGAGCGTGCGATCCGGCTGGCCCCGGGCGTCGGCCTGGTGGGCGCGGCGGTCGCGAGCGAGCAGCCGCTGGTCGTGAACGACGTGTCCGTCGATCCCCGCTACGTCGAGTTCGTTCCCGGCATGCAGTCGGAGCTGGTGGTGCCGCTGCTGCACCGGTCGCGGCCGATCGGCGCGCTGAACATCCTCAGCCGGAACCTCCATCAGTTCACCGATCGCGACATGGCGATCGTCTCGCAGTTCGCGGCGCACGTTGCCGTGGCGCTGGTGAACGCCCGCCTGTTCGAGCGCAGCCGTCTCGACGCGGAGGCGTTCGAGACGCTCGCCGAGATCGGCCACGAAGTGGCGTCGGTGCTCGACATCGACGAGCTGTTCATCCGCATCGCGCAGCTCGCCAAGCGGGTCATCGACTACCGCACGTTCGGGATCCTGCTCGTGAACGACAACAACGAGCTGGAGATGAAGCTGGCGGTCAAGTACGGCGAGAAGGTCGAAGTGCCGCGCGTGGCGCTCGGCGAGGGCCTGGTCGGCTATGCCGCGCTGCACAAGGAAGTCGTGCTCGCGCCCGACGTGTCGCAGGATCCCCGGTACATCAACCTGGTGCCCGATGTGCGATCGGAGCTGGCGATTCCGCTCCTGCTCAAGGACCGCTGCATCGGCGTCGTCGATCTCGAGAGCCCGGAGCTCAACGCCTTCAGCAAGCGCGACGTCGAGATCCTGACGCTGCTCGCCAGCCAGGCCGCCGTCGCGATCGAGAACGCCCGGTTGTACGAAGAAGTTCGATCGACGCAGGAGCGGCTCGAGAAGGAAGTGCGCTTCGCGCAGCGCGTCCAGGCGGCGCTCCTGCCGGCCGGGCCCGCCGAAGCGGTTGAAAGGTGTCGATCTCGCCGGCGCCTTCGCGTCAGCGCGCGAGCTGGGGGGAGACTTCCACGAATACCTGGCGCCGGACTCGAGCAACCTCGTGGTCGCGGTCGGCGACGTGTCGGGGAAAGGCGTCCCGGCGGCGCTCTACAGCGCCTTCGCCGCGGAACTGGTTCGGGGCCGCACGTTCCGGCGGCGTTATCTGCCGGAGCGATCGAGCCCGGCCGGTGTCCTGTCCTCGGTGAACACCATCCTCCATCAGCGCCAGCTCGAGGAGTACTACTGCACGTTGTGCTACGCGATATTCGATCTGAAGCGGCGGACCATGACGCTGGCGAACTCGGGCCTGCCGTATCCGATCAGGTGTTCAGCCGATACCTGCGCACAGATCGAGCTGCCGGGCGTTCCGCTCGGGTCCTTTCAAGGATCGATGTACGACGAAGTGTCGTTTCCGCTGCAGGCCGGCGACGTGTTCGTGTTCTGCACGGACGGCGTGTTCGAGGCGATGAACGAGACCGGTCAGGAATTCACCTCGGAGCGGCTGCTCGAGGTCGTCGGTCGATCGCGCGACCAGCCTGCCAAGGCGATCGTCGACGCGATTTTTGCCGCGGTGGCAGAGTGGCGCGGCGAGACGCCTCCAAACGACGACATGACCGCCGTCGTCGTCCGGATCACGCAGTAGCGCTGTCTCCGCCACCGCCCTCCTTCAGAGCCTCCCGACAGTGGCACGGATCAAAGCGAAACGCAAAGCGCCGGCACACGATCCCGCGACCGATCCCGCGGAAAAGGGAGAGGTGGAAACGCTGCTGGCTGTCTATCGTCCCGGGGTGACCATGCTCATTGCCCGGGCTCTGGACAAGCTGTCAAGTTGCAAGGCGGCCCTCGACCTCGCCAGGCTGGATCCGCTCAACGCCGAGGGCGCGCTCGGGGAGAATCAGGTGGGAATTGACGGGCTCGGCCGCCATTTCCACATCAGCGCCAACAACAGCGACGCGATCGACCGCGTCGTGAACACCTACCGGAAGCTGCTCGAGAAGGTCCCGCGATTGCCGCTCGATCAGGCGGCGACCGACTATCCGACTTTCACGCGCGACGCGCCGGAGCTGGCGTTCAATGCCAATGGAGCGCCAGCCAAGGTGCCCGCGTTTTCCGCCCCCGCGCGCTTCAAGATGTTCTTCAATCCCATCTACCGTCCGTTCGATGCGACGGTGAGGGAGCCGTTCAGCGGACTCACGCCGATTGCGCTGCAGGGTGTGCAGCTGCGCGAGATGTGTCACTTCTACCTGAACATGGTGGACGGCAATCCAGCCGTGTCGAGCACTGCGCAGTGCCTCAACCTGGCGCAGAGCTTCCAGCTGTTCGCGATGCAGATCGCACTCGGCCGCCCGTTGCCATAACTCTCCTGACGCTGGCGATTCCCAGGAAAGTCGAGCTTCAACGCCCTTTGAAGTCGATGTCCTTCTGCTCCATGTGCAGCCCGACCGCCTGACCCCCGAAGTTGCCGATGTCGTTCACACGCCCCTTCACCCGGACGCGTGAACCCTTGCTCGGCGTACGGCCGTTGTTGGCAACCACGGTCATCTCGCCGGTCCCGTCGTCGACCTTGTATAGCTTGAAGGGCACGAGCGGCACGCCCCACGAGCTCGTGACCACGCCTTCGACGGAAACCGTTCGATCCTGGTAGCGCCCGGGGTTGTACTTGATGTCGGCAATCGACGGGCTGTGCAGGGCACAGCCTGCGAGCGTCAAGACGAGTGCGAGCGGAGCAGCGAGTCGAGCGAGCGAGGTTCTGGTCATGATCGGCCCTCTGAAAACCGGACACGTTCGTCCACGCAAGACACCGCGTAGAGACACGAATGGCCGCGCGAAATCGGCCAACTTGCTAGACGGGATGCGGCGATGCCAGCGCCTGCCTGAGTTAACGCACCCCGTTGATTCCGCGCGACCGCACAGGCAGACATCAAATCGCATGCCCGCGTAAATCGCTGCAAAACGGACGCCTGCGAGCCGAAAGCGTCACTTGGCGGGGACGCCGGCTGACCTCCGGGTGAGACGATGAGCTCGAGTGCCGTGTCCCGACGCTAAAAACGATGCACGAGGTTGAAGGTCCCGCGATGGACCCGCACCTCCGCGGGGCGGTCCTGGTAGTCGTACCGTCCCTGGACTGACAGCATCGGGGTGAGCAGCAGCTCGATGAACCCGGAGTAGGTGTTGGTTTCGAAGGTGCCGGTCTGATCGATGGTCAGCATCTCGAGTTGATCTGGGCCGCGCGTGTACTCGGCCCCGACCGTCCACGCCGGCGCGGGGTGGCCGGACGCGCCCAATACCCACGATTGAACGATGTCGGAGGTGCCCATCGTGTAGTCGGTCGAGAATCGGTAGTACTTGGCCCAGGCGTCGGCCTGGCGCGTGAGCGCGAGGCGCAATCCTGCGCCACCAATCTGCACGTCCACACTGTCGAATTCGGCGAACCGGAGGTCGAAGCTCCACGTCGCGCGGCCGCGTTTGTAGTTGATCCCTCCGTAGCCGTCTACCCGCGGCAGGATCAACCCGTCGTCGCCGATGAGCCCGCCGGCATGAACCTGCAGTGCCGGCGTGAGGTGCCACTCGATCCCGGCGCCCCCTCGCGCCTCGCTCTCCGAGAACTTGCGCTCGTACTGCACGGTCCCGGAGACGCGGAGCGCGTCGTTGACGCGGACGTTGACGCTGCCGAAGCCCGCCTGGGGATCGGGCGTGTCGTCCTGGTTGAAATGCTCGAACAGGTATCCGAGGTCGAGGCGGTGGGCGCGTTCGCGTTGCACCGCCTCCAGTTCCGCGCGCACCGTCGTCGAGGTCGAGTCGAGGGCGAGCGCCCGCTGAAAGTAATCGAGCGCGCGATCGAGGTGGCCTGACGCGTGGTTCAGGCGGCCAAGCGCGACGAGGAGCGCCGGGTTCTGAGGGGCCTGCGACTCTGCGCGCCCGAGGACATCGCCGGCCTCGTGCAGCCGTCCCATCCTGACGAACGCATCGCCGAGACCGATCAGGGCCTCCGGCTGCTGGGGCTGGGTCGCGAGAATCGACTCGTAGACCGCCACGGCCCGCTCGTCATCTCCCATCCACGCGTGCAGCCGCGCAATCCAGATCCGCGCCTCGATGTCGCCGGAGTTTGCCGCGGCGAGCGCCTGAAAGCGCTCGAGCGCCGCCTGGTACGACCCGCTGCGGGCGAGCTGTTCCGCCTGCGCCCGGGCATCGGCGGCGGGCTGCGGGGCGGGAGCTTGGGGAGTTGAGGACGGCGCGGCGGAGGCGATGGCCAGGGTGAAGAGTACCCACGTCAACATCTGCTCTGTTACCTCAATAGGCGGCCGATCCTCGCCCGCCGCTTCTGCGGGCCTGACGGATTCGTCATTCAGTGACGGTACCGTGATCGAACGCTCGCATGACATCCTGCTCCCGGCCGCGGACGGACGGCACGATGCAGGTGATTTATCGGTGGAAGCGCCCGCACCCGGCGGAGGACGTCGAAGCCGATCACCTCGGCCCTATCAAATCGCGGACCAGAAGATTTCGCCGCTCACGCTCGCGCGCTGTCCCAGCGCCTGCGTCATCGATCCCCCGGACAACCTTTTGGTACAGGGAGTCGTCCTATTCGCGTTGACGCTGCAGATTCCTGCAGCCTTTTTCGCGGATTCGCCTGGATCTGTGCCGGGAGCGGCCGTTTCGCGCATCGCGCGAACTCCCACGCGCCCGCCTGTCCCGATTACCTGCTGAGGAGACCTTCATGAAGATGTGGAAGACCGCCGCCGCCCTCGCGATTGCCGTCGCGGCGGCTGCGATAGGCGTGGCCGTGGCACCGCCGGTTCAGGGCCAGACCCGGGTCACTCCGAAGGTGCGCGCGCTGGAGATGCTGAGCGGCGGCAGCCGGATCGGCGTGTCGATCCGCGATGTCGAGGACAGTGATTCGAAGACCGCCAAGGGCGCGGCAACCGGCGTGATCGTGGAGGAAGTCGCCACCGAGAGCCCGGCTGAGAAAGCCGGCATTCGCAAGGGGGACGTCATCGCAGAGTTCGATGGCGAGCGGGTCCGCAGCGTCCGGCAGCTGACCCGGCTCGTGCAGGAAACGCCGGCGGGCCGCACCGTGCCGGCGGTCCTCCAGCGTGAAGGTCAGAGAACGACCGTTTCCATCACGCCGCGTGACGACGGTCGCTTCAATTTCCAGAGCTTCGACGATCTCGCCGACCTGGGGCGGGAATTCCGGTTTGCTGTTCCAAAGGTTGCGCCCCCGAGACCGCCGGCGCCTCCGGACCCACCCACGCCGCCAATGGTCTGGAACTTCGACGAGCTGGTCGGCCGCGGCCGCCTCGGCATCTCGATCGATTCGCTGTCGCCGCAGCTCGCCGAATACTTCGGAACCAAGGACGGGGTGCTGGTGAGCTCGGTCTCGGATGACTCCGCGGCCGCCAAGGCCGGCATGAAAGCCGGTGATGTGATCACGAACTTCAATGGCTCCGCGGTCACTGACGCGCAGGACCTGCGGCGACGGATTCAGAACCTGAACGACGGAGATGAGTTCACGGTGACCGTGATGCGGGATCGAAAGCCGGTCACGCTCAAAGGCAAGGCCGAAAGTCCTGCCCGCCGGAGAACCTACAGGACGATCCTGTAGGGCGGAAGTCAGGCCCGAACCGTGCCTCGGAGTTGCCCTGGCTGCGGGCCGAGGGTGGCCCCACGAGCGTGGAGAGCTGGGCAGCCACGATAGTGACGGCCGCCCTCGTTGCATCACGCCGTTCGCCGTCCTGCAGCAGCTCTGCGGCCATGACGCCGAGCGGCCCTGACGGCGACAGCAGCGGCGCGGCGATAGCACCGTGAGAGACCTTGTCAGCCTTGACGATCTGGACGAGGCCGGTGCGAAACGCTGCCGCCGTCGCGTTTTCGGCGTCACGCGGTATGGTCCCGAGCCGCGTCACCAGCTGCTGGGGATAGCCGTGCGCAATTACGGGGGTGAGCTCGCGGCCATCGGGGTCCGCAATCCAGATCACCAGTCCTGAAGCATTGAGCAACGACGCCGCGCGCTCCAGGGCGCCGGGCAGCGCACGCGGGTCGGTCACGCGGGTCAGATCGCTGCACAGCGCGGCGATACCAGGAAGATCGACGACCGGAGTGGTGGGCTTGGGCGCCGTCGAAGTCATCGGCGCAGGGGCGATCGTGCGTGCCGGTGCCGGATCGACCCCTGCGGCAGGCGCCCCGGGTTTTGCCGGCGTGCGGGCCGGAGCAATCGAAAGCGTCCCCCCTGCCGCCGCCGGTGTCTCAGAAGGCTCGCCCTTCGGCAACGGGGTGAGAACGAACATGATCAGGACCGCGAGCGCGGCGACGCCACCGGCAGTGAGCAGCTCCTCGCGGCGCCGCGCCGCGATCGTTTCCTGGGTAGCGGTGCTTTCCGCCAGCCGGGCGCGTTCTATCGCGGCGACCGCCGCGTCCATCTTCTCGATGCCGTCCGAGAAGACCAGATCCGACGCGAGCAGCCGCTGACCGCCGCGGACGTATTCACGCGCCCGCCGATCCATCTGTTCGAAGTCCTCGAGATCCGCCACGGCGGCGTCGATCTCCGATTGCGACTGCGGCACACGGGCAAGCGGCTTGAGCGCGGCAAGACCTTCGCCTGCGCCGGAGACGAGGGCGTCGACCCGCGACACCCAGTAGTCGTCCCCCTGCCCGGCGGCGACGTATCCCGGCTGCGCGCTCTTGATTTCGAGAAACGATCGGGCGACGACGCGGGCGCGTTCGTCGAATGCGTGGGACGCGTTTGCTGCCCCGAGACCTTCCGATTCCTTCTGCCACACCACATAGGCGGCCGCGACCAGGAGCACCACGAACATCGCGTGCAGCGCGAACCGAAGGGCGCGACTCTTCACGAAGGTCTCCCGAGCCTCATGATGCACGGCTACTATAGCAGTGAATCGTGAAGGTCGTTGCGATCATCAACCCCATTTCGGGCGCCGGCGCGGATGCGCGGGTCGCGGAACAGAGGCGCGCCCTGATCGCTGAAGCGTTCGACCGCCGCGGGCTCGACGGACGGATTCAATTCACCGAGCGCGGCGGACACGCACGCGAGCTGGCGCGGGCCGCGATCAGCGATCGCGCGGATCTCGTGATCGTGTGGGGCGGCGACGGCACCGTCAACGAAGTCGGAACGGCGCTGTTGGGCACGAGCGCCGCGCTCGGCCTGATCCCCGCCGGCTCGGGCAACGGCCTCGCCGCTGCGCTCAGCTGTTCCATCGATCCCCGAATCGCGGTCGACAGGGCGATCGATGGCACGCCGCGCGCAATCGACGCCGGAATGCTCGGCGCACGGCCGTTCTTCAACATCGCCGGGATCGGCGTCGATGCGCGGATCGCGGCGCGGTTCAACACCCGCGGGCGCGGCGCGCGCGGCCGCTGGCCCTACGTCCTGATCGGCGTCCGTGAAGGCTGCCGATACGTTTCCCGGGACTACGAGCTCGAGCTCGACGGCGACGCGAGACCCGTCCGCGCGCTGTTGATCGCCTTCGCGAATGGCGGGGAGTACGGCAACGGCATCAAGCTCTGCGCGCGCGCCGAGCTCGACGATGGTCTCCTCGATGTGACAGTGGTCGAGGAACGATCCGTCCTGGCGCGTTTCTGGCACGCCCGACATCTGGCGAAAGGCACGCCTCACCGGGCCCCGCGCGTAACGTCACGGCAGATCCGCCGGGCCGTCGTCCGCACCAACGGGCCGATCGAGTACCACGTCGACGGCGAGCCCGGAATTGCCGACGACGCGATCGAGATCGGGATCCGGCCGCGGGCACTGTGGATCAGGATTTGACCGGGAGACTCACGTGAGCGAGCTGATCGATGCGGCGAAGGCGGGTGACGCGGCCCGGGTGCGGCAGATTCTGCAGGCCAGTCCCTCGTCGGCAGCCGTGCGGACGGCGGCTGGCGAGTCGGCGTTGATGACCGCGCTCTACAACGGCCATCGCGATCTCGCGAACGAGATTGCGGATGCGCAGATCGCGGCAGGGGAATCCCTCGACGTCTTCGCGGCCGCGGCCCTCGGCCGCAGCAACCAGCTGGAGCGTGCGTTGGCGGATGCGGAGGCCGTCACCGCCTATGCCTACGACGGGTGGACGGCGCTTCACCTGGCGGCGTTCTTCGGCCGGCTCGACGCGGCCACGCGTCTGCTCGAAGCCGGCGCCATGCTCGCGGCTGTGTCGCGGAATCCGCTCGCGAACACGCCGCTGCACGCCGCGGCGGCGGGCCAGCACGAGGACGTGTCGGTGTTCCTGATCGCGCGCGGCGCCGACGTCAACGCGGTCGATGCCGGCAGGCACACGCCGCTGCACATCGCCGCAGAAAACGGGCAGCTCGCCGGTGGTCGAGGCGCTCCTGGCCCGAGGCGCCGATCCGCACGCCGTCGATGCCGAGGACAAGACGCCGATGTCGCGCGCCGCGGCGCGCAATCACACGGCGGTGGTGGATGCGTTGAATTTGAGGGGTGGGTAGCTGGAAGCGTAGAGATCACTTCACTTCAGTGAGCCGAATCCCCGTCATCGAGACCGGAATGCCCGGCCGTCCTTCGAACTTCACGGGCGGCAGATCCTGGAACATGAAGTCCCACTTCCAGCGTTCGGAGGGGTTCGACGCCTGCAGCCAGGTTCGCGCCGACACCGGGCGCGCGAAGGCCAGGCCGGTGAGGCCCGCATAGCGTTCGTTGTGCGGCAGCGCCGCAGCGATGTCCGCCCGGATCTCCTGGCTCGACGCGTAGGTGACGGGCGCGCCGAGCGCGACCCCGACGTTGACGAAGATCTGCCAGTCTTCCATCGCTTCGCCCGGGGGAGCGATCGCGCGCGCGGCGCCCTGCAGGCGGCCCTGCCTGGTTCACGTACGATGCATCCTTCTCGACCCACGCGGCGCCGGGCAGCACGACGTCCGCCGCCTTGGCGAGATCGCGTCATCAGCACGCCCTGAACGATCAGATGTGGCAGCTTTCCGGACTTGCGCGCCTCGATGATCCAGGAGACGTCGCCGATGGACCCCTCCGGGCCCGGATCGAACACGTACAGCGCCTTGACCGCTCCCGCCTCGACCTGTTTGCGGAAGGCGGAGAGATCGGGCTCGCCCGACGCGGTGCGCCTCACCGGGAACCCGAGGTCGATCGCGCCGAGGACGTTCGGCGCATCGTCGGCGGGAATCGTGAACTTGACGTTGGGCGGCTGCGGTTTCTCCCGCCGGCGCCACGAGACCGCGACGCCCTCTTCGGGCACGCCGAGCGCGCCGCCCAACCGGCCGATCAACGCGAGCTCCTCGAGCGAGGCGTGCGCCGACACGAAGAATCGGAGCGCCGCCGCGCCGCCCGCCGCGGTGACGCGATCGGCCACTTTCGTCACCGCATTCCGCCAGTCGGTCGGCTCGAGCGTGCCGGCCTCGGTGCGCACCAGCGGACGCTGCAGGCGCGTCGTCGCCTTCGATCCAGCGATAGTCGAAGCGGCCGATGTCGCACATCCAGTAGCTGTTGACGTCGGGATTGAACCGCGGCGTCATGCGGATCAGCTGCGCGCCCTTGGCCCACTCCGGCTTGGCCTTGAGCCACGCCGTCGTGTTGCAGCCCTTCTCGCAGAGCGTGCAGATCGTGTCGACCGCTTCGGGATTGTCCCAGGGCCGCGACTTGAAGCGGTAGTCGCGCGTGGTGATCGCGCCGACCGGGCAGACGTCCATCAGGTTGCCGGACAGCAGCGAGTGGACGCCCTGCTCCTGGAACGTCGCGATCTCGCTGCCGTACCCGCGATCGACGATGTTGATCTGCGCGTCGGTGTCGATCTCGCGCATGAACCGCACGCACCGCGTGCAGAGGATGCAGCGGTTGCGGTTCAGCATCAGCGTCGGCCCGAAGTCGACGTCGGCCCGCACGCCCTCGCCGTCGAACACCCGCCGCGGAAACTCCATCCGGCTCTCGTTCGGCCCGAAGCTGTAGGAGAAATCCTGCAGCGGACACTCGCCGCCCTTGTCGCAGACCGGGCAGTCGAGCGGATGGTTGATCAGCAGGAACTCGAACACGCTGGCGCGCGCCTCGACCACGTCGGGCGTCTGCGTCGACACGACCATGCCCTCGGCGACCGGCGTCGAGCAGGACGTCTGCAGCTTCGGCATCTTCTCGATCTTGACGATGCAGACGCGGCAGGAGCCGTCGATGCCGAGGCCGGGGTGATAGCAGTAGTACGGGATCTTGATGCCGCTCTCGATCGCGGCCTGCAGGACCGTTCTGCCTCTTGGGCACGGTGACCGGCTTGCCCGTCAATCGTCAGCGTGACGGTATCCATAAGCCCTTCAATCATATCATCGCCTCCGCCCCCCTCCGGGGGCGACGGCGCCCGCCTGTTGCGAGGGGCGGCGGAGGCGGGTGGCATTGGCGGCTGAAGTGATCTAGAGTGATCGCCTCCGCTTCGGCCAACCTAATCCCAGCAAGGGAGGCCATCATGGACGCGGTTCGAGTTCCCGGTCGCCTTCGGTTAGCGCCCCTCGTCGAATGGATGATTGCGGCGGCATTCCTGTTCGCGACGGTCGCCGTCGCCTCGCTCGTCGTGCGCGAGCTGCGCGGGCCGGCCAGAGTCCTCGCGGAGACCCCTGCCGCGCGCCCGCTGGTGCGCGTCGCATGCCGGCCGCGGTGCCGGCACGCGCCGTGTCGGTGCCGGTGCTGCCATTTCTCGACGGCAAGGAGATCCGCGTCGGCCAGACCGCCGCGGCGGTCGCGGCCAACCTCGGCCGGGCGGCCGAGAGCGGCCGCCAGGAAGTCGATCGCGGCATGCTCGGCGAGCGCCTGACGCGCTTCTACGAGTACGCCGGCGCGCGATTCATCGTGGTGTTCGAGCCGTTCGAACGGAATGGCGAACCGCGAGTCGCCGCGATTTACTTGCCTTGAGCCGCTGGACGCGGTCCGCGCCGTCCCCGAACCACCGGTCGAGCGGACCAGCGGTCCAGCGGACTAGCGGATCCGTCTACTTCCGATCTCCGCCACCGCTGCATAATCCCGATTAGCCTCGATCGATCGCACCGGGCCCTTCAGGGGCAGGGTCCGTTCGACGACCCGCTCGCTCACCGGGACCATGACGTCCTCGAGCGACCCGTCCGCATAGAGGATCGAAACCGTGACCGGCGTCGGGATCACCGTTGCCACGATGCTCGAACCGGATCCGCGCCTCGCCCGAGGTGAGCGTCGAGCTGAATCCGATCTCCGGGACCGCCGAACCGTAGATCCAGCCGTCGAAAAACGCTGGCGAGATCGCTGCCCCGAGACCTTCTCCATCACGCGGCGGAAGTCGTCGGTGCCCGCCTTGCGGAACTTCCACGTGCCGTAGAACTGGCGGAGGCCTTCGAAGAACTTGTCGTCGCCGACCAGTCGGCGCAACATGTGGAGCACCATCGCGCCCTTGTTGTAGACCAGCGCCCGGAACACCCGCCCTTCGCCCTTGATGTGCCCGAGCCGGTAGCCGAGATAGACCGGGCCCTGGTCGGATTGATCGATCGCCCAGCGCCGCATCTGCCGCAGCATTCCCCTGAACACGTCGTCCCCGCGATCGTGCGCGGCGTACAACGCGGCAAAATACTGCGCGAACCCCTCGCTCAGCCACTGCTCGTGGTAGTTCTTCCAGCCGACGGCCTGTCCCCACCACTGATGCGCGACTTCGTGCGCCAGGAAGTACGGCGGGTAGCCCTCGAAGGCCACGGGATCGTTGCGCCACACCAGCGGCGAGAGCGGCAGCGGCTGATTCAGGATCGCGAAATAGGCGGGACTGTGTCCGCCGGGCAGGTCGTTCTCGGTGAGCGCGAGCGTGAAGCTCGGATACGGCGCGTCTCCGATCAGGCCGCCGTAGAACTCGAGAAGGGCGGCGACGCGGTCGATCATCCCGCGGCCGCGCGAGACCTGACGCGGATTGGCCAGAACGTTCAACGCCACCGGCGGGGGCGGCGCCCCGTTCCCGGCGGCCGCGAAAACCACGTCGCGGGAGGCGACGCGGGTGAACCGGCTGATCACGCAGGACAGATACCGCATTGGCCGAGGACCTTCGAACACATACTGCTTCCTGGCGCGCTGGCCGGGCGGGACGGCGCCTGGCGCGGGCGCGGGCGGCGCCGCTTCGGTCCCGCTCGCGACGACGTCGAACTCCGCCGGAACCGAGATGCGGAGGCTGCTGGTGGCGTAGTCGGTGACGGTGCTCTGCGGATACCAGTAGTTCCTGTTGCTGTAGACGTACTGCGGCTCGACCGGGATGTAGACGTCCTCCTGCTGCACGTTCCCCTGCTGGTCGAGAACGATCCCTTCCCGGTCGATCTGCTGCGGTTCGAGCCGTCCGCCGTAGGTCATGTAGAGCGAGATCTCGGTGTTGCGCCGGATCGCGGTGGGAAAATTGACGATGACGCTGTTCTGTCCGATCACGCGCAGATACAGGAGCCGTCCTTGTTCGTCGGTCGCCACGCTGCGCACCGCGAGCGCTTCTGCCAGCCGCACCGTCATCGACGACAGCGCGAGCGAGCGGACCCTGATCCTGAGCCGGGCCGTGCCCTCCACCCACATTCGGTCGGGGCTGAAGGCGACGTCGAGGTCGTAGCGGAGAATGTCGTACTCGACGAGCTCGTCTTCGCCGTAGAACCGTCCGCGGATGCCGAGCTTCTGTTGCGAGGCGTAGACCGCGATGTTGCGGCGCCGCTTGCGATCGAAGAGCGAGATATCCTCGGCATCCTTCGTCGAGCGCGCGTAGGTGAGGCTGCCGAGCCGGCGGGTCCGGACTTCTGCAATCAGATCACCCGACGTCGGAATCAGCGACCAGCGTTCACGGCTCAAGTCGCGCAGATCGATGTTGAAGGTCTGACCGATGTACTCCTCGAATACCTCGGACGCGCGGCGGAGATCGCCGCCGGAGACCGCTCGCGGGGCGAGCGACGCCGTGGCGAACAGGTCGTCGAATTCCGAGGGCCGGACCCGGATGAACGCGGCGTCGAAGTCGGTGGTGAGCTGGGGCTCACCGCTGAAGATGCGGACCTGGGTTCGTTCGGCGGGGTCCGACGGCGCAAAGCGCATGCGGCCCCGGCCGAGCAGCACGATCGCCGTCGTGCCCTCCACGGTCTCCGCCACGAAAGCCGAACCGGACGCGATCTCCAGCGTCATGTCGGTGGCGGTGACGATGAGGTTGTGGATGTCGAACTGTTTCGCGGGATTGAGCCCGAGCTTGTAGAGGCCGCTGACGGTGGTGAGCTGCTCCACTTCGGCAATCTGGCGCGCGGGCGCCGGCGCCGTGCCGGGTACCAGATCCAGGCGCCAGGTGGTGATCGTGGACTCGCGGCCGTACTCGCTGAAGACTTCGATCAGCAGCCGCTCTCCCGCAGGCTCGAGGGCGGCGCGGTCGCGTTCCTTGATAATGACCCGCGTGGGTGCAGGACTGGCGAGCGACGCAAAGAACCGCAGACCCGGAGCGTCCGGGCTGACACCAAGGGCTAGGATCGCGTCCGGTTTCCCGGTGGCTGCGGCAGCTTCGAGCTGCTCCACGGCCGCCGCCGCGGCGTCGCTGCTCCTCGGCTGGGCGGCAGCCAACGCCGGGCCCAGCATCGCGATGAGGAGGAGGGCCCGGAGCACCATGAAGGGTTCAATATTAGACCCGCTGTTGGGGGGACGGGGGCGTAAACACGAGTTGATATCGCAAAGGGCAGGGCCTGCCCGGGACCGGGTATGGGACCGCTGACGGTGGAGCGGCGCGCTGCGACGCTGCTGTTTCTCGGCCTGATCGCGGCGCTCTTTGCCGTCTTCGTGGGCCTCACCGGCGGAATCGACACGCGTATCGCTGGTGTCGCGGTGCGTTCCCGTTCCTGGGAGCGCCCGGCGACCGTCGCCATCGCGCTGCTGGGAGCGGGGCTGTTCTTCGTCCGTCACCTGTTTGCCGGTGTTTCCGCGCGGTTGTTCAGAGCGCTGCCGGCGCTGACCCTGCTCTGGGGAGCCGTCGCAGCGTTCGCGTTCGGGACCTACGCCGCGGGCGGTGCGGACTCCTTCGGATATATCAGCCAGGCCGAGCTCCTCGCGCACGGACGGTTGACCGACACGATGCCGTCCCATCCGGCGTTCGACTGGCCGGACATCGCCGTCACGCTCACCCCGCTTGCCTTCACGCACGGCCCGCGTCCCGGCGAGCTGGTGCCGGTCTATCCTCCCGGGCTTCCGTTGTTGATGGCGCCGCTCACCCGGATCCATTCATACGCCGTCTTCCTGGTCGTTCCGCTGTGCGCGGTCTTCACCCTCTGGTGCTGCCTTCGGCTCGGACGCGAACTGGAAGACGAACAGGCCGGCATCCTTGGGGCCGTGCTGTTGTCGGTCAGCGCGACGTTCCTGCTTCAGTCGATGCAGCCCATGAGCGACGTGCCGGTTACCGCCGCATGGCTGGCCGCGCTGTTACTGGCACGCCGGCCGTCTCCGGCGGCCTCGGCACTCGCGGGGCTCGTTGCGTCCCTCGCGGTCATGATTCGACCGAACCTCGCACCGCTGGTGCTGTTCGTCATCGTCACCTGCGCAACAGCGCAAGCGGCGGAATCACGCCGACGACCGCTGGTTCGCATGCTCGTCTGCGCGGCCTGCATGCTGCCGGGGATCCTCATACTCGGATATATCCAGAACGCGAGATACGGATCTCCGCTCGGTTCGGGATACGGGTCGTTCCACGATCTCTTCGGGCTCACCAACATCCGCCCCAACCTCTCACGATACCCACGCTGGCTGACGATGGCGCATTCGCCGTTCCTCTGGCTCTGGGTGGGTGCGCCACTCTGGTTCCGCCGCGCCAGCGCGCGAGCGCGGCTATTTGGCTGGATCGGCTACGGATTTGCTGCCGCAGTGATAGCGGCCTACCTGCCGTATGTCTACTTCCGCCCCGACGAATGGTCGTACACGCGCTTCCTGCTCCCGGCGCTCCCGTTCATCCTGGTCTTCGCGGCGGGCGTGATGCTGTCGGCGGCGCGCCGATGGATCCCGTCGATGCCGCTCGGCGCCGCAGCCGCGTTGATCCTCGCGATCGCGGTCTGGTCGCTCTCCATGGCGTCGGCGCTCGGCGTGTTTCGCATGTGGGAAGGCGAGCGCAAGTATCCCCGGGTCGGGTTGTTCGTGCGGGACCGGCTGCCAGCGTCTGCGTTCGTGCTCGCGGCGCAACACAGCGGCAGCCTCCGGTACTACTCCCATCGTCCGACCTTGCGCTGGGATCTGCTCGATCGGGCGTCACTCGATCGCGCGCTCACGTCGATGCGCAACGCCGGCTACGATCCCTTCCTGGTCGTCGATGCCGGAGAGGATCAAGCATTCCTTCGGCGGTTCAGCGGCACCGGTCAGCGCGGGGTGGAGGCGCTGGCGCCGCTCGCGACCATCGGCAATACGACGGTGTACGCCTTCAGATGAGCGGCCGGCGCTTGAGGATCAGGATCGTGAGATCGTCGAAAAACCGCGAAGCCTGCGCGTACCGCTCGACGCCTTTGATGATGTGCGTGCTCAAGGCGGCGGGCGGTTCGTCCGGATAGCTGTCCAGAATCACCTGCAGCCCGGCTTCTTCGAGCGGCTGGCCGGCGGGGTTTTCAGCCTCAGTGATGCCATCGCTGTAGAGGACCAGCATCTCGCCCGGGTCGATGCGCGTTTCGACGGCTGAATACGTGGACTGCTCGAACATCCCGAGCGCTATGCCGGTGGCGCCGAGCCGCTCGTAGCTCCCGGGCTCCCAGGGCTCCCAGGGCTCCCCGGTCCGCAGCGGATGAGCGGGGGGTTCTGGCCGGCGTTGACGTAAGTCAGCGTTCCGGTTGCAGGGTCGTAAATCGCATAGAAGATCGTGATGAAGCGCGAGCCGGGACTATGCCGGCAGATCTGCGCGTTCAACCGGGTGATCAACGCCTCGGGCTCGAGCCCCTCGTCCACCAGCGTTCGGAGCATCGCCAGCAGCAACGCCATCAGGAGCGCCGCCGGGCTGCCCTTTCCGGCGACGTCGCCGACCGCAAGGATCACCCGGCCATCGGGCAGCGGCAGCACGTCGTAGAAGTCTCCACCGACGGTGTTGGCCGGCCGCGTGGCGCCGCAGATCTCGATGTCGGCGGCCCGGTAGGTTCCCGCCGGCAGCATCGCAAGCTGGATCTCGCGCGCCACTTCCAGCTCGCCCTTGAGGGACAGCCGATCCGCGACCTCCAGCAGCACCAGCAGGTTCACCATCAGCAGGCTGACGACGAGCGCAAAGGTGCCGTCCGCCCAGGCGGGGACCAGCATCGATACCTGGAAGAAAGGCGTACCGAACGGCACCGGCAGGATCGCGAAGCCCCGGAACAGCTTGAAGAACCCGATCAGCGCAAGCAGCAGGGCGCCGAGATAGAGCGCCCGGCGCGCCGGCGGCAGCTTCAGGGTGAAAGCAACGAAAACCTGGCGAGTTCGGACGGCAATCTGCTTCCACCACGGAAGCCGCGCGACCTGCTCCTCGTCCAGGCCTCGACTGAAGAATTTGTAAGCGTCCCGGGTGTCGTGCGTGAAGAGCCGCTGGAGGTCTTCAGAAGACAGATCGCGAGTGTAGGTGTTGAACCATTCCCGCGCGCCATCGGTGCCAGAAGATCTCATAGTTCGTGTCCGCAGTTCGCGGTTCGCGGCAGAAGACGCGTGCGGCACCGCCGGCCCACCTGCGGGGGGGTCCGAAACCGCGGATCAGCTGAGATCGAACCCGCGATTGGTGAACATTAGTTCTTATACGAGTCCGAGCTCCTTTCCGACTCTCCCAAAGCTGTCCAGGGCGAACTGAAGGTCCTCGCGGGTGTGGGTCGCGGTCACGATCGTCCGGACCCGCGCCTTGTCCTTTGCGACCGTCGGGAACGCGATTCCCTGGGCGAACACGCCTTCCTGGAACAGCCGATCGGACAGTTTCATCGCAAGGGCGCTGTCGCCGGTGACGACCGGCGTGATCGGGCTTTCGCTGACACCGGTATTGAACCCGAGCGCCTCCAGCCCACTCTTGAAGAACCGGGTGTTCTCCCAGAGCCGCTCGATAATCTCCGGTTCTTCCAGCAGCACATCAATGGCGGCGATACACGCGGCCGCCACCGCCGGGGGATGAGATGTGGAGAAAAGGAAGGGCCGGGCGCGGTGATGCAGGAACTCGATCAACGCGTGTGTTCCGGCGACATAGCCCCCGAGGGCGCCGATTGCTTTCGACAGCGTCCCGACCTGCACGTCGACCCGGCCGTGCACGCCAAAGTGATCGATGGTGCCCCGGCCGTTCTTGCCGAACACACCGCTCGCATGGGCATCGTCGACCATCATGATGCAGCCGGTCTGTTCGGCCAGCTCGCAGAGCTCGGGCAGCGGGCCGAGGTCGCCATCCATGCTGAACACGCCGTCGGTGATGAGCAGCTTGCGCTGTCCGCCCGGCAGCCCCTCGATGATCTTGCGCGCTGCAGCGACATCCTTGTGCGGGAAGACCTTGATCGCCGCGCGACTCAGGCGGCAGCCGTCGATGATGCTCGCGTGGTTCAGCTCGTCGGAGATGACGACATCTTCTTTACTGAGGATGGCCGAGACCGTTCCGGCGTTCGCGGTGAAGCCGCTCTGAAACACGACCACGGCTTCGACCTTCTTGAACTCCGCCAGCTTGCGCTCGAGCTCCATGTGCATCGCCATCGTGCCTGCGATGGTTCGCACCGAGCCGGTGCCCACGCCAAACGCTGCGACCGCCTCGAGCGCCTTCTGTTTCAGCCGCGGATGCGTTGTGAGGCCCAGATAATTGTTGGAGGAGAGATTGACGACTGACCGGTGGTCGAAGGTGGTGTGCGCCTTCTGCTCGTCCTCCAGGACCCGCAGCCGGCGATAGAGGTTCTGCTGCTTGAGCGCGTTGAGCTCATCGCTTAGATAGGAAAGCGGATTCAGACGCATCAGGGCAGTATATCGGGGCTCGGGGCTGGGGACCCGGGGCTCGGCAGGGCCGGTGGTACTCAGAGGCAACTAGCCGGGCGGGTGCCGTTCTCAGCGGCGAGGAGGGGTGTACGGATCCGGGGTGCCCACGGGAATCAGCGGGTGTTTGTCGACAGTCATCCAGAAGTTCCTGACGATGTCGTCGATCACGCTCACCACCCACGGATTGAAATCCTTGATGTCGGTCTCCTCTTTCGGATCAGTGCGAAGGTTGAAGAGCTTCATCGTCTGCTGCACCGGCGTTCCCGGTTCGTCCTGCCACACATAATGGAGCTTCCAGTCTCTCCATTTGACCGCGCGCACCTGGTTGCTCGACGCGAAGTAGAGGAAGCTGTCCCGGCCGGATTTCTCCTGCGTTCCTTCGAAGAACGGCAGCTGGTTGATCCCGTCGATCGCACGGTCGGTCGGCACGGATGCGCCCGTCGCGTGGGCGATCGTCGTGAACACGTCGGTGCCGTGCACGATCTCGTTGGACACGCGGCCGGCAGGGATGCGGCCGGGCCAGCGAATCATGAAGGGCGTGCGGATCCCGCCTTCCATGGCCGTGTTGTAGAAGCCGCGCCAGGGCCCGGCAGTCCCCCGCCACGGACGGCGCGCTTCTGCCCCGCCGTCGCTCGCCCAGATGACGAGCGTGTCGCGCGCGATGCCCAGCTTCGCGATGCTGTCGAGGATCACGCCGACATTGCGGTCCATCTCCGCCATCGCGTCGCCGATGTCGCCCGCGCCCGTCTTGCCGGCAAAATCCCGGTGCGCCAGCGTCGGGAAATGGACGTGGGTAAACGGCACATAGAGGAAGAAGGGCTGTCGCGCGCGGTGGCTGCGCGTCATGAAGTCGATGGCACGATCGGTGACCTCACGATCGATCGTTCTTCTCGTCTCGAGGTTGAACTCTTTCACCGGGTGTGACGCCGCGCCGGCGCGGCCTTCCCAGATGTAGGGCGTGTCGTTGAAGGTGCTTTGCTGCGATTCGTTGCTCGAATCGCGAATCCCGTACCACTCGTCGAAGCCCTGGTTCGTCGGCGCCCGGCCCGCCGCATCGCCGGCGTGCCATTTCCCGAAAAGCGCGGTGGCGTAGCCGAGCGGCTTGAGGTATTCGGCGATCGTGATTTCCCACAACGTCATCCCGGTCACCGGGAGCCGATAGGCGAGCGTCCCCGATCTGATGCCGTAGCGCCCGGTGAGGAGCGCCGTCCGTGACGGCGTACAGAACGTCTCGACGTTGAAGTTCGTGAGGCGCAGGCCTTCGCGCGCGAGCGCATCGAGCCGCGGCGTCGGCACGCCGCGAACGCCGCCGTAAATCCCGACCTCTCCGTAGCCGAGATTGTCGGCATACATGATCACGATGTTGGGCCGCCGCGGCTGCGCCGACGCTCCCCGAGGAGCCAACACCGCGATTGCAAGCGCGCCGATGGCTGCGGCGAGCTGTCTGGACCGGGACATCCTGCTCCTCCTGGCCGACGGTTGCGGGCTAGACTATGCGCTCCCCCACGAAGGAGGCCAGTCAAGTTTCATGGCGTGGCTCCAAAAGATGTTCGGCACGGCACTCGCGGCGGTCCTCTCCGCTGCGGCGGCAGCGGCCCAGACGCCACCGGACTTCTCGGGGCGCTGGACGGCGCCCGCGCCGCCGGAGGCCAGCGGCCTCCGTGGCGTTTCCGTTGCGTCAGGCACGATGGGGAGCGGGTGGGGCGGCGAGATCACGATTACCCAGGATGCTTCACGGCTCACCGTGGAGCGCGCGCAGTTCTCCCAGTACGACATGCAGCCGCCGATGCGCCTGATATTCGCCCTCGACGGTTCCGAGAGCCGGAACACGATCAACATGGGCAGGGGGCCACAGGAAATCGTCTCGAGGGCCGTCCACCAGGAGGGCTCGGTCGTGATTACGAGCAGTTACCGCTTCGACGCTCCGGAGGGCGCCCGCACGGAGACAATCGAGGTGAGGCAGGTGTTCTCCCTCGATTCGTCCGGATCGCTCGTCATCACCACGACACGCGGCGGTCTCGGGGGCGGACCGTCGTCCGCATCGACGACGACCTACAAGAAGAATCCGTGAAAGCGAGCCGGCCGGGCAAGGACATCCCCTACGTTTTCGGCGTCTCCCTGCTGTTCATCCACTCGGTCACCAGCACCTGGAGGATGGCGACGGTCGGGACCGCGAGGATCGCGCCCGGGATGCCGAGCAGGTTGCCGCCGATCAGCAGCGCGACGATCACGGTGACGGCGCTCACCCCGACCTGGCGTTCCATCACCTTGGGGACGAGCACGTGGTTTTCAATCTGCTGCTGGATGACGAAGAAGAGAATCACGAGCAGCACCTTCTTGAACGAGACCGACGCGGCCACCGCGACGGCGGGGATCGCCGACAGGATGGGGCCGATGATCGGGATCAGCTCGCCGATGCCGGAAATCAGCGCAAGCACGTAAAAGAAGGGGATGCCGAGCAGCCACAGCCCGACGGCGGAGGTGGTGCCGACGATGCCTGCGAGCAGCAGCTGGCCGCCGAGCCAGGCGCTGACCTTCTCGGTGATGGTGCGCGCCGCAGCATCCACCCGAGCGCGGCTCGATCGCGGGAAGAGTGAGATCAGGAACTTGCGCAGCGTACCCGCTTCCACGAGCAGGTAGAAGGTCAGGATCAGGATCGTCAGCAGCCCGAAGATCCCGCCCACGAAACCGACGACGGCCGAGAACACCGTCCGCCCGATGACTTCGCTCCCGCCCGCGCCTGGCGCACGCTGGACCGCCTGCTGGAAGGTCACGTGTTCCCTGATGATGCCCTTCGAAATCAGGTACTGCTGCGCCTTCTCGAACATCTCGTCCTTCGCCTGCCAGAAGGCCTGCGCCTGATCGATCAGGGGCTGCATCACGAGCGAGGCGACGACGGCGAGCGTGCCGAGGATTGCGAGATACAGGACGAGAATGGCCAGCCACCGCGGGAACCGGCGCGGGCCAATCGGCAGGATCTTCTGGCGTTCGATGAGGCGGACGATCGGGCTGAAACCGACGGCGAGCAACCCGCTGATGTAGATGATCAGCAGCACCGCCCGCACCTGATAGGCGGCCCACAGCAGGATGACGGTCAAGGCCGTCACCGCGATCGTCCAGAGAATCAGCGGTTTGTATTCAGCAGGATCCGTGGCCATGGGGGCAGGGTCGGACCCGATCACTGACCACGAAGATAGTCCGTCGTGAAATCGGCGATGAGCCCGTAGATCTCTGCGAGCTCGGCGGGCGAGGCGAGGAAGACAACGCGGAAGAAACCGTCCTCGGGCCTGGTCCCGAACCCTGACCCGTAAACGCAGAGCACCCCCGTCGCGCGGAGCAGCGCGAGCACGTAATCGGCATCGGTCTTCCCTGGCGGCAGCTCCACCTTCGGCATGGCGTAGAACGCCGCGGCGGGCGGCACGACCGACATGCCGTCGATTGCATTGAAGCGCTGGACCGTGACCCGGGAGCGTTCGCGCAAGGCCTCGCGAAACGTCTGCTGGTGCGAGCGGTCGCCATCGAGCGCCGCGACGATCGCGTACTCCATCGGCGCGGTGCTGCACAGGCGCCCGTCCGCGAGCTTCTTGATTGCGCCGAGCACGTCATCGAGCCGTTCGGTCCGGCCGACCGCGAGCCATCCCGACCGCCACCCGGGCGCCAGATACGCTTTCGACAGTGACGAAAACGTAATCACCGGAGCATCCGGGTCGATACTCGCAATCGCGTCGACTGGTCCGTCGAAGGCGAGGTCCGCATAGACCTCGTCGGCGAGCAGCGGAATGTTGTATTCGTCGGCAAGCGCCACGAGATCGCGGCGCACCTGCGGGGGATAGGCCGCACCCGTCGGATTGTTCGGATCGATGACCACCAGTGCACGCGTGGCGGGTCCGATCAGTTTCCTGATCTGGCGGACATCGGGCAGCCACTGCTGATCCGGGGTCGTGTCGTAGAAGACCGGCCGCGCGCCGATCTTCGCCAGCACCGCGGTGTACAGCGGATACGTGGGCACCGGGATGAGCACCTCATCGCCGGGGCCGGCGAGCGCGGTCAACGCGAGCTCGATACCTTCCGACGTGCCCGCCGTAATGACGACGCGATCCGGATCGAGCGGCATGCCGCGGCGGCCGCACTCCGCGGCCACCGCTTCGCGCGCGGGAGCGATACCCACCGACGGTGCGTACCCGTTGTGGCCGTCCCGAATCGCGCGCTCGACCGCCTGGATGAGATGTGGCGGCGTGCTGAACCCGAAAATGATCGGGTCACCGATATTCAGATACCGCACCTTCCGGCCCGCCGCCTCCACCTTCCGCGCCTCTGCGACGATGTTGCGAATGGCGTAGACGAAGCCGCCGATACGACTGGCGACGGGAATGCTGGCGGACGTGCGCGGAGGCATCGCGGGATTCTACCAGTTGACGGGCACGGCCCTTGCGGTCGACGGGAACGGAAGAGGTTCAGGATGGTTGCTGCGGCAAACGAGTCACGTTGTGTAACTCTGACCACGCCGAACCATGGGGCGGATGTAATTCTTACCTCTTTTTGGGCAGTTCGGAGCGCGACCTCCGCGCTCTTATTTGCCTAAATCAAGTCGAATCAACACTTTAATGATGTGGCAGGTGATTTGATGATGAGGAGAAGTATGACGGGGGGAGGGATGCTCACGGGCATCTTCAGCGTGGCGCTCGCGCTGACGACGGCCAATGCGGAGGTGTCGCAACAGCAGCCGCCGCAGGAACAGGCGGCTCCGCCGCGGTTTCGCTCGTCGGTCGATATGGTGTCCGTTGCGGCGGTGGTCAGGGACCGGAAGGGCCGCTTCGTCACTGACCTTTCCAAGAAGGATTTCGAAGTCGTCGAAGCCGGTCAGCGCCGGGACATCGTGGATTTCCGCGCCGAGTTGAACGGTCCCGTCAAGGTCGCCGTGGTCATTGATGTCAGCGGGAGCATGCGGATGGCCCAGCGGACGGCTGAGGCCCGGCAGGCAGCCGATCACATTTTTGCCAACCTCACCGGCAAAGATGAGGCAGCGGTCTTCTCGTTCGACACGATGCTGAGTGAAGTGCAGACCTTCACGTCCGATCGGGCGAGGCTGCAGGCGGCGGTTGGACAGGTGGAAAAGCCGTACGGCCAGACGTCGCTGTATGACGCCATCGCCGCGACGGCCCGCATGGTGGCCGCGGCATCGAAGTCGGGCCCGCTGGGGCTGCCCCAGCGCAGTGCGGTAGTGGTCATCACGGACGGGGTGGACACGCGAAGCCGGATGACGCCCGCGGAAGTCGCGGCGGCGGCGAGCGAGATCGACGTCCCTGTCTACATTCTTGCGGTCGTGGCCAGCGTCGACGACCCAAGGGAGAGCGCCGACGACCCGCGAGCGGCCGCAGTGGCGTCGAATCTTCAGGAACTTGCGCGCGGCACCGGGGGGGACTTGTTCATCTCGAGCGCTCCGGCCCACGCCAGCATCGCGGCCCGCCAGGTCATCGGCGAACTGCGTCATCAATACGTGCTTGCGTTTGAAGCATCTTCACGCGCCGGCTGGCGGCCACTTCAGATTCGCGCCCGCAAAGACAGCCTTACGGTGCGGGCGCGCAGTGGCTACGGCGGCGGAGCACCGGCATCGAATTTCGAAAACGTCGCCGTGTCAGCGGCACCCAGCGGACCAGCCACCGTCCGGTAGAGCCGGGCGGTTCTTAAACGGAGGCAGTGATGAAGAAGGTCGTTATGGTTGTCCCGGTTCTGGCGCTTGCGCTCAGCGGGACTACCGCATGTGCAACCAAGAAGTTCGTGCGGACGAGCGTCGGCGAGGTGAATTCGAAGGTCGACACCTTGTCGAAGTCGGTGGAAGAGAACCAGGAGCGGACCAAGGCCAACGAGGCGCGGATTAGTGAAGTCGATCAGCGCGCCACTGCGGGGATCAGTGCGGCCGACCAGAAAGCCGGGCAGGCCGGCCAGCGCGCCGACGCGGCTTATACTGCCGCAGAGGCCGTGAACACCCGGGCGGACGCGATCGAGAAGGCATCGAAGCGGCTCGTCTACGAAGTGGTCCTGAGCGAGGACAAGGGCAACTTCAAGTTCGGCAAGGCCGTGATGCCGGACGACGCCAAGGCCGAGATCGACACCCTGGTGCAGAAGCTGAAGGCCGAGCCGAACGGCGCCTTCATCGAGATCGAAGGGCACACCGACTCGGCGGGCACGCCCGAGGGCAACTATCGCCTCGGCATGGAGCGCGCCGAGAACGTGAAGCGGTACATCTACGAGCAGCACCAGGTGCCGCTCCATCGGATCAACATCATCAGCTACGGCGAAGACAAGCCGATCGCGCCGAACAAGACGCGGGATGGTCGCGCGCAGAACCGCCGCGTCGTCATAAAGGTGCTCACCTAGTACGAGAGCACCTGTCCACGCCGCGGGGCCTCATCCTCCCGTCGGGGGCTCCGCTGGCGTGGATCCTCGTGAAGAGGGTCCGCCGCGGGATGCGGCGGACCGGGAGCGGAACGTATCACGCCTCGTCGGGCTGGTCCGGTGACGGTGTGCAACGACTAACGTCAGCACTTTCGCAGGGTGCTTCGCGTTCCGCTTCCGGTCGGCCGCATCCCGTTCTTCTTTCCCGGTAGCTCCACCCCACCCCGCTCCCCAGCTTTTCCCGACTATCCCGGCCGTTGGCTCCGGCCGATAAGGACCGCACGAGGTAACCCATGCGAGTGCCATTGATCGGCGGAGTCGTGCTCGTCGCGGTGCTGGCGTTGCCGGAAGCCGCGGCGGCCCAGGGCGCCTTTGGCATAGGCGGCCGATTGACCTGGGTTCACAGAGACGTCAACGTGGACGAGGACTCCACTCGCTTCATGGGCGGGCACATCCGCGCGCGGCTTTCGCCGAAGACGGCCTTCGAGCTGTCGCTCGACGTGCACACCGAGACCAACGCGCTCGAAACGGCGCGGGTGCGGGAGTATCCGATTCAGGCGTCGATGCTCCTCTTTGTGACAAAAAGCAAGTTTGCGCCGTACGTCCTTGGCGGCGCCGGCTGGTATTCACAGAAACTCGAGACCCTGGCCGGCGACGAAACGATCGCATCCGAAACCGTTCGCGACTTCGGGTGGCATGCCGGCTTCGGCGCAGAGCTGGGGCTCGGGAAACACGCGGGCATCCACGCCGACTACCGCTACACCTTCCTCGACTTCGGCAACGATGACGACGACGAAGACGAAGGCCTGATCGGGCGCTTCCTGCCCGGCTACAAGGGCTCGATGTGGACCACGGGCCTGACGATCTACTTCTGAGCAGTCAACTCCCAACGATCCAACGATCCAAGGAAAACCGTTCGAAGGGGCGGGGTGAAACTCGTACCAACCGGCTTGTTGGCACGTCTTTCACCCCATTGTTCGAAGGCTTCCCTTGGATCGTTGGATCGTCGATCGTTGGAAGTTGACGACTCTGCGGTTTCCCCCAGGTTCGTTTATCCTCTACTCCCAAACCAGGGACCGATCCGTCCCCGTCCATCCGTTTCAAGGAGATCCGTCATGACCGACCTCTCACGGAGGATGGCGTCAGTTGCGGCCGTGATCACCATCGCGGCGGTGTCCGTCCTCGCGCAGAGAACCACGCCCATCAAGCGGGTCGAGTTCTCCGACACGCGGCTCAAGAACGGGCTCAGGGTCATCATCTCGGAGGACCACACGGCGCCCGTGTTCGCCATTGCCGTCAACTACGACGTCGGCTCCCGCGACGAGCGGCAGGGGCGCACCGGTTTCGCCCATCTCTTCGAACACATGATGTTCAAGGGATCGGAGAACGTCGGTCCGGGCGAGCATCCCTACCTGATGTTCATGTACGGCGGCAGCATGAACGGCACGACCAACAAGGAGCGGACGCTCTATTTCGAGATCCTGCCCGCCAATCAGCTCGACCTCGCGCTGTTCCTCGAGGCCGACCGCATGCGGTCGCTGGTGATCACCAAGGAGGCGCTGGCCAACCAGATCAACGCCGTTCAGGAGGAGCGCCGCCTCGGAGCCGATAACCAGCCGTACGGCCGCACCTTCGAGGTCCTCGAGGGGCTCGCGTACGACAATCCCGCGTACGAGCACTCCGTGATCGGATCGATGACGGACCTCAGCGCCGCAACGGTCGACGATGTCGCGGCGTTCTTCAAGACCTACTACGCGCCGAACAACGCCGTCGTCTCGATTGTCGGCGACGTCGACACGAAGACCGCGGTCGAGAAAGTGCGCACAGCACTTCGAGAGCATTCCCTCTCAGCCCGCTCCACCGGAAGTCGACGTGACCGAGCCGGCTCAGACGGCCGAGCGGCGGTCAGGTCATCGACGATGCGCTCGCCCGGCTGCCCCGCATCGACATGGCTTACAAGGTTCCGCCGAGCTCATCGTCCGACAACGATCCGCTCGAAGTGCTGGCGACGCTGCTCTCGAGCGGCCGCAGCTCGCGGTTCTACGAAGTGATCGTGCGCCAGAAGCAGCTGTCACCGGGGAACATCGCGGCGTTCACGCAGGAGACGCGCGGTCCCGGGCTGCTGCGCATCATCGGCACCGTTTCACCGGGGAAGGCGATCGGCGATCTCGAGTCGGCGATCGATGCCGAAATCGAACGGGTGAAGACCGGCACGATCGAGGACTGGGAAATGGAGAAAGCGCGCAACGGCGTTCGGAGCCAGGTGATTGCCGGCCTCGGCAGCTCGTTGCAGCGTGCAATCCAGCTGGGAGAGAACGCGTTGTTCTACGACCGGCCGGAGAAGATCAACACGCGCGCCGACGAGATCGCGAAGGTGTCCGCTGCCGACGTCCAGCGTGTTGCCCGCACGTATCTCGTGAAAACGGGACGGACCGTTGTCCACACCGTGCCCAAGCCCACCGCACCCGCAGGAGGTAAGTGATGAAGACGCCGATGTCCTCCCGCTGTCCGTTGCGGCCGCTCTGGCGCTGGCCGTACGTCATCGCGCCGCTTGGCGCGCAACAGGCCGGCGAAGGTCAGGCGCCATCCACTGCGGGGATGGTGCTCAAAGGCAAAGCCCCGGTCTCCAACGACGTGCTGAAGGTCAAGCTGCCGAAGCCGCAGGAAGCGGATCTGCCGAACGGCCTGCACCTGATGGTGCTCGAGGATCACCGGCTGCCGCAGATCGCGTTTCAGATCGTCATTCCTGGCGCCGGCGGCTATTACGACGATCCGGCGAAAGGCCGGCCTCGCGAGCTACACCGCGCAGCTGATGCGGGAAGGCACCGAGACCAGCGAACTCGCAGCAGATTTCGCAGGAGCTCGAGCGCATGGCCGCCTTCCTGAACGTCGGCGCCAGCATTTCGGGTCCGAATGCGACCGTCAGCGGCAGCGCGCTCACGGAGAATTTCGATCGCCTGTTCGGGCTCGCCGCCGAAGTCCTGCTCGCCGCCGGCGTTTCCCGCCGACGAGTGGGATCGGCTGAAGACCCGCGCCCGCGCCGGCCTCGATCCAGCAGCGGACGAATCCCTCGTTTCTTGCCGCGGAGCAGTCTCCCGGGTGATTTACAGCAACCACCCCGCCGGCCGGGTATCCGCGACGCCGGCCACGCTCGACGCGATCACGCGCGAAGCGCATGATCGAGTTCCATCGCTCGCGCTACGTGCCGGATCATGCCGCCATTGCCTTTTCCGGCGACATCACGCTCGCCGACGCCCGGAAGGCGGTCGAGGCGCGGCTCGGCGGCTGGGCGAAGCGCGGGCACACCGAAACCGGCGGTCGCCGATCCGTCGCCGAGTGGCGCGCGCAAGGTCTACATGATCGCCAGGCCGAACTCCGTCCAGACGACATTCATGGTGGGGACGCAGGCGCTGGCGCGGAAGGATCCCGACTACGAGCGGCTGCTCGTCGCCAACCGGGTGCTCGGCGGGGCGATGGGCCGGCTGTTCCGCCACCTTCGCGAAGAGAAGGGATACACCTATGGGATCGGCAGCGGCATCTCGGCAACGAACTTCCGCGGCGACTGGACCGCCCAGACGTCGGTTCGTACCGAGGTGACCGAGCCGGCCCTCCGGGATCTGCTGGACGAGATCGCGCAGATGCGCGACAAGCCGATCCCGGCGGCGGAGCTCGCCGATTCCAAACGCGCGCTCGTCGCCAGCTTCGCGCTGTCGCTGGAGAATCCGCAGGCGGTGCTGAATTACTACATGAACAACTGGTTGTACGGCTTGCCCGCGGACTACTGGGACACGTACCCGGCCAGGATCAGCGCCGTGAGCGCCGCGGAAGCGCAGGCCGCCGCGAAAAAGTACTGGGCCGACGACCGCCTGCAAATCGTGGCCGTGGGCGATATCACCAAGATCGCCAGCATCCTGGGAAAGTACGGTCCGATCGAACAGTACGACGCGGAAGGAAAGAAGATCGGGCAGTAGCCGTCAAACGGTCCCTTTTGCCGCGATCTTCTCCATGGCCCTGGCGAAGGTGTCGATCTCGTCGAGTGTCGTGTAGACGTTCGGCGTGATCCTGGCGCCTTCGTACTCGGCGTGGACGATCGGCGTTGCGATGATCCGCCAGTCCGCCCAGAGCCGTTCGACCACCTGGCGAGTAGGAACGTTCGTGAGCTGCACGGTGCCGATGGCGCAGGAATGCTCGGCGCTCAGGTTCGTGTGGATCTTCACCTTGGGATGCGCCGCCAGCCGTGTTCGCCCACCGATCGCGCAGGTAGCGGAGCCGGGCCGCTTTCCGCTCGATCCCGATCCCGTCGTGAAACGCCAGCGCCTCGGCAATCGCGTTGTGATTGGCCGCGGGATGAGTCCCGATCTCCTCGAACTTGCGGATGTCGTCGTTCTTCGCCGCCGGTGCCGGCGTGAGCGCCCACACTGCCGGAATCAGCTCCCGGCGGACGTAGAGAAAGCCGGTGCCGATGGGAGCGAGCAGCCACTTGTGCAGGCTCGTGCCGTAGAAATCGCAGCCGAGATCGGCGGCCTTGTAGGGAAAGTGCGCGAACGCGTGCGCGCCGTCGACGATCGTCTTCACGCCGCGGCGCCGGGCTTCGTCGCAGATCCGCCTGACCGGGAAGATCTGCCCGGTGAGGTTCGTGATGTGGCAGAAATGGAGAACCTTGGTCGCCGGGGTGATCGCTCCGAGCAGCCGGTCGGCGAGCTCGTCGTGTGACCGCGGCGGGACCGGGAAGGAGATCTTCGTCAGCTTGATGCCGTCGCGGCGCACGCGCTGTTCCCAGGTGTCGAGCATGCGCCCGTAGTCCTGGTTGGTCGTCACGACCTCGTCGCCGGAGCGAAGTTCGATGCCGAGCTGGGCAATCTGCAGGGCCTCGCTGGCGTTGCGCGTGATCGCGAGCTCCTCGGGGTCGCACCCGAAGTCAGCTGCGAGCCGCCTCCGGACGGTCTCGATGTTCGGCTCCAGCACCTGCCACATGTGATAGACGGGCGCCTGGTTCGAGAGATCGAGATACCGCTTGAACGCCTCGTGCACGACCCGGGGGCTCGGACAGCAGCCTCCGTTGTTGAGATTGATGATGGTGCGGTCCAGGGTGAAGGCCTGCTGGACCTCCCGCCAGTAGTCCTCGTTGGCCGCGACGCCATCCGCGTCGTGATTCTGGACTCCCGCACCGGCAGCCAGGACGCGGGCGTGGTTGTCGTCGCGGAACGCCGCGGTCAGGGCGGCCGTCCCGGCCGCGCCGGACGCTCGCAGGAACTGTCGCCGGGACCACATAGGAGGCTCCTTTGCAGCGGCGACGTGGCGCCGCCGAAATAATCTAGCGCACAATACCCTGTTCCGGTGCGCCTGACGCCGGGCAGAAGGGAGCAGGATGGCATCGGCAGCCCTGACGGGAAAGGGCGCCCTGATCACCGGCGGCAAGCGCATCGGCGCCGCGATCGCGGTGGCCCTTGCCGGCCGCGGCATGCGCATCGCGCTGTCGTTCAACCGCTCGCGCGCCGAAGCCGAGGCGGTCGCGGCGGACGTGCAGGCCGGTGGTGGACGCGCCTTCATCTATCAGTCCGATCTCTCCAAGGCGCCGGAAGCGCGGACGCTCGTCGATCGTGCCGCGAACGACCTGGGGCGGGTCGACGTCCTGATCAACATGGCCTCGGTGTACTCGTCGGTGGCCTTCGAGGACATCGACGAGCACGTCTGGGATTCCGTCCTGAACGTCGATCTGCGAGCCGCCTATCTGTGCTCGCGGGCCGCCGTGCCCCACATGCGCGCGCAGGGGGGCGGCCGGATCATCAACTTCACCGACTGGGTGGCGCGGAGCGGCCGTCCCCGGTACAAGGGCTTCCTCCCCTACTACGTCGCGAAGCACGGGGTTATCGGGCTCACCGAGGCGCTGGCGCTGGAGCTGGCCGAGGACCACATCCTGGTCAACGCCATCGCCCCCGGGCCGATTCTGGCGCCGCCGGAAACCACCGACGAGGAATACAAAGCGGTCGAAGCCGCAACGCCGCTCGGCCGCTGGGGCGGCGAGGAGGAGATTGTGGCCGCTGTCCTCTTCCTCCTGGAAACCGAATTCATGACCGGCGAAACCATCCGGATCGACGGCGGACGGCATCTCAGATGAGGCGGCAAAACTCTTGACTGACTCGAAGGCGATTACGCGGCTTGCCGCCGGCACCCTGGAAGAAGCGGAAGAAGCCGAAGCTATGAAGCGGCGGCGCTCGCGCCGCTGACCCTGGTGCCGAAGACGGTGCCCATCGACTCCAGCGCGCCACGCAGCTCCTCGCGGCTGCGCGCGAAACAGAAGCGGATATAGCCCTCGCCTGTCGCTCCGAAGTCGACCCCCGGGACGCATCCGATCCGGCCCGCCGTGATCAGGTGCTCGGCCATCGACCATGACGCAGAAGGCCCGCCGCCTTGCCGCTGCCACTGCGGATTGATGCGCAGAAATGCGTAGAACGCGCCGTGCGGCGGCTGGCCGCTCAGCACCCCGGCGGCCTGTTCCCGGATGCCGTCGTAGAACAGGTTGCGGCGGGCCCGCAGCTCTTCGCGGAATTCGGCGACGCAGTCCTGCGGTCCCTCGAGCGCCCCGATTCCGCCGAACTGCACGATCGAGGTGACGTTGCTGCAGGTGTAGAAGAGAACCTTCTTGATCCGCTCGCGCAGGGTGGCATCAGGCGTCGCGAGATACCCGAGGCGCAGCCCGGTCATCGCGTAGGTCTTGCTGAACGTGTAGATCGGGATGGTCCGCTGGTACATGCCCGGCAGCGATGCCGGGCTCACATGCCGCGCTTCGTCGAAGACGATGTCTTCGTAGGCCTCGTCCGAGATCAGCCAGAGATCGCGCTCCTTCACGATCGCGGCGATGCGCTCGAGATCGGCGCGGGTGAAGACCCCGCCGGTCGGGTTGTGTGGCGAGTTGACGTAGATTGCGCGTGTTGCCGGCGTGATGAACGACTCGAGCTCGTCGAGATCGAAGCGCCAGCCGAGCTCTTCGTGCAGGGGACATCCCACTGGCTTCGCGCGGGCCGCGAGGATGTTGCCGGCGCACGGCGGCCAGGTTGGATCCGGAATGATCACCTCGTCGCCGGGCTCGAGCAGCGCCTGGCACACCAGATAGATGGCGTGGATGCCGCCCGTCGTCACCATGACTTCTTCGGGGGCGCCGACCGGGATGCCGTTGGTGTTCCGGAGCTTCGCCGCCAGGAGCTCGAGCAGGCGCGGAACACCGGTGGTTTGCAGGTAGTGGCTGCGGTTGTCGTCGATGGCGCGGCGCATCGCCGCCTTGACGGTGTCGGGCGCGTCGAAGCTGACGTCGCCCTGGTCGAGCCTGAAGGGGCGCTCGACCGCATACATCATGTCGCGGATGCGGATGATGCCGGAGAAGGGGACGCGATCGAGGTATTCACCCATGATTGCGCCTCACAGCGTCTGTCGCGGTGTTTTATTCGCCGCCCGACCCCTTGAACTGATCGCTCTCCTCCGCGAACAGCACATTGAAGCTCGTCAGCGATCCGTAACAGCCGCTGATATAGCCCTGCAGCTTGATTTTGACATCTTCCGGCAGGTCGGTGGCGTTCACCTGCTGTTCGAGCGTGCGCAGGCGATTGCGCAGCATGACCACCTTGTGGAAGAACGTCTCGATCGGCCAGGTCTTTTCCTGCAGCTGTGGATTGCCCGGCCGGAGGGCGATTGTTCCACCCCGCCATTTCTCGGCCGGCGCGACCGCGGTGATTCCGGCCTCCTCGCGGATGATCCGCCGCAGCAGCATCTCGATATCGATCTCCCCCGTCCGGTGATTGCACGCTCATCGCGGGACCACTCCTTTCGCGCTCGCTGACGATCGGCAGCGCCTCGCGCTCGGAGCGCTGAGCGCGGGCGCGCCGCGGCCACGGCGCCGGCCGCGCGGACGGGGGCTTCGTCGGCGCCGGTGCGCGGTCCGCCCCTGAAGTTGTGCTCGCTGTCGCAATAGCCGCAGACAACGCGCAGCGGCCGGCTCTCGGTGTCGGTCACGATCACCGTGTGCATCCGGTCCATCTTGCAGGCCCGGCAGAAATCCTCGACCGAATCCCCGGCGCGATACGTGCGGCTCATGTTCACACCTTCGAGAGGATGCTGCTCAGCGTGCGCGCCGCGCGCTGAAGAGGCAGGTTGCTGATGTAGAAATGGCGGGCCCCGGCCTCTCTCAGGGCCCTGATCGTCCTGGCGCAGATCTCGTCGGCAGTCGCGCCGGTCGCGAATTCGGCGGTCAGCTGCCCGACCGGAACCGGCAGGAAACTCTTGAGCGCGTCGAGCGTGCGCGCGTTCGCGGAACGATAGTAGAAGACTCCGAAGATCCCTGGAATCGCGAGCCCGCGCCGTTCGGCCTCCGCGACGAAGTCGCGAACGCGGTCGCGGCTGTGATGCGAGACGATCTGGGTCAGGTAGAACTCGGCGGTGGCATGCTCGTCGAGCAGATGGGCGATCTGCTCGCACGGTATCCGCATGCGGGTTGGCCCAGCCTCCGAGCAGCAGCTGCGGCTGGTGCTTCCGGATTTCCTCGCGCAGCTGCCACGCGTGCTCGACGCACCGCGGCGGTCCCACGCTCTTGTCGCCGCCGAGGACGACCAGCGCCTGGAACCCGTTCTGCACCGCGCGGTCGGCGTAGGCGGTGCAGTACTCGAGCGGGTGCTTGCAGGTCAGGAAGGGCACGACTCCGCGCCTGCGACACCTCGGTCCCGAGGTTGCTCACCAGGTGGCGCAGGTTGTCCTCCTCCTTCAGCCCGACCGCGCTGTCGGTCAGAAAGACCGGGGTTCCCTCGCGGGTCAGGCTCCTGACGGCGTGATAGGTGTCGATCCACGCATCCATGCTGGCCCGGGTCTCGAGCTCCGCGCGTGGCGGCCGCAACTCGGCCGCGATGACCGAAGGCTCGGTGCGGAGCCGCTCGACGATCGATGGCGTGTCCGTCTGGTCGGAGGACAAACCAACAGTATACAGACCGGCAAGATCAACTCCCAACGACCAACTCCCAACTCCCAAGGGGCCCTGGGAGTTGGGAGTTGGCCGTTGGAGTTGACGAGATCGCCTGTGTCAGAATCCCCTGATGCCCGTCTCCCTGACCTTCCTCGGCGCGGCACGTACCGTCACCGGCTCGAAGTATCTCCTCGACACCGGCAAGGCCCGCATCCTGATTGATGCCGGCCTGTTCCAGGGGCTCAAAGAACTGCGGGAGCTGAACTGGCGGGAATTTCCGATCCCGGCGTCGTCTCTCGACGCGATCGTGCTGACGCACGCCCATCTCGATCACTGCGGGTACCTGCCCCGGCTGGTGACGCAGGGATTCAAGGGACGTGTGTTCTGCACCGCCGGCACCCGTGATCTCTGCCGCATCGTGCTGCCGGACTCCGGACGGATCCAGGAAGAGGACGCGGCGAACGCGAACCGCCACGGGTATTCCAGACATGCGCCCGCCCTCCCGCTCTACGGCGAAGCGGATGCCTTTCGCGCGGTCTCGATGCTGCAACCCGTCGGCTACGAACGGCCCATGCCGGTTGCCGAAGGGATCGAAGTTGATTTCCTGGCGGCCGGTCACCTGCTCGGTTCGGCGTATGCGCGTGTGCGTACCGAGGGCATGACGATCCTCTTCGGCGGAGATCTCGGGCGCTACGACCGGCCTGTGCTGCCCGATCCCGTCAGCGTCGCCCACGCCGACTACCTGCTCGTGGAGTCGACATACGGCAACCGGGTTCACGAACAAGACGACGACGGCGAGCGGCTCGCGGAAGTGATCCGGGCGACCGCCGAACGCGGCGGCAAGCTCGTGATCCCCGCGTTCGCGGTCGGGCGGGTCGAGGAGCTCCTCTACTGGATTGGCCGCCTCGAGGAACAGAAGCGGGTTCCGGTGCTGCCCGTGTTCGTGGACAGCCCGATGGCGATGGAAGCGCTGGCGCGATACACCGAGCGGCTGAACGAGCTCGATCCGGAGCTGCAGCCGGAAGCGCGCGACGACAAGGCGCCGCACGACGAAGCCGCGCACGAGCCGCTCCCGAAACGCCAGGCCCAGGCCGCCCGCGAGCGGCGGCTCTGCGCGTTCTGCACGACCCGGCTCCGCATCATTGCGTCATCCGCGGAATCGAAGCAGCTCACCCAGTCGCGCATGCCCGCCATCGTGATTTCTTCGAGCGGAATGGCGACTGGCGGACGGGTGCTCCACCACTTGAAGGACGCGCTGCCGAACCGGCGGAACACGGTGCTGCTGGTTGGCTTCCAGGCCGAAGGAACGCGCGGCCGGCAGCTCGTGGACGGCGCCAGCTCGGTCAAGATTCATGGTCAGGACATCCCGGTGCATGCGGCGGTGGGCAAGATCGAGTCGATGTCCGCGCATGCCGACTCGTCGGAAATCCTGCGCTGGCTCGGCGGTTTCCAGGCTGCCCCGAAGCGAACCTTCCTCGTGCACGGCGAGCCTGCCGCGATGGACACGCTCGCGGAGTCGATTCGGCAGAAGCTCGGCTGGAACCTGCACACACCTCAACTGGATGAAGTGGTTACACTGGAATCATGATGTACCGGTTTCTGACTGGAGCAGTAATGTCGCTTGTGAGTGCAGTGGGTGTGTCGGGCAGCGGGAGTAATACGGTTCCGGCAGCGGAGCCGGCCGACGGCGCAGCAGTCGCCGACACCGTTCAGTCCGAGGCCTCCCGGAAGTACCTCCTCGAGCGCGTGGACGATGCGGCGGTGGTGCAGTTGTATGCGGACGGCTTCAAGGACCTGCCGCTCGAGCAAAAAACGCTCATCTGGCACCTCTACCAGGCCGCGATCGCCGGGCGCGACATCTATTACGACCAGCGTTACGCGCACAACCTCGAGATGCGCGATGTGCTCGAGGAAATCCTGACCCACCCCGAGGGCATCGATCCGGGCACGCTGGCGGAAATCCAGCGCTACACGAAGTTGTTCTGGCTGAACACGGGTCCTTACAACAACCTGACGGCACGCAAGTTCGTCATGAAGATCGCGCCCGATGCCCTTGCGTTGGCGGTCAGGGCGGCACAGAAGTCCGGCGCGAAGTTCCCGTTGAAGCCGGGCGAGACGCTCGACGCCATGCTCAAGCGGATGCAGCCGCTGTTCTTCGACGCGACCGTCGATCCCATCGTCACGAACAAGACCCCCGGCTCGGGCAAGGACCTCCTTCAGGAGAGCGCGAACAACCTTTACGTGGGCGCCACGCATGAAGGACCTCGAGGGTTTCAAGGAGCGCTACGCGCTGAACTCGCGGGTCGTGAAGCGGGACGGCAAGCTGGTCGAAGAGGTGTATCGGATCGGCGGCCGGTACGACAAAGAGATCAGAGCCATCGTCCGGGACCTCGAGGCCGCGATCCCGTTTGCCACGCCGACCATGAAAGAGGCGCTGAACGCGTTGATCCAGTGGTATCGGACGGGTGAGGACACCGACCGCGCGGCCTACGACGTCGCCTGGGTCCAGGACAAGGATTCGCCGGTCGACACGATCAACGGGTTCGTCGAGGTCTACATGGACCCGCGCGGCCACAAGGGATCGTGGGAAGCGCTCGTCTACTTCGTGAACCGCGAGAAGACCGAAGAGATCCGGAAGCTCGCCGCCAACGCGCAGTGGTTCGAGGACCGGATGCCGTGGGCCGATCAATACAAGAAGCAGGGCGTCCGCGGCATCACCGCCAACGCCATCGACGTCGTCATCGAGACCGGTGACTCGGGGCCCATCACGCCGGTGGGCATCAACCTGCCGAACGACCAGCAGATCAGGGAGAAGCACGGCAGCAAGTCGGTGTCGCTGTCGAACGTCAACGAGGCGTACGACAAGTCGACGTCCGCGTCGTTCCGGCGCGAGTTCGCCTGGACCGAAGAAGAGGCGCAGCGCTCGGAGAAGTGGAACAGCGTTGCCGGTGAGCTCACCACGAACATGCACGAGGTGATCGGCCACGCCTCGGGCAAGATTTCAGAGAAGCTGAAGGGCAGCCCTCACGTCGCGCTCAAGGAGCAGTACTCGGCGCTCGAGGAAGCCCGTGCCGACCTGGTGGCGCTGTATTTCATTCCCAACCCCAAGCTTGCCGAGCTCGGGATCGTCGTCGGCAGCCGATCAGGACGAGATCGTCCGCGCCGAGTACCGAGGGCTACACCCGGAACGCGCTCGCGCAGCTGCGCCGGATCCGGGAAGGCACGCAAATCGAAGAAGACCACATGCGCAACCGGCAGATGGTCGTCCGGTGGCTGATGGCCAACTCGAAGGCGATCGACGTCCGCGAGCGTGACGGCAAGACCTACTACGTCATGGTCGATCCCAAGGCGTTCAACGAAGGCGTTGGACGCCTCCTCGCCGAAGTTCAGCGGATCAAGGCCGAAGGCGACTACGAAGCGTCAAAGAAGCTGTTCGAGACTTATGGGGTGCATTTCGACGGCAAGCTGCGCGACGAGGTCGTGGCCCGCGTAGAGAAGCTGAACATGCCTTCGTACACCGGCTTCGTCCAGCCCCGGCTCGAAGCGGTCAAGGGGCCTGACGGCAAGATCACCGACGTCAAGATTTCGTATCCCCTGGACCTGACGACGCAGATGCTGGAGTATTCGGGCCGGAGAAAATAGACGGCAGATGAAGACCCTCGCGGCTGCACTCGTCGGACTGTCGATCGTGGCCGCGGACATCGCGGCCCAGTCCGGCGCCTCCGGCCGCGGCGCCCTGCCGACCGACTTCGGGCCCGTCGATGTCGCGGCGCTGCAGCCCGGGGATTTGGATTTCGAGCAGAACGGCGGGATCAGCAACGACGGGCTCAGGCTCGTCCTTGGTACGATTGCCCGCTTTGACCGGGTGCGGTTCGTTCCCCCGAGCGCGAGAGACAAGGCCGATCAGGAACGGCAGAACCGGTTGCGGGGACTCGGCCGGCTCGAGCGCCGCGACCTGATCGGCCCGTTGCTCGGCTTCGTTTCCAACCCGGAGACGAGCCAGACCGCTCACCTCGCCCTGGCCCTCACGCTTCGCGCCCACGCGCGTCCCGAGCAGCCCGACCCGGAGATTGCCGCCGCGGTGAGTCAGCTCGTGACCGTCGCGCCTCCGGCCATACTCGGACAGCTTCCCTACAGCACCGTCGAACAGTTCGAAACCGCGGAGACCCGCCTGGCCGCCATCCTCGACGACGCCAGAGGCGCCGCGCGCAGTCGCCGCACGCGGGCTCGAAGCGCTGGCGCAGGCGAAACCGCAAGCTGGGCCGGCTGTCGAACGAGACGCTGGCCCGGTTGAAGAAAGGCGCGGCCTGGCAGCTGCCGGCCATGAGCAGGCCGGCCGACGAGCCGATTGCCCGCGAGTCGTTCGCCGCGCTGATGGCCGCGGGCGTCGTGGACGCGAAGCTGATCGAAGACGCGCTCGACGAGAGCTCCGCGCTCTCCCGGAGGCTCGGCGCGTTTGCGCTGTTCGGCACCGGCGCGACCCTGACCGACGCCGATCGGACGCGTCTGGTCCGCGTCGCGCTCGACGATCGCGACTGGACGGTGCGGTACGACGCGCTGCGTGCCTGGGTCCGCCGGGAAACCGAGGGAAACGGTTGCGGGCCGATCGCGGACGCGCTGTCAGATTCGAGTCTGCACCTGGTGCTTGCCGCCATCGACGCCCTGGGTGAGCGGTGCGTGGCCGGCGAGGAAGCCGAGCCTCTGACTGCCCGGCTGCTCAGCGAGCTGCGCACGCCGCCGGACGTCGGTTCCTGGCATCGCGAGGCCCACTCACTGGTCGCCGTCGCGAAGCGTGCGCCCGACCGCGCGGCGATGGCAATCCCGGCGTTCAGAACCCACAACGTCTGGCAGGTCCGGATGTATGCGGCCAGGGCGGCGGAGCCGCTCAAGGACGTGTTCACGCTCGAGAAGCTGGCCTATGACGACAATGACAACGTGCGCGAGGCGGCGTTGGTGGCGCTTCAGCGTGTCGTCCCCGGCGACCGCAGCCTGCCGGCCTTCATCGCGGCGCTCGGCCGCGACGACTATCAGCTGGTCCGCGCAGCCGCGCTCGGCGTCAAAGGCCAGACCTCGAACAAGTCCGTAGTAGCGGCGCTCGCCGACGCGCTCGCGCGCATCACCGCGCAGAAGTCAGACACCTCCCGCGACACTCGTCTCGCGCTGATGGAGCGGCTTCGCGAAGCCGGGGCTTCGCAGGCGCCGGCTTTCGAGAAACTGCTCACCGACTTCGATCCAGGCATCGCCGAGCAAGCGTCCGCGGCCTTGCGTGGGCTGACCGGTGTCCGGGAGTGCGGCGGCGCCTAGACCGATGTCCCGCAGCGAGCTGCTCGACCGAAAGATCAGCCGCGCTTCTGATGGCGCGAGTGGAGCTCGACACGGGCAAGTCGTTCGACATCCAGTTCGACATCCGGGTCGCACCGCTGGCCTACGGCCGGATCCAGCGTCTGGTTCGCGACAAGTACTACGACGGCCTGACGTTCCATCGGGTCGTGGCGAACTTCGTGATCCAGGGAGGAAGCCCCGGCGCCAACGAGTACGCGGGCGACAAGCGGTTCATGCGTGACGAGCTGTCAGCACGACCCCACAGCCGCGGCACGGTGGGGCTGTCGACCCGCGGGCGCCACACCGGTGACGCGCAAATCTTCATCAACCTCGCCGATAATCGCACCCTCGATTTCGAGTACACCGTGATCGGCGAGGTCGACCCGGCCGGCATGGCCATCGTCGATACGATCCAGGAAGGCACGAAGATCACCAGGATCCGGATGGTGCCCGAGCCGCGGAGCGCGCGATGAGCAGCACTTTCACTTCGGCGGGTCTGAAGACCCGGCCCTACAAAGGGTGACGCCGAGCGCCGATAGACGGCATCGCTGTAGGACCGCGTCTTTAGACCCGGCCGATCTCTGAACCGAGGCCAACGGAGGCACATCATGCGCCACGCTCTTGCCATCGCCCTGCTCCTGCCCGTCGCCGGAGCAGCCGCACAGAACAAAGCGCCTTCGGATGCTCCACCATCGAAGAAAGGCGACAAGATCGCCATCTACGGCTGTCTCAGAGGCAGCGCGCTCGAGGCGACCGACGTCGGCGGCAGTGAAGACGTTTCGCCCGTGACCCAGGGAATGACTTTCCGGCTGACCGGCGACAAGGCACTCCTCAAGGAGATGAAGGAGAAGCACGACAAGAAGGTCGTGGAGGTCCGTGGGGTCCTCAAGTCCGACCTCGTGCCGGCCTCATGGGGGGAGCGAACCGTCGGCAACACGCGCATCTCGATCGGCACGCCGACAACCGGCTCGGCGTCAGCGAACGAGGAGGCCAAGCGCTCGGTGCCAGTGGTCGAAGTGAAGTCGTACGAAGGCCGCGATATCTCCTGCGGCCGCTGAATGCGGAGGCCCGGTTCCGCACTCCTGCGCTCGGCGGCGCTCTGTGTCCTGCTGTGGCTGGCTCCCCTGCCTGCGAGCACGCAGCAGGCGCTCAATCTCGGGTCGCCGCGAAGCGTCGCCACCGGCGTCACCCTCTTTCACCTCACCGATCAGAACCTGCTCAATCCTCCGGCTGCAGTTTCGGTCTGGCTGCTCAAGGTGGACCTCGGCCCTGCCGATCTGCGCGCCGGCCCTGGCCAACGACGAGATCGTCGACACCGAGACCGTCGCCGACACTGCCGCTCGCCGCCAGGCCATCGCGGCGGTGAATGCCGGGTTCTTCCTGCTGCCCTCCGGCGATCCGGCCGGCATCTACAAGTTGAACGGTCAGCTCGTGAGTGATACCAGGCGGCCGCGCGGCGCAGTGGGCTTTCTCCGCAGCGGCAACTCGCTGAGGCTCATCTTCGGCCGGGTGACGGCCACGATGGCGCTGCGGGTGCCGCGCCGGGCGCGGCAGGACGTCCGCATGGAGATTGCCGGCGTGGATACGACGCGGCATCGCGGCAAGCTGATGCTCTTCACACCCGCGTATCACTCGCGATACCGATACCGCGAAAGGCGGCCTCGAGTGGGTCGTGAGCGGCAAGCCGCTGCGGGTTGCGGGCGCGCCGCAGACCGCCGGAAAGACGCCGATCCCGCGCGACGGGTTCGTCCTGTCGTACGGCGGCACGACCGCGCCGCCGCCCTTGAGCGGCGTTGACACGCGGCACGCGGGTCGAGCTCGACACCACCTACACCGTCGCCGGACCGATCCCCCGACGACTGGGCGCGCGCCGAAGCGATCGTCGGTGGCGCCGGCCTGCTCATTCGCGACGGGCGCTTGATCGAGGACTGGACCGCCGAGCAGCTGGCGGCGGGTTTCCCCGAGACCCGTCATCCGCGCACGTTGATCGGCACACACCCGGACGGTTCGGTGTGGTTGATCGCCGTCGACGGCCGGCAGCCGAAGCTCAGTGCGGGAATGTCGCTCTTCGAGCTGCGATCGCTCGCCGCACGGCTCGGCCTCACCCAGGCCCTGAACCTCGATGGCGGCGGTTCGACCACGATGTGGGTGCAGGGCCAGATCGTGAACAGCCCGTCGGATGTGGCGGGGCCGAGGAAGGTGAGCGACGCATTGCTCGTGATGCGACGGTAGCGTCCGCGATCCGCTGGGCGGCTGGGCCGCTAGGCCGCGAGTCCCGGCCCGACCAGCGGATCGGCGAGCGGACCAGCGGCCGCAGCGGACTAGCCGACCAGCGATCCAGCCCCGCACCCGCATACAATCAATCGCGCATGGCGACCGCCGCGTCCTACAAGTTCGGTCCCTTCCTCGTCGACGGCGGCGCCTACCGGCTGTTGCGCGACGGCGCAGAACATTCCGCTGTCGCCGAAAATCATCGATCTGCTGCTGTTTCTCGCCGCCCGGCCCGTCGGTGCTGGTGTCGAAGGACGACCTGTTCCGGGCCCTGTGGCCCGACGTGGCGGTCACCGACAACGCGCTGACCCAGGCCGTGTCCGAGCTGCGGCAGGCGCTCGGCGACGATCCCGCGAATCCGAAGTTCGTGCAGACCGTCGCGCGCCGCGGATACCGGTTCATCGCACCTGTCGAAGCCGTGGTGCCAGCCAGCGCCGCCGCTGCACCGCCAGCCGCCCGCCGCCGCCACCACCGATGCCGACCGTGGCCGTCCTCGACTTCGACAACGTCAGCGGCGATGCCTCGCTGGCGTGGCTGTCGTCGGGCATTGCGGAGACGGTCACCAACGATCTGCGCGCCGCGACGCTGCGCATCATCGATCGCGTGCGCGTCACCGAGGCGGTCGCCGAGGCCGGCCGCGAGCTCACCGGCCTGCGGCGCGTGCTCGCGATCGACCGCGCGGTGGTGGGCAGCTACCAGCGTGCCGGCGATCGTCTCAGGATCACCGCGCGCATCATCGACGCCGCCTCCGGTGAGTGCCTCGCCGATGCCAAGGCCGACGGTCCGCTCGATCAGGTCTTCGATCTGCAGGATCGGATCGTGTCGCAGTTCACCGACGCGCTCGGCGCCGGCAAGCCGGGCCCGGCGGAGCGGCGCCACTATCGCGAGACGAGCAGCCTGGAGGCCTATCAGGCGTTCACCGAGGGCCGGGTGAGGCTCGAATCGCTCGACGCGGCGGTGGTTCCCGCGGCGATCGCCGACTTCGAGCGCGCCATCGCGCTCGATCCCCGCTACGCGGCGGCGCACGTCGGACTCGGCAATGCCCGGTTCTTCCAGTACCAGATGTCGCGCGCCCGCAGCCAGCCGGAAAGCGATCTGCTGGCGCGCGCGATCGATCACGTCAGGCGCGCGATCGAGCTGGAGCGGGATCTGGCGGAAGCGTACGCGACGCTCGCGTTCCTGCTCGTGAGCGCCGGCAGATCGGTCGAGGCGCTGGCGGCGGCCCGGCGCGCGGTCGCGCTCGAGCCCGGCTACTGGGGCAACCAGTTCCGGCTCGCCCATGCCGCCTGGGGCGAGGAACGGTTGCAGGCGGTCGCAAGAGCGATCGAGCTCTACCCGGACTTCCCGTTCTCGCATTTCGAAGGCAGCATGGTGCACATCGCGCGCGACACGCTCGATCGCGCCGAGTCCACGCTGCGCGAAGGCACGATCGTCCAGGATCGCCAGGCGCACCTGAAGCAGCGGTATCCGGCCAAGGGCCTGCACTGGCTGCTCGGCCTGGTTCGACTGGCGCGAGGCGATGCGGCTGAAGCGCTGCTCGAATTCGACCGCGAGATCGCCTCGGGCGCGGGACAGCTCTACGCGCCGGAATTCGCCATGAACGCGCACGATGGAGCCGGCTTCGCGCACATGGCCACGGGCGACGCGTGCCGCGGCGGCATCGCGCTTCCGCAAGGCGCTCGAGCTCTTTCCGGAACACGGACGATCGCTCGTGGGCCTCGGCGCCGCGCTCCTCCAGGACGGCGATCGCGCGGCGGCCTCCGCCGCGTTCACCCGGGCCGAGACGGCGATCGAGTCGCTTCGGCGGGGCGGCCGCAGCGGCGAAGCGTCGATGGTCGAAGCTTCCCATCACGCGGTCAGGGACCGCCGGGACGAGGCCGTCCTCGCACTGCACCGCCTGCTGGACAAGCCAGAATCGTCATTTTCGGGCTGGACCATCCCGGTCGAGCCCCTCCTGGCACGACTGCGCGGGACCGCGGCCTTCGGCGCCATCCTGACAAAGCTCGCGGAGCGCGCCAGGTAGGTAGTTGAGTCCGTTGGACCGTTGGACCGTTGGGAGTTGACCTTCCTGGCGAGAATCCGCGCATTTTCAGTGTTCTTCATTCCCCCTTCACTACTTCTCAGCACCCCGGCCCCTATCGTCCGTGGGTATGGACGCCATCGTCACTCCCGCGGACACGCTCCTGCGGCTTGCGTCTCGCCGGCCGCACGCGTCACGACTGTGTGGTGAACGACATCCACTCGCAGCTGAATGCCACCAACGTCGCGCGCGTGCTCCGGCCGCGCGCCGTCGGCGAGCTGCAGGAGCTGGTGGCGGCGGCGAGTGGCGCGGGTCAGGCCCTCAGCATCTGCGGCGGCCGTCACGCCATGGGCGGGCAGCAGTTCGGCACCGGCGGCACGCTCGTGGACATGACCGGCACTCAACCGGGTCATCGATGTCGATCGCGAACGCGGCCTCGTCACCGTTGAAGCGGGCATCGACTGGGTGCAGCTGATCAACCACCTGCTCTGGACCTTCGCCGACCAGCAGGACGCGTGGGGCATCATCCAGAAGCAGACCGGCGCCGACCACCTGACGCTCGGCGGCGCGCTGGCGGCCAACATCCACGGTCGCGGCCTCCGCCTTCGCCCCTTCGTGGCCGACATCGACTCCTTCTCCATCGTCGATGCAGCCGGCAACCTCCAGGTGTGCAGCCGGACGATGAATCCCCGAGCTGTTTTCGCTGGCGATCGGCGGCTACGGCCTGTTCGGGCCGGTCACCACGATCACGCTGCGCCTGCACCAGCGCCGCAAGCTCGAGCGGCGAGTCACCATCGCGAACGTCGACGACCTGCCCGAGCTTTTCGATCTGCGCACGAGACAGGGCTACGAGTTCGGCGACTGCCAGTTCGCCACCGATTCGGGCTCACGCGAGTTCCTCCAGGTCGGAGTGTTTTCGTGCTACCGGCCGGTCGCGCCGGATCTGCCGTGTGCCCAGAGTCAGTTGTCGCTCGGCGCTCCGGAGTGGAGGCGCCTGATTCGACTCGCCCACACCGACAAATCGCGGGCATTTGCCGAGTACTCGCGCTACTACATGGCGACCGACGGCCAGCTCTATTGGACCGACACCCACCAGCTCTCCGAATATCCGGAGTCGTACCACGTCGACCTCGATGCGGAGCTCGGCGGCCGCGTGAAGGGCAGCGAGATGATCACCGAGCTCTTCGTGCCCGCGGTCGACGCTGCCGGCGTTCATGCACGCGGTCCGCGCCGACGCGCGGCAGCACGGGACCGACATCATCTACGGCACCATCCGGGTAATCGAGCGCGGACGACGAGACCGTGCTGGCGTGGGCTCGCCAGCGCTGGGCCTGCATCGTCTTCAATCTGCACGTGGAGCACACGCCCGAGGGCCTGGCCAAGGCGGCGGCCGACTTCCGCAGGCTGATCGATCGCGCGATCGAGCTCGGCGGCAGCTACTACCTCACGTATCACCGCTGGGCCGACGCACGGCAGGTGCTCGCCGGCCATCCGCGTATCCAGGAATTCCTGCAGGAAAAACGACGCCTCGATCCAGGGACAGTGTTTCGCAGCGACTGGTTCACCCACCACGAACGGCTTCTCGGGAGCGCATCATGAACAGGCACATCGTTGTGACGACGGCGGCGGCGGTCCTTCTCCTCACCGCGGCAACGATCGCGCTCGGGTCACCCGCCGAGGGGCAATCGCCGTACGTGCAGACCGTCTACGAGCTGCTCTTGAATGACGGGTCTCGTGTATACGGTCAGATCGAGGGCGAGTCCGAGACGGAAGTCGTCTTCCGCACCACGTCAGGAGCGGCGCTGACGACGCCCAGGACACGGATCGCTTCGCTGCGTCCGGTCGTCGGACGAATGATCCGAGGCGAGTTCCGTCGCGAGGATCCCAACAGCACGCGGCTCGCCTTTGGCCCGACCGGCCGCGCAATGCCGCGCGGACAGGCATACCTCGGCGTCTATCAGGGTCTTGCCCCGTTCGTTCAAGTGGGAATCACGGACCGGTTCTCGGTCGGCGCCGGAACCCCGCTCGTGTTCAGCGGCGGCGACTGGGACCGGCCCTACTGGGTCACTCCGAAGCTCCAGGTCTATGCAGGAAACGGAAACTACGCGTCGGTTGGTGTGCTCCATGCTTTTGCCGGCGATGAAAACGTCGGCGTCGGCTACGGGGTCTTCACGAAGGAAACGTCGGGAGGCGCGTTCACGCTCGGCGCCGGCGCGGCGTACTCGTCGCAGGGCGTGCAGAGTGCGGTGGCGATGGTTGGTGGCGAGGCGCCGGCGGGAAGGAACATCAAGTGGATTACCGAGAACTACGCATGGGACGGGACGGTCGTGACCTCGGGCGGGTTTCGCTTCTTCGGCGAGCGCCTGGCGGCGGATCTCGTGCTCGCGATCGCGTTTACCGACGGCTCGACGTTCGCGTTCCCAGTGGTGAACTTCGTTTACCGGTTCTGAGCCGCACGGCCGGATTGTTCGCCAATAACAAGCCCGTTGTTCAAGCGATGCGTTTTATGCTCACTGAATGTCTCGCGTCCGCGTCGTCGTTGCTGGCGCCGGCCTGGCGGGCCTGACCGCCGCGCGCTATCTCGAACGCGCCGGCGCCGAGGTTACGGTGGTGGAAGCGCGCGATCGCGTCGGCGGTCGCGTGCACACGATTCGCGGCTTCGAGGGCGGCCAGCATGCGGAAGCCGGTGCGGACCTCATCGAGGCCGAGCAGACGGAACTGCTTGGTCTCGCGGCCGAGCTCGGTCTGAAGACGACGAGGATTCTTCGCAACGGGTGGGGCTTCTACGGATCGGCGAAGGGCGGCAGAAAGAGAATTCGGAGCGCGCCGGATACCTTCGAGCGCGTCGCCGAATGGCTCGCTCCGGAGATCGCCGCATTCAAAGCGGGCGAGAGGCGCTGGGATTCCGGCGTCGGCCAGTGGCTCGGGCGTCAGTCCGTCGCCGGCTGGTTGAGGGCTGCTCGTGCAGACACGGGCGTCTCGGCCGGCCTGCGCGGCCTTCGCGGGTTCTTCCTCGCCGACCCCGAAGCGCTGTCCCTCCTCCAGCTCGTCGATCAGTTCTCGTCCGATGAGATGCCCGGCGAGGGCCGGATGTACCGCCTGCGCGATGGCAACGATGCTCTCCCCTCAGCGCTCGCGGCCGGCCTTCGCGGCGAGATCATCCTGAGTGCCGTGGTGAAGCGGGTCGCGCGTCGCGGCACGAGGGTGCGAGTTGCAATCGACGATCGGCGGAGTGCGTCAGCTGCCGGCCGACTACGTGGTGATGGCGCTGCCGGCATCGACACTGAAGAACGTCGTGTTCCTGCCATCACTGCCCGAGGACCAGTGGCGCGCGGTCAGGACGCTGCGCTACGGCCCGGCAACCCGCGTGTTCCTCCAGTTCGATCGGCGCTTCTGGAAACGATTCGGCCGCCCGACGGCTTACGGCAGCGATCAGCTTTTCGGTGCTGTCTGGGACGGCAACGAGCAGCAGCCGGGAAAGGCTGGCATCCTCACGCTGCTCGCCGGCGGTAACGCCGCCGGTGAAGTGCGCGCGCTGATCCGCCGCGAGGGCTGGCCCGGCCTCGTGCGGCGGTTGTCCTGGCTCGGCCGCCCCGCGCGCCTGCTCCAGGCCACCGCCATCGCCTGGGATCGCGATTCCTGGGTGCGCGGAGGCTACGCGGTTTTCGATCCACGATTCGATCCGACGCTTCGTCCCTGGCTCTCGCGCCCCGCCGGCCGCATCGTCTTTGCCGGCGAGCACACGAGCGATCGCTGGCAGGGATACATGAACGGGGCAGTCGAGTCGGGCAGGCGCGCGGCGATAGAGGTCGCGATGATGGCGGGTTTGGACTACCGGCGGATTGTGTGATTTGGCTGTGCGGCCGGTCTGAACGCCTTCGCCAAGGCTCCGGCGGTCCGCCATAGCTTTAGCGACGGCGGAAGACCCGGCCTAGACAGTCGCCGTCTGCGGCAGTTCGGCGAGCTCCCCCCAGGTCTCCGGGTCCTGCGACACGAGCGTCGAGAAGTACAACGCGACATCCTCCGCCGGGTACTTCGCCGCGATCTGGTCAGCCGCGGCCTTCAACTTGTCCGAGGGCGGCTTGACGACGGTCTCGTCCTTGATCAGGCCTTCTTCGTGTGCGATGCCGATGGCATCGAGGAAGTCCCCCATCAGGGGCCGCTTCAGGCCGAGGTGATAGTTCACGAGCGCTCTCGCTGCGACCGCGTCGGATACCTGGGGCAGGGTCACGAGATAGCGGGTCTTTTTCTCGATTGGCAGGCTCAACACGCTCTTGGCCCGGAATTTCATCTGGGTGGCGATGGTGGCGCACGCTTCGACCTGCTGCTCGGCCGACTGCTCGTCGGCCCAGAACAGCTCTGCCGCGGCGGTGCGGCGTTCCGCCGGCATCCGGCGCCAGATCTTCGACGGCCGGAAGCCGCTGTAATCCTGAGTCATCCAGGAATCTTAACAAACGGCTCAACGTTCGCCGCCATCGCGCCGTCTAAGGCGGACATGCCCGCACGATCCCTGCTCGATACGTCGGTTCAGGATCTCCGCTTCGGGGTGCGCGCCCTGCGCCGCAACCCTGGCTTTGCCGCGATCGCCATCCTCACCCTGGCCCTGGGAATAGGCGCCAATGCCGCGATCTTCAGCGTCGTCAATGCCGTTCTGCTGAGGCCGCTGCCGTGGAAGGAGCCGGACCGCGCCGTCATGATCTGGAGCAAGTGGGTGGCCTTCGACAAGACCTGGGTCGCGACCGGCGAGGTGGTGGATTACCGTCGCCGCGCCTCAACGCTGTCGGAGGTTGCGGCGTGGGGTGACGGCCAGGTGAACCTGACCGGCGATGGCGATCCCGAGCGCGTGGCATCGGGCAACGTCAGCGCAAATGTCTTTTCGACCCTTGGTGTGGCGCCGCTTCTCGGCCGCACGTTTATCGCTACCGAAGATCTGCCGAACGGTCCCAGCCTGGTCGTTCTCAGTCACTCGCTGTGGTCACGGCGCTACGCCGCCGACCCGAACATCGCAGGCCGCACGATTCAGATCAACGGCCGCGCCTATGAAGTCACAGGCGTGATGCCCCCCGACTTCGTGCTCCCGACCGACTATCAGAACCCGTCACCAACCCAGCTCTGGCTGCCCCTGCAAATGGATCCGGCGAGCATGGACCATGGCAGCCACGGCCTCTACACCGCCGCGCGGCTGAAGCCCGGCGCGACGGTTCAGCAGGCCGCCGAGGAGCTCCACGGAATCGCCCGCGCCATGACGAACGAGGGGCTTTATCCCAAGCCCATGCAGTTCGACACGGTCGTGCTCTCGCTCGAGGACGAAGTCGTCGGGTCCGTCCGTCGCGCGATCTGGCTGCTCTTCGGCGCCGTCGCCTTCCTGCTGCTCATCGCGTGCGCGAACGTCGCGAACCTCCTGCTCGCTCGCGCCGAGGGCCGGCAGCGTGAGATCGCCGTGCGCGCCGCGCTCGGAGCCAGCGGCCTCCGCGTGATGCGTCAGCTGCTCACCGAGAGTCTCGTCCTGACCGGCCTCGCCACCGTGCTCGGGCTCGCGCTGGCATTCGCCGGAGTACAGGTTCGTGGCCTGGTGGAATCCGGCCAGCGTCCCGCGGGTCGGCGGCGTCCGCCTGGATCTGACGGTCCTGGTCTTCACCGCGCTCGTCGCGGTCATCACCAGTATCGTCTTCAGCCTTGCGCCTGCGCTTCGGGCTCTCCACGTCGATCTGACCGAATCGCTGAAGGACGGCGCGCAGGGCGCGTCGAGCGGCGGCGCGCGCCAGCGCTTCCGAAGCGGGCTGGTGGTCGTGGAGATGGCTCTCGCCGTCGTCCTGCTGGTGGGCGCGGGCCTGATGCTGCGAAGCCTGTGGTCGCTGCAGCACGTGCCGCTCGGGTTCGACCCGTCGCGCGTGCTCACGATGCGCCTCTCTCTCCCGCAGAGCAGCTACGGCACACCGGAGCAGGTCGTCGATTTCTTTTCACGGCTCGTCGACAACGTCCGCACCCTTCCCGGTGTGGCGAGTGCGGGCGCCGTGCGTGCGCTGCCTCTCGGTTCGACGATCGGCGATTTCGGTCTCCGCGTCGAGGGTTACTCGCCTCCTCCCGGCACCGGGGCCAAGGGCGACTGGCAGATAGCGACTCCCGGATATCTCGAGAGCATCGGCGAGCGCATCGTGCGCGGTCGCCCGATCACCGCGGATGACAAGCCGGAGACGATGCTGGTTGCTCTGATCAATGAGGAAATGGCGAGGCTCTATTGGAACGGCCGCGATCCGATCGGCGGCCGCATCAAGATTGGCGGCGGCGCCCCCGACAGGCCATGGGTCACGGTCGTCGGGATCGTCGGAAACGTCCGGCACAACGGGATCACCGGGGTCGTCAAGGAGAAGTTCTACGTGCCGCACACGCAGTGGCACAAGTCGATCGGGAATCCGATTCGTGGCATGACCCTCGTCGTGAAAGCTCAGTCCGATCCGAACAGGTTGGCGGGTCCGGTCCGTCAGGTGATCCGTTCACTCGATTCCGCCCTGCCGGTCGCCGACGTCCGGACGATGGACGATGTGGTCGCGGCAACGCTGTCGGCGCCACGTTTCACCGGCATGCTGCTCGGAGTGTTTGCCGGGCTCGCGCTCGTGCTGTCGGCGATCGGGATCTACGGCGTCCTCTCCTATGTCGTGAGTCGCCGCACGCGCGAGATCGGCATCCGTGTCGCCATTGGCGCCGGCCGCGGGCAGGTGCTGAGGCTCGTTCTTGCCAGCGGTATCGGTCTGGCGCTGCTCGGCATCGGGATCGGCCTGGCTGCCGCCGCCTCGCTCTCGAAGCTGATGAGCACCCTGCTGCACGATGTCAGGCCTATCGATCCGGCGACGTTCGCTTCCGTCGCCGTCGTGCTGACCGCGGTCGCGATTGCGGCCAGCCTGGTTCCAGCATGGCGCGCGACGCGTGTGGATCCGGTGAGAGCGCTGAAAGCCGAATAACGTCGGGGCTGGGGGCTCGGGGCTCGGAAGCCGGTCGTACCGAGAGGCAACCGGGGCTGATCAAAGCGGCCAGTTACCCCTGATTACTACCGGCTTTCCGAGCCCCGAGTCCAGGGCCCCCAGCCCCGATGAAGTACGATCCGTGAGATGTCCTCGGATCGTCTGTTCACGCCGCGCTTCTTCGTGATGTGCGGCTTCACGTTTACCGTCTTCCTCTCGGCGTTTCAGCTTCTCCCGACGGCGCCGTTTCACATCCTCGACCTGGGTGGCTCGACCTTCGCGTCCGGTCTCTTCCTCGGGTTCCTGACGTACTCGTCCGCGTTCTCGGCCCCGCTCACCGGCGCTTTCGCCGATCGGACCGGACACCGGCGCATGCTGATCATCAGCAGCGTGGCGCTCGCCGTGTTCGCGGCCGCGTATGCCGTCATCACCGACTACCGGCTGGTGCTGGCGCTCGCGATTGTTCAAGGGGTGTTCTGGTCGGGCCTTCTGTCTGCATCGGCGGCCTACATGACGCAGATGCTGCCCGAGCGGCGACGCGGGGAAGGCATTGGCTATTGGGGCCTCTCGACCATGGCGGCACTGTCGGTGGCGCCAAGCGTCGGGTTCGTCATCTACCGGTACGGATGGGTGTGGCTTTGCGTGCTCGCCGGCGTGCTGAACCTGGTGATGCTCGGCATCGCGCTGAACCTCGAGGAACAGCCGACGGTGACGCCGGCCGAGGCGAAAGAGAGCGGACCGCTGCTCGAGTGGCGGGTGCTGGTGACATCGCTCACCCTGTTCCTCTATTCGTTCGGCTACGGCGGGATCACCAGCTTCGCGGCGATGTATGCCGATGCCAGCGGGACGACGCCAAAAGGGATCTATCTGACGGCGCTGGCGATCGTCGTGCTGTGCACGCGCCCGTTCACGGGCCACCTCGGCGATCGCATCGGCTACAAGCGCGTGTTCGTACCGTGCCTGGTCATGATCAGCATCGGCCTGGCGTGCCTCGCCGCCGGCGGGACGCGGTTCTGGATGCTGACGTCGGCGCTGATCTTCGGCGCCGGGTTCGGCACCGCGTATCCGAACTACGTCGGCTACGTCATGCGTGGTGTGTCGGCCGAGCGGCGCGGCGCGGCGTTCGGCGCGATCCTCGCGGCCTTCGACACCGGCATCGGGACCGGCTCGACCTCGATGGGCTGGCTCATTCAGCGATTCGGATTCCGCACCGCATTTGCCATTGCCGCGGGCTTATCGGCGCTCGCGTTGCCGTATTTTCTCGCGGTCGATCGGGTGCACGGACAGCATCACGTCAACTCCCAACTTCCAACCCCCAACTCCCAAGGCGAACCGCTCGAGCGAGCTGGGTAAGAACCGTTCCTCCTGGCCAGTCCGGCGGTCTTTCACCCCGTTGTGTGGCTGGCTCCCCTCGTCATCCTCGAATTGAAATCTCGCTCGGGTCAATGTCGCGTCCGGCGTTAGCCGGAAGGCTGCCGCCGGCGCTCGCCACCCCGCTCTGTGTCCCGATGATCGCGGTTCGAACGGGGCGAGTCGTTCAGGGTGGGCAAAGAAATTGTTAAGGACGTAAAACCTGCGGTTCGGGCCGGTTTTCGGGCTGAATGTGCGTGCTAGACTCGACCAATGGTGCGTCGTGACGATGCTGACAAACGACCGTCAGCGTCACGCTGTTCGTCTCCAGCGGGTGCAAGTCCCGCCTCGGTAAGCGCCGGAGCGCCGAGTAGCAGACCCCAGGCACCGGGCGAGACCCCGGTGGCCCAAGCGGGGTGTCACAAGCCTCTACGGAGGAAGCCAGCACGCGGGCCGCAACATCAAGTGAAGCCTGCAGCCTCGACAGAGTCACCATCCGAGAGCCGAACCGATCATTTCGCGGTGAAGGCCACGTCTGCGATGCCTCAGTCCGGAGGTGCACGTGTCGCAGATCTCGGCGGGGTAGAGGGCGCAGCACGTGTGCACGGAGAGGAGCGGAACACGAGAGGCCCGTCTGCGCCGCCGTTGTCGCGGCAGAGCGACTCGTATAAGCCGATGGTGAAAGCGGGTCGTGCGCAGCGGGCGTCCGAGGGGACCGTAGTAGTGACGAGGCTCGCGACGAATAACGCGAGCGGAGCGAAGGGTCCCTGCGGTGGTCACGCTGGCCGAGCAAGCACGCGCGAGGGCATGACCGGCACGCCCGGTTCCAACTCCCCCGGGGGACCACCGTCCTCCGACAAAGTGCGCCAATTGCAACGTCGGCTGTGGGTCGCGGCCAAGCGATCCCCGGAGCGCCGCTTCCATGCCCTGATGGACCGGATCTGGAGAGGCGACGTCCTCCAGGAGGCATGGCGGCGGGTGAAGACGAACCGTGGCGCAGCGGGTGTCGATGGGACGACGCTCGCAGCGGTTGAGCAATACGGGGTCGAGCGCCTCCTGCAGGAGCTCGGCGCGGCGTTGCAAACAGGCACGTATCGGCCGCAGCCGGTTCTGCGGCGCTACATCCCGAAGGCCGACGGCCGGCAGCGGCCGCTTGGCATCCCAACGGTCCGAGACCGGGTGGCACAGATGGCGGCGACGCTCGTGCTGACGCCCATCTTCGAGGCGGACTTTCGAGCCTCATCGTATGGGTTTCGGCCGAAGCGGAGCGCGACTCAGGCACTGGAAACCCTGCGCGTGCGCGGCGCGCGCGGTGGCAACCATGTGCTCGACGCCGACATTCGCGACTACTTTGGCAGCATCGACCACCAGCGGCTCCTCACACTGGTGCGTCGGCGCGTCTCGGACCGGCGGGTGCTGACGCTGCTGCGGCAGTGGCTCGCGGCGGGTGTGATGGACAAGGGGCAGTGGACGCGCACGATGGCCGGCACCCCACAGGGGGGCGTCATCTCGCCGTTGCTGTCCAACATCTACCTGCATGTCCTCGACCGAGTGTGGGAGGACCGGTGTGCGCATCTGGGCACGCTGGTCCGCTACGCCGATGACTTCGTGGTGATGTGTGACACGAAGGCGCAGGCCGAGGAGGCCCGACGGCGTGTGGGGCTGGTGCTCACGCGTCTCGGGCTCGAGCTGCATCCGGAGAAGACCAGGATGGTCGACCTCTCGCGCGGATGCGAGGGGTTTGACTTCCTCGGGTGTCACCTGCGCAAGCGCATGAGCGGGCCCATCTGGGAGCGGTCGCGGCAACGCGTCTACTACCTCCAGCGGTGCCCGTCGCAACGTGCGATGGCGCGGGTGCGCACTCGCGTGCGGGACCTCACCCCTCGCGCGCGGTGTCACACGGACCTCCGCGTCGTCATCGCGGACTTGAATCCGGTGCTCCGTGGCTGGGGTCAGTACTTTCGCACGGGCAATGCGGCGAACCGCTTCACTGACCTCGACCAATACGTGGAACGCCGACTCCGTGGGCTGCTCCTCAAGCGCGCGGGCTCGCGTCTCACCGCCGGTCGGGCGACAGCATGGACTCGCCCCTTCTTCGAGGCCCTTGGGCTCATTCGCCTGCGCGGCACGATTCAGTATCCGGGGGTGGCGCATGCCTACGACCTGAAGACCATCTGGTAAGCCGTGTGCGGGAAATCCGCATGCACGGTTTGAACGGGGGTCTTGCCGACATCCAGTCACTGTCTGGAGACAAGTAGGATCTACCAATGCGAGGCCGGTTCAGGCCGCCGGCGCTGGCCGTCGCGGTCGCTCTGCTCGGATTGATCGGGGTGCTCGCTTCACTTCAGTACCGCTGGCTTGGCCGCATCAGCGACGCGGAGCGTGAACGGATGACCGCCATGCTCGGCGCCCGCGCGAATGCGTTCGCTCGAGACTTCGATCGCGAGCTGACGCTCGCCTACATGCTCTTCCAGGTCGAGCCCGGTCTCCCGGGAGCCAGCCTGCCGGATCAGAGTCCGGCTGAGAGGATCGGGAGCCGCTACGACCGCTGGCACGAGACCGCCCGATACCCGAAATTGATCCGTGACATATACGTGGCGAGCAGGGACAGCAATGCCGCGGCTACCTTGCAGCGGTTCAACGCCACGGCGCGGTCACTCGATCGGATCGAGTGGCCGGCTGCGTTGATCCCGATTCGCGGGCAGATCGGTGACATGCACGAAGAGAAAAGCGCGAACGGATCGATGATCGTCCGGACCCTCACTCCCGCTCTGTGGGAACAGGTGCCGGCGATCGTGGTGCCGTCCGCGCCGGCGCCGCTGCTGCTGATCAACTCGCCGGCGGTCCACGGCGCGCGCGTTGCTCCGACGGCGTCGCTGTCCTACAGCGTGCTCGTGCTCGATCGCCAGGTGATGACCGGCGAGATCCTCCCGGCGCTCGCGTCCCACCACTTCAGTGAGGCCAGCGACGACATCCGGTACCAGCTGGCAGTCGTCGAAGGTCCGGCGGCCTCGCGGGTCTATCAGTCGACGCCGGACTTCGCACCTGAAGCGGCAACGAAGGCGGATGCGAACGCCGAGCTCTTCCAGGTGCGCCCCCAGGAATTTCCCGAGATGACCGCGGACATCAGGCGCTTCATGGCGCTGACGATTCCGCCCGGCGTTGCGGGCGCGCAGACGTTGACGACATTCTCGATGCCGGTCGATCGCAGCGCCGCGGACGGCTCCGCCCAGAAGCCGGCCGCCGGAACGGTCACGACGACCACTTCACAGGTGATCGTGCGCGGAACGCGGCCGCTGTCCGGCGTCGTGGGTGAGGCCGGGCAGAGTCGCGACCGCACGTGGGTAACGGCGGTTGCAGGCACGCGTCCGGCGGCGCCCGCGAAGTGGCGGCTCCTGATCAAGCATCCGGCGGGCTCGCTCGAAGCGGCCATCGACAGCGCGCGCCGCCGGAACCTGATGGTCAGCATGAGCATCCTGGGTGTGCTCGCGGCGAGCGTGCTGTTGATGGTCGCCTCGATGCGGCGTTCACAGGAGCTCGCGCGGCAGCAGATGGAGTTCGTGGCCACGGTCTCTCACGAGCTGCGGACGCCCCTCGCAGTCGTCCGCGCCGCCGGCGACAACCTCGCCGAGGGTGTCATTCACGACCGCGACCAGGTCAGGAAATACGGCGAGCTCGTGCGAAGTGAAGGGCGCCGGCTGACCGAAATGGTCGAGCAGATTCTGGAGTTCGCAGGCATTCACTCCGGGCAGCGCACGTTGAACGACGTCCCCGTAAGCATCGGCGCCGTGATCGAGAGTGTGCTGCGCGGGTCTGCCACGCTCATCGAGACCGCGGGTCTCGAGCTCCAGGTCGATATCCCGCAGGACCTCCCGCGCGTGGCGGGAGATGAATCGGCTCTGCGCCGCGTGTTCCAGAATCTCGTGGGCAACGCGATCAAGTACGGCGCCGACGGCGGCTGGATAGGAATCGAAGCTCGGCGCTGCAATGACGAGGTGAGCATCACGGTCAGCGATCGCGGCATCGGTATCTCGCCCCACGATCAGGAGCGGATCTTCGAGCCCTTCTATCGTGCCGCCGATGTGGTTGCCGCACAGGTGCAGGGCGCGGGGCTCGGCCTCAGCCTCGTGCAGCGAACCGTCGAGGCACACCGCGGGCGGATCGCCCTGAAGAGTGCAAAGGCCGCCGGCAGCCAGTTCACCGTCTACCTTCCCGCCGTCCGCGAGCAGACCGCCGATCAGACGAAGACGACCGAGATCGGCACCAGCGCGGCGGCGTCCGCGCCACCGTTGTCGTGAGACGCCTGCTGCTCGTCGAGGACGAGCCGGGTCTGGTCCTGACGTTGACCGATCGGCTGTCGCGGGAGGGCTACGCGGTCGAGAACGCCGCCGACGGCGAGAGCGGTCTCGAGCGTGCCGTGGCGGGCCCGTTCAATCTCATCGTGCTCGACGTGATGCTGCCCAGGATGAACGGCCTCGATGTCCTTCGTGAGCTGAGACGACGGGGCAGCGACACGCCGGTCATTGTCCTCACCGCGCGCGGGCAGGTGGCCGACAAGGTCGTGGGTCTCAAGCTCGGCGCCGACGACTACGTCACGAAGCCCTTCGAAATGATGGAGCTGCTGGCGCGCATCGAAGCGAAGCTGCGACGGGCTCCCGCGGTGGCGCGCGGTGCGGATGGCTACCAGTTTGGCGCGGTCGCGATCGACTTTCGCAAGGCGGAGGTCACCAGGGACGGGCAACCACTCGATCTGGCCGCCCGCGAGTTCCAGCTGCTCCGCTACTTCATCGAGCATCGCGGCGCGACATTGACCCGCGAAGAGCTGCTCAACGAAGTCTGGGGCTACAACGCGATGCCGTCGACGCGAACGGTGGACGTTCACGTCGCGTGGCTGCGGCAGAAGCTCGAGCCCACCCCGAAGCACCCGCAGTACATCCTCACGGTCCACGGTCTGGGTTACAAGTTTGCCGGCTGAGCTTTCAGACCGGAGGAAATCAGACCTCATCCGTTTACATTTCGTCACACTGACGCGGAATTTTGGCCCGTCACGCGGGAAAAGAGTCCATCCGAAGGGCGTATCATCGCCGCCTGACGTAGATACAGGTTAAACGCCCCAGAAAACGGTCAAGGGCACCCGAGGTGCGGCCGGATGGTCTATCACGACTTCGACCTTCTCATCGACCGCAGCGGCGAGGGTCTTCGCGCGCAGGTCCTGAACTCGCCTGCCGGCCAGGCCTCAGCCGAGTTCCGCCTCCCCTTCTCGGAAGACAAGCTCGAGAATTATCTCCTCAGGCTCGGCCGCACTCGCCGCGCGACGCGCCGCGTCGAGTCGCAGGAGATGAATACCGCGAAGGCCTTCGGCGCAGCGCTCTTCGACGCGGTCTTCAGCGCCGACGTCAAAGCCTGCTTTCGAAGCAGCATCGACGAGGTCCGCCGGCAGAATGCCGGGCTGCGGATCCGCCTGCGCCTCGGCGATCCGAGCGTGGCCGATCTCCCCTGGGAATTTCTCTACAACCGTTCGGTGAACCGGTTCATCGCGCTCTCGGTTCACACGCCGCTCGTCAGGTACATGGATCTCCCCGAGCGGATCCAGCCAATCGCCGTCAAGCCACCGATTCGCGTGCTGGTGATGATCTCCAGCCCCAGCGACTTTCCGGCGCTCGACGTCGAAGCGGAGTGGACGCGGTTGAACGAGGCGCTCAAAGGCCGGATCGCCGCCGGACAGCTGGCAATCGACCGGTTGGAGACGGCGAGCCTCGAAGCGCTCCAGCACCGGCTGCGGCGCCAGCGCTATCACATCTTTCACTTCATCGGGCACGGCGAGTTCGATCAGGAACGGCAGGAAGGCGTGCTGATCCTCGAGGCAGAGAACAAGCGTGGTCACAAGGTCGACGGCCAGTTTCTCGGGATGCTGCTCCACGACCACGAGTCGCTTCGGGTCGCGATCCTCAATGCCTGCGAGGGCGCGAGAACGTCGCGGACCGATCCGTTCGCCGGCTCCGCGCAGAGCCTCGTGCAGCAGGGCATCCCCGCCGTGATCGCCATGCAGTTCGAGATCGCCGACGACGTGGCGAGCCGGTTCGCGCACGAGTTCTACGGCGCCCTTGCCGACGGGTATCCGATTGACGCGTCGCTCACCGAGGCGCGCAAGTCGATCTTTGCCGCGGGCCGCGAGGTCGAATGGGGCACGCCGGTTCTCTACCTTCGCGCACCCGATGGCCGCATCTTCGACATCGAAGCCACGACGCCGCCATCGCGCGGCCCGGTCGACAGCAGTCCGAAGGTCATCGAGAGCGTGAACCAGGGAGATCAGGATCGATTTGCCGACGCCATCGTCGCCGCCGCCCACGAGGCGTTCGCTGGCGGGCAGCGCACCGAGGCGATCGAAATGCTCCGGCGATACGACCCGTCGAGGGGCACCATCGGCGAAGCGCTTCGGCGGCTGACCGCGGAACACCAGCGGCTGATCGACGACGGGCACCGCGCCACCCGGGAGAAATTCGAGGAACACCTCAGAAAGGCTGGTGCGCTGCTCGGAAGCGGCCGGCTGTCCGAGGCCTGGGGGCATGCGTGCGACGCGCTGCAGCTCGAACCCACCGACAAGAACGCGATCGCGCTCGAAGCCCGCATCCGGAAGGCCCTCGACGATCAGGCGGCTCGCGGCTTCGCGCGTGAACAGGAACAGGCGCGGCGCGAGGTGGAACTGCGCCAGGATCGGCTCGCTGACGAAGTGATCGAGCAGGCACGACAGGAATTCGCGAAGACCCCGGCGCGCGCGGTCGAACTGCTGGAGCGCTTCTCGCCGCCACATCCGAGGGTCACGGTCGCGGCGCGCGAACTGCAGGAACTGATCGCGCACCAGAACGAGCAGGTGATCCGCGAGGCCGAACGGCGCGGCGAGGAGGAACGCGAGCGCCAGCGCAGCAAGGAACAGCGCCGCCGCGAGATGCCGCAGGCCGTCGAGCGGATCCGGGGCTATCTCGATCGCGAAGAACTGACCGAGGCCGCAGCCGCGCTCGACGCCGCCGAAGGGACGTTCGGCCCGGCCAGCGTGTTCCAGGAGCTTCGGGCGCGGGTGAAAGTGGCCCAGCGAAGGCTGCAGCATGACGACGCCGCCCGGTCGGCCGTCGGGCACGGGCGGAACCTGGCGGCGGTTGGTAACTTCAGCGCCGCCCTGAAATTGCTCGAAGCGTTCCGGCCGCGGCACCCGGACGTGGACGCCGCCTTCGAGGATCTCCGGCGCCTGCAGACCGAGACCACGAGCCGGTTCCAGGCGATCGGGCGCAACGTGACCCAGCCCTGGTTCCTGTGGGCAACCGCAGCCGTCTTCCTCGTTGCGGCGGCGGCGCTCTGGCTCTGGCCGCGCGTCATTGCTCCGCGGGGGGAGTCGCCAGCTCCCCGGACCGGGCCATCGGTGGAGGCGTCGAAAGCCGCCGGCCCGCCAGCGAGCACGACGGTTCCACTGGCGACGCCGCAGCCATCCGGGCCCGCCGCGGTGGCTCCGGACCCGCCGGCCGCTACGCCCGAAACTCACGCGGCGCCCGCCGCGCCGACGCCTGCCCCGCCAGCGCTGACGAGCGGGACAGCTCCTCTGAAGCCTGGGGCTCCCGACGAGACGACCGTTGCCGGCTACCACGACCGCATTCAGAGCCTGCTCGCGAAGGGTGATCCCCGGGAGGCACTCGCCACGCTGACCGACGGGCTTGCCTACGCGCCCCGAGACCGGGGGCTGCGCGCGATCGGCGTGAAGGTCGCGGACCAGGCGCAGGACAAGGCCGCGCAGGAGCGATCGAAGGCCGTTACGCAAGGCGCGTCGCGGTTGCCGAATTTCAAGAAGGGGGACCAGACCGTGCAGCGGGCGCGTTCGCTGTCGCGGACCGGGAACAGCCCGGCAGCAGCGCGGGCGTACCTCGACGCGGCAGCCCTCTTCGCCAGTACTGCGGCCGATGCCGCGAAAAGGCGAGGCAGAGGGGGATCTGCCGGCGGCGCCGAGGACGACACGGCTCCCGAAAGCGCGCCCGCGCCCGAGCCTGCTGCCGCCGCCCCACCGCTCAAGAGCGAACCTCCCGTGGCTCGCGCCGAGCCATCTGGTTCTGTCGATACCGTGCTCGACGCGTACGTGGCGGCGATCGCGCGAGGCGATCGCGCCGCGCTCCTGGCGGTGTATCCGACCGCGCCAGCGGATTTGCTGGCGACGCTCGGCAAGCGGCCAGCCGGCTCCGACGTGCGGATCGCAGATCGGCTCATCATCCGCGACTCGAGAGGGTTGCGCGAGGCGAAATTGACCCTGGTCCATCAATCCAACTCGCCATCCGGCAACACCAGGCAGGACAAAACGGAAAACCTGGTGCTGATTCTCGAGCCAAGCGGCGACTCCTGGAAAATCATCGCCAGCCGGCCGCGCTGAGCGGGCCGATCAGGTCCAGGGCCACGCCCGCCCCTTCCGGATCTAAGATCCGGGCGTGCAGGTCTGCGACGTCCATTGCCACTTCTTCTCCTCCCGGTTCCTGGAGATCCTCGCCAAGGATCGCCGTGACATCGCTCCCGGCGATCACGCGGCGGTGGTCTCGACCCTGCTCGGATGGGACCCGCCCGGACCGCCCGACGCGCTCGCCGATCGCTGGATCGCCGAGCTCGATCGCCATCAGGTCGCGCGTGCGGCGGTCATCGCCAGCATCCCGGGCGACGAAGAGTCGGTGGCGGCGGCCATCGCCCGGCACCCTGCGCGGCTCGTCGGCTTCTTCATGCTCAATCCCGCGGCCGCGGATGCGGCCGAGCGGCTGTCGCGCGCGATTGGCGACTGGAAGCTGCGCGGCATCTGCCTGTTCCCGGCCATGCATCACTACCGGCTGGACGACGAGCGCGTGACGGCGACGTTCGAGGCGGCCGCCGCGCGCGGCGCGGCGGTGTTCGTGCACTGCGGCGTGCTGACGGTCGGCGTGCGGAAGCGGCTCGGACTGCCGTCGCCGTTCAACCTGCGGCTCGGCGATCCGCTCGCGCTGGCGACCGTCGCCGCGCAGTTTCCGAAGGTGCCGGTGATCATCCCGCACTTCGGCGCAGGCTTCCTGCGCGAGACGCTGATGGCCGCCGATCAGTGCCCGAACATCCACCTCGACACGTCGAGCTCGAACTCCTGGATCAAGTACCATCCGGGCCTCACCCTCGAGGCCGTCTTCCGCCAGGCGCTCGAGGTCGTCGGGCCGGATCGTCTGATCTTCGGCACCGATTCGTCGTTCTTCCCGAGAGGCTGGCAGCGGCAGGTCTTCGAGCAGCAGAAGGCCGTGCTCGACGCGATCGGTGTGCCTGCGGAGTCGCAGGAGAAGATCTTCTCGGGGAACTTTCAGCGGTTGTTCGGAACGTAGTTGGCAGCGACCGATCCTACGCGGGGGTTGCGTGATTCGCAATGTGATCATCGGGGTGTTCACGCTCGTCGTCGCGGCCCTCGCCGGCGCTGCCGGCGCTGTTGTCGCAAGGCCAGGCCGCGGCGCCGGCGGATCTCGTGCTGCTGAACGGCAAGATCGTCACGCTCGAGACGCCCGCGAGTGCAGGCGCTCGCCGCGCGCGGCGGTCGCATCGTCGCGCTCGGATCGAATGCCGATGTGCAAGCGCCACGTCGGACCGGCGACCGAGGTCATCGACGTCCACGGACAGCTCGTGATTCCCGGATTCATCGAAGGGCACGGCCACTTCAACGGTGTCGGACAGGCGCAACTGCAACTGAACCTGATGAAGGCCGCCAGCTGGGACGAGATCGTGGCGATGGTGGCCGCCGCCGCGAAGCAAGCGAAGCCCGGGGCAGTGGATCTACGGACGCGGCTGGCACCAGGAGAAATGGAAGTCGGTGCCGGCGCCGAACGTCGAAGGATTCCCCACCCACGAGTCGCTCAGCCGGGTCTCGCCCGACAATCCCGTGCTGCTCACCCACGCGAGCGGGCACGCGAGCTTTGCCAACGCGAAGGCGATGCAGCTGTCGGACGTCGACGGCGCGACACGCCGAATCCCCCGGGCGGCGACTTTCTCAAGGACGGCACCGGAAAGCCGACCGGCATGTTCCGCGAGACGGCGTCGCGGCTGATCCGCGCCGGCACCGGCGAACCCGACCCGACGCCGGCCGAGGCCGCCGCCCGCGCCCGGCGCGTCCTGGAGCTGGCCTCGGCCGAGGTCGTGTCGAAGGGCATCACGTCGTTTCAGGACGCGGGCTCGAGCCTCGCGGATGTCGATCTGATGAAGAAGATGATCGACGAAGGAAAGATCTCGAACCGCCTGTGGGTGATGCTTCGAGTGAGCAACCAGGTGCTCGCGGCGAACCTGGCGAAGTACAAGACCATCGACTACGGCGGCGGCTTCCTGACGGTGCGCGCGATCAAGAAAGCGATCGACGGCGCGCTCGGACCGCGAGGCGCGTGGCTGCTCGAGCCGTATGCGGACAAGCCCGGCGACACCGGCCGGAATACCACGCCGGTGGCGGAGATCGCGGAAACCGCTCGGCTGGCCCTCGAACACGGCTATCAGCTCTGTGTGCACGCGATCGGTGACCGTGCGAACCGCGAGACGCTCGACATCTTCGAGCAGGCGTTCAAAGGCGGTGATGGCCACAGCCTCCGCTGGCGGGTCGAGCATGCGCAGCACCTCAGTGCCTCCGACATCCCGCGCTTCGGCAAGCTCGGCGTGATGGCGTCGATGCAGGGCGTGCACTGCACTTCCGACGCACCGTACGTGCTTGCCCGCCTCGGTCCGAAGCGCGCCGAAGAAGGCGCGTACGTCTGGCAGAAACTGATGCAGTCGGGGGCGCTCGTGAGCAACGGCACCGATGCCCCGGTCGAGGATGTCAGCCCGATCGCCAGCTACTATGCGACGGTCAGCCGGAAGTTGAGCGACGGCTCGGTCTTCTATCCCGATCAGCGTATGAGCCGTGTCGAGGCGTTGAAGTCCTACACCATCAACGCCGCTTACGCTGCCTTCGAGGAGGAATCGAAGGGGACACTGAAGGTCGGCAAATACGCCGACTTGGTCGTGCTGTCGAAGGACATCCTGACAGTGCCGGAATCAGAGATTCCGTCGACCGGAGGTGAGCTACACGATTGTTGGTGGAAAGGTGAAGTATCGAGCAAATCCCAAGCTCCAAGATCCAAATCCCAAATAACCCCCAACTTCCAAATCCCAATAATTGTTTGGGACTTGGAGGTTGGGAGTGCCTTGGGACTTGGAGCTTGGAGCTTGGGATTTCTATCTGGTCCCGACCGGCCTCGCGCCCCGTGAAGCCGTCTGCTGCGGCGGCACCTTGCGGCGGTACTGATCGAAGAACCTGGTGACCGCCTTGTGGAAGCGCTCGTTCAGGGCGCGTCCGGTCTCGCCCGGGACCGGGCCGAGCCGGCTCCACGAGGCCTGGGCCTGACGCACGTCCTCGGCCATCGTCCGCCACTTGCTCTCCTCACCGGCCCGACCGCCGATCGTGTTCGACGCGAGCGCCTCGCGCAGCATGTCGGCGAGCGCCTGTGAGGAGTTGGCCGGCGGCGGCGCGGCGTCCGACAGGAAGCCTTCGACGCGTGCCAGGAGCTTCTCCATCTTCTGGCGGTTCGGCTCGATGTCGAGCTCGGTTCCTTTGAACGCGTCGGGATGCGTCAGCAGCGTGCGCTCGAGCGCGCCCACGAAGCGTGCGCTGAGCGGGTCGGCGCCGTGGCGAACCACGGGGGTCGACTGGTTCCAGCGGCTGCGCAGCGATCGCACCTGCTCGAGCAGGCTGGACGGATCGGCGCCGTTCATGCTGCCGGCTTCGGCCGGCGCGAGCGCTTCCAGCTCGGCGACGAGCTGTTCACGATCGGCCTGCTTGGACTCCAGCTCGATCTCGTCGCGCCGCTTGTAGCGATCGAAGAACGTGTCGCAGGCGGTACGGAAGCGCTGCCAGACCGCCTCGGACTTGTTCCGGCGGACCGGACCAATCGTTTTCCACTCGGTCTGCAGCCGGCGGATCTCGGCGGCCGCGCGATCCCACTCCCTGGACGCCGCGAGCTCCTCGGCGCGGGCGCAGAGCGCCTCCTTGCGGGTCAGGTTCGCCGACCAGGTTTCCTTGCGCTCCGCGAGATCGGCGTTCCGCCGGGTGAAGAAGCGGTCGCACGCATCCCGGAACTGTTTCCAGGTGATCTTGGTGTCCTGCCGCGGAACGGGTCCGATCTGCTGCCACTCCGCCTGCAGCTTCTTCAGCTCGTCGGCGGTCTTGATCCAGTCGGTGGAGTCGGCGACCTGTTCGGCCCGCGCGATCAGCGCGAGCTTCTTTTCCAGATTGACCTTGCGCTCTTCGTTGCGGTGAGAGAAGAACTCGCGCAGCCGGGCCTGGACCGGGTCAGCGGCCTGACGGTACCGATGCCACAGCGCCTGCGCCTGGGCCCGCGGCGCCTCGGCCACGCTCTTCCAGCGCTCCTGGATGTCGTGCAGCTCGCGCGCCGCCTTGTCGAGGTCCTCTTCTTTCGGACCTTCGGCGGCGTCGAACCCGTACTTCGCGCGCAGCGCCTCGGCCTTCGCAATCAGCTCTTCCTGGACCGCGGCGTTGGCAAAGCGCTTCCACTCGTCCATCTCGCGCAGATCGTGCAGCCGCGGGGCCACGACCGCCGTGGCCGCCCGCAGCCGTTCGGCAAGCGCCTGCTGCGCCTCGCGATCGGTGTCGGGCGGGGCGTCGAGCGCGGAGCGCAGATCCCTCGCGAGCCGATCGGCCTCGCGCAGCGTGAGATCCTCGGCGGCGCTGCGCTTCTGCGCGCGCTCGATCAGCTGCTCGACTCGCTGCAGTTGCTGCCGCCGGGTCCGCTCGGCCGCCGCCTGCCGCTCTTCATCCTTCTCGCGCACGCGGCTTTGTGCCTGTTCGAACCGTTCGCGCACTGCGGCATCGAGATCTTCCGAGCGCGGCACCAGCTGCTCCCATTCGGCGGTGACCGTGTTCCAGGCCTCCTGCGGCAGTGGTTCCTCTGCGCTCAGGCGGTCCGCTTCGGCGGCGATCTCCTGGAGGCGCGTATGGGTCTGGTGCAGATCGAGCCGGTTCTGATGGCGCTGCCGCGCGTTGGCGCTCGCGGCGTCGAACGCGGCCTGGAGCTCGCCCGCGTCCTGTTCTCCGGCCGGCGCTCCGAGCGCGGCCCACTCTTCCGCCGCCCGCTCGAGCCGATCGAGGGTGTCGTCGCCGCGCAGGGTGTTGATGCCCTCGATGATCGCGGCGCGGTTCGCGCGCAGCGTCGCCCGCCGTTCATCCTCGGCGCGGCGTTCGGACTCGATGCGCCGCTGTTCGGCGATCGCCGCCCGCGCGGCGCCCGCTCCCGCTTCAAACCGCGCGACCGAGGCCGCGTCGAGCTCGAAGGCCGGCTCGGTTGCGAGCGCAGCCCACTCGGCCTCGACCGCGTCGAGTTCCGCCGCCGCCTCGGCCGGCTGCGGCGCCAATGTCTCGACGCGGGCGACCAGGCTCGCCAGTCGTTGCTGAAATGTTTCGAGTGCCAGTCGTCTGGCGGCCTCGGCTTCGTCCAGTGCCTGCATCATTCCCCGCGCCTTCTTTGCGACCGATTTGTTCCTGGCCCGCGCCGTCACCGATTCGAGCGTGTCGCGCAACCCGTTGGTGGCGTCGCTGCCTTCCACCGCGCGCTCGAGCGCGGCGATCCCGGCGTCCTTGTGATCCGTCTTGAGTGCGACGTTGAGCAGCTCCGCGCGATCGCCGAGGCGCAGCACGGCGTCGAGCGCCGTCGATCCGTGTGCGGCATGCCGCGCCACGCTGCCGAGGGCCCGAGCCTCGTTCACGCGGCTGAGCGCCGCGGTGCGTATCGTGTCGTTTGGTGAGCTCTTCGCGACCGTCGCGAGCTGTCGTTGATCCTCGATCCCTTCCAGAGCCACCGCCGCGTCGCGGGTGGCCTCGGCGGCGCTCGCGATCGTTACGAGCCGTTCGAGCAGCGTGCGGCGCAGTTCCTCATCGCGCTCGGCGCGGGCCAGCGGCAGGATGTCCGCTGCCCGCTCGAGCCGCGCCGCGGCGGCCCGCCGGACCCGGACGTCGTCGTCGCCGGCCGCCAGCTCGCGAATCGTCGCGAGCGACTCCTCGTCCTCCGGGATCTCGGCTATCGCAGCCGCCCTGATGGTGGCATCGCTGTGTCGCCAGCGTGGCTGCGGCTTGAATCGATCCAGGAAAGACATCAGCGAGCTGCGTGCCCTCGTTCAAATCAGCCGTTCGACTCCTGCGTCAGCCATTCGGCAATCTGCTCGCGCGTCATCCGGTGGTCATCGTTCAGGTGAACGATCATCGAGGCGAGCGGCAGCCGCTTCTTGCACCCGTGCGGGCACCGCTTGGTCACCTCGTCCAGACACCGGAACAGGCGTTCGAGATGGTCCGGGATCAGCTTTCCGTGATCGCGGGGCAGGTGGTAGACCCCCTCGTACACGGCGCCGAGCGCACACGATCCGCCTTTTTCGTCGAAGTAGCTGCCGAAGCACTGCGGTCCGCGGCTCGACCCCTGGCGGATGTACTGCGCCAGCTCCTTTTGCTCGTTTTCGAGACCTGTCGCCATGTGGACCTCCCGCGAGGCGGACGCAGATGTGTGCGCACCTCGCAAAATGTTTGCCGCACACCGGCGGCCGGAAAAGCCGAGGCGGTACCAGCGAATGCTACGCTCGATCCGTCACAGTTGCCATCAACGATCCATCCAATTGAATCGGTCAGGCCCCTGCCGGATCCGCCCGCTGCCAATTCGGCCGGATCCCGCCGGGACGCCGCTGATACGATTGGATCCCTATGACCCCGCTGACGGCGCTCGCGTTTCTCGTCCTTTTTCAGACGGTTGCCGGCACTCAGCCACAGCCTGCGACACCGGCGCCCGGCAATCCAACCGTCCTCATCTCGACCTCGCTCGGCGACATCAGCGTGGAGCTGTACAAGGATCGCGCGCCGGTTTCGGTCCAGAACTTTCTCGAGTATGCCAACGAGGGCTTCTATACCGGCACCATCTTTCACCGGGTCATTTCCGGATTCATGATCCAAGGCGGTGGATTCACCGCCGATATGGTGGAGAAACCGACTCGTCCGCCCATCCGGAACGAAGCCACCAACGGCCTGAACAACGTCCGGGGGACCCTGGCGATGGCGCGGACCGAGGCGCTTCGCAGCGCGACCGCGCAGTTCTTCATCAACGTTGCCGACAACCGCGTCAAGCTCGATCATCACGGCTATTCGCCAGAAGACTTCGGATACGCAGTCTTTGGTCGGGTGCTGAGCGGACTCGAGGTATGCGACCGCATCGCGGCGGTGAAAACCCGCCGTAACGGACCCCATGACGACCTGCCGGCGGAGCCGGTGGTGATTAAGGCCGTGCGGGTAATGCCTTAGCAGCGGTCCCGCATGTCCCGACCACTGCTGGTAATTTTTCTTACGATCTTCGTCAACCTGGTCGGCTTCGGAATCATCATTCCGCTGCTGCCGTTCTACGCCCGCACGTTCGGCGCGTCGCCGATTGTCATCGGTCTGCTCTTTGCCTCGTTTTCGCTCGCCCAGCTGCTGGCGTCGCCGCTGCTCGGAGAGCTGTCCGATCGGTGGGGCCGGCGGCCGGTCCTGATTCTGAGCCTGATCGGCACCGCCGTCAGTTTTGCGATGCTGGCGATCGCGCACAGCCTGACGATGCTGTTTGCGGCGCGAATCGTCGACGGCCTGTCAGGCGGCAACATCACCACCGCGCGCGCCTATATCGCCGATATCACGACCGAAGAGGACCGCGCGAAGGCGTATGGGCTGCTCGGCGCGGCTTTCGGCCTGGGCTTCATCGTCGGGCCGGCGCTCGGCGCCGGGTTGTCACACGTCAGTTACACCGCGCCGATCTGGGCGGCGGCGCTCATCACGCTGGTCGCGACCGTGCTGGCGTGGTGGTGGCTGCCCGAAACCGTGCACCGTGCGCATGCGGGCAGTGGTCCGTTCTGGCGCGCGCTGCGGCACCTCGGGCATCGCCCCGGCCTGCGCAGGCTGCTCGCGATCGACTTCATCTACTGGATGTCGTTTGCGGTCTATCAGACGACCTTCGCGCTGTTCGGCGCGCGGCGCTTCGGGTTCGACGCCACCCACACCGGCTATCTGTTCAGCGCGTTCGGCGCCGTCGGCGTCGTCGTGCAGGGAGGGCTGGTGGGGCCGGTAGTCCGTCTCCTCGGCAATCAGCGGACGCTGGTGGTCGGCCTGATCTTTACGGCCCTCGGCTGGGGGGGCAGTGCCCTGACTTATAGCGTGCCGCTGTTCGTCCTCCTGCTGGTGCCCGGCGCGATCGGCATCGGACTCTGCAACGCGACCCTGATCGCGCTGGTCAGCAACGCCGCGGATCGCCGCGAGCAGGGCCGCACCCAGGGGGCCGCGGGCGCGCTCGAGAGCCTTGGCCGGACGCTGGGCCCGGTCTGGGGCAACGTGCTACTACAGAAGGTAGGAGAAGGCGCCGCCTATGGCGCCGCCGCCGCCCTGCTCCTGGCCGCCGCGGGGCTCGCGGGGAGGGGGACGGTAAGGGACCTTCCGCCTAAGGAGGACATCTTCCGCCTAAAGGCGGAAGCTACCAGACCGATCCGATTTGAGCTCCGACTCCAACCGGCTGACCAGGTCGTCCAGCTGGCTGACGATGGCTTCGACCGTATCCGGCTGGCCGAGATCCACGCCGGCCTTTTTCAGCTGCTCCATCGGATAGTCGTTGCCGCCAGACCGCAGCAGCTCGAGGTAGCGGCCTCGCGCCGCGTGCTCGGCGGGCGTTCTGCCGCGACCGATCTCACGCGCGAGACGCGCGGCTGACGCGAAGCAGGTCGCGTATTGATAGACGTAGTACGGCGAATTGAAGAAGTGAGGGATCCGCGCCCAGGTCAGGCCTGTCAGCGGGTTCACGTCGACCGCGTCGCCGTAGTAGTCGTTCACCAGCTGCATGTAGGTCTCCGACAGCCGATCCGCGGTCACCGGCTGATCGCCTTCGACCAGGCGATGCGCGCGGAGCTCGTAGTCGGCGAACATGACCTGCGTGTAGAAGGTCCCGGCGATGTTGTCGATGGCGTGCTGCAGCAGCACCACACGCTCGGCGGGATCCGTCGAGTGCTCCAGCATGTGATCCAGCAGCAGCTTCTCACTCAGGGTCGAGGGGACCTCCGCCACGAAGATCGTGTAGCTCGAATAGATGAACGGTTGCGTCTCGTGCGACAGGATGGTGTGCATCGAGTGCCCCATCTCGTGCGCCAGCGTGAACACATCGTCGAGCGTGTCGGTGTAATTCAGCAGCATGTACGGGTGGGTTCCGTACACCGGCGCCGAATACGCGCCGGAGCGCTTGCCGTCGTTCTCGTAGACGTCGATCCAGCCTCCCGAGAAGGCCTGCCGCATCCGCGCCTGATAGTCCTCGCCGAGCGGCGCCACGGACTCGACGATCCGTGCGAGCACGTCCTCGTACTGGTACTGTCTGGTCGAACGTGACCAGTGGAATCGCGAAGTCGTAAACCTGGTAGGTGGGGACGCCGAGCGTGCGGCGGCGCAGCCGATGGTAGCGCCGGAGCGGCTCGACCCCCGCGCGCGTCGAGGCAATCAGGTTCTCGACCACCGCGGTCGGAATGTTGTCGCCGTGGAGCGCGGCCTCGAGGGTGCTGGCGTAGCCGCGGGCGCGCGCCTGGAACCAGTCGCGCTGGCACACACCGTTGTAGAGCGTCGCGTACGTGTTGAGCGACGACTTGTAAGTGCCGTGCAGCGCCTCGAACGCGCGGGCACGATCCGACTGCTCCCGCCGCGTCGCGAGAATCGCACGGTACTGCCCGTACGAGATCACCGCCTCTTCTCCCGTCGACAGCCTGATCGTCGGATACTTCACGTCAGCGGTGGAGAGCGCCGAGTAGGCTTCGTTCGGCGCCGACGAGAGCCGGCTCGAGAGCGACATCAGCCGCTCGCCGGCCTCGTCCAGCACGTGCTCCTGCTGCCGGTATAGATCCTCGATCGCGAAGCGGTAAAGCCGCAGGTCCTCGACCTCGTCCATCCACCGGCGCACGGTCTCGAGCGGAATGCCGAGCAGCTCCGGGTTGAACCACGACTCGGCCTGCTTCCAGCGGGCAAACAGCAGCTGCACCTGCTGCCGCCGCGCGTTCACCGAGTTGTCGCGCTGGTCCTCGTCATATTGCAGCGACGGGAAGTACCACACCCGATACGCGAGCTGGCCGAGCTGCTCGGACAGCCTGAACGCTTCGAGCAGCCGGTCAGGTCCCTGCGCCAGGGTCCCCTTGAAGGAGGCGTAGCGCTCGATGCCCTTCTCGAGCGTGGCGAAGGCCGTTTGCCATTCATCCCAGTTCGGAAAGATATCGAGGACGTTCCATTTGAACCGGTCGGGAATCTCGAGACGGATCCGGGTTCGCGCGGGAGGCTGGGCAGGCGAGGTCATTCACTGCAACTATAACAATCGCTGCGACCTTATGACCTCTCCCCGATCCAGTCTTTGATCACGTCCAGGATCCCTCCGAGCACCGCATCCGGCTTCGGCGCCCCGCGGCCTGAGACCTTGAACGAATGATCGCCACCAGGGATCTCGTGAACGGTCGCGTGCTGAAGCCGCGGGAGCAGCGAGCGGATCTCGTCCGATGTGCCGAAGGCGTCGCGGGAGCCTTGCACGAACAGCATCGGCTCGGCGATCGCCGGCAGATGCGCATCGCGGCGCTGCTCGGGTTTTCCCGGCGGGTGGAGCGGGTAGCCGAGGAACACCAGGCCGGCAAGGCCGGGACTCCCCTGCGATGCCACGTGGGATGCGATCCGGCCACCCATCGACTTGCCGCCGATGAACAACGGCACGCCAGGCATCTCGACTCGAGCGCGCTCGATTGCGTCACGCCAGGCCTGTTCGAGCACCGGCGCCTTGTCGGGCACGCTCTTGCCGGCGCTCATGTAGGGGAAGTCGAACGTCGCCGCAACAATCCCGCGCGCGGCGAGGCCCTCGGCGGTTCGTACCATGAAGCCGGTGTTCTGTCCCCCGCCGGCGCCATGCGCCACCACCAGGCCTGCGACCGGAGATTTGCTACGGTACACTTTGAGTTGCATGCGAATCGCATCCCTTTCTGCGGCGTTGATCCTGCTCAGCGGCAACCTGGCCTTCGGACAACGGCTGCCCACCACCGTCACCCCCGAGCACTACGACCTCACGGTGGCCCCGAGACTTGCCGACGCCACCTTCGGCGGCCATATCAAGATACGCGTTCGACTCGCCGCCCCGTCGTCCACGATTGTGCTCAACGCGGCGGAGATCAAGTTCGGCGCGGTATCGATTACGGCCGGCGGCCGTCAGCAGCAGGCCGAGGTCGCGCTCGACGCCGCGAAGGAACAGGCCACGTTCAAATTCCCCGCTCCGGTGCCGGCCGGCGACGCTGAGCTCGAGATCGCCTACGACGGCGTTCTCAACGACGACCTGCGCGGGCTGTATCTCAGCAAGGCGAACAGCCGCCGCTACGCGGTGACGCAGCTCGAGGCGACCGATGCGCGCCGGATGTTTCCGTCGTTCGACGAGCCCGCGTTCAAGGCCACGTTCGCGCTGACCGCCATCATCGACGAGAAGGACCGCGCGATCTCGAACGGCGCCGTCGTCTCCGACACGCCCGGACCGGGAGCCGGCACGCACACGGTCAAGTTCGAGACCACGCCGAAGATGTCCACCTATCTCGTCGCGCTCGCGGTCGGCGACTTCGAGTGCAATGCCGGCAGCGCCGACGGGATTCCTGTCCGCGTCTGCTCGACCCCCGACAAGAAACAGCTCACCGGCTTCGCGCTGGAGTCGACCCGGAAGATCGTCGAGTACTACAACCGGTACTACTCGATCAAATACCCGTTCAAGAAGCTCGACATCGTCGCCGTCCCCGACTTTGCCGCGGGTGCGATGGAGAACACGGCCGCGATCTTCTATCGAGAGACCCTGCTGCTCGCGGCCCCCGACGCATCGGTCCCCGCCCGCAAGGCCATTGCCGTGGTGCTCGCGCACGAGATCGCGCACCAGTGGTTTGGCGACCTGGTCACGATGCAGTGGTGGGACGACATCTGGCTGAACGAAGGCTTTGCCAACTGGATGATGAGCAAGCCATTGAAGGTCTGGCGGCCCGACTGGAAGGTGGAACTGGACGAAGTCGCCGACAACCAGACCGCGATGAACCGCGATTCACTGCAGACCACCCGCCCGATCCGTGCCAGGGCGTCGACGCCGGCCGAAATCAGCGAGCTGTTCGATCCGATTGCGTACGAGAAGGGCGCGGCAGTGCTGCGGATGATCGAGGAGTGGGTGGGTGAGCAGGCTTTCCAGAAGGGTGTGAACGCTTACATCGAGAGATTCCAGTACCGGCAACGCCCGCGCGGAGGACTTCTGGACCACCCTGACGGCGGCGACCGGCAAGCCGGTCGACCGCGTCATGGCCACGTTCGTCGATCAGCCCGGCCTGCCGCTGATCGCCCTGGATCTCCGCTGCGCCGAGGGCCGCGGCCGCGCCGTGCTGTCGCAGGAACGGTATTTCCGCGACCCGTCGCAGCAGGTCGCCGCCGGGGCAGCCGAGCTGTGGCAGATTCCCGTCTGCCTGCGATCGCCGTCGGGCGATGCGCACTGTGAACTGCTGCAGGAACGCCGCAAGGAAGTGAGCTTCGACAACTGCCCGGCGTGGGTCATCGGCAACGCCGGGGCGCGCGGCTACTACCGGACTGCCTCACCCCCGGCGATGATCCGTACGATGGCCGAGAAGGTCGAAACGCTGTCGGCCGAGGAACGCATGGCCGTCCTTTCGGATGAATCGGCCCTCGTTCGAGCGACGCGGCACGAGGTCGGGACCTTTCTCGATCTGGTCTCTGGATTCCGTGACGAACGCACGTCCAGGGTCGTCAGCACCTTCGCGTCGGTGCTGTCCACCATCGATGAGGAATTCACGACCGGCGCGACGCGCAGCGCCTATCGCGCCTGGGTGGGCAGGTTCATCGCCCCCGCCGTGGCCGACGTCGGGGTGGAGGCACGCGCAGGCGACACCGATGAAGTGAAATCGCTCCGCGCAACCGTCGTCAATCTCGCCGGCAAGACGGCGCGCGACGCGCAAGTGCTGGCGAAAGCCCGATCGCTCGTGTCGCTGGAGCTCGACAAGCCCCGCTCGATCGAGCCCACCCTGCTCGGTGTGCTGATCAATCTTGCTGCGATCGACGGCGATGCTGCCCTCTACGATCGGTATCTCGACAGGGTCAAGACCGCGACCGATCCGGAGGAGCACGACGGGTACATGTACGCCCTCACCTCCTTCGCGAACCCGCTGCTGGTCCGACGGACGATGGATCTGGCGCTCTCGGACGTCGTCCGATCGCAGGACGCGAAGTACGTGGTTGCAGCCCTGCTCGCCAACAGCGATACCCATCGCCTGGCGTGGCAGCTTGCGCGTGAGCGATGGCCGGAGATCCAGAAAAAGACCGGCGAGTTCATCGGCAACACCGTCCTCGTGGGCGCCCTGGCCACTTTCTGCGACGCGCGCACCGCTGCCGAGGTGAAGAGCTTCTTCAGCACGCACAAAGTGCCCGACGCCGAGCGCACGCTGCAGCAGTCGATCGAGCGGATCCAGTCCTGTGCCGCGTCGGCGGCGGTGCAGGGGCCGAAGCTCGCACAGTGGCTGAAATCCCCGGGGAGATAAGGCAACTCCCAACTTCCAACTCCCAACTCCCAAGGGAAGTCGTTCGAACAACGGGGTGAGAGTCGTGCCAACAAGCTTGGTTGGTCGACTTCAGCCCCAGTGTGTTCGAACGACTTCCCTTGGGAATTGGGAGTTGGAAGTTGGAAGTTGACCAAACCTCCAAACTTGCCCCAACGCATCAATTGATATAGATTCATAGATGTGTTGTTGGGCACCTCCCTGTTCCGCCTGCTGGGCGACGACGCCCGCCTGCGCATCCTGCGGCTGCTGGCGGCGGAGCGGCTGAACGTATCGGAGCTCACCGGCATCCTCGGCCTGGCGCAGTCGGGGGTGTCCAGGCACCTCGGCATGCTCAAGGAAGCTGGTTTGATTGCCGAGCGGCGGGAAGGCGTCTACAGCTGGTACAGCCTCGCGCCGCGGCTGCAGGAGGCGGACAACGGATTCGGTCCGCTCTGGCCGCTGCTCCAGGCGCACTTCGAACAGACGGCCGGGACGGCGGACGGCCGCGCCGACGACGCGAAGCTCGAAGAGGTGCGGCGGCTGCGCAAGGAGAACTTCGAGCAGCACAGCGGGCCGGACGCGCGTGAGCGCCAGCTGGTTCCGGGCCGGAGCTGGGCAGCATGGGCCCGCGCGCTCGGTCACCTGCTGCCCGCGTGGCGGGTCGCCAATCTGGGATGCGGCGACGGCTACCTGACCATCGAAGCCAGCCGCTGGGCCTCACGCGTCATCGCCATCGACCGCTCCCGGCCGGTCCTCGAGCGTGCCCGGGCGCTCGCGCGGCGCCGCGGGGTCCGGAACATCACCTGGCGGCAGGGAGAGCTCGAGCGCGTCCCGCTGCGGGACGCCTCGGTCGATCTCGCCATCCTGTCGCAGGCGCTGCACCACGCCGCAGACCCGGCGGCGGCCATAGCCGAAGCCGTCCGAATCGTCGGGCCCGCCGGCCGGGTGCTCGTCCTCGACCTCCGGGAGCACGACCAGGACTGGGTCACCGAACGGCTCGGCGACCGCTGGCGCGGGTTCTCCGATGCGGGGCTGACGCGGCTCCTGAAGCAGGGCGGGCTCTCCGACGTGAACGTGTCGGTCGGCGCCCGCCGGGCCGGCGATCCTTTTACCGTCCTCATTGCCAGCGGCGCGAAGCCAGCCGCCGCACGGCCACGGATTTCCAAATGAGCACCCAGACAAGGGGACAGTCCCCATTTCCACTTGATCCCCCGGAAACGGGGACAGTCCCCATTCTCAACCGACTGCTCCGCGACCGCATCCTGATGCTCGACGGCGCGATGGGCACGATGATCCAGCGCCATAAGCTCACCGAGGCCGATTTCCGCGGCGAGCGGCTGAAAAACCACCCGAAAGATCAGCGTGGCAACAGCGACGTCCTCATCCTGACGCGGCCCGACGTCATCAGCAGCATCCATCACGAGTACCTGGCTGCGGGCGCCGACATCATCGAGACGAACACGTTCTCGAGTACCGCGATCGCCCAGTCGGACTACGCGCTCGAGCCGCTCGTCTACGAGATGAACCTCGAAGGTGCGCGCCTCGCCAAGGCGGCCGCGGTCGAGTGGACCGCGAAAACGCCGGATCAGCCGCGCTTCGCGGCCGGGTCGATGGGGCCGATGAACCGCACCCTCTCGATTTCGCCGGACGTCAACGACCCCTCGTTCCGCGGCATGACCTTCGATCAGGCGCGCGAAGCCTACGAGGAACAGGTGCGCGGCCTGCTGGATGGCGGCGTCGATCTGCTGCTGCTCGAGACCATCTTCGACACGCTCAACTCGAAGGCGGCGATTGTGGCGATCGAGAATGTGTTCGAGGAACGCGGTGTCCGCATCCCGCTGATGATCTCGGTGACGATCACCGACAAGAGCGGCCGCACCCTCTCCGGGCAGACGCTCGACGCGTTCTACGTCTCCATCCGGCACGCCCGGCCGTTCAGCGTCGGCATCAACTGCGCGCTCGGCGCGCGCGACATGCGGCCGTACATCGCCGAGCTCGCGGCCATGGCCGAGTGCTACGTGAGCGTCTACCCGAATGCCGGCCTGCCAAACGCGTTCGGCCAGTACGACGAGCTCCCCGAAGAGACCGGCCAGCTGCTCCGGGACTTCGTCGCCAGCAGCTTCGCCAACATCGTCGGCGGCTGCTGCGGGACGACGCCGGATCACATCGCGGCGGTACGCAGGGCGGTGGAGGGGCTGGCGCCGCGCGCGCTCCCCGAGGGCTCGTGGCTGCGGGCTCTTCCGGCTGAAGCCGGAAGCCACGAGTCCTCTTCGCTCGCCGAGCATTACTCCCAGTTCAGCGGCCTCGAGACCCTGACCATCCGCCCCGACAGCAACTTCCAGATGATCGGCGAGCGGACCAACGTCACCGGCTCGGCGCGCTTCGCGCGACTGATCAAGAGCGGGAACTATGCCGAGGCGGTGCAGGTCGCCGCCGAGCAGGTCCGCGGCGGCGCCAACCTGATCGACGTGAACATGGACGAGGGCATGCTCGATTCCGAGCAGGCGATGACCACGTTCCTGAGCTACATCGCGACCGAACCGGAGATCGCCCGCGTTCCGGTGGTCATCGACAGCTCGAAGTGGTCGGTGATCGAGGCCGGCCTCAAGTGCGTCCAGGGCAAGAGCGTCGTCAACTCGATCAGCCTCAAGGAAGGCGAAGCCGACTTCCTGCACAAGGCGAAGCTGATCAAACGATACGGCGCCGGTGTCGTCGTGATGGCTTTCGACGAGGTCGGCCAGGCCGACACCATTCAGCGCAAGGTCGAGATCTGTCAACGCGCCTACAAGCTGCTCGTCGAGCAGGCGGCGTTCGATCCCGCGGACATCATCTTCGATCCCAACATCCTGGCAATCGCCACGGGACTCGAGGAGCACAACGACTACGCGGTCAACTTCATCGAGGCGACCCGCATCATCAAGGCGGCCTGTCCCGGCGTGAAGATCAGCGGCGGGGTCAGCAATCTCTCGTTCTCGTTCCGCGGCAACGACATCGTCCGCGAAGCGATGCACTCCGCGTTCCTGTTCCATGCGATCAAGGCGGGCATGGACATGGGCATTGTCAATGCCGGTCAGCTCGTGGTCTACGAGGACATCCGCAAGGACCTGCTGGAACACGTCGAGGACGTCATCTTCAACCGCCGGCCAGACGCCACCGAGCGCCTCGTGCAGTTGGCCGAGACCGTCAAGGGAGCTGGCCGCAAGCGTGAAGAGGACCTCGCGTGGCGCGAGGCGACGGTGCAGCAGCGCCTGAGCCACGCGCTCGTGCACGGCGTAGTCGACTACATCGAGAAGGACGTTGAAGAAGCGCGCCATCAGTACGCGAAGCCGCTCGAAGTCATCGAGGGCCCGCTGATGGACGGCATGAAGATCGTCGGCGACCTGTTCGGCGCGGGCAAGATGTTCCTCCCGCAGGTGGTCAAGAGCGCAAGGGCGATGAAGAAGGCCGTCGCCTACCTGTTGCCGTACATGGAGGAAGAGAAGCGCCGCTCCGGGTCGCCGGCCGCGCAGGGCCGCATCGTCATGGCCACGGTGAAAGGCGACGTCCACGACATCGGCAAGAACATCGTCGGCGTCGTGCTCGGCTGCAACAACTACGAGGTCATCGACCTTGGCGTGATGGTGCCGGGCGCGAAGATTCTCGACGCGGCAATCGAGCGGAACGCCGACATCGTCGGGCTGAGCGGCCTGATCACGCCGTCGCTCGACGAAATGGTGACGGTCGCCCGCGAGATGACCCGGCGCGGAATGACGATGCCGCTGTTGATCGGCGGGGCCACGACCAGCAAGCAGCACACCGCGGTCAAGATCGCACCGGAGTACGGCGGCCCCGTCCTTCACGTGCTGGATGCCTCGCGCGCGGTGGACGTCGTCTCGGGCTTGCTCGGGGCCAGGCGGGACGAGCTCGATCGGCAGAATCGCGCCGCCCAGGCCGAGACTCGCGACAAGTACGCGACCCGTGCCCAAAAGCCGCTGCTCTCGTACGAACGGGCGCGGGCCAACCGCCTGCGCGTCGACTGGGACGACCACGACATCGCGTCGCCCTGGTTCGTCGGACGCCGCTATCTCGACGACGTGCCGCTCGAGGAGCTGGTGAAGTTCATCGACTGGACGTTCTTCTTTTCCGCGTGGGAGCTCAAGGGCCGGTATCCGGCCATCCTGACGCACATGCAGTACGGCGCCGCGGCCCGCGACCTGTTCGACAACGCTCAGGCGCTGCTGCGGCAGATCGTCGACGGCAAGCTGCTGAGGGCGCGCGCGAGCTACGGGTTCTGGCCTGCGAACAGCGTCGGCGACGACATCGTCGTTTTCACCGACGACACGCGCCGCGTCGAACTGGCGCGGTTCCCGATGCTCCGCCAGCAGGAAGTGATCGCCGACCAGAAGCCGAATCGATCACTGGCCGACTTCATCGCTCCGCTCGAAAGCGGGGTGCCGGACTATCTCGGGATGTTCGCCGTCACCGCCGGGATCGGCGCCGACGTGCTGGTCCGCCAGTTCGAGGCCGATCACGACGACTATCACGCGATCATGGTGAAAGCGCTGGCCGATCGGCTGGCCGAGGCGTTCGCCGAGTATCTGCACGCGCAGGCGCGCAAGGACTGGGGTTACGGGGACGCCGAGTCGCTCACCGGCGAGGATCTCATCGCGGAGAAATACCGTGGCATCCGCCCGGCGTATGGTTATCCCGCGTGCCCGGATCACAGCGAAAAGTTCAAGCTGTTCCAGTTGCTCGACGCGGGTCGCCAGGGCCTGACGCTGACCGAGCACGGGGCGATGCTGCCGGCGGCGAGCGTGAGCGGCCTCTACTTCTCACACCCGCAGGCGAAGTACTTCAACGTCGGGCGGATCGATCGCGACCAGCTCGAGTCCTACGCGAAACGGAAGGGCATGTCCGTCGAAGAAGCGGAGCGCTGGCTGGGGTCGAACCTGGCCTACGATGCGGCGGCCGTCGCGGCGAATCGCTGCTGATCGCGTTATTCTTCGCCTGTCCAGGGGGACACTCATGCCACCACACCGCCTGGTTGCGTCGTTCCTCGGGACCCTTTTCCTGGTCGGCGGCCTGGCCGGCCCGGCCTTCGCCGAATGGCGGCGCATCGACAGCCCGAATTTCGTCGTCGTGGGCGATGTCAGCGCCGGCGAGCTGCGCGAGATCACCCGCCGGTTCGAGAGCTTCCGCGACGTCCTCGCCCGTGTCCTGACGGAGAAGTTCATCGCCACGGCAGTGCCGACCGTGGTCGTGGTCTTTCCCTCGGATCGCGCGTTCACACCGTTCAAGCCAAAGTTCAACGGGAAGCCGGTCGAACTGAGCGGGCTGTTCCTGCCGAGGCGGGACGTCAACTACATCGCGATGGTGCGGGACTGGGACGAGGACACGATGCGCGTCGTGTTCCACGAGTACTCGCACCTCATCACCTCCAACATCGCCGGTTCGATTCCGGTTTGGCTCAACGAAGGGCTCGCCGAGTTCTACAGCACGTTCCAGCTGGTTGGTGACCGCGAGGCGATGATCGGGCGGCCGGTGCCCGGCCACCTCAATCAGCTGAACGAGCGTACGCTCCTGCCGCTCGAAGAGCTGCTGAGCGTGAAGCACGATTCGCCGCTCTACAACGAAGGCGATCGACGTTCGGTCTTCTATGCGCAGTCGTGGGCGCTGACCCACCTGCTGCTGGTGTCCCAGCCTTCGCGCCGGGACAAGCTCGGGGCCTACGTCGCCAGCCTCGACAACGGCGTCACTCCGATTGAGGCCTGGCAGCGCGCCTTCGCCGGCGATCGACTCGACCGCGAGCTGCAGAACTACATCCGGCGCAGCGTCTTCAACGTGTACCGCTTCCGGTTCACGGACAAGACGACGTCGTTCGAGGGGGCGGCCGCGCCGGTCGCAGCGGCCGACGCGGAGGCGTTCCTCGCACATTTCCTCGTGCAGCAGCAGCGCTACGACGAAGCGATCGAACGGCTGGACCGCGGCGCTGCCGGAGCGGCAGGCTGGCCGGCAGTGGTCCGTGCCGGGATCGCCGTCTCGCGGAAGGACAACCCGGCAGCAGAGAAGGCGTTGCTCGGCCTTCAGTCCGGTTCAGACTGGCTGACGGCGTATTTCGCCGGCGTCACGCTCGCGGAAATCGCATCCGAAGGCCACGACGCGGCGCCGGGCCCGCAGTATCAGGCTGCGCGCGGCTTCTTCGACGCGGCGCAGAAGGCCCGGGGCGAGATCCCGAATGCGATCGCGCGGAGCGTCGCGATGGAATTGCGGAACGCGCGGAGGCCACCGCCGGAGACGCTCAAGGCGATCGAGCGCGCGAGCGGCCTGGCGCCGGGCCGCGAGGACTATGTGTTCCTGCACGCGCAGGTCCTGGCGCAGCTGGATGCGTATCCGGAGGCCGCCAAGGTGCTGCGGTCGCTGATCGCGACCACGCCGAGTCCCGAGGTGCGTGAGTCGGCGACGAACGTGCTGCGGCAGATCGACGACTACCAGAGGATGAGGGCCGCCTCGGCGGCTCGCGCCGCAGCGGCGAGAAACTCGCCGGCGGCGGCCGGCGGCACGCTCCCGGACAGCACCACGACCTCCGACCCGGCGGGGGGCAGGTTCGTCGCGTCTTTCAGAAAGGTCGGACCCGGCGAGGAGCGGGTCGAAGGCGAGCTGGAGCGGATCGACTGTGCGGCGAAGAGCGTCGCATTCGTGCTCAAGGTTCCGGAGGGGACGGCGCGGTTCGACGCGGCGGCGCTCGATCAGATCGAGTTCATTACCTATCGCGATGATTTGAGGGGGTCGATCGGGTGCGGCCCGCTGCTCGGCGGGCCCAAGAAGGTTTACGTGACACGCGCGATCAGCCCGGATCGCAAGACGTCGCGGGTCATCGCGGTGGAGTTCCTGCCAAGAGAGAAGAAGTAGATCTATCTCCGCCGTATCGGTGTCGTGGCAGGCTGGACCCCACCTGTCCCACTCACGCCAGTCACGCCCGCCGGTCCGATGGGACTCGCCAGCCCGATGACACTGAACGGGCTGAGGCCGAGCCGTGGAGACCTGATCGAGAAGGTCCGGCCGAATGCATCGGTTCCCGCGAATTCAAACTCCACCCCGCCCCCGGCAGGAGATTGCAGTCCGGCCGTCCCGGTGGTTTGAAAGGTGGTTCCTCCCTGAATGGTGAAGGGGGGCCCCGTCCCCGGCACTGAGAAGCTCGGGGCTCCGGCTGGGTCAAAGAAGTGAAGGGTCAAGGCTGTCACTGGCGCCGAATTTCCGCTCGTCTCCTGGATGGTAATAGTGGACTGCCAGCAGAATGCCACGTTCGGCAGACCGCACGTGACGTTGTTCGGATTGACGAACGTCGGATTTGGATTCCAGGTGATGGCGAGGTTCACCGGCCTCGCCACCAGCGTGGCATTGAACGTCGTCGTCTGCGCCGCGTTGATCGCCACCGGGCTGCGTGCGTCGTCGAAGCCCGCCTTCTGGATCAGTAGGTTGTACGCGCCCTGCTGAACGTTCGAGAACGTGTAACTGCCGGCCGCATTCGTCGCCGTCGTCAGCGCTGCAGGACCGCCGACCACGGTCAGCGAGACGGTCGCATCCGCCACAGGCTGGCCGTTGATCGAGTTGATGACGACGCCGGTCAACGAGCCCAGGGTCGTGGGTGCCTGCGTGAACGTCACCGTCGCGGTGCCAATTGTCACGGTGCCGGTGCGCTGCTGGGCGGTTGTGTTGGCGGCGAAACTCAACTGGACGGTGCCGGGGCCGGAGCCCGAGCCACCGCCGGTGATCGTGATCCATGGCGCGCTCGCGCCGACCGCGGCGGTCCACGCGCAGGCTGCGTGCGTGGCGACACCGATAGAGCCGTTGCCGCCCGTGAACGGGACCGAAGTACTCGATGGCGTCAGCGTGAAGACACACGGCGCCGCGGCCTGCCTGATCACGATTTCCCGCCCGGCAACGGTCAGGACTCCACTCCGGGCGACCGGATCGGGGTTCGCGGCGACCGTAAACGCGACCGATCCCTGGCCCGTGCCGCCGGGCGGCGTGAGCGTGATCCAAGGCGCGGCAGGACTGACCGTGGCCGTCCAAGGGCAGGCGGCCGCGTTGGGGACGACCTGGATGGTTCCGCTTCCGCCGCTGAACTCGGCAGCCGTCGTGGACGGCGTCACCGTGAACTGACAGACGATGCCCAGCTGCGTAACCGTGAAATCCGCATCTCCCGTCGCCGTGATCCGGCCAACACGCTGCGTGAGACCGGGGTTGGCGGCGACGGCATAGCTGATGGTGCCATCGCCCGATCCCGACGCCCCGCTGGTGATGGTCAGCCATGGCGCGTCGCTTTGCGCCTGCCAGGCGCAGTGTGCGGCCGTCCGCATGTCGATCCCGCCGAGAGCGCCGGCCGCGTCGAACGTTCGTGCTCCACCGTTCAACCTGTAGACACAGGGCGAAGCCGCCGCCTGCGTGATCGTGAAGCTCGAGCCGGCCACCACGAGGACGGCAGTGCGCTCCGTGGTGGACGTGTTGGCCGCCACGGTGAACTGGACGCTGCCGGCGGCGGTGCCCTGGCTGGTGCTCAGCGTGACGAAGTCCGCGCTTGAAGTCGCCAACCACGTGCAGCCTTCGCCGGTCGTGACGCTGACCGTTCCGGTGCCACCCGCCGTCGGCACGCTCGTGCCGGTCGCCGCAGCTTCGTAGGTACACGGCGGCGGTGCGGTCGGCGGTGCGGTGGCCACCTGGATTCCCGAGGTCAAGGGCGAGGCGCCGCCGCAATCGTTAATCTGCGCGCCAGGCGACCAGTTCAATCCCTGGCTGTTGATCGGGCCGGAGAAGCGACGTTCGGCCGTGCAGCCGGTCCGGATAATGGTCGACAGCGTGCCGTCGAACGTGCCTCTTTCGAGGGTGCCGGTAAGGACGCCGGTAATCGTGCCCGCAAATCCAGTGCTGTTGACGAAGGTGCCGGTCAGGTTGTCGCCGGCCGCGGCGCTGCCACTGGTGGCGGCGGTGGTGGCGCCCGCCACGGACGCGCCGCCCGGGAGGTTGAAGAACAGCGAGATGTCCCAGGGCACCTGGATGAAGCGCGCGTTCGCCTTCGGCGGAGTGCTCGGCGTCTCGGTCACCACCGATGGACGGTTCGGCGATTCACCGCACCCGGTCAGGAGCGGGAGCAGTGTGACCAGAAGACACAGCGGAAGGTAGCGCCGCATGAGATTCCCCGATATCACCTGCCGCGCTCGCCTTGCGGACTCACGCGTCGTGCGAGGGAGCGCGCGCTGGTCTTGTGGAGCAGAGGCGCGGATTTTACGAGCAAACGCGCTGGCAACGCAAGAATCGTTTTGCGTCTCGAGGCTGCAGAACGGCCGCAAAACCAGTCCTTCCGGGAGGTATCCGTCTTGACCGTCCGAGTGACCGTTGATAGACTCCGCGCCTCCAAATTACACATTTCGCCGTCGGCAGACGGTGCCTGCGCCCGTTCGACGCTTTGCAGTACCGAGGTCTCCGTGCGAACCAGACATCCGCTGCTTCCGGCAACCCTGACGGCCATCCTTGTTATCGGTCTGAACCCTGGGTTGGCCCGGGCGCAGACGACGGTGCATGAGACGATCGAGCTCGACTCCCTCAGGCAGGCCCTCGGTCTCGCCGCGAAAAGGCTTGGCAGTGAGCAGTCGGCGTCCACGATTGTCGCTCTCACCAGCATCGAAGTCGCGACCGCACCGCTCGGAACCTCCACAGGCGGCTTCACGTTCTCGTTCGATCCCCTGCTGCAGGTCTACCGGCGGTCCACCTCGAGCTTCGGGCCCGCGTTCGCGGAACGCGCGCTGACGGCCGGGCGCGCAAAAGTCAGCCTCGGCGGCAACTGGGTCTACTCGTCGTACGACTCGCTCGGCGGCTTCAGTCTCGAAGGCAACGAGCTGCAGCTGGCGAAAAACGTCAACGACCCGGGGTTGCCGCGGGTGGCCTCCACTGCATTCAACGTCAACCTCGAGACCCACACGGTGACCGGGTTCGTTCAGGTCGGCGTCACCGACAACTTCGACATCGGAGCAATCGTGCCCTGGGTGACGGTGGCTCTCTCGGCCGACGGGCTCTTCCTTGGACCGGACGGTTCGACCCAGGGGCGTGTCGACGTGCCCCACGCACGGGCCTGGGGGATCGGCGACATGGGGATCTTTGGCAAGTACCTGCTGTGGCGGCAGTCGGAGGGCGGCGTCGCGGCGGCGTTCGATGTGCGGCTTCCGACCGGCGACGAAGACGAGTTGCGCGGCCTCGGCATCACCAGGACGACGGCGGCGTTGGTCTGGTCGAAGGGCGGCAGGGTCTCGCCGCACGCCAATTTCGGCTTCGAATTCTGGTCGAAGGAAGTGCCGATTTCGACAAGCGGCGACCGGTCCATCCGCCATCAGGTCAAGTACGCAGCGGGTCTGGAAATCGACGCGCATCCGCAGCTCACCGTCCTCGTGGATTTCGTCGGGCGTCAGCTGCTCGGCGGCGGCAGACTCGCGTACCAGACGTTCACGGCCCCGGGGGGCACGGGGACAGTCGACGCGCTGGTCGGCCAGTCCGAGGGGATCAACAGTTTCTGGATCGTACCGGGCGCCAAGTGGAACGTGTGGCGCCGGCTCCTCTTGACCGCCAACCTGCTTACGACGCTCGCCAACGACGGGCTGCGCGCCAATTTCACGCCGGTGGCCGGCATTGACTGGTCGTTCTAGAAATCCCTCCTTCGCTATGGACCGGCAGTGATAATCCACCGGCCATCGGCCGTCCTGCCAAGCTGGAAGGTCTTGGATGTCGTGCCGGGTTGGAAAGGCACTCGGATCCGCGGCCGGCAGGTCTCGGTCACCTGCAGGCGGACGTAGGCACGCGTGCTGGATATCGGGTCGACCGCCAATCCCTGCACACGGTAATCACACGGCTCATAGTCCTTGCGGAGCGCCTCGATGCGCCTCCGATCGAGGTCCGTCGCGTCGGGGAAAATCGCCTGCAGCGCGGTGAAGTCCCTGGCCCGGTAGGCCGCGTAATAGGCGGCGATCACCTGCCCTGCGGCCGACTCGCTGATTGAGACGACCGGAGCCACGCTCGTCGTCGCCGGAACGGTGGTCGTCGTTGTGGTGGTGGTCGTCGGCAGCGTTGTGGTCGCGGGCACCGTCGACGGCGGCAGCTGAGTGGGGGGAACGGATTGTGTCGAGGGTGGAAACGGAGGCTGCACACTCCGGCCCCGACCCGCCCCTGCCGTGGACTGCCCCCCGCGCTCGCCACGCGCCGGAATCGTGGTTGGTGGAACCGTCGATGGCGTCAGTGGCGGAGCAGCCGGAACCGTTGTCGTCGGAGCAGAAGGCGTCACCGTGGTTGGCTGAGTGACCGGCGGTGGCTGGGCAGTCGTCACCGGGGGAGTCGTTGGCGCCGGCGGCTGATGACTGACCACGTATCCGACGACAATCAGCGCCACGATCGCGGCAGCGAGACCACCGACGCGCCACAGCGTCTTCGAACGTGCCGCCCCCTCGGTGCCGGTGGCCACGCCGGCTGCCCGGTCGCGGCGCTCCTGGTATTTCGCGAGCGATTCCTGGGCGTCGGCGTTCTCGGGATCGAGCTCGAGTGCGCTTCGCAGCAGCGCGATCGCGGCGTCGGGCGACTTCGCCTTGCGCGCCCGCTTCAGCAGCCCGGCGATCTCGACGCGTCGCGCCTGGACGCGCTTTTCGTCCTGCTCGCGTTGTTCGCGCTCGCGGCGCTGCAGGTCTGCGCGTTCGCGGCGCAAATCTGTCAACGTGCCTGCGACCGCGGCGTGGCTCGTGTCCGCCTGCTCGAGGAGCCCGATCCCGTCGTCGAGCTTGCCCTCGACGGCGAGCCTGCGCGCGGCCGCCGCTGCCGCTTGCGCCGCCTCGTCGCGGACCCGCTCCTGCCCTTCGGCGGCAATCGCCGCCTGGATCCGCCCGCGCAGTTCGGCGGCTCCCGGCAGCTCGGGCTCTTCCGCGAGCGCCCGTTCGACCGTCGCGAGCGCACCCTGAAGCGCACCTGCCCGCAGCTGCGCGCTCGATTCCCGCATCAAGCGAAGAAGGTCCTGGCGCTTCCGGGCGAACGCCGACAGCTGATCGATCCGCGGCGTCAGATCCTGAAGATCGGCGCGCGCCTTCACGCGCTTCTCGAGGGTCTCGAGGATCGCCAGGGTGCGTGCCGGCTCCCAGCCGTTCGCCGCCGCCTCGGCATCGGCAAGCTGTGCGGTCGCGCCATGGCGCTCCCGCTGCGCCTCGCTGGCGGCTGTGGCCCCCGCTTCGGCCCGCGCGAGCAGCGCGGCCACGTTCGCCTGATCCCTGCTCGTCTGCGGCAGGCGATTGAGCCGGCTGAGCGCAGCTTCGAAGCGTCCCTCCGCGACCTCGGCGGCTGCCGCAGCAGTCTGCTCGGCGACCCACTGGGCTTCACGCCGCCGTTCGATTTCGCGCCGGAGATCGCGAAGCACGCGATCGACGTCCGGATGCGACGGGGTGAACTGTTCGAGGTCTTCGAGCGCTTCGCGGTGCTCGCCGGCTTCGATCCGGACCCGCGCGGCCTCGACCGCTTCCGCCGCGCGGCGATCGTGTTCCGCCCGGCGCGCCTCCACCTCCCGATCGCTCGTGGTCCGGTGCCGCTGCTGGAGGCGCGCAAGCGCGGCCGCCACCCGCGGCAGGTCCCCGGGATGGTTGTTCAGCAGATCCATCGCCGCCGCGGGATCGCCGGCGTTGAAGAACGCTTCCGCGGCGGTGATCGCTTCGTCTGCCTGCCGCTCTACCTCTTCCTGGCGCTGACGGGCCTCGATGGCGGCCGCGATGTCTCCCCGGAGGCCCAGCGCCCGTGGATGTTCAGGATCGAAAGCCAGGACCGCATCGACCGCAGACGACGCATCGGCGATGCGCTGTTCGGCCAGGGCAATGGCCGCACGCGACAGGCTGAGGGCGATCTGCAGCTGTTTTTCCGCGGCCGCTTCCTCGGCCTGCCGCTGGCGCTGCCGCTCGGCCTCCCGCTTGAGCCGCTCGAACTCGGCCCGTTCGGCGCGCAACTCGTCGAGCGCGCGCGACACGACGGGGTGCGACGGCGTGTACCCTTCGAGCCGCGCGATGCTGTCCTCGTGGCGTCCATCCTGGAATTCACGGCGTGCCCGACTGACGGTTTCACGGGCGCGGCGTTCGGCTTCACGCTCGCGCGCGCGCGCGTCGATGAGCGAACGGGCTTCAGCCATGAGCTCGCGCGCTTCCGCGTGGGCGCTGTCGAAGGCCAGTACTTCTTCGGCCGCCGCGACGACGCCTTCGGCGTCTCCGGCGAGCGCCGCGTCGCGGCACTTGTCGATCGCGAGCGCAATCGCCCGCTCCTTGACCACACGCTCCCGTTCTTCGCGTTCGATCGCGCTGATTTCCTCGAGCAGCGCGTTCGCGCCGGCGTGGTCCGGGTGGATCCCCAGCGCGCGCCGCGCCAGCTCGGCGCCTTCCGCCAGATGGCCTTCGTCGATACAGGTGCGCGCTTCCGCGATGAGCTGTTCGACCTGCTGCTGATCGAGAGCGTGTCGCGCCCGGTCCATCAGCGCCGCAGCGTCGGCGTCCTCCGGGCTGATCAGGACCACCTGTTCACAGGCGTCGAGGGCCTCGACCAGCCGGCCGGTATCGAGCGCCTGATGCGCCGCCTTGAGGAGCGTCTGGATCCGCTCGGCCCGCCGCTGCTCGAGAGCAAGTCGATCGGTCCTGGGCGGAGGCGCGGCCCCGGGGCTGCTGATGACGCTGCCTTCATCGAAGTCCTGCGGCCCCGGGTCGAGCTTTGATCGCAGGCGCGCGATGTGAGTGCCCATCGCCGCCATGGTCTGATAGCGCCGCGCGGGCTCCTTCTCGATCGCGCGATTGACGATGGTCTCGAGCGCAGGATCCAGATCGGGTACGAGCGTTCGCAGGGCTGCCGGCGCCTGACGCACGATCGCGTTCATCACCTGGTGCATCGTGTCGCCGGGGAACGCCTGGTGGTACGACAGCAGCTCGTACATCACCAGGCCTGCCGCAAAGATGTCGCTGCGGCGGTCGCTCGCCTTGCCTTCGACCTGTTCCGGGGACATGTAGTTGGGGGTCCCCATGATCATCCCGGTCTGCGTCAGGCCCGAATCGGTCACGCGGGCGATGCCGAAATCGAGGATGCGCAGCATTCCCTCGCGGTCCACCATCACATTGGCGGGCTTCACGTCGCGATGAACCACGCCCTTGTTGTGCGCGTACTCGAGGCCCGCCGCCAGTTCCTCGAGGAGCTCGAGCTTGCGGGCCAGGGTCAGCGGAATGTTCTGCTTGATGTGTTCGGCGAGCGTGGTCCCTTCGACGTACTCCATGACGATGAAGGGCGCGCCCTCGTGTTCGCCGAAGTCGTAGATCGTGACGATGTTGGGGTGCTTCAGGCCGCCGGCAGACTGCGCTTCACGCAGGAAGCGATCGTGGAGATCCTCGTCACTGATGCGGAGCAGCTTGATGGCGACGGCCCGCCCGATGTGGGGATCGCGACCGCGGAAGACCATACCCATCCCGCCGTACCCGATGCGGTCGAGGATGTCGTAGCGGCCGATTCGTTGCGGAATATGCGTCGCCGACATTGAAAAGGGGCCGCACCCCCGGCGGCCGCCCTCACGTTACCACGGAGCTTTCAGCCGCTGGGGTTTGCCGCGAGGACCGTCCTCGAGGGCAATGAGAGCCGGCTTACCGCGGGAAGCGCAGACGAAAGGGATACGGCTGGCAGGCTTTCCCCGACCGTTTCGCTGTCTGGCCCCGCGCGCGCTCCCGGCATCCGTGTAAGAATGACCCCTCAGAAACCGGGTTGTCCGGCGTGAGCTTCCATCCGGGCCCCTGCCTGACAGCCGCCCGCGCCCGGGACGGTGTCCGGTGCGGGCTTTGCTGTAGTTGATCAGCGGTCGTGAAATCTCCTCTGCCGCAGCGAATCGGCCGGTACGAAGTCCTTGATCGCCTGGGCGAGGGCGGCATGGGGTTGCTGTATCTGGCCCGCGATCCGGTCCTCGATCGGACCGTTGCGCTCAAGGTCCTGTCGGTCTTCAACGACGAGATCAAGCAGCGGTTCGCCGGGGAAGCCCGCTCCGCGGCGCGTCTGACCCATCCCAACATCATCACCATCTACGATGTCGGCGAGGACCAGGGACAGCCGTTCATCGCGATGGAGTACATCGATGGCGAGACGCTCAGCGAGGTCATCCGCCGCCGAGCGCCGCTGCGCCTGATTCGCCGCCTCGAACTGATCCTCCAGTTGTGCTCCGGCCTCGGCCACGCGCACAAGATGGGGATCATCCACCGCGACATCAAGCCGGCGAACCTGATGCTGACGGCGGACGGCGTTCTCAAGATCCTCGACTTCGGTCTCGCGCGCATCGTCGCTGATGCCGCGACGAGCGGCCTGACGCGGGCCGGCGCGATGCTGGGTACGCCTCACTACATGTCGCCCGAGCAGGCGATGGGACGGCCCGCCGATCATCGCAGCGACATCTTCGCGGTCGGCCTCGTCATGTACGAGCTGTTGACCTGGCAGAAGGCCTTTTCCGGCGACTCCCCGCACGTGGTGATGCACCGGATCGCGCACGAGAGCCCGCGGCCGATCCGGCAGCTGTTCCCGATGATCGACACGCAGCTCGAGGCGGTCGTCAACATGGCGCTCGACCGGGATCCGGACAAGCGTTTTCAGAGCCTGAGCGCGTTCTCGGCAGCCTGTGTCAGGGCCAAGGACAACATCGTCGCCCTGGCGGATTCGACGACGGTTCGCGTGGAACGGCCCGCGCCCCCGGCGCGCCGCCCGGTGCGCCCCCCGTGCGCCCGCCGATCCCCACACGCCCGGGTCGGGCAGCGTTCGCGCCGACAGCAGCAGTTCGCCGGAGCGGAAGACCCCGATTGGCGGCGTCCGGCTCCCGTCCCGCGAAGCCCTGGCCCGGCGCCGCGCGGACCAGATCGACAGGTACATCGTCGAGGCCCGGAATCATCTGGAGGCCGGCCGGCACGAGGCCGCCATCGAGCAGTGCGAGCTCGCGCTGATCCTCGACACCGGCGAGGCGCGCGCGCTCGAGATGCTTCACGCCGCGCACGTCGCGCTCGAGGACCAGCAGGTCCAGCACTGGCTCGCGGACGCGCGGTCGGCACTGTCGCGGGGCTCCCTCTCTGCCGCCGAACACCTGGTGGCGCAATCACTCCAGGTGCGTCCGGATGCGAGCGACGCGCAGGCGCTGCACCAGCAGATCGCGGCACGGCGCGACGAACAACGCACCGCACGCGAACGCGCGCGCGCGGTGACCGTCGCGGTCGAGCGGGCGCGGCAGCGCTTCGAGAATGGCGAGTTCGACTCGGCGGTGAAGGCAGCCACCGAAGCGCTCAACCAGGAGCCGGAGCAGCAGGAAGCGCTCGATCTGAAGGCGCGTGCGGAAGCTGCGATCGAGCAACGGCGGCGGCAGCAGGAGATTGAGCGCCGGGCCCAGGTCGCGGTCAGCGATGCACAGCAGCGCGCGAAGCGCGGGGATCACGCCGGCGCGCTCGCCGCGCTCCGCGCATTCGAGCCGCCGGTGACGGTCGTCCAGGAGACGCTGGCCGCACTCGAAGCGGAAGAGCGGCAGCTCGAACGCCAGCGCCGCGACGAGGCCGAGCGGCAGCGTCGCGCACAGGAAGAAGCCGACCGTCAGCGGCGGGCGCACGAGGCGCTCGTCCGGCAGCGTCAGGCGCAGGAGGCCGAGCGGCAGCGATGGTGCGGTGGAACCGACCGTGTTGAGGTCGCCGGCGCCGGAGCCAATCGCGGCGAAGGAGCGCACCCGCGATCCGACAGGGCCCCCGCCGTCTCGAAGGAGAAGTTCGCCGCCGCGCGGCGGCGGTCGCGATGCAGGCGCGGCGGCAGTTCGTGGCCGGCGACCACCAGGCGGCGCTGGCCACACTGCACGAGTTCTCTCCGCAGGAGCTGGTGGCACCGGTGATTGCGGAGCTCGAAACGGAGCTGCGCCGGCAGAAACGTCGGCGCGAGGAAAGCGCCATTCGCCCGGCCCTGACCGGCCCCGTCGCGGCGCGCCCGTCATCGTCCCAGCCCGTTCCTCACGTCGGGACCAGTACCCGCACGTCGAACGCGCGGCTGTCCAGAATCCTCGCGTCCAGTCAGCACCGGCGCCAGGGTCCCATCCGGCGCCGGTCAGGATGCGTGTGCCGGATATGCTTTCCGGACCGTTGAGTGTCATCTCGCTGACGTGGACGCACGGCGCGCTCGCGCTGCTCGTCCTCGTTCTCTTCATCATCGCCATCGCCTATTCCTGCGGCAGCTAAAGATTCGCTGACTCGGGGCTCGGGACTCGGGGCTCGGCAGGGTCGGTGGTATTCAGAAGCAACCAGCCGCTTGGACTGGCCGGGCTGACCGTCTTAACCGCTGGGCTTGACCGAGTCCCCGAGTCCCGAGCCCCGGAGACTGTTCCCCTTGCTTACCGAGAGGAAGAGGCATATAGTTGCCTCTCGGTAACCGAGGGAAAGCGCTGCCGGGTGTCTTAGTGGGTGGCGACGCGCGGGATCTTCGAATAAGTGCAGCCTTATGAATCTTGGCAATTTTGGCAATCTTGGCAATGGACGATGAGTAAACCCTCCGATCTCGTTCAGGGAACGCTCGATCTCCTGATTCTGAAGATCCTCGCGCTCGAGCCGCTGCACGGCTGGGCCATCGGCATTCGCCTCCGTCAAGTGTCGGGCGAGGTCCTCCAGGTCAGCGACGGCTCGCTCTATCCCGCGCTCCACAAGCTCGAGAACGAAGGCTGGATCACAGCCGAATGGAAGCCCACCGAGAACAACCGGCGCGCCAAGTTCTATTCGCTGACGCGGCCGGGCCGCAGGCATCTCGACAGGGAAGCGGCGAACTGGGATCGGCTGTCTGCGGCGATCACCGGAGTCATGCGCCTCGACCAGGTATAACGCCGTCACTTGAAGCCAGGGCGGAGGAAGGGCCCGACGATGCCGTTCGAACGCTGGTTACATGTGATCACGATGCGGGTCCGTTCCCTGTTTCGCGGCCGCGCCCTCGACGCCGACCTCGACGAGGAGCTGCGAGGCACGTCGACCACCTCATTGAAGCCAACCTCGAGCGGGGAATGCCGCCGGAGGCGGCGCGGCGCGCGGCGCTGGTCGCAATGGGCGGCGTGCAGCGGCGCAAAGAGGAGTGCCGCGAGTTTCGCGGCACCCTGCTCGTCGAGGAGTGCGCGCAGGACGTGCGCTACGCCGTGCGCAGCCTGAGCCACGCTCGCGCCTTTACTCTTGCAGCCATCGGCACGCTCACCCTCGGCATCGGCGCGAGCGTCGCGGTGTTCGCGGTCGTCAACGGCGTGCTGCTGCGGCCGCTGCCTTTCCCGCAGCCCGATCGGCTCTACCTCGTCGCCATGTCGCCGCGGAATCCTTTCGTCTTCCAGCCGGCCCTCTCGGATCACAACTACGTGGCCTTGCACGACCGCAACCAGACCTTCGCGAACCTGGCGACCTTCTCCACGTTCGATGGCGGGCTGGTCGGCGCCGGCGATCCGGTCGTCATCAAGGCGGGCAGCGTCACGACGGAATTCTTCGACGTCCTGGGGGTCCCGGCGGCGTACGGGCGGACCTTCAACGCTGACGATGGCAAGACCGGTGTCGAGCAGACCGTCGTGTTGGGCAATGCGCTGTGGAAAGAGCGCTACGGTGGCGACATGTCGGTGCTGGGCCGCGACGTGACGTTGAACGGAGTGCGTCGCGTGGTCATCGGCATCATGCCGGCCGGCTTCCAGTTCCCGGCCGGTGTAGCAGCCTGGACGCCGCAGGTGCTGCGCCTCTCGGCCGGGAACAGCATGATGTTTCCGGTGATCGGACGGCTGAAGCCTGACGTCAGCATCGATCAGGCACGCGCGCAGTTCGACAGCGTCCGTCGCGACCTGCCGCACCAGCCGCCCGCGGACGCTTCTGCCTGGACGATCGGGCTCATTCCGCTCAAAGAGCTGCTGGTGGGACACGTGCGACGCCCGCTGTCGATCTTCGCGGGCGCCGTGATCTTCGTACTGCTCGTGGCCTGCGCCAACGTGGCGCATTTGCTGCTCGCGCGCGGAGCGCACCGGCGGCGTGAGCTCGCCGTGCGTGTCGCTCTCGGGGCCACGCGGTCGCGTCTCGTGCGGCAGCTGCTCGTCGAAAGTGCCATCCTCGCGCTGGCCGGCGGCGCCGCCGGCCTGCTGGTCGCCCAGTGGACCGTGCCGGCGCTTCTTGCGCTCGCACCCGGTGGACGCGTCCCACGCCTCGAGATGATTCGGATCGACGTCTGGGTGATGGCGTTCGCGTTCGGCGCTTCGCTGCTGACGGCGCTCACCTGTGGCCTCATCCCCGCGTTGCGCGCGACCGGGGCCCGCACCCCGGAGTCCCTGCTGCCCACCGCCGGGCGTACGTTCGGTGCCGGCCAGGAGCGCCTGCGGCGCACCCTCGTCGTCGGCGAGATCGCCGTCGCGCTGGTGCTGCTGGCGGGCGCTGGACTGCTGCTCAAGAGCTTCCTCCGGCTTCAAGCCGTGGATCCGGGTTTCGACACCAGACACGCGGTGACGCTCAACCTCGATCTCCCGGAAGCCACCTATTCGGAGGTGCCGAGGCTCCACGTCTTTCACCGGGATCTCCTCGATCGACTGAAGATGGTTCCGGACGTGACGGCGGTCGGGCTGGTGAACTGGCGTCCGCTCGGCACCATACATCTCAACGGAGATTTCAGTGTCGAGGGCAGGGACGGCGAGGCCCCCTTCGTCGTCGACAAGCCAGCCGTCAGCGGCGGATATTTCGCGGCAATGGGGATTCGCCTCATCCGGGGGCGCGAGTTCGACAGCCGCGACAGCGCGACTGGTGCCCCGGTGGCCATCGTCAGCAAGAGCGTCGCCAGGCATCTCGATCCGTTGGAAGACGTGCTCGGCCGCCGGGTGAGCCTGCGAACCCCGGCGCGCGCGGAAGACTGGCTGACCATCGTCGGCGTCGTGGACGACGTGAGGCAGTATGGCCCGTCACAAGCGGCCCGGCCGGCGATCTACAAGCCGTTCGAGCAGGTGCGCCAGCGATTCTTCCTGAGCCACGTGTCGTACGTGCTCAGGACATCGTCCGATCCCGGCGGGACCATCCCGGCGCTCAGGAGCGCGCTCCGTGATACCGACAGGAACCAGGCCGCGACGTCGATTGCGCTCATGGACGACGTGGTGTTCCTCGCTACGGCCGAACCGCGATTCCACACGCGGCTGCTCGGCACGTTTGCCGTCCTCGCGCTGCTCCTTGCCGTCGTCGGCGTCTACGGCGTCCTGGCCTACTCGGTCGCGCAGCGCACCCACGAAATCGGCGTCCGCATGGCGCTCGGGGCCCGGCGGCCGCAGTCGTCTGGATGGTGCTGCGTGGAACGCTCTGGATGGGCGCGGCTGGCGTGGTCCTGGGGAGTGCCGGCGCCTTCGCAGCCACGCGGCTGCTCACCCCGTTCCTGTTCGAAACCACCCCCACCGACCTCGCCACGTTCGCGGCGGTCGCCGCGACGATGTTCGCCGCCGCGCTGGCGGCGGGCGCGATCCCGGCACGACGCGCTACCCGGATCGACCCGCTGGTCGCTTTACGGCACGAATGAGTCAACTCCCAACTCCAACTCCCAACATCCCAAGGGAAACCTTCGAACAATGGGGTGAAAGGCGTCCAACCAGCCGTTCGGCCGCTTCACCCCGTTGTCGAACGGCTTCCCTTGGGAGTTGGAAGTTGGGAGTTGGGAGTTGACATGCGTCCTTCGACCCCATTTCGGTGTCAAATACCTGTTGCGGCCGCGTGTCGCGCGCGATTTCAGCCAACCACGGACGCGTCCCAACCGTCTGATATCGGGGAACGGGGCCCCTTCCATGTTGTTCGCACACCGCCGCAGGCCGGCCGCCGCCGCCGGTCTGGCAGCGTCCGTTCATTCGCATGGCGTCCTCTGCCTCGCCGGCTGCCGGGCGACGTCCGTCGATGCCCAGGCGCGGTACGGCTGAGTCGCGTGGACGTCAGACCAGCGTGACCGTGGCGCGTCGCGACTTCGTCCGCGCCATCCGGCTGAGCGGCACGGTGGAAGCGGTGCAATCCACCACCATTTCCGCCCCAAGGCTTTCAGGCCCGAACACCGCATCCCTCGTCATCACCCGCCTGATCAAGCCGGGCAGCGCCGTGAAGCCTGGCGATCTCATCGTCGAGTTCGACCGCCAGCAGCAACTCACCAACGCGCTCGACCGGCGGGCCGAGCTGCAGGACCTGGAGCAGCAGATCCGCAAGCGCGAGGCCCAGGAGCGCGCCGCCGCGGCGAAGGACGACAGTGAGATCAAGGTGGCCGAGAGCTCGGTGTCGCGGGCCGAGCTCGAGATGGTCAAGAACGACATGATCCCCAAGATCAATGCCGAGAAGAACACGCTCGCGCTCGAGCAGGCCCAGGCCACCCTCAAACAGCTGAAGACCACTTACGAACTGAAGCGCAACGCCGCCGAGGCCGACGTCCGCATCCTGAAGATCCGGCGGGACCGGGCTGAAAGCGCGATGAAGATGGCCGAAACCAACGCCGAACGCATGGCCATCCTCTCCCCGCTCGGCGGCATGGCGGTCCTGAAGTCGATCTGGAAGTCGAACACGATGGCCGAAGTGCAGGAAGGCGAGGAGATCCGCGCCGGCGTGCCGATCGTGGACATCGTGGATCCGAACTCGATGCGCGTCCGCGCCAGGGTCAATCAGGGAGACATCAACGAGCTGCAAACCGGGCAGTCCGTCCGGGTCGGGCTCGACGCCTATCCCGACCTGCACTTCCCGGGAACGGTCGCGCAGATCTCCCCGCTCGGCGTGATGTCGAACCTCTCGAACAAGGTGCGCGCGTTCGTGGTCCTCATCGACATCGAGGGATCGCACCCGAATCTCATGCCCGATCTCACCGCGTCGCTCGACGTCGAGCTGGCGCGGACGCCGGCAGCGCTGGTCGTGCCGCTCGACGCCGTGCGCCAGGACGGCGACCGCGCGTTCGTCAGCGTGCAGCGGGGTTCGTCCTTCGAAGAGCGCCAGGTCACGCTCGGCGCGAAGAACGCCCACGAAGTCGTGGTAGCGTCCGGCGTCGACGCCGGCGCGGTCCTGGCGCGGAACGTGGCGGGAGCTGCAAGATGAAGCGCGTCCGCGCTGCCCTCCGCCGCCCGCGAAACATCGTCCTGGTCGTGATGACCATCGCCGTGATCGCCGTCGGCGCCTATGCCGTCCGCGGCAGCGCCGTGCCGGATCTGCCGACGGCCGAGGTGAAGAAGGGCGAGTTCGTCGACACCCTCGAGATCCGCGGCGACATCAGGCCGCTGCGATCGATCGTCCTGACGTCGCCCATGCAGTCTGGCGACCTGCAGATCGTGAAGCTGGCGAAGAACGGCTCCACGGTGAAGGCCGGCGAGGTCGTCGTGCAGTTCGACGGCTCGCTGCTGAAGACGGACGGTTCAGGAGAAGCAGACCGAGCTGCGTCAGGCCGACGCCGAGATCGAGCAGGCGCGCGCCCAGGGAAAGATCACCGAAGAGCAGAACGCGACCGCCTTGATGAAGTCGCGCTACGACATCGAGCGCGCAAAGCTCGACGTGAACAAAGGGGACACGGTCTCGCGGATCGACAACGAGAAGGCCAAGCTGGCGCTCGCCGACGCCGAGCACAAATTGCGCGAGCTCGAGGAGAAGATCAAGTCCGATCGCACGTCGGTCGAAGCGGACGTCGCGGCGCGCCAACGCAAGCGCGAGAAGGCGATTGCCGACCTGCAGCGCGCCGAGCGCGGGCTGCAGAATCTCGAAGTGAAGGCGCCGGCAGCCGGGCTCGTCAACATCCTCCCGAATTTTCGCGCGGCAAGCACGTGGGGCAGCGAGCAGGAGTTCCGCGAGGGCGACCGCGCCTGGCCCGGCGCGTCGATCCTGGAGCTTCCCGACCTCTCGTCCGTCCACCTGGAAGCGCGTCTCGACGAATCCGATCGCGGGCGGCTCCAGACCGGACAGGATGCGATCGTCCGGATCGAGGCGATACCCGGCCGCGAGTTCAAAGCGCGCATCAACGACATTTCGGTGCTGGCCAAGGTCGATTTCACCTCGGGATGGCCGCCGCCGAAGAACTTCAACCTCAATCTGGTCCTGATCGATGTCGACCCGAAGATCCGTCCCGGGCATGACCGCGGTCGCCCGGATTGCGACCGAGCGCATTCCTGATGTCGTGCTGGTGCCCTCCGAAGCGATCTTCCAGCAGGACGGCGCGCCAAACGTCTACCGCCTGGTCGGCTCCGAGTTCGTGGCGACCCGCGTCGAGGTGAAACGCCGCGGCCGGGAGCAGGCCATCCTCGCCTCGGGCGTCGAACCAGGGGATCGCATCGCAACCCGGCGCCCGGCGCCCGAGATGATCAGGAGGGCGAATTGAAGAAGCGCCGCAGTATCCTCATCGCCGTCCTCCTCATCGCCATCGTCGGAGCCGGCGCGGCCCTGACGATTGCCGTCCCGAGCCTGCCCGACGGCCGGTCGACGGTCCCGACAACGCGGGTCGGCAAGAGCCCGCTCAAGCTCACCGTCCATGCCATCGGCGACCTGCGCGCCGGCCGCACGATCACGCTCGTCGCCCCGCCAGTCGGCGGCGGAAGCCTGCGCATCGTGAAGCTCGTCGCGACGGGCGTCGCGGTCAAGAAGGACGACCCGGTGGTCGAGTTCGATCCGGCCGATCAGCTGTACGCGCTCGCGCAGGCCCAGTCCGAGCTGGCCGAGGCGGAGCAGGAAATCGTCAAGATGAAGGCGGACGCGGCGGTCCAGAAGGCCCAGGACGACGTCGCGCTGCTCACGGCGCGGTTCGACGTGCGCCGGGGCGAGCTGGACACGGCCGCCAACGAGCTCATCGCCGCGATCGAGGCCAGAAAGAACGTGCTCTCGCTCGAGGAAGCGCGGCGCCGCCTGGCGCAGCTCGAAGAGGACGTGAAGTCGCGTGCCGAAACCAACAAGGCCTCGCTCCTCGTGGTCGAGGAGAAGCGGAACAAGGCGCTGATCGCGACCCAGCGCGTGCAGCAGGTGATCGACAGCCTGATCCTGCGCGCTCCGCTCGACGGTGTGGTCTCCATCAAGGAGAACCGCGACGCGGCGGGCGGCATGTTCTTCGGTCAGCAGCTGCCCGAATACCGCGAAGGCGATCAGGTGGGGCCGGGCCGGCCGGTCTCCGACGTGATCGAGTCGGGGCGCATGGAAGTTCGCGCCAAGGTCGACGAGAACGATCGCGGCAACCTGACGGAGGGCCAGCGAGCCACGGTCTACGTCGATGCGCTGCCGGGCGAGGTGTTCCCGGCGAAGGTCGGGGCGCTTGCGGGCCTTGCCAACCGCGCCTTCTGGGAGGCGAGCGCAACCCGGCTCTTCGATGTGACCTTTCAGTTCGAAAAGACCGAGCCGAAACTGCGAGCCGGCTCGTCGGCTCGCGTGATCGTCGAAGGCAACACGCTGGAGGGCGCGCTGCACGTGCCCCGGCAGGCCGTGTTCGCGCGGAGCGGCAAGAACCACGTGTTCGTGCGTGTCGGCGACAGGTTCGAGCAACGCGAGGTCAAGGTCACGCAGCGGACGGAGAGCCGCGTCGTGGTCGAAGGACTGGCCGAAGGCGTCGAGATCGCGCTCGTCGACCCGACCGTGCGGCTGCCTGGCGCCGCCTCGCCGTCCGCTCCTCCGGTCCCCGCCGCCGGGCCCACACGATGACCACCGCGCGCATTCCGGCGATCGGCAAGTACGCCGATTTCCTGCCCGATCTCCGGATGGGCCTCGAAAACCTCCGCGCCCACAAGCTGCGATCCCTCCTGACGATGATGGGGATGATCTTCGGCGTGGCGGCGGTGGTCGCCATGCTGTCGATCGGCGCCGGCGCGCAGCAGGAGGTGATGGCCTTCATCGAGCAGCTCGGCGTCCGCAACCTGATCGTCGAGGCGCGCGAGTCCACCGACTGGCAGTCGCAGCAGAAGATCCGCAAGCTGTCCGCCGGTCTCACGTTCCAGGATTTCCGGGTCATCCAGGCGAACGTGGAGGGCATCACCGCCGCGACGGCGCGCAAGCGGTTCACGCCGACCAAGCTGCTGCCCAAGCCTCAGGGCGACGCGCCGATCGTGTACGGCGTCAGCCCCTCGTACATGGCGATCGCCAACCTGCACGTCGCCAGCGGCCGGTTCTTCACCGACGCGGAAACGACGGCGGGGGCGCCGATCGCGGTGCTCGGCGAAGGCGCGGCGGCCGCGCTGTTCGGCACCGAGGATCCGATTGGACGGCATTTCAAGGTGAACGATCAGTGGTTCCAGGTGGTTGGTGTGGCAGGACCCCAGCTGACCGTCCAGACCGATGTCGCGGGCCTTCCGGCGCAGGACCGGAACAACCTGATCTACGTTCCGCTCTACTCCGCGATCTTCCGGCTCGAGGACGGCCAGAGCGGCATGAAGGATGAAATCGACGGCATCTACCTGCAGCTGCAGTCATCCGATGCCATTCCTGCCTCGGCGGCGCTGCTGCGCGGCCTGCTGAACGTCGCACACCGCGAGGCCGGGGACTTCACCATCGTGTCGCCGGCCGAGCTCCTCGCCGAGCAGCGACGCACCCAGCGCATCTTCGAGATGGTGATGGTCGCGATCGCCTCGATCTCGCTGCTGGTCGGCGGCATCGGCATCATGAACATCATGCTCGCCAGCGTGATGGAGCGGACCCGCGAGATCGGGGTCCGCCGCGCGATCGGAGCGAAGCGGCGCGACGTGATCCGGCAGTTCCTGATCGAGACGACGATCATCTCGCTCGCCGGAGGAGTGCTGGGCGTGCTGCTGGGCGTCGGCCTGTCACAGCTGATCGGCTATCTGGCCGGCTGGTCGACCATCGTCACGACCTGGTCGATCGTGCTCGCGTTCTTCGTGTCGGTGGCGATCGGGCTGATCTTCGGACTCTATCCGGCTGCGCGCGCCGCGGGTCTGGATCCGGTCAAGGCTCTTCATTACGAGTGAAAATCGTCAAATCCCAAATCCCAAGCTCCAAATCCCAAGGGGAGCCGCTCGGCCATCGCGGGTGAAAGGCGTACCAACTAGCTCGTCGACTGTCTTTTGCCCCGATTGGTCGGAGTACTCACATTGGGATTTGGAGCTTGGGATTTGGGATTTGACGACCATCACACTCTCATAAGAATCCCCCGTGCGGAGCCGCCCCTGAGGGCCGTCAGCGCCTGACAGTAGATGGCCAGCTGCCGTCGGTAGCGCTCGCCCTCGACGTCCAGCTCTCGATCCGTCTTGAAATCCAGCACGACGAATCGACGCTCGCTTGAAGTCTGGTCCGGCTCCTCGAAGGCGAGGTCTATCGTGCCCTCGATCAGCATGCCGTCCGGCGCCTGCCAGATCAGCGGCAGCTCGCGGTAGCACCGCCCGGCGGCATTCGCACTGCGCACCCGGTCGAACAGCGGATGACGCAGCACGGCCATCACGGCTTCGGCAACGGCGTATGCCTCCTCCTCGACGCCGGAACCGGACCCCAGCAGGATGCGCGCCTGCGTCGACGCCACTCGCCGAACCAGCGACTCGTCGGCATCGAGCGGCACGGTTGCGAGCGTGGTGTGCACGAGCGTGCCGAACTGCGGTCCGAACGGGCGGCCGACGACACGCCCGACGTCGACCACGTCGATCTGAATCCCGTCTGCCTGGATCAATGGCAGCTCTCGATCGGCCGCAATCTGGGTGACGGTACGCGAAGCGATTGACGGGCGGCGCGCATCGGCGATGGCACCGGAGCGCGCGGACTCCCACTCGCGATAGGCGGCCAGACGCTGCGCCGATCCGGCGGCGTCGCCATCTTTTGCAATCAGATCGTCGCGGCGCAGGCCGAAGGAACTGCCGGCGTCGAGCGCCAGTGCGTGCGGGTCCCACCAGGCAACTTGATACTTGTCGAAGCTATAGGCGCCGGGTGCGACGGTTGTCGTCTTTGCCGGATCGCCATCAGGGCGAGTCAGCACGGTGTCCTTCGACGGGAACACCGGACATCCGGCGGCCGGCGACGGTTTGCGGCGCTCAGACAGCGGGGGATAGATGGCCGGCATCAACGGATCGAGCCAGCCACCGTCGTACGGCTCGTCACCGATGGCCGGAACGATCAGGACGTCGCGGGCACGGGTGGCGGCCACATACGCGAGCCGCTGCCCTTCGGCGCGGTCGCGTGCCGATTCTTCCGCGCCGTGCAGCAGCAGATCCATCGGCGCCCATCCTCCCAGCTTGATCGCGCACAGGTTCGCCGACGGATCGATCCATCGGCCCGCCTCCGCGCGCGAAAGCCTGCACGTCAGGTCGACGAGGATGACGATGGGAAACTCGAGGCCCTTGGCCTTGTGCACCGTCATCATGCGAACGCCGTCGCTGTCTTCTTCCAGGATGGGCGCCTCGGCGGCCTGCGCGGTCTCCGCCGCCGTCCGCAGCTCTTCGACGAAACCGCGGAACGAAATGCCGCCGCCGAGCTCGTACTGACGCGCGAGCTCCGCTACGTGCAGGACGTTGGCGAGCGCCTGTTCACCGCCAATGCGGAGGGCGAAGCCGACGTGCGCACGTGTTGCGCGCAGGAGCTCGTGAAGGACCCCCGAGGCGCCACCCCACTCGCGCGTATCGGTGCTGTCGGCAAAGACGCTGTTGCGATGGCGATGCAGCCGCTTCAACAGCTGCAGGGCGCCGGCAATCGGACGCAGATGCTCGACCTCGGAGGGTGTGTCACGGCTGAAGACGTCGGGAATCCGGTGTGGATGGAAGGCGTGCCGCCTGAATCCCTTGTCGGTCTTGCGGCCGAACCGATAGGCCCAGTCGAGCAGATCCTCGTCTGTGATCGCGAAGAACGGACCGCGCAGCGTCGCGAACACCGACAGCTCGTCATCCGGCCACTCGACCGCGGCGAGCGCGGCGCGAATCGCCTCGATCTCTTCACGCTCGTGGAAGGCGCGTCCGCCGACGAGCACGTGCGGGATGCCGCGCGCTTCGAGCGCCTCGACGTATGGTCTCGTGATATCAGTCTGCCAGCTGACGAAGCGCCGGAAGAGCAGGCAGACGTGTTTCGCCGTCACGGCAACCGGCTCGGTGCCGCTGCGCTCGGTCACCTTCCATCCGCTCTGGCTGATGATCCACTCGACCATCGCGCCGACCGCGCCTGGCAGCGACTTGTCGATTGCCGAGCCGGCGACGTACCTGGTGGCGTAGGGTGATGGTACGGGCAGGACGACTACAGCCGGCTGATCGGGCAACGCCGAACGGAAAGGCGCGAGAGGCACATACGGCGCCTGCAGCGTGAGCTCGTCGCCGGTCATCACCGGCTCGAATGCCGCGTTCACGCACGCCTGGATTTCCGGGACGCTGCGAAAGCTGGTGTTGAGGCGCAGCAAACGCGCGCCGTGCCGTTCCAGCTGCTGCGACACCTCACGGTAGATCCCGACGTCCGCGCGCCGGAAGCGGTAGATCGACTGCTTGGGGTCACCGACGAGGAAGAGCCGGCCCGGGACCGGCCGAACCCGCCGCCAGTCGGTCTCCGCGTCGTTGTCGGAGGCGAGCAGCAACAGGATCTCCGCCTGGAGAGGATCGGTGTCCTGGAACTCGTCGACGAAGATGTGCGTGAAACGCTCTTGAAATCCGCGCCGGACCAGCGGATTGCCCCGCACGAGATCACGCGCGCGAACGAGCAGGTCGAGAAAGTCGAGCGCACCCGCGGCGCTCTTCAAGGCCTCGTACCGCGCAATGGCACCGCGCAGTTCGCGCTGCAGCAGCGCCGCGAGATCCGCATCGGCGTCCATGCGGAACTGATCCAGCCGTGACCGCAGCTCTTCGACGGCGCCGAGCAGCGTGTCCCGCCGGACGCCGTCCTTGTACATGGCGCCGCGGCCGTGCCGCACGTTCCCGAGCACACGATCCCTGGACAGGTCGACGAGGCCGGCCTCCCAGCGGTCGTAGTCGGGAGTGCCGCTGTCACCGAATTCCTGCTGCAGCCGGATCTCGTCGCTGAACCTCCGCGCCGGCTCGGTGCTCGTGCACAGCGGATCGTTGCGGGACGACGGATTCCTGGTGAGCTCGGCTACTTCGTGCAGGAGACCCACGGTTTCGGCGATGGCGTTCTCGCGATCGAACGGATTCCTGGTCCAGTCGCCGGTGAAGTCGCGCCATCCGGTCAGCTCCCACGCGGCGTTTCGGATCCGATCGATCGGACCGTCGTCGCCCCCGAACGCCGTGCGCCGCAGGGCCCTCCGCACACCTTCGGGAGGGTCGGCCAGCTGTTCCTGCAGCCACCGTCCGAACGCGTCGTCGAACAGCCGTGCGGATGCGGGCTCGGTGAGGACTTCGAAGAGGGGATCGATGGAGGCTTCGACCGGGCGTTCGCGAAGCAGGTCGGCGCAGAAGCCATGGATCGTGCTGATGTGGGCTTCCTCGAGCTGCGTGAGCGCCAGGTCGAGCTGTCGCCTGGCCTGCTCGTCCTGGATGGTCGTGCGCTCGCGATCCAGCCGCTCGCGCAGGCGCAGCTTCAATTCACCCGCCGCCTTCTCGGTGAACGTGACCGCGACGATCTTGTCCACGGTCGTGCGACCCTCGGCGAGGATCCGCACGATCCGTCCTACGAGCTCGGTCGTCTTGCCCGTGCCGGCGGCGGCTTCGACGACGAGGGTGTCGTCGAGGCTCGTGGCAATCAGATGGCGAGCCTTGGCGTCGGCAGTCCCCGTCGAATCAGCGCCTGCCGCGCCGTCTCTCGACGGTGCTCGGGACGGCCCTGAGCGCGCCGAAGGGCCGTGGCTCGGGCGGTCATCGTCGGAGTGGAGGCGGGAATTCATGGGATCGCCCGCAGGGCCGTCAGGTCGGCGATCGAATCGGCAGGCTTGCGGCGCAGATGCAGCGGCTCGTCGGGACCGCAGACGGGACGGAAATCACACCATGTGCAGGCCCGCTCCGCGGGCGCGGGCGGCAGGAATCCCAGCTCGATCGCGCGGTCGATGATTTCGAGCGCCTCGAGGCCGGCGCGCCGGTTGGCCTCCGAGAGCGGCACCGGATGGTCGGTGAAGCCGCCCGCGGCGGTGCAGTAGAAGAGCCGTCCGCCACTGACGGGGCTGCCCAGCAACTGCTCCACCGCCAGGCCATAGATCACCGGCTGCAGCGTGGCGCCGCCGCCGATGACCGTTCGCGGTGTGGTTCGATTGCGCCCGGTCTTGTGATCGGTGATGCGGAGCTCGGCCGATCCGTCCTTCGACTCGATCACGTCGATCGAGCCTCGAAGCACGAAGCGTCCATCGATTGTCACGGGGTCAGCCACGCTGCGCTCGTCGCGGCCTTCGTCGGACAGCCCGAAGCTGAGCTCGAAGTATTCCGGCGTCCAGCCTTCGGCCTCTGGCAGTTTTCTCACCCAGACGCGGAGGTCGCGGCCGATCGCGGCGATCTCGTCGGACCAGACCCGGGGAATGGCCGGGGCGAGGTTTTCCTCGTACTTCGCGGCGACCGTCTCGAGCACACGATCCAGCACGGCGAGCGCCTCGGCGACGCCGGCCGGCGTCAGGGGCAGGCGTCCGCGATCGCGCATCGCGCGAAAGAACACGGCCTGCACTTCATGAAAGATTGACCCCTTGGTCAGCGGATCCAGCCGCTGCAGCGGCTCGGGCTCCTGGTTCGGCTGCAGCCGGTAGATCGCCGAGAGGGCGAACTGGTACGGGCACAGCGTGAATTTCTGGAGCGCCGACACGGAGTACGGTCGCGCGCCCAGGCGCTGCGCGGCGAGCATCGGCTTGATCGCATCGTTCAGCACGACGAGCCCGTCCTGCGAGCGCCAGCGCGACTGCGCGCGCGCCCAGCGGCGAACCACCGAGCGGCGCAGCGCATCGTTCAGTCCGAGCAGATAGTTCGCATGCCCGCGCACCGCATGGCGGTCGGGTCGGCCGATCAACTGGCGCAGCGTCGAGAGATCGTGTTCGACCTCGTCGATCGCGACCGACGCGTCAGCAGGTGCCGGCCAGTCGAGCCTGGCGCCGCCCTCGAGCGCGGCGTCACGCTGCAGCGCTTCATGATTGGGAATCCGGCCGGTCACCGCCCGCATGACGTCGAGCATGTAGAACGAGGGCACGCGTGGTCGTGCGCCGCTCACGTCGAGCCGTGGATACGAGAGCCAGAGACGCTCGGTCGGCGCGCCTATCGCGAGCCGCAGCATCAGGCGCTCGTTCTTCAGACGATCGTCCTGGAGGAAAAGCCCGGCGTCGAGGGGCTTGCGCATCTCGACGTCGAGCAGCATCGGATCTTCCCGCGGTTTCTGGGGAAACAGCCGCTCGGCGAGCGACGGCACGAACACCACCTTGAACACGCGGCCGCGCAGCTGCTGGGGAGTGCCGACGAAGACACAGCCGAAGCGATTCGCGGGTGGCTGCTCGTCGAGCGTGCGCAGCCGCTCGGCGAGGATGCCGCGCGCCTCTTCGAGGGTGACCGGTCCAATCGCCGCCATCGGCCTGAGCTCGCCGAGGACGCGCAGCACGCGTCCCGGCCGGCGCAGCACGCGCGGGGCGAGATCGTTGAAGTGGGTGAGCCACTCGCCCCACGTGGCGGTGCGCGGCCACGAGGCCAGCGTGTCAATCACCGGCAGCGCGAAGCGGGCGAGATGCGTGAGGTTGGCGAGATCGCGCTCCAGCTGCCCGGCACGTGCCGACTCGGGATCCTCGCGCTGCGCTTCGCGCAGCTGCTCTTCGTATTCGCCGCGGAGTCCTCGAAGCCTCCGCCGCCAGCGTTCGGGATCGCCGCCGATCACCGCCGAGTCGACAATCAGCTTCTCCCATCGCCACGGCGCTCGCAGAGCCCCGGCGACCACCGCCTTCTCCGCATCGTCCGCCGGACCCAGCGCGCGCTCGTCACCCTCGCTCTCTTCCGGTTGCGGTTCCACGCGCGCAAAGCCCGACACGGCGTCGTCTGCCGGCAGCGAGGTCTCGGGCGCGCGCGTGGCTTCTTCGGCGTCGGGGACCTGTCCGAGCGAGAGGTATTCGGCAAACCTGATTGCCGACAGCCGCTCGACCGCGCACCCGAGGATCGCGAGAAAGGCCCGGCCGGCAGGATGAGGGCGGCGCGCGCCGCGTTCGAACCAGCCGGGAATACCCGCGCGGTCGAACGCGTCCTCGACCAGGCCGACATAGCCCGTCGGAGCGCGCAGCACGACCGCGATCTCGTCGAAGCGAACCCCGGCCCGGGCTTCCTGCAGGATGCGTCGCGCGATTTCCACGCACTCACGGCTCTCACCCGGCGCCGAGAAAACCCGGACCTCCCCGGTTCGTTCCCGGTCGGGCGGCTCACGCCGCGCGAAGAGATTTCGGCGCAGCGCGGTGAGATCGGACACGGCCGTCGGTTTGAGCACGTCCGGTTCGACGCCGAGCGCTTTCAGGTGATCGAGCGTCGCGAGGTCGCCGAAGGGCACCAGCACCAGCGCCGGGGCAGCGTTCTCCATGAGGCGGCGAGCAAGCGTGAACTCGACCGCAGACTCGAGCGGAACGTCGAGGAACAGGAGCGGCTGGCCCCGGAAGGGGTTGGCTGCCTCCGCCGCGGCAGCGAAGAGCGTTGCGCGATCGGTGGCCGACGCGGCATCGAATTGCGCATCGAACCGCTCGAGCAAGGCGGCGAGATCGGCCCCTCCGAGCGGCAGCCTCCGGAGTGCATCAGGGCGGACACCGGCGAGCGCCAGCTCGTTCAGCGTTCGCGCCAGCGCCCGCGGGAAACCGGGCGTCGACGCAACCGGTGCGAAGTAGTCGAGCTCCCGGTCGTGCCGCGCCTCGAACGCGGCCCGCGCCGCCACCGCCTCGGTTCCGACCCGGGTCACCGGCACTGCCCCACGCGCCGCCAGCACCGGCGCCGCGAGATGGGCAGCGAGCTGCGTAAAACTGAACCGGTGCAGGCCGATCGCCCCACCCCGCGCCTTCGCCACGCTGCGTGCGAGATCGTCGGCCGCGCCACGCGACGCGCCGACGATGACCGCGCCGTCAGCCGCGTGCGCGAGGAGCCATTCGTGCGCAGTCTGGAGCCGGAGCGCGGCTTCGGAGGATTCGACGATGCGGAGAGAAGGAGAGGACATTGCGCTGCACCTGCCCCGGACGCCGTGCCGGGTACCTGTCGACACCCGCGCCACGCGAGCGTTGCGAGGACGATAGCACGTGTCGGTGACAGGTGGGGTCACGCGATCGGAGTTGCTGCTAACAGGCGGTTTCGAAGCTTGAGTAAAGTAGTTTGGCCATGCCCTTTCACAGCCTCCTCCTCGCTCTTGTCCTCGCCCAGACCGCCAAACCCGCGCCGCCTTTCAGGAACCCGCTCACCGCCGCCGAGATGACCAACAAGCAGGCGGTCGTTACGACGACGAAGGGGAAGTTCGTCATCGACCTGCGGCCCGATCTCGCGCCGAATCATGTCGGCTATTTCATCAAGCTCGCCCGCGACGGCTCGTACAACGGGACGACGTTTCACCGGGTGATCAGGTTGGGCATCATCCAGGGCGGGGATCCCCTGTCGAAGGATCCTGCGAAGGCGAAGCTTTACGGGACTGGCGGGCTCGGAGTGCTGAAGGCGGAGATTGGCGGCGAGCCGGCGACGCGCGGGGCGGTGGCGGCGGTTCTGCAGCCGGGTAAGCCTGACAGCGGTGGGGCGCAGTTCTTCGTGTGCGTGACGGATCAGCCGTCACTCTCAGGCAAGTACACCGTCTTCGGGCGGGTGTCCGAGGGCATGGATGTCGTGCAGGCGATCTCGGAGACGCCCGCCAGCCCGGAGGGGATGACGACCGAGAGGGTCGGCATCGTGTCCGTGGAGATTCGCGACACGCCGCCGCCGGAGCCCGAGCCGTTCAGTACCGGAGACGCCTGAAACACTGGCGTCGTACCGCGCCGTGCTCGAGACGTCGCTGGGACCGATCACGATCGAGTTCCTGCCGTCCAAGGCGCCCGAGCACGTCCGCGCGTTCCTGCGGCTCGCCAGTGCCGGGGTGCTCGACGGCACCACGTTCCACCGCGTCGTGAAGGGCTTCGTCGTCCAGACCGGGTTCCTCAGCACGCGGGGGCCGCTCACCGACAAGCAGCAGAAGCTCGTCCGCCAGCTGCAGCCCGAGTTCAACGACACGAAGCACACCCGTGGCATCGTGTCGATGGCTCATGGCGACGATCCAGCGAGCGCTACCACCTCGTTCTTCATCGTGACCGGCGATGCGAGCTCGCTCGACGGCAAATACACGGCGTTCGGACGGGTCGTCGAGGGGATGGCCCTGGTGGACGCGATCGAACAGACGCCGGTCCAGGGGGATGCGCCGGTATCGCGAATCGAGCTGAAGCAGGTGAGGGTTCAAATACCAGTACCGTCAGCGCAGAGCCGCTGTGCAGCAACCGGCCGGAGGCCGGTCTTCGCGTGGGTGGGGCCCCGCGACTACCATAATGCTGACCCTCGGCTCGGATCAGCAACGAGCTGTGTCTGCAATGCCATCAGAAACGGCCCTGCAGCCGAAGCGTAAACAACCACATGTGCCCGCATAGCGCTGAAATCACTCGTCACTCTGCTCATCACCTTGACGTCCACCGCAGGCGCGATTGGCGCCCTGGACGACCCTTCGACAGGCTCAGGGTCGTCCCGAGCGAGCGTAGCCGAGCCGAGGGACGACTGGCCGCCAGTGGCGCGGGCCGCGGCGGGACGGGGTGTCGAAGGAGACGGGACTGTTGAAGGACTGGCCGGCGAACGGCCCCCGGTTGGCCTGGCGGATCAGCGGGACGGGTGATGGCTACTCGTCGTTCGCGGTGGCGGGCGGACGGCTGTTCACGCTCGGGGCCCGGCAGAACACGGAATACGTCTTCGCTTTCGATGCGGCGTCGGGCAAGAAGCTCTGGGAGGTCGCCAACGGCAGGCGCTTCAACAACGATCGTGGCGACGGCCCGCGCGCAACGCCGACGATCGATGGCGATCGCGTCGTACGTGTTTGGATCGAGCGGCGACATGACCGTGCTCGACGCGGCGACCGGCAAGGTGTTCTGGACGCAGAACCTGCTCCAGAAGTACGGCGGCTCGAACATCAATTGGGGGCTCAGCGAGTCTCCGCTGGTGTTGAGCGACCGGATCATCGTGACGCCGGGCGGCCGCGGCGCTTCGATTGTTGCGCTGCGGAAGACCGACGGCTCGCTGATCTGGAAGTCGCAGAGCGACGAGCCCGGGTATTCGTCGGCGCTGCTTCACCCGATCGGCAACATTCAACAGGCGGTGGTGTTCACGGCCGAACGGGCGCTGGGCGTGGACGTCAACGACGGCCGGGTGCTGTGGAGCTACAACCGCGTGGCCAACCGCACCGCGAACATCGCGACGCCGATCGCCCGCGGGAACCACGTCTTCCTGTCGTCGGACTACGGCACCGGCGCGGGGCTGCTGGCGTTGACCCCGAACGGCAACGGAATCAAGGCCTCGGAGGTCTACTTCACCAACGAGATGCGGAATCACCACGCCAGCTCCGTGCTGGTCGGCGACTACCTCTACGGCTTCTCGTCGAGCATCCTGACGGCCATGCACTTCGAGACCGGCAAAGTCGCCTGGCGGGATCGCAGCGTGGGAAAGGGGTCGCTCGTGTTTGCCGACGAACGGCTCTACCTCTTCAGCGAAAACGGCGTAGTCGGTCTGGCCGAGGCCAATCCACAGAAATACGTGGAACATGGCCGGTTTCAGCTGCGTACCGGCAGCCTTCCCACCTGGAGTCACCCGGTCGTGTCGGGCGGCAAGCTCTTCATCCGGGATCAGGACACCCTTTACGCCTACGACGTCGCCGCGAAGTGATTCGTACCCTCTTCCCCGGGTTCGGGCATAATCGATAGCTGGCCCGACGGCCGCGTCTCAGCCGCCGTCAGTTACAGGGCCAGCACGCGCGGCTCGATCGGCAATGACGCCCATCAGCGGGCCGCAGCCACGACCCTCGACCACGCAGGGTCTTTCGCGTGGCACGAGCCCACGCAGATTTCAAAGGAACGCAAGGGTTTGCCGGACACACGACTCAAGCTGGCAGTATTCATCGACTTCGACAACATCGAGATCGGAGTCAAGAGCACACTCGGAACACAGTTCGACATCGGCGTCGTGCTCGAAGCACTGAAAGAGCGCGGCGAGGTCGTATCGAAGATCGCCTACGGCGACTGGACGCGCGCCGGCGACTACAGCCGGTCGCTGACCCAGCACGCGACCAAACTGGTTCAGCGGAACCTCACGCCGGGCGGCGACAAGAACGGGGCCGACATCAATCTCGCGCTCGACGCGCTCGAGATGGCCTTCACCCACACCCACATCAACGCCTACGTCATCGTCGGCGGCGACAGCGACTTCATCACGCTGGTCGAGAAGCTGAAGCAGTACGACAAGCAGACCTTCGTCGTCGGCGGCCGCGCGTTCACCAGCGTGGTGATGCAGCGCAACTGCCACGAGTTCATCGCTTACGAGAACCTGGTCAGCTCCCGGCGGGGCGCCGATCGCGGCCGCCAGCAGGGGCCGGTCTCGGCGCAGGTGCCGATCGATCAGGCGGTGCCACTGGTGCGGCGCGCGCTGAAGGTGCTCAGCGACCGCGAAGTTTCGCCACAGCTCGGACTGCTGAAGAGCACGCTGCTGCAGCTCGACTCGACGTTCTCCGAGCGCACCTATGGCGTCGGCAGCTTCCGCGATTTCGCGCAGAAGCTGGCCAATGCGGGCCACGTGCGGCTGCGCGAGCACGGACGCAACGTGCTCGTCGAGCAGGCCGATGGCAACGGGCATCTTCGCGCCGAGGATACGCCGCAGGGTGCAGGCGCAGGTGTGGGGCAGGCAGCGGAGGCGCGCGAGTCACAGGGGCGGCAGCCGCACCACGAGTGCAGGCGCCAGCCGCAGGCGAACCGCGGGCCGCCGATGGCATCCGGGCGGTGCGCCGTATCTTCCAGTCCGCACCGAATCCGCCGCGCTTCCCGATGTACGTGCGCCAGGCGAAGCAGTTCATGCGCGCCGTCGATCCCCAGTTCGACGAGCGCCAGTACGGATTCGGGACGCTGCAGGATCTCCTGCGCGCCTGCCAGCGTGAAGGTCTGTTCCGGATCGAGCGCGATCGACAGGGAGTCATCCGGCTCTTCCCGGGAAACATCATGCAGCCCTCGACGGGAGCGGATGACCTCGAGGACGAGGAGCTCCAGCCCGAGGCGCCGCCTTTGCCGGCCGCCGGCGTCGTCGAGGAGTGGGGGCACGACCCGTCTCGCTCGGTGGAAGCCGAAACCGATCGTGCGGAGATCCGCGACGACCGGGGCGACGACGGGATGGAGGAGACGCGGCCCTCCGAAGTCGTCGACGGCGACGTGGTGCAGGAGCTCGAGATGCAGCAGGTGGTGGACGGCGAGGAAGCGCAGCCAGCCGGCGGGGAGCCGAGGCGCGGGCGTGGTTCGCGCAAACGCGCCGCCGGTCACCCCAGGGCGGCGAAGAAGGAACCGGCTGCGCCGCGTGCGCGCAAGACCCGCGCGGCCACGAACGTCGCGAACGCGCAAGACCGCCTTCAGAATAGCTCTCTACAGCTTGCAGGGCCGGGTCAGACCCGGCCTTGCGGGCCCTCTTCGAACGGCAGCCACGGCTCCTCGGTCGGCATGTCGGGATCGATCAGGTTGTGCACGCTCGCGCCGAGCAACCGGACGGGGCGCCGTCCGGCCTCGGTCTTGTCGAGCAGCGCGACCGCGCGTTGCGCGAGATCCTCTGCGTCTCGCGTCGGTGCGGCGCTGTGGCTGCGAGTCACCGTGGTGAAGTCTGAATACCGCACCTTGATCGTAATCGTCCTGCAGAGGAGCTCCTTGCGCGCGAGCCACTGCGCCGCGTCGCGCGCCATTTCGTCGATCGCCAGCCTGATCTCCAGGATGTCGGTAAGGTCCTGCGAAAACGTGTTCTCGGAACCGGACGACTTCGGCTCGTACTCCGAGACGACGGGCCGGTCGTCGATGCCGTCCGCGAGCTGACGCAGCCATCCTGCGCTGCTGCCGACGGCTTCCTCGAGCACGTTTGGATCGATGGTGCGAACGTCGACAAGGCGTGTGATGCCGCGGTCGCGCAGCCGCGCCGCGGTCACCGGGCCGACGCCCCACAACGCGTCGACCGGGAGCTGCTGCAGAAATGTTTCCATGCGCTCGGGAGCAATCACCGTCAGCCCGTCGGGCTTGCGCCATGCCGACGCGATCTTCGCCAGGAACTTGTTCGGCGCGACGCCCGCGGAGGCGGTCAGCGATGTCGCCGCTCGAATCTCGGCTTTCAGCCGCTGCGCCACCACCTTGCCGAGCGGCTCTCCCCACACGTTTTCGGTGACGTCGAGATAAGCCTCGTCGAGCGACAGCGGCTCGACCAGCGGTGTCACCGAGCGGAAGATGTCGAACACCTTCTCTGATGCGGCGCGGTACTTCGCGAAGTCCGGTCTCACGATGATGAGGTGCGGGCACAGCCGCACCGCTCGGGCCATCGGGATGGCCGACCTGATCCCGAACTTCCGCGCTTCGTAGCTCGCCGCTGCGACGACACCACGTCCTTCAGGTCGCCCGCCTACCGCCACAGGCTTGCCGCGCAACTCCGGGCGGTCGCGCTGTTCCACACTTGCGTAGAACGCGTCCATGTCGATGTGGAGGATGCGGCGGAGCATGGGCCGGGCCGGTGTAGACGGTCATCTTAAAGCAGCAGCGGCGAATCTCAGGCGGCCTGGTGAGAAAGATTGAGGTGCGAAATCGGCAGGGTCTGAAGACCCTGCCCTACAAACACGAAGGTGCTGCGCATCCGTACCGTAGGGGCGGGTCTTGAGACCCGCCCGATTCCTGGAGGGAGGGACCCGGCCGGCTCCGCCTACTCCGCTCGCAGCGCCGCGGCGGTCACGAGCAGCATCGAGAGCGCCACCTGGACCACCACCAGCGTGCCGGCCAGCGGGTTGCGGTGTCGCGCGGTGGTGTTGGACCGTGAGGCTTCCTGCAGGCCGGATGCGAGCCGGACATCGGTCGCGCGAATCGCCGGGACGCCGAAGAGCAGTGTGCATCCGACCGCGGCCCCGACGGTGAACAGCCCCGCACGCCAATACAGTCCCGCGTCCTCCAGGATCGAGGCTGAGCCGGTCAGGGCTGGAAGCAGCGCCGCGGCAATGAGCTTCGCCAGCAGCAGGCCGAGCACTCCTCCGGCTGCGGCGAGCAGCAGTCCTTCAGTGACGAGCTGACGGATGACCCGCGCGCGGCCGGCCCCGATTGTCACGCGAATCGTCAGCTCCGACGCGGGCCCGCCCGCGCGCCAGCATCAGGTTCGCGACGTTGGCGCACGCGACCAGCAGCAGGACCACGATGACCAGGGCCATGGTGGTCAGAGGCTCGCGCACCGAGTCACGGCTCTCGGTCTGGCCACGGTTGCCGGGCTCGACCGACACGCGAGGCAGATCCTGCGGTGTGAGTTGCGGTCGCGCCGACGCGGTCGTGCGCTTCACGATCAGGTCGGCGGCCCGAATACCGCAGCGGCGCCGCCGATGCCGAGGCCGAGCGAGACGATTGCCACGAGCGCCACGGCGGGCGAGCGGCGCATCATCCTGACGCCGTAGCGCAGGTCCTGAACGATCGTGTCCACTGTTCTCCGTTTGACGTTCTACAGGATAGTGGGGTTAGGTGGAGGACTGGATCACAACTTCTCCAACTGCCCCTCGATCCCCTGCGACATCGCCTTCAGCGCGCGACAAGAGCGTCCGAGCGCCTTCTGACCGGCGTCGTGCATCAGGTAATGCTTGCGGCGGCGCCCGCCGCGTTCTTTCGACGGCAGTCCGACGTACGACACCACCATTTTCTTGCGTTCGAGGCGTGCGAGCGTGACGTAGACGCTGCCGATCGGCACCTCGCGGCGGGTGCGATCCTGGATCTCGCGGCGGATGGTCGCGCCGTAGGCGCCGTTGCCGAGCCGCAGCAGCGCGAGCAGGACCAATTGTTCGAATTCTCCGAGCACCGCGGCGTAGTAGTCGTCGATATGTATCACTCATTTAAGTATATGACATGGAAATCGTCGATTTTCGTCTTGCCGCGCCGTCCGTGAGCCCGCATAATGATCCACTCCACCCTGCATCGGGCTTCATTCTTCGTCCTGCACGGGCACAGCGAAAGGATTTACCGAATGGGTTCCTCATCTTCCGGTGACGCTATCCGTAACATCAACGACTGGACGGCCTCGGCGCGGAGCGCGCCGGCCACGGCGGCTTCGCGCAAGCCGGTCGACGACTTCGGCTCCCTGACCTTCAACGAGGAAGTCCAGCGCGCGCGGCTGCCGAAGGAAGTCTTTCGTTCGCTCCGGCGCGCGATCGCGCACGGCGAGCCGATCGATCACTCGGTCGCGGACATCATCGCCACCGCGCTCAAGGACTGGGCCGTCGAACACGGTGCGACCCACTACACGCACTGGTTCCAGCCGTTGACCGGCATCACCGCGGAGAAGCACGACTCCTTCCTGAACCCGACCTCCGACGGCCGCGCCGTCGCCGAGTTCAGCGGCAAGGAACTGGTCAAGGGTGAGCCCGATGCCTCGAGCTTCCCGTCGGGCGGCATGCGCTCGACCTTCGAGGCCCGCGGCTACACCGCGTGGGATCCGACCAGCCCGCCCTGGCTGCTGGTGACCCCGAACGGCACGACCCTGGTGATCCCGACCGCATTCGTCAGCTGGACCGGCGAGGCGCTCGACACCAAGACCCCGCTGCTGCGCTCGATGGAAGGGCTCTCGAAGCAGGCCATCCGGATCCTCAAGCTGTTCGGCTCGCGCGCGCAGCACGTGGTCACGACCTCCGGCCCCGAGCAGGAATACTTCCTGATCGACCGGCAGTTCTATTTCAGCCGTCCGGATCTGATCAACGCCGGCCGCACGCTCTTCGGCGCCGAGCCGCCCAAGGGCCAGGAGATGGAAGATCACTACTTCGGCTCCATCCCGGATCGCGTGCTCGGGTTCATGATGGAAGTCGAGCGCGAGCTCTACAAGGTCGGGGTGCCGCTCAAGACCCGCCACAACGAGGTCGCCCCGAGCCAGTACCGAAGTCGCCCCGATCTTCGAGAACGCCAACGTCGCCACCGATCACCAGATGATGACGATGGAGATGCTGCGGCGGATCGCGCCGAAGTTCGGGCTCGCCTGCCTGCTCCACGAGAAGCCGTTCGCCGGGGTCAACGGATCCGGCAAGCACCTGAACTGGAGCATGGGCGACGACCTCGGCAACAACCTGCTGAATCCCGGGGACACGCCGCACGACAACATCCAGTTCCTGGTGTTCTGCGCCGCCGTGCTGCGCGCGGTGAACAAGTTCCAGGGGCTGCTGCGCTTCAGCATCGCCAGCGCCGGCAACGACCATCGCCTCGGCGCCAACGAAGCGCCGCCGGCGATCATCTCGATCTTCCTCGGCGACCAGCTGACCGACATCTTCGAGCAGATTGAAAAGGCCGGCACCGCGAAGACCCACAAGAGCGGCGGCATCCTCGACATCGGGGTCTCGGTGCTCCCCAAGCTGCCGCGTGACGCGGGGGACCGCAACCGCACCAGCCCGTTCGCGTTCACCGGCAACAAGTTCGAGTTCCGCGCCGTGTCGGCGAACCAGAGCATCGCGCTGCCCAACATCGCGCTGAACGTGGCGGTCGCCGAATCGCTCGACTACATCGCAACCGAGCTCGAGAAGAGCATGAAGGAAGGCAAGAAGCTCCAGGCGGCGGTCAAGGGACTGCTGACCCGGATCATCAAGGAGAACAAGCGGATCATCTTCAACGGCAACAACTACGCCGACGAGTGGCAGAAGGACGCCGGCAAGCGCGGCCTGCTGAACCACCGCACCTCGGTCGATGCCTTCGACGAGATCCTCAACAAGGAGAACATCTCGGCCTTCGAGAAGTACGGCGTGCTCAACGAGCGCGAGCTCCGCGCCCGGTACGAGGTGGCGCTCGAGCAGTACAACAAGACCATCAACATCGAGGCGCAGCTGATGGTGCTGATGGCCAATCGCTACATCCTGCCGGCCGGCTACAAATACCTCGGCGAGGTCGCGACCATCGTGTCGGCGGTCAAGGGCGCCGGCGGCAGTGGCAAGGAGCCGAAGAAGCTCCTCGACAAGCTCTCGAAGATCATCGACGAGGCCAAGAGCAGCGTCGACCATCTGCAGGAACTGCTCGATCACGACCACGAAGGCACCGCCGCCAAGCACGCGAAGTACTTCCGCGACAAGGTCATCCCGACGATGACCGCCTTGCGCGAAGCCGGCGACGCGCTCGAGTGCCTGGTGCCACAGAACGTGTGGCCGTTGCCGACGTATCGCGAAATGCTGTTTATGAAATAAAGGGTTCAGAGGTTCAGAAGGTTCAGAAGGTTCAGAAGGTTCAGTAAGGTTCAGAAGGGTTCAACAGGGTTCAGGGGTTCAGCGCCGAGACGCGTTGGGATCTCTGGACCCTTGAACCTTGTCCACGGGCTCAGAGGGTTCGGAGATTCTTTTTGAGGGACGCCGAACCGGTCGAAGATCCAGATTCGGATCACAGGACTCCAGGTACCGAATGAGGCTGGAAGACCCCGCAATAATCCGGACCGTCAGCCGAAAGAATCGCGTCGATCTGCTGACTGTGAAATGTTTTCCTCGTCCCTCATTGATGTGACTCCGCGTCTCCATTGCGGACCCTCGCGCAATCCGCAGGTACTTCGCAAACTGGCGGGGCCGGAAGTAACCGAATCCTTCGGCGATATTCGAGGCAATGGATCTGGAAGAGCTCTCGATCTGCTCTCGAAAGTCCTGATCCCGAGCGCCCGAACCAGTAGCCAACGCTTTTGCTATCCCATCCCGCAGCTCGCACGCGAGTCTCCAGATCACCAGTCCTCGAGACGCTTGGCACTTTCCATACCTTGACAGAGCAGATTCCGCACCGTTCGAAACTGGCTGCGAAAACACTTGGATGCTCCTGTCGAGATGGCAAATCTGACCAAGGACCATCGAGCCCAGACTGTTGCAATTCCTACAACCCCGTTGAACCCTTCTGAACCCCTGAACCCCTGAACCCCCTGAACCCGAATTCCGTGATATAACCCGCGCCTCTCCGACCCGAGGTGCCCGTGGGCCGTACCATCCGGAATGGGCTGATGGGATCAGCCCTGTTGCTGCTGTGCGTGGCGTCGGCTGCGCGTGCGCAGTACTTCGGACGCAACAAGGTGCAGTACGACCGTGACCGGGTGCTCGTGCTGTCGACGGCGCACTTCGACATCTACTACTCGCAGGAGGATGCCGCGGCCGCGGCTATCGCCGGGCGGATGGCGGAGCGGTGGCATGCGCGGCTTGCGGTGGTACTCGACCATGCGCTGACCGGGCGCCAGCCGATTGTCCTCTATGGCTCCCACCGCCGGTTCGAGCAGACCAACATTTACGGCGGGCTCATCGAGGAGAGCACCGGCGGTTTCACCGACGCGCGCAAGCGGCGCATCGTCCTGCCCTTCGCCGCGAGCCTTGCCGACACCGACCATGTGCTCGGCCACGAGATCGTGCACGCCTTCCAGTTCGATATTGCGGATCGCTCCCGAAGCCCTCTCGGCGTGCCGCTGTGGTTCGTCGAGGGCATGGCGGAGTACCTGACGCTCGGGGCCGAGGATCCGCAGACCGCGATGTGGATGCGCGATGCGGTGCGGAGCGGCCGGCTGCCCGACATCAAGGCGCTCGCGTCGCCCCGCTATTTCCCCTATCGCTGGGGAGCGGCGCTGTGGGCGTATCTCGTCGAACGATTCGGGGAGGATCTGCCGGCACGGGCGCTGCGGGCGAAGCGCGATGTGAAGCGCCGGCTCGAGGAAGTCACCGGTCAGTCGCTCGAGCAATTGTCCACGGGCTGGCACGAGGCGCTCGAGTCACGGTATGCGCTGCCATCAGCGGCGGTCCCGGCCTCCGCCGCACCGATCATCTCGGATCGTCGTGGCGGCGGCCGGTTGAACCTGGCGGCGTCGCTCAGCCCTGACGGCCGGCGGATGGTCTTTCTGTCCGAGCGTGATCAATTCTCCATCGATCTCTATCTCGCAGATGCTCGAACCGGCCGTGTCATCCGCAAGCTGCTGACGACCGCAACCAAGGCTGAAGTTGAAAGCCTTCAATACCTGCACTCGTCGGGCGCGTGGGATGCCAGCGGCTCGAAATATGCGCTCGGCACCGTGAGCCGCGGCCGCGCGACGCTGGTGGTGCTGGACCTGGACCGGCAAGGCGCCCCGCGCGAATTCCCGCTCACGCAAGTCGACGAGGTCTACAGTCCGACCTGGTCTGCCGACGGATCGTCGATCGCGTTCTCGGCGCTCGCCGGCGGGTTCAGCGACCTGATGGTGTTGAACCTGTCCGACGGATCCTCGCGCCGGCTCACCAGCGACACCTACGCCGATCTGCAGCCGGCCTGGTCGCCTGACGGCCGGACGATTGCGTTCACGACGGATCGGTTCACCACGGATCTCACGCATCTGCGTTACGGTCGTTATCGCATCGGGCTGTACGACGTCGCGTCGGAGACGGTTTCGCCGGCACCCGCGCTGGAGGGGCTGAACCATCTCAATCCCGAGTGGGGCCCGGACCGTTCGCTGTTTTTCGTCGCGGATCCGGATGGCGTCGCCAACGTGTTCCGCCTGGACCTGGCGAGCTCGCGCGCGTATCGGGTGACCGAAGTCCCCACCGGTGTTGCCGGGGTGACGCCTGTAAGCCCCGCCCTGTCGGTCGCGGCCGCGACCGGGGCGATTGCGTTCAGCGTTTTTCGGAACACCGGGTACGAAGTGCACCAGCTGCGCCTCAGCCGAAACTGCTGGCACACCGGTCGAGATGCCGTTGGCGACGTCAGCTCCGGCGACAGCGGATGTGACCGCCAACAGTTCGATCGAAGACAGTTGCGCCGCTGCCAGCCTTGGCCACTGGTCGCCCGGGTGGGCGGGCTTATCAGCCGCGGCTGTCCCTCGAAGGAATCGGGTCGCCCTATCTCTCGGCGGGCGGCGGGCCCGTCGGCGGGTATGTGTCGGGGGGCGCGTCGGTGCTCTTCGGCGACTTGCTGGGCGATCACCAATTGCTCACGGCCGCGTATGTGAGCAGCCGCTTCGACGAATCGGCCTTCGGCGCGATGTACATCAATCGCGCTTCACGGTGGAACTGGGGGCTGTCGCTCGACCAGGCGCCGGACCTGCGGGTCCGCAACCTGAGCGCCGGCCTCGATCCGGAGCGCGAACACGTGGTCACACGCACCAGCGAGCGCATGCTCTGGATCACTCGTCGTCTCGGGGCCTTCGCCGCGTATCCTCTCAACCGATCGCGGCGGATCGAGGTCAGCGCCGGGATGCGCACGATCTCGTTCACCCGCCAGCAACGGATCGAACAGATCTCCACCAGGTCGGGAATGGTCATCGATGCGGAGTCGTCGCCGCTGCCCTCGGCGCCCGTCGTGGGCATCGCGGAAACCGGGATTGCCCTGGTGGGTGACTCTGCGATTTTCGGTGCGACCGGCCCGATGCTGGGAGAGCGCTATCGTCTTCAGGTCACGTCGAATGTCGGCGGCCTCAACTACACGAGCCTGCTCGCCGATTATCGCCGGTATCTGATGCCGGTCCGGCCCTATACGCTGGCGGTCCGGCTCGTGCACTCGGGCCGCTACGGCGGCGACGCGGGTGATTTTCGCTTGCGCGATGCCTACGTCGGATCGCCGGCGCTGGTTCGCGGCTATGGGCCTTCGGAGGTCGTCCGGTCGGACTGTCCATCGGGAAGCGCGGCTTGCCCGGCGCTCAACACGCTGCTCGCCAGTCGCGTTGTCGTGGCAAAGGTCGAACTGCGAGTGCCGCTCTGGAGCGCGGTGACCGGCGCGAGCCGCGTGCGGTACGGCATGCTCCCGGTCGACGCGTTCGTCTTTGCCGACGCGGGTGCCGGCTGGGGAGGCGAGCAGCGGTTCGGTCCGGGGGGATCCGACGGCCGGTTCGTACGCAGCGCGGGCCTCGGCCTGCGCGCCAACGTGTTCGGACTGGTGCTCGAAACGGCCGCCATCACGCCCTTCGACCTGCGCCGCCACGGCTGGTCGTTCGGGGTGAATCTGCGACAGGGATTCTAATGCTCGGCGGGGGCTGGGGTTCGGAGAAGAAACGAGAGCGCAGCGCGGGCGTCGACGAATACATCGCCAAGGCTCCAGCGTTCGCGAAGCCGATTCTCGTCGAGATCCGCGAGCGTGTGCATGCCGCCTGCCCCGACGTCGAAGAAACGGTCAAGTGGCGACAGCCGTCATTCGAGTACAAGGGACTGATGTGCGGCATGGCCGCGTTCAAGGAGCACTGCGTCTTCGGCTACTGGAAGGCGCCGCTCGTGCTGGGCGCGGCGGCCGAAGGGGCCAACGCGATGGGCTATCGCGACAAGATCACGAGCGTCGCGGATCTCCCCTCGAAGACCGTCTTCCGGGCGCACATCAGGAAGGCGATGGAGTTGAACGCTGCCGGCATCACCGTGGAACGCCCGGCGAGAGAGCGGAAGCCAGAGTTCGTCGTGCCGGCCGACCTCGCTGCAGCGGTCAAGAAGAACAAGAAGGCACAGGCCACCTTCGACAAGTTCAGCCCGAGCCATCGCCGCGAATACGTGGAGTGGGTCACCGAAGCGAAGACGGATGCCACGCGCGCGAAGCGGCTGCAGCAGACGATCGAGTGGCTGGCCGAGGGGAAGCCCAGGAACTGGAAATACATGTAGCCCCTAGACCAGGAGCCTTCCCTCCGCCACCTTCACCGATTTGCCGCCAACCCGCACGCGCGTCATCGCGCCGTCGCGGTTCTCGATTGAGATGTGGATGCGGCTCGGCCGTTTCATCGCCACTCCCTGGAGGCTGACCATCGACAGCGCCTGCTCGGGCGTCACCATGCCGTAGCGCAGCAGGTAGCAGCCGAGCGGCCCGCTGGCGCTGCCGGTCGCGGGATCCTCGCTGATGCCGAACATCGGCGCGAGCATGCGGCTGTAGACAGTTTCGTCGCCGGTGGCGCCGGTGCGATCGGCGGTGAAGAAGAAGATGGCCAGCTCGGCGCATCCCGCCTGTTTGTAGACGCGCGTGAGCGCCCGGCGATCGATGGACGACCCGATCGACCGCAGCCCGGGACGCGACCGGCACGAACAGGAACTCGACGCCGCACGAGATGGCCTCGATCGGCAAATCCACGAGCTCGCCCGGCTCGAGGCCTACGGCGGCGGCGAATCCGGTCCGATCCTCGATGCGCGCCCCGAATGACGGCAGCAGCTGCGTCATCCACGCGAACGCGAGCCCCGTCTCGCCCCACTGAAGCGACACCGGGATCGGCCCGACGCCCAGCTCGAACACGAACTCGTCGCGCCCGCGCGCGATCACCCCCTCATCCGCGAGCGCGAACGTCGTCCCGATCGTCGGATGCCCGGCCATCGGCAGCTCGGTCCCCGGCGTGAAGATGCGCATCCTCACGTCGCCGCGCGCTTCGGGCGGGAACACGAACGTCGTCTCGGAGAAGTTCATCTCCGCGGCAATCCGCTGCATGCGATCCACTGGAATGTCGCGCGGCGGTTCCGGGTAGACGGCGAGCTGATTGCCTTCGAAGGGGGTGTCGGTGAAGACGTCGTAGTGGAGGTAGCGCATGATGGTTGATGGAAGCGATCGACAAAAGGTCGATCATGAACCGAAGCACCGAAGCTATCGGAGAAACCAAACGGATTGCAACCTCTATGGGATCAGTCTCCGTGATTGGGGCGGTTTGTTCTGTCGAGACGTAGTGATTGCCCGCGATCGGGATCCCGACGGACCACGTATTCGCTTCAACGACTCCACTAGCCGTGCCGTGTCGCGGGACAGCCCCACGCTGGTGCTCGGCGCAAAGCGCTTGTCACGGGAGTCGCCTGCGCGCCAGTGCGGGGCGGCCACGTCCCGCGCCACCGCTCGCTCGCTCCGGCTCGAGAGACCGACGCGACCAACTCTGGCTCGCAGTCCGCGGCACATGCTGAGCGCTGCGCTCCCGGCGCTCGAGCGGACGCGAGAGTATGAGCCGCGACGATTTTCCGGACCGCGGAAGCCGGCCGCGGACGTGCCAGACCGGCGCGGCGCGCGCACGGCAGCAGGAATTCCATTGACTGCAGCGGTTACCAGCGACTCGAACCCGTTCCTGCGTTCTGGCCCTTCCGCTCTCGCCGGTTCGCTGCATATTTTGAACGGTTCTTCAGAGCCTGAACCAGTACAGACGAAATCGATCATTGCCGATCACCTGAGCCGAGCGTAGGCGGTGGGTGGCCGCGGACGGGGCCGCCCCGCCCGCCGCGCAGGCGCCTCTCCCGTGACAAGTGCTTTTGGCGCCGAGGACGGGTGGGGCTGTCCCGCGGACAGGACCCGCCGCCGGAGCGGAGGCGATCCGGCTGCCCTAACGGACCATCTGCAGGCTCCGGTCCGGTATCCTTAGCTCCCATGGCCAAACGCCGATCCAAGGACCCTTCGCTGTTCGATGCGGCCGGGGATGTCGATACGACGCCTCCTCCACCCGAAAACGAAGCGGTCGCCCTTCACGAAGCCGCGCAGGCCCGGTACCTCAACTACGCGCTCTCCGTGATCACCTCTCGCGCGCTGCCGGATGTGCGCGACGGGTTGAAGCCGGTTCAGCGCCGCATCCTCTACACGATGTGGCAGCAGAACCTGACTGCCGATGCGAAGCATCGCAAGTGCGCGAAGGTCGTGGGCGACGTGATGGGGAACTACCATCCGCACGGGGACTCGGCGCTGTACGAGACCCTCGTGCGCATGGCGCAGCCGTTTGCCCTGCGCTATCCGCTGGTCGACGGCTCCGGCAATTTCGGCTCGCTCGATGGCGATCCCGCGGCGGCGATGCGCTATACCGAGTGCCGCCTCGCGCGCATCAGCGACGAGATCCTCCGTGAGATCGATCAGGCCACGGTGGCGTTCCGTCCCAACTACGACGGCACGCGCACCGAGCCGGTGGTGCTGCCGGCGCGGATTCCGAACCTCCTGGTCAACGGCGCCACCGGCATCGCTGTCGGGATGGCCACCAACATTCCGCCGCACAACCTCGGCGAGGTCTGCACGGCGCTGGTGAAGCTCCTCGACAATCCCGATCTGAGCGCGGTGCAGCTGTGCCGCTACGTGAAGGGGCCCGACTTCCCGACCGGCGGGCAGATCCTGAATTCGGCCGAGGAGATCAAGCAGATCTACAAGACCGGCTCCGGCGCGATTCGCCTTCGGGGCACGTGGGAGGAAGGTCCCGCATCGAAGAACGCGAAGACGATCTACATCACCAGCATTCCCTACACCATCAACAAGGCAACGCTGGTCGAGCAGATCGGCGAGGTGGCGGCGAGCCGCAAGCTGCCGCCGCTGGTCGACGTGAAGGACGTCTCCACCGACGACGTCCGGATCCTTCTCGAGCTCAAGAAGGACGCCGACGAGAAGATGGTGATGGCCTACCTGTTCAAGCACACGATGCTGCAGACCAGCTTCGTGGTGAACCTGACCTGTCTCGAGCCGACCGAGGGCAACGTCGAGGTGGGGCGGCCGAAGCGGATGGATCTGCACGAGATCCTCTGGCACTTCCTGCACTTCCGGCTCGAGGTGGTGACCAAGCGCCTCGAGCACGAGCTGGAGGCGCTGAAGAAGCGCGTCCACATCCTCGAAGGCTTCGAGAAGGTCTTCGACGCGCTCGACGAGATCCTCAAGATCGTCCGCAAGTCGGAAGGCAAACAGGACGCCGCCGACCAGATCATCAAGCGCTTCTCGCTCGACGCCGAGCAGGCCGACGCGATCCTCGAGCTGAAGATCTACCGGCTGGCGCGGCTCGAGATCCTGATCATCCGCAAGGAGCTCGAAGAGAAGCGGCGCCGCACCCGGCAAATCAACACGCTCCTCAAAGACGAGGGGAGCCGCTGGGACATCGTCAAGGTCGAGATCGAGGAAATCCAGAAGAAGTACGGCGACGCGCGCCGTTCCGAGATCGCCAGCGACGAAGGAGAGGCCGAGTACTCCGCCGAAGACTTCATCGTCGAGGAAGACAACGTCGTCGTGGTGTCGCGCGACGGGTGGGTGAAGCGGCAGAAGGAGGTCAAGGATGTCGCGACGACGAGACTGCGTGAAGGCGACGCCGTCCTCGCCGTCTTGCCGGGCAGCACCCGCGCGTCGGTGGTGTTCTTCAGCAATTTCGGTGTGGCCTACACCGCGCGCGTGATCGACGTTCCGGCATCGACGGGCTACGGCGAGCCGATCCAGCGGTTCTTCAAGTTGAAGGATGGCGAGCGGATCGTCGCCGCGCTCAGCCTCGATCCGCGCGCCGTGGGAGAGATCGCCGCGAAGAAGGAAGGGGCCGAGCCGCCGGTTCATGCCGTCGCGGTGGCGAGCGACGGCTATAGCCTCCGGTTCAGCCTCCAGCCGTTTGCCGAGCCGAGCACCCGGGCGGGCCGGCGTTATGCGAAGGCGGGAGAGAAGGCCGAGTTCGTCGGCGTTGCGCGCGTGGCCGGCGGGGAAATCGTGATTGCCGCGACCCGGGAAGCGCACGCCATGCTGTGCAAGGTCGAGGAAATCAGCTTCCTCTCCGGGCCGGGACGAGGCGTCATCCTGATCAAGCTGGCGTCGCCCGAGGACCGGGTCCTCGGCTTCATCGCCTCGACCGGCGATCGCGATCTCATGACCGTCGAGACCAGCCGGGGCGCCGAGCAGACCATCAGTACCACGAAGTACGACGTGACCGGCCGCGGCGGCAAGGGCCGCGAGCTCCTGCAACGCGGGCAGTTCACCAGAGTGATCTGGCCGACGCCGGAAGCGCCGGTCAATCTGGGTGAATGACGACAAATCCCAAGCTCCAAATCCCAAGTTCCAATGCACTCCAAACCTCCAATTCCCAACGGCCCCTACTCCCACCGACACCCTTGGGCGTTGGAAACTGGGGGTGCGTTGGAACTTGGGATTTGGAGCTTGGGATTTGACCACGTAACATGATCTGGATATGCCGGCGTGGGGGGAATTCGCAGGGCTTAACCGTGGCTATGTCCTGGAGCAGTACGAAAAGTACCGCCGCGACCCGGCGTCGGTAGACGCGGCCACCCGCGAGCTCTTCCAGCAGTGGACGCCGCCGTCGGCCGACATCGACGAGGCGGCGCCGATCTCGGGCGAGTCGCTGCACAAGGCGGTCGGCGCGGTCAACCTGGCGCAGTCGATCCGCCGGTATGGGCACCTCGCGGCCAGGCTCGATCCGCTCGGGTTGCGCAAGCCGGTCGGCGATCCATCCCTCAGTCCGGAAAACTACGGGATCACGGTCGAAGATCTGCGGGCGTTGCCCGCAAGCCTGATTTCCTCGCCGCTGGCTGACGACGCGACCACGATGTACGAGGTCGTCGAGGCCTTCAGGCGGGTGTACTGCTCGACGACCGGCTACGACTACGCCCACGTGTTCGTGCCCGAGGAGCGCCGCTGGCTGCGCAATGCGGCGGAAGGCGGGCGGTTCCGCGCCCCGGTCGATCCGATCGATCCTCACGCGCTGCTCGACCGGCTGACGCAGGTCGAAGTGTTCGAGCGCTTCCTGCACCGGACGTTTCCGGCCAAGACACGCTTCTCGATCGAGGGCGTGGACATGATGGTGCCGATCCTCGATGAGGTGATTGCGGAATCCGCCGAAGCCGGGATCGCCTCGATCCTGATCGGGATGGCGCACCGTGGCCGGCTGAACGTGATGGCCCACGTGCTCAACAAGCCGTACACCCAGATCCTGGCCGAATTCAAGGATCCGGTCTCGTCGAAGCGCTTCCGTGAGGACATGGCCTGGACCGGCGACGTGAAATACCACGCCGGCGCCCACCGTGCGATCAAAGGCGGCCGCGCGATGGATCTCGTCGTGTCGATGCCGCCGAACCCCAGCCACCTCGAAGCGGTGGATCCGATCGTCGAGGGCATGGCGCGCGCCGCGGGCACCGCGGTCGACGCGCCCGGCGCCCCGAGGTTCGACCCGGCGCGCAGCGTGCCGATCCTGATTCACGGCGACGCCGCGTTCCCCGGCCAGGGAATCGTCGCGGAAACGCTGAATCTGAGCCGGCTCCCGGGATACAGCACGGGCGGCACGATTCACATCATCGTGAACAACCAGCTCGGGTTCACCACCGGTTCGGAAGACGCCTACAGCACCTCGTATGCGAGCGGCCTGGCGCGAGGCTTCAAGATCCCGATCGTGCACGTCAACGCGGACGATCCGGAAGCCTGCGTGGACGCGGCGCGGCTCGCCATCGCCTACCGCGCGAAGTTTCAGCGCGACTTCCTGATCGATCTGATCGGCTACCGGCGGCACGGCCACAACGAAGGCGACGAGGCCTCGTTCACGCAGCCGCTGATGTACGAGCGAATCGCCTCGCACCCGACCGTCCGCGAGATCTGGGCGCGGACGCTCGTCGAGCGCGGCGAGACGACGGAGGCAGAGGTCCAGGCGCTGGTCACGCAGGCACACGACGGAGCTGCAGGCTGCGCTCGACGCGCTGAAGCCGGAGCAGGATTTCATCGAGCCGGAGCCTGAGGCCCCGCCGCCGGGCGCAGCATCGCGCGCCGAGACCGGCGTGCCGCTCGATCAGCTGCAGTCGCTCAACACATCGCTGCTCACGCTGCCGTCCGACTTCACGATGCACCGCAAGCTCGAGCGCGTGCGCGAGAAGCGCCATACGGCGCTGAACGATCCTGCGGAGCGAACCGTGGACTGGTCGCTGGCCGAGGAACTGGCGCTGGCGTCGATTCTCGCCGACGGCACCAGCATCCGGCTCACCGGTGAGGACGTCGAGCGCGGCACGTTCAGCCATCGCCACGCCGTGTTCCACGACGTCGACACCGGCCGTGTGCACGTGCCCCTTCAGTCGCTGCCGCAGGCGAACGCGGCGTTCGAGATTCACAACAGCCCGCTCACCGAGAACGCCGTGATCGGGTTCGAGTACGGCTACAACATCCAGGAACCGTCGCGGCTGGTGATCTGGGAAGCGCAGTACGGCGACTTCATCAACGGCGCCCAGGTCATGATCGACGAGTTCGTCGTGTCGGCGCGCGGCAAGTGGGGGCAGCGTCCTTCGCTCGTGCTGCTGCTGCCGCACGCGCACGAAGGCCAGGGCCCGGACCATGCGAGCGCGCGGCCCGAGCGCTTCCTGCAGATCGCCGCAGACCTGAACATGCGGGTCGCCAACTGCACGACGGCGGCCCAATACTTCCACCTGCTGCGCCGGCAGGCGGCGCTCCTGACGGTCGATCCGCTGCCGCTGATCGTGTTGACGCCGAAGAGCCTGCTCCGTCATCCCCTGGTCGCCTCGACGCCGCAGGAGCTGACCGAGGGGCGCTTCCGGATGGTGATGCCCGACCCCGACGCGAGCGCACGCGCGGCGGACGTCAGGCGCGTGCTCGTCTGCACCGGCAAGGTCTACACCGACCTGGTTGCCGCTGAACAGCGGGCCGTCCGGCCCGATATCGCGATCTGCCGGCTCGAGCAGCTGTATCCCGTGCCGATGCGGGATCTGCGGGCGATGCTCGACGGCTATCCGAATGCCGACGAGGTCGTCTGGGTGCAGGAAGAGCCCGAGAACATGGGCGCCTGGGAGTTCATCCGGCCGCACCTGATCGAGCTGTCCAGCGGCCGGACCGTGCGTCGCGTCGCCAGGCCGCGCAGCGCGAACCCGGCGGAGGGATCGGCGGCCCTGCACGCGCTGAATCAACAGGCGCTCGTCAACCAGGCGTACGGCACGTCACCGCGCAGCGACGGCGTCGTCGCCGAGAAGGCCAGGACCGACGCGCAGCTCACGAGCAGCAAGGGGTAGTCTTGATATCTGCGGGTTCAGGGTTCAGGGTTCCGGGTTCATGGTTCGGTTCCAGGTTCGATGGTTCGGTTCGGGGTTCGAGGGTTCCAGGCTCTTGGCGACGACCGGCTGTAGCCGCTGCAGCGCCGAACCTCGAACCTGGAACCGAACCGCGAACCTCGGAACCGAACCTGGCACCCCGGCACCTGGCACCAGGAACCCAAACAAAAACATATGCCCGCAAACATCGTCGTCCCTGAAGTCGGTGAATCCATTGTCGATGCGCGGATCGCCAAGTGGCTGCGCAAGGAAGGCGATCGCGTGTCCGCTGGCGATCCGCTGGTCGAGCTCGAGACCGACAAGATCGATCTCGAGGTCGGGGCGCCGTCGGCGGGCGTCCTGAGCCGCATCGATCGAAAGGACGGCGACGATGTGAAGGTTGGGGAGGTGCTCGGGGTCATCGAGGAAGCTCCTGAGGCTCCGGGGGCGCCGGCCCCGGCAGCCGCAGCCCCGTCGGAAGCGGCCGCAGCGACTGAAGCAAAGACCGCCAAGTCGCGTGCGACGCCGGCGGCCAGGAAAGCGGCCGAGCAGAACGAAGTCGATATCTCGCGGGTGCAGGGCACGGGCGATGCCGGTCGCGTGATGAGGCGGGACGTCGAGCGCGCGGCGGAGTCGTCTGCGCCGGCAGCCGCACCCAGGCCGGCGGAGCAGCGGCCAACGCCGGTTGAGCAGGCGAAGACCCGCCCGGCCGCGCCGGTAGCGGAACGACCGGCGATGGACGGCGAGCGCACGGAAGATCGCGTGCGGATGTCGAAGCGCCGCGCGACCATCGCCAAGCGGCTGGTGGAGGCGCAGAGCACCGCCGCGATGCTCAGCACCTTCAACGAAGTGGACATGTCCGCCGTGATGGCGCTGCGCGAGCGGCACAAGCAGTCCTTCAAGGAAAAGCACGGCGTCGGACTCGGGATCGCGTCGTTCTTCGTCAAAGCGGCGATTGGCGCGCTGCGGGCCTTCCCCCGGCTGAACGCCGAGATCCAGGGCGACGAGATGGTGCTGAAGCACTACTTCGACATCGGCGTCGCGGTCGGCGCCGCCGAGGGGCTCGTCGTCCCGGTCATCCGCAACGCGGATCGGCCTGAGCTTTGCGGGGATCGAAAAGCAGATTCGCGACTTCGCCACGCGGGCCGCGGATGGGACGCTGTCGCTCGCGGATCTGAAGGGCGGCACCTTCACAATCACCAATGGCGGCGTGTTCGGATCTCTGCTCAGCACTCCGATCCTGAATCCGCCGCAGGTCGGCATCCTTGGGCTTCACAAGATCCAGGATCGGCCGATCGCGATCAACGGCCAGGTCCAGATCCGCCCGATGATGTACGTCGCGTTGACCTACGATCACCGCATCGTCGACGGCGCGGAGGCGGTCCGCTTCCTGGTCAGGGTCAAGGAGCTGGTCGAGGATCCCGGCGCGCTCCTGCTGGACTAGCCGCCGGTGGCTTCCGAGATCGCCCGCATCATCGACGAGCTCGAGCGCGAGCATGCCGGCGACCCCTGGCACGGCAGCCCGCTCCAGCAGATCCTCGAGGGCATCGACCACCAGCAGGCGGCCTACCGCCCGCTGCCTGGCGCGCACACGATCTGGGAGCTCGTGCTGCACATGATCTCGTGGAAGAACGAGGTCAGGCGGAGGATTGGAGGAGCCCCCGCGGCCACGCCGCTGGAAGGGGACTGGCCCACTCCTCCGCGCGCGACGCCCGATGCGTGGCACGACACGCTGGCGGCGCTCGAGGCATCACATCGCTCGCTGGTGTCGGCGGTCGCGGGCCTTCCGGAAGAGCAGCTGTTCCAGCCAACCAACGACCCGCGCGACCGCGAAAGCGGCGCGGGGGTCGATCACTACGTCCTGCTCCACGGCATCGTGCAGCACGACGTCTATCATGCGGGGCAGATCGCGTTGCTCAAGAAGGCCGGGATGGCGTGATCTTCAGTGTGTCATCGCGTACAGCAGCACGTTGATGCCGAACGCGTAGCCCTCGACCGAGAAGGTATAGAAGTAGTTCTTGTCGTCACCCTCGCGCTCCCACGAGTCTCCAAGGTCGGTGTTGTAGGTAATGAGGACCATGAGCCGGCCTTTGGCGTCGGAGACGCCTCGCGCATGAGGGACTGCGCTGTCCGCGCCGCGTTCCGAAGTGTCGCCGTAGTCCATCCAGTGATTGATTGACGGGATCTGCGGAACCCGGTTCACGGTGAACTGGGTGCGGAACATCGGGTGATCGCGCGGGAGATCGCGCATGGGATACTGCGCCGGCGGAAGCACCTTGCTGAACTCGGACTCCCAGTTGGCCCAGGCGTAGGTGCCCCAGAAGTCGTCGGCCCACAGGAAGCCGCCCTTCAACAGATACTCGCGCAGCTTCGCCGCCTCTTCCGGGCTGAAGTAGGCGCGACCGACCTCCGTCATCATGATGAACGGGCACTGGAAGAGCGCGGGATCCGTGAGCGTCATCACGAGATGGTTGGGCTCGCCGGCGGCATCGGTGCTGATCTCGGTCCTGGTCAGCTCCGACAGCCGGATCGAGAGATTGATGTCGGCGCGGGGATAGTCGACGGACCACCCGCCGCCATCGCCCAGGCTGCTGCCCGAGAAGGCGATGCGGCAGAAGTTGAAGCGTCCGTCGAAGCTTTCGGGTGTGGGAGTGCGGACGTTGAAGAACCCGCCCCGGCGGCGTTGAGCATCGGCGACCGCGACGATCGACAGCGCGAGCAGGAGCGCAACGACAGGTATTCGTCCCCGCGGGCCCATGGCCCATTCTATGCCGTGTTACGATGGCCGGTATTTCCTAGAAAAATGGCGACTTACACCGCAAAAGACATCACGGTTCTCGAAGGGCTCGAGCCGGTTCGCAAGCGTCCGGGCATGTACATCGGCGGGGTTGGCGCCGCCGGGCTCCACCATCTGGTGTGGGAGATCCTCGACAATTCCATAGACGAGGCGATGAACGGCTACGCCTCCAACATCACCGTCACGCTGCACGATGACGGATCCTCGGTGACGATCGCGGACGACGGCCGCGGCATCCCCGTCGACAAGCATCCAAAGACGAAGAAGAGCGCGCTCGAGGTCATCTTCACGACGCTCCACGCAGGCGGCAAGTTCGATCCTGGCAACTACAAGACCTCCGGCGGCCTGCACGGCGTCGGCGCGAGTGTCGTCAACGCGCTGTCGAGGGAATTGATCGCCACGGTGCGGCGGGACGGCGCGCAGTGGGAGATGAAGTTCAAACAGGGCCAGGTGGTCGGCTCGCTGAGCAAGAACGGTGCGGCCCGCGGCAGCGGCACCACGGTGTTTTTCCGTCCAGACTCCACCATCTTCCCCAAGGTCGAATTCGATCCGGAGCTGATTCGCCAGCGGCTGGAGGTCTCGAGCTACCTGCACAAGGGCGTGAAGCTGGTGTTCGAAGACGAAGCGCAGAAGGAGCGCGTGGTCTTCCAGCACACCGAAGGGCTCGCCGATTACCTCAAAAAGATCCTCGCCGAGCGAACGGCGGCGCCGGTGCACGAAGTTCCGTTCACGATCTTGAAGGAGGGCGACGGCACCAGCCTCAGGCTCGATCTCGCGATGCAGTGGACCCAGTCCACCGACGAGCACGTTCGCAGCTACGTGAACGGCATTCCCACGGGCTCGGGCGGGACGCACGAGAACGGATTCCGGGCCGGGCTGGGAAAGGCGGTGCGAAACTTCATCGACACGCACAACCTCTCGCCCAAAGGGGTCACGCTGACCGCTGAAGACATCCGCGAGGGCCTGGTCGCCGTGTTGAGCGTGTTCGTGCAGGAGCCGCAGTTTCAGGGCCAGACCAAGGATCGTCTCAACAATCCTGAGCTGTTGTCGGCGGTCGACTCACAGGTACGTCCCGCCCTCGAGCACTGGCTGAACACGAACATCAGCGTCGCCGAATCGATCGTCGCCCGCATCATCCTGGCGGCGCGGGCGCGGGAGGCGAGCCGGGCGGCGCAGCAGGAGGTCGTGCGCAAGGGGCCGACCTCGAGCCGGCTCACGCTTCCCGGGAAGCTCAGCGACTGCAGCTCCTCCGGACGTGACGACAGCGAGCTGTTCATCGTCGAAGGGGATTCGGCGGGCGGATCGGCGAAGCAGGGACGCGATCGCACGCGTCAGGCGATCCTGCCGCTGCGCGGCAAAGTGCTCAACACCGAGAGCGTCTCGACGGCGAAGGTGCTCGAGAACAAGGAGCTCTCGGATCTGGTCACCGCGCTCGGCTGCGGGATCGGGAAGAACTTCGACCTCTCACGCCTGCGATACGGCCGCGTCATCATCCTGGCCGACGCCGACTCCGACGGTCATCACATCGCGACGCTGCTCCTGACGTTCATGTACCGCCACATGCCAGGCTTGATCACGTCCGGGCGCGTCTTCCTCGCGCAGCCGCCGCTCTACCGCATCGACATCGGCAAGGAAACGTTCTGGGCCCTCGACGACGGGCATCGCGATCGCCTGCTGAAGCTCCACGCGAACGGCCGATCGAGGCCGGAAATCACCAGGTTCAAGGGACTCGGCGAGATGATGCCGAAGGTGTTGTGGGAGACCACGCTCAACCCCCGGACCCGGCGCCTGCTTCGTGTCGACATCTCGGATCAGATCATCACCGACCGCGTGATCAACGAGCTGATGGGCAAGGATCCGTCCGCCCGATTCCGCTTCATCATGGAACGCGCCGAAGAGGCCGAAGAACTCGACGTCTAGGCCAATTGATCGCCTCCGGATCGCCTCCGCTCCGCGAGCGGGTCCTGTCGCGGGACAGCCCCACCTGGTGCTCGGCACAAAGCGCTTGTCACGGGTGTCGCCTGCGCGCCAGGCGGGGCGGCCCCGTCCCGCGCCACCCGCTCCTACGCTCCGGCTCGAGTGCGCCATTCCAAACGGTTCTCCAGTGCCTGAACTGCTGCATGACGAAGTCGGCCACTCTCGATTACCGAGCCGGAGCGTAGGCGGTGGGTGGCCGCGGACGGGGCCGCCCCGCCCGCCGCGCAGGCGCCTCTCCCGTGACAAGTGCTTTTGGCGCCGAGCACGGGTGGGGCTGTCCGCGGACAGGACCCGCCGCCGGAGCGGAGGCGCCTCATATCGTTCGACTGAAAACCGCAGCTCAGCCTCATAGCCTCCACAGCGGCACGTACAATCGACTGCATGCACGGCCGAACAGGTTCCGCGAATCTTCCTCTGCACGCCGGCAAGGCGCCGGCGTGGCTCTTCTCGCGCATGATCCGGCTCTCGCGCGAGATCACGACGCATGTCGTCGCCGAGTTCGGGCCCGACGAAATGCTGCGGCGGCTCTCGGATCCCTTCTGGTTCCAGGCGTTCGGCTGCGTGCTCGGGTTCGACTGGCACTCGAGCGGGGTCACCACGACGGTCACCGGCGCGCTGAAGGAAGGCATCCGCGGGCTCGAGCAGGAGCTGCGGCTCTTCGCCGGCGGCGGCAAGGGCGCGGCGTCGCGCAAGACACCGTCCGAAATCGAAAATGTCTGTGAGCGGATCTCGATCGATCCGCGGCCGCTCGTCTATGCGAGCCGCATGTCGGCCAAGGTGGACAGCGCCGCCGTGCAGGACGGCTACCAGCTCTATCACCACGCGTTCTTCTTCACGGCCTCCGGCGGCTGGTGCGTGGTGCAGCAGGGGATGAACGACGCCAACGGCATGGCGCGGCGGTATCACTGGCTGGCCGCGACGGTGAAGAGCTATGTCAACGAGCCGCACGCCGCGATCTGCGCGGAGGCCGAGGCGCCGACACTGAATCTGGTCGCGCACGAAAGCGAGCCGGTCAGAACCGCCTCCGCGGAGCTCGCGCGCGAGAAGCCCGACGTCGTGCTCTCTGCGCTGCGCCGCCTGCCGTCGCTGACCATGCCGCGGCGGCACGCGGTGCTGATCGCGGACGTGAACACTCAGTACCTGGAGAAGATCCTGCTGAAGACCTACGAGCGCGTCCCGGAGGACTTCGAGACGCTGCTCGGAATGGAAGGCGTCGGCGCGCGAACGCTGCGGGCGCTCGCGCTCACCTCCGAGATCATCTACGGCACGCCAGCGAGCACACGCGATCCGGCCAGATTCTCGTTCGCACATGGCGGAAAGGACGGATTCCCGTATCCCGTCGATCGGGAGACCTACGACAAGACCGTCGAGGTGCTGCGAAATGCGGTGACCCGCGCGGGCATCGATCGTTCGGAACGGGTCGCGGCCTTGAAGCGGCTCGTGCGCTTCGGCGAAGAGCGGCTGCGTCAGCGAGGTATTACGCGCTAGGGCATTGCCAAAATCGCCACAATTGCCACGAGTGCCAAAATTGCTGCGGGTTATCCCGACGCAGAAAATGCCCCGAGCATCTTGAATCTCGGCAATTTTGGCACTCCTGGCAATTTTGGCAATGCGGCGAAGCCTGTGGTGCGTCGGATCGCGGCGCAGCTCCTCAGCTCGTATCTGCTCGTCTGGGCGCCGGGCATGTTCGCGATCGAGCTGCTCTCGGCGCTGCCGACAATGGGGATGCGTGGCCCGCTCGCGTGGATCGAGATTGGGTTGCACGGAGCCGTGGCGGCGCTGTGCGCGGTGGCGGGCCGCATGATTCGTGTTGGGGCGCCCGCGGCCACCACAGTCGTTGTGGCCGGCATCCTCGCGCGCGCCGCCGTGACGATTCAGTCGCTGTTCTGGACGCTGCTGCCACTGGACGTCGCGCCGGGTACGCGCGGGCCGTCGGTCGCACTGGCGTGCGTGGGCGCGGCTACCTGGCTGGCCGTGGTGGCGTGGACGCGTCGTCGCGAGTGATCAGTAACCAGTTCCCAGTGGCCAGTTTCCAGAATCTCCGTGACTCCACGGACGACCGGCTACTGGAAACTGGCTGCTGGAAACTGCACTATCAACTCCCCACCGTGAGAACTATCTTCCCGACGATCACGCCCGATTCGAGCAGCCGGTGCGCCTCTGCGGCGCTCTCGAGCGGCAGTGTCCGATCGACGACCGGCCCGACGATTCCTGACGAGAGCAGCGGCCAGACGTGCTGCTCCAGATCGCGCGCGATGGCGGCTTTTTCCCCGACGGATCGCGGCCGCAGCGTCGAACCGGTGAGCGTCAGGCGGCGATGCATGATCGTCCTCAAATCGATCGCGCTCTTGGCGCCGCCCTGCAGGCCGATCTGAACAAGGCGCCCGTCGACGGCGAGAGCCTTCAGGTTCCGTTCCAGGTAGTCGCCGCCGATGATGTCGAGGATCAGGTTCACGCCGCGCCCTTCGGTGAGGTCCGCGGTCGCCTCGACGAAATCCGAGGTCTTGTAGTTGATCGCGCGGGCGCCGAGCGTTTCACACGCGGCGCACTTCCCGGTGGATCCGGCAGTGGCATACACGGTCGCCCCGAACGCGCGCGCGAGCTGAATGGCAGTGGTGCCGATGCCGCTGGTGCCGCCGTGCACGAGCATGGTCTCGCCGGTGCTGAGCTTCCCGCGCTGAAAGACGTTCGTCCACACGGTGAAATAGGTTTCGGGAATCGCGGCGGCGACGACCGGATCGACACCAGCGGGAATCGGCAGGCACTGTGGCGACGGCGCGACCACGCGTTCGGCGTAGCCGCCGCCTGCGACCAGCGCGCACACGAGATCGCCGGGAGCCCACCGCGAGTTCTCACCCGCAGGCACGGCTCCGACTTCGACGATGGTGCCGGAGATTTCGAGCCCGGGAATGTCGGACGCTCCCGGCGGCGGCGGGTACTTGCCCTGCCGCTGCATCAGATCCGGGCGGTTGACGCCGGCCGCGTGCACTTCGACGAGCACTTCGTTCACGCCCGGTTCCGGCGCCGGCCGCTCAACCGGCCGAAGCACTTCGGGACCGCCGAACTGGCTGATTTCGATCGCGATCATCTTGGACTTCGACCTTCCCGATCCTGTTACTGCATGGTCGAGGGAAGCCGCGGCGACGACAGCAGCTTCTCGAACTCCTCCCACCGGCGCGCCGAGGTCGCGTTGGGGCCGGCGCGCTTCTCGACGAAGCGGCGCACCAGATCCTTGCCCAGGTTGTAGTTGATGACGTAGCTGCGGTACTGATCGAAGAACCGCACGCGCTGTTCGGCCCGGTCCTTCGGCATGAGCGCGTATCGCTCGAGCCAGGCGGCCGCAGCCGCGCGATCGATCACGCCATTCAGATAGCGGCGGGCCGCCTCGTTCCCGGCGTACGAGAGCTGATCGACCAGAGCCTGAACGCGGTAATACTCTTCGGCCCCCGCCGGGTCGAGTCCGGCGGCGGGGAACAGCACGGATCTTTCGAACGCGATGCGTTCAGGACCGGAGAACGCCACCTCGATGCCGTAGTTGGCCGTGCCTTCGGCGACGAGCGACTGCGGCGAGAACAGCGGGTAGACGGAGAACTCGACCCAGCCGCGGTCGCGCACCAGGTGCTTCTCGAGCAGCACGTTGTAGACGTGATGGCCGGGATAGCCTTCGTGGCACGCGAGATCCACCGCGCGGTCGATGTAAACAGGCAGATCCGTGTTCACCTGGATGAGGCTCTGGAGGTTGCCCTGGTACCAGTTGTAGCCACTCCACGATTTGTTGGTGACGTACTCGATCGTGAAGCGCTCAGAGGCCGGCAGCTGCACGTGCGCCCGCGTCCGTTCGCGGCAGCCCTGAATCGCCGCCTTGAACACGGCATCGAGTTTCTCGCGTGGAATCATGAACCGGCGGCGGAACTCGTCGTAGCGGGAGACCAGCGGACCGCTGCCCGGGAAGGCCTTTTCGAGCTGGTCGAGGATCTTCTGGAAGTGTGATTCGGGCAGCGTCGGCGCCACCGCGTCATAGAGCGCCTTCGACTCCTCGTCGAATGTCAGCCGCTCGCCCTTGAGCACCCTGATCCGCGCGTTGACGGCGCTCAGTTGCCGTTCGAGGTAGTCGTGCCGCAGCGACTCCATCTCGGCGGAGGGAACCGGCTCCTTCCTGACAGTCTCGACGAGCGTGCGGGCCGTCCCTGCCAGCTCGTCGAGCGGCGCCTTGGCCTGCTCCGCCTGCTGCTTCCATTCCGGCGGGCCGTAGTAGGCATCGACGTAATCCCGATCGTGCTGGCCGAGGGCCAGCACCAGCTTCACGTAGCGTTCCGCGATGTCGTTCATGGGTGCCGACGGCCGTGCGGTCTTCGCGGGGGATACATGAGTCTGCGCCGTAAGCGCGACCGCACCAAAGACACATGCCGCAGTGACGGTGAGACGGCCCTTCATCAGGCCTATTCTGGCACGACGCCAACACTGCGCCACGCCGGCCAGGCGGAATACGGCGGTGGCAATGGTTTTGAACACTGCGCCGGTACGACATGCGGTCGTTCTTCTACTCGCTGCTTGGCTACTTCCTGACCCCGGGAGGACTCCTCCTGATGGGGGCGCTCGACTCGTCGCTCATCTTCTTTCTTCCGCTCGGGATCGACTTCGCCGTCATCGTATTGTCTGCCCGGCAGCCGCACCTGTTCTGGCTCTATGCGCTCCTGGCCACGGCGGGATCGCTCGTCGGCGCCGCGGTCACGTTCTGGATCGGACGCAAAGTCGGGGAGCACGGCCTGTCCCGGTTGATGAAGCCTTCGCGTCTGAAGCGCGTGCAGGACCGCGTGGCGCACCATGCGGGATTCGGCGTGGCCGCGCTCGCGATCATCCCGCCGCCATTCCCGTTCACGGCGTTCGTTCTGGCCAGCGGCGCGTTCGGGGGCCAGGCCTGGACCTTTTTCACGACCCTGGCGGCGGTGAGGCTGATGCGCTTCCTCGCCGAAGGCGGACTCGCCGGCATCTACGGGCGCCGCATCCTCGGCTGGATGCAATCCACGACGTTCGAAGTCGTCATCGGCGCGCTGATCATGCTCGCGATTACCGGGACGATCGTGTCGGGCCTGGCCGTCTATCGAAGCACTCGCAGATCAACGCCGCAGACAGTCCGGTAGCTTCCGCGTTCAGGCGGAAGCACCTTCAAATCGCAAACCGCAGGATGGCCGCGACCCCGCCGTAGTCGCTGAGCAACTCAGAGTCCTGGACGAACGTGATCCGCGCGCTGGTCTGTGCCGCCCGGGTGACCAGCTCGTCGGCGAGTTGAACCGTCTCGGCCCGCGCGTCCGCAGGCTCACCCGCGGCGACGGTCTCGAGCACCGGCTCGGGAAGGACGGCTTCGAGGCTGTCGGAGGCGGTCGAAGCCGTGAGGGCGCCGACCGGCTGGAGCTCGCGCAGGTTCGCTGAAATCAGCAGCTCGTCGACCTGTCCCTTGATCAGCGCTTCGAGCGTATCCTGCGGACCGACCGCGCCGAGGCCGCCTGCCCGGAACGCTCCGACGGCCGTCTCGACCTTCTCACGCTCGGTCTGGCTGCGCACCCGCCGGAGCGCTTCGAGTGCACTCTCGATCAGCTGCTCCTCCGGCGTGTGGAGGTTCATCCGGACGTGCTCGACCACCTTCTCCACGAGATGCTTTGGCATCTGCTCGCGGAGCAGAGGCATCACCACTTCGTTTCCGGCGACGATGATCTGGGTGATGTTCTCCTGCTGCACGATCTTGTCGAGCGCGTCGATCACGTCCTTCGCATGCTGGACGTGGAAATTCTCGATGTGGCGCTGGTAGCGCGCCTGTGACCAGCCTCCCTGGGAGCTCCGCTTCGTCTTGACCCCCTTGATTTCCCGCTCGGCGACGACCTCGCCGGTGGCAAACACCATGATGCGGGCCGCATTGGTATCGGCCAGAACCGCGGCATATCGCGGATGCAGCGACTCGATGCGGGCGAGTGGATAGAGATGGGGCCGATCCGCGATCGAGAGCCAGTGTCGCTCGATCGGTGCGGTCAGCTGAATCGCCTCGAACAGCTCGCCGGCCGAGCACGCGAAGATCGCGACGCCATTGGCGGCCGGATCCAGCTCGTCGTCCAGGAAGCGCGCGATGCGTTCCAGATCCTTGTCGAGCGACTCCCTCTCCGGGGAGCCCGTTTCATAGGTCCTGCCGCGCGCGGCGAACTCTTTCCGCACGAAACTCTTGAATTGATCGCGCCCGGTCTGTCCGGGCTGCGTGTTGAGATACAGGCTCACGACCGGATACGGCGCCGGCTCGAACGCTGCAAGCCCGTCGAGCTGATCTTTTACCGCCATGCAGTTACCCCCAAATCCGGGTTCTGCCGCAAGCGACATGCCACGCATTGCGGGGGCTGGGGGCTGGGCTGGAGGTTGAGGCGCGAGGCTGGACGCTGGACGCTGGAAGCTGGCGGCTGGGAGACTCGACTGGCAAGCCAATCGCCGCCGTCGCTACAATAGGCACGCCTTGACCAGAATCACGCCGCTTGCCCGACCGGCGCTCACGACAGACGGAACCGGCGCATGAAATTACGGCAGTCGCCGTACTGGCTCGACCGCTTTCCGCCGCGCCGCCGCCCTTCCTTCCCTCGATTGCGCACCAGCCTTCAGACCCGCGTTGTGATCGTTGGCGGCGGCCTGACCGGCGTGGCCTGCGCGTGGAGTCTGGCCGCGGCCCGCATCCCCGTCGTCCTGCTCGAAAGCGACCGCGTCGGGAGCGCGGCGACGGCGGGGACGGTCGGCTTGATTCGCGAGGATTTCGACGGCCTCTTTTCCGCAACCGTTCGGCTGCACGGGCTGCGACACGCCCGCACGCTGTGGCAGGGGATGCGCCGCGCGTCGCTGGAGTTTCCCGCCGCGCTCAGGCGTCTCGGTGCACGTGTCGAGCTTGCGTCGCAGCCTCTTCTGGACATTTCCCCCATGGACCGCGAGGCCGCGGCAGCGACCCGTCGGGACTACGACGCCAGGCGCGCGGCCGGGCTGGATCACCGGTGGATCACGCCGTTAAACCTCCGGCGCGAGATGCGGGTCGAAGGTATGGGCGCGATCAAGACGGCAGCCTCCGTTGTGGATCCCTATCGGGCCTGCCTCGCCCTGCTCGACGCCGCCGTCTCGAAGGGCGCGGACGTCTACGAACGATCCGAAGTCCTTCGTATCCGGGCCCAAAGCCGGTCAGTCGAGGTCACGACGGCCGGCGCGACGGTGTCCGCCGAATTCGTGATCGTAGCCGGCGGGGCGGCGATTCGAGATCTCCGTCAGCTTCAGCGCCACCTGCGGCCTCGCCATGGATATGGCGTCGTGACTGCGCCCCTGACCGGTCCGGTCAGGCGGGAGCTCGGTGCACGGTCGGCGAGCCTGCGACTGGGGGGCGAGCATGTGAAGTTCGTCCGATGGCTGAAGGACGATCGCGCGCTGGTAGTGGGAGCCGATCAGGATCCGGTTCCGGCACGCGCCCGCGAGCAAGCCGTGAGGCAGCGATCTGGACAGCTGATGTATGAGCTGTCGCTCCTGTTCCCGGCGATTTCCGGCACGCCCGCCGAGTGGGGATGGTGGTTGCCGTTCGACGATACCGTGGACGGCCTGCCGTATATCGGCACGCACCGGAATTTCCCCCGTCACCTGTTCGCCCTTGGCGTGGGCCGTCACGGCGAGGGCGCCTCGTGGCTGGCAGCCCGGGTGCTGTTGCGGCACCTTGCAGGGGAGCCCGCGAAGGGGGACGATCTATTCGGTTTTTCGAGAATCCTGCACTCGCACTGATCCCGACGGCCCGGCTTCGGGCGGGGGCAATCCAGGAGCCCTGCGCGGAGCTAGAATACCCACCCACTCTACGGCGTCCAGTCGGGGAGACCATGACGATGGCGAGGGGACGCGAACAACATATCGAACACCTGCTGCGGCGCGCCGCGTTCGGCGCGGCCGAGGAGGACGTCACTCGATACGCGGCGATGCCGTACGTGGCTGCCGTCGAGCGGCTCCTCGCCTTCGAGCGGGTCCCGGACGACGTGGATGATCAAATCGGACGTCCTGGATACGTCGGCGTGACCGCCCGGGCAGCCGGTGGTTTCCAACCGCAGACGAACATCGACGACACCCGGCAGCGGTGGCTCTTCAGGATGGTCCACAGCCAGCGCCCGCTGCAGGAGAAGATGGCGCTGTTCTGGCACAACCACTTCGCCACCGCCTATTCGAAGGTCAGTGGCACCGTTGGCGGTGCCGATGCCACACGGATGTTCGCAGCGAAGTCGGGCGAAGGTCCGGCGGGAGTCATCGGTCAGCTCGAGCTGTTCCGTCAGCACGCCCTTGGCAATTTCCGCGATCTGCTCGTCGCCGTCGCGAAAGATCCCGCGATGCTGGTCTGGCTCGATGGACGCTTGAATGTCCGCGGCCGGCCCCAGGAGAACTTCGCGCGCGAGCTGATGGAGCTCTTCACGATGGGCGTCGGGACGTTCCCGGAAACCGATGTCTACGCCGGCGCGCGGGTGTTCACCGGCTGGAATCTCGCACGGCCGAACAACGCGTACTACACGTTCAGCTACGTCCCCGGCTCGCACGACACCGACGCCAAGGAGTTTTCGTTCCCGATCTACGCAAACGGCAGCAAGGTGATCCCGGCCCGGTCGGCCGCACAGGGCATGCAGGACGGTCTCGATCTGATCGATGCGGTCGCGCGCCATCCCGCGACCGGCCCGCGGCTCGCACGAAAGCTTTACAACTTCTTCATGAACGAGACCGACGCCCCGGATCAGGCGCTGCTCCAGGACGTCGCGAAGATTTATTACGACAGCGGTTTCGAGATCACCCCGATGGTCCGCCGGCTGCTGACGTCCGCGCAGTTCCACGAGGACCGCAATTTCTACAAGCGCTACTCGTGGCCGGCGGAATTCGTCGTCCGGTCACTGAAGGAAGTCGGGTGGAACGGCTTCTCGCTGGCCAATACGCTCACGCCCTTGATCAACATGGGGCAGCAGCTCTTCGAGCCGCCCGACGTCGCCGGCTGGGAGCTCGGTCCGGGATGGTTCTCCACCGGCGGCATGCTCTCGCGTATGAACTTCGCCGCGCAGCTCGCGTTGAACCAGAAGTTCAATCTGCGCGATGAGGCGAGGTCGGTCGCCAAGACCCCCGAATCGCTGCTCTCGTTCGTGCTCGACCGGCTGACCCCGAGCGAGTTCGCGCCGACGGCATACAACGCGCTGCTCGATTACACGCGCGCGGGGGTCAACTGGACCGGGTCGGACGATCAGGTCGCGACCAAGGCGTCGGGCCTCGTGCACCTGGTCGTGGGCTCCGGCGACTATCAATTCGTGTAGTTTCACGACCGCGGGCTCGGGGGTTCGCGGGTCGCGGTTCGAAGAGCTTCGTCAGTCCGGTCAGCGTCGTTCCGAGCCCGCGATCCCGCGAACCCGCGGCAGCGAAGGACTATATGGCTATCACTCGGCGCGAGTTCGTGCGAGGCGGGGTCGCGGCATTCACGGTCGGCTTCTCCGCGCCCGCATTCATCTCCGACCTCGCGCGTGCGCAGGGCCGGGCGCAGCGTAACCTGGTGATCCTGTATCTGAGCGGCGGCAACGACGCGCTGAGCACGCTCGTGCCTTACACCGACGCCCAGTACTACGCCCGTCGTCCGACGATTGGGATCCCGGCGGCGAACGTGCTGCAGATCGGCACCGATCGCGGCGGGAATGCCCTGGGCCTGAATCCCCGGCTCGGTGGCCTGAAGACGATCTTCGACGCCGGCCGGCTGGCGATCATCCAGCGCACCGGGTACCCGAACTCCAGCCGATCGCATTTCCAGGGGACCGACATCTGGTCCACCGCCGATCCGTCGTCTCCGCAGGGCACGGGATGGTTGGGGCGGTACCTCGATACCCTGCCGTCGCCGGTCGATCCGCTGAGCGCGTGGTCCACCGTGCGCGAGACGCCCCGCACGCTGCTGGCGCGGACCGTGGGTGTTCCCTCGATTCCGAGCGTGGGCGGCTATGCCTTCGCAAGCCCGAACTCCGCCGCCGATGCTGCGTTCGGACGCGACAGCGCGGTTCGAATCGCGTCGCACCTGCCGGCTGACAAGCCGCATCTGGCGTTCGTCAACTCGACCGCACAGGGCGCCTTCGCCACGCTCGACCGCGTCGCGCAAGTGAACACCTACGTGTCCTCGGTCACCTATTCCAACAACGGCTTCGCACAGGCGCTGCGCGCCATCGCCGGCGCGATCGCAAAGGGCATCGGCACCAGGGTGTTCTGGGTGCAGACCGGCGGCTACGACACGCACGCGCTGCAGAATCCGAATGCCGCCAACGGCGCCTACGCCGGGTTGATGTCCACGCTCAGCGACGGGGTCGCGTCGTTCTATCGCGACCTCGAGAATCAAGGGCTGCTCCGCGACACGCTGATCCTCCAGTTCTCGGAGTTCGGCCGTCGCATCACCGAAAACGGCAGCAGCGGCACCGACCATGGCGCCGCGGGCCTGATGATGGCAATCGGCGGCACCGTGCGCGGCGGCCTCTATGGCACGGCCGCCCGCCTCAACCCGACGCCGGACAACCAGACCCTCGAGAACAACGGCGGCGACGTCCGGCACGAAACTGATTTCCGTTCGGTCTATGCACGAGTGATCGAGTCGTGGCTCGGTTCGGACCCGAACGCGATTTTGGGAGGGGACTTCAGGGGCGGGGCGCCGAGTTTCCTCTGAACGTCAAATCCCAAGCTCCAAGCTCCAAATCCCAAGGCCACTCCAATTGTTTGGGACTGTGGCCCCCTTGGGATTTGGAGCTTGGAGCTTGGGATTTGATCGCTAGTCCCCAAAAATCCCTCTGAAAGCAATATCCATCTCCGGATATCTGAAGTGATATCCGAGCGCCTGCGCGTGGGCAGGGAGCACCCGCTGGCCGGTCAGGACCGAGTTCGCGAACTCACCGAGCACCAGCTTCAGCGCGAACCCCGGCGCAGGGAGGAGCGCAGGGCGTTTCAGTGAGTGTCCGAGCGCGCGGGCGAACTCACGGTTGGTCACCGGGTGCGGCGCCGTGACGTTGAACGTGCCTTCGGCTTCGGGCGTCTGCACGATCCATCGGACCATTTCGATCCAGTCCAGGCGGTGCACCCACGACATGTACTGCCGGCCGGAACCCATCGGCCCGCCGGCGAAGAGCCGGAACGGCGTGATCATCTGCGCGAGGGCGCCGCCGGACTTCTCGAGGACGAGGCCGGTGCGGAGGATCGCGCGCCGGGTTCCGTCGCGCGCGGCCTTGTGCGCCTCGGCCTCCCAGTCCTCACAGAGGCGAGCCAGGAAGTCGCCGCCCGCCGCATCGCGTTCGATTTTCGGACTGGCGTCCGAGGGGCCGTAATACCCGACAGCGCTGGAACTGATGAACACCTTCGGCGCGACCGCGGCCTGCGCGATCGCGGCAGCGAGGCTTCGGGTCGCAAGCAGCCGGCTGTCGCGCAGCTCCGCCTTGCGCTGCGGCGTCCATCGCTTTCCGCCGATCGAGGCGCCGGCGAGGTTGATCACCGCGTCGGCTCCCGAAATGGCTTCGGCCCACGGACCGTTCCCGCCATCCGGGTTCCAGCCGAGACGACTGATGCCGGGCACGCCGGTGCCGGACTCGTGGCGCGCCTCGCCGGGCGGCAGCCCGCGCGTCAGCAGACGCACGTCGTGGCCGTCCTCGGCATAGGTCTCTGCCAGTGGACTTCCCAGGAAGCCCGTGCCGCCTGCGATCACTAGACGCATGCGCTCATCCTCGACGCCCGATAAACCTGATATTGGACGGAGCAGAGCCTCGCGAAGTTTGCACTATAATCACGATCTGCCCCGTTTTCAGTAATTTGCGGAGTGCTCGGATGCGTCGTATCGCGGGGGCTTCCCTCGGCCTCCTGATTGCCGGAGGCCTGGCGGCCCAGGAGCGGACGTTCCCTGCTCCCGCAAACGTCACCACCGACGGCCTTCCCCCTATCCCGATGTCGCTCGTTCAGGCGGTCGCCCCTTACGGCCAGTTCCGTCAGGCGATCCTGCGCGCGTGGCATCCGACCGAACGGGAAATCATCGTCACCACCTCCTTCGGTGCGGTGCCTCAGCTGCATCGGGTCCGGATGCCGGCGGGAACGCGCACGCAAATCACGTTTTTCTCCGATGGCGTCGCTACCCGGCCGGGCACGGTGTTCCTTCCGAACGGCCAGTCGTTCGTCTTCCAGAAGGACACCGCGGGCGGCGGGGAAGCCGATCAGCTCTTCCGGTACGACCTGGCTCGTGGCACCGCGGTCATGCTGACCGACGGGAAGTCGCGCCATGGTGGACCCGCGATCTCTCGAACCGGCCTCATCGCGTATGACTCGACCGAGCGCGACGGGAAGAACCGCGATCTCTACGTGATGAACCCGTCGGACCCTGCGAGCCGCCGCGCGCTCGTCCAGGGCGAGGGAGTCTGGTCCGCCGTCGACTGGAGTCCTGACGAGAAGATGGTTCTCGCGCTGCAGTCGGTCTCGACTTCCGACACCTCATTGTGGACCGTGCGCACCGATACCGGAGAGAAGACGCTCATCACGCCGAAGGAACCGACTCCCGTGCGCTGGGCGGTTTCGGCGACGCCAGGACCGAGGGATCGGGGGGCCTCGGCGGCCTTCGCGCCGGACGGCCGGACGATCTACGCGCTCAGCAACCGCGGTGGTGAGACGAGCCGGGTCTGGCGGTTCGACGGCGCCCGCTGGACGCCAGTCACGCCGGCCGATCAGCCGGTCGAGACGTTCGCGCTCAAGCCGGACGGCAAGACTCTCGCGATCGTGTTCGATGCGGGTGTGATGTCGCGGCTGCAGCTGATGGATGTCAACGGCCGGCCGATCCGCACGCCGGCGGTGCCGCCGGGTGTGATCTCGGAGCTGCAGTGGCATCCGGTGCGGGGCGAGGTCGGGTTCACCCTCGCCGGCGCCCGCGCGTTCAACGATGTCTATTCGGTCGATCTGACGCGCGGCCGCCTGGAGCGCTGGACGTTCAGCGAAATGGGCGGCGCCAACCCCGAAACGCTGCCCGATGCCGAGATCGTGAAGTGGAAAAGCTTCGACGGCCTGGAGATTTCCGGCGTGCTCTACCGTCCGCCCGCGAGCTTCACGGGCCCGCGTCCGGTGATCATCAACGTGCACGGCGGCCCGGTCGAGCGAGAGCGCCCGCGGGCGATCGGACGCAGCAACTATTTCCGCAATGAGCTCGGCATCGCGATCATCTATCCGAACGTCCGGGGCTCGGCGGGGTTCGGCCGCTCGTTCGAGGAGCTCGACAACGGCCCGCTTCGCGAGAACGCGATCAAGGACATCGGCGCGCTGCTCGACTGGATCGCCGCGCAGCCCGGCCTCGACAAGAACCGGGTCATGATCGCCGGACCCAGTTATGGCGGGTTCGTCGCGCTCGCCGCCGCGGCCGCGTATGGCGACCGTCTGCGCGGGGTCAACCCGGCCTTTGCGATCACCGACTTCCCGGGCTTCCTCGAGACGACCGAGATGTCGCGGCAAACCAACCGCAATGCCGAGTACGGCGATCCCTCGATCCCCGAGACGCGCGAATTCCTGACCCGCATTTCACCGCTGACCAACGCCGCGAAGCTGAAATTGCCGGTGTTCATCGCGGCCGGCGCCAGGGACACGCGGGTGCCGATTGCGCAGGCCGAAGCGCTGGTCAAGGCGCTGAAGGCGAACGGCACGCCGGTGTGGTACGTTCGCTTCGAGGAGGCGGGTCACCAGCAGCTGACGGTGCCCACCAACGACTTCAGCATTTACACCTGGGTCATGTTCGTCCAGAAGTACCTCCTCAATTAGGAGACTGAGCATGGTTGCCTCTCGCGTGGCGGTGCTCCTCGTCGCGGTGCTGGCGGCGTCGCCGGCGGCCGCACAGAAGCCGGTGCGCCGGACAGCTGCAGGATGCCGAGAAGCTCCTGTCCTCCGGTGACATCAGCGGCGCGGTCGCGGCGCTGCAGAAAATTGTTGCGACGTCGCCATCGCTGTACGAGGCGCGATTGCCGCTCGGGCGTGCGCTCGATCTGGAAGGCCGGCATGCGGATGCCCGCGTGCATCTCGAACAGGCCCTCAGGCTCGCATCAGACGACGAGCAGCGGACGGACGCGCTGCTGGCGCTCGGCATTTCGTACGCCTTCGAGTCGAAGCCGGACGAGGCTGCACGGTATTACCGCAGGGCGTTCGACGCCGACGTTCAGGCAGACGAGCGCGGCGCGGCCGCGGGTCGCGCCAACGCGCTCGGACGGATCTATCTCGAGTCGGGAAACGTGCAGAAGGCCGAGGAGTGGTACAAAACCGGCTACGAGATGGCCCGCAAGATTCCGGGACTGCCCGCCTCGCAGGCCGCGCTGTGGGAGATGCGCTGGCACAACGCGATGGGACGGATCGCCGCGCGGAGGGGACAGCGTGATGCGGCGCGGGAACACGCGGCTGCCGCGAAAGCGCTTCTCGATCGCGGCGGGAACGAGAACCAGGCGGTCTTCTATCCCTATCTGCTCGGCTACATCGCGTTCTTCAGCAAGGACTACAAGGGAGCCATCGACGAGCTGCAGAAAGGCGACCTTCAGGATCCGTTCGTGCTCGGCCTGATCGCGCAGTCGTACCAGAGGCTCGGCGACAAGGCGACGGCGGCGGAGTATTTCCGGAAGGTGATGGCGATTCCGGTGCACACCATCAACTCGGCATTTGCTCGTCCATCTGCGCGCGCGTTTCTGCGCTGAGCCACTCGTAGATCTCCTCCAGCAGCGCCGCCAGCTCAGTACGGGTCTCCTTGAGGCGCGCGCGGGTCTGCCGTCTGGCCCGGCGCAGGAACCACCACGCGCGGATCGTGTCGGCCACGGCGGCCTCACGCTCGATCGCAAAGAGGCCGGCCACCGCCAGGCCAGGGACCAGCAGCGCCGTCACGATCCCGGCCGCAAGCCCGAACCGCATTCCCACGGCGATCGCAATGACGAGCAGCCACGCGGCGTAGACGCCCGCGCCGACGAAGACCTTGGCGGTGGCGGCGACGTCGCGTTCGCTGGTCGCCTGCCTCGCCAGGAGGCCGGTCAGATGGTACGGCGCCCAGAACAGCGCGAATCCGACGGCTGCGATCGGCAGCAGCAGCAGCGCAACGATTCCTTCCCGCAACGCGAAGGCAGCCGCCGCGCCTGGCGAGACGTCCCAGTCGAGGTGACGGTCGCGAAGCCCGAATCGCCGCAGCCGCTGGTCGTAGCGGCGGAGCCGCAGCGCCGTCTCTTCGAAGCGAAGGGGATCGGCCGCGCGCAGGCGCTCGATGCCCTGCGCAATCGCCTGCTGCCGGCGCGACGCGTTCCTCAGGGCTTCGCGGCCGCCCTCTCGCCGCCGAATACAACCGCTCGACGCGGGCCACCATGGCTGCGTCGCCGCCGGGATCGGCTTCGACGAGCAGCCGACGCATCTCGTCGGCGATGCGATCGGTCGCGAGCCGCACACCATCTGTCCCGCCGGCGAGATCGGAGACCGAGAACGGCCGGCCGTATAGCACCGTGACGCGCGATCGGAACCTCGTCTTGCGGTCGAAGTTGAGCCCGGCAGCGATCACCGTCACCCGGATTCCTTCCTGCTCCGCGCCGATCGCCATCCTGGCGGCGCCGGTGCGGAGCGGCACCAGCCGGCCGGCCGAGTGGCTGACGCCTTCCGGAAACAGGCAGACCGCGTCGCCGCCGGCCAGCGCCTGCTGAACCGCGGCGAAGGTCTCGACGTTTCGCGAGGCATCGACGCCCTGATCGAGCCGCCGATAGACGGGAATCGCGCCAGCGCCATTCAGAATCGGCGCAAAAGCGCCGTCGAACAACGTCGACTTGGCGAGGAAGCGGATGTCCCTGGCCGCGGTGGCCCAGATCACGGCCGGATCGAGCAGCGCGTTGGGATGGTTCGGAAGGAGCAGCACCGGGCCCGTGGCAGGGACCGAGCCCGCCGTGTCCACGCGGTAGAACACCGCCGTGATCGCACGCGCGAGAGCGCGGATGAAGGGTAGCGCGTGTCCCGCGTCCATCGAGCGCTCTTCAGGACACCGGGCGAAGTTCGGCCTCGGCGGCTCGTGCCGCGGCCCGTCCACGTTGGACGTTGACGAAGGTCAGAATCGCGGCACCGACCACGAAGAACACCGCCACCGCCAGGATGGCCGCACGGCCCGATCCGCTGCGCTCGACGACGAACGCGAAGATCGCGGGCCCGAGGACGCCCGCATAGCGCTCGAACACGCTGAAGAAGGCAAAGAACTCCGACGACTTGTGCCGCGGGATCATGCTGGCGAAGAGGGAGCGGCTGAGCGCCTGGGTGCCTCCTTGAACCATTCCGACCAGGATAGCCAGGGCATAAAAGTGCGCGGCGGTTCGCATGAAATACCCGAGCACCGTGATCAGGACGTAGACGCCCAGCCCGACGAACACCCCGGTCAGGGCGCCGGTCCGGGACGCAGCCATGCCGAACAGGAACGCGCAGGGGACTCCGATGAACTGCGTCAGGAGCAGCGCGGCGATCATCGCGCTCTCGGGCAGGCCGATCCCGGTCCCGTAAATGGTGGCCATCCGGATCATGGTCTGGATGCCGTCGTTGTAGAGCAGGAAGGCAAGCAGGAACACGAACGCGTCCCGATACCGCCGCAGTTCCTTGAAGGTTTCCATCAGGCGGCGCACGCCGCCCATGAGCGCGCTGGTGCCCGGGTGCTCGTCCGGCTCCATCCGCACCGGTGGTTCCGGCACGCTCCGGAACAGCGGGATCGAAAACACGACCCACCAGATCGCGACGCTGGCGAGCGCCAGCCGGGTGGCGGTTCCGGCGTCGGGAATGCCGAACAGCTGCGGCTTCTGGATCATCAGCAGGTTGATCGCGAGCAGCGTTCCACCGCCGAGATATCCGATGGCGTAGCCGGCCGACGAGACGCGATCGAGCTGGTCCTCGCCCACCAGGTGGGGCAGCAGCGACTCGTAGAACACGATGCTGCCCGCCACTCCCACGTTGCCGATCACGAACAGCACCAGCGCCAAGGACCAGTCGCCACGCTGGATCCAGAACATCGCCGCCGTCGCCGTGGCGCCGATCCCGAGGAAGATCCCGAGCAGGCGTTTCTTGATCGCGCTGTAGTCGGCAATCGCTCCGAGGATCGGCGCGACGATGGCGACGATCAGGATCGCGAGCGTGGTCGCCCAGGCGAACCGGCTCATCGCCACGCTTTCAGGCAGGCCGGCCGCGGCCACCTTCTGGTAGTAGATTGGAAAGACCGCCGCGATGATGGTCGTCTGGAACGCCGAATTGGCCCAGTCGTACATCGCCCATGCGCGCAGGTCACGACGGCCGAGGCCGAGCCGCTCCAGCAGAGCCATCAGAACGTCCTCCGCGCCACCCACTCCCGCAGCAGCGAATCGACCACGATGTAGCGGTCGCTCTCGCGCGCGAGGACGTCTTCGCGCACCAGCGCCGCCAGCGAGGCCTGGACCGTGGAAGCGCCGCTCAACCGGTATCGCGATCTGGTCTCGGCCGACAGCAGTTCTCGCCCCTCCTGGAGGACCGCGGCCCGAAGCGCCGCGCGCTGCGCCAGCGTGAGGCGTTGCCAGGTGGCTTCGAACAGGGACTCGTGCTCTCCGAGCAGGCGCGTGAGCGTTGCGTGCAGATCTTCGAGGCCCACGCCTCGCCTCCCGTCCGCCCGGGCATCGTCCCAGAGCTCGTGCGCGAGGCGCTGCACGTCGTAGGGCAGGTTGCCCGCCAGCTCGACGATCGCCTGCCCCAGGCCGGGCGCGCTCCTGATCCCGCTGCTCTTGAATTTCGCTTCGATGAAAGCGGAAAAACGATCGGCGGGAATGCGGGCCAGGCGCATCACCGGGCCGGCCTTGTAGAAGGGCCGATTCCGTCCGAGCATCCGCTCCATCAGGGCAGGCTCTGATCCGGCAAACACGTAACCGACGCTGCGCTGGATCTGGACCGCCGCGCGCAGGGCATGCTCGACGCTGCCGCCATTGAAGGCGTTGATCGCCTGGAACTCGTCCAGGGCGATGGCGAGCTTGCGGCCGCGAGTCTCGGCGATCCGGCCGGGAAGAGCGAACACCTCCTGCGCCAGGCGAGCCACTTCCCGTTCGGTCCGCGCCGTCGGAAACGTGACGGCGAGCCCGGGCTTGCCGGACGGAGACGGTTCGAGCCGGACCTCGGGCCTGACCGGCGCCAGCACCTCGCGCAGCCACGACATCGCCCGCCCAGTCTGCCGTTCGATGCCCGAGAGGGCCCGGGCGTAGCCTTCGAGGAACCCGACGTACGAGCTGTAGCTGCTGACCGTGAGGTCGACCACCAGCGCGCCGCCTCGTCCTGCCGCCCGAAGCGCCTGCTGGATCAGAGACGACTTGCCGTAGCGGCGCGGCGAGATCAGGAACACCTTCTGTCCGGCCAGCAGGTCGCGCGTCAGACGATCGAGCTCGTCTTCACGGTCGACGAACGAGGCTGGCGGGACGATTTCGCCGTAGACGAAGGGATTGGTCATGAGTCCGCTGGTCCGCTGGTTCGCTGGTTCGCTCGTGTTCCAGTCCGCGGGTCCGCTAGTCCGAGGTCCGCTGAGTCCCGGGTCGGAGGGCTATCGACTACCTCCTTCACCTGACCGGCCGAGCCGAGCGGACCAGCGAGCCAGCGGCCCAGCGGCCCAGCGGACCAGCGATCCGTTACGTCATCTTCCGTGATGGTTACGCAGCTTACCGTAACGGCGGGACCGGCGCAATCACCTGTGCCGGAATCACCCAGGTCGCGTTCGCCGACCAGACGGCGGCGTCCTGCGGCAGCCAGTCGGGCAGGCTCTGCCAGCCGGAGCCGCCGGGCAGCCGTGCCGACGAGATGGCGACGCGGATGTTTGGCAGCGCCCGATCCGTTCCTTTGCGGAAGCTGCCGTCCCAGGCGATGCCTTCCGGCGGCACCGCGATGTAGGTCGCAATCCAATTGCCGTTGCGCACGATACCGGGCAGGCTGCTCCGGGCAGGTGTGACGCCTTCAGGGAGGACGAACGTGACGGCCACACCGGGTTCCCTCGGGACCACCGACAGCGTCACATGAGTGCCTTCGGGCAGCGGGGTCATGGTGAAGCCACTGATCGAGGCGGGAGGCGCGCCGAGTGAGGGGCCGGTCGTTCGAAATACGAAGGGAAAGCTGTAACGTCCCCACGGCACGCCCGAGGCCGTCACCGTGCCGGACGGCGGTGTCCATCCGGCGGGCGCCCCGGGGCCAAGATCGAGCCCGGGTTCGACGGACGCGACTTCCCAGGTCGCGTTTGGCGCGTCTCCGTCCTGCAGTGCCCGCACGTACCGGCGGAGTGGCTGTTCGTTCGTATACGCAGGGGTGAGATACACGGCACCAATCGCGATCGCCACGACCAACAACGCCGCCGCGGTGAGGGCCCACGGGTTTCGCAGCGGCCGCTCGGAGGCAATGGCTGCCACCAGCGGCGGCACGACCATGATCCCGGCGATGGAGATGATCGCCGCATAGACGAACACCGGCGTCACGATCGGAAGACGACCCATGATCGCGACAACGAATCGCAGCAGCTCGGCGGTCTCGTGCACCCACAGCGTCGCGCTCACGGCGAGCACGAGGACCGAACCGATGCGGACAGCCCAGTCATGGTGGACCGGTGCGACCGAAGTCATCAGTCCGGCGGCCAGGAGAGGCAGCACCCAGAGGTACGCCGCCGCGGGTGCGAACCACAGCGCGCCTCCCGCCAGCACGATCCACACCGGCAGCGTCGCGCTCCACGTCAATGCCTGATGACGGGCCGGATGGGCCCGCTTCGGCAGCCATCGGCCGGCGCGCGACATTCCCCACCCCACCGCCGCGCCGGTTGCGAGCAGCAGCAGGAACAGCCGATCCGGCCGCGCATACCAGGGGTGATACACCTCGCGGGCCGCGCGGACCAGCCAGGTCGTGCCCCCCATCGATGCCGCCACCAGCGCGGCGCCGAGCCACGCCCACACGACGCTCAGGAGCCACCGCCATCCCCCGTTCAAACGCAGCGCGACGCCGGTGATGCGCACCCACCCGATGACGCCGGTGACCAGCGCGAGCATCGACAGCATCCCCATCACGGACGGTCCATACGCCAGGGCCGTCGTCGCATTGAGGTCCATGAACGTCGGCCAGTCCGGAGTTCTCGCCGTGATGTCCATCTGCAGCAGCCGCGTAACAATCGTGACGACGTTCTCGCCGGTCGTACGCAGTGTCTCGCGCGAGAGACGCTCCGGCGTGTCGCGCGCGGTGTGGTAGGCGTAACTGTCGCCGACGGCTGCGAAGTTCAGTCCCGGGATCTCGCGGGTCTTGAGGATGGAGAAGTCCGTGTCGTTGGGGAGCCGGCGGTACACCTCGATGCCGTACGATCCGCCGCGCGGGTGCGGCGCGTAGCGGGCCCACGGCGCCACCAGCCAGCCGTTGGCCGGCCCGGTTTCGAAGAGGACCGCAGGACCGGACGATCCAATCGACTCGATGTTCAGGTAGGCACGCAGGCGGTTCATCACCTCGCGATCGGTGACGAGGCCTGCCGCGCCCATCAAGCCGGCCTCTTCACCATCGGTGACGAGCGCCATCAGCGTCCATTGCCGCCGCTCCACCGCGGCCAGCACCCGCGCCGCCTCGAGCGTGACGGCGACTCCCAGGCCGTCGTCGCTCGCCCCGGGCGCGTCGGCCGAGGAATCGTAGTGCGACACGAGCGCAATGGCCTCAGGCTTCTCGCCGGGAAGGATCCCGATGATGTTGGAAACCCGCGCCGTGCGGCCGAGCTCATGGCGCCGGGCATCGGTTTCCTGCACGCGGACGTCGAAGCCGATCTGTCTGAGCTGCTCGACGATGTATTCGCGTGCCCGCGCGTTCGCGGGAGTCCCGACCGGCCGGCTGCCGATCGTGCCGGCCAGCACGGTGACGTGGGTCGAGGCGTTGGTGTCGTTGAAGATGGCAGCCGGCCGAGTGCAGGCTGCCGCGAACAGCAGGGACAGGATCAGGCTGGACCGCGTGCGCACGTGGCGACGATAGCACGCGATTGCAAAGCGTCGGCTCGGAGCCGAGTCCCGACCCCTCGGACGTCTATGTTCTCAAGAGCCCGCGATCGTTAACTCGAGCGTGCGGGGGGCATCGTCATGCGCCCCGTATACAGCGCCATCCCGACCACTGCGTCCACGCCCATCGCATCAAGCTCCTCGACCTCTTCCATCGTTGTGATTCCGCCTGCTGCGATGACGTCGCGCGACGTGGCGGCGCGCACCCGGCGGATCGCCTCCATGTCGGTGCCCTGCAGAAGCCCCTCGCGGTCCACGTGGGTATAGAGAAACCCGCCGAAGAAAGGCTCCAGCTGACGCATCGCGTCCACCGCGGTCAGAGGAAGGCTGGTGCGCCAGGCATCGATCACGACCAGTCCGCCTTTGCTGTCGACGGCCGCGATGAGCCGGTCGGGCCCGATGCTCGTCGCCAGCGCTTCGGCGAAGGCGGTGTCGATCGCGCCCCCCTTGAACAAGGCGGAGCCGACGATGGCATGGGTCGCTCCCCCGGCGATGACGCTCGACGCGCGCTCGACCGAACGGATCCCGCCGCCGACGCGGCAGGGGAGCTCGGTGCAGATCCTGGCGACCAGTTCGTCGTTCTCGCCTCGATTCTTGGCCGCATCGAGATCGATGAGCTGCACTTTCGGCCAACCGCGGAAGCGGTCGATCCATTCGTCGATGGCGTCGCTCTCGAGCGCGAGGCGTTCGCCCTGGACGAGCTGGACTATGCGGCCGTTCATCAAATCGATAGAGGGGATCAACATAAGGTTCCAGGTTCCTGGGTGCCAGGGTTCCGTGGTTCGGTTCGCGGTTCGGTTCCGGGTTCCTGGGTTCACCCGCCGGCACACATCAGCACGTCAGCCGCACGGGGACGGTGTTGGCTGCAAGGAACTGCTTCAGCTCCGAAACCGCGTGCTCGGAGTAGTGAAAGACGCTGGCGGCCAGCGCGGCGTCGGCGTGGCCGCTCGTGAAGACGTCCAGGAAGTGTTGAAAGGTCCCTGCTCCTCCTGACGCGATCACGGGTATCGATACCGCATCCGAGACCGCTGCGGTCAGCTCGCAATCGAAGCCCTCACGGGTGCCGTCGCGATCGATCGAGGTCAGCAGGATCTCCCCGGCGCCCTGGCGCTCGGCCTCCCTGGCCCACTCGACCGCTTCCCGATCGGCGGCGGTGCTGCCGCTTCGGGAGTAGACGGCGAAGCCGCCCTGAGCGCGCTTGGCGTCGATCGCCACGACGATCGCCTGGCTGCCGTAGCGCGCGGCGAGCCGGGTGATCAGCGAGGGATCGGCCAGCGCGGCGCTGTTCACGCTGACCTTGTCGGCGCCGGCCTCGATCGCCGCTTCCGCATCGTCCAGCGATCGGATGCCGCCGCCAACCGCGAGCGGGATGAAGAGCTCGCGCGAGACGGCGCGAATCGTGTCCGACAGTGCCTGACGGGATTCGAGCGTGGCGGTGACGTCGAGGATCACGAGCTCGTCGATGCCTTCGCGGTTGTAGCGTCGCGCGAGCGCGGCCGGATCTCCGGCGTTGCGCAGCCCCTCGAACTGCACGCCTTTGACGACGCACCCGTTGCGCACGTCGAGACAGGCGATCAGGCGCTTCGAGAGCATAGGTGCACGAAATTCCGGAGCATCCGGATACCGGAGCTCCCGGACTTCTCAGGATGGAACTGCACGCCGAACACGCAGATCGGTTTCGACGACGGATGCGAACGGCGCGGCGTGGGTCGTGGTTGCGACGGCCTCGGGTGTGATGTCGGCGGCGTACGAGTGAGTGAAGTAGGCCTGCGTTCCGGGCTCGATGCCTGCCAGGAGGCGCGACGGCTTCCGGATGTCCAATGAATTCCAGCCGACGTGCGGCACCTTCAGCGTTGGCGGCAGGCGCCGGCACCAGCCCTTGATCACGCCGAGGCCGGGGACTTGCGGATCCTCTTCGCTGCCTTCGAACAGCCACTGCTGCCCGAGGCAGATCCCGAACAGCTTGACGCCTCGATCGAGCGATCGATGAATGGCCAGGCGCCAGTCCTTGCCGAGCGCAGGCAGTCGCACTGAAGTGGCCGACGCCCGGCACGACGACGCCGGATGCGCGGTCGAGATCGCGCGGCATGAGTGGCGTATAGAGCAGGGCGCCCGCCGCGGCGAAGCCCTTTCTCACCGAGGTCAGGTTGCCAGCGCCGTAATCGATGAGGGCAATCACAGGAGCTCCTTGGTGCTGGGGAGGACTTTGGCCAGCCGCCGATCCTTCGAGCAGGCGTACCGCAGGGCACGAGCAAAGGCCTTGAAGATCGCCTCGATCTGATGGTGACTCGACCGGCCGTAGAGCACCTTCACGTGGACGTTTGCGCGGGCGCCCTGGGCGAAGCCATCGAAGAAATCACCGACGAGCTCCGACTGCAGGTCGCCCACCTTCGCGACCTTCAGGCGCAGGTCGGTGACCGCGTGGATGCGGCCGCTGAGATCGATCGCCGCGACGCCGAGCGTTTCGTCCATCGGCATCACGAAGTAGCCGGCGCGGTTGATGCCGCGGCGGTTGCCGAGCGCGGCGGACACCGCCTCGCCGAGCGCGATGCCGACGTCTTCCACGGTGTGGTGCTGGTCGACGTCGAGATCGCCGTTCGCGCGCAGCTCGAGATCGAATCCGCCGTGGCGTGTAACCAGCTCCAGCATGTGATCGAAGAATCTGATGCCCGTCGAGATCTCGTAGCGGCCCTTGCCGTCGAGCTTCAGGGTCAGCGCGATCCGGGTCTCGGTCGTGATGCGATTGATTACCGCCCGGCGCACAGCACCTCCTCCAGCGCCGCGACCAGCTGCCGGGTGTGGTCGAGCACTCCGGCGGTAATCCGGGCACATCCAGCGCACCCGGGATCGGCTGATCGGTCGCGGATATTGATTCCCCGCCCGGCCACGGCTGCGATCACGCGATCGAGATCGCCGCCGAAATACACGAGCACGAAGTTGCCGTCGCTCGGCCAGAACCTCACGCCGGCGCGGGCGAGCACGTCGTAGAGCAGCCGCTTCGACTCCTGCACTTCGGCCAGGTACCACTCGTAGTACTCACGATCGTCGAGTGCGGCCGGTAGGGCGGCGGCGGCGTAGGCATTGAGCGTGTACGGCAGAATCGCCCGGCGAATCGGCGCCAGCGTCTCGATCCGTCCAATCAACGCGCCGACCCGCAGCCCGGCAAGCCCGAAAGCCTTGGCGAACGTCCGGCCGACGAGAAGGTTCGGAATCGCCCCTGACGCGGCGTCATCGATCATCGACTGCCCGGCGAAATCCGCATACGCCTCGTCCAGAAACACCGTCGCTGCCGGCGCTGCCTGCGCGATTGCGGCGACGCTGGTGTTCGGGATTGAGAGGCCCGTCGGGTTGTTCGGGTTGGTCAGAAAGATGATCCGCGTCCTGGGACCGATCGCGTCCACCACTCGTTGCAGCGGAAAGAAGAGATCGGTCTGCGGCGGCACCTCGACGATCTTCGCACCCATGGCATCGGCGCATGCCGCGTACATGTCGAACGCCGGCTGGACGACGATGGCCTCGAACGGTTCCGCGGCGGTGCCTCCCCGGAGCGCCACCAGCGACGCCAGCATGATGCCGTCGTCGAGCCCGTTGGTCAGGACGACGTGATCGGGACTGACGCCGAAGTGCGCGGCGCTCGCGGCGATCGCGGCGTCGTAGTCGGGGTAGAAGGCGGCGTGCTCGCGGGTCAGGTCACTCAGGACGCGCTGTACCCTGGGCGAGCAGCCGGCGGTGTTCTCGTTCAGATGCAGCCGGAGCCCGCCATCCCGCGCCTGCGGCCGCTCGTATTGCCGGCTCATCGCTGCCTCCGCGCCTTCCGCCTAAAGGCGGAAGCCACCCGTCTGGGGGTGGTGTGGCCTCCGGCTTTAGCCGGAAGGCTGTCGCCGGCGCTCGCCTTCCTGAAGGCCGAAGCCACGGAAACATCGTTGAGCCGGATGCGGACCGAGGCGGCGTGGGCGGAGAGACCTTCGGCTTCCGCCAGCGCGACCGCCGCCGGGCCGATCCTTTCGAGGGCCTTGCGGTCGATCCGTTGGACCGACGAAACCCGGACGAAGTCGGCGGCGCTGAGGCCGCCGCGCGCGGCAGCGGCGCCGCTGGTCGGCAGCACGTGATTCGAGCCGGTCACGTAGTCGCCGCAGGCCTGCGCGCTCAGGGAGCCGACGAAAACGGTGCCGGCACGCGTCAGGCGCCGCGCCACGGCGTCGCTGTCGCACACCACGTGCTCCGGCGCGAGCCGCTGCGACAGGGCGATGGCCCGTCGAGTGTGTCCGCCACGATGATGCCGCCGTTATCGCCGGAGCGCGGCCGCGGCCGGGCCGGTCGACGGCAGCTGGCGTTCGATCTCTTGCGCGACCGCCAGCGCGAGGCTCATGACCGGCGTGAACAGGATGGCGCGGGCGTCCGGATCGTGCTCGGCCTGGGCGATCAGATCGGCAGCGATCCACGCGGGGTTGCCGGTGGACGAGACGACTGCGATTTCGCTCGGGCCGGCGAAGAAATCGATGGCGCAGTCCGACGCGACCTGGGCCTTCGCCGCTGCGACGTAGGCATTGCCCGGGCCCACGATCTTGTCGACGCGCGGAATCGATTCCGTTCCATAGGCGAGCGCAGCGACGGCGTGCGCGCCGCCGATCCGGAACAGCCGGCTGACCCCGGCTTCCAGCGCCGCGAACATCACTGTCGGATCCGGCCGCGGGCAGACGGCGAACACTTCGCCAACACCAGCGGTGACGGCGGGTATCGCAGTCATCAGCAGCGATGACGGCAGCGGATATCGGCCGCCCGGCACATAGCAGCCGACACGATCGAGCGGGGTGACGCGCTGAGTGATGCGCAGGCCGGCAGTGGGTGAGACCGTCCACGACCGCGGAATCTGCCGGCTGGCCACGGCGCGAATGTTCGCGGCAGCGGCCCCGATCGCGCGCTTCACCGCAGGCGGGACCGTTCGCGCCGACGCGCGCATCTCGGCGGCGGTGATCTGCATCGGGCCTTCCAGCCGATCGAACTTGCGCGCGAAGGCCAGCAGCGCGCGGTCGCCCTGACGCCGCACGCGATCGACGATCGCGGCGACGGCGCTGTCGATCATCGGCGGCGCGGGCCGGACGGCGGTCGAGGAGCGCCGACACCGCCGCCGCGTCGCTGGCGCGAACAATGCGAATCGCCGGACCGTTCGCTCGAACCCTGGTCTTCACAGCACGATCTTGTTGAGCGGATATTCGACAATGCCCTGCGCGCGGGCCGCCTTGAGCCGCGGGATCAGGTCCCGCACGGTGCGCTCTTCGATGATGGTGTTGACCGCGACCCACTCGGAGTCGCTCAGCGGCGAAATCGTCGGCCGCTGCAGCGCGGGGAGGAGCGCCAGCACGGCCTGCAGATCCTCGGATCGAACGTTCAGCATGATGCCGACCCGGCCCTGGGCCTCGATCGCTGCCTTGAGCAGCAGTGCGAGGTTGGCCAGCTTCGTCTTGGTCCAGTCGTCGGTCAGCGCCTCCGCGTTGGCGATGAGCTGGGTGTTCGATTCGAGGACGGTGTCGATGATCCGCAGCCGGTTGGCGCGAAGTGACGACCCGGTCTCGGTGACCTCGACGATCGCGTCGGCGAGCGTCGGTGGTTTCACCTCGGTCGCGCCCCATGAGAACTCGACGTTCACCGTGACACCCAGACGGGAGAAGTACGCCTGTGTGGCTTTGACCAGCTCGGTCGCGATGGTCGCGCCTTCCAGATCCTGCGGCTTCTGGTAACGCGAGTCCTCCGGAACGGCCAGCACCCAGCGCACCTTGCCGAAGCTCTGTTTCGCGTAGATGAGATCGGCCAGCGGCACGATGGTGCCGTTGTCCCCTTTGGCCGAGGGCACCGTCGCGAGGTGCTCGGCGATCCAGTCCTGCCCGGTCAGCCCCGCGTCGAGCACGCCGTCGGCCACATACCGCGCCATTTCCTGGGCGCGGATCAGCATGCACTCGATCTCCGGGTCGTCGATGGCCGGGAAGTACGACCGCGTGGACGCGTAGATGTTGAAGCCCGCACGCGCGAAGAGCTGGATGGTCGCGTCCTGCAGGGAGCCTTTGGGAATGCCCAATCTCAGCTTCTTCACTACTGAGCTCCCATTACTGTTCATCGTCAACTCCCAACTCCCAACTTCCAACTCCCAAGCGGAGCCGCTCGTCCCTTCTGGGTGGAAGACGTCCCAATCGGCTTGTTGCAGGCGTTCCACCCCGATGGTCCAAGCGGCTCCGCTTGGGAGTTGGGAGTTGGAGGTTGGAAGTTGACCCTGTCACTGCGTGAGCTCCCGATAAAAACACGACCGCTCCCCGGTGTGGCACGCGACCCCGTCGCCGAGCGCGACGACCTTGAGCAGGACGGTGTCCTCGTCGCAGTCCACGAGGATCCGCTTCACTTCGAGCCGGTTCCCGGACGTCTCGCCCTTGGTCCACAGCGCGCCCCGCGTGCGGCTGAAGAACGTGGCGAAGCCGGTCTCGCGCGTCTTGCGCAGCGCCTCGTCGTTCATGAAACCGACCATCAACACTTCGCCCGTCCGGTCGTCCTGGACGACCGCCGGAACCAGGCCATCGAGCTTCGAATAATCCATGTCGTGCTCGCGAAAAACAAAAAAGCCCCGCCGTTTCCAGCGAGGCCTCGATGAGTGCGTGTGCGTGTACCGGTTTCGTCAGCGCATGCGCAGACCAGACCTCGCCCGAGAGGGCGTGGTGATGGTGGTGCGTGTGGTGCGCCGCGCGGAACATCCGGTAAGGTTATCGCCCGGCCGACGGCGCTGTCAATCCCTTCGACTCGCCGCTGACTTCGCTGACGGCTCGCTCAGGCGGCACCGAGGCTTTCGAGTCCGCCGTGCGCGTGTCGTTGATCCCGTACGCCTGCCCGTCGGGGCCGATCCAGATCGAATGCGCGTCGCCCTGGCGCATCCCGGTCCGGACCTCGTGGCCCATCCCGCGCAGCCGCTCGAGCGTCTCGTCGGGGAGCCGGCTTCTCCTCGACCGAGACCCGGTCCGGCATCCACTGGTGATGGAGCCGCACGAGGTCCACAGCCTCCCTGCCGCTCAGCCCGTACTCCGTGACGCCGAGGACGACCGTGAGCACGGTGTTGATGATCGTCCGGCCGCCGGGCGACCCGGTGATCAGCACGAGCCTGCGATCTTTCGCCACGATCGTCGGCGCCATCGAGCTGAGCATCCGCTTGCCCGGCGCGATCGTGTTCGCCGGCGTGCCGATGTCGCCGGTGTCGTTGGTCAGCCCGGGCTTCCTGTTGAAGTCGCCCATCTCGTTGTTGAGGAGGAACCCCGCCCCGTTCACGACCACGTGAGATCCGAAGCCGCCTTCGAGCGTGTAGGTAGTGGCCACCGCGAGGCCCTGCCGATCGACGACCGAAAAGTGCGTCGTCTCGTCCGGCTCTTCGGTCGCGGACCGGTTCAGCAGATCCGTGTCCGAGATCTCCGCTGCCTGGACGCGTGCGCCGAATCGATCGACGAGGCGACCTCGCGGGCGTGTGCCTTCGCGATCAGGCGCGAAACCGGGAGACGCGAGAAGTCAGGGTCGCCGAGATAGCGCGCGCGATCGAGATAGGCGCGGCGCATCGCTTCTATCTGGGCGTGCAGCGCGGGCGGTGTCAGCAGTCCAAGGCTCTTGAGGTTCAGCGGCTCGAGGATGTTCAGCATCTCGATGAGCGCCACGCCGCCCGAGCTTGGTGGAGGCATCGAGATGATGTCGAACCCGCGATAGGTCCCCTTCACCGGGGTCCGCTCCTTGGCCCGGTAGGCCGCCAGGTCCTCCTTTGTGATGATGCCGCCGTTCGCCTTCATGTCGTTGGCGATCCGGTCGGCAATCCAGCCCTTGTAGAAGGCATCGGGACCTTCCGTCGCGATCGCCCTGAGCGTGCGTCCGAGATCCGTCAGCACGAGACGATCGCCGGGCGCCCACTCGCCTCCGCCGGGTTTACCGTACGCGGCAACCGATGCAGGGAACCGCGCCATCCGCTTCAGTTCGGCGTTCAGGCCGCGGGCGAGCGATTCCGACAGCGGGAAGCCCTGCTCGGCGAGTGTCACGCCGGGCATTACGACCTCCCTCCAGGGCAGCTTGCCGAATTTCCTGTGAACCGCCGCGAATCCCCGGACCGTCCCGGGAACTCCGGGTGCGAGATAGCCTGCAGCGGTCAGGGTGCGATCGATGTTGCCGTCGGCGTCGAGATACATGGTCGGCGTCGATCGCAGCGGCGCCTTCTCCCGGAAGTCGAACGCGGTCGTGCGGCCGTTGGGCAGCCGAATGACCATGAACCCGCCGCCGCCGATGTTCCCGGCTGACGGGTGGGTCACGGCCAGCGCAAAGCCGGTGGCGACGGCAGCGTCGACCGCGTTACCGCCGCGGGCGAGCACCGCGGCGCCGGCATCGCACGCCGGTGCCGACACGCACACGACCAGGCCGGTGGCAGACGGCACACCGGGCGGCTGTTCTCCTTGCCCCCGAATGGTGAAACCGACGGCGCAAACAGTGGAGAGAACGAGGAAGATAAGTCGTCGCGGCACAGGGATTGTAAGTTTACCCTTGGAAGTGATGAGGTTGCGGAGGGTCCGCGCGGAGAGACGGAGCAGGCGCTCGGGCCTGCGCGTGATGAGTCGGAGTGTGCATGCAGATCTGGCCTGGCCAGCCGTACCCGCTGGGTGCGACGTTCGACGGGGTAGGAACCAACTTCTCAATCTTCTCGGAAGCCGCGCAGCGCGTCGAACTATGCCTGTTCGATGATGCCGGCGTGGAAACGCGGGTCGAGCTGCCCGAGTCCACGGCGCTGTGCTGGCACGTGTACCTCCCCGAGATCGGTCCCGGCCAACGTTACGGGTATCGCATTCACGGGCCCTGGGCGCCCGAACACGGCCACTGGTGCAATCCGCACAAGCTGCTCATGGATCCCTACGCGAAGGCCATCGAGGGGATGTGGGAGTGGAACGAAGCGGTCTTTCCCTACCACTTCGCCGGGCCGGAGGACTCGAGGAACGATCTCGACAGCGCCGCGTTCTGCCCGCGCTCCATCGTGATTAACCCGTACTTCGACTGGGGGCACGACCGGCGGCCCAACACGCCCTGGCACAAGACCGTCGTCTACGAGACCCACGTGAAGGGGTTCACGAAGCGCCACCCCGAGATCCCCGAGCAGCTTCGCGGAACGTATTCAGGGATGGCCCACCCTGTCGCGATCAAATACCTCCAGCGGCTGGGCATCACCGCGGTCGAAGTGCTTCCGGTCCACCAGTTCGTGCAGGACTCCAGCCTCATCCAGAGAGGCCTCCGGAACTACTGGGGCTACAACTCGATTGGCTACCTGGCGCCGCACAACGAGTACGCGCGCGGGCAGCGGGGAGAGCAGGTGCAGGAGTTCAAGCACCTGGTGAAAACGCTGCACGACGCCGGCATCGAGGTCATTCTCGACGTGGTCTACAACCACACGGCCGAGGGGAATCATCTCGGTCCGATGCTGTCGTTCAAGGGGATCGACAACCCCGCGTACTACCGGCTGATGGCGGACAACCGGCGCCACTACATGGACTACACGGGCACCGGCAACACCCTGAACATGCGGCATCCCCACGTGCTGCAGCTGATCATGGACAGCCTGCGCTACTGGGTGATCGACATGCACGTCGACGGCTTCCGCTTCGACCTGGCGGCGACGCTCGCGCGCGAGCTGCACGACGTCGATCGGCTCTCCGCCTTCTTCGACATCATCCAGCAGGATCCGGTCATCAGCCAGGTCAAGCTCATTGCCGAGCCGTGGGACGTCGGCGAGGGCGGCTACCAGGTCGGCAACTTCCCGCCGCTGTGGTCCGAGTGGAACGGCAAATACCGGGACAGCGTTCGTGATTTCTGGCGTGGCACCGACCAGACTCTCGCCGAGTTCGCCTACAGGTTCACCGGGAGCTCCGATCTGTACGAAGGCACCGCGCGCAAGCCTTACGCGAGCATCAACTTCATCACCGCGCACGATGGTTTCACGCTGCGCGACCTCGTCTCGTACAACGAGAAGCACAACCAGGCGAACGGCGAAGACAACCGCGATGGCGAGAGCCACAATCGATCGTGGAATTGCGGCGCGGAAGGGGAGACCGACGATCGGCGCATCCTGGCGCTCCGGAACCGCCAGGTGCGCAGCTTCCTGACGACGCTGATGACGTCGCAGGGCGTGCCGATGCTGCTCGGGGGCGATGAGATCGGGCGCACCCAGAAGGGCAACAACAACGGATACTGCCAGGACAACGAGATTTCGTGGTACGACTGGCAAGGCGCCGATCAGGATCTCCTCCAGTTCACGAGAGGATTGATCCGGATGCGGCACCGGCATCCCGTGTTCTGCCGCCGGAAGTGGTTCCAGGGCCGGCATATTCATGGGACCAACGTGAGCGACATCGGCTGGTTCACCCCGGGTGGGGTCGAGATGTCGGAGCAGGATTGGCAGGCGGGTTTTGCCAAGTCACTCGGTGTATTTCTGAACGGCCAGGGAATTCCGACCCCGAACGAACGGGGCGAGCAGATCGTCGACGACAGTTTCTACGTGATGTTCAATGCGAGCCACGAATCGGTCGTGTTCACATTGCCCGAGGCCAAATGGGGGCAGCGATGGGCCGAGCTCCTCGAAACCGCCGACCACATCGAGGAGATGGAACAGGAAAAGGTCGTGGCCGAACACCGCGCGCGGGGTAAGGTGACGATTCAAGCCTGGTCGCTGGCATTGCTTCGCCGTGTGGACTGAGAACTGAACGGTGGCAGTACGGCGCAAGCGGATGGACCCCGCAAACGGTCGGTCATCCCGCATTCAACCCTCGTATCTCGACGCCCTCGGCGGGCGTCGGTCGGCACCGCGGGAATCGATCCGGGCCATCGAACGGGCCATGCGCGGCCCGGCCCTTCCCGCGCGCCAGACCCTCGTCGTTGGCGCCGGACGGCAGCTGCACGTCGGTCCCGCAGAAATCCTTCTCGAAGACGGCACCACGATCGCTGTCGACGCCCGGCTGCCACAGGATCTGCCTCCGGGGTATCACGAGATTCTCCGTCGCCGCGCGCCAGCCGGCCAGGCTGATCGCCGCCCCGTCCAGCTGCCACGTCCCCGACGGTCTGTCCACCTGGGGCTGGGCGATTCAGTTGTATGCCGCGAGGTCGCGGCGGAGCTGGGGCATCGGCGATCTGAGCGATTTGCGCTGGCTCGGTCGCTGGGCGGACCGTCAGGATGCCGGGATCGCGCTGATCAATCCGCTCGCGGCGGTTGCCCCGACGCTTCCGCAGCAGGCGAGCCCCTACTTTCCGTCGAGCCGTCGCTTTCGCAGCCCGTTGTACTTGCGGATCGAGGAAGTGGATGGCGCGCGCGAGACCGATGGCATCGGTGAGCTCGCGCGGGCTGCCCGACGGTTGAATCGCGATCGTCTCATCGATCGCGATCGCGTGTTCGAGCTCAAGTCGCAGGCGCTCGAGAGCGATCTGGCGGATGGTCCGGAAGCGCGCCGACGGCGGGTTCGATGCGTTCGTCAGCGAACAGGCGGGTCTCGACGAGTTCGCCACCTTCTGCGCCCTCGCCGAACGCTTCGGCGCGAGCTGGCGGCAATGGCCCGCCGACCTGCAGCATCCCTCGCGCCCGGCTGTCGCGAGAGCCGTCCGCGATCCGAAGCTGCGCGAGCGGATCCGGTTTCATCAGTGGCTGCAGTATCAGGTCGACCGGCAGCTCGCCCGCGCGTCCGCGGTGATGGCGGTGATGCAGGACCTGCCGATCGGATTCGACGCCGGCTGGAGCCGATGCCTGGGCGTTTCAGGATGTTCTCGCCGACGGCATCAGCGTTGGCGCCCCGCCCGACGAGTTCAATACGCGCGGACAGAATTGGGGGCTGCCGCCGTTCGTGCCGGATCGCCTGCGCGCCGCTGGCTATGAGCCGTTCATCCAGACCATTCGGGCGTGCCTCCGTCATGCCGGCGGCCTGCGGATAGATCACGTGATGGGACTGTTCCGGTTGTTCTGGATTCCGGCGGGAACCGAACCAGCAGCCGGCGCGTACGTTCACGGCCACCCCGACGATCTGCTCGCGATCGTCTCGCTCGAGAGCCAGCGTGCGAATGCCGTGATCGTCGGGGAAGATCTCGGAACCGTCGAGGCGGCCACGCGGCGCGCTCTCGCGGCGCGCAACATCCTGTCGTACCGGCTGCTGTGGTTCGAAAAAACGCCGCCATCCCGCTATCCGGAGCAGGCGCTTGCCGCGATCACGACCCACGATCTGCCGACCGTAGCCGGCCTGTGGAGCGACAGCGATCTCGAAGTCCAGCGCGAGCTGGGCTTGTCGCCGAACGAGGCAGGGACGCGAGAGATCAAGTCGCGCGTGCGCCGCATCACCCGCTCGACCGCGACGACGCCGGCTGGCGAAATCGTCGCCCGTCTGCACGAGTCGCTCGCGAAAGCGCCATCACAGATCCTCACCGCGACGCTGGACGATGCGATGGCGGTCGAGGAGCGGCCGAACATGCCCGCCACCAACGACGAGTGGCCGAACTGGCGGCTGGCACTGCCGCAGCCGATCGAGACGCTGAGGACCAGTCGGCTGGCTGCACGGATTGCCAAAGCGCTCAGACGATAGCTGGGTCGGGCAGCCGGGTTGACACGGGCGGTCTGTCCGCATTTCTTGGTTGCGCGCCGGGGCCCCACCCCCGCGGCCAGCCAGCGCTCGCTTCGCTCGCGCCGCTGTTTAGCGGCATCTGGCTGCTGGATCAGCTTTCAGCGTTGCCTGATATACCCTTCACAGATGCTCCCGCTGGCTCTCTTGCTCGCGACCCTCGCGCAAGCCAGCTCCGCTGCCCTCACCGTTTCGGCTGCGGTCAGTCTCACCGAGGCGCTGGAAGAGGCCGCGACGGCCTATCGGGCTGCCGGGGGCACGCCCGTAGTCTTCAATTTCGCCGGCTCGAACACGCTCGCGCGCCAGATCGTGAACGGCGCGCCTGCGGACGTGTTCATCAGCGCCGACGAGATGCAGATGGATGTCGTCGAGAAGGCGGGCCTGGTCGCTGCGGGGACCCGCGCGCCAGTCGTCACGAACCGGCTGGTGCTGGTGGTCGATTCACGGAGTCCGGTGAAGGCGGTGAGCGATCTCGGTGCGGCCGAGGTCCGCCGGATTGCGATCGGGGACCCCGCGGCGGTGCCGGCCGGCGTGTACGCGCGTCAGTATCTCGAGCGGTCCGGCCAGTGGGGGCGCGTGGAACCGAAGGTCGTGCCGGTGGGGAACGTGCGGGCGGCATTGACGGCGGTACAGAATGGCAGCGCCGACGCGGCGTTCGTGTACGCGACCGACGCCCGTACCGCCCCGGCGTTGCGCGTCGTGGCGACCATCACCGGCCCGGACGCTCCCCGCATCGTCTATCCGGGGAGCGTCGTGACGACGACGCGGCAGCCGGCTGCGGCGGCACAATTCCTCGAGTTTCTCCGGACCCCGCCTGCCCGCGCCATCTTCGAGCGACACGGATTCGCGCCCGTGACGGACGCCCGCTGATCGCGCCGCAGGACACGATGGACCTGGCGCGAATCACCCTGTTCACGCTTGCCACCGCGGTGACGGCAACGGCGGTGATGGTGCCCCCGGGCCTCTTCCTGGCCTGGCTGCTCGCGCGGCATCACTTCAGGGGCCGCGTACTTCTCGACACCGTCGTGTCGCTGCCGCTGGTGATGCCGCCGGTGGCGACCGGTCTGATCCTCCTGATGCTGTTCGCGCCGCGCGGCCCGATCGGGGGCGCCCTCGGTCGACTGGGAATCGACGTCGTGTTCACCTGGAAGGCGGTGGTGCTGGCGATGGCGGTGATGGGGCTGCCGCTCTTCGTCCGCACGGCCCGGGCCGGCTTCGAACAGGTCGATCGCCGTTATGAATCGGTGGCGGCGACGCTCGGGGCGGCACCGCTGCGGGTGTTCTTCACGATCTCTCTGCCGCTGGCCGCGCCTGCCGTGATCGCCGCCACCGTGCTCGGGTTCGCCCGCGCACTCGGCGAGTTCGGTGCCACGATCATGATCGCGGGCAGCATTCCAGGATCGACTCGCACGCTGGCCGTGGCGATCTATTCGTTCGCAGAGACCGGCCGGGACCGTGAGGCCGCCGCGCTGCTGGTCGTGTCGGCGGCAATTGCGTTCGGCGCGCTGTGGCTGTCGACCCGGCTGACGTCGCGGCATGGGCGGCGCGCGTGATCGCGCTCGCGTTCACGCTGCAGCAGGGTGAGTTCGAGCTCACGATCGATGTCCGTCTGGGCGCCGGCGTGACGTCGGTGTTCGGTCCCTCGGGCGCCGGCAAGACGACCGTCCTGGATGCGATTGCCGGACTGCGCCGGCCCTCGACCGGAAGCATCGCCGTCGGCGATCGCATCGTGTTCTCGAGCCGAGCACGCATCGATCTGCCACCGCATCGACGGCACGTTGGCTACGTGCCGCAGGATGTCGCGCTCTTTCCCCACATGAACGTTCGCCGCAACATGCTCTACGGCCGGAGGCCCGGTCACCGGCCCGAGCTGCCGGTGGTTGGCCGCATCCTGGAAGTGGAGTCGCTGCTGGATCGCGGGGTCGGAGAACTGTCGGGCGGCCAGCGGCAGCGCGTCGCGCTCGCGCGGGCGCTGATGTCGAGCCCGGAGGTGTTGCTGCTGGACGAGCCGCTCGCCGCGGTCGATGTCGAACTGCGCCGCCGGATCCTGCCCTATCTCGCGCGGGTTCGCGACGAGCTCGGCACGCCGATCGTGTACGTCACCCACGATCGGGCCGAGGTGGCGCAGTTTGCCGACGAAGTCGTGGTTCTCGAGGAGGGCCGGGTCGTCCAGCACGCCAGCCGGGCGGAGTGGCGCGACGCCGCTGGCCCGATGCCGCAGGGAGCGTCATGAGCGTGCCGTCGAGTGAGCGGTCGAAGGACATCGATCCGCGCGTACTGAGCCTGGCGCAGGTTCTCTGGGATTACCACCAGCTCCACCACGATCCGGTGCGATCCGACGCGATCCTGGTCCTGTGCAGCCATGATCTTCGCGTCGCCGAACGGGGTGCCCAGTTGTTTCTCGAAGGCCGGGCGCCGCTGCTGATCTTCTCGGGCGGTCTCGGATCGATCACGCGGGCCCTGATGACGAGTCCGGAAGCGGATCAGTTCGCCGCGATCGCGCGCCAGTTGGGTGTGCCGGCGGACCGGATCGTGATCGAGAACAAGTCGACGAACACCGGAGAGAACGTTCAGTTCACCCGCGCGCTCCTCGAAGCGCGGGGCCTCTCAATCCACTCCTTCATCGTGGTGCAGAAGCCATACATGGAGCGCCGCAGCTACGCGACGTTCCGCAAGGTGTGGCCGGAGCCGGAGGTGAGGGTCACGTCGCCGCAGGTGTCGATGGACGAATACCTGCGCGGCTACAGTCACGGATCGCTGTCCGCCCACGATGTCATCAGCATCATGGTCGGCGATCTGCAGCGCATACGCGTGTACGCGGAGCGCGGATTCCAGATCCCGCAGGAGATCCCGGATCACGTCTGGGCGGCCTACGAAGAGCTCGTGCGCGCGGGGTACGATTCGCGTTTGGTGTGAGCCGGGCTTAGAACCCGGAGCGCATCAGGTTGTCAGCACCACTTTGCCGATGTTCTGCCGGCTCTGGATGAAGCGGTGCGCCTCCGCGGCCTTCTCGAGCGGGAACGTCCGGGCGACAACGGGCTGGATCCGCTGGGCGCGAAGCTCGCTCATCAGCATCTCCATGAGCGGCGCGAGCTGACGCCGCTCGGACCACAGATGCCCGACGTGCAGCCCGAAGATGCCTCGGTTGCGGTTCATCAGCGACATCGGATCGAAACGGGGGTTGGCGAACCACGCGGTGAAGGCATGAAGCAGGCTGCGACGCTCTCCAGGCGCGGCGGCCGACAGACCGAAGATGATCAGTCGGCCGAGCGGGGCCAGCATGCGGTAGCTGGTGAGGAAGCTGCGTCCGCCGATCGGATCGAGGATCACGTCGACGCCGCGGCCTTTGGTGATCTCGCGCACGGCCTGGGGGACGTCGGCGCTGCGGTAGTCGATGACGTGCTCGACGCCGAAGCTGCGGAGCGCCGCATGCTTTCCCGCTGACGCCGTGCCGAGGACCACCGCCCGCCGCAGCCGGGCGAGTTGAATCGCGGCGACGCCCACACCGCCGCCGGCGTTGTGGATCAGCACGGTTTCGCCCGGGGTGAGGGCGGCCATCCGGTAGAGCGCGAGCGCCGCGGTCAGGTAGTTCACCGGGACGGCGGCCGCCTCCGAATCACTCAGAACATCAGGGAAGTGAAAGACCTGTTCGGCGGGGACGGTGACGACGTCGGAGTAGCCGCCGAAGCGCGTGAGCGCCACGACACGGTCGCCGTCGTGGAACCCGGTCACGGCCGCACCGACCTCGTCGACCCGCCCGGCGACCTCGTAGCCTACGACACACGGCGGCTTGGGGGCATCGGGATAGAGGCCGAGCCGTGCGAGCACGTCGGCGAAGTTGATGCCTGCGGCACGAACCCGGATTCGCACTTCTCCCGCGGCCGGAGCCGGATCCGGCCCCTCTCTCAGATCCAGCACATCTGGCGTCCCGTGGCGCGGAATGACCACCTGCCGCATCGATAGGCGGGGAGGGTAGCACATCGGGCCGGCCAAGCTCATCAGGTGCCCCGCCGATACAGCGTTTCCGCGCTGCGCACGATAAGGCTCCCGTGCGGCCAGCGGGGCGTATGATGGCGGTTTGTTACCCCAAGAGTGGCCGGGTCTAAAGACCCGGCCCTACAAGCCTTCGGGGCAGCATGTGAGCCTGTAGGGCCGGTCTCTGGACCCGGCCGCTCTTCGGGACCAATGATCTACAAGGACTTCGATCTCCTCCTCGAACGCGCCCCGAAGGGATTCCGCGCGCAGGTGCTCAGCTCGTCGGCGGGACAGGCCAGCGTCGAATTCGCGCTGCCGTTCTCGGATGTGGAGCTCGAAAACTTCCTGCTGAAGCTCGGTCGAACCACACGGGTCGTACGCCGGGATCGAATCGACCGAGATGACGACCGCCAAGAGCTTCGGCGGGGCGCTCTTCAACGCGGTGTTTGCGGGCGACGTGCGGGCCTGCCTCCGCAGCGCGGTCGACGAAGCGCGGCGCGAGAACACCCGCGTGCGCTTGCGGCTTCGTCTGGCCGATCCGGTCCTCGCCGACCTTCCCTGGGAGTTCCTCTACAACCCTGCGGTCAACCGGTTCCTTGCCCTCTCGGTGCAGACTCCGCTCGTGAGGTACATGGAACTGCCGGATGTCATTCAGCCGGTCGCGGTGACACCGCCCATCCGCGTGCTGGTGATGATCTCCAGCCCGACGGACTATCCATCGCTCGACGTCGAGGCGGAGTGGAAGCGCCTCAACGAATCGCTGGCCGATCTCATTTCGGCGGGCACGATCGCGATCGAGCGTCTGGATGACGCAACGCTCAGCGCTCTGCAGCGCCGGCTGCGGCGCTCGCAGTACCACATCTTTCATTTCATCGGCCACGGCGAGTTCGACCAGACGCTGCAGGAAGGCGTGCTGCTGCTGGAGCGCGACAACCGGCGCGGGCACCGGGTGGGGAGCCAGTATCTGGGGATGCTGCTCCACGATCACGACTCGCTGCGTCTGGCCATCCTGAACGCCTGTGAAGGTGCCCGCACCTCGCGGCAGGACCCGTTTGCGGGTTCGGCCCAGAGCCTGGTGCAGCAGGGTATTCCCGCGGTCATCGCGATGCAGTTCGAGATCGCCGACGATGTGGCCGGCACGTTCGCGCACGAGTTCTACGGCGCGCTGGCGGACGGACTGCCGATCGACGCGGCGGTGACCGAAGCGCGGAAGGCGATATTTGCCGGCGGACGTGAAATCGAATGGGCCACGCCGGTTCTCTATCTGCGGGCCCCTGATGGCCGGATCTTCGACGTCGCGCCGTCCGCACAAACGCCGGAGCCCGCGACGTCGACCGCCCGGCCAGACTCGGCCAGGGGTGCCGTGGCCACGCAGCCGCCATCGCCGCCGGCTGAGACACCTCGCGAGCGTGCCGCCGCGCTGCTCCGCGCGGCCGGAAGGTTCCTTGCGCTGGGCAAATACCAGGAAGCGTTGGAGCAGCTCGCCGAAGCCCGCTCCCTCTCTCCTGACCAGGCCGCGCTGGCGCAGCTGACGGCCACGGCCGAGGAGCAACGCGCGGTCGCGGACACGCGCGAGCTGCGTCACGTCGCGTTTCGCGAGCACCTGGCGGCGGCATCGGAGCTTCTGGCCAGCCACGATCTCGATGGCGCGGCAACGCGCATCGCGCAGGCGATGGAGCTCCGGCCCGACGATTCCGAGGCGCGCTGGGTCGAGGCGAGCATCACCCGTGCCCTCAAACAGCGGGGCGGCCAGGCGACCATCGTTCCGGTACCGGCAGCGCCGCCGGCCGATCGTGCCCCTGCCGGCAAAACGGACTCACGCCGGACCAAACCGGCCGGCCGGCGCAAGCGGCCGGCAGCCGACGATGAAAGCGATCTCTTGAAGGAGTAAGGGCTGGCTGCTAGGTGAGCATCGCGAGCAGCGCCTTCTGCGTGTGCAGGCGATTCTCCGATTGATCGAACACGACCGAGACGTCGGAGTCGATCACCTCGTCGGTCACCTCGTCGCCGCGGTGAGCCGGCAGGCAGTGCATGAACAGGGCACCTTCGGCCGCGTGCGCCATCAGCTCCCCGTTGACCTGGAACGGCGCGAAGATTTCATGGCGTTGAGCGGTTTCTGACTCCTGTCCCATCGACGTCCAGACGTCCGTATAAACGGCGTCGGCGCCTCTGACCGCAGCCACCGGATCGTTGGTGACCTGAAGCGATCCGCCGAGGCGTGCGCCCCGGCTGATGGCCGCGCGGGCCGCGACATCCAGCTCGTATCCCCGCGGCGAGGCAATCCGCACCCTTCCACCGAGCATGGTCGCCGCCTGCGCCAGCGAGAGCGCGACGTTGTTGCTGTCGCCCACATACGCGATCGTCCGGCCGCGCAGCGATCCCCACCTTTCGCGCATGGTCAGACAATCGGCGAGCGCCTGGCAGGGATGCTCTTCGTCGGTGAGCGCGTTGACGACGCGAAGCCGGGGCGCGGCGGCCGCGAAGGCCTCGAGGCGAGCCTGTGCGAAGGTGCGGACCACCGCGCCATGCACCCAGCGCTCGAGGTTACGCGCGACATCCTTGATGGCCTCGCGTCCGCCGAGCGCGACGTCCTGCGGAGGCTCGATCACGTCGCCGCCGAGCTCACGAACCGCAATCTGGAACGTGGCCCGGGTCCGCAGCGAGGGCTTCTCGAACAGCAGCGCGATGTGGCGCCCTTCGAGCGGGCGGACGTGCTGAATCCCCGCGGCGCGCGCGTGCTTCAACTCGGACGCCAGCTGGAGGCAGGCTTCGAGCTGCGCCGCCGTGAAGTCGGCAATCGAAAGAAACCGCGTCGGCGTCGGCACCAGGTCGGCCTTGCGCTGAGCTGCTATTTTCATCTCACGTTCTCCGCTCGCTTCGCTCACGTCCGCTGGACCGCTGGTCCGGTCGTCCGCTGGACCCCGATCCAGCGGACCCGCGGACCAGCGCTAAGTCCGGTAATCCGCGTTGATCCGGACGTAGTCCGCGGTCAGGTCGCAGGACCACATTCGCGCTTCGCCCGGTCCGCCCGTTCCCAGATCGACGTGCAGGTCGATCTCCTTGCCGCGCAGATACTCGGCTGCCTCGGGGGCGCGCTCGTCGAACGGCGCGCCGTTGCTGAACAACTCCACCGGGCCGATCCGGATCCTGGCGCGGTCGAGCACGAGCGTGCGCGTCGCCCGGCCCGCCACCGCGACCAGCCGGCCCCAGTTCGGATCGCCGCCGTGCACCGCCGTCTTCACCAGCGGCGAGTTGGCGATCGCGCGTGCCGTCGTCTTGGCGTCCTCGTTCGTCTTCGCACCGGTCACCCGGATCGTGATCAGCTTGGTGGCGCCCTCGCCGCCGCGCACGATGTCGATCGCCAGCGGTTCGCAGACCCGCCGCAGCGCCGCGACGAGCACCGGATAGTCGTCGTCGGTCAGCGTGACGCCGCTGGCGCCGTTCGCGAGCGCGAACACGCAGTCGTTGGTCGAGCACTCGCCGTCGACGCTGATCGCGTTGAAGGTGTCGTCGGCCGCCGCCTTCAATGCCCGCTGGAGCAGAGCCGGTTCAACCCTGCGCATCCGTCGTCACGAAGCCGAGCATCGTCGCCATCATCGGCTCGATCATGCCCGAGCCCTTGGCCATGCCGCCGACGCGGAACGTCCCGCCGCGCACGGATGCCTCGGCCGCGGCTTCCTTCGAGAAGGGATCGGTGGTCATGATGGCCCGGGCGGCGTCGGCACCGCCGTCGGGCGACAGCGCGCCGGCCGCGAGGCTGATGCCGGCCGCCACCTTGGGCATCGGCAGCTTCACGCCGATGACGCCGGTCGACGCCACCAGCACCGCCTCGGCGGCGCAGCCAACCGCGGCGGCCGTCAGCCGGGTCATCTCACGCGCATGGCTGAGGCCGTCCTCGCCGGTGCAGGCGTTGGCGCAGCCGCTGTTGATGACCACCGCCGCGGCGCGTCCGCCGGACCGCTGCAGGTGCTCGCGCGAGACCAGGATCGGCGCCGCCTGCGCGACGTTGGTCGTGAAGACGGCGGCCGCCGAAGCCAGCGTTTCGCTGACGACCAGCGACATGTCGGGCTTGCCATTCGCCTTGATCCCGCAGGCCACGCCGGACGCGCGAAAACCCGCCGGCGCCGTCACGCCCCCGGCGATCGTCTGCGTCTCGAGGGCGATCATGCGAGGACCGCCTCTCGGTCTTCCTTCTCCCTGGCCACTTTGCTCTTTTCGGCCCCGGCACCCACGGGCGTGAGTGTCAGGCGCTCGACGTTGAAGCGTCGCGGCGCCACGCCCCGGCCGTGGGCCATCACCGCGGCCCGCTCGGGAGCCGCTTTCACGCCCTGCCGGAGCGTCAGCCGCACCGCATACTGGCCGCAGCGGCGGAACAGCGCGCAGCCATTGCAGTCGTGCGCGATCTTCTCGGGCATCCAGATGTGCGGCACGATCGTGAACCCGAGCCGCACGAAGTGGCCCGGCGCATGAGTGAACGCGCACAGCGTGGAGTAGCCGGCCGTCGTCGCGTTCGAGGCCAGGTGAGCGACCAGGCGGGTGCCGATCCTCTGGCCTCGGAGCGACTCGTCGACGACCAGCGAACGGACTTCCGCCACCGAGGAGCTCAGCCTCGCCAGCTCCGCACAGCCGACGACCTGGCCGTCCTGCTCCGCGACGAAGAAGCGCGCGACGTGATCGCGGATGTCTTCAATCGTCCGCGGCAGCAGATGGCCCGCCTCGAGGTTCGCCGCCACGAGTGAGTGAATCGCCGCCGCATCGGACGGCGCAGCAGCACGCAGAATCACGCTCATCAGCCCTTTTCTCCCACGGCGGCCGCCAACGCCGCGTCCAGCACCACAGCCATCTGATCCACCGCCGCCTGATCGACGATGTACGGCGGCAAGCAGCCGCAGGACGGTGTCGGCAGTACGGTTGATCAACAGCCCGCGCTCGAGCGCGGCTTCCACGACCGGCGCGGCCGGCCGGTCCAGTTCCAATCCCCACATCACTCCGGCTCCGCGAACCTCTGTCACACACGCGTGCCGCGCGGCCACCCGGCCGAGCGCCGCTTCGATCTGCGGGCCGACGGCGGCCACGTGGTCCATCAGGCCCGACGTCAGCTCGTCGAGGAACACCAGCGCGGCACGGCAGGCCAGGAGGTTGCCGCCGTAGGTCGTGCCGTGGTCGCCGAACGCAATCGTCGCCGCGACCCGCGCGGAGACGAGCGCGGCGCCGACCGGAACGCCGCCCCCGAGCGCCTTGCCCACCGATATCAAGTCCGGCTGCAGGCCCAGGATGGACGAGTAGAACGGCACGCCGGTCCGGCCGAGGCCGCACTGCACTTCGTCGGCAATGAGCAGGGCGCCCGATTTCCGGCAGGCAGTCTTGATTGCCGCGGCCATCTCCGGACCGAGCGGCCGGACGCCCCCTTCACCCTGGAGCGGCTCGACGATGATGGCGGCGGTTTTCTCGGAGACCGCGGCCGCCAGCTCGGAAGGATCGGCATTCGAGACGAACGTCACGCCATCGAGCAGCGGCGCAAACGGCGTGCGATAGTGCTCGTCCCACGTCGTCGAGAGTGCGCCCATCGTCCGGCCGTGGAAGGCGCGCTCGAACGCGATGATCTGCGAACGCGGCGTGCCCTGTGTGAACCAGTAGCGGCGCGCGAACTTCAGGCAGGCCTCGACTGCTTCCGTTCCGCTGTTGCAGAAGAACACGCGGGGGAGGCCCGAGAGTGCCGCGAGCTTCGTCGCGGCTTCCGCCTGCAGCGGATGGAAGTAGAGATTCGAGGTGTGGATCAGCTGCTCGGCCTGCGCGGCAATCGCGGCCACCAGCCGCGGGTGCGAGTGGCCGAGTGAGGAGACGCCGATCCCCGAAATGAAATCGAGATAGCCGCGGCCGGCGGCGTCGTAGAGCCGGCAGCCCTTGCCACGTTCGAAGACCACCGGCGCGCGGCGATAGGTCTGGAGCACGTGCGCGCTCTCGGTCGCCATCACCTCTTCGGGGGTCATCGTCGTCGTGGTTTCTGTCGTCATCGGTGTCGACTCCGTTTTTCACGAACTTGAGCCGACTCACATGTGGTGGTTGCTCAAAACACCCGCGTACCGACGGCGCTGTCGAAGTCCTCGACGCCGCGGCCCGCGACGATCGCGACCTCGTCGACGCCGCCCCTCCTGGCGTGACGGCACGCGGTCAGCTTTGCCAGCATCCCCGAGTGCGCCGTGCCGGACGCGGTGAGCTGTTCGACGTCGGTTGCCGTCAGTTCATCGATGGTGGCGCCCGTTCCATCGAGCACGCCGGCCGTTGTTCCGGCAACCAGCAGCCGGCGCGCTTTCAGCGACGCCGCGAGGTGCGCCGCGAAAGTGTCGGCGTTCACGTTCAGCAGCGTGCCATCGGCGGCCACACCGACGCTGGCGATCACCGGCACGTAGCCGAGACCGAGCAAATCGGCGATGAGCGTGACGTCACCGTCGGCCGGCTCGCCGACCAGGCCGAGATCGACCTGCTCGCCCTTGACGGTTGCGAGCGGGGCCGCCTTTATCGCGAGGCCAATCCGCGCATCCGCTCCGGTCAGGCCGACCGCCTTCGCGCCGAGCGCGCCGACCGCGGCCACGAGCGCCGTATTGGTCCGGCCGGCGAGCACGGCGACCACGCTCTCGAGCGTTGCGCTGTCGGTGATGCGCAGGCCGTCCGCAAAGCGCGGCGTCAGCCCGCGCATTCCGAGCTCCGCGTCGATCGAGCGCCCGCCGCCGTGCACGACCACGAGCGGCTCGCGCCTGGCGAGACGGACGATCGCCGCGGCGGAGGCGCGGATCGCCGCCGCGTCCTCGAGCAGCTCGCCGCCGAGTTTCAGGACCGTCGACACTAGCTCAACCCCATCGCTTCGGGGAATCCGAAGGCCACGTTGAAGTTCTGGATCGCCTGGCCGGCGGCGCCCTTCACGAGGTTGTCGATGCACGCCACCATCACGAGCTGCTTGCCGTCCGGCGAGATCCGCCAGCCGATGTCGCAGAAGTTGGTGTGTGCGACGTGCTTGATCTCCGGCAGGTCCGCGCCGGTCAGCCTGACGAACGGCGATTCCGTGTACGCCTGCTCCAGGGTGCGGGCGATCGCGGCGTGATCCACCCCGGGCCGCAGGCGGGCGTAGATCGTTTCGAGAATGCCCCGATCGAGCGGCACGAGATGCGGCACGAACGTGATCGGCAGGCCGACCTCCTGTTCGATCTCGGCGCCGTGGCGATGCGCGAACACCCCGTAGGCCGCCATGCTGCCGTGGATCTCGGAAAAATGCGTCCGCTCGCTGGGGGTCTTTCCGGCGCCGGAGACGCCGGACTTCGCATCGATGATGATTCCCGGCTCGAGCAGCCCCGCGGCAGCCAGCGGCTGGAGCGAGAGGATCGCGGCCGTGGGGTAGCACCCGGCGCAGGCAATCAGCCGCGCGTGCTCGAGCTCGCCTCTGTATCTTTCGGTCAACCCGTAGGTCACCGGCAGCGACGGGTCCGGGGAATGCGGATACCACCGCTCCCGCAGGCCCTTGTCGCGAAGCCTGAACGCACCAGACAGGTCGAAGACTCGCGGACCGCGCTCCGCGAGGGCCAGGCCCGACCTCGGCCGAGACGGTGTCCGGCGTGGCCAGGAACACGGCGTCGAGGCCGGCCAGCTGGTCCACGTCGAGCGGCTGCACCGGCGCGTCCCAGATATGGTTGAGCGCCGCAATCCGGCGAGGCTCCGACCCGACCGATCCCATCGCCGCGGACAGGCGTACCGACGGATGCCGGGACAGCCTGCGGACGAGCTCGACCCCCGCGTATCCCGTCGCCCCGGCGACCCCGACCCTGATCGGCGTATAAGTATTCATCCGAATTACTAGGTATACATGATTGACTCCGGCAAGTCAACGACTTAGCGAGGCTATATTGCATAGCGATATGCATATGATGTATAAATATGAATGGACCGACGCGCGATGAAGCCGTATAGGCAGTCGATCATCAGGGAGCTGGTCGAGCGGGAATCGATCACCAGCCAGGAGCAGCTGCGCGCGCGCCTGCGCGAGCGAGGCATCGACGCGACGCAGGCGACCTTGTCCCGGGACATCCGGGAGCTCCAACTGGTCAAACGGACGACCGACGGCGCCTACCGCGTGGCGGGGGCCGCTGCCGCGATCAGCGACGGCGAAACGGAAACCATCCTTGCCGATGCAGTGGCCACCCTGCTCCGGCATCAGGAAGTGGTCGGGGGCCACATGATCGTGCTCCGCACCGATCCCGGCCAGGCGCAGGGGCTCGCCGTCGCGATCGATCGGGCACACGTCGGCGGAGATCGCGGGAACGATTGCCGGCGACGACACGATTCTGGTGATTTGCCGCTCGGCCGAGGGCGCCGATCGGGTCACGCAGCGGTTCGTGGGTTTCCAGACAGAGGCGTAGGAATGCAGCTATCAGCTATCAGCTGTCAGCAATCAGCCAGATCGTTCTGAGAGCTGAGAGCTCAGGATTGATGAAGAAATGAACCGAATTCTCCTGGCATACTCCGGCGGGCTCGACACCACGATTGCGATTCCCTGGTTGCGCGAGCGCTACGGCGCGGAGGTCATTGCCGTCACCGTCGACCTCGGTCAGGGCCTGGAGCTGGCCTCGATTCACGAGCGGGCGCTCGCGGCAGGCGCGGTCCGTGCGCACATCGTCGATGCCCGCGACGAGTTCGTGAAGCGGTTCATCCTGCCGGCGCTGCAGGCCGGCGCCGTTTACGAGGATCGGTATCCGCTGGCCACGGCGCTCGGGCGGCCGCTGCTCGCGCAGCGGCTCGTCGAGATCGCGCGCATGGAAGCCGCGCCCGCGATCGCCCACGGCTGCACCGGGATCCACAACGATCAGGTCCGCGCTGGAATCCTCCATTCGCGCGCTGGATCCCACGCTCGAGATCGTCGCCGCGGCGCAGGCGTTGAACATGACGCCGGCGGAGAAGATCGAGTACGCGCGCTCCCGCAACGTGTCGGTGCCCGACGCCGCCGCCGGCGGCTACAGCATCGACACCAACCTGTGGGGCCGCGCGATTGCGTCTGGCGGGCTCGAAGACGCGTGGGTCGAACCGCCGGAGGAGATCTACACGCTCACGCGATCGCCGCAGGAAAGCCCCGATCAACCGGCCTATGTCGAGCTCGATTTCGAAGCCGGCGTGCCGGTGCGCGCCAATGGCGTCGACATGTCGCTGCTCGAGCTGATCGAGAGCCTCGAGATCATCGCCGGCGCTCACGGGGTCGGCAGGATCGACGTCGTCGAGAACCGCCTCGCAGGAATCAAGGAGCGTGAAGTCTACGAGGCGCCGTCCGCCGTCGTGCTGCACACGGCGCACAAGGAGCTCGAGAAGCTGGTCATCCCGCGCGACCTCGAGCGGGTCAAGCACGACCTGAGCCGCATCTACGCCGACCTCGTTTACAGCGGCGAGTGGTTCTCGCACACCCGTCAGACGATCGATGCGTTCGTGGCCGCGGTGCAGCCGCGCGTGACCGGCTCGGTCCGGCTGAAGCTCTTCAAAGGCGACTGCCGCATCGTCGGCCGGAAATCGCCGCATTGGAACGTATCGAGCGACGCGCTGGCCGCGGACGCACAGGCAGTCTGATGGCACATCTCTGGTCGGGCAGGTTCGAGGGCGGACCGAACGCCGCCCTTTTCAGTTTCGGCGCCTCGTTCGGGTTCGATCGGCGCCTCTTCGAAGACGACGTCACGGGGAGCCTGGCGTGGGCCGAGGCCATCCACGCCGCGGGCGTCCTGTCGTCCGCGGAAGCCGCTGCGATCAAGACGGCGCTCGAGGAGATTCGATCAGCCGGCGCGGATCCGGCCTTCTTCGCATCAGAGGCCGCAAAAGACGATGAGGACGTGCACTCGTTCGTCGAGCGCGAGCTGGTGCAGCGGGTCGGAGATGCCGGCCGCCGCCTGCACACGGGGCGTTCGCGGAACGAGCAGGTCTCTCTGGATCTGCGCCTCTATCTGAAGCGCCGGGTTCCGCTGCTTCAGAAAGCGCTCGAAGCCCTCGTTCAGGTACTCGCCGATCAGGCGGCGGCCGCCGGCGACGCGGTGATGCCGTCCTACACGCACCTGCGCCGCGCCCAGCCGGTGCTCGTCGCGCATTTCTTTCTGGCCCACACCGCCGCGCTGCGGCGCGACCACGCGCGCCTGGCCTCGCTGCTTGGCGAGATCGACGAGCTGCCGCTCGGCTCGGGCGCCATCGCGGGGACCAGCTACGCCATCGACGTGCCGGCGCTCGCCGCGAAGCTGGGTTTCTCGCGGGTGGTGTTGAACAGCATCGACGCCACCGGCGAGCGCGATTTCGTGTCGTCGTTCCTTCATGCCGCCGCGCTCGCGATGGTGCACATCAGCCGCATCGCCGAGGACTTCATCCTCTTCACCTCCGAGGAATTCCGCTTCTTCGAGCTCGCCGATACCGCGGCCACCGGCAGCAGCCTGATGCCGCAGAAGAAGAATCCGGATCCGCTGGAGCTGGTACGCGGGAAGTCGGGCCGCGTGATCGGCCGTCTCGCCGGCTGGCTCGCGACGATGAAGAGCCTGCCGATCGGTTACAGCAAGGATCTGCAGGAAGACAAGGAAGCGGTCTTCGAGGCCGAGGACACGTTGCGCGGCTCGGTCGATGCCGCGGCGATTGTCATCGGCGGCCTCACGCTCAACCCGCACGTGACGGCGGCGGCCGCATCAGGCCTGCTGCTCGCCACCGACGTCGCGGACTACCTGGTCGCGAAAGGCGTTCCGTTCCGCGACGCGCACGAGATTGTCGGTGCGCTCGTCCGCCGGCTGGTGCAGGAAAACCGATCGTTCGAATCGATGACCGACGACGAATGGCGGCAGCATTCGCCGCTGTTCGACCCCGACGTGCGTGCCTTCATTTCGCCGTCGGCGTCGGTGGCCCGCAAGCGCACGCCTCAGTCCACGCATCCGGATGCGGTGGCGGCGGCGCTGCGGGAAACGAACGAGTGGCTGCAGAAAGGATCTTCCGGCTGAAGCCGGAAGCCACACCCACCCAGATGGGTGGCTTCCGCCTTCAGGCGGAAGATCTCGTCAGAACTTGATCGTCAGTCCGCCCGTCACGCGCCAGAAGCTCAAGGCGCCGATGGCGACGTCGACTTCCCGCTCCGGCAGCTTTTCCTGGACCGTCCGGAAATAGCGGACGTCGCCCCGGATCCCATACTTGGCGCCCAGCGGCCACTCAACTCCCCCTCCGGCATTGAACGCGGCGTTCGTGCTGTTCACCGTGAACAGCTCGAACTCGTCGGTGATGTGGGTCTGGATCACGCCGAAGCCGGCAGCCCCATATGGCCGCAGTCCGGCCACGTGAAACGTCGTACGCCACGTTGGCCATCATCGTCAGGACACGGCTGCCGCCGAATTCGAAGTCGTCGTCGGCCTTGCGATCGGCGAAGAATTGCGGAAGGTAGCCAAAGTCGAACCCGACGGCGAACGGGCCGTTGATCCAGTCGACCTCTCCGCCGACGTTCATCCTCGGTTTGAATTCGTCGTCGTAGGAGAGCGCCGCATCGTTGAAGGTTGCGGCGGCTCCCCAGTTGAGGCCCGCGTACGGCGTGACCACCCAGTCTGCAGACCCGTCCGCTGCCAGGCTCGCCACGAGGCCGATCGCCAGAAGGATCGAGAAGCGATGCTGACGCATGCGGAGATTGTAGAGCGTAGCGGGGCGTCTGAAGATGACGGGCGGGTCTAGACGACGGGCGGGTCTAAGGACCCGCCCGTGCTGGAACCGACGCTAGAAGCGGAACACCAGGCCGACGGTTCCGCGCCAGAAGCTGAACGAGCCGAGCGCGACGTCGAACTCGTCGTCAGGCTCGTTGTCCTGCAGCGAACGGAAGTACCGGACGTCGCCCTGGAGGCCGAAGTTGTCGGTGAAGAAGCCAGCGACGCCCCCGCCCACATTCAGGCCCCAGTCGTTGCTGTTCACGTCGAACAACTGGTCCGGGTCGTCTATACGCGACTTGATCAGGCCGAGGCCGCCGGACGCGTACGGGCGAACCCCGCCGCCATGCTGCCCGCCGAACGGTGCGCCGACCTTCAGGTTGGCCATCAACGTGGTCACGTTGCTGTCGCCAAACTGGAAGTCGCTGTCGCCGGTGGTGTTCTCGAAGAAGTTCGGTGAATAGCCGAAGTCCACTTCGAAGCCCAGCGCGCCGGCGCCCATCCACGAGAGCGAGGCGCCGAAGTTCATCTTCTGTTCGAACTTGTCTTCGAAGTCACCCAGCGAGTCGGTGAACCCCGCCGTTCCTCCCCAGTTCATGCCGAAGTACGGGGTGAACAGCCAGTCGGCGGATGCCTTTGCGGGGGCCGCCGCATATATCGTGAGCACAAGAGCGGATGCAATTGCCAGCTTGCGCAGTCCCATACCTTCCTCGTTTCTCCTCGCGGCTTCACGCATGTCAGCCGTTACCGCGTTGCGGCCGGCGCATGATGCGACCCGGCACTCGATTCGGCGCGTGCAAGGCACGTACCTCGGGAAACACGGCCGTAGAGCCACTGCGACTTGCAGGAAACTCTGGCGAAATTTTGCGAGGAATGCTCAGGAGGCGGGCGCGCTCGAGGTCTCTTTCAACTCTGCCGAAAGCTGTTGAATCAGCTGCCAGGCGCGCGCGACGTGCCGTTCCGTGGTGTGCAGATTACCGATCGCCAGCCGGAGCGTGTAGCGAGCGTCGAGCTTCGTGTGCGACAGGAACACCTCTCCCGAAGCGTTGAGCCGTTCGAGCAGCGCGGCGTTGAACCCGTCCGTTGCGCGAGCCCGGAAACAGACCACGCTGAAAGGGACCGGCGCGGTGCGCTCGAAGTCGCCCGATCCATCCACCCAGCTCGCGAAGAGACGTGCGAGACGGATGTGCTCCGAGAGCCGATCGCGGATGCCCTCGGCGCCGAAGTGGCGGAGCACCATCCAGAGCTTCAGGGCGCGAAACCGCCGACCGAGCTGGATGCCCGTGTCCATCAGGTTCCTGACCTCGCCGGGCTCCGAGGTCTTGAGATACTCGGGCGTCAACGAGAACGCGGCCCGGACCGTGTCCATCCGGCGGCAATAGAGCACGCTCAAGTCGAACGGGGTGAACAGCCACTTGTGCGGATTGAGCACGACCGAGTCGGCGGCGGCGGCATCCTTCAGCAGCGAACGATATTCCGGAAGCATCGCCGCGACTCCGGCGTAGGCGGCATCGACGTGCAGCCAGATCCGCTCGCGCGCGCACATCGCTGCTGCCGCACCGACAGGATCGACGCTGGTAGCCGACGTCGTGCCCACCGTCGCGACCACGGCGATTGGCCTGAGGCCTGCGCGCCTGTCCTCGGCGATTGCGGCGGCGAGGGCGTCGGGCCGCATCCGGAATTCCGCATCGGCCTCGATCCGGCGAAGCGACTCGTGTCCCAGGCCGAGCAGGATCACCGCCTTGTCGACCGACGAATGCGCGTGCTCGGAGCAATAGACCCGCATGCCGGCGAGTTCACTCCGCCCCGACAACCCGCGCGTGCGCACGTCGGGCACCGCTGCCTCTCTTGCGGCGGCCAGCGCGTGGAGCGTCGTGATGGACGCGGTGTCGTAGATGACCCCTTCGAATGAATCGGGGAGACCGATCAACTGCCGGAGCCACGCGAGCGACACTTCTTCCAGTTCCGTCGCAGCCGGCGATGTGCGCCACAACATGGCCTGGACGTTGAGCGCCGCAGAGAGGAACTCCGCGAGAACGCCCGGCGCGCTGCCGGAGATCGCGAAGTAGGCGAAGAACCCCGGGTGGTTCCAGTGCGTGATGCCGGGCAGAATCACGCGCTCGAAGTCGGCGAAGATGGCGTCGAATGATTCGCCGTGCTCGGGTGCGGAAGCGGGAAGGGCGGCGCGAATTTCGCCGGGCCGCACCCGCGACAGCACCGGATATCGATCGGGAGCGGCGAAGTAGTCGGCGATCCAGTCCGCGATCCGGTGCGCTTCCTTTCGGAAGGCTTCGGGATCCATGTCGCCCGTGCGAGAGGGGGGCATGCGGGGGAATTCTATCGGGGCTCGGGGCTCGGGACTCGGGACTCGGCAAATTCGGAATCGCAGTTGAACGCCAAGCCACTAACGCCGCCGAACCCCGAGCCCCGGCCGAGACCCGAGAACCTGACCGAGCCCCGAGCCCCGACTTATTTCTTCTCGACCTCCACCTGCACCGGCGCCGAGAGCCGCACGGTGACGACGGCTCCTGAGGCGAGCGTCGCTTCGCTGCGATCGCCGGACATCGCCACGGCGGTTCCGCCGGCCGCGCCGGTCGCGCTACCGATCGCCGCGCCTTTCTTGCCGCCGATCAACGCGCCAAGGATCGCTCCACCGACAGCCGCGCCGCCAATCTTGCGGGCGCTGTCGCCGCCCTGCGATTCACCGTCGCGCATGATCGTGTCGGTGCGAATCGGGAGCTGCGTCCCGTCGGCAAGGACGAGGGTGTGGAACCGCACCCCCAGGCGGGCGCGCTCCTTGAGCTTGCCGCCGCGCTCGACCAGCGTCACCGCGCCGATTGCGCGCGTTCCGGCCGGGATGGCCGTCCGGCCGTCTATCGTGACGTCGCGCATCACCCGCGCTTCAACCTTATCCTCGATGTGCGCCCGCTCGCTCGAGACCGGCGTTTCAATCTGAAGGCCGATCACTGACGTGGCTGGAATCTCGAGCTCCACCAGCTCCGGCGCCCGTGGAGGCGTCGGCTCCGTCCGCACCGGCTCCGGGCGCACCGGATCGGTCGGGGCGGGTGTCGCGGGCGTATCGTTGCGTGCCGGACCCGCCGGCTCGCTGGCCGGATGAGTGTTTGCCGTGTGCGTATTCACCGCCGGATCGTTGACCGCCGCGGGATTGCGAGCTGCGGTCGGGGCCGCCGCCTGAACAGGACGCCGGGTGTCGGCCGCCGGCGCTGCAGCGGGCTTCGAGCGGGCCGGCGTCGTCCCGACCGACCGCTCGGCGGGAGGCGTCGCCGTGACCGGCGCCGGTTTGGCCTTTTCCAGCGGCTCGGGGGCCGGCGGCGCTGGAGAAACCACAGCCTCCGTGTCCTGAACGGGCGCCGAAGCGGGTGTGGCTGTAGCCGGAGCAGACGGGGTTGCTGCCGGCGTGGCGACAGCCGAGGTGCTGCGGACGGCCACGTAAGCGCCGCCTACCGCGGCGGTCACACATGCAAGAGCCAGCAGACCGACGGCGACTGGTTTCGAAAGCATCCTGCGTTCTCCCTGGATGAGGCTGAAAGGAGCAATACACGTACCCCTCGCCGGGACGTGCTTTTGTTCATATTTCGGCCAAACCTGCGCTTTGTCCCGGGTCCTCCGGACCGCCGGATGACACCGGCTGTCCTCCCGAAAGGACCGCCAGTCGTGATAGCTTCGCCAAACGCCTGGACCTGTGGAAAGCCCCGCGGTACTCTAGTTGCACCTCTGCCTACGTTCAGCCGGACCGTGGAGGACCCCCCATGCGACTCGCCCTTGCCGTTGTCGTTCTGCTGCTTGCCGGATCCGCTTCCAGGGCCGAGGCGCTCACGATCCGCGACGTCATCGAGCTGACCAAGGCCGGGATTTCTGACGAGGTCCTGCTCGCGCTGATTGACGTCGACGGGGGAGTGTATGCGAGCGACGCCGCAACGCTCAAAGCCTTGAAAGAGGCCGGCGTGAGCGAGCGGGTGATGGTGGCGCTGGTCCGGAGCGGTCGTGAGCGCCGATTGCCCGAGCCGCCCCCTCCCGTCCCCGAAAGCGACGTGGAAGCTCCCGCCCCTCCGGTTGTTGTGGTGGAGCATCACGAGCCGCAGATCCAGCAAGTCGTGGTGCCGGTCCCGGTCTATGTGCCGGTCTACACTGCGCCGGTACGTTCCCGCCGCGTGCGGACCGATGGCGACTTCGTCCCAAGCAACTACGTGCCGTTCCAACCGGCCGCGCCGGTGATTCGCCAGGAGGTTGCGCCCACTCCGCCGGTCTACTGGGGCTTTGGCGGGAAGCGTCGGCCTGACGCCTGGGCGCCTTCACCCGGGGAGCGCGAGCCGTCGTCTGACGGCGATCGGAAGCCAAATCCGAAGAAGTAGTGGCGTTCAGGCGGCCCGGCGGGGTCGTCGATCGCCGATCCGCTTCTTGACGTCGCGGCCGATCTTCAGCGCCGCCGGCAACAGGACGGCAGTTCCAATCAGGAGATCACTGACCCGCACTTTTTCGGGCTGCGGCTGCGGTCGATCCAGATCGCAGTTGACGCCCTCGGGGAAGGGTGGCACGTCGGCGAATCCCGTTGGCCCGGCGTTCCTCAAAAGCGCGCTGCGCCGCCGGCCCGATCTTCTTTTTCTCGCCCGGCGCCTTTTCGCCGACGTCCTTGCCATAAGGTGACGCGTGCTCGATCTCAGCATTGAGCTCCGCACCAATCAGGAGGGCGATCCCCGAAACGTAGAACCAAAGCAGCAGCACCATCACGCCGCCGATCGCGCCGTAGGTTTCGTTGTAGCTGGCGAAATTCGTGACGTAGAAGCGGAACCCGAGCGACGCCAGCACCCAGAGCGTTGTCGCCAGCACCGAACCGGGGGTGATCCAGACCCAGTCCTGCACGGCATCGGGGGCGAAATAGTAGACCAGGGCGACGGCCGTCGCGACCATCAGGAACACGACCGGCCATTGCAGGATCTTCCACGACCAGGTGAACACGGGGCCAAGGTGCATCGCCTCGGCGATCTTCTCGGCGAGCGTCGGGCCGGCGATCACCAGCGTCATCGAGAGCAGGATGAAGAGGGCCAGGCCGACGGTAAGGCCGATGGCGATCAGACGGACCTTCCACCACGGCCGTCCTTCCGTGATGTCGTAGGCAGTGTTCAGGGTGCTGCACACGGCGACGACCGCGCTCGACGAGCTCCACAGTGTGAAGAAGAAGGCCAGTGTGAGGATCCCGCCGGCGTTGCTCTGGCCAATCTGGCGGATCTGGTCGGTCACGATGTCGCTGACGTCCTTCGGTGCGACCCGCTGGAGCATCGTGGCGATCTCACCAGTCAGGTTTTCGACCGGAAAGAAGCTCGCTATCGAGATCAGCGCGAGCAGGGCCGGGAACAGCGCGAAGAAGAAGTAGTAGGCCTGCTGCGCCGCCAGGTTGAAGACGTCGTCTGCGAGCGTCTCGTTGTAGGTTTGCTTGAGCAGCTGAGACCAGCTCAGGGGGACGCGGAATCGTTCGAGCAGCGCAGCCATGCGGTTGCAGACAGCAAGCGCGCTGCCACCGGTTTTCGCAATAAGGATGTGCTATAACCCGTCGTTTCGGTCCGGTTTCGCACGTTTCTCATTGCACGTTTCCGGGAGGATCTATGTCCAGCCGAAGCCGGGTCCTGCGCTTCGCGATCGCCTGCTCGCTCGCCGCGTCAGGCTTTGCCGGCAGCGTCCCTTCAGCGCAGTCCCCGCAGCCCGCCCCGAAGCAGAAGATCGACGCCGAGTACACCGCGAAGATCAAGGAGTACCTGCAGGATTCGCGGATCACGACCGAGCTCGTCGATCACCTCCCGGCGTCCGACACCGTTCCCACGCCCCTCAAGTTTTTCAACCGGATCGTGGGAACTCCAGGTGAGCTGACGTACGCGAAGGACATCTATCGGTACTACGATGCCCTCGACAAGGCTTCGGATCGCATCTCGGTGTGGAGGATCGGAAAGACCGAGGAAGGGCGCGACATGGTGATCCTCGCCGTTGCGGACGAGGCGACGATCAAGCAGCTGGACAAGTACAAAGGCATGCTCGGATCCCTCACCGATCCGCGCAAGACGACGGAGGCGCAGGCGCAGCAGCTGATCAGGACAGCGAAACCCATCTACTGGATCACCAGCGGGATGCACTCGACCGAGACCGGTGGACCCGAGATGCTGATCGAGCTGGCCTATCGCCTGGCGGTCGAGGACACGCCGTTCGTGCAGGCCATCCGCAACAACGTGATCACGCTGATCACTCCCGTGGTCGAAGTCGACGGCCGTGAAAAGCAGGTCGACACGTATTACTTCAACAAGAAGCGCCGGGCCTCGGGCGATCAGCAGACGCTGCCGCTGATGTATTGGGGCAAGTACGTCGCGCACGACAACAACCGCGACGGCATGGGGCAGTTCCTCGCGCTCACCCGCAACGTGACGAAGGCGTTCCTCGACTGGAAGCCGACGATCATGCACGACCTGCACGAGGCGCAGACCTACCTGTATGCCTCGACCGGCACCGGACCCTACAACGAGCAGATCGATCCGATCACGATCGACGAATGGTGGCTCCTCGCGAAGACCGAAGTGATGGAGATGACCAAGCGCGGCGTGCCTGGGGTGTGGACCTACGGGTTCTACGACGGCTGGGTGCCGAACTACATGTTCTTCATCGCGCACGCCCACAATGCCATCGGGCGGTTCTATGAAGTCATGGGCTATGGCCCCGACAACCGCACGGTCACGGCGGCGCAGGCCGTCACCAGCCGTGAGTGGTTCCGGCCGAATCCGCCGCTGCCGTCGATTCAGTGGGGACCGCGGAACAACACGAACATCCAGCAGTCCGCAATTCTGATCGCGCTCAACCATGTTGCCAGGAACAAGGAGACGTATCTCGAGAACTACTGGCTGAAGAACAAGCGCGCTGCGGACAAAGGGAAGGACGGCCCGGTCTACGGCTGGGTGATACCCGCCGCGCAGAAGCGAAAGGCGGACGCGGCGGACGCGGTGAACGAGCTGCGCCGGCAGGGCCTCGAGTTCCATACGGCTGCGTCGGCATTCAAGGCCGGAAACGTGGACGTGAAAGCCGGCGACTACATCGTCCGCGGCGATCAACCGTATCGCACGGTTGCGGACATGTATTTCTCGATTCAGAACTACGCGCCGTCCAACCCGCGTCCGTACGACGACACCGGCTGGACTTTTCAGTACATGCGCAACCTGGTGATCAAATCGGTCGAGGACAAGGGTGTGCTTGGTCAACAGATGACCGCGGTCACCGCTGATGTCAAGGCGCCTGGCGGTGTCGAAGGCTCGGGCCCGGTGCTCATCGTCGATCACACGACCGACAACGCTCTGGTCACGTTCCGTTTCAAGCACAAGGACGTCGCCATGGAGGCCGCCGAGGAGGAGTTCGATGCGGCCGGACGGAAGTTCGGTGCAGGTGCGTTCATCATCAGGAACGCGAACCGGGCGGCGCTGGAGCCGACGCTGACGGCGCTCGGCCTGTCGGCCTGGTCGGTCGCGGCTGCGCCGTCCGTGCGCACCCACAACCTCGACGTGCCGCGGATCGGCTACATCCACAGCTGGGCGAACACGCAGAACGAGGGCTGGGTGCGCGCGGCCTTCGACACCTACGGCGTTCCCTATACGTATTTTGCCGACCTCTCCGTGCGCGAGGGCAACCTGCGACAGAAGTACGACGTCATCGTGTATCCGCACGTCGGCGGCGCGGCGCAATCGCAGGTCAACGGGATTCCGAAGACCGCAGGGGCCGCGCTGCCCTACAAGAAGACCGCTGACACTCCAAACCTCGGTGCACTCGATCAGGCCGACGACATCCGCGGCGGCATGGGATGGGAAGGGCTGATGGAGCTGGTCAAGTTCGTGCGGGAGGGGGGCACGCTGATCACGGAAGGCTCGACCTCGACGATCTTCCCTGAGTACAACGTCAGCAACGGGGTCACTGTCGAGAATCCCGAAGGGCTGTTCGTGCGCGGATCCGTCATGCGCGGCATCTTCGCGGATCGGCGGAGTCCGATTGCCTACGGCTACGGCGCGCAGGTTCCGGTGTACTTCAACCAGGATCCGGTCCTCAACGTCAGCGGCGGCGCCGGACGCGGCGGTGGGGGCGAGGGAGCGATTCCTGGCGTCGGCATGAACGTGACGCCGATGGCGGCCGCGAACAACCGGCTGTCAGCTTACGACCCCGACACACCGGACGCCGCGTCCGCAAGTGCCGCGGCCGGCGCGGGTCGCGGCCGCCAGGGCGGAGCCGCTGGTCCCGGCGCCGGCGGCGGCCGGGGAGGGCGAGGTGGCGGCGGCGGATTCGGCAACCCCGCTGAAGCCCCGCGCGTCGTCCTGGCGTTCCCGTCGAATCCCGACGAGATGCTGCTGTCCGGCGTCCTGGTCGGCGGCCAGTCCCTCGCCAACCGTGCCCAGGTGGTCGACATCCCCGTCGGCCAGGGCCACGTCGTGTCGTTTGCCATCCGTCCGTTCTGGCGCTGGCAGACGCAGGGCACGTTCTTCCTGGGATTCAACACGATCCTCAATTGGAACGACCTGGACGCGGGGAAGCCGACGGCGCGGACGACGGCCACTCAGTGACAGCTCGCCGCTGGGCCGCTGGTCGCTGGCCGCTGGGCCAACGAACTAGCGGACCAACGAACTAGCGGACCAACGAACTAGCGCACCAGCGGCCCAGCCCGGCCCAGCGGATTGCTATCATCCCCTGATGCCCGCGCCGGATGTCGTCGTCATTGGGGGAGGAATCATCGGCTGTGCGGTGTCGCGCGAGCTGGCGCGGCGTGGGGCGGCGGTTCGGATGTTCGAGGCGCGGACGCTTGGCGCCGGCGCGACGCAGGCCTCAGCGGGGATCCTTGCGCCCTATATCGAAGGGCACGATCGCGGCCTGCTGTTCGAGCTGGGAATCCGTTCGCTCGGCATGTACGACGAGTTCGTGCGTGATGTCTCCGACGAGTCGGGCCTGAGCGTCGAATACCGCCGGTGCGGGACGCTCGAGGTCGCGGCCGACGCGCCCGCCGCCGTTCGGCTTCGTGCGGCCGCCCGGGCCGACGCTCACCTGCAGTGGCTCGATCCCGCCGCCGCCCACGGCCAGGAGGCCGCGCTCGCCACGTCGATCGAAGGGGCGGTCCTCGCCCGGGATCACGGCTACGTCTCGGTGCCCGCGTTGATGGACGCTCTTGCCTGGGCGGCGCTCCGCCACGGCGTCCAGATCGAGGCCGCCCATCGCGTGACCGGCATCCGCGTCGACCACCGCGTCGCGACGATTTCAACCGAAGACGGCACCTCGTGGTCCGCGGGCGCCGTGGTGATTGCGGCGGGCAGCTGGTGCGGCCGGCTCGACGTCGACGACGGCGCGGCGGCGTCCGTGAGACCGGTGCGCGGACAGTTGCTGCGGCTTCACTGGCGCGGTGCCCCGCTCAAGCACATCGTCTGGGGACCCGACTGCTACGTGGTGCCATGGCAGAACCAGACTGTGCTGGTGGGCGCGACGGTCGAGGATGTTGGCTTCGACGAGCGGACGACCGCGGCAGGAGTGAGGGATCTGCTCGATGCGGTGTGTGAGCTGCTGCCCGAAGCGTGGCGCGCGACCTTCCTCGAGGCGCGCGTCGGCCTGCGCCCCGCCACGCCCGACGGCCTGCCGTTCCTCGGCCCTTCCGAGCGCTCCGATCGACTGATCTACGCAACCGGCCACTACCGCAACGGCGTGCTCCTCGCACCGCTCACGGCGCGGTTGATTGCGGATCTGATTGTGGATGGAAAAGAAGACGAGGCTGTCAGACGGTTACGGCCTCGGGCCTGACGCGAGTCAGCGACAACTCCCAACTTCCCAACTCCCAAGGGAAATCGCTCGAAGCATCTGGGCGAAAGCCGTATCGGATAGCTTGTTGCGCCGATTTTCGCCCGGATCTTCCTATCGCTTCCCTTGGGAGTTGGGAGTTGGAAGTTGGGAGTTGACCCTGAGCTACCTGATCACTCCCGTCGCCGCACCGAGAGCCGTGCCCGTGCGCTGCACCCGTTCGAAGGTGACTGCTGACAGCTGATAGTCCAGGTACGAGCGGAGCTCGTTGTCGCGGGCGATCGACAGGTCGCGCTGTGCCTGGATAACCAGGAAACTGGTCGACATCCCGACCTCGAAACGCTTCTGCTCGGCATCGAGCCGCTGTTCCGCCAGCTCCCGGCCCAGCCTGGCGGTCTCGATCCGCTGCCGGTTCTGTTCGAGACGGAGCGCCGCGTCCCGCACTTCGCGCACGACGGACAGCTCCATGCTGCGAACCTGCGCCGCCGCCTGTTCGCGCTCGATCCTGGCCCTCGCGAGATTGGCTTCGCTCGCGCTGTGTCCGAGCGGATACGACAGCGACAGGCCAAACGTCCACGTCGGATAGTCCGCGCTGAGCACCTGGCCGAGCACTGAACCGTAGGACGTGTTCTGCAGCCCGACGATGGTTCCGGGAAATCCTCCTTCCCGGAGCAGGCGCGACCCGCCCTGTCCGTTGGTGAGGTATGTCGCCTGCGCTCGAAGATCGGGAGCGTCTCGTTCTTCGCGAGCTGCGATGCTGGTGTCGTTGTTCTCGATCTGCTTCCGTGCCTGCGCGATGTCGGACCGCTCCGCGAGCGCGCGGCGGACCGCCTCGTCGACGTTCGGCGCGCCGCTCACCGAAGGCTGGCGTTCGGCCGGATCGATCCTGACGCTCCAGTAGTCGGTGCGCTTCGGGTCGACGATCAGCGTGCGGAGAAGGTCCTCCGCCTGAAGCGCAGTCGTGCGCGCGACGATCAGGTTCTCCTGACGTTGCGCGACCTCGGCGCGCGCGGCGACGAGGTCGAGCGGCGGCGACTGGCCGACGTCGACCCGCGCGCGGTTGTTGCGCTCGAGCTCCTGGGCGAGGTCCAGCGACCGCTGCTGGACGTCGACCGATGCCAGTGCCGCCACCAGCGCCCAGTAGGCGGCTTCCGAGTTGGCGGCAACCTGCGCGCCGCGTTCCCGGACCTGGATCTCGGCGATGTCGCGATTGCGATGCTCGATCTCGACCTGCGCCCGCGCGGCGTCGGTCTTGAAATCGCGCAGCAGCGGCTGCGAGAAGATGGCCTGCAGCGCCGAGGTGAGCGACGGCGTGAAGCTCGTGAACGGGTTGTCGGTCGTCGCGCGCTGCGACAGGAAGCTGACGTTGTAGCTGGCGCCTCCCCACTTGAGCCGCTGGATGAGACCTGCGTCGGCTGACCAGTAATCGGTCTGGACGCCGGCTTCGCCGGAGAACAGGTTCACCGGCGGCGTCGCGGTGCTGTTACGGTTGATTCCGCTGGTGAACGTCGGCAGGAACGCCGCCTGTGCCGCCGCCATACGGGCGTCGCTGGCGCCCGGCTCGTAACGGACCACGGCCAGCTCGGGATTGTTCTCGAGCGCCATCCGCACCGCTTCGTCGCGGGTGAGGCGCAAGGTTTCCGCTGCCGTTCCGGCCGGCGCCTGCTCGCGAGGCAGCGTGGTCGTCACCGGCTGCGCGTTGGCCGGTGACGACAGCATCACCAGCGCGAGCAGCGTCGCGGCGGTCGCGGCTGCCGGCCGCGCGCTCCGCCACCAGCCCCACAGCTTCAGCCGCGAAGCGTCGTCGAAGAGCGAGTACGCCACCGGGGTCGCGACCAGCGTCAGCACCAGCACCAGCGACTGCCCGCCGATGATCACGAAGCCGATGGCCCGGTTGGTCGCCGAGCCCACGCCGCTCGACAGGACGAGCGGGATCATTCCCGCCACGAATGCAAATGTCGTCATGAGGATTGGTCTCAAACGGTCGCGGCTGGCCTGCAGAATCGCCGCGTCGCGCTCCATGCCGCGGTCGCGCAGCTGGTTCGCATGATCGATCTGGAGGATCGAGTTCTTCTTCACGACCCCGAACAACACGAGCAGGCCCAGCGCCGAGAAGATGTTCAGCGACTGACCTGTGATGATAATCGACAGCAGCGCGAAGGGCAGCGTCAGCGGCAGCGACAGCAGGATCGTCACCGGGTGCAGCCACGACTCGAACTGAGCCGCGAGAATCAGATACATGAAGACCAGCGACAGCCCGAACGCGATCAGGAAGTTCTGCGCCGCGCGGCCGAGCTCGCGCGAGCGGCCCGCGAACCGCGTGCTGTAGCCCGGCCCCATGTTCAGCGAGTCGGCAGTGCGGCTCATGAGATCCATGGGACCGGTCTGTGAGACGCCCGGCACCAGGCCGGCGTAAATCGTCACCTGGCGCTGGCGGTTGAGCCGGTTGATCTCTGAAGGCGACGTCCCGGTCGACAACTGCGCGAGGTTCTCGAGCGGCACGCTGCCCACCTTGTCGGACGGCACGGTCAGCTGGCCGATCACGGTTGCCCGATCCCGCGCATCCTGCGCGGCGCGCACGTGCACTTCGTACTGCTCGCCGCCCTCGTTGTAGGTCGTGACCTGGTCCCCGCCGACCAGCAGCCGCAGCGCCTCCGCGGCGTCGGACACCCGGACGCCGAGGTCCGAGGCCTTGAGCCGATCGACCTGGACCGACAGCTCGGGCTTGCCGACGTTCATCGACGTATCCACGTCGACCACGCCGTGCTCCTTCTTCGCCGCGTCGGCAATCGCGGTCGCGAAGGTCTCCAGCTTCTTGAGATCCGGCCCGTTGATGGTGAACTGGATCTCGGCGTTCTGGTTGCCGCCGCCGCCGATGGTCGCGACCGCCCGGACGCCGGTCCGCAGGTTGGCGACCGCCACCTGCGGCAGGATGTTGCTGCGCACGTCGTTCATCACCGCGAACTGATCGCGCTTGCGCTGATCGACCGGCTTGAGCCGCGTGTAGACCGTGGCCACGTTCTGGGTCCTGGCCGGATCGTCCGCCACTGTCACCAACGTGAATTCGACTTCCGGCAACTGCCGGATCCGGGTGGCAATGCGGTTGGCGATGATTTCCGTCGCGTCGATCGCCGTGCCCTCGGGGGCGCGAAGGCCGACCTCGAACTCGGACTGGTCGTCGTTCGGCAGGAAGTTCTTGTTCGCCACCATGAACAGCGGAACGCTGCTCAAGAGGACGAGCACCGCGATCGCAGCGACCGCCCAGCGATGGGTCAGCGACCATCGCAGGATGGCGGCGTAGCCGTGATCGAGCGGGCGGAAGAACCGCGACTCCTTGCTCGACTCCTGCTCGATCTCGTGCCCTTCGGCATCCTCGCGGCGCGGACGCATCTTGATCCATCGCGCGGACAGCATCGGCGTCAGCGTGAAGCTGACCAGCATCGACACGAGAATCGCGAACGCCATCGTGAAGCCGAAGCTGGTCATGAACCGGCCGACGATGCCGCCCATGAAACCGACGGGAACGAAGATCGCCACCAGCGACAGCGTGGTCGCCAGCACCGCGAGGCCGATTTCGCGGGTCGCCTCGATCGCGGCCTGCGCCGGCGGACGCCCCTTCTCTTCGACGAAGCGATAGATGTTCTCGAGCACCACGATCGCGTCGTCGATGACTATGCCGACGGCAAGGGTCAGCGCCAGCATCGTCATCGAGTTCAGCGTGAAGCCCTGGTACCAGATCAAGCCGAACGTGGCGATGATCGACGTCGGGATCGCGATCGCCGCGATCAGGGTCGAGCGCCAGTTCCAGAGGAACACGAGCACGACCGCCGCCGCGAGAATCGAGCCGACGATCAGGTGCTCCTCGACGCTCCTGATCGACGCCTTGATGAACTCCGACATGTCGCGGACGACGCGGATGTCGTAGCCTGCCGGCACCGTCGATGCGATGTCCGACAGCCGCTCCTTGACGGACTCCACCACCTGGACGGTGTTGGTGCCCGACTGGCGGCGCACGGTGACGAGCACGGTCGGCTCGCCGTCCTTGTTCGCCCGGGTGAGCGGCTCGGCCATGCCGTCTTCCACCTGCGCGACGTCGCGCAGCAGGATGGCGTGCCCATCGCGCTGCCTGACGACGATGTCGCCGAACTCCTTCACCGACTGGACGCGGCCGCGGGTGCGCAGCGTCAGCGCGGTGGCGCCCTGCTCGATGCGGCCGCCCGGAATCTCGGCGTTCTGCGTCTGCAGCGCGCGCGAGACGTCGGTGACGGTCAGGTTGTAGGCCTGCAGCCTCGCGGGATCGAGCCAGATGTTGATCTGGCGCGAACGGCCGCCGGTCACCACGACCTGGCCGACGCCGTTGACGTTCTCGAGCTGCCGCCGCAGCGTCTTGTCCGCGTACTCGGTGATGTCGCGGATCGGCTTGTTGGCCGACACCGCGAGCGTCAGCACCGGCGCGGAGTCCGGATCGAACTTTTCGACCTGCGGCTGGTCGATGGTCTTCGGCAGCAGGGGCAGGACGCGGTTCACGCGATCCCGCACTTCCTGCGCCGCGATGTCGCCGTCCTTCTCGAGCAGGAACGCGACGATGACCTGGGACACGCCTTCGGACGAGGTCGAGCGCAGCTCGTCGATGCCGCTGATCGTGTTGACCGCTTCCTCGATCTTGTCGGTGATCTCGGTTTCGACCTCTTCAGGCGCGGCGCCGGGCAGGCGCGTGGTCACGACGACGGTCGGAAAGTCGACCTTCGGGAAACGATCGAGGCCGAGGCGCCCGAACGAGAACGCCCCGACCACGGTGAGCGAGAGGATGATGACGGTCGCGAAGACCGGGCGCTTGACGGAAATTGAGGCAAGCCACTGCATAAGTCACAACCTACGGATACGCGAAACCAGCAGACGGATGAACGGTGGAACCGGTGAGCGGACGCGCGCTCCCGGTGAATTACCTGCTGCGGACGAGCATGCCGTCGGCGACCCGGCCACGCGGCTCGGCCACGACGAGCTCTCCGTCCTTGAGACCGGTGACCACCTCGATCCGGGTGTCCACCTTTTCGCCGAGCGTCACGATGCGCTCATCGGCCTTGCCGTCCTTCACGACGTAGACACGGCTGGTGCCGCTGACGGTCTCGACAGCCGTCGCGGGCACGGTCAGTGCCGGCGTCGGCTCGCTCTGCTGAATCAGCGCGGTCGCGAACAGGCCGGGCTTGAGCCGCCCATCCTTGTTCGGCGCGACCGCCTCGACGGTCAACGCCCGCTGGTCGACCCGGACCGATGGGGAGACGAAGCGGACCGTGGCCTGGAACTGCTCGCCGGGATAGGCGTCGACCGTCAGGCGCACCGGCTGACCGACCTTGATCATCGCGATCGCCTGCTCGGGCACGGTGAGCTCGACGCGCAGCGGATCGATGCTGACCACGGTGGCGACGCGGGCGCCCTTGGTCACGTAGTCGCCGACGCTGACTGCGCGCTCGGCGACGAGACCCGCGAACGGCGCGCGGACCGACGTGTCGGACACGGACTTGCTGGCCAGCGCCACGCGCGCGCGCGCCGCCTGGAGCGATCGGATACGACTGCTGCGCGACGTTCACGGCAACCTTGTACTGCTGACGCGCGGCCTCGACCTGCGTCCGCCTCTGCTCCCACTCGGCCTGCGAGACGACCTTCTGATCGAGCAGCGACTGAATCCGCTTGAACTCCGCCTCGGCCAGGTCGAGCGACGCCTGCGCGTTCATCACTTCCGGCACGCGGCGGGGATCGAAGTCCTGGCCCGGGCTCAACCCGAGGCGCGCCTCCATCTGACCGGCATTGGCTTCGGCTTCCTGGAGCTGCGCCGACGATTCGGAGGCGGAAATCCGGACCAGCAGCGCGCCGGCCGGCACGCGGCTGCCGCGTTCGACCGGGGTCGCGGTGATGCGTCCGGCGAGCTCCGCGCTCACCTCGGCCTGTTCGTCGGCGAGGAGCGAGCCGGTCACCCGGAGGTGACGTTCGATGGGCCGGCTCTCGACGGCCGCCGTCGTGACGACGGCAGGCTCGGGAGTAGCCGGTGTGGCGGCCGCCGCTGGCGTTTCCGAGGAGCAGGCGGACAGCGAGCCGGCGGCAAGGATGAGGGCAGCAACGGGAACGAACGGATGACGGAACATGAATCGATACCTCACGAACGATCCTCCTCTGGGACGGTCTGACGGTTCCCGCATGCAGTCGCACTGAACGCTGAAGGCAAAGCCGGTGCGGAGTCCGGTGAGTGCTGCCTCCAGCGTGTCGCGGGCGAGCGCCTCGGCGTCTTCGCCCGGCGCGAGCCGGTTGCACAGGTGGGTCACGGCGGCACCAACCATCGTGGTGCTGAGGATGCGGAACACGACGTGCGGGTCGATGTCCTTGGGCAGTTGCCCGGCGTCGGCCGCCTTCTGGATCAGGCCGGTCAGGCGGGCCTTCATCGAGCTGACGAACGAGAAGCGTTCCCAGAGGTGGCTGATGCGCGGGACCGAGCGATCCACGAACATCAGCGCGAAATACTCGGGATGCTTGCGGCTGAACTGATAGAAGTGCCAGAACGCCGCGCGGACCGCATCGATCGGATCCTCGGACTTCCTCCAGCGCGGCTCTCCTTCCGGACACTCGGAGTCGAAGAGCAGGTGGAAGCCTTCCTCGGCCAGCGCGAAGAAGATGTCGTCCTTGCTCGGGAAATAGCTGTAGATCGCGGCCGGGCTGTACTCGATACGGTCGGCGATCTTCCGGATCGAGACGTTCTGGTATCCCTCGGCGACAAACAGGTCCCGAGCCGCATCGAGAATCGCGCGTGATACCGCCTCGCGTTCCCGCTCCTGACGTTCCTTCACTCCCAATGGCAACCTCTTGGTGAAACTGTTGATGTGAACAGTGTTCACCATAATAACACCGTTATACGTTTGAACGCAGTATTGGTTTCAATCGTAGTTTTATGGATGAGTTTTGGCAGACTTCGGGGTCGAGCTCAGCTAGGGCAGTGGGTTACGTGGAGGATGGGATCAGCCGCCCCGCGCCACCCCACTGCGGGCCGCCGCCGAGCCGCAGTATCCTCCCCCCATGACCACACTGACATCTGAACAAGCGCGCGCGAAACTCGCAGGGCTTCCCGGCTGGGAGCTCGGCGACAACGCCATCAGCCGGACCTTCAAATTCCGGGACTTTCCTGAGGCCGTCGCCTTCGTGGTGAGGCTCGGATTCGCGGCCGAGGCCGCAGACCACCACCCGGACATCGACATCCGCTACAAGCGGGTCACGCTGACCTACAGCACGCACAGCGAGGGCGGGCTCACCGAGAAGGATTTTGCGGGGGCGGAGACGGCGACGAAGCTGGCGGGTGCGTAGCGCTGCGCCGCAGCCGAAGGCGGACGGTCAGCCGATAGGGAAGATCGTGTCGAGCCCCTCGGCGGGGTTGGCGATGACGTGAACGCCGACCAGCTCGCCGACGCGACGGGCGGCGGCGGCGCCGGCATCGGTCGCCGCTTTGACCGATGCGACGTCCCCTCGCACGATGGCGGTGACCAGGCCGGCATCGACCTTCTGCCATCCGACGAACACGACGTTGGCGGCCTTGACCATCGCGTCCGCCGCCTCGATCATGCCGACCAGCCCGCGGGTTTCCACGAGGCCGAGCGCTTCGCCGGGAAGGTCGTGTGCCACAGGCGGATTCTACTATGTGATTCGCCCGCGCGCGGCGATTCTCAGCCGGTCCACTGCCTCCCGGTCGTTCACGATCCACGCCTCATCGACGAGATTCGAGACGGTGCAGGCGTGATTCGGAATGATCCGCACGAGATCGCCAGGCGCCAGCCTGCACCCCTCGCCGGTGACGCGAACCGTCGCGTGCTCTTCGGAGAGCCGTTCGATGAGCAGCCGGTCATCGGGAGCCGGTGTCTCGAGCGATTGCTGCACGACACCGTAGCCCGCGGCGCCCCGCGCGACATCGTTCGTCAGCGTCTTGCTGCCTGAATCGAGGATGACCCGATCGGCGGCGGGGCGGCCGACCACCCGCGCGAGCACGGTCAGCGCGCAGTCCTCCCACCGCGCGGCACCGAGGCCCACCTGCATGCGGTCGTAGTAGACGTAGTTGCCGGGCCGCAGCTCGGTGACTCCGTCGAGGCGCGCGCTGAACCGCGCGGTCGGCGTGGCGCCGACGCTGATCTCCTCGAGGGCAAGCCCTTTCGACGCGATCCGATCCCGCAGCGTCGTCAGCATCTCCGCCTCGCGCGCCGCGATCGCGGATATCTCGGCCTCGGAGGCGGCGCCATACGCGTGCCCGGCGTGGCTGAGCAGTCCCTTGAGCTCCAGGCCCGGCAGCTCCGCCACCCGCGCGACAAAGTCGACCGCATCGGTCTTCTCGGGATCGACTCCGCAGCGGTGAAAACCGACGTCGATCTTCACGAGCACGTCGACCTGACGTCCGGCGTCCTGCATGACGCGCGACCAGCCTCGGGCGACGTCGAGGTGATCGACCACGAAGGACAGGTGTGTGCGATCGAGAAGCGCCAGGACCCGATCGCCGTTGACCGGATTCAGCGGGTAAGGCAGGCGGATGTCAGCGATCCCGTGCCCGGCGAACACCTCGGCCTCGCCGAGCTTCGCGCAGCAGATCCCGATCGCCCCGCGCGCGATCTGGATCAGCGCCAAATCCGGGCTCTTGTGCGTCTTGGCGTGCGGGCGCAGGCGTTTGCCGGAGGCTTCGACGGCATCCTGCATGCGCTCGATGTTGCGTTCGACCTTCGACTGATCGATCGAGGACGCACGGGGTGCGCAGGGACGTAAGGTCCACGGGGGGAGTGTACTCGGGGCTACCCAAAGATCCCCAACGTCCCCTCCGCCCTGAACCCCGGGAACACGCGGCTCGTGTCGGTCAGGCCGAGATGCGCGCGGACCACCTCGTTGAACACCGCTCGGAAGTCCGTCGTAATCGTGAGGTCGCGGCCCTCGTGGCGTTGTTCGGGGGCGAGGCCCGGCCAGCGGCCGTAGACCTTACCGCCGCGCACCCCGCCACCGAGGATCATCATCGCGTTCCCGTGGCCGTGATCGGTGCCGCGGTTGCCGTTCTCGGCGACGGTGCGACCGAACTCCGACATGGTGAGGATGACCACATCCTGCATCCGGTCGCCAAGATCGCGGACCAGCGCGGCGATGCCGCGGGCGTGGTCGTCGAGGCGATTGGCGAGCTGCCCGACGGCGGCTCCCTCGTTGGCGTGATGATCCCAGTTCCCCGATTCGGCGAAGGCCACCTCGAGGCCGAGATCCGCTTTCACGAGCTGCGCAATCTGCCGCAGCGCGAGACCGAAGCCGGACGCGGGATACTCGGCGCCGTTCGCGGGCGTGTAGCGCTGCGGGTCCGCCTCCTTCAACATCCGGATGGCGTTGAACGCATCGCGGCTGGTCGTGTTGAGCACACGATCCGCGGCCGCCGCGTATTCGCTCTCGAACGACGACTGCACCATCTCGCCGCTCTGGCCGCCGCGGATCCCGAACCTGTCGATCTGTCCGATCGCGAGCGCCGGCGCCGTCCCCTGGAGCGACCGGGGCAGCTGCGGCGCCAGCGCCACCGCGCGAAACGGCGTCGCCGCCTGATGCTCCCGCGCGTGAAGGTAGCGATTGAGCCAGCCGTCCGGCGTGCTCTTCACGCCAGGCGTCGCGGTTTCCATGTAGTCCTGCGCGTCGAAGTGCGAGCGCGTCGTATCCGGGGATCCGCAGGCATGGACGATGGCCAGCCGGCCATCGTGAAAGAAGGGCGCGAGCGGCGCGAGCCGCGGGTGCAGGCCGAAGAACCCGTCGAGATCGACAGCGGCCCCGGGACCCGAGCCGGGCCTTCCAATGGCGATGCTCGGCCGGGCCGAGTAGTAGGCACGCTCGCCGAACGGCACGACCATGTTCAAGCCGTCGACCGCGCCGCGTTGGAAGATCGTAATCAGCACTCGCCTGCGCGGTTCAGCGGCGGCGGCGGCGCGGGCGAGAAACTCGGGAGCGAAACCGAGGCTCACCAGCGCGAGCCCGCCGTTCTTCAGGAAGATGCGTCGTGAGGTCATCGGTGTTCCTATCGCTTCTGGAATTCCGGGGATCCGAGTGTCAGTGCCGCTGCCTGCGCGGCGGTGGCGGCTTTCGCGACCGTCGCCGACGTCGACTCGCTGACGTCGTTGGCGAGCGCGGTCGTGAACAGGGACCGCCGCGCCTCGTCGGCTGTCGCGGCGCGATACGGCGACGTGCCGCCGAAGCGCGCGCATCTGGCCGCCAGTCAACGCCAGCGCAAAGTTCATGCGATTGAGCAGCGCACCGGAATTGACCCATGCCTCGGCTTTGTCCGAGTAGCCGGTCGGAGGCTGCGCCCCGTAGATCGGCATCCCGAGATCGCGCAGCGACTGCACGAGCGGCAGGGCATTGGTCACGTCGAGGCTGGTGACGCGAACCGCGCTGACGACGAACTCGAAGGGATTCTTCATCTTGGCGCGCTGGCTCGCGAAGAACTCCGGTGACGTGACGATGACCCGCACCACTTCACGAATGTCGCCGTCGGTGGCCGTGAAGCGTTCGGCGGCCCGCGCGACGAGCGCCGGCGGCGGCTCGTCGGCCACGAACCGCCGCGCCAGCTTCGTGGCGATGAACCGCGCCGTCGACGGATGACGGGCGAGGAGATCGAGGACCTGTTCGCCGTCCTTCTGCCCGCCGCCGGCCTTGATTCGATGCCCCAGCACGACCTTCTCGCCATCGTCATGGAGACGCGGCTCGAAGTGGTACGTTCCTCCGAGCCGTGGATTGGCGATCGTCCAGCCCGTGAAGGCGCGCGCCACTTCCTGCACGTCCTTCTGCGTGTAGCCGCCGTCGACGCCGAGCGTGTGCAGCTCCATGAGCTCGCGCGCGTAGTTCTCGTTGAGGCCGCGCCGCCGCATGGCGACCGGTTGACCGTTGTTCGTGGTCGTGCGGTCGATTGCGTCAGGAGCGGGAAACGGCCGCGGGACCCGGCCAGGTCTCCGGGTCGCGTTCGGATCGCGCGGGAGCGGACGACGACGGAGCGGACGCGCGCATGCGGTCGGCATCCGCCGACGTCGGGGCTTCAGGCGCCGCGCTGCTCTGCCAGTTGTCGAGATAGAAGAGCATTGCGGGACTCTTCGCGGTCGCGCCGAGCAGATCGCGGAACTTGCCGAACACGTGCGGACGGATCGCATCGCGCTCGTACTCGGTGAGGTAGTGTGCGGACCTGTCCCTTGCCGACGAAGACATTGAAGTGGTTCAACCAGAAATCGACCATCACCTCTTCGAGCTGCCGATCGCTGTATGCCGCGCGCAGGATCCGCTGCTGCGACAGCTCGCCGATGACGGTCCGCTGCATCCGCACCAGTTCCATCTGCTCGGGCGTTCGCGTTGGCGGCGTCGGCGGCGCCGGCGTCTGTCGACGGTCCGCCGTTCTGCGCGGCGCGGCGCTGCTGCTGGCGGCGCTCCATCATCGCCGGCAGGAAGTAGTCCTCGGCGAGCTCGCGCGTGCTCTTTGTCGAGCGTCGTGAACCCGGCCAGCCGTGCCGCCATCGCGCCGTCGTCGATGCGCTCGGGGTGCAGCTGCTCCTCGATGTAAGCGCGAACGCCCGTGCGCCGTGATTCGCTCGATTGCCGCGGCGTCGGACCGAACCCGAGCCGGTTCAGCACGTGAATGACCGTCTTGGCGTCGGTCTTCGGCTCCGCCGGCTGGCCGAGCGCGAGAACGGTCGAGGCCAGGGTAATGGCGAAGCCGAGAACCGGCACGTGAACGCGTCGGAGTGTCATCGTGGAGAGTTAGACCGGCGGCCGTACGGCGGAGGGTTGACACGGACGGTCAGCGCAGCTCGGCCGCCGCCCGCCGAAGCGCCTGTGCCAGCCGCCCTGCCTCGGCAGCCGCGCGCGGCGAATCGCCGGCGTCGATGGCGTCGGCAATGCCGGGCAGGACGCGTGGCGCGTAGGTGCAATCGGGGGCAACCAGGACGTGCCTGAACCAGGGCCGGCCGGGCAGACCCGACGGATCGATGAACGCGCGCTCGAGGGCCATCGCGCGCCGGTTGAATTCAGCCAGGCGATCGCTGGTCGCCGGATGCGAGCGCCGCGTCGCGTGCCGCGCTGAATGCGGCCGCGGCCTGCTCCAGCGCGCCGAGCGCCTCGCGAGCCTCCGCCAGCATCGCCGATCGCTGCCCTGCAGGCGTTCGCCCACCTCCGCGACGTACTTCGACACACCGGCTGCCGCGGCTTGAACGTCGATTGGAATCGCGTCCGCTTCCATCAGACGCAGCGCCGCGATGCCCAGCACCTTGACCAGAGTCGCGGTGTATCGGAATCCTGGATCCGCAACCCGCGCCACGAACTCATGGGTGTCGTGAACCGAGTGATAGACAGGCAGCGGACCATCGAACGCCAGGTCGGCGACAGGAACACCCAGTGAATTGAGAAACACGGTGTAGTCCGAGCCGCCGCCGAGACGATCTTCGACGATCTCGGCGTCGCGCCCCTGAACTGGAGCGCCGTGGTCCATCGACCATTGCGAGCGTGCGGCCGCCGCGACCGACACGCGTGTCAGCGGATCGCGCACGGCTTCGGCGACCCCGGCGATCACGCGCATCAGCGATGGCACCGCCCCGGCGACGAACCGCGAGCCCGAAGCGGCGCTGTCCACGTTCAGATAGGCGACCGCGCGATCGCGCAGCCACGCCTCGTGCTGTTCGCCCCATTCGGTCGAGGAGGTCATCGCGAGCTCCTCCGCATCCCAGCTGGCGAACAGGATGCTGCGCTTCGGCCGCCACCCTCCCTTGCGCGAGCTCACCGAACGTACGAGCGAGCTCGACGAGCGCGGCGGACCCGCTCGACGGATCGACTCCACCGTAGACCCAGGCGTCGCGGTGATTGCCGACGATCACGACCTCGTCTCGACGTTCGCTGCCGCGGAACATCCCGGTGACCGTCCAGATCGGCCGCACGCTCTCGGCGATCCTCACTTTCATCCGAACGCGGGCGGGGCCTGGCCCGGCGCGCAGGTCCGGCACAGATCGCTCGGAGCCATTCGAGGAACCGCCGGACCTCCGAGCGACTGAAGGATCAGGCGCGCGTCGGCCGCTGAGAGCGGGATGCTGGGGATCTTCGGCAGGGACAGTGCCGCGCTGCGATCGATCCGCTTCGCGCCGGCCACCGAAGCCCAGCCCGGCGTCAGCGGATCGCCGGGCACCAGAAAGTCGTAGACGATGCTGCCGCGCTCGATACGGACTCCGACGCCACGGTCCATCCGGATACGGCGTCCCTTCGGCAGGTCCTCGTCCCGGGATCCGGAGTACATCAGTATGCCGGCGGCGCCGTGCTGCTCGGCGGCCCATACCGCCGAAGCCGCGATAGCGCGTGGCCCGGAGTACCGGACGACGACGACCCGCCCACGGACTCGATGCCCCTGACGGACGAGCCAGTCGTAGTCAGCGGCCTCTCCGTAGCCGGCGTAGACGACCGGCGCAGTCACCAGGCCCGACGCGGAGTAGGCGTGGTACGGCAGGCCGGCGGCGGCGGAGGAGATCGCCGTATCCGGATCGCCTTCTACCGGCAGCTCTCGCATCGAGGCGCGCCACGACCTGCGGCGAGACCATTTCGACGGCGACGTCGACCGGCCGCGGCAGCAGCACTTCGTGCGTGGTGATCTGCACGTCGTCCATTCCGGCGCCGGTGAATTGCTGCGCGGTCCAGTCGGCCAGCTCGCGGTCGCGCGGCGATCCGGCAGGATGCGGGCGCAGCGTCAGCAGCCGATGGGCGTCGCGAATCCGTGCCGCGATCGGGCAGATCGAGGAACCGTCGCTTCGAGCGCGAGCTGGGCGCGCGCCGGACGCAGGGACCGAAGCCGAAAGGCACGGGTGGCGTCGACCGTGCACAGCCGCTGTCCAGAGCGCGGCCAGCGCGACGAGCACCGATCACGCCGCAGACGACTCGTCGCATCGGGCGCGCGCTTACCGTTGGAGCGTCTTCGCGATCTCGCGCGCGGCATTCCGGCCGGACAGACCGGTCATCCCGCCGCCGGGATGCGTGCCGGCGCCGCAGAGGAACAGTCCCTCGATCGGCGTCCGATACTGCGCCCAGCCGAGCGTCGGTCGCATGCTGAACAGCTGATCGAGCGCCTGCTCGCCGTGATGGATGTGGCCGCGCGTGAGCCCGTAGGTCCGCTCGAGATCCACCGGCATCAGCACCTGACGTTGCTCGATCAGGTTCGAGATGCCGGGCGCGTATCGTTCGAGCGTTCGAACCACCGTGGCCGTGAGCAGATCGCGGGCCGCGGTCCCGTCGTTGGCGCCGAGCTTGTAGGGCGCGAACTGCACGTGGACCGACATGACGTGGCGATTCGGCGGACACAGCGAGGGATCGAGCAGCGACGGAATGGTGATGTCCATGTAGGGCTCGGCCGACATCTCGCCGTACTTCGAGGCGTCGTACGCCCTCTCGAGGTAGTCGAGGCTCGGGCCGATGTGGATGCGGCCGTGCAGGTCGCCCGGGTTCGCGACGCCGTTGAATGCCGGCAGGGCGCCGAGCGCCAGGTTCACCTTCGCGACGGTCCCCGGCATCCGGTAGTTGCGAATCCGCTGCACGAACTGTGGATCGAGCTCCACCGGATCGACGAGCGACAGCAGCGTGCGGTGGGGATCCGCGTTCGAGACGACGGCCGACGCCGGTATCTCTTCGCCGTCGTCGAGCAGGACGCCGTCCGTCCTGCCGTCGCGCATCACTATCCGCGCGACGCGTGCGTCGAGGCGGATGGTCGCTCCCGCCGCGCGCGCCGCCTCGGCCAGCGCGCGGGCGAGTGCGCCGGGGCCGCCCTTGACCGTGATCGCGCTGCCGCCGGGCACCGGATCGGTGGCCGCATGCCAGAGCAGCGCGGCGCCGGTTCCTGCCGGACCACGGTCCCGCCGCGCCTCCGAAGATGCCGCGCGCCGCGATCGCCGCCTGGAGCAGATCGCCCGTAAACCATTCGCCGACGAGATCCGCCGCCGCCATCGGCATCCATCGCAGCAGGCGGAAGCCGTCGGTCCGGCCCAGCTTCGAAACCGCCGGCCGGTCTTCAACAGTTCCCAGATCTCCTGTGGCGCGGGAGCGTCCAGTGCCGGCGGCGTGCGCTCCAGCAGCGGCAGGATGAAGGCGGCGAGCCGCTCCAGCGTGGCGCAGAACTCCGGATAGCGGCCGGCATCCTCGACGGAGTGCAGCCGGATGGACTCTGTCGAACGGGCAACGTCGGTCGAGAGCACCAGCGGCCGCCCGCCGGGCGAGAGCGCCACCAGCCTGCGGGTCGGGCCGAAGGAAATCGACCCGCCCGGTGAGCTGCATGTCGGCGACGATCGAGGGCCGCAGCGGGCCGATGGAGTGCGCCAGCGCCGGGCAGCGGTATCCCGGGGCGATCTCCTCGGTGACGGCTGCTCCGCCGACCGTCGAGCGCCCTTCGAGCACGAGCGGCTTGAAACCGGCCCGCGCCAGATAGAACGCGGCGACCAGGCCGTTGTGGCCGGCGCCGATGATGACCGGGCCCGGCATGTCAGGAGCGCCCCGTATCCTTCAGGATCCGCATGGCGGCGTTCCTTCCCGGCGCGCCCATGATGCCGCCGCCCGGATGCGTCGCCGATCCGCACATGTAGAGGTTGCGGATCGGCGTTCGATAGCGGGCCCAGCCCGGCGCCGGCCGCAGAAAGAACAGCTGCTCGAGCGTGAGCTCTCCCTGAAAGATGTTGCCCTCGGTCAGGCCCCATTCGCGTTCGAGATCGAGCGGCGTGATCACCTGCCGGTGCAGGATGATGTCCCTGATGTTCGGCGCGTACTCCGCGATCGTGTTGATGACCGTGTCGCCGAACGCCTCGCGCTGCTCGTCCCAGGTTCCTTCCTTCAGGTGATACGGCGCGTATTGCACGAAGCACGACATCACGTGCTTCCCCGGCGGCGCGACCGACGGATCGGTCAGGCTCGGGATCACCATGTCGATGTACGGCCGGCGCGAAAACCTGCCGTATTTCGCATCGTCGTACGCGCGCTCCATGTAGTCGACGCTCGGGGAGATCGAAATCGCGCCGCGGAGATGCGGCCCCGGTCCAGGCAACGACGTGAAGTCCGGCAGCGCGTCGAGCGCGAGGTTGACCTTGCCCGAGGATCCGCGGAACTTGTAGCGGCGGACGTCATCGGCGAACTCGCCCGGCAGGTGCTCGGCCCCCACCATCTTGAGGAACGTCAGGTGCGGATCGACGCTCGAGGACACGACGTTGCCCGTGAGATAGTCGCCGTTCTCGAGCACGACGCCGACCGCGGCGCCGTCCTTGACGATGATCTTCGAGACCGTCGTCTTCGTTCGGATCTCCGCGCCCGCCTCGCGCGCGGCCGCGGCGCACGCGTTGGAGATCGCGCCGGTGCCGCCGCGCGAGAGTCCCCACGACCGGAACGCGCCGTCGATCTCGCCCATGTAGTGGTGCAACAGCACGTACGCGGTGCCTGGCGATCGCACGCCGAGGAACGTCCCGATGATGCCGGACGCCGACATCGTGGCCTTGAGCACGTCGGTCTCGAACCACTGGTCGAGAAAATCGACGGCGCTCATCGTCATCAGCTGAATCTGGTTGTACTTGTCCGCCTCGGGAAGCGACTGGAAGCGGCGGCCCAGGAACAGCAGGTCCTTCAGGCCCCTGGGATCCAGCGACGCCGGATCCGGCGGCGTCATCGTGAGGATCGGCTTCACGAAGCGGCCCATTTCGACCATGGCCTTGCCGTACTCGTCGTAGGCCTCCGCGTCGAGCCTGGAGTGGCGCGCGATCTCCCGGCGGGTCCTGGCATGATCGTTGACCCGCCACAGGTAGTTCCCGCCGGGCATCGGCGTGAACGTGCCGTCGAGCGGCAGGATCTCGAAGCCGTGACGCGGCAGGTCGAGCTCGCGGATGATCTCCGGCCTCAGCAGCGAGACGACGTAGGAACAGACGGAGTACTTGAACCCGGGATGGATTTCCTCGGTCACCGCCGCCCCGCCGAGGACGTGCCGCCGCTCGAGCACGAGCACTTTCCGGCCCGCCCTGGCGAGATAGGCGGCGTTGATCAGACCGTTGTGGCCGCCCCCGATGATGATCGCGTCGTAGTGCACCTCGTGATACATAGCACGTAGAACGCAATCCCGCGTAGCGCCGAGTCGCGACGAATCGATGCCGATTGGAACTGCCGTCCACTCACGAACCTTCCCGCTGTGCGCCAGCCTGAACTACCGCGAATGGGCCGGCTATTTCGCCGTGAGCTCGTACGAAGAGCATCACGAGCACGAATACAACGCGATCCGCAACGCCTCGGCCCTGATCGACGTGTCGCCGCTCTTCAAGTACCTGATTACCGGGCCGGACGCCGCCCGGTTCGTCGACCGGCTGATCACCCGCGATGTCTCGAAGATGTCGGTCGGACAGGTGTTCTACACCCCCTGGTGCGACGAGCGAGGCCATGTGATCGACGACGGCACCGTCACCCGCCTCGGGGAGACGCGTTTCCGCTGGACGGCCGCCGATCCAAACCTGCGTTGGTTCACGCAGAACGCCGCCGGATTGCAGGTCAACGTTGCCGACATTTCAGAGGAAGTCGCGGCCCTGGCCCTGCAGGGACCGACCTCGGCTCGCCTGCTCCGCGCCGTGTCCACCGCCGACATCGACCGGCTGAAGTACTTCCGCGTCACCAGCGGCGCGATCGGCTGGTGTCACGGTCGAGATCTCGCGCACCGGATACACCGGTGATCTCGGCTACGAAATCTGGGTTCCCGCCGGACACGCCGTTCAGGTCTGGGACGCCTTGATGGAAGGAGGCGGGCCGTTCGACGTCAAGCCCGCCGGAATGCTGGCGCTCGACGTGGCTCGCGTCGAGGCGGGTCTGCTGCTGATCGAGGTCGACTTCTTCAGCTCGAAGAAGGCGCTCATCGACGCGCAGCGCTATACGCCGTTCGAGATGGGGCTGGGGCGGCTCGTCAGCCTCGACAAGGGGCGCTTCGTAGGCCAGCAGGCGCTGCGCCGGGAGCAGGCGGCAGGTCCGCGCCGTCAGATCGTGGGTCTTCAGATCGACTGGCCCTCGGTCGAGCGGATCTACGACAAGGCCGGCCTTCCGCCGACAGTGGGCGCGACCGCCTCCCGCACTGCGGTCCCGGTTTATCGGGGTTCCAGGCAGGTGGGGAAGGCGACGACCACGACGTGGTCACCGGTGCTGAAGAAGATGATCGCGCTCGCGACGATCGATCGCCCCCATTTCGCAGACGGCACGCCGCTCGACATGGAGCTGACGGTGGAAGCCAAGCGGCACCGCGTTCCGGTCAAGGTCGTGCCGACGCCGTTTTTCAACCCGCCGAGGAAGACGGCGACGCCGCCGGCGTGACCTATTCTTCGTGCACTTTCACGATCATCTGATCGAACGCAAACAGCAGGTCTTCGCGGTTCGAGTACGGCCCCGGCGTGTAGCCCCTCGACGAGATCCCCGCCTGCGACAGCTCGCACACCGACCAGTCCTGCCGGTTCGTCATGTCCCAGAACTCGATCGCATCGTCGGATCGGAATCCCTCGCGGGCCAGTTCCTCGGGATGGAAGTGCCATTCGCAGATGTTGATGGTGCGATCGGGCGCGATCGGCCACAGCGTGTGCACCAGCATGTAGTCCGGGTGCAGGCTGAGCAGCATGTTGGGGAAAATCGCGTAGTAGTAAACGCGGCGGCGGTCGTCGTTTGAAAGCCCCGGCAGGAACGCACGCGGACAGGTGCCGTCCATCGAGAGCGTCTCCACGCCAGGACGCAGGTCCATGCGCCCGCCCATATAGGTTGACCTCAGGGGCTCGTTCTCGCCGCTCAGATAGTGCGAGAGCTTGTTGAGTGCCGGGTGCAGGTTCGGGCAGTGAAGGCACTCGTTGTAGTTCTGGATGACCAGCTTCCAGTTCGCCTTGACGTCATAGACGATGCGGTGGCCCAGACGGAGATCCTGCATGCGCCACGATCGGAATTTGCCGGGAAGGTCGGCGAGCTGGGTCGCGAGCGGCTGTGGGCTCGGATCGAGGTTGAGGAAGACGTGTCCGTCCCACTCCTCCGCGGCGACGCGGTTCAGCGGGTAGTCCTCGCGGCGGAAGTGGGGCACTTCGTCCATGTGCGGCGCGCCAATCAATCGGCCGTCGAGGTCGTAGGTCCACGCGTGGTACGGGCACTGGATGCTGCCCGGGAAGACCCCCTGCCGCTCCGTGCACAGCTCGGTCCCGCGATGCCGGCACACGTTGTAGAACGCGTTCACGCCTGAAGCCCCACGCGTGACGATGATGCGTTCACCGAGCAGTTCCCTGATGAAGAAGCGGCCTGGCGCATCGACCTGCTCGGTGCGCCCGGCGCATACCCACATCCGCGCGAAGAGCTGGTCCATCTCGCGATCGAAGTAGCGCCGATCGACGTAGAAGGCCGCCGGCAGCGTCCGCGCATGCTGCGGCATGATGTCGCGCGGTTTGATGGAGGTCATTGAGCGCAGCAACGTGATAATACAACCTTCAACGTGACTCAACCGCCGACCTTGCGCCGCGAGCTGGGGCGCTGGGATCTGACAGCGATCGGTATCAATCAGGTCATCGGCGGCGCGGTGTTCGCGCAGCCGGCCGTTCTTGCCGCGCAGGTGGGAGCGTGGAGTCCCTGGATGGTTGGCGCGGTCGGCGTGGCGTCGATGCTGATTGCCCTCTCGTTCGCGGAAGTCGGCAGCCGGTTCGAGGGGACCGGCGGACCCTACCTCTACACTCGCGCCGCGTTCGGACGGTTCGCGGCGTTCGAAGTGGGCTGGATGCTGTGGTTCACGCGGGCCGCGAGCTGGGCCGCGGTCATCAACGTGCTGGCAACGTCGCTCGGGTACTACTGGCCGGCGTTCGGCGACGGCGGTCCCCGCGCCGCCGTGATCACGCTGATCATCATGGTGATTGCCGCCATCAACATTCGCGGCATCCGCCAGAGCAGCATCGTGGTCAACGTGCTGACGGTCGGGAAGCTGGTGCCGCTGCTCGCGTTCATCGCCGCCGGTCTGTTCGCGATCGATCGATCGCGGCTGGTCATCGATCAGCCGTTGACCCTCAGCGGTGCGGCAGCGAGCGGGCTGCTGCTGATTTTCGGATTCGGCGGGTACGAAGTCGTCCCGGTCGTAGCCGGCGAGACGCGCGACCCTCGACGCGCCGTGCCCTTTGCGCTGATCGTGACCATCGCCTGTGTGGCGGGGATCATGACGCTCGTGCAGATCGTGGCGCTCGGCACGCTGCCCGGGCTCGCCGCGTCGACGACCCCGGTGGTGAGCGCCGCGGCAGTCTTCCTGGGAGCCGGCGGCGCAGCGCTGATGATTTTCGGGGCGACGGTGTCGGCTTCGGGCAATAACATGGGGCAGGCCTTGTCGGGTACCCGCAACCTCTACGCGCTCGCCGAGCACGGCGACATCCCGGCCTTCTTCGGCCGCGTGCACCCGCGCTTCCGCACGCCGGTGACGGCGGTGATCGTCACCGCCGCGGTGTCGCTCGTCCTGGCGCTGTCGGGCGGCTTCGCCGCCCTGGCAGCGGTGAGCGCGATCAGCCGGCTTGTCGTCTACGTTTTCACGTGCGCCGCGACCATCCGGCTGCGGAATCCCCGTTTTGCGGCCACCGTCCGTCCGGCGGTGTTCACGGTGCCGCTCGGTCCCCTGATTCCCACGCTTGCGATGGTCATCGGCCTGGCGATTCTCGCCGGCGCAACGCCGCAGCAACGGAAAGCCGGTGCGCTTGCGTTGCTCGCCGGTGCCGCCCTCTACGTGGTTGCCCGTATGACCCCGTCAGCCGGCCGCCCCCGCGCGGCCTCGGAGCCCGTCTGATGCGTCACCTTGCTGCTGCAGTTCTGATGATCGTGGTGTCCGCCGCTTCGGCGGCCGCGCAGCCCGTGGTGTTCCTCGTTCGTCACGCTGAGAGGGCAGACGCGGGGATGGCTGCCTCGAAAATGGCCGGCGCCGATCCGGATCTCTCCGGTGCCGGAATCGCCCGCGCGAACTCGCTGGCCGCCATGCTGAAGGACGCGCGCATCAGGACCGTCATCACGACCGAGTTCAAACGCACGCGGCAGACCGGCGATCCCGTCGCGAAAGCCGCCGGCGTTCCGCTGACAATCGTCGATTCGAAGGACCCGGCCGGACTGTTGAAGCAGATCCGGTCCTCGACCGGCAACGTGCTCGTGGTCGGCCACTCGAACACGGTGCCCGACGTCTTGAAGGGGCTCGGCGTCACCGAGCCGGTCACGATCACGGACGACGAATTCGACTCGCTGTTCGTCGTCACGCGCGCGTCGCCGCCAGCGTTCGTGCGGCTCCGATATCGGTAAGGCTGGCACGGTGTCAACTCCCAACCTCCAACTCCCAAGGCGAACAGCTCGAACAATGGATAGAAGTCCTCCGGCCGGGCGAGTTCGATCTGTTTCACCCATTTATTCGAGAGGCTTCCCTTGGGAATTGGGAGTTGGAAGTTGGGAGTTGACTGGTCGCGTTTTCAGCCGCCCGGTGTTACGAACATGTTCACACGGACGTCGGTCATCTTTGCGGTTGCCCTTCTTTCGGCGCCGATCTCGGCCCAGCGCGGATCCGACCAGATCGTGTCGCCCCAGGATCTCGGCAAGATCTGGGATGCCGAGCGCGTGTCGCCGCCACTGCCGCCACTATGACTCATGCCGAGCTGGTCAAGCGGCTGGAGGGCGTGGTCGCCACCGCACCTCAGCTCTTCCGGATGGAGAAGGTGGGCGAATCGGTCGAAGGGCGCGCGCTCAACCTCATTCAGGCGGGCACCGGCGGTTTTCCCGTGCTGCTCTGGTCGCAGATGCACGGCGACGAGGCCACCGCGACCGCCGCGCTCTTCGACATCTTCGAGTTCCTGCGCCGCCACCGTGAGGACCCGGCCGTCCGGGACATCCTCTCCGTCGCTGACCCTGTATTTCCTGCCAATGCTGAACCCGGACGGCGCCGAACGATTCCAGCGCCGGAACGCGCAGAGCATCGACATCAATCGCGACGCGCTGCGGCTGCAGACGCCGGAAGGGCGCACGCTGAAAGCGGTCCGCGACCGCTTCCAGCCGCGGATCGGCTTCAACCTGCACAATCAGGCCTGGCGAACCTCGGTCGGCCGCCCGCCGAAGCCGGCGTCGATCTCGCTCTTGTCGGTCGCATTCGACGAGGCGCGGTCCGGCAGCGAAGGGCGGACGCTCACGAAGAAAGTGTGCGCCGTGATTCGCGACGCGCTCGAGCCGTTCGCTTCCGGCCAGATCGGCCGCTATGACGACGAGTTCGAGATCCGTGCGTTTGGCGACAACCTCACGCTGTGGGGGACGCCGGTAGTGCTGATCGAGACCGGCCCGTGGCCGTCGATCGAACCGGATCCGGCGCTCATCAAGCTGAACTTCGTCGCGATCCTCTCGGCGCTCGATGCGCTGGCGACAGGCGCGGTGCATCGCGCGAAGACCGAACGCTACGAGTCGCTTCCGGTCAACGAATCAGCGGAGCTCTACGTGATCGTGAAGAACGGCACCGTGATCAGCGGCGCCGGCGTGCCTCCCTACATTGCCGACATTGGCATCGTGGCGAGCCGCCGGATACGCGACGTGAACGGCAAGCGCGAGATGCAGCTGATGACCACGATCGACGACATGGGAGACCTGCGCACGCTCGGCGCGCTGCGCACCATCGACGCGACCGGGATGACGATCGTGCCGCTCGTGTCCGAGACGATGGAAGCCGGCCAGATTGTCGATTTGCCGGAATGGAAGACCGTCCAGTCCGCAACCGTTGGCGGTCGGGCAACCGGGACGGCTGGTGCTGTTGAAACCCGCCGCGGAACCCGGAAAATACCAGGTCGAGCTAGTGTTGAAGTGACGGCGCGGGCGCCGTCAGCGCGTGAGGGATCGGCACGGTGGACGATCTTGCCGTCGAAGATCGTGACCGCGACCGACGCGGTGTCGAGCGTTTCAGGCGATCCAATCACGTCGGACGACAGCACCACGAGGTCCGCGAGCATCCCGGGCGCGATCGATCCCTTCCGCTGCTCGTCGAAGGATCCCCAGGCGCCGGCGGACGTGTAGGCCTCGATGGCGGGCTTCAACTTCAAACCGGGGGCCGTGGGGTCGTCGGGCTCGGCGAGGGGGAGACGACGCTGGTTGCCCTCTGCAGCACCGCGATGGGGTCGAGCGTCTGGGCCGGCCATGCGCTCCCCAGCAGCAGGCGCGTCTGGGCCGCCAGCTTCGCCACCGGGAAGCTCTGCTCGGCACGAGTCGGCCCGATCGATTTCGACAGTAACTCGAAGCCGGTCTCATCGGCCGCCATCATCGGCGGCTGCATGGAAGCCGTCACGCCGAGCGGCCCCAGCCTGGGAAGATCGGCCGTGTCGACGAGCGCCAGATGCTCGAGCCGATGCCGCCGGCCCCGCGGGGGCATGCGATTCGAACGAATGGCGTGGGCGTAGGCCGTCAGTGCCATGCGAACGGCCCGGTCCCCCGTGGCGTGCGTGACGACCTGCCAGCCGGCCGCGTCCGCGAGCCGGACCGCGCGGTTCAGCTCGTCAGGATCCACGAGTACGTCGCCAGCCTCTTCGGTTCCGGCGTAGGGCTCGAGGAGCGCCGCGGACTGGGCCGCCAGCGTGCCATCGACAGTGAACGACAGGGCTCCAACCTTGAACAACGGATCGTCAGGATAGCGCTTACGGATCTCGTCATATGGAGCGAGGTCGGCTTCCCTGGCCAGGGTATGAGGATTGACCCCGACCGAACAGTAAATCCTGAGCGTCATTTCACGTGAACGGCGCGCTTCCTCGAAGAGATCCAGATTCCGTTCGCAGCTCGCTGCCGTGTTCTGCGCGCTGGTGATGCCGTGGAGGTTGGCTTCGGCCACTGCCGCGCGCAGCGCCGCCGCGCGCTGGTCACGAGACGGGGGAGGGATGAGGCCGGCGGCGCTGGATGCGGAGGCGCCACGGAGGACACCGGACGGCTCGCCGCTCCGCCCCTCGCGGATGATCGTGCCGTCGGCCGGGTCGGGAGTCTTCCGGGTGATGCCCGCCAGCCGCAGCGCGTGTGAGTTGACCCACACCAGCCGGTCCCCTTCGTCAGCGGCATAAACCAGCGCCGGCCGATCCTTGATTACAGAATCGAGCATCTGGCGGGTCGGCAGGCCGTTCTTGAACTGATCGGGCGACCATCCACTGGCAACCACCCAGCCGGTCCCCGGATTGGCGGCGGTCCAGGCCCGGAGGCGGTCCAGCACCTCCGCGCTGTTGGCGGCGCCCGTGAGATCCGCCATCGCCAGACGCAGTCCGCCGCCGATCAGGTCGACATGCGCATCATTGAATCCGGGAAGCACGGCGCCCCCCTGGGCGTCGACCACGATCGTCTGGGGGCGCTGAAAGCGGGCGATTTCGCGATTGCTGCCGACCCGAAGGATCTGGTTGCCGCGGATGGCGACGGCTTCCGCCACGGTGCCGCGCCGGTCGGCCGTATAGACGCTCGCATTCCGGACGATGAGGTCCACGGGACCGTCGTTGTCGTCGCGCTGGGCGCCGACCATGAGACCGGCGATGAAGGTGACAGCGACGATCGCGACAACGACGTAAGCGGTCAGGCGCGCCGCCATGGATCCTCCGGATACGAACCGCGTTCAGGACTGCGCCGGGTGCGTCCGAAGCGGTCGAAGCTGCGATTCTAGCACCCCCCCGGGCCGGGCACTCCACACGGCGAAAAGCGTATTGGTTCCATGCACTGTTAGAACCGGCGCCCGATCGCGTTATTCCCGTTGTCACGCGCAGACCGGTGGGCCATAATCCGCCCTCCGATTCGCAGTAGTACTTGCCGACACCGCGCTGCGGCGGTCTCGGCCAATTCCTTGACGTGCCGGGTGAACCGCTGGCGCGTGATCTCGCGCCGACGCGTTCGGTCGTCTACATACTTTCGACGGAGGGACCAATGGGGCGGCTCTTCTCGGGCAGCAGAAACCACGTCGGCGTGCTCTCGGTCCTCGCTCTCGCGCTATCCATTCACATCGTCGTCTCCGCGCAGGTCGGCCAGAACATCAACGTCATCACCGGCAGCGACGATCAGTTCACCGGCGACATGTTTCGCCAGCGGCAGAACGAGTCGGCGGCGGGATCTCGAGCATCAACACGAGCCACATCATGGTGGCGTACAACGACTATCGGACCGTCGACTACCTCGAGGACCCCGGCGCCGTCGTGCCTCCGTCGCTGCATCAACGCCGCCTTCGAGAAGCTGCTGCGTTTCCTCACGCAGGCCCGTGGCGCAGCGCGCGCGGCGCGGAGGCGGAGAAGAAGAAGAGGAGGGCCGGCGGCCGGGCGGCGGCGCAGGCGTTCATCGGCCTGTCGTTCAGCGACAACGGCGGCAAGGACTGGTACACCGGGCTGCATCCCGGTCACCGCTCGCTGCCGCCCGCAGCCGGCGTCGAACCGTGGGATCGAGTCCGAGATGCTGCGCGCCTACGAGGCGGCGAGCGACCCCGTGATGGCGACGACGGATCGCCAGTTCTTCGTCGGCGGGATCGCGTTCACTCCCGACGGCGGAAGCGTCGGCTTCGTCTCGCGCTTCACCGATCGGAACAACACGGAGACCGGACAGAACATCCAGTTCAACGGCACGAGGATCCTGCTCACGCAGACGTCGCCGCGATTCTTCGTCGACAAGCCCAGCATCGCTGCGGCCCTGGGACCCAACGGGACGACCTACGTCTACGCGGCATTCGTCGTCTTCGATCAGTCCGATCCGCTGACCAGCAAGATCCAGCTGTTCCGCTCGACTGACGGCGGCGTGACGTGGAGCGCCGGCCTGGTCGTCAGCGAGCCGCTGACGCGCAATCAGTCGCCGTGGATCGTCGTCGACCCGAACAACGCGCAGGACGATGTACATCGGCTGGCGCGTCTTCAGCGCCCGCCCCGGCGGCATCGCGAACGCGATTGTCGGGAAGAAGTCGACCAACGGCGGCGTCAGCTTCACCACGAGCCTGCCGTACCCGGTCGCGCTGCTGTTGAAGCCGTTCGACCAGCCGCAGGGGCACCTGCTTCAGAACGCGTTGCCGATCCCACGGTCGAACGCCTATCCGACCGCGACCATCGACGGCAACGGGACCATCCACGTTGCGCTTCAGGAGTACGTCTACCCGTCCAACTACGCGATTCCCGCGCTCCGTGGGTTACCGTTGGCGCCGGGCGTCGCCGTTTCGGTCGGCGTGCCCCGCATCACGGTGACGTCCTCTTACAACGGCGGTGCGCTCTGGACGCCGCGGACGGCCATCGATCTCGCCAACGGCGCCGGCACGCAGTTCATGCCGGTCATCACGGCTGTCGGGGAGCCCGGGCCGTCGTGCGGCGGTGCTTCCGGACGGCCACGATCCCGCGTCATGGTCATGTACTACGACGCACGCGCCGGCCGCGTCGGCCTGAGCCCCGGTGGAACCGGCTATGTGGCCGGCGGCAACCGTCAGTTCGACGTGCGAATCGCCGAAGCCAGCGCCTGTAACAGGGACGGCCTGGGTCGGCCGGTGTTCGGCCCGTCACAGCAGCTCTCCCGCTACAGTCTCAGCGCCGTCCCGCCGAACGGCATCGTCACCACGCCGGGTTACGGCTTCACCGCCGTCAATCGCGCTTACGGGATCTTCTGCGGCGGGTTCTGCGCGTTTTCCGGCGACTACATCCACCTGATCGCGCGTCAGCCGTACATGCAGACGCCAACCGGATGGAAGCTGACAACCGCTGCAGGTGTGGATCAGACCAAGATCCCCGCGCCGGTCGTTCAGGGTTTCTGGGCGGATACGCGGAACGTCATTCTGCCGACGGTCCCGGCGCCTACGCTCCCGGTGACTGACCCGAGGTTCATCGACAGTCTTCCGTTTTCGAACTACCAGTCGCCCGGAACGGGAAAACTGCCCGGCGCATGCGACAACGCCGGGTCGCGCGATCAGAACGTCTACAGCGCGGAGTACGCGCCCGCCAACCTCTTCGCCGGCGCGCCGATCACCTTCAGGCAGCGACAACATTCCGCACGCCTATCCGCTGTTCGTCGAGAACCGCGCCGCGGTGCAGCGTTTCTTCCGGCTGACGATTCGCTGGCGCGCGATGCGTCGTTCGACTACCGATCCTTCGACCGGACCCTGCCAGCGCCGCCGCCGCCGGATACGGAAGCAGACATCGTGATTGGCGCGTTCTCGAGCGTCACCGGCAGCGTTGTGATCGACGCCGGCGCCGTCGGACCGATCGTGGTCACGGTCGAGGAGCTGGCCAGCACCATCGTCAACGGCGTGGTCACGTCGAACGGCGCGCTGCTGCCCGGCGGCGCCAAAACGAGCGTCACCCTGCTGACCGCCGGCGACGCCGACCTGACGACCACCGAGACTCACGCACCCGTCGTAAGCGCCACTCCCATCGTCACGCACCCGTTGGCGGGCCATCTCCCGATGACGATGACGCCATTCACGCAACAGCCGTTCACCAGCAGGTGACATGACCCCTTCACGCAACAGCCGTTCACCCAGCAGACTCGATCGTCAATCCGTTCACGCAGCAGCCGTTCACGCAGCAGACGACGGTGTACGACGTCATCGACATCACCTTCCCGGTCAGCCTGGCCGGCGATCAGGCGGCTGCGGCCGCGGCGCTGCTGGCCGTCCAGAACGCGCAGCAGATGACCGGGAACTACCTGTTCCAGGTGATCATCAGCCGCGTCTCGCTGCACGCCGGGCCTCGACGGCTGCCAGTCGTATCGACGGGGTGCAGGAACTGCAGGTGTCGCAAATCCGGGCGCCGTTCACGCAGCAGCCCTTTACCCAGCAGCCGTTCACGCAGCAGCCGTTCACGCAGCAGCCGTTCACGCAGCAGCCGTTCACGCAGCAGCCGTTCACGCAGCAGCCGTTCACCCAGCAGTCGAATCCATCGGATCCGGTGAACAGCAACTCGACGTTCTATCTGGCGCCGTCGCCGACGCCCGACCAGTCGGCACGCCTGCGGTTGCCGGGCAGCGGCCGGACCGAAAGCGTGGCGGCGCGGCAGGCAGGCGGCGCGCAGCTCACACCGGTCCGGCTGCAGGCGCCGCCAGGACCGACTGGACTATCGGGCGCGACGCGCGGATCTGGGCCTGACCTACACGCTCCGTGCGTTCCAAATCTCGGTCAACCCGCCGGTCAGGATCGTCGACCCCGTGACGGGGCAGGCGAATGTCGGCGTCACGGTCGTGGCCGATACGCCCGAAGTCGTGGTGATCGACGGCGTGACGCGCTTCGATCCGGCGGGACCGCCCGCCTCCAGCGGCGGAGCGGCAGTGCCCGTGAGGCTCGCCGTTCGTACAGCAGCCGGTCACGGGCACGACCGGCCTGACGCTGGCTCCGGTCCGCGTCGCGGTGCAGGACGGATTCGGCAACACGCTCACCAGCCTGCCGCCGACCCCGGTCACGATCGCGCTTGGTAACAACCCGTCGGGCGCGACGCTGAGCGGCACACTGACCGTCAACACTGCTGCAACGGCGTGGCGACATTCGCGAACCTGTCGATCAACCAGATCGGCATTGGCTACACGCTGGTCGCGACATCGCCCAATCTGACTCCGGTGGACATCGACACCGTTCAACGTCCTTGCGCCGCCGCCAGCGGCGCTCGAGACCGTGTTGAACACCGATTTCGCCTCCTTCGGATTCGGCAAGCATGCGAGGACAACGGCACAGGAACCGTCACCGTCACCGGGATCTCCGGCACCGTTACCCGCGCACTCTTCTTCTGGCACGGCCCGACGAATTCGACCGATCCGGCCGCCAACGCTGCGGTGACGTTCGCCGGCGCGCCCGTGTTCGGCGCCAACAGCGGTTTCGCCCACGACAACTGCTGGGGGTTTGTCAACAGTCAGTCGTATCGCGCCGACGTGACCGGCCTGGTGACAGGCAACGGCACTTACGACTTGAGTGATTTCCTCAAGGTCGGGCCGCCAAGGGTCGGATATCAACGGCGTTTCCCTCGTCGTTTTCTACAACGACGGAAACGCCGCCAACAACCGCGACGTCTACATCTTGAACACCAACGATTCGAACGTTGTTCCGCCGGGGAACACTCCAGCCGACTGGAGCACCACCATGAACGGCGTCTCGTATGCCGGTGGCCTTGGGGTGCTGCAGGTCCACGTCGTCCGACGGTCAGGGCTTCGGCGATGGCGGCCGTCGTGCTGAACGGCACGACGATTCTGCAGGCGGGTCCCAATTTCCAGGGCAACACGGTACCGCCCACCGTCGGGCAGCCGGTGGAGTTCGGAACCGGGGCGGGTGGCCTGTGGGACATCCGGTCTTTCGAGATCCCCAGCGGAGTCCTCGTGGCCGGCTCGAACAACCTCACGCTGACCAGCTCGGACCGCCTTCGATCCCTTTGACTGCCTATCGCTGGTCGTGATGATCGTCAGCGTGCCGTCTCAGCCGCCGATCATCATCGGAGAGAACGTCACGTCGCGAGGAGACGGCTCGCGCGAACAATCCGGCGATCGTCGACGACCGCCGGCGCTATTGAGCGGAATGCCGCGGGAGAACGAAGCAGGGCCGGTCGTAGGGCCGGCCCCTGCTACTTCATGCGAGCGCGCGCGTCCGCCGCGAGCGGATCCGGTGGATCGGCGTTCGTCCTCAGGGCGAGAAACTGCTCGTAGGACTTCGCGTGCCTCGGCCGACGCACCGAGCCCCTGCTGCGCGCGACCGAGCCAGTAGTACAACGGCGGCAGATACCGCATGGTCGGCAGGTCGTAGAAGAACACGTCGGTCGCTTCGCCGCGGCGCTTGAAGCCCGCTCCAGCTCGCGTCAGCCCCTCCGCAAAATGATCCGCCTCGACGTAGGCCTTGCCGAGCAAGCACCTGCCGGACCACGAATCGTGCCGCTGCTTGGCGCCCCGAAGCGCCTCGATGCCCTCCGACACGCGTCCGTGCTGCAGGGCGACCGCGCCGCGGATGATCCCCGCATAGGCGGTGGTCTGACGCTGGAGCATCTTGTCGAGATCGGCGGCGATCTGCAGCGCCAGCTCTTCGCGGCCCAGGCGGGCGAGGACGCGCGCCGCCGGGAACAGCGTGCTCTCATGCCGGCTCAACTTGCTGCCTGCGCCGCGGCATCGGCCGCGCGCCGCGGCTGGCCGAGGGCCACGTACGCCTCGGCGAGCGCCACGGTCTTCTGGGCGCGCCTGCGTCGCATTCTTGTCCTTCAGGTCGGCCTCGATGCCCTGCTGCAGCAGCGGACGGCGTCGCGATGCCGGCCGAAGTACATCGCCATGTCGGCCTGCGCCCATGCTGCGCGAACGAAGCGCCGAGCGGGCTCATCGCCGAGAGCCGACGGTAGCTCTCGGCTGGCCGCAGCGGTGTCCCCCTGCGCGAGCTGCGACAGCGCCTCGGGTAGATAGGCGTACTCCAGTTTCGGGTTTTCCTTCTGCACGCGCCGCGCCTCGGTGATCGCCGTGGCGAAGTCGCCGGCGTACATCGAATACATCGCGTAGTTGTAGCGCTGGAGCGAATTCTTCGGATAGATCTCGAGGCTCTTGCGGACTTCGGTCAGCGCATCCTGGATCTCGGCCGACGTTCATGTAGGCGCAGCGCCAGGTTGCCGTGGCCGCTGTCGTCGGCCGGGATAGAGTCTGACGAGCGTGCTCGAAGTTCTCGATCGCCTTCTCGTAGTTGCGCGACGATGTCGAGGTAGTAGGTGCCGAGCGTCCGGTACTTCTCCCGCTCCGTCATGCGATCGAGGTGCTTCATCGCCGCTTCGTAGCTGGCCGCGGCCTTGTCGGGCTGACGGAAGTAGTTGGCGTAGACGCCGGCCATGCCTGAGTAGGCGCGCGCGAAGCCGGGGTCGAGATCGATCGCGCGCTGGTACTCGCGGAGCGCCTCCTCGAACCGGCCGGCCTGCTGGAGCTCCTGACCGTGTGCGAAGGCGCCGCATCGCCTCGAGCGACGCGGTGGTGAACGTCTCCGCGGCCGCAGCGGACCCCTTCGGCATCGGTGTCGCCCAGCGCCCGGCGGACGTCGTCTGCGAGCGAGCCGACGGCAGCGAGGACCCTCGACTTGTCCGACGCCCGCGCCCGCTCCTCGGCGACGACTTTTCCGTCTGCCGCATTGATGGCTCGTCACCGACACCTGGTAGCCATTGCCCTGTCGTTCGACGCTGCCGCTGACGATGACGCCGATGCCTTCGCTGTTCGAGATCAGCCGCGCCATCTCGGCGTCGATGCGGCTCCCGGGCTTGAGCTTCCGGGCGAGCGTCCGCGCGCCGAGCGGCGGGGATACACCGTCACGAAGGCCGCCTGTCTCGAGGCCGCCCGACAGTGACTGCTCGATCGCGCCGTCGAAGGTCGAGTCCCCGGTGCGGTTCTCGATGTCGGCGACGAGCACCGACACCGGCGGATGCTCGACCGGTGGCGCGAGCAGCTGCCGGGTCGCGAAGTAGGTGCCGAGCCGCGAGCAGGATCATGAGCGCGATGGCGAACGCCAGCATTGGCTTCGTCAGCCGGCGCGGTTCGGGTATGACCTCGCCGTTGTCGTCCAGTCGCGCCAGCGCCGCGCAGAGTTCCTCCGTCGTTTGAAAGCGGTCGGCGGGGTCGCTCGCCAGGCACCGCGTCACGAGCTCCTCGACCGGCTCGGGGATTGAAGGATCGAGGCTGCGCAGGGGCGGCAGCCCTTCGAGAAAGCGCCGCTTCATGGCCTCGATACGCTCCGCCTGTGTCGGACCCCCGACGCGGGCGCAGTCCGATCAACAGCTCGTAAACGATCAGTCCGAAGGTGTAGATGTCAGCGCGGGCATCGAGAGGTCCGCCCATCGCCTGCTCGGGCGGCATGTATTCGAGCGTGCCGAGCACCGGCCCGCCTTCCGCATGCTCGGTCGAAGTCGAGATCCCGAAATCCATGATGAACGCATGGATCTCGTCGCCGGTCGACAGCATGACGTTCGCCGGCTTGAGGTCTCGATGAAGCAACGCCCGCTTCGTGCGCGGCCTGGAGCCCGTCGGCCATCTGCCGTGCGACCTGCAGCGTGGTCGCGAGCGGCAGCGTGCCTTTCGCGCGGAGCAGCGTCGCCAGATCCTGGCCGTCGACGTACGGCATCGTGATGTACTTGATGCCGTCGATCTCGCCGAGGTCGTGAATGCGAACGACGCTCTTGTGGGTGACCTGCCGCGCGAGCAGCAGCTCGTTCTTGAAACGTTGCTCGATTTCCGCCGTCACTTGCCGGTGGTCGGTGCGGATGACCTTCAGCGCGACGGCCACGCCGAGCGCCGCATCCCACGCCTGGTAGACCGCACCCATCCCGCCCACACCCAGCACGCGAAGGATCTGATAGCGCGGGCCGAACGGCTGCCCGACCGCAAGCGGCCCCTGACCGAACAGGCGCGGGTCGCCGAAGTTGGTCGCGCCGCTCGTGGTCGCAACGCCGGGAACACCCGCACGTCCCGCGGAGGGTGTCGAAGCGGAGTCGAGGAGAATCGTGGATGCTGCAGGGCCGGCTTCGGACGATGGCTCCGCTGACAGCCCGGATCCTGGGGCGCCCGCGGGCGCGAGACTGGCGCCGCAACGCTCGCAGCGCGTCGAATCACCTCCGGATGAATGACCGCAGCGGGCACAATCCATGGCAGTCACAACGTACGTCGCGGATTATGCTGTGCCGGCTTACAAAAACAAAGCCCGATACGCCCCTGGTCTGAAGCTACGAGGCAACCCGCGCCGGAGTTGCCGGCAACCCTTGCACATCGTCGCGACGCCATGGGACAACTCAGCGGATGCGTATCGCAGTCATGGGATCAGGGGCGGTCGGCGGCTACTACGGCGCCAGGCTCGCGCTGGCCGGTCACGACGTCACTTTCATCGCTCGCGGTGCGCATCTCGACGCGATCCGCGCGCAGGGGCTGCAGGTCCGGAGTCCTGCGCTCGGTGACTTCACCGCCAGGGCACGCGCCGAACAGGACACGGCCCGGGTCGGCCCGGTCGACCTCGTCCTTTTCGCCGTCAAGGCGTACGACAACAGCACCGCCATTCCGGCGCTGCTTCCGCTGCTCGGTCCGGGATCCGCGGTCCTGACGCTCCAGAACGGCGTCGACAGCGTCAGCGAGCTGGCAGCCGCCGTCGGTGAGGATCGTGTCATCGGCGGCACGACCTACATTGCGACTGCGCTTGCCGCTCCAGGCGTCATCGAGCAGACCGGCACTCACCGCCGCGTTGTTTTTGGAGAGGTGTTCGGCGCGTTGCCATCTGTTTCCGAACGGGTCACGCAGATCGAGCGCGCGCTGGCAGGAGCGGAGGTCCAGGCCGAGGCCGTCGGCGACGGCCGGGTCCCGATCTGGGAGAAGTTCATCTTTCTGGTATCGCTGGCGGGGTTCACCGGCGCCGCGCGCCTGCCGATCGGGCCGATCTGGCAGGATGCCTGGTGCCGGGCGCAGTTCCTCGAAGGCTGTCGCGAGATCGAACGGGTGGCGCGCGCGGAAGGGGTGCCGGTCGCCGCTGATGTCGTCCAGCGGATCGAGGGCTACGTCGCCGCGATCCCCGGGACGATGAGGTCGTCGCTGCTGATCGATTTGTCGCAAGGCAAGCGCATCGAGGTCGAGGCGCTGCACGGCGCGCTCGTCCGGCGCGCGGAGCGGGCCGGCGTCGACGTACCGATTATGGCGACGCTGTACGCGGTGCTGAAGCCATGGGCGAACCCACCCGCTTGAGGATCGCTTCGTAGCGCTGGTTGCCGCGGAGCTGCCGGAGCGTGGGATCGACGCCAATGAAAACCACTCCGCCCACGTGGGCCTCGACCATCTTCTCGAGATGATCGAGCGCGCGGTCGGTTTCGCCGAGTTTCAGGTGGCAGATGGCGAACCCGAAGTGCACCGCCGGACTCGGGTTGGCGGCCGTCATCTGCGCGAGCCGGGTCCGCCAGTATTCGTCGCTGCCTCCTTTCTGGTAGGCCTCGAGCAGCGCGGCGGCATCGAGGCGCATGCCATAGCACGGCTGTTCGCCGATCAGGCGCGCGGCGTCTTCGAACCGCCCGAGCATTTCATAGGCGCCGATCAGAACGTTCCCGGCTTCCTCCATCCCGGGCATCAGATCCCGGACGCGCAGCGCTTCGTGAAGCGCCTCCCGATAGCGGCCCGCGAAATGATGCGACCAGGCAACGCCGATATTCGTGAAGACCGAGATGGGATCGAGATCGCGTGCCGTCCGCGCCTCGCTCAGCGACTCGTCGAACTTTCCGCAGGTCGTGAGGTAGAGCGCGTTGACCGAATGCGCCAGGGCATGCTTCGGATCGAGCGCGATCGCCTGCTGCAGCTCGCGCCCGGCAGCCGGCCAGTCCCACTCCCCGAACAGTCTGCCGAGCGCGAGGGTGACGTGTGCGTCCGCCAGATCGGCATCGAGCTCCAGCGCCCGCTCGGCCGCGGCGCGGGCCCTGTAGAACCCCTGCCGCATGTCGATGTGACCGTAGTACGCCATCGCACCGAACGCGTCACCGAGCCCGGCGTACGCCAGCGCGTACAGGGGATCGAGGTCGATCGCCTGCTGGAATTCCTCGAGCGCCCGCCGGAAACTGTCCGCGGACCACTTGTTCCAATGGTGGCGCCCTCTCAGGTACGCCTGGTAGGCGGCGGCATTGACCGTCGATTGCTTCCGCAGCTTCTTCTTCTGGGCTGCCGTCAGCTTGAGCCGCAGCGCCTCGGAGATCTGCCAGGCGATCTCGTCCTGCACCGTCATCAGGTCGCGCACGCTCTGCCGGAACTGCTCGCCCCACAATTGCGACTCGGTGGTGGTATCCACGAGCTCGGCCTGGATGGTCAGGATGTCGTCGTGCTGCGTGAGCCGGCCGGTGAGGATCGTCTTGACGTTCAAGGCGGCGCCAATCGTCGATGGATCGACCAGCATGCCTTTGTACCGGAACACGACGCTCCGCGGGACGACGCGGATCGTGCCGAGCTGGGAGAGGCTGTTGATGATGCTCTCGGCGATGCCGTCGGTCAGGTATTCGAGCTTTGGATCGGCAGCGTTGACGAACGGGAGCACCGCGAGAGACTTGCCTCGCGCACGCGACACGCGCGGCATGCTGGACGGCCGATCCTGACAGCAGGCCGCGCAGCGCCGCGGCGACCGCCATCGCCGAGTCGAATCGCCGCGCCGGATCCCGCTCGACCATGCGCGCGACGATGTCGCGAAGCCCCTGCGGCGCGAGCGGATCGAATGAGGACAGATCCGGCGCAGACTCGTGCAGCAGCCTGTGCGATCAGCTCCTGTGGCGTCACACCGGTGAAGAGCTGACGTCCCGTGAGCATCTCGTAGAGCAGGCAGCCGAGCGCAAAGGTGTCGGTGCGGCCGTCTACCTGTCCGCCGGTCACCTGCTCGGGCGACATGTAGCCGAAGGTGCCGAGCACCACACCGGCCGCCGTGTGCGCGACCGTCGGGACTTCGCTGCCGCCCAACCGCTGCAAGGCAAGGCCGAAGTCGAGGATTTTGACGTGCCCGTCGCTCGTCAGGAATACGTTCTCGGGCTTGAGGTCGCGATGGACGACGCCCTTGGCGTGCGCGGCGGCAAGCCCGTCGGCAATCGCCGCGCCGATGTCGACCGCCTCGCGCCAGGGCAGCGGGCCGGCCGCGATCCGCTCGCGGAGATTGCGGCCCTCGAGCAGCTCCATCACCGCGAACGGCACACCGTCGGCTACCGCAAGCTCATAGATGGAAAGGATGCCGGGATGCGTCAGCGAGGCGACCGCGCGCGCTTCGGTCTCGAAGCGGAACCGCATCGCCGGATCCGAGGCGATGTGGGGTGCCATCACCTTCAGCGCAACGTCGCGGTTGAGACGCGTGTCGCGTGCGCGATAGACCACGCCCATCCCGCCGGAGCCGACCGCCGAGACGATTTCGTACTGGGCGAGCCTCGATCCGGCGGCGAGAACCATCGTCAGACCGCCGGGCTTTCGATTGTCCGCCATACGCTCATGCCGCCAGCGACGTTCATGACGTTCTCGATACCTGCGCGCTCCAGCAGGCTGGCAGCCAGGGCCGAGCGCGAGCCACCTTCGCACATGGTCGCGATGGGCCGGCCGCGGGGAATCTCCTCGAGCCGGGAGCGAAGCTCCTGCAGCGGGATGTGCAGCGCTCCAGGAACGTGATCGTGTGCCCATTCGCGCCGGTTGCGCACGTCGACGATCGTGAGTCGCGAGGGATGCACTTCTCCTCGACGGAGATCGATGGCGGCGACCAGCGGTGTCGTGGAGACCGGAAGCCCTGCGCCGCTCCACTTCTCGAGGCCGCCGGCGATCCATCCTGGCACGTCGTCGAGCCCCACCGTCAGCAGCTGCCGTCGTGCTTCAGCGGCCTCCTGCGCGTCTTCGGTCAGAAGCATGATCGGTGAGCCAGCCGGGATCATCCACGCCGACCAGTAGCCGATCTTCGGGCCGGATGGGATCGCAAGGGAGCCGCGCGGATGACCGGCGGCGTGCTCCGTGGTCGATCGCAGGTCGAGAATCCATGCGCCGTCGCGGGCCCGGTCGGCCGCGGCAATTGGCGCGATGACCGGTGGTGCATCGACGCCGCCGGCCAGTCGCTTGACCGTCGCACCCTCCTTGTTCAATTGCTTCATTCGCGGAAAATACGGCGGCGTATCCGGGAGATCGGAGAGCACTGCCTGGACGAATGCCTCCCGGCTGGAATGCTGCAAGAGAGGATTGTGGCGTCGCTCATCGCCGATTGTCGAGTGCGCCGCGGCGCCGATTCCGCTTCCGCAGAGTGAGCCGGCCCCGTGCCCGGGCCACAGCTCGAGGTCGTCCGGCAACCGCATCAGCGTCGTGAACAGCGACTCGTGCAGCTGTTCCGCCAGTGAGCGCATGACCGCATCCCCGAGCAGATCGGGCCTGCCCACCGCGCCGACGAACAGTGTATCGCCGGTGAAGACGCGCGGCGGCTCCGAGGGGTGGGTCTGGATGAGCGAGATGTGCTCGGGAGTGTGGCCCGGGGTGTGGAGCACCCGCAGTTCCATGTCACCCACACGCAGAGTCGACCCATGCGGCATCTCGACGTGGTCGAATGCCAGCCCGGCTCCAGGCCCCGCGACCACCTGCGCCCCGAGCGCCGCGAGCTCGCGCGAACCCGACACGAAATCGGCGTGGATGTGCGTCTCGATGGCATGGCTGATCGCCAGCCCGGCGCTCCGTGCAGTGCTGACATACTGGCCGATGTCGCGGCGGGGATCGATCACGGCTGCCTGCCGTGTTCGATCGCATGCGATGAGATAGGAGCTCTGGGCGAGGCCTTCTTCGAAGAAGCGCCGGAACATGACTAGAATCCCGTGGAGATTTCGACCATCATACACCCCGCGGCGTGAGCGTCCCGGGCCCGGCCCGACCACGACTTCTTCAGCTGCTTTGCCAGATATCACCGGACGCATCGTTGCTCTCGTCATCGTTGCCGGCGCCGCAGCGGGCGGCCTGGGTTCCATGCTCGGGCTGGGCGGCGGCGTGTTTCTCGTTCCCTTTCTGAACGTTGCGCTCGGCTTTCCGCTGAACGTCGCGGCAGGCGTCGGCCTCATGACCGTGGTCGCCACCTCGAGCGTGGTCGCCCGGGGCACGAATCGGGGCCTGGTCAACCTGCGCCTGGGGATGATTCTCCAGATTGCCGCCGCGGCGGGCGGCTATTACGGCGGCAGCTACGCGCAGCAGATTCCGGAGCACGCACTCCAGCTGACGTTCGCCATCGTCACCGCGGTCATCGCGGCGATCATGCTGTCCCGGCTGGAACGACGGAACGTCATTCTGGACACGTCGATCGAGTCGGGGCCCTTCGGCGGCCGCTACTACGAGCACGAGACCGGTCAGGAAGTGGTCTATCGCACCCGCCGCCTTCCGGCCGCCCTGGGTGTCTCGCTCGTCGCGGGCAGCATCTCGGGGCTGCTTGGGATCGGCGGCGGCATCCTCCAGGTCCCGGCGCTCAATGCGTGGTGCGGGGTGCCGCTGCGCGCGGCCGCGGCGACGAGCGCCATCATGATCGGCATCACCGCCGCGGCGTCCGCGCCGCTCTACTACGCCCGCGGCGACATCGTCGCCGCCGCTCGCCGCGGCAGCCGTGCTCGGAACGTTCTTCGGCTCGCGCGCGGGATTGTGGTTCGGCGAACGCGCCCGCGCGAAGTGGCTCAAGATGCTGATGGCCGCGGTGTTGTTGTTCGTGTCGGCGATGTACGTGACGAAAGCCTTATGACCACCGACACCGGCGCCCGCGAGACGAGCTTCGAGCGCATCGTGTCGGCGGTGATGCTGGTGGTGTTCTGGAGCGCCTTCAGCGCGCTCGGGGCCGGCCTGATCCTCTGGGTCGCCACGCCTGCGACCGATGCCGGCGCGCTCGCGATGGCCGCCGGACTGCTCGGGTTGCTGCTGATGCCGATGCTGCGGGTCGTCTGGGCCCTGGCCACGGCGCTCGCCGAGCGCGACTGGCTGATGCTCGGCGCGACGCTGACCGTGCTGGCGATCCTGATTGCGCTGACGCTGCGGGATGCAGCGACGTTGGAGCACTGATCTGCACCTGGAGTCGCTGGTCTTAACGGATCAGCGGACCAGCGGACTCAGCGGACCAGCGGACTCAGCGGACCAGCGATTGATTGTCACACTTCGTCGTGCGCGTAGGCGTCGGGGCTGGTGGGGATTCCGGCTCCCTCGATCGAATGCGCCACTTCTTTCAGCCGATCGTTGGCCGTGGTCCGCATCTTCTCGAGCAGTTCCGCGATCCGCTGTGCCTGCCGGACGACGGTCGCGAGATCGCGCTGGAGCTGCGGGTCCGGATAACCACGCTCCAGCAGGTCGCAGTGGCCGACGATGATCTGAAGCGCGCTGTTGATCTCGGCGGCGATCGACAGCATCACGTCGGCCATCGCTTCCGTCGTTCGATGCTTGCCGAGCAGCATGTGCAGCTGCTGCGCGACGTGGGCCACGGCCAGGATCTCCGCGATTGGCCGCAGGTCTCGATGTCTGCCGCCTGAAACGATCGCGCCTGGCGTGACACCAGGTTCAGCGTGCCCACGCCTCGGCCGCTGGAGACGAGCGGCAGGATCAGCGCCGACTTGAACCCGGCGGTCATGCAGCACGTTGACGTCGAGCAGATCCGCGTCGGCGTCGCTGGCGTCGTTGATGAGCATCGGATCCAGCGTTCGCACGACCTGGCCGATGGCCGTGCTGTCGATCCTTGAACACGACATCGGGCCGCGGGCGGTTCCGGCGTTCGTCTTCCTGGACCCGGGCGGTGAAGGTCTCGAACTCCTAGCCGGTCTCGTTGAGCAGCGCCAGCCCGACCCGATCGCAGCCGGACGAGCCTGGCGATGCGCACCGCCAGCGCCTGAAACGTCGAGCGCGACGTCGACCGACCGGGCCACGATCTGCAGCATCGCGTTCTGCGTCTGCAGCTGCTGGACTTCGTCCAGCGTCGCGCGGTGCGCCGTTTCGCGCGCGGCCAGGCGCTCGGTCAGCGTGCCGATCCCGCGGGACGCCAGCATCGCCAGCGAAAGCACGACCACCCAGCCGGCGACGAGATAGAGCACGGCCGCGGTGTCCGGTCCGGTGCCGGCGAGGCTCCAGAGCGCCACTTGCAGGACGGCCAGGCCTGCGACCAGCCCCCAGATGATGCCAAGCTGGAGCCGTCCTCGTTTCTGCTTCATCACACCGTGCGTCACTGAGAAGGCGAATGATACTCGTTGCCGGCGGTGGCGTGCTCGCGGAAGCGCCTGAGCGCCAGACTGCGTTCCACCGCCGGCACCAGCGGGAATGTTCCGACGACGTGCTCGAACTCGGCCGGAGTCAGGTCGTACAGGGACGCCACGGTTGCATTCAGCCCGGCGAGCCGCTCGGGATCCTCTCCATGAGTCAGCGCCCGCACGTCCCTTACGACGGCTGCGAACCGGGGCTCGGCGCGGGGCGGTCTGGGAACCGGCAGGCGCGACATGATGCTGGCAGTGACGTGCGTCGTGACCCGCATCCGGACCAGGTAATTCGCCACGTAGCTGTTCAGCACACCGCACAGGAACAGCTGCGAGTCCTCGTCCAGTGCGGTCTTGAGGCAGAAGAGCGTGTGCGTGGTCAGCGTTCGTGGAGGCACGATCGCCGCAATGAGCGTCATCCGGTTCGACGCCGACGCGACGTCGCGATAGGCGAGCCGCGCCCGGGAGAAAGTCCGGCCGGCATCGACGAGCGTCGTGGCCACGTCCGGCGGAATCCAGTACTTCGCCTTGTTCACTTCCGCGCGGAACGCCACGACCTGCTTTCCCTCGATCACCGGCATCCCGCTGCCGCACTCGTTGAAGTATGGGCGATCGTCGGTGGCATTGAGCTCGCGGCCGAATTGGGCGCGCCAGCCGTCGGCGTCCGAAAGGGCTGGAACGTCAGCTGACACGGCGGACAGGATCCGGACGTCGGCCACGCTCCGCAGTTCCGGGACCGCCAGCGACTCGCCGCCGACCCGATCGAGGAGCGCGCGCGGAACGCTGAGGGCGTCGGGATCCGTCCCGGAGTCGGCGATCCGGTCCAGCGCATCGACGAAACGCACGCCGCTTCTCACCGGAACGTCCGACGTACGGCCAGGCATGCTGAACGTGAGCAGCAGAAACTTGAGCCCGCGATGGATGGGAAACAGTCCTTCCGCGTTGTCGATGGTGGTGAACGTCCGAACCACGGTCCGTTCGAACAGGTGCCTGCGCAGCGCCGAACTGCCCTGATCGCTCGCAAAGCCGGCCGGCAGAATCAGCCCGCAACTGCCGCTGCGGCGAAGCAGCCGCAGCCCTCGTTCGACGAAGAGCTGATACAGATTGGCGTGCCCGTCTCCCTGCAGCTTGTAGTGGCCGGATCCTTTGACGAAGGCGGTCAGCCCGGCTCTCTCGAGGCCTTCACCCCGCAGCATCTCCCAGGGAGGATTTCCAAGAATCACATCGAACCCGCCATCGGAGAGCGGCGCGCCGCTCTCGTCATAGAAGACTTCCGGAAACTCCGTGGTCCAGTGGAAGGGTCGTTCCTTCGCGGCCACCGCAGTAAGCCGCGTGACCAGAGGGGCGGCGACGTGCGGAGGCAGGGCTCCGCTGCCAGGCACCAGCGAGTCGCGGATCACACCAAACACGCCCTTCTCGCGCCAGCGGTCGTCGAGATAGGCCGCACACCAGAGGTCCGCAGACGACCGCCATTTCTCCAGGGGGCCGCCGGCGCCACCGAGCGACGCCAGGCTTCGCTCCTTGCTGCGGACCTGCTCGAGGGTGTCATCTGGAACCTCGGCCAGCCCTCGCCGCACACCGACGGCCGTGCGGAGCGTGAACTGGAGCTCCTGTTCGGGGAAGAGGGGCAAGTCCTTCGGCTTCTGCCCGCGCCCGGTCACCGGTGCCCGCATCAAGTCGTCGATCGACGCGCCGATCAAGCTGTTGCCCACTCGCAGGCGGTGATCCAGGAACGTCAGCGGCTTGTCGGCCGCCAGCGTCGCGAGCCACAGCGAGAGCCGCGCCAGCTGCACCGCCATTGGATTCAGGTCCACGCCGTACAAACAGCGCTGCGCGATCGCACGGCGGAAATCAGCGCGATCGCTGTCCGAGACGTCCGAGGCAGCCAGCGTCCCCTCACGAACCAGTGCGGCTTCGTAACTGGCGGCCAGATACCGGCAGGCCGCAACCAGGAACGCCCCGCTGCCCATTGCCGGATCGAGAATGCGAAGCGCGAGGATTTCTTCCGGGGTCCCGTTCTCGACGAGCGGACCCAGCGCCCTCCGGACGATGAATTCGGTGAGCGTCCGCGGAGTGTAGAAGGATCCCGTCGCCTTCCGCCGGCCCGTCGGAACCATGGTCTTTTTGCCCGCGGCGGTGGTCGCGATGTCGAAGTCGAGCAGGTGCTCGTAGACGCCGCCAAGCTGCTCGACGCCGAGATCGCCGTACGCGATCTCCTCCCGCGCTCCGCCTTCGACCCGCGTCGTCAACGCCTGCACCGCGGCGGCGACCGCGCGATCGTCGAGCCGGACGCTTTCCGCGAGCGGCGCCTGCGAGGGGGAGAACAGCCGGCCGTTGAAGGGCGGGACTTTGAGCGTGCCGGCGCCGCAGCCCCGATGGGCGAGCCGCGACAGCGCCTGCAGCGTCTCCCACAGTCCGCGAGGCATCCCCCGTCTCATCTCGCGCCGCACGCCGCCGAGGGAATAGCTGTCCCGATAGACAGGATGCCAGGTCGGGACCAGCCCTCTCGCTTCCGCGAACAGCAGGAAGAGCAGGCGGTACACCACGATCAACGATTCATCGAGCAGACCGGCATCATTGCTCCGCTTTCGGCCGGCAGAGACGACCCGGAACGCGGCGACAAGCTCGAGGACGGCCTGTGAGACGCCGGTGCGGAGCGAAAGCCGAACCATCGAACGGTGGCGTGCCGAGTGCGCCATCACCCGCTCGAGCGCCGCGCCATTCGCTGCACCAGCCAGGCCTTGCGCCCCGAGCAGACCGCACAACACGGTGAGCCCTCGATCGGACTCGAGAGCTGCCGCCAGATCGAATTGAAGGAACCGGCGCGAGTACGCGCGCTCGGCGTCGAAGAGACAAATCGACTGACCGTTGACACAGAGCGCCCATCGGACGGCATGCGCGAGCGCGCGGTGCACGCAGTGACGCCAGAAGGTTCGAGGCGGCCGGCCCCACGCGCAGACCACGATTACGGCCAGCGCGCGTTCGTTGGATCTCAGCTCCGCATCGACCGTCTCGGTTCTGGCTGCAGGGGGTGCGTCACACACGGGCAGGACGGCAAAGCCGAGCGTCGACGCGAACGGACTCGCGACGAGATCGAAGACCGTACGGGGGCCCGCGGTAGGGCCGAGCCGCTGCCGGAGCTCCACGTGCCACCCGCGCAGTCGACGCTGAAGAGGCAGCCACCTGTCCGGAGTCAGCTGCGGCTCGGCACCGGACGCGATCAGCCGCTCGACCGCATCATGCGACAGCAACGAGCCGGACATACCGGCAATCACCCGAGTCTCCCGCACAGCACGGCCCGGAGCCGCAAACGCGCCCGCAGGATCGTTCGCTCCGATCGATCCGTGTTCCCGCACAAGACCGGCCCTGCGGGCCGCTGGTTTCCCGTTCGAAGGGCGCGCCGATCGAACAATCCGGCCTGCACCAGCTCGCGGGCCGCCGACCGGAGTGAGCCTTCGATTGCCGTTTCCCGGCGTCCAATTGCCTGGCTCACCCTGTCGTGCATCGCGCGGACCTCCGACAGGCGAGGACCGGCGCGGCGTGACAGACGCCTGCGAAGGCCCGGCACGATCTGTTCGAGCAGAGTTGGCAATTGCCGCCCGAACGCCGCGCGGTCCGGACGCCAGGAGAGACCAGGCAGCCTGCCGGAAACGGCCACTGTTCCCTCTTCCAGCGGACCGCCCATTCGATCACGGATGGTGGTCGTCACGACCAGGGTGAGCACCGCCTCTCCAGCCCTCGTGGTCGTGCGGCCAGCATGCGCGGCCGGCAGCATGGGACGGCCGCCCTGGCTGGGGCGCGGCCGGCGCTCGAAGCGGCGGAGCAGTTCCAGCCGAGCCGCTTCAGCGACGGCTTCGTGGCGCAGATCGAGGGTGACGAGGTTCAGCGGCAGGCGTCCGCCGACAGCGAGGGTCGTGGCTTCGGGGACGCCACCGAGCAAGCGCTCCGAAACTCTGGCCTCGGGCAACTGCGCCGTAAGTGATGCGACCCCGAAGTGTCCCGCTCGTCCGGCGCGTCGCACGAGGGGATCGATGACCAGCCGCTCGGCCGTGTCGTCGGCGACGAGGGCGACTTCATGAACTGGCAGTGTCTGGCCGATGCGGCTCACGCGGCCACATCGCTGGTGCAGCCGCGAGGGTGTCCACGGCAGCTCGAAATGAACCACCAGCCGGCAGCGGTGCTGGAGGTTGAGCCCTTCGGAGGCCGCGTCGGTGGCCACGAGCAGCGCGTCGCCCTTGTTGAACTCTTCGATCGCCGTGCGGCGTTCGACGGCAGTAAGGCCGCCGTGTAGAACCACCACGCGATGGCCGGCTCGCATCAACGCGTCTCGCAGCCGATCGGCGGTATCGCGGTATTCGGTGAAGACGATCGCCGGTTCCCTCACGCGGCGCAGCAGCCGCAGGAGCGCGCGCATCTTGCTCTCGGATTCGCAGGCGGGCCTCGCGGCGTCGAGAATCTGCTCTATCCTGACCCGCTCCTCGACCGGGTCTCCAAGGCCCGTCCCGCCCATGACGCGCTCGGCCGGCAGGTCCTCGACCTCTCCGCGTTCTTCGTCTTCAGGCGATAGCGGGAGCCACAGCTGAATCTCGTCGACCGGTGGTGCGTCCATCAATTGGAGCCGCCGCTTCAGCGACCTGACCAGCGAGCCCGCGCTCGACAGCGCACGCTTCCGGAGCATCGTCGCCAGCAACGCGGGATTGGTATCGGTTCGACCGGCTCCGCACGCCCACAGCCGCGACGTGTAGGACTCGAGCTCCCGATGCAGCCTCCGTTCGGCATCCGAGAGCCGGACGCGGATCACCCGGCTCCTCGCCGGCGCGACATCAGGCAGAACATCCGCGCGCGCCCGCCGGAAACAGACAATCGATTCAGACGAATCGACCTGTCCGATCGCGCAGAGCTCGTCGAACTGACGGTCGTCTCCGGTGTGAGGCGTCGCCGTCAACAGAACTACCAGCCGTGCGCGGCAGGCCAGCGCGTGTATCGCCGTCCTGCGATGACTTCCCGGTGTTGTCGCGTGCGCTTCGTCCAGCACGAGCAGGTCCCAGCGGACATCCTCCAGCGGCCGGAGCGCCTCGGCGCGTTTCACGAAATCAGTCGAGGCCAGGTAGACGCCGGGCAGCGACCACGGATTCACCTCCGCGGGAAGCTCGCCGCTCGACGTGTGCAGCCACCTCGCGCCGGCATCGATCGCTTCGATCCCGAAAAGCGTGCGCAGCTCCTGCTGCCATTGGTCCTTCAGCGAGGCGGGCACGAGGATCAGGATCCGGCCGGCGTGGCTCCTTCCCGCGACCTCCCTGACGATCAATCCTGCCTCCACCGTCTTTCCAACCCCCACATCGTCTGCGATGAGCAGGCGCGTGACGCCGTGCCGGAACACGGCGAGGGCCGGCTCGAGCTGATACGGAAGCAGTCGGATGGTTGGCGGACAGCACCGGAGGCCGCCGTACGGGAAGGATTCGGCAACCATTCCCGCAACCTCCTCGCGCCATCGCCTTGTCGAGACCATCGTGAGACGCGGGGGAGACGCCCGGCGCGGGCGATCGAAAGGAACCAGGAACGTGCGAGTGATGCCGGGGCGATCGTGGCTCGCCAGATCGAGCGCCGCGCAGTCATCGAACGACGAAGTCCGGAGGACGCTCCAGTGTTCACCGCGTACGATCACGCGGTCACCCGACTCCCAGGGCATAGTGGACCGATCGCGGGGCAAACGGGATGCCGGTTGAAACCCGGCCACTTTCGCTGACTTTCACGAGCGGGCAGATGAAAGCATGCAGAAACTGCGATCCTCGGCTGGGAAGGCCATCGGAGAAAGTGATCGATGGCCGATTCGGCCTCAGGCCGCCTGCGGCGAGACGTCCGGCTCCCGCTGCTCATCGCCGGCCCCGGTGGCCTTCCTGCTCAAGGCGACCCCCAGACATGTCAGCGCACCGATTGCGACGACCGAGGCTTGAACCGGCCACAGGCGCGCGAGGTTGCTGCTGAATGGAGCGAGATACACGAGCAGCAGGCACACGTTCACGCTTCTCTGGAGCCGATCGTCGCGGTGGTTGACCGCCCAGTGCGCAAACGTCAACACGGGGATGCTCAGCAGCAGAAGATCGTAGGTAAGAAGGTGCGGCGAGGCGAGCACGGTCAAGAGCACCATGGTGGCCCAGCGGAGTCCGATGTCGCCCCGGCTTCTCCAGACTCGAATCGCGATCGCGACGAGCGTAACCGTCCCGGCCAGCGATACGAAACTCATGAATGGTGAGTGGGGGAGCAGGAGCTGAAGAAATCCGTGCAGCGAGTGGACCTCGGTTGGGTAAATCTCGACGAGCGAGGGGTCGCGCAGCAGCCGCCAGAGCACCTCGACGTACTGGCGCATCACGAACGTGCTGCTCACGGCCCACGCCAGGCCTATCTGCGCGAGGCCTGCAATCGCAGCTCCCGCCACGATCCGCCATTCCGCCGCCGCCACGAGGGCGATCCCAAGTACCACACCCAACTGAGGCTTGAAAATCAGCGTGCCGATGACGATGCCGGCGAGAAGGTGGTGATTGCGGCGGAGGGCTGCGAGTGCGAGCGAGAGCAGCAGCAGCGTGATCGCGCTGAGCTGCGCGTACCGGAACAGCGACAGGAACAGAGGCGATGCCGCGGCCAGCAGCGCGACGAGCCTGCCGTAGGGAGCAAGCCCCGGAAGATCCCGCCAGATCAGCCACACGCTGCAGCCGTAGCAGACAGCACTAAAAAGCAGGAACAGGGTGAGCGAGTACCCGTATGGGAGGTGTGCGAGCGGCACGAACGCCCAGGCGACCTGCGGTCCATAGTTGGAGTGGGGCGCGTACAGGCGGAGGTTCGGATCGATTCGGCGCTGGCCCTCCGCGAGGTGGGCATCGGGACTGTAGAGGTCCTCGATGCGACCGTCGAGCATCAGGGACCCCATGACGTAAAAGTAGATGTGGTCCGTGCCCTTGAATCGTCCGGCGCGATCGACGAGCCCCGGCACCGCCATCGTGTGGATGTAGATGAACCAGCTGAGACACAGCAGGCCTGCGCCCCAGACGGTGAGACGTCGTGAGGTCCAGAGCGAGCGCGGCACCGAAGGATTGGAGGTCGGCGCTTGCGCGGACGAGTGATGCTCCATCAGCGATTGGCGCCGCGAACTTCCTCGAGCAGGCGTTTGGACACGATCAGCGTCTGATCGCCGCCGCGCGGCGTGGCCTTGCCGCCGGGCACGCGTACCCGCCGGATGCGGCAGCCTTCCGCATACGTCACACCGGCGACTTGCGGCGGCAATGCCAGGCCGGCAAACAGCTCGCGAAGGTCATCACGCTCGCCATCCTGTGACTCTTCGTCTCCGCCGGCGCGGGTCCAGTTCTCGGCCCGCGTCCAGGTCGTGAGCGGCATCAGCCGGAACACCTCCGGCACGACGCCTTCGAAATCCTCGCGGAACTCGGCAAACTGATCGCCGACCACCAGTGGTTCGATCGGCGCCGGCGCGTCCTCGGTCTCGGGCGTGGTTGGCGCGCGCCGCTTGCGATCCCGCCGTCGCTGGCCCGCCGCCTTCTTGTCGGCCGCGGCCTGCTCCTCGCGTTCCCGCTGCTCGGCTTCGAGCCGGGCCCGCTCTTCTTCTCTGGCGCGATTGGCGGCGGCCTGCGTGTCGGCATGCAGCCGTTGGCGTTCCTCCTCGATGGCCCGCTCGGCGTCTCTCGCGCGCTGGCTCGCCAGCCGAGCCTCGCTTTCGAGCGCCTGAATCTCGGTGCGGGCGCGGGCGGCTGCCGCCGCGGCTTCGACCGCCAGCCGCGCCCGCTCTTCTTCGCGCGCGCGCTCTGCGGCTGCCGCAGCTTCGGCGGACAACCGTTTTCTCTCCTCGGTGCGCGCGCGTTCGATGGCGGCGACCGCTTCAGCGGCGGCATGCGCCCGCTCTTCTTCTCGTACCCTCGCGGCGGCGACGGCTTCCTCCGCCTCCAGGCGGCGGCGCTCTTCATCCTTCGAGCGCTTGACCGCGGCCGCGAGCTCGGCATCGACCCGTCGTCGCTCTTCCTCCCGGGCGCGCTCCGCAGCTGCCGCGACCTGGACTTCGGCCCGTCGGTGTTCCTCCACCTTGGCCCGGTCCGCTGCTGCCGCAGCCTCGACCGCGGCACGCGCCCGTTCTTCTTCGCGCGCCCGCGCGGCTGCCACGACGATCTCGGCCTGCAGCCTGCGGCGCTCTTCCGCTCTGGCCTGGTCGGCGGCCGCCGCGGCGACTACGGACAGGCGGGCCCGTTCTTCCTCACGGGCGTGTTCGACCGCAGCTGCGGCTTCAGCCGCCAGGCGACCGCGTTCCTCTTCCCTGGCGCGCGCCGCCGAGGCGACCGCCTCAGCCTCGAGCCGTCGCCGTTCTTCGTTGCGCGCCTGTTCGGCGGCCGTGTTGGCCGCCGCTTCGAGCCGGGCCCGTTCCTCTTCCCGGGCGCGATCGGCCGCGGCCGCGGCGTCCGCTGCGAGCCGCGCCCGTTCTTCCTCGCGCGCTCTCGCGGCGGCCACGGCGGCCTCGGCGTCGATCCGGCGGCGCTCCTCCGCCCGCGCATGTTCGGCGGCCGCGGTGGCTGCAGCCGTGAGCCGCACCCGTTCTTCCTCACGTGCGTGTTCGGCTGCCGTCGATGCCGCCGCGGCTATGCGCGTCCGTTCCTCTTCCTCGACACGCGCCGCGGCCGCGGCCACTTCCGCCTCGATGCGGCGGCGTTCTTCGGCGCGTGCCTGCTCCGCGGCAAGCGTCGCGGCACTCTCCAGCCGCGCGCGCTCTTCTTCACGCGCCCGTTCGACCGCGCCGGCCATCGCCGCCTCGGCGTCGAGTCTCGCCCGTTCCTCTTTCCGTGCGTGTTCGGCCGCCGCCGCCGCTTCGGCACGCAGCCGGCGAATGTCCTCGTTCCGCTCCCGCTCCATCGCCTCCGCTTCGGCTTCCGCTTCCTGCCGACGGAGCGATTCGACGAGGGCGCGCTCGGCCGCCGCTTCGGCCTCGGTGCGAAGCCGCTCGGCTTCCCGGCGGTGTTCCTCCGCCTCGCGCCGCAGCTGTTCTTCGCGCTGTTCAGCCTCCCGGCGGAGCTCCGCGGCCTGCTGTTCCGCCTCGACGCGTAGCTCGGCGGCCTGTTCCTGCGCCTCGCGCCGCAGCGCCTCGATCTCTTTCGTGCTCCCGCTGCGCCTCTTCTTCGAGCGCCACCATCTTCAAGCGCTCGGCCTCAGCCTGGGCTGCGAACTCTTTCTGCCGCGCCTTTTCGGCCTTGGCGTTGGCCTCGGCAACTGCCGCCTGCGTCGCCAGCTTCGATGACGAGGAGTAGGCGGACTTCCATTCGAAAGGCGAGGACCACGACGACTCGTCAACCGAGTCGTCGGCCGCCGGTTCCACGGGGGTCTGTTCCGCGGGTACGTTCGCGTTGACGCTCGCCGCATGCGGCGGCGGAGGCTCGTCGTAACCTGGAGACGGCTCGGACGCTGTGAGACTGCGAACTCGGACGCTCGTGCGGGAGACGGTATTGCGAACTCGGACGCTCGTGGGGATGTCCGGGCTTCGGCCTTGAGCTCGGCGGCACGAGCGAGAAATGCCCGGACTTCCGCGGCGAACATCTCCGGATCGCACCCGGCAATCTGTTCGACTTCCTTCTTCTTGCGGAACTTGCCGAGCAGGCCGCCGCTGCGGCCCGACGGCTCCGTCACCCGAGCGCCCGACAGCAGGGGAATCGTATGCGTCTGGAGGTGCTCGGCCGCGCCCAGGTGCCGCAGGTGGGAGATGAGCTCGTCCTCGTCGCGCGGCGACAGCAACGCGGTCAGCAGAATCACGTCGGGGAGCTGCTGATCGATCGCCGCGACGGCATCGTCGCGTGTCTCGACCAGGATCAGCTCCGCCCGTACCAGCTCACGGACGATGTGCTTGAGGATCTCTGCCTGCCTGGTGTCGGGCTCTATTGCGAGAACGAGTGCCACTGATCCCTCACTGACGAAAGGGGCCGCCGTCCGGTGGTCGACGGTCCTTAGACCTTCAGCATGAATACGAAGAGCACGGCGCCGACCGCCGCGAAGATCAGCAAGGGTGCGTTCTCGATGCTCTGGTGGCGGACTGCCGACGCCAGCGCGTTGCCCAGATCCGTCAGGCGATCCCCCCATGGCGTCAAACCGTCGCTGCCCCTCATCACATCGCTGACGCGTTCGCGCACCCGCGCGTCGACCGACGTCAGGGCGATCAGCACCCCGCCGAACACCAGCGTGGAGAGCGTCCATTGACGAAGACTCAGTTTGATTTGCATGGCAGATCTCGATTTCGTATTCGGGTATTGCCGCGGAATGCCTCGCCCGCGCCGAAAAACATTCAGCGAAATGCCCGGTCGCGGCGAAAGTTCGCCGACCGGACGAATGGCGAGAACATAAAAACGCAACCCTTGTGCCACACACAACTGTCGTTACCCGGCAACGCTCGGCGATGGGATCAATAAGGAGCTGTCGCGATCACGAGTTCGGTCGTGCGGTAGTCCGGCAGTCCGTGCTCCCTGACGCTCGGCTCCTCGTGTCCCGAAACGGCACGGATTGCGCCAATTTCGGCGCTCACGCGGGGTCGCCACGGATTTCGGGACAGGCCTTACGGTTCTGATGACCATGCGCTCGGCGCGGACGTCCGCGGCCGCGGACGGGGGCGGCGGGGACCGCTGCAGGAATGCGCAGATTCCTTGGGAAATCCTCGCGATCCAGGCCGCCAGCGAGGCTGCCGATGAGCTCGTGGCATATCCGTTGCGATAGCCGGGGCCGTGACGCGGCGTCGCGCCGCGACAGCTGGAACGCAAACAACTGCGGCGACGCCGCACCAACGCACCGGTCACGGTGCAGATGCCTCGGGGGAGGAATCATGTCGAACCTGATCAACTTCGTGAAGTCGTTCTCGAACAAGGAAGACGGCCAGGACCTGCTTGAGTACGCGCTGCTCGTGGCCCTCATCGCTCTCATCGCGATCGGCGCGGTCGGAATGGCCGGCGGTTCGGTGAACCAGATCTTCACGGCGATCGCGGGCTCGCTCGCGGCCGCAGCGTAAGACGGCGTTCGTGATCGGTGCAACGTGCCGTCCCGGCACGTTGCACCGCACGACCAGGGATACGCGGCGCAGAAGCACGCACTATGTTGCACGGAAGCGCGTAACCTCCTGGCCTCGCAGGGTAGACAACAGGCAGCACCAGCACGCAACAAGAGACCAGAGCCGGGAGAGTCGTCCATGCAGTCACCAGTTGCCGTCGTCGCGCTGAAGAGCCTCGCGGGCACGTCCCGGTTCCGACGCTCGGAAGAGGGGCAGGACCTGCTCGAGTACGGGCTGCTCGCGGCGCTCATCGCCCTCATCGCGCTCGGCGCGGTGTCGTCGGTGGGGAACGTCATCAATCAAGTTTTCTGGACGACGATTGCCAGCAGTTTCTAATGCCGCGTTCGCGGTGATCGCGATCGGGATGACCGTGGCGTCGGTCGTGGACCTCCGCACCCGCCGCATCCCGAACGAGCTCACGGCGACGCTGGCGGGGATCGGGGTCGGCCTGGCGGCGACCGGCGTCAGCGGCGTGTCGCTCTGGGCCTCGATGCTCGGGTTCGGGATAGGCCTGGCGCTGATGATGCCCGGACATGTGCTCGGGGCAACCGGCGCGGGGGACGTGAAGCTGATGGCGGCCTTTGGCGCCATCGTCGGACCGAACCTGGTGATCACGGCGTTTCTGTTTACCGCGATCGCCGGTGGTCTGCTGGCCGTCATCGTGGCGATCAGGCGGCGGCGCCTCTCCGCCACGCTGGCCGGAACCGGCCGGCTGGTGGCGGGGTCTGCGGACACTCGTGAGCTGCTGCGCGCTGCGCCGGCCGCGAGCCGGTTCGCGTACGGCCCGGCCATCGCCGCCGGCACCATCGTCGCCGCGCTGGTGGGATGAATCAGCTCCCAGCTGCCAGCTTCCAGCTGCCAGCTGATCGAGCGAGGTCTTCTCGGGTAGCTGGAAGCTGGTAGCTGGGAGCTGGTAGCTCATATGCGCACAAAACTTCGCAGGAATGAACGGGGCGCCGCGCTGATCGAGGCCGCGATCACGATCCCGATCATCCTTCTGATCTCCGTCGGCATCTTCGAGTTCGGCCGCGCCTATCAGACCTGGCAGGTGCTGACCAACGCGGCACGCGAAGGCGCGCGTGTCGCCATCCTGTCGGACAAGACCGATGACGAGGTCACGGCGGCGGTCCGGAATTACATGCAGGCAGGCGGCCTGCCGGGTACGGGTCCGCTGGCGTCGTGATCAATCGCAGCATCGCCCTCGGAACCAACACCGGCTCGAAAATCACTGTCAATTACCCGTTTTCCTTCATGGTCCTCAACGGCGTGGCGAAGCTCGTGGCCAAGGGCAGCACCGCGGGAAAACCGCTCACCATGCAGTCCGTCGCAGTCATGCGGAACGAAATCTAGGTAACTCACATGCGTAACCGAATCTTTGCCGTATTCGCGATTGCCGTCCTTGCCGGCGGCGGGCTGGCCTACGGGACTTACAACCTGGTGCAGAACCAGCCCGCGCGGACAGCCGCGGTCGCGACCCAGCCGGTGGTCGTCGCCGCCGCCGATCTCCAGCTCGGCTCCGAGCTGAAGAAAGAGGATCTGACGATTGTGAACTTCCCGGCCGGCCAGGCGCCGGAGGGCACGTTCACGCAGCCCTCCGATCTCGTCGGCCGCGGCCTGATTGCGCCGATCGTGAAGAACGAGCCGGTGCTGCCCTCCAAGCTCGCGTCGAAGGAAGCCGGCGCAGGGCTGCCGCCGGTCATTCCCGAAGGGATGCGGGCGGTGTCGGTTCGCGTCAATGAAGTGATTGGCGTCGCGGGCTACGTCCTGCCCGGCACCCGCGTCGACGTGGTCGCGACCGCGAGCCCCAACGACACACGCGCGGATACGACCTCGAAGCTGATTCTCTCGAACGTGCAGGTGCTGACCGCCGGCACCCGCATGGAGCAGGACCAGGAGAAGGGCAAGCCGATGCAGGTGACGGTCGTGACGCTGCTGGTCAATCCCGAGCAGTCCGAGCGGCTGGCCCTGGCGAGCACCGAAGGCAAGATTCAGCTGGCGCTGCGCAATCCCCTGGATCAGACCGCACCCGAGACGCCGGGCGTGAAGACCGCCTCGCTCGTCGGGACGGCCCGCGCCCTTCCCCCGGCGTCGAAGGGGACTGCTTCGGTCCGCCGCAGCGCGCGCGCGAGCGCGTCGGCCGGCCCCGTGACGCAGACCGTCCCGATGCCCGAAGCGCTGCCTACCGTTGAGGTGATCCGCGGGGACAAGCGGGCGCAGGAAGTAATCAAGTAGCTGCCAGCTGCCAGCTCCCAGCTGTCAGCTCAGATCGAGCGGGCGCCAGGAGGCTGCGTTCGAAGCTGGTAGCTGGTAGCTGGAAGCTGGAAGCTGATTCTCAAACAAGGAACCAACAAATGACTTCGGCACTCACGACTCCGCTTCGCCGCTTGCGGCGCGCCACGAACGGAAGGCCCGCCACAACCGCGGCACTCGTCGTGGCCATCATTGTCATCCTCGTGGCTACGCCGCAGGCGCAGCAGCCGGTTCCGACCTACATGGCCGGGGCGAATCCTGCGGTGATTGCCGGGGACACACCGACCGACGTCGACCTCCTGGTCGGCCGCTCGACGGTGCTGAACGTCGGCGGTCCGATCGCGCGGGTGTCGCTGACGGTTCCCGACATCGCCGATGCGATGGTGACGGCCCCCACCCAGCTGCTGATCCACGGCAAGCAGCCGGGCACGATCTCGCTGTTCGTGTGGGACCGCGCCGGCGCGATCAAGACCTATGAGGTCAAGGTCCGCCGCGACCTGACGCCGCTCATCGCCCACATCAAGCAGCTGTTCCCGGGCGAGCCCATCACCATCATGGGGAGCGGCAAGGACGTCGTGATCGCCGGCACGGTGTCGAGCAAGTACGTCATCGAGAAGGCTGCGGACGTCGCCGCCGGATACGTCGACAAGAAAGAGAACGTGGTCAACCTGCTGAAGCAGCAGGAAGGCGTGGCGTCGAACCAGGTCATGCTGCGGGTGCGCTTCGCCGAAGTGAGCCGCAACGCGCTGCAGGAGCTCGGCGGCGCGGTGTTCTCCGACGGCTACAACAACCAGTTCGGCCGCATCACGACGCAGCAGTTCCCGGCACCCTTCTTCGATCAGGCAAAGCCTATGCTCGGCAAGACGCTGGTGTTCAGCGATTACCTGAACCTGTTCCTGTTCGACGCCAAGAACCAGATCGGCGCGGTGGTGAAGGCGATGCAGGGCCGTGGCCTGTTCCAGAGCCTGGCCGAGCCGAACCTGATTGCGCTCAACGGCAAGGAGGCCAGCTTCCTGGCGGGCGGTGAGTTCCCGTATCCGGTGCCGCAGGGCAACTTCGGGTCGTTCAGCATCCAGTTCAAGGAGTACGGCGTCCGGCTGAAATTCACGCCGACCGTCCTCGGCGGCGATCTGATCAACCTGAAGATCAATCCGGAAGTCAGCTCGCTCGACTTCAACAACGCGGTCGTGATCGAAGGCTTCCGCGTTCCCGCTCTGAACTCGCGCCGCGCCGACACCGAGGTGGAGCTGCGCGACGGACAGACCTTCGCGATCGCCGGGCTCCTCAACAACAGCGCACTGTCATCGATGCGCAAGATCCCCGGTCTCGGCGACATTCCAATCCTCGGGACGCTCTTCAAGAGCCGCGCCTATCAGAAGGATCAGACCGAGCTGGTCGTGATGGTGACGCCGATCATCGTGCGCCGCGATTCACAGGGTGTCTCCCAGGGTCTGCCGTCGCTGGTCGAGCCGTTCCTCGGGGCGCCGAGCAAGACGATGCCGCCGCCGGATCCGTACACCGGGTCTCCGCGGAACCCCGTGACGCAGAAGCAGAACCCGGCTCCGGCTCCGGTTCCCGCGCCCGCTCCGGCCCCGTCGCCCGCTCCAGCGCCTGCGTCGCAGGCACTGGCGCCGGTCGACGCGCCGGTGCAATCACAGCCGCTCTCGAGCCATCCGCTGACCGCGGTGCCGGACCCCGCGGCGCCGTTTGCACCGATCGGTGATGCAGGTGCGACACCGGCACCGAGCCAACCGCTCACCAAACAGCAGCTGAAGGCGATCGAGCAGGCCCGCGAAGAGGAACGGAAAGCCTACCTCGCGCAGCAGAAGAAAGACGCTGAGGCGAAGAAGGCCGAGGAGAGGTTGAGGAAGCAGGCCGAGAAGCTCGAACAGGAGCGGCAGAAGCGGGAGGGCGACCGCCAGCCGGAGCCGGAGCAGGAGCAGGAGCAGCTGAAGCGCCAGAAGTCCTTGAACGACGCCGCTATGTGGCTGAAGCAGGCGCAGGACGCATATCAACAGGAACTCTCGAAGTCGGCAACGGCAACCAAGACCGCATCACGGTAGGCCAACAGGGGCAGCTGGCGGCGCGACATGCGACAGCCGCAGCTGAGCTGAACATGAGCAGATTCCAGAGACTTCGCAAAGACGAATCGGGCATGAGCTACGTGTTCGTCGGGCTCGGCATGATGGCGTTCTTGAGCGCCAGCATGCTCGCGATCGACGTCGGCATGCTCATGACCGCGCGCAACCAGGCGCAGAACTCGGCCGACGCGGGTGCTCTCGCCGGCGCGACCGCGCTGTTGTACGACAACTACACCGATTGCTCGCCGAGCGGGCCGGCGGTGACCAACGCCATCAACGCGGCGACGGGCAACCAGGTGATGGCCAAGAACGTGTCGGTGCTCTCTTCCGACGTGACGTTCCCGCTGGATCCGTCCGGGGAGGCGTCGCGGGTCAAGGTGACGGTGCGCCGGACCGCATCGCGCGGCAACCCGGTCTCGACGCTGATCGCCAAGTACTTCGGGGTGACGACCACCGACATCGGCGCGACCGCGACCGCCGAAGTGTCGCAGGCCAACGCCATGACCTGCGTGAAGCCGTTCACGATTCCCGACAAGTGGAAGGAGGTGCAGACGCCGCCGTGGGACGGCGACGACACCTACGACGCCTTCGACAACAAAGGGCGGCCGCTCGCGAACCCCGATGTCTACATCCCGGCGACTCAGCCCGGATACACCGGCTACAACCAGGAGTCGATGCGGGGACAAAAGCTTGGCCTCCGCGCGGCGACTGGAACGAACATCACCTCGAGCTTCTACTTCTCGCTGGCGATGGGCAAGCCGGTCATCACCGGCGGCGCCGAGTACCGACTGGAACATCGCGAACTGCAACAAGACAACCTATTACTAGGGCGATCCGCTGACCCAGGAGCCGGGCGCCATGAACGGCCCGACCATCCAGGGCGCCGAGGCGTTGATCGCCAAGGACCCGGGCGCGTACTGGGACACCGCCACGAACAAGGTGAAGGGCAGCACGGCCGGGGCGCAGAGCCCACGGGTGTTCCCGATCCCGCTCTACGACCCGATCGTGTACGACAGCGGCAAGCGGAACGGACGGACCGCGGATCTGGTCACCGCCAACTGGATCGGGTTCTTTATCGAGTACATCGAGGGCAACGGTGTCTGGGGCCGGATCATTCCGATCGCCGGCATCCGCGACGCCAACCATGGCCCGGCGCCGATGGGCCTGAATCCCAAGGCGCTGCGCCTGGTCGAGTAGCCACGCAGCCCGATGACCGATGTGAGGGCAGGCTGGGGATGACAACCGGCCTGCCCTTTCTACCGTACGGGCCGGCTTCCGCGCGCCGCCGGTGAATATCGGTCCGAGTGGGTCGGCGGATGGGCGGATTGGGCGCGCGCACCGTTTTCAGTTCTGTGGGTCACGCACGGATATGTCAGGCACACGCGGCCGAGACGATGACGATTCCGCATAAATTCCGAGCAAATTGACAGGTTTAGCGATCCGGACGGTCGGCACACCCGTTGCGACCAGTTCCGAATCGGCGCCCGCGCGCGACGAAGGAAGCGCTCGCCTGAATCAGGACACATCAAATGGCACAACTTGCAGCATCCATCGTCAGCCACGATGCAGAGTTCAAACGGGAGATCTCCCGCCTGCTCCGCGCCGGCGGAGTTCCGGTCGGCATCGTCGAAAGCCTGGATGCCGCCCCCGATCTCTACGTCGTCGATATCCGGCACGACGCCTCCTCCGGTCTCGCGACCATCGAGCGGCTGCGCGCCGGGCACGAAGGCGTGCCGATCTTCGCGATCGCTGCGGCGGCCGAGTCCGATTTGATCCTGCAGGCCATGCGCGCCGGCGCCAACGAGTTCTTTCCCTGGCATCCCGGCGGGACCTCCAGTCGTCGCGCTCGATGGAAGAATCGTTCAACGGTGCGGTGCGCCGCACGGCGGCCCGACGCGAGGCGGCATCCGCCGGCGCCCGTCAACCCTGCGTGACCCACGTCTTCCTCGGCGCCAAGGGCGGTTGCGGGACGACGACGGTCGCGGTCAACTCGGCGGTGGAGCTGGCGCGGCTGTCGAAGCGTCCGACGGTGATCATCGACCTGAAGCAGTGCCTGGGCGAGGTCGCGCTGTTCCTGGGTGTGCGGCCGCGTTTCACCGTCCTCGATGCACTCGAGAACCTGCATCGCCTCGACAAGGACTTCTTGAAGGAGCTCGTCTCCAGGCACAAGTCCGGCCTCGACATTCTTGCCGGCTCCGAGCAGTTCGATCGGCCGAATCCGCAGGACTCGGGGGCGATCGAGGAGCTCCTCCGCTCGCTGAGCAAGACCTACGAGCACATCGTGATCGACGTCGGCAACATGATGAACGCCTGTGCGGTTTCGGCGCTGTATGCCGCGGAGACGGTGTTCCTGGTCACCAATCCCGATGTGCCCTCGATCCGGAACGCCCAGCGGCTGATCGATCGCGTCCGGCAGCTCGGCGCCGGCAGCGAGCGGGTGAAGATTCTGCTCAACCGGGTCTCCGATCAGCACCTCATCGCGCCGAAGCAGATCGAGACGGCGCTCGGCTACGGCATCCACCATACCTTCGCGAGCGACTACCGCACGGTGTCGGAGGCGCTCAATTCCGGGGTGCCGCTGTCGATGACCAATAACTCCGATCTCTCTTCCCAGTTCGCCAGCTTCACGCGCCAGCTGGTGGGGGATGACCGGACCGAAGAGAAGCCGCAGCCGGAAAAGAAGCGGGCTTTCCTCGGTCTCCTTTGATTCCGGGATAGAACATGAGCACTTCGAACAGCAGCCCCGCCCTGCCCTCGGCCGCCCGTGGCCCCCGGCCCGAACCGCCGCGGCTGCAGTACCTCGAGCTGAAGGCCAACGTCCACCGGAAGCTGCTCAACCGCCTCAACCTCGAGGCGCTCGCCAACGCCGAGCGCTCCAGAGCCGAAGCGGAGATTCGCTCGCTGCTGTTCGATCTGATCGCCGAGGAATCCACGCCGCTCAGCATGAGCGAGCGCGAGGTGATCCTCGGGGACGTCGTCGACGAGGTCTTCGGCCTGGGGCCGCTCGAGCCGCTGCTGCGGGATCCGAGCGTCAGCGACATCCTGGTCAACACCTACAAGTCGGTGTACGTGGAGCGTGGCGGCAAGCTCGAGAAGCATCCCACCACATTCCAGGACGATCGCCACCTGCTTCGCGTCATCGACCGCATCGTGAGCGGCGTCGGCCGCCGTGTCGACGACAGCTCGCCGATGGTCGACGCGCGCCTGCCGGACGGTTCGCGCGTCAACGCGATCATCCCGCCGCTGGCGGTCGACGGCCCGCTGCTCTCGATCCGCCGCTTTCCGGCTGAACGGCTGAAGGCCGAGGACCTCGTCACCCTGCGCTCGATGACCAGGCCGATGCTCGAGTTCCTCGAGCACTGCGTCAGGTCGAAGCTGAACATGCTGATCAGCGGCGGCACCGGCGCCGGCAAGACCACGCTGCTGAACGTGCTCTCGAGCTTCATTTCGGACCGCGACCGCATCGTCACGATCGAGGACGCCGCGGAACTGCAGCTGCACCAGGAGCACGTCGCCCGGCTCGAGACCCGGCCGCCCAACGTCGAAGGCAAAGGCGCGATCCGGCAGCGGCAGCTGCTCATCAACGCCTTGCGTATGCGTCCCGACCGCATTGTCGTCGGCGAGACCCGTGGCGAGGAGGCGCTCGACATGCTCCAGGCCATGAACACCGGCCACGACGGATCGCTCACGACCGTCCATGCCAACACGCCCCGCGACGCGCTGTCGAGAATCGAGACCATGATCGCGATGGGCGCGACCAACCTGCCGGAGCGCGCCATGCGCCAGCAGATCGCCGCAGCGATTCAGATCGTCATCCAGCAGTCGCGCATGGCCGACGGCACCCGCAAGGTCACGAGCATCTCCGAGGTGACCGGCATGGAAGGGGACGTCATCACCATGCAGGAGATCTTTTCCTTCGAAAAAGTCGGACTGAGCCAGGAAGGCAAGGTGATTGGCCGCTTCCGCGCGACCGGCGTGCGGCCCAAGGTCTGCGAACGGCTCAAGGCGTCGGGGGTTCACCTCGCCGCTGACATGTTCGAAGGCGTCACGGAGGTCCGGTAATGGCCATCGCGCTGGTTCTGCTGGCATTCGTCGTCGGCGTCGGCCTGGTGATGGGCGGGTACACCGCCGTTGCCAAGCTGCCGCAGATGTTGCGGCAGCGGCGGCTCGACACGCGGCTGAAGGAAGTCTCGCAGCCCATCGAGCGTGCCGAGGACACCCAGACAAAGTTGCTGGTGAAGGTCGCGAATGAAGGGCCGCTGCCCGCTGTCGATCGAATCCTGGCCGGCACGACCAGGGGGTCGGCCCTCGGCAGATGGATCGACGCGACTGGACTCAAGGTGTCGCTGAGCGGCGTCCTCCTGATCGCCGTCGGGCTGGCCGCGCTGATGGCGCTGGTCGCCGGCATGATCGCGCGGTCGAAATACGCGCTGCCGGTCGGCGCCGCGGCCGGCTTCGCGCTTCCGTTCGTGTTTCTCAGCTTCAAGCGGACGCGCCGGCTCCGGGCCTTCGAAGAGCAGTTCCCGGAGGGCCTCGACCTGATCTCTCGTGCCCTGAAGGCCGGTCATGCCTTCGCGACCGGGCTGAAGATGGTCGCCGACGAGATGCCGGACCCGGTCGGCCCGGAGTTTCGCAAGACCTTCGACGAGCAGAACTTCGGTCTGCCTCTCAAGGACGCGCTCGACAACCTGACCGTTCGCGTGCCGTCGCTCGACGTCCGCTTCTTTGCGACCGCGGTGCTCATTCAGCGGGAAACCGGCGGCAACCTCGCGGAGATTCTCGAGAACCTCGCGCACGTCGTCCGTGAACGGTTCAAGATCCTGCGCCAGGTGCGGGTCTACACCGCGCACGGCCGGTTCACCGGTTACGTCCTGCTCGCGCTCCCGGCGGTGCTCTGTATCGCGCTGTCCTTCATCAACCCTGAGCACATGAACCTGCTCTTTCGCGAGCGCATGGGCCAGATGATGCTGCTCGCCGCATTGACCCTGCAGACCATCGGCTACGTGTGGATCAAGCAGGTCATCAAGATCGAGGTGTAGCGTGTCGACGATGCTCCTGCCGCTGCTCGCGTTCGTCTTTGGCACGCTGCTGGTCACGGCCGGGGCGATGGCCTTCATGCCCCGTCGCGCCAGCGCGATCGAGCGCCGCCTCGAAGAGCTCACCGTGGTTGGCGGCAGTGCGCCGCCCGAGGCGACGCCGTGGTTTCACAGCCTGGTCGGCCTGTTCAAGCGGGTCGGTGAGAAGGCGCCGCGCTCGCCCAAGGAGCTCGGCGCGCTCCGTCTGCGCCTGGTGCAGGCGGGCTACCGGCGCGAGGAAGCCCTGACGGTCTTCTTCGGCATCCGGGTCACCTTCGCCCTTCTGCTCTTCGGCCTGCTCTCCACGTCCGTGTTCATGCGGCCGAACCTGACGGTGGCCCTGGGCGGTCTTGGCTTCGGCTACCTGCTGCCCGGAATGGTTCTGGCCCGCAAGGCCAAGAGCCGGGCGCACCGCATTCGCCTCGCGCTCGCCGACATGCTCGACCTCCTCGTCGTCAGCGTGGAAGCGGGTCTCGGTCTCGACCAGGCGATTGCGCGCGTCGGCTCCGAGCTGGCGTTCGCGTATCCCGAGCTGTCCGACGAGCTCCGCCTCATCAACCTCGAGCTTCGCGCCGGCAAGGCCCGGTCCGAAGCGCTGCGCAATCTCGCCGATCGCACCGGCGTCGACGATCTCAGCTCGCTGGTGACGATGCTGATTCAGACCGACAAGTTCGGCACCAGCGTGGCGCAGTCGCTGCGGGTGTACTCGGAGACGCTCCGCACGAAACGGCGTCAGCGCGCCGAGGAAGCCGCGGCGAAGACCGGCGTGAAGATGGTGTTCCCGCTCGTCTTCTGCATCTTCCCGGCGATCTGGGTCGTGACGATCGGCCCGGCAGCCATCCGGTTCGTCACGGTGCTCTTCCCGCTGATTGAAAACTCGAAATAGCCCGGGGGCCACGGATTCCGTCATGGCGCTGATTGCGAAAAACCTCGATACCGGTGCTCTCGTCGCCGACAACGTTGCGGTTGCCAACACCAGAGCGACTCGTGCGGTCGGATTGCTGTCCCGCTCGGGGCTGAACCCCGGTGAGGCGCTGTGGATCGTCCCGAGCCGCGGCGTTCATACCTGGTGGATGCGGTTCACCATCGACGTGCTTGCGCTCAACGAGAGCGGCGTGGTCGTCGATCGCGTCCCCGGGTTGAAGCCCTGGCGGATTCGCCTGCCGCGCCGGGGCACCGCTGGCGTCCTGGAACTGCCGGCGGGCTGCATCGCGGCAACCAAGACCGAGATCGGGCACCGGATCCAGCTGACCACCGGACCTGGCGTTGCCATGCAGGTGGCGGGAGGTGTGCGATGAGTATTGCGGCGGCCGCGGAGCGCCAGACGTCAGGTACGGGACAACCCATACCGCCGGCGCCGCCGGCGACGATCCATGAGACCGGCCTTCACCCCGACACGCTCGCTCAGTTGATGTTGAAGACGCTGGTGAACGGCGAAGCGACGGGCACCGGGCTCGCGGAAGCGATGCGGCTGCCGTACTCCGTGCTCGACGCCATGATCCAGCACGCGCGGGTCGAGAAGCTGGTCGAAGTGCGCGGCGCGACGGGCACCGGGACCGCGGCCTATCGCTACGTGCTGACGGATCTCGGCCGCGAGCGCGCGATGCAGTTCCTCGACCTGTCCCGCTATGTCGGACCGGCGCCGGTGCCGCTCGCCCAGTACAACGCATACGTGCGCGCCTGCATGGCGGCACGTCCCTACGTGGATCGCGACACACTGGCGAGGGGATTCGAGGAGCTGATCGTCAACAAGGGCATGTTCGACCAGCTCGGACCGGCGGTGAACTCGGGCAAGTCGCTGTTCCTCTACGGCGCGCCTGGCAACGGCAAGACCGTGCTCGCGGAAGGCATCGGCCGCGCGCTCGGCACCGAGATGTACGTGCCTCACGCCATCGACGTCGACGGCCAGACGGTCACGACCTTCGATCCGGTCAACCACGTGCCGCTCGGTGGCCCGGCCGCCGCGAGCAGCGTCATCGTGACGGCCTCCCACGATCGCCGATGGGAGCGGATCCGCCGCCCTCTGGTGGTCGTCGGCGGCGAGTTGACGCTGGAGATGCTGGACCTCACCTTCAACCCGATCTCGCGCTTCTACGAAGCCCCGATTCAGATGAAGGCCAACGGGGGCGTGTTCGTGGTCGACGACTTCGGCCGGCAGCGCATCGCGCCGCGCGATCTGCTCAACCGCTGGATCGTGCCGCTCGAGAGCCGGGTCGACTATCTCACGCTGCACACCGGGCGCAAGTTCGAGATCCCGTTCAACGTGCTGATCGTGTTCGCCACCAACCTCAAGCCGGAAACCCTCGCGGACGAGGCGTTCCTGCGGCGTATTCCGTACAAGATTCGGGCGAAGAACCCGACGATGGACGAGTACCTGCCGAATCTTCGAGCTCAACTGCCGGAAGCGGCAGATCGCGTTCGATCCGGTGATGGTCGAGTACCTCAGTCGCAGGTACTACCAGCCGCGCAAGCTGCAGATGCGCGCGTGCCACCCGCGCGACCTGGTCGAGCAGGTGGTCAACATCTGCCGCTACCAGGGGCGCGATCTCACCATCACGCGTGAGCTGCTCGATCAGGCGTGCGGCAGCTATTTCCTCGAAGAGGTCGGCTCGCAAGGGGCTGAAACATGAAACGTCTGGCGGTGCCGGCGGAAGTCGATGCCGGCGGCGCCGTCGGGATGGACGTCGGTGTGCTTCAGCGCGACCCGCAGGCAGCCGCTCCCGACGCCGCCGATCTGACCGCACGCGTCGTTCTCGTCGTCCTGTTCACGCTGCTGACGATCAGGATCGCCGGTGATTTCCTGGAGACCGGGCGGCTCACCGGGCTGCTGCTGCTCGCCAGCGAAACCCTCGTGGTCGCCCTGACCGTGCTGCGCCGCTCGTCCTCGATCGTCGATCGCAGCCCTCGTGCGCGCGTGCTCACCACGCTGTCGATCATGGGCCCGTTCATGGTGCGGCCCGCCGCCGCCGCGGCGCTCGTGTCCGAGGCCGCAACCGTCCTGCTGTCGGGTGTCGGTCTGACCGTGGTCATCGCCGGGAAGCTGTCGCTCGGCCGGAGCTTCGGCCTGATGCCGGCCAATCGCGGCATCGTGTCGACCGGCCTCTATCGCGTGGTGCGCCATCCCATTTACCTGGGGTACCTCATCACCCACGTCGGCTTCTTCGCCGCCAATCCCACGACCTGGAACGCGGTGATTCTGATCGCAGCCGATCTCGCGCTGATGTGGCGCGCGGTCTGCGAGGAGCAGACGCTGCGACAGGACCCTTCCTACCAGGTCTACCTGCAGGTCGTGCGGTGGAGGGTGTTGCCGGGCATCTTCTGAGACGGCGGGGCCTAATCAGTCAGCCGCGCGACGGTCGCTCCCAGGTGCGTCTCCGTCGCATCCCAGAACTCTTCGACCAGCGGATGCTTGTCGAGCACACCCTGCACGATCCCCCGCTGCACGCCCTTTCCTCTTCCGTGAATCAAGCGCACTTCGCGCAATCCAGCTTCATGTGCCGCGCGGATGTACTCGTCGACGACAGAGGGGATGTCGCGGGGATGGAAGGGGTGCAGATCGAGTGTGTGTTCGATCGGGACGTGATGGGGGGCTGATTCAGCTATGAACCTGTCCTCTCGTACGTGGCCGTCACTTGCGTCGTGATGCCACCGCGTGCCGAGAAGTCGCCGACCACCACCATGCGCCGCGGGGCGCAGGCGGCGACCAGGTCGTCGAGGATCTGGTTGGTGACCGCTTCGTAGAAGATGCCGCGGTTGCGGAAATCGATCAGGTAGTACTTCAGCGCCTTCAGCTCGACGCACCGTTGGTCGGGGACGTAGGTGATCCGTATTTCGCCGAAGTCGGGGAGGCCGGTCTTGGGGCAGACCGAGGTGAACTCGGGACAGCGGATGGCGATCTCGTAGTCGCGCCCCGGACGCGGGTTGGGGAACGTTTCCAACGTCTGCCGTTGCCCTCGCGCCGAGCCGCGCGAAGTCTGGCCCTTCGATGAACTCAGGGCCACCCCGAGCGAAGTCGAGGGACGGCGAGACCTAGCCGAAGCCGAGGAGCGGCGGAGGCTGGTCGGGCTTGACACCAAAAAATTGTAACATTCGCCCCGATTTTCCGGGCGATTTGCGGGTATCGTCATTGACAGCGCAAAACATCGCGCGCTAGGATACCCGCTGATTTATTCGGAATTTTCCGCTGCTGCTGTTCGCGCGCGTGGCCGGTGGCGGGTCTCAGCAAGAGCGCGCCCAAGCAAGGGGACAAACCGATGGCAGAGGCCCGCAGGATGGGCAAATCCGAACTCTTCTCGCACTTCGCGGATCGCTTCGAAGTGAAGCGGACGCAGGCGCGGGAGTATTTCGATGAGCTGAATACACTGGCCGAGAAGGAGCTCAAGCGGTCAGGCGAGTTCGTGCTCCCGGGTATGGTGAAGCTGGTGGTTCAGAAGCGCAAGGCGCGGATGGGCCGCAACCCGGCCACTGGCGAGGCCATCAAGATCCCCGCCAAGACCGTCGTCAAGGCGCGCATCGCCAAGCAGTTGAAGGACGCCGTTCTTCCCCGCAAGTAGGGCTGGTCCTGTGTGCCGGGGCAGGTCCCGCGCCTAGCGGCTCGCTGAGCGCTGGCCCGCCGGAAACCGGCACCGATATTTTCGGCCCCTGGCGCCGCGCCCTTGCGTACGCCAGCGGGCCGGTCTTGTCTCTCGCGTCACGCGGCTACCGATCGTCCCGCCAGCAGCCGGCTATACACCGTTGCCGGCGCCAGCCGTTCCATCTTCGATTCCAGGCTGGTCATCGAGTCGTCGTCCACGATGATGCGATCCGTCGCATCGATGGTGACCTCGCAGCTGAATCGCCGGCTGCCTCGTGCCGTCTTCTGCTCGTAATACCGCGCCGCGTAGCGCTGGCCTTCGATCTCGATTTCGGTGGTTTTCACGGCCTTGCGAAACATCTGGTCCTCCTAACGCACAGACGAACCCGCTTGCAAGTTTCCCCGGGCTATCCCGCCACCAGCATCGGCCGCGCGCGGGTTCGCGGAAACTCGAGCACGAACGTCGTGCCCTTCCCGACTTCGCTGGTGACCCGGATCTGCCCGCCGAGCTGGTCGACGATCTTTCGCGAGATCGCCAGCCCCAGGCCCAGTCCCCTTCGTTTGGTTGTGACAAAGTCCTCGAAGATGGCGGTCAGGCGATCGGCTGGAATGCCGCAGCCGGTGTCCTGCACCCGCACGAGGACACGGTCGGGCCGGGTCTCCGTGCCGACCGTAATGAGGCCGCCGGGAGCGGTCGCCTGAATCGCGTTCAGAATCAGGTTGCGATAGACGCGCCCGAGCGCGAAGACGTCTCCCTCGATGAACGCCGGTTCCGGCGTGGTGTCGAGCTGCAGCGTGACCCCGGCGGTCTCGGCATGCTGCTGCATCGAGTCCACGGCTTCGGCGACCGATCGCTGGATCTCGACCGGGAACCGCTCCAGCGGGATCGGCCGCGCGATGTTGCGCAAGTCGTCGAGCACCCGCTTGATCATCACCATCTCGCGTTCGACGGTTCGCTTGAAGGTCTCGCGGTATTCGTGATCGTCGAACATCTTGACGATGAGCTTGCAGCTGTTGCCGATGTTCTGGATTGGATGCGAGAGATCGTGGACCAGGCCCGCGGCGATGCGGCCGAACATCGCCTGGCGTTCCTGCTTGCGGACGTCCTCCTGGAGCTCGACGAGGCGATCGGCCATGGCGTTGAACGATTCGCCGAGCTGATGGATCTCGTCGCGTCCGCCGATCGCGACACGCTGATCCATCCGTCCCTCGGCGAGCGCCCGGGTTGCGGCGGTGAGCGCGAAGATCCTGGTGATGAACGAGCGCGCCCACACCCAGCCGAACAGGATGGTGCCGAGCAGCGCCAGGGCGATGGCGGCCACGAGCTGCTGCTGGAACGAGCTGGTGATGGCATACGCCTCGTCGGTCGGCTGTTCGACGATGACCGTCCAGTTGATGTCGGGCACGCGGGCGACGGCAGCGAGCTTTTGCCTGCCCTCTCGATCGGTGTAGATCTGCGCGAACTGCGGCTCGTCGGGATCGTGCTTCGACACCACGTCGACTTCCGGCAGCGGATGCTGCGGATCGACGGGCAGCGCGACCAGCCGCTTCTCGGCGGGGTTGCCATGCGCGATCACCTGCAGCTCGGATGAGAGGACGAGCGCATAGCCCTCACTGCCGACCCGGACCTGATCCACGAATCGCCACAGGTCCTCGAGCGAGATGCGGGCGATCAGCCAGCCGGTGGTGGTCGTCCCTGTCTTCAGGCGGATCGAAAGATCCGTGGTCGGCAGGCCGTCGGTGTCCAGGAAGATCGGCGCGACCTCGACGCCTTGCGTCGTGTGAGAGGACACGGTGGAGACCTTGGTCTCCGGCGGACCGACCCGGCTCGTGGCGACCACGCGGCCGCCGGCATCGAACAGCGAGATCTCGTGGAACTCCGGGAACTCGAGGACGTGATTCTTGAGGATGCGGGACTGCTGCCACTGCGCCAGCGACGTTTCGCCGAGCTCCTGGGCGGTCGAACGGAGAATCCGGGCGGTATTGTCCATATACAGCTTCACCCGGGTCGCGACCTGATCGGCGAGGGCCACGTTGCCCTGGTTCACCGATTCGCGGGTGCCGCTGCGCAGGCGGCTGATCGACAGGCCGCCGTAGATCACCAGCGGCGCGACCGCCGCGGTCGCGATGAGCATCACGAAGCGCGAAGTGATGCGTCTCATTGCGACCGCGCGGATGTGCGTTGGGCCGGTTGCAGCTGCCAGAGCGTGCCGAGCACGTCCCGATCAGCCTCGTAGGGGATCTTGAGCGACTTGTCGGCGGCGCGGGCTTCCCGCGGCATGGCCAGGAAGATGGCCGGCGGATCGTCCCGGAACTGAGCCATCACATCGGACATCGCCAGCCGCACTTCGTCGTTGGTGCGGGCCTGCTGCATCCGATCGAACGCATGGTCCGCGGCCGAATAGCCGTGGTCGAAGAACGCATTGCCGGAGTGCCAGAACATGCTCGGCCAATCGAGCGTCCGACCCGTCACCATCTCGAAGATGATCGCGTCGAAGTCGCGGCCTTTGACCCTCCTGGTCAGTTCCGCCTGCGTCGCCGGACGCAGGTCCATGTCGACGCCCACGGCGGAGAGCTGACGCTGCACGACGAGCGCGATGCGCTCGAACCGCGCATCTCCCCCGGGCACGAGACACGTGAAGCGGAAGCGTGACGGCGGCTGGTTTTCGCGCGCGGGCCGCACCGGGAAGCCGGCGGCATCGAGCCTCACTTTCGCGGCCTCCGGGTTGTAAGGTGACGGGTAGCGGCCCCGCGTGTACGCCCAGTGAAACGGCCAGAACGGCCCCTCGGCCACCTCGCCGTGCCCGCGCATCGCGTTGCGAACCACTTCGTCGCGGTCGATCGCTTCGTTGAGCGCGACCCGCACCTCGCGTTTCGCCAGCACCGCATGCCTGAGATTGAAGACCAGTGGAATGACGTAGGGACGCAGCAGCGGATACGCCTGAAAGTCGCCTCCAGCCTGCACGAATTCGATCGCCTCCCGGCTGACTTCATGCAGGAAATTGACCTCGCCGCGCATCATCGCCGTCAACGCGGCCCGCTGGCTCGGATAACGCTTGATGGTCACCCGCTTCACGAGCGGCGATCCCTGGTAGTAGTCGGTGAATCCTTCGAGGACGGGCGGATCGGACGACACGATCTTGAAGGGACCGGTTCGGAGCTCCGGCCGTTTCTCGTCGGACAGCATCGTGGTACTCGAGATCTTCCACCCTGAATCCGAACGGCTGCACGAGCGTGAGCGTCAGCGTCAGCTCGTCGTCGGCAGTAACGCTGGCGATGCTCTTGCCGATGAGCGAGCGTTGCAGCAGGGCGCGAGCGGCCTCCGCGGTGACTGGCTCGCCGTTGTGGAACTTCACGTTCGAGCGCAGCCGCAGCTTGATCTGGCTGCCGTCCTCGGACAGCGTCGCCGATTCGGCAATGCGAAACGTCGGCGTACCATCCCAGCCGATCGTGATCAGGGGCTCGGTGGTCAGGAGCGTGACGAGGCCCCGGATGCTCTGGGCCGTTCCGAAGGAGCCGATGCTCAGCTCCTCGAGCGGCGCCTGCGGCCCAACCGCGCGCGGAGCGTCAGCAGTGCAGGCCGCTGTCATCGTGACCAGCGCTGCCAGCAGGCAGCGGGACGCTCGCACGCGAATCCCGGACATGGGGGGCGAAGGGCAGTGCCACGCGCCGGGCTGAGCGCGCGTGGCGAACCGTCAGTGTAGCAGCCCTTTCGGCGCCGCTACTTTTTCGCCGCCGGCGGATACTCGACGAACCAGGGGCAGGCGGTCTCGACGCGCAGGCTGCTGTTGGCCTTCTTGACGATCTGAATCTTCATCGGTGCTCTCCGTATCTGAAAGTGATCTGTCAAAGCTGATCGAGGATTCCGGTGGCTATCGCAGCATGTCGACGACCACGTCGACGAGCCAGGGGCGAAGGGTTCCCTTCTTTGCTTTCTTGTTGTTGGTCACGGCTGTCTCCTTGTGAGTTGTGGTGGATGAGGACGAGGCGTCAGTTGACGGCCACCGCCGCCCGCTCCGCGGCGGTGCGGCGGGCCAGGGCGATCAGGCCGGCTTCCATCGCCGGCTTGTGGCAGTTCGGTTTGTCGATGGTGCCGAGCTCGGTGTAGGCCGCGACGCTGCAGCCGCCCGCGCACACCGGGATGAACGCGCAGTCGCTGCACTCCTTCCAGGCAGCGAGCGCTTCGAACCGCGACGATGCCTCCGCGCGGCGAGCATCGGTGCGGCCGTCGATGTGCCCGATCGACTGGGTCGCGTCGGCGGCGAAACCGGGGCACGCATAGAGCGATCCGTCCGGGCTGATGGTGTGCGCGTGCCGCCGGTGAATCTCGCAGGGTCCCATGTGCACGCCGTCGACGGTCGGGAAACCGCGCTTCCGCGTCTCTTCACGCAGGAACGACATCTGATCGTCGAGCATGTGGCAGCTGTCGCAGCCGCTGGTCGTCGACACCGCGGAGCCCGCCGACGACATGCACGCGCCGCCGAGCGGCTTCGAGTCGCTGACGGCGGTGAGCGGGATGAACTTGGAGCTGAGAAGCGGGGGAGCCTGTGGAGTCTTCGGTTCGCGGATGACCGGCTTGAACGCGACCTTCGAGAGCTTGTCCGCGAAATCCTGTTCCTTCAGGAAGTCGAGCAGCGCCGGGTAGCTGTCGGCGGTCTCCATGTCGAAATTGCCGCCGATGGCGACGCGGCGTCTTGTGCGCGATCTGCCGGATGTTGTTGATGATCTTGTCGAAGGTCCCCTGGCCGCCGCGCAACGGCCGCATCTGGTTGTGAGTGTCGCGGTCGCCGTCGAGCGTGATCTTCACGCCGTTCAGGCCGAACGGCACGAGCCGGTCGACGACCTCGGGGGTCAGCAGCAGACCGTTGGTGATGATGTTGATCAGCATCGAGACGCCGCGCGCCTCGCACGCGTTCCACATGCGCTCGGCGAGGTAGTACACGACCGGGAGGTTCAGGAGCGGTTCGCCGCCGAAGAAGGTCAACGCATACGAGCGCGCGCCGAGATCGTCGAGCCGGCGTTCGGCCCACTCGGCGACCCGCGCCGCGGTCTCGAGCGACATCTTCGCCGCGGTCTTGTTGTAATCGCCGTGATCGCCCTGGATGCAGTAGTCGCACGCGAAGTTGCACTGGAGCGTGGTCAGCACCGTCATGCGCAGCTGATCGCGGCTCTCACGCACCGACTGAAAGTACTGGCGCACGTTGTTCCAGTCGGCGTCGCGGCTCTCGACGATGAAGCCGTTTTCGGCGAGCGTGGTCAACGCCTCCCGTTCGTCACTCGTCCATCCATTCGTCCCTCGCTGTTCGACGTCGTCGAGAAGGTCGGCGACGTCGGAAGAGACGATCAGCTGGGCGTCCGTGAACGTGTTCATGAGGAAGACCTCTCCGGCGTCTTCGAGCGGGACACGGACGTTGAACATCGAAGGCTGCATGCGCGCTCCTAGGGTCTTGGATGATTCGGGCGGAGAAGTATGAAGCCGAACGTGGGGAGCTCTGGCAAGTCCGTTCGCCGCTGCTGAGTGAAATAGCAACGCATATTCCGAGTGCGCCGTGCGCTGACCAAAGAGTCATCTCCTCACGCCAAACGGCTGGGGTGGCCACGAATCGTGGAGAGTCTGAATGACTCTATGGACAGCGAGTTGGCCGCTTTCGATCGGTCAAAACAGCTGAAACAGGGCCGGCAGAGGACTGTTCCGGCTAATGGATTGGCCGCCGCGGCTAATCCATTGGCTGATTGGGCTCAGCCGCATGTTTTCGGCTCTGAGCGGCCGGCTGGCAGCGATGAGCGGCGGTTCAGTATTGGCCCTATGCTCCCCGCAGCTTGCGCGCGAGGTCCCGGAGGTCGAGCCGCGCCATCTTGTGCTTCAGCGTGCTCAGAGGGATGCCCAGATAGCGGGCCGTGGCGGTGACGTTCCAGTCCGATTTTTCGAGCGCTCGAAGAATGAAGTTTCGCTCGAACGTATCGCAGGCTTCCTGGAACAGCGCCTCGCCCGAGGTGGGCGCCGAGTCGAGCCGCGCAAAGTGGTACTCGAGCGGAAGATCTTCGTCTGTGATCCAATCCTTGTCGCTGACCGCGACCAGGCGCTCGATCAGGTTCTCCAGCTCGCGGATGTTTCCCGGCCACCAGTAGGACTGCAGGATCTTCAGCGCCGAGTCGGAGATCCCGCGCACCGGCTTCCGGAACTTGCCGCGGTAGCGCTCCAGGAACAGGCGCGCCAGCTCCGGCAGGTCGTCGATGCGCTCCCGAAGCGGGGGCATCCGGATCGGGATGACGTTGATCCGGTAATAGAGGTCTTCGCGGAAGCGGCCGTCCTTGACCGCCTTGTCGAGATCGACGTTGGTAGCCACGACCAGCCGGAAGTCCGTCTTGATTGGCTTCACCCCGCCGACGCGCTCGATTTCCCCTTCCTGAATCGCGCGAAGGAGCTTGGCCTGCAAGTCGAACCTGAGGTCCCCGATCTCGTCGAGAAACAGCGTGCCGCCGGCCGCCAGCTCGAACTTCCCGAGCTGTTGCTTGTGGGCGCCGGTGAACGAGCCGCGCTCGTGCCCGAACAAGGTGCTTTCGACCAGCTCGTGGGGAATCGCCGAGAGGTTGACCGCGATGAACGGTGCGTCGCCGCGCCCGGATTCGCGGTGCACCAGCCGCGCGAGCAGCTCCTTGCCGGTGCCACTCTCGCCGAGGATCAGGATGGTTGCCGACAGCCGCGCGACCTTCTGCACGAGATCGACGATGTCGCGAATCTGCCGGCTCGGCCCGATCAGGAACTCACGCTCGCTCTGTTCCGCGACCTGGGCGGTGAGGGTGATGACCTGCCGGTTGAGATCCTGGCGCTCGCAGGCGTTGCGGACCAGCGAGCGCAGCTCGTCGTAGTCGAAGTCCTTGGTGATGTAGTGGTAGGCGCCGTGCTTCATCGCCTGCACCGCGGTCTCGACCTCGTTGATGGCCGAGATCATGATGCACTCGACGAGGTTGTAGTTCTCCTTGACGATACGGAGCACGTCGAAGCCGCTGATGCCCGGCAGGCGGACGTCGAGCAGGATCAGGTCGACGTCCTCGTGTTTGAGCAGGCTCAGCGCAGCCTCGCCGCTCGAAACCGTGAGGACGTTGTAGTCGCGCTTCAGGATCGCGGCGATCGTGTCGCGCATGCCCTGATCGTCATCACAGATGAGGATCGTTTTTCCGGGCGGCATTGGAAGCCCGAATTGTAGCCGGTTTTCCGTCCGGCGGCCCATCTTGCTTCGCCGTTGCGGCTCCTGCTAAGGTACGGCGGTTGTGGCCGTGTGGATTGTCGCGGGAGTGGCGTTCCTGCTCGCGCTCGCCGCGCTGGGGGCCGTCAGGCGGTCGTTACGGAAAATCGAGGCCCTGACCCAGTCATACTGGGAGCTGCGGTACGACTACACGCGCCTGCGGTCCCAGGTCGCCCGCCTGGATCCCGAGCAGGCCACGGCCCTTCCCCCCGACCCCGCACCGCCTGCCGCCGTGAGCTTCGTGCCGCTGGCGTCGATGAAAAAGAAGGATCAATAGCGCACTCATGGCTCTCGAATACGACGTGGTCGTCATCGGTTCAGGCACTGGCGGCTACGTGGCCGCGATCCGCGCTGCCCAGCTCGGCCTGCGTACCGCCGTCGTCGAGCGTGCCCCGGTCCTTGGCGGGACCTGCCTCAACTGGGGGTGCATCCCGACCAAGGCTCTGCTCGAGCACGCGCACGCCCTCAAGGTCGCCCAGTCCTGGAAGGAGTGGGGTCTGACCCTTCGACCGGCCTCGAGGCCGGCCTTGGGCGAGACCGTCCTGGGACAAGGCCCCGAGCCTGCCATTGGTCTCGACATGGCCCAGGTCCACGCCCGCAAGGACAAGATCGTGAAGGGGCTCACCGGCGGGGTCGAGCTGCTCTTCAAGAAGAACAAGATCACGTGGATCAAGGGCAGCGGACGGTTGGCCGGCGGCGGCAAGGTCGAGGTGATCGAAGGCGAGAAGCAGACGCTGACCGCGCTGAAGGAGATCATCGTTGCCACCGGGTCGCAGCCGCGGAGCGTTCCCGGGATCGAGATCGATCGCCGGCGCATCATCACCAGCGACGAGGCGATCGGCCTGAAGGACATCCCGAAGTCGATCGTCATCATGGGCAGCGGCGCGGTCGGGGTCGAGTTCGCGTCGATCTTCCGGCGCTTCGGCAGCGCGGTAACCCTCATCGAGCTGCTGCCGCGCCTTGTCCCTATCGAAGACGAGGCCGTTTCCGCCGAGCTGGAGCGCTCGTTCAAGAAGCAGGGCATTACCGTGATGACCGGCACGAAGGTCACCAGCGCGAAGCCCGGCGCGAACGGGGTGGACATCGAGGCCCAGGCCGGCGACGGCAAGTCGACGAAGATCAGCGCGGACTACCTGCTGGTCGCGACCGGCCGCGGCCCGGTGACCAGCGGCCTCGGGGCCGAGGATCTGAAGCTGCGAATGGACCGCGGATACATTCATGTCGACCGCGAGTTCCGGACCAATGTCCCCGGCATCTCCGCGATCGGCGACGTGATCACCTTCGACCAGCCCGGACACCCGCAGCTGGCGCACCTCTCGTCAGCCGAAGGGATCGTGCTCGCCGAGCGGATCGCGGGACACGAATCGCGGCCGATCAACTACGACCAGGTCCCCGGTTGCACTTACTGCGACCCGGAGATCGGCAGCGTCGGGCTCACCGAGCAGGAAGCAAAGGCGCGCGGCTACGATGTTCGGGTCGGCTCGTTCAAGTTCAGCGTGCTCGCCCGGGCCCGAATCGCCTCGGAGATCGAAGGCTTCGTGAAGATCGTCGCGGAGAAAAAGTACCGACGAAGTGCTCGGCGTTCACATGATCGGCCCGCGCGCTACCGAACTGGTCGCCGAAGCCACGCTCGCCCTGCGGCTCGAGTGCACGGTCGAGGAGCTGATTCGCACGATCCACGCGCACCCGACGATGTCGGAAGCCGTTGGTGAGGCCGCGCACGCCACACATGGAGCGGCGATTCACGCGTAACAATCATGTCAACTCCCAACTCCCAACTTCCAACTCCCAAGCCTCGCCACTCGAAACCTGGGGGTCGAAGTCGCGGCACTTGGCCAGTTCGCACGGCTTACACCCAGGTCCCTCGATCGGCTCCTCTTGGGAGTTGGGAGTTGCCCGCCGCCGCATGCCGCTTTCCAACGGGCTCCGGCATGCTCTGGCGAGGTCTCGCCGTAGCGCGCGCCCGCACTGGAACGCGCCGAGGCGGAGGAGTTGGGAGTTAGCGATGGGCACCAATGTCATGATGCCCCAGATGGGCGAGTCGATCGCCGAGGGGACCATCGTCCGATGGATCAAGAAGGTCGGCGATTCGGTCGACCGCGACGAGCCGCTCTTCGAGATCTCCACCGACAAGGTCGATGCCGAGATTCCGGCACCCGCGGCCGGGGTCCTCACCGCGATCAAGGTCAAGGAAGGGGAAACCGTCCCGGTCAACAGCGTCGTGGCGGTGATTGGCTCGGCCGGTGAAGCGAAGGAGGCAGCACCTGGCGGAGTCCCGCAGGCGGCTGCCGGGCAGCCGGAGGTCCTCGCGAGCACTCAGCCTGAGACAGGCGATGAGTCGCTCGAAGACGTCGACGAGGAGACCAGTAAAGAGGACCTGCGCCGTCAGCGATCGTCACCGCTCGTGCGTCGCATCGCCAAGGAGCACAACGTCGACATCAGGTTGATCAAGGGAACCGGGATCAGCGGGCGCGTCACCAAGCAGGACATCCTCGGCTTCATCAAGTCCGGCGGCACACCGACGCCGGGCACGGCACGCCGAGAGGCGGCGATTCCGGCCTTCGCGCCAGGCGAGCACGTGAAGGTCGTGCCGATGAGCGTGATGCGCCGCAAGATCGCCGATCACATGGTGCTCAGCGCGCAGACCTCGCCACACGTCTACTCGGTCTACGAGGTCAACTTCGGCAGGATTGCGGCGCTGCGCGAGGCGAAGAAGGGCGACTATGAAGCCGCTGGCGCCAGGCCGACGTATACCGCGTTCATCGCCAAGGCCATCGTCGACGCCCTCCGGCAGTTTCCGATGGTCAACGCCTCGATCGACGGCGACAACATCGTCTATAAGAAGGACATCAACCTCGGCATCGCCGTCGCCCTCGACAACGGCCTGATCGTCCCGGTGATCCGGAATGCCGACGAGAAGAACCTCCTTGGCCTGAGCCGCGCAATCAACGATCTGGCCGCGCGCGCGCGATCGAAGAAGCTGAACCCGGAGGAAGTCCAGCAGGGCACGTTCACCATCACCAACCCGGGGATCTTCGGCGCGCTCTACGGACTGCCGCTGATCAACCAGCCGCAGGTCGCGATCCTCGGAGTCGGCGCGATCGAGAAGCGGCCGGTCGTCATCGACGACGCGATCGGGATCAGGCCGATGTGCCACCTGACGCTCGGCCACGATCACCGGCTGATCGACGGCGCCGAAGCCGGGCCGGTTCCTCTCGTTCGTCAAGGAGCGGCTCGAGAAATTCGAGGAGGGCTGGCTGTAAGGGGGACTGTCCCCCTGTCCCCGACGAAGAATTTGACTGTTCCGCTCCATGTCCGCCGGCTCGGCGTCGTCCCATATGCCGAGGGTCTCGCGCTCCAGCAGGAACTGGTCGCGGCGCGCAAGGCCGACAGGATTCCCGATCAGCTCCTGCTCCTCGAGCATCCGCCGGTGATCACGCTCGGCGCGAAAGTCAGGAACGATCGCTCCCACGTGCTCGCATCGGAACAGACGCTGGACGAAGCGGGCGTGGCGCTGTTCGAGGCGGGCCGCGGCGGCGACGTGACCTACCACGGGCCGGGCCAGCTCGTGGGTTATCCGATCATCGATCTGCGTCCCGACCGCTGCGATATCCATCGGTACGTGCGCGACCTCGAAGAAGTGATGATCGCAACGGCCGCAGCGTTCGGCGTGCAGGCCGGCCGCATCCAGGGCCTGACCGGGGCGTGGGTTGGTCAGGACAAGCTGGCGGCCATCGGCGTCCGAATCTCCCGCTGGATCACCAGCCACGGCTTTGCCTTCAACGTTGCGACGGATTTGTCACATTTCTCCCTGATCGTCCCCTGCGGCATCCAGGACCGCGGCGTGACCTCACTCGGCGGCTGCTGGGCCGGGCCGCCAGCCATGAGGTCGGTGGAAGACGCGGCGATTGCCGCCTTTTCGGCCACCTTCAACCGTCAGCCCGAGGACGCTTCCGCCGCGGCTGGTCCCGCGGTTCGACCCTAACTTACTCATTTATATCTGCTTACGGCTGATCATATTTCTTCCGATTCATGAGGAATAATCCGGCGCTCCGTACGGTGTTCAACATCGTATACGGAGGCCCCGGAATGCGCAATACGGCGGGAGAACGAGAGCTCATCGGATCGGATGCAGGCGGGAGACGCCAGCGCGGTCGCGGATCTGTCCGCGGTTTACGGCGCCCGGATCCACCAGCTCGCGTTCCGTTACATGAAGAACTGGGAGGACGCGGAAGAGGTCACCCAGGACGTCCTGATGAAAGTGTTCCGGAAGATCGACGCGTTCCGCGGCGACGCGGCGCTGTCATCCTGGATCTACCGGATCACGTTCAACACGGCGATGTCGCGGCTGCGAACCGGCCGCACGGGCCGCGCCGCGGAGCAGCAGCGGCCGGAACCCGGCGGACGAGCCGGCGCTGCCGCCGTCGGAGCCGGCGGACTGGTCGTCGCTGGCCGACGACCACGTCCTGCGGCGTGAAATGCGTGAACAGCTGATCAAAGCGCTGACGACGCTGCCGGAGGTCTATCGAACGCCGGTGGTGCTCCGCGATATCCAGGGGACTGTCGACGGAAGAAGCGAGCGAGGTCCTTCACGTCAAGCCGCAGACGCTCAAGTCCCGGCTGCACCGCGGCCGGCTGATTCTTCGGGAAGCCCTTTCGCAGTTCGCGGGAGGCGTCGCGCTGCATACGCGCGAAGCCGTCAACTGATTGCCGAGCGCGTTGTCGAGCCGTGTCTGCTCCTGACGCGTGAGCGCGGGACGCAGCACGCGCACGACGCCGCCAGGCCCGAGCTCGACGGGCATGGCGAGCACCCGCGCCGTCGAACCTTCCTCAATCGACGACAAAGCACGAATAACGCGCGGCGTGAGCCGCTGGTCATGGCCTCGGCCGCACGCGCCGCGGCTGATGCGAGGACGCAGGGTCCCGGCGGCCAGAGCCGCGGCAGCCGTCGCGGAGAGCGCCGCGATCCGGTGCGGCGGGAGCACCGTCGAGATCGGCTGGCCGAAGGCACGTCGCTTCTTCCCACGCCACGACGGCCGCGTCGGGCGGCACACCGACGACGCGCAACTGCACTTCGACCCCGGTGCCATCCGCCTCGAGCCCGGCCAGCGCGCGGAGCGCAGACTCGAGCGCTCCAGGCGCGGTTCCGAGCAACCGCCGCGGCGGCACGTGCAGCTCGGTTGCGGCGCGCGCGAGCAGCAGGCGCTGAGCCGCGCCGGCGAAGATCAAAGGCGCCGCGGCCTCCATCGACGCGACCCGTTTCACGAGGGCGAGACCCGCCTCGCCGCTGTGTTCGACATCTCCCTGGGCAGCGTCGGCGATGACGATCGCGTCGGCGCCCGCCGCCGCTGTCGATCGCGCCGGCGGAGGTCAGGCGCGTGCTGAATCCTTCGATCGGCTCCCGACTGCTGAATGTCGAGGGCTTTGCCCTGCGCGACGCTGGCCTGCGTCGTCGATCAGCCGCACTTCGCTGACGCGGCCGCGCGACGCCAGCCGGTGCGCGAGCGTGCCGCCGAGAGCGCCCGCGCCCAGGATCGCGATGAAGGACATCGGAGTCGACTATTCTACTGAGATGAACACGGGCTCTCCAACCGCGCCGGCGCTCGATCGAAAAGTCGCGCTGGTGACCGGCGGGTCGAAGCGGAATCGGGCTTCGCGATTGCCCGGGCGCTCGTGTCGGCTCACGGCGCGCCCGCGTCGTGATCACCGGACGACATCGCGGGGATCTCGAACGGGCCCAGGCGGAAGCTCGGGTTCGCGCGCCTTCGCCGTCGTCGCCGATGTCCGGAATCCAGCGGAGTCAGTGCGGCCGTGCGCGAGGCGGTCGACCGGTTTGGCGGCCTCGACGTGCTCGTGAACAACGCCGGCGTCGCCCTGTTCGAAGAATGCCGCGGACATGTCGATCGCGGACTGGCAGGCGGTGGTCGACACGAACCTCAGCGGCGTCTTCTATTGCTGCCACGCGGCCATTCCGCACCTGCGGCAGCGGGGCGGCGGCTGGATCATCAACATCAGCAGCCTGGCGGGAAAGAATCCGTTTGCCGGCGGCGCGGCCTACTGCGCCTCGAAGGCCGGCCTCAACGCGTTCTCGGAAGCGTTGATGCAGGAGGTGCGCTACGACAACATCCGGGTCAGCTGCGTGATGCCGGGCTCGGTCGCGACCGGATTCGGCGGCCGGAGCAGCGCCGATGGCGCCGACTGGAAGATCCAGCCGGAAGACGTCGCCCAGGTCGTCATCGACCTTCTGCAGATGCCGGCGAGAAGCCTCCCGAGCCGCATCGAGCTCCGGCCATCGAAGCCACAGCAAGTAGGAGCGACCGTCCGATCGATGCTCGGTTCCGTCGCGCACTACAACCTGCTCGAACGCATCGGCGAAGGCGTCCTCGGCGACGTCTATCGCGCGCGCGATACCAAGGTCGGCCGCACCGTCGCGCTGAAGCTCCAGCGGGAGCCGCTGCCCGTCGGGCCGCGCCACGAACGGCTGGTGGACGACGCGCGCGCCGCCGCGAAGATCTCCCATCCCAACATCGCGACGCTCTTCGACGTCGGCTATTACGAGGGCCGGCTCTATCTGGCCTACGAGTTCGTCAAGGGAACGACGCTGCGTCAGCAGATGGAAGGCCGGCCGATGAACTCGCGCCACGCGCTCGACCTGGCCGCCCAGGTCGCCGATGCGCTGGCTCACGCCCATACCAACGGCGTCATCCACAAGGATCTGCAGCCCCGACACGATCGTGGAGACCGCCAAGGGCAGCGCCAAGGTGCTCGACTTCGGGATGGCGGCCTGGACGCGTGGCGGCCAGACGAGAGCCCTTGCGGCGGCCGCTCCGCACAGCGTCGGCGCGGAGGCGGTCGGCATTCTGTCCTACGTGTCCCCGGAGCAGGCGATCGGCGTCGGCGTCGATCCCCGGAGCGATCTCTTTTCGCTCGGCGTGATCGTCTACGAGATGCTGACCGGCAGGAACCCCTTCGCTGGCGCGGATGCGTCGACAACGCTGGCCAACATCACCCAGATGACCCCTCCGGCGCCGACCTCGATCAACCCCGACCTGCCCAAGCTGCTCGACATCGTCCTGTTGCGCGCGCTCGCGAGCGACCTGACGCGCCGGACCGAGAGCGCGTCGAAGCTGGCTTCGGATCTCCGCCGATGCGCGGGGCTGGTCGACGCCGTGGCGACGGAACGTCCGTCGCGTGACCCGAAGCGCGCGGCTGGCGACAGACCCTGATCTCATTCCGCTCGAAGAGGAGAAGGGAGGGATCTGGTGGCTGTTCGTTGCGCTGGGCGGAGCGCTGGCAGCGGCCCTCTACTTCTGGCTTCGCTAGACCCTCTGGGGCCTCTGTCCATTGGCAACATTGCCAAGATTGCCAACATTGCCAAAATTCCGAAGAGAGCCTTTGCTGGTTTGGACGCCGCGCTGTGACCAAGCCGTGAAGTTGCCCGGAGTCGCCTGAATTTTGGCAATCTTGGCAATCTTGGCAATGTTGGCAATTGATATGATCACCACATGGTCCTCTGCGCTGTCGATGATCTGCTTTTCAGTTCGAAAATCCGCGCCACGGCCAAACAGGCCGGCGTCGAGCTGACGTTTGCACGATCGCCGGAGGAGATCCTGGAGCAGGCGCGGGCTCGAAAGCCGGCGCTGGTGATCTTCGACTTGAACAGCGGCAAGACCGATCCGATCAACACGATCTCGGCGCTGAAGGCGGATCCGGCGCTGGCCGGGCTGCGCGCGATCGGCTTTGCCTCGCACGTGCATACCGACCTCATCGCGGCCGCGCGGAAGGCGGGCGCCGATCAGGTGCTGCCGCGCTCGGCGTTCGCCGGCAATCTCGCGGAGATCCTGCTGTCCTCCCAGAGCCCGGCCCCCTGATCACCAGGCAGGACGTCGAAGCTGCGGCGCGCCGCATCGCGCCGTATGTGCACCGCACGCCGCTGCGGCGATCCGACTGGCTGTCCGCCGCAGAGCCGGGCCGACGTCTCGATCAAGCTCGAAGGCATCCAGACAACCTTCTCGTACAAGGTCCGTGGCGCGCTGAATGCCGTTCTCAAGTTGCGCGATGGTCCGAACCGCCCGCCGGCGCTCGTCACCGCATCGGCCGGCAATCACGGCCGCGGCCTGGCATTCGCGGCCTCGATCGCCCGGCTGCCGCTGATCGTCTACGTCCCGGAAGACGCGCCGCGCGTCAAGCTCGAGGCGATTCGCCGGGCGGGCGCTGAGCTGATCGCCTGTCGCGACTACGACGAAGCGGAGGCACGTGCGAAGGAACATGGCGCGGCAGGGACCGCCCTGTGGGTGTCGCCGTACTCGCACCCTGACGTCATCGCAGGGGCCGGCACCGTCGGCGCTCGAAATCCTCGAACAGAATCCGGGCGTGGAGATGATTGTGTGTCCGGTTGGCGGCGGCGGCCTGATCAGCGGGACCGCGATCGCGGCCGGGCCGGCGGTGGCGACGTGGGGCGTTGAAACCGAGTCGTCTTTGCCATTCACGCACGGGCTCGCGGCCGGTCATATCGTGCCGATTCGACGTGTTGCCGTCGCTGGCGGATGGCCTCGTCGGCAACCTCGATCCGGAAACGATCACGTTCGACCTGGTCCGCCGTCACGTCGCGGGCATCGTCACCGTGGCCGAGGAGCAGATCGCCTCCGCAATCGCGAAGCTGGTCGCCGAGGAACGCGTGATTGCCGAGGGCGCCTGCGGCGACCGCTGTTGCCGGCAGTGCTCGGAGATCGGCTACCGCTCGAGGGTCGGAGAGTCGCGGTGATTCTGTCGGGCGCGAACATCGATCCGCACAAGCTGCGCGAGTTGATCTAGCCCGACGTGCGGCTCAACAGCAGGAGAATATTTCCCTCCTCCTGTGGCAGCGGTTCGAGTGCATAGAGCTTTCGGGTATTGCTGATGGCCGAAACCAGGAACGTGACGAGCAGCGCGCCGGCGCCGATCGCGGTGCCGACGTCGAAGAGCAGCACGCGATGGCCGGCGATCGTGCTCCAGGGCGAGTTGAGCAACTGCAGGGTGCCGATTGCGAGCAGGATGCGAAGCTCCGTCGGACCGAACTTCCAGTATGAGATCCGGAAAACGCCGAGCGCGTGGGTAGCGAGCGCGATCTCGATCGTGAGCAGATAGTAAGCGAGCAGGAACGCCGCGGCCGGCAGGAGACTGACGTATCCGCCCGCGAACAGTCCGCCAACCAGCAGCAGGATGCCGACCGCATCGAGCACGTGATCGACGTAGAAGCCATAGCGCGGCCGCTCGTGGCGGCGGACTCGCGCCAGCGTGCCGTCGAGGCTGTCGCCGAACCAGTTCACCGCCAGAAAAAAGACGACCAGCAGCAGTGCCGGCTGCCAGTGCGGGGCCAGCGCGTAGCTCACACCCGCAGCCAGCATGGCGGCGGCACCGAGGCCGGTGAGATGGTCCGAATTCACCCACCGCGGCAGGCGCCCGGCCATCCGGATCAGCAGACGTTTTTCGGCGGCCGCCAGAAGGCTTCCGTGGACCCGCGTTTCTCGTGGATTCGTTGGCATGTCCCCTCGACCCGTAATGCGAAAATGGGCCAGGAGAAGGCTCACGATGATCCTGGAGACCAGGGCGGTGGCGCCGTTCCACAAGAACGGCTACGTCGTCGGCTGCGAAAAGACCCGGGAAAGCGTGCTCATCGATCCCGGTGACGAGGTCGATGCCCTGCTGGAGGCGGTCGCGGCGCACGGGCTGAACACCCGGTACATCCTGCTGACGCACGCGCATCTGGACCACATCACGGGCGTGAAACGTGCGAAGGCGGCGCTCGGCGTGCCAGTCGGGCTGCACCAGGCCGACAACTTCCTGTACGAGGCCGTCGTCCAGCAGGGACGGGCGTTCGGGTTTCCCGTCGAGGCGCAGCCGCCGGTCGATTTCTTCTACGAGCCGGAAGGAACGCTCAACTTCGGCAACTACGTCGTCACTATCCGGCACACGCCAGGGCATTGCCCCGGAGGCGTCTGCCTGACCATCGAGAGCCGAGATCGCTCCGAGCGCAGCCTGTTTGTCGGCGACACCCTGTTTGCGGGATCGATTGGCCGCACCGATCTTCCGGGCGGCGATACCGAGGTGCTGCTGCGCTCGATCAACGAGGTATTGTTCGCGTATCCCGACGAGACGCCGGTCTATTCAGGCCACGGCGCGCCGACGACGATCGGGAGGGAGAAGCGGACGAATCCGTTTCTGATTTGACGTGAGTCCGCCCGATTTTGGAAATCAGCTTTCGGCTCCCGCCTTCGCCGATTTCATCACCACCAGCTCCACCGCCCCGACCCGCAGCTTGTCGCCTTCTTTGAGGACGGCGCGGTCGACTCGCTGGCCGTTGACGTAGGTGCCGTTGGTGCTTTCGAGATCGACGGCTTCGATTTCGCCCGCCCCCGCCGCGAGGCGGCAGTGCAGCCTCGAAACGAGGGCCGCGTCGACCACGAAGTCAGCGCGCGGGGCGCGGCCGACGGTCTTGACGTTGCCGGGAGTGATTCTGAACAGGAACGGTTGTTTCGCGTCTTCGGTCGTCCTGAGCATCCACACGGGGGGCCTCGCTTCCGGGGAAGAGCCTCAAGCCTTGGTCAGTTCACGCACCCGCGGATGGACCACTGCGCCGTTCTGCGTCAGCAGGGTCTCGCGAGTGATTTCATCGGACGTATCGATCGGCAGCGACGACTGCTGGGCGCCGGTCTTTCCGAGCAGGTGCGTCAAGAACGTGATGATGTTCTTCGAATACATCTGGCTCGCGTGATAGGGCACGAGCGCCGGCGGATTGGACGGCCCGATGATGGTCACGCCCTTGTGGTGCACGTCTTCGTCCGGGCGGGTCAACTCGCAGTTCCCGCCGCGCTCCGCCGCCAGATCGACGACGACCGAGCCGGGAATCATGGCTTCCACCATTTCGGTCGTGAGCAGGATGGGCGCGCGTTTGCCGGGAATCAGCGCGGTCGTGATCACGATGTCGTTGGCCGCGACGACCTTCAGCATCATCTCGCGCTGGCGCCGGTAGAACGATTCGTCCTGCGCCTTGGCATAGCCGCCCTTGTCCTCTGAGTCGGCGGTCTCGATCGGCAGCTCGACGAATTTTGCGCCCAGGCTCTGGACCTGTTCCTTGACCGCCGGTCTGACGTCGTAGGCCTCGACCTTGGCGCCGAGGCGCCTCGCCGTGGCGATCGCCTGAAGTCCGGCGACGCCGGCTCCGACGATGAAGACCCGCGCCGAGGCGACCGTGCCGGCCGCGGTCATCAGCATCGGGAACATGCGCGGGGATGTGTTGGCGGCGAGGAGCACGCCCTTGTAGCCGGCGATCGTCGCCATCGACGACAGCGCGTCCATGCTCTGAGCGCGCGTGATGCGCGGCATCAGCTCCATCGACAGCAGCGTCGCGCCGGTCGCGGCGACCTGATGAATCGCATCGGGCGCACCGAGCGGATCCGCGAACCCGATCAGCGCCTGACCCTGTCGCAGTCGATCGCCTGTCGGCGTCGCACGCACCGTCAGGAGGACATCGGCGCCCTCGAAGATCTCGGATCGGCCGAGGATGGCCGCGCCCTGCTGGCGGTAGGCGTCGTCGGTAAACCCGGCGGCGGTACCCGCCCCCGTTTCGACGGCGACGTCGACGCCGGCCTTCTTGAGCGCTGCCGCACCTGCCGGAATCACCGCGACACGGGTCTCGCCTGGCCAGGTCTCTTTCGGAATCCCCACTCTCATGGCGGCAAAAGTCTAGTCGATCTCCCAGTCAGCGTGGGACGCTCGCCACCCATGCAGCGATGGCGCCGGCGACTTCGGGGCTCAACGCCCTGGTCTGGAGGGTCGAGTACTCCGCGACGTCGCCAGTCTCTGCCGGCACGAACAGATGATTCAAAGTGGGGAAGTGTTTCACCTCGGTCGAGCCCGACTTCTTGCGCGCCCGCCCGAGCTCGGCGAGCCGATCCGCGTGATAGGGCTTCACCTGGGCGTCGCGATCTCCCTGCAGGATCAGTATCGGCTGCTTGACCCTGTCCATCGTCTTCGCAGGATCAAAAGTCAGCAGGCTGCGATACCAGGGCGTGTCCACCAGACCGCGCACTTCCGGCGGCAGGGATTCCCAGCCCTTCTCCGTCATCGCTGCTTCGAGAATCTTCTTCTGCAGCTCTACCCTCTGCGTGCGCTCTGCTTCGGGCAGGTTGCTGGCGCCGAGAACGTGCTGCTGCTGTTCGAGGATCAGCTCGCGGCCGGGAATGGCCATCCCGGACATCATCACGAGCCCCTCGATCTTTTTTTCGGCCGCCGACGCCAGCATCCCGATGGAAGCGCCTTCGCTGTGGCCGACCACGAAGACGCGCTCGGGGTCGACATCCTTGTGTTTCGCCAGCCATTTCACGGCAGCCACCACGTCGTCGGCATAGTCCTGGAGCGTGACGCGCTCGGTCCGGCCGCCGCTCTGACCCGTGCCACGCTTGTCGTAGCGGAGCACGACGAAGTCGCGTTCCGCGAGCTGGCCTGCGAGCTGCGCGAAGACAGGAATGCCGGCGACCAGGGCGTCGCGCTCGACCGGCCCGGAGCCGGCCACGAGGACGACGGCCGGATGGCGGAGCCGGCCCTGGGCGGACGGCGTGGTGACCGTGCCGGCCAGTCCGAATCCGGCGGCGGGGATTTTCACGTCGACGTCGGTCGGATTCCTGACCGTCTGCTGCCGCGTGGCGACGCCGGCCAGATCCTGCCGCGCGACCGAGAGTCCGGCGGCTTGAATATCCAGCTTGGCAAAGCGGTTCCGCTCGTCCACGGTGATCTCCGCGTCGAGCGGCCCTGCCGGGTTCTGCAGCGATACCGCGAACCGCCGGGTGTTCAGCGCGCCGGCCGGCGTCTGATACGTCGCCGGAGTGATGCCCCGGATTGTCAGCTTGATCTCGCCTTGCGGCGCCACATAGACCGGCAGCTCGCCACCAGGCGTCATAGAGGAGAGCCGTGCCGCGAGCGCTTCGTAGGCGGCGAAGAAATTGGTGGGAAGGACGACGGCTCGTGCCGTGATCTGATCCGTCTTGGTCGACGTGACGCCGTTGTTCGTGATCTCGTTGATGGCCGTGGTGGTCCCGAACGACGTGGCCAGGCCGATCGGGCGTGACTGCACGGTCGCGTCGATCTTCAGCTCGATCGGCTGCCAGTCGGGCGCGTAGGTCACCTCGAATCGCTTGGTCGACTGGTTGAACGGTGCTCCGAATGCGCCGCTGGCGGTGATGGTCCACCCCGCGGGCGTTCGCGCCAGCGAGGTCTGCTCACGGCCGACTTCGCGGCCGTTCAGGAAGACAATCAGCGTCGATTCACCGGCCGCCGGCACTGCAGGCGCCTGCTGGGCCCGGACGGCTGCGGACGCGATCACGAGCACCGCCGCCGCGGCCAGCCGCCCGGTCTTGCGGGCACTAAAATAAAGAGGCACCTGCATCAATCGAGGATACCAGCCCATCGATGTTTTCACACGACCAGTACGACGCGTTGCTCAACGTCGCGGGATTGCTCGACCGCCGTTCCCGGGGCCGCCTGCAGCTGACCGGAGCCGACCGGAGAGACTATCTCCAGGGCCTGCTGACTAATGACATCGCCGCGCTGTCGCCGGGCCAGGGCTGCTATGCCGCTCTTCTGACCGCGCAGGGGCGCATGCTGTCCGACATGCGCGTGTCCGAGCTGGGGGATCGCATCCTGATCGATCTTCCCGCGGCGACAGCCGAAAGTATTCGGCAGCGCCTCGCGGATTTCATCTTCACCGAGGACGTCGAGGTGCGCGACGCCGGCGTCGAGCTGGGACAACTCGGGCTCTACGGCCCGAAGGCGGCGCCGATCCTGGCCTCGGTACTCTCGCCTTCCAGTCTCGAACGGTTCGGGCAGATGCAGATCGACGCAAACCAGGAGCTCCGCTTCGGTGATGCTCCGGTGACCGTCGTTCGAAGCGACGACTACGGGGTGCCCGGCTTCGAGCTGTTCGTGAACGCGCCGGAAGTCGCGCGCTTGTCGGATGCCCTGCGCGCGGCGGGCGCCAGGGATGTCACGCTGGAAGCCGTGGAGGTGACGCGGGTCGAAGCCGGCCGTCCCGAGTTCGGGGCGGACATGGACGAGCACACCATTCCGCTCGAAGCCGGAATCGACACGCGGGCGATCAGCTACACGAAGGGCTGTTACGTCGGGCAGGAAGTGATCATCCGGGTCCTGCATCGCGGCCAGGGACGCGTCGCGAAACGGCTGGTCGGGCTTCTGGGAGCCGATGCTGACGGTCCGCTCGTCCGCGGGATGCGGATTGAGGCCGAAAACAAGCCGATTGGTGCGATCACCAGCGCCGCCGACTCACCCCGTCTGCGCCGGCCGATTGCATTGGGTTACGTCCACCGGGACTCCGCCGAGCCTGGCACCGTGCTTCAGGTCACCGGAGAACCGGGGACAGCGTCGCCACGGACCGTGACCGTCGTCACCCCGCCCTTCATCCAGCCAGCATCTGAATGAGCTCTTCGTCGGCGGGAGGAAACTCCAGCGCGCGCAAGTCCGTCCGGTCGACCCAGCGGATTTCCTGACCCAATAGCGGCTGCGGCTGGCCTGTCAGCTCGCATCGAAAAAAATGCAGCTCCACCGAGCGCTCGGGGTATTCGTGCGCGACCTCGAGCAGCTTCGCGCCCACGACCGCGTCGCACCCGAGCTCTTCGCGCAGCTCGCGGACGAGACAGCGTTCGTGGGTCTCGCCAGGCTCGCACTTGCCGCCGGGAAACTCCCACAGCCCTTCGAGGTGCGTGCCACGCAGCCGTCGCGTGACGAGGTAGGCGCCGCCTCGTTCAACCACTGCGGCCGTGACCACGATCCGCCGGTCAGCCACGTTCGTTGTCAGGATTGAAGGGATAGGCGGCGCAGTCGGTGCGCATCGGACAGAGGAGGCATTGCGGCTTTCGCGCGGTGCAGACCGTCGCGCCGAAATCCATCAGCGCCTGGTTGAAGTCGAACACGTGGCGCATCGGAAGGAGCGTGCGCGAAAGACTCCAGAGCTCCCTGCGCATGGCGTGAGCCTTCGGCTGTCCCCGACCGATGAACACGCGAAAGAGCACCCGCGCGACGTTGGTATCGAGAATCGCCGCCCGCTGGCCGAACGCGAAGCTCAGCACCGCGCCGGCGGTGTACTCGCCGATCCCCTTGAACGACAGGAGCGTGTCGGCGTCCGACGGCAGCTCACCGCCATATCGCGCCACCGATTCCCGGGCGATGGCGTGCAGCCGCCGCGGCCGGATGTTGTAGCCGAGCGGCCGCCAGGTCTCCGCCACGTCGTCTTCGTGAGCGGTGGCCAGCGCGGCGAGCGTCGGATACTTGCCGAGCCATTCCTGGTATTTCGGCAGGACGCGGTCGACCTGGGTCTGCTGCAGCATCACCTCGGAGACCAGAATGTGGTACGGATCGCGGGTTCGGCGCCAGGGAAGGTCGCGGCCGTTCTTCCGGTACCAGTCGAGCAGACGCCGCCGAAATCGCTGCCGCGCCCGCGCGTCCGGACTCGCGTTTGTCTTGGCTGGCCGCGGCGGCCGGGAGGTTCGAGGGTCGGGCATTCGGAAAGGGATCCCCGGCGCAAAGTGAAATAATTGGAGGCTGGTGAAAATTTATACCAGGACCGGCGATTCCGGGGATACCGCGCTCTTCGACGGCACCCGCGTCCAGAAGTCCGATCCCCGCGTCGCGGCCTACGGCGATCTCGATGAGCTGAACGCCTGGCTCGGACTGGTCATCGCACACCTGAACGACGACGACGTGGCTCCGAAGCTGCGGCAGATCCAGCGCGATCTGTTTGCCATCGGGGCGAGGCTGGCGGATCCGTCGCATCGCATCGCCGGGCGGGTCACCAAGGCGGTGATTGCCACCGACGACATCGCGCGCCTCGAAGGCTGGATCGATGCGCTCGAGGTGGAGCTGCCGGCGCTGCGCCGGTTCATCCTCGCCGGCGGATCGAGCGCCGGCGCGTCGCTGCACGTGGCAAGGACCGTGTGCCGGCGGGCCGAGCGGTCGATGGTCGCGCTCGGCGAGGCCGCGTTCGAGGCCGAGCTGCTTCAGTACGTGAACCGCCTGTCGGATCTCCTGTTCACGATGGCCCGAGCCGTCAACCGTCGTGCCGGCATGGCGGAAGTCGAGTGGTGAGCACGTCCACGGCCCCGCCATCAGCGGAGATCGTCGAGCGCGCGTACGGCGCGTGCGCCCGGCTGGCGCGCGATCATTACGAGAACTTCCCGGTCGCGTCGATGCTGGTGCCGAAGCGGATGCGCCGCGCGGTCGCCGCCGTCTACGCGTTCGCGCGGCGCGCCGACGACTTCGCCGACGAGCCCGGATACAGCGACGCGGAACGGCTGCGGCTGCTCGACGACTGGCACCAGCGTTTGACGGGAGCCGCGGCCGGCTGCACGCCGTCGGTGTCGTCGGACGACATGATCTTCGTTGCGGTTGCCGATGCGATGCAGGGGCACCAGCTGCCGGTCGCTCTCTTCGCCGATCTGCTCAGCGCTTTCCGGCAGGACGTCACCGTGAAGCGGTATCGGACGTGGAACGACGTGCTCGACTACTGCTCCCGCTCCGCCAACCCGGTGGGCAGGCTGGTGCTGCGCATCGCCGGCCACAAAGACGAAGCGCTCGATCGCGCATCGGATGCGCTCTGCACCGCCCTTCAACTCACGAATTTCTGGCAGGATTTCGCGCGCGACTGGGCGAACGGCCGCCTCTACGTCCCGACAACGGATCGCGACGCCTGTGGCGCGCGGGACGCCGATCTCGATCGGGCGCTTGCCGCCATCTCCACATCGCCAGCGGTCGCGACGATAGTTCCGATGCCGGAGGCCTGGAAGTCAGCGCTTCGTGAAATGACGCAGCGCACGCGCCGGCTCTTCACCGACGGGCGGCCGGTCTGTGACGGGGTGCAGGGGCGCCTGAAGTACGAGCTTCGCCTGACGTGGCTCGGCGGCACGAGAATTCTCGATCGGCTGGAGCGGGCCGACTTCGAGGTGTTTGCGAATCGCCCGACCCTGACCGCCCGCGACATTGCGCCGCTCGTCTGGCGGACGGCGTCCTGGACCGGCGCCTGAGCCGATACCTTGGCTCGCGACACCAACTTCTATTACTCGTTCCTCGTATTGCCCGCCGAGAAGCGCCGGGCGATCATCGCCGTGTGGGACTTCTGCCGCGCGGTCGACGATGCGGTGGACGAGGTCCCGGCTGGCGGCTGCGCCAACGGAAGCGGCCGCACGCGAACGCGTGAACTGGTGGCGGTGCGAGTTGGCGAGATGCTTCGGGGCGGGGAGCCTGAGAGCCCGCAAGGGAAACGGCTGGTCCCGTTCATTGCCAGGTTCGATCTGCCGCGCGAGCCCTTCGAAGCGCTGATCGAAGGGGTCGAGATGGATCTCGGCGACCGGCGGTACGAGACGTTTCCGGATCTCTACGAGTACTGCATCAGGGTCGCATCGGCCGTCGGGCTCATCTGCCTGAACATCTTCGGCGCGCGCGACCCCGGGGCACGGCAGTACGCGATCGATCTGGGGGTTGCGCTCCAGCTGACGAACATCCTTCGCGACGTCCCGGGCGATATGGCGCAGGGGCGGTTGTACGTCCCGCTCGAGGATTTGCGCGCGCACGGGTGCAGCGAAGCGGATCTTCTTGCGGAGGCTGCTGCAGGCGGGCACGGAGTGCGCTCGCCGCAGGTGCATGCGCTGCTGCGGCAGCAGGCCGAACGCGCGCGCGATTACTACCGCCGGGCGGCAGCGGCGCTGCCCCGTACCGATCGCCGGTGTCTGGTGGCCGCCGAGATCATGGGCGCCATCTACCGCGCCCTGCTTCGCCGGATCGAGCGGAACGGCTACGACGTGTTCTCGCGCGTCGTGCGGATTCCCAGGCCGCGCCGGGCGGTCATCGCCGCGGCGACCTGGGCCAGAACCGTTCTCCTGCCGTGACCTCGCGCTACGACGTCATCGTCATTGGCGGCGGTTTCGCCGGCCTCAGCGCGGCGTGCGCCCTGACGCGTCGCGGCGCGAAGGTGCTGGTGCTCGACGCGCGGCCGCAGCTCGGCGGGCGCGCGACCGCATTCCGGGATCGACAGACCGGCGAGCTGGTGGACAACGGCCAGCACGTGCTCTTCGGGTGCTATCGCGAGACGCTGGCGTTTCTCGCAGCGATCGGCGCATCCGATCGTGTGCGCGCCCAGCCCGCGCTCGAGCTCGTCTGCTTCGATCGCGAACGGCGCCGATCCGTTCTTCGCTGTCCGCCGCTGCCTGCTCCGGCGCATCTGCTCGCCGGGGTGTTGGCGTGGAGTGCGATTCCGTGGAAGGAACGGCTGGGCGCGCTGCGGCTCGCCGGCCCGCTCCGGGAAGCGCGCCGCCAGCTTCGGACCTCACAGGCGGTCGCCGTTCACCCGCACGACGTCACCGTTCAGCAGTGGCTCGACCATCACCGGCAGGGCCCCGTGCTGCAGGAGTGGCTCTGGCACCCGCTCGCGGTAGCGGCGCTCAACCAGCAGCCGGCGGATGCGTCGGCCGATGCGTTCGTCAGGATTCTCGCGGAGATGTTCGCGCCGGATCCGAAGGCGGCCGCGGTGGTGCTGCCGGTGCGCCCGCTGCACGAGATGTACGCGGAGCCGGCCCGCACGTTCATCACCGCGAACGGCGGCGACGTCCGCACGTCCGCCCTCGCGCGCATCATCGCAGGTTCTGGCCGGATCGAAGGCGTGGAGGTTCGCGGCGAGCTGATCCCCGCGTCCTCAGTTGTCGCCGCCGTTCCGTGGTTCGGGCTGCGGGCGCTCTTCGGGGCGACCCCGCCGCCGGAGCTCGAGCCGATCTTCGCGACCGCCGCCGGCATGACGCCGATGCCGATCGTGACCGTGAACCTGTGGTACGACCGGCCGGTCATGACGGAGACCTTTGCGGGTCTGCCCGGCCGGACCATGCAGTGGGTGTTCGACAAGCGGATGGCCTTCGGCGAGTCGGCGTCGCACCTGTCGCTCGTCGCGAGCGGCGCGACGCGCGATCGTCGGCGACACCAACGACGCGCTCGCCGACCTCGCTGCCCGCGAGGTCGAGGCCTCGTTGCCGGGCGCGCGCGGGCTCTGGCCGATCAGGGCCACCGTCGTGCGAGAGAAGCAGGCCACATTCTCGCTGGCCCCCGGTCAGCCCGCGCGGCCTGGCACGCTGACGCCAATCGAGGGCTTGTATCCTTGCGGGTGACTGGACGGATACCGGGTTGCCGGCGACGATCGAGGGGGCGGTGGTCAGTGGGAATCAGCGCGGCGGCGGCCATTGAGTGAATGAACGTCAAATCCCAAATCCCAAGCTCCAAATCCCAAGGAGAGGTAACCCAGATGCTTCGATCGGCTCTCTTTCGGGATTTGGAGCTTGGGAGTTGGGATTTGATTGGAATCGAGATTCTTATGCAGTCCGTGATCGTTCATTACCAGGAAATCGCCCTCAAAGGAAAGAACCGTCCCTGGTTCATCGCGCGGCTGGTGCGCAACCTTCGGACGGCGACCTCGGATCTGGACGTGCGCTCGGTGCGTGTGCTCATGGGGCGGATCGAGATGGTGCTCGGGCCCGATGCGCGCTGGGAGGCTGTCCGCGAGCGGCTGTCGCGCGTCTTCGGCGTGGGCAACTTCGCCAAGGCGGGGCGGGCACCGCTCGACATCGAGGCGATGGCGGCGCACATTCTGGCCGACCTCGGCGACCTGCAGTGCGAGACGTTTCGCGTCTCGGCTCGCCGGGCCGACAAGCGCTTTCCGTTGACGTCCCCGCAAATCGAGCGTGAGGTCGGCGGCCGGATCAAGGAAGCCCGCGGCTGGACCGTGAACCTTTCGCGTCCCGAGCTCACGATTCATCTCGAAGCGCTCACCGACGAAGCGTTCTATTTCTTCGGCAAGGATCGCGGCGCAGGTGGCCTGCCGGCGGGCGCGAGCGGCCGAGTCGTGGCGCTGCTCTCGGGCGGCATCGACTCCCCGGTCGCCGCGTGGCGGATGATCCGCCGCGGCTGCCGCGTCGACTTCGTCCACTTTCACAGCTATCCGGTGTTATCGCGCGCCTCGCAGGAAAAAGCGCGGGAGCTCGCCAGGCTGCTCACGCAGTATCAATACCGCTCCCGGCTCCTGCTCGTCCCGTTTGCCGACATCCAGCAGCAGGTGATTCTCTCCGTGCCGCCGCCGCTGCGGGTGGTTCTCTATCGCCGCCTGATGATGCGCATCGCCGAGGACGTGGCCCGGCGGAATCGCGCGCTGGCACTGGTGACTGGCGAAGTGGTGGGGCAGGTGGCGTCGCAGACCCTGGAGAACATGAACCGGATAACGGAAGTCGTCGGCCTTCCCGTGCTGCGGCCGCTCATCGGGATGGACAAGGAGGAGATCACCGCGGAGGCGCAGCGGCTCGGGACCTTTCCAATCTCGATCATTCCCGACCAGGACTGCTGCACGCTGTTCACGCCGAAGCACCCGTCGACGCGCGCCCGTCGCGGCGACGTGGAGCGCGCCGAGAGCTCGCTGCCGATCGCCGAGATGATCGAACGGGCGATCGCGGGCGCGGTTCTGGAGGAGTTCAGGTTTCCCGATATAAAATAACCCTCTTACAGAGGGGAGAAGCGATCGTGAAGTTCACACCTGGGAAGCTTGCGGGAATGAAGGCAGTGTCGGATGCGCGTGGTGTCATCGCGGCTGCGGCGATGGATCAGCGGGGTTCGCTCCAGAAGGCGCTGGCCAAGGAGAAGGGCGGGGACGTCGACGGCAAGGCGCTCGAAGAGTTCAAGATCCTCGTCACCGAAGTGTTGACGCGCCACGCGAGCGCGATTCTGCTCGATCCCGAGTTCGGCCTCCCTGCGAGCAAGCGCCGCGCGGGCGACGCCGGCCTGCTGATGGCGTACGAGAAAACCGGCTACGACAAGACCGGCCCGGGCCGGCTGCCGGATCTGCTCGACGAGTGGTCGGTGAAGCGGCTCAAGGAAGCCGGCGCCGACTGCATCAAGATCCTGCTCTACTACACGCCGGAAGACCCCAAACACGTCAACGACATCAAGCACGCCTGGGTCGAGCGGATCGGCGACGAGTGCCGCGCCAACGACATTCCCTTCTTCCTCGAGTTCGTCGGCTACGAGGAGGGCGCCGACGAAAAGGGCCTGGAGTTCGCGAAGAAGAAGCCGGAGATCGTCGCCGGCAGCATGGCCGAGTTCACCAAGGATCGCTACGGCGTGGACGTGATGAAGGTCGAGATGCCGATCAACATGAAGTTCGTCGAAGGGACGAAGGCCTTCGGCGGCATGACGGCGTACTCGAAGCAGGAGGCGATGGATCACTTCCGCCGCACCGCAGACGTCGCGACCAGGCCCTTCATCTACCTGTCGGCCGGCGTCAGCAACGCGGAGTTCACCGAGTCGCTCGACCTCGCCGCGGAGGCGGGAACGCGCTATTCAGGGGTGCTCTGCGGGCGGGCGACCTGGAAGGATGGAATTCCGGTCTACGGCAAGCAGGGTGCGAAGGCGTTCCGCGAGTGGCTCGAGAGCGAGGGCGTGAAGAACATCGAGAACGTCAACGCCCGCCTCAAGCCGGCGCATCCGTGGTTCGAGTTTTACGGAGCGAAGTCGGCCGACGAACTGAAGTAGAGATTTTTTGGGAGTCGGCCGGGTCTGAAGACCCGGCCGCTCTGTGGCGCTCTTACCGCCGGTTCAGCGTTTCGACGCCCTTCACCTTTCCCAGGCATGTATCGCCCTCGTATGGCACTTTGATCGAGGTGACGCCGATCTCGGCCGTGCCTTTCAAGGTGATCGTGCACCCGGAGATTCCTGGCGCGTTGGCCACGCCCTGGGCGTTCCAATCAATCGTCGAGCCGGTGAGACTGCCCTGGGCAGTGCCCGTCAGCTTCAGGTCGTTGGCGCAGGTCGCGCTGAACGAGCCCTTCGCGGATGTCGCGGTCTGCTCGGTCACGTTCCACTTGAAATCGGCGCAGGTGCTGGGCGTCGGGACGAGGCTCGACGACGTCCAGTTGCCCATCAGGGAGCCAACGCCGCCCGCCGAGGGGCCGGTGGCCGACTTTCCACTTTCGTATCCGAAACAGGCCGCGACCGAGCCGGCGACCGCCAGGCAGAGAGCGAGCTGTGCAAGTTTCTTCATAACGGGTCTCTATCGAATATCGGGCGCTGGCGGCGCTCAGAACAATCGCAGGGGAGGCTGAGAGTATAGCAGGCTCGGCCGGTCCGGCGGACCCGGTCAGTGGGAGGTCAACGGCACCGGCCAGCCCTGCCGGGCGTTCGAGTAGTAGTCGGTCAGGGCATCACGGGTACTGCGGAACGCCAGCTCGTCCCACGGAATTTCCCCCGATGCAAACAGTCTGGCCTCGAGGCATTCCTCGTCAGTGCACAGCTCCCCACCAATCGCCGTTGCACTGTAGACGATGATGATGGGAGTGGTGCCGGCGTAGGAGTAGATGTTCACCAGGCCGTCGATCCGGACGATGAGGCCCGATTCCTCGCGCGCTTCCCTGAGCGCTGCCTCCACGATGTGCTCGCCGCGATCGACGTAGCCGCCAGGAAATACCCACAGCCCATACCCGGGTTCGATCGCGCGACGGACCAGCACCAGCCGCTCGTCATCCGTCCTGATGATCGTGCCGACGGCCACCTTCGGGTCGAGATACTGGACGAAGTCGCAGGCCGGACAGGCCATGCGATCGGGGTCGCCGGCCTTGAAGCGTCGCGCAGTCAACCGTTCCCCGCACGAAGGACAGAACCGAAAAGCCGGGTCGCTCATGGCACTGACTATAATGCGGCGATGTCAATTCTCAAGGTGGCGCGGATGGGGCACCCGGTGCTGCGGACGCGAGCGCGCGCCATCGACGTCGGCGAAGTCAAGTCGCCGCGCATCCAGCAGCTCATCGACGACATGTTCGAGACCATGACCGAATATCAGGGCGTGGGTCTCGCCGCCCCGCAGGTGCACGAGGGCGTGCGGCTCTTCGTCGCCGGCTTCGCTCCGGCGCCCGGAGACGACGAAGACGACGAAATGGAGCGGGTGCCGCTCATGGCGCTCATCAACCCGGAAATCATGCCGGTCGGCGAGGAGAGCGTCGAAGACTGGGAAGGCTGCCTGAGCATCCCCGACATTCGCGGCAAGGTTCCGCGGGCCCGCCAGATCGTCGTGCGCGCCCTTGATCGCCGAGGCAAGCGGATCGAGCTGCGGGCGTCGAATTTCACGGCACGGGTGATTCAGCACGAGACCGATCACCTGGACGGCGTGTTGTTCTTCGATCGGATGAAGTCGTTCGAGACACTGACCTTCATGGACGAGTTCGGCCGCTACTGGAACGAACGGGCGGCGTCGGTGAAGGAAGAATGACCGAATTGCTCCGGGCCGTCGGCGAGGCCGAGGCCTTTACCGCCGACGAGCGCGCCAGGCTGGCCCCGTTTTTCACCAGTCTCGACGGCCATGTCTTTGCGCTGACCAATCTCCCCGAAACCGTCAAGGGCGCGCTGTTCGCGCGCTACTCGCGCTCGGCGAAGTCGCTGCGGCGGCTGTTCCTCGACGAGTTCGCCGACAAGGTCGCGCCGGAATCGTCTGTGGCCGGGTCGAACGAGTCCGCGGCGGTCGCGCGCGCCGAGCGGCTCTATGCGAAGGTCTTCAGCGACTACGGCGACGACTCGGTGGCGCAGCTGGGCGGCGCGCACATCGCCTGCGAATACGTGTCGAACGTCCTCACGAAGGTGCTCGAGTGGGGACGGTTGATGTCGTATCTCGAACAGTCGACCCGCTACGTCGCCTACACCGATCGACGCAACGGCCGCTGGCGCTATCACGTGCCCGCGGAGATTGGCACCGGCGCGCTTCACGATCGCTACGTTCGCACCATGGACGCGGCGTTCGCCGCTTATGCCGAGTGGATTCCGCGGATGCAGGCGTATTTCGAGGCCCGGCATCCGCGTGCCGGCACCGACTCCGAGACGGTTCATCGTGCCGCGATCCGGGCGAAGGCGCTCGACACGCTGCGCGGCATGCTGCCGGCCGCCACGCAATCGAACGTCGGGCTCTACGGCAGCGGTCAGGCCTTCGAGACGCTGCTGCTCCGGATGCGGGCCCACCCGCTGGTCGAGGTGCGCGCATGCGCGGGGGACATGCTCCGCGAGCTGCGAAAGGTCATCCCGGCGTTCCTCACGCGGGTCGATCAACCGGATCGCGGCGGACGCTGGTCGGAGTACCTGGGGGCCACGCGAGAACAGGTCGACGGCCTGGCCGCGCAGCTGCTCCAAGGCGTCGAGGCGGAGCCGCGGGACGAGGTAACGCTCGCGGATTTCGATCCGGATGGCGAGATCAAAGTCGTCGCCGCCGCGCTCTACGCCTCGTCCGCGCTGCCCGACGATCAGCTGCTCGCCATCGCCCGGCGGATGTCTCCAGACGATCGGGCGCGGCTGCTCGGCGCGTATGTCGGCGATCGGGCGAATCGCCGGCACCGGCCGGCCCGCGCGTTCGAGCGCACCTCGTATCGATTTGACGTGCTCACCGACTACGGCGCATTCCGCGATCTCCAGCGCCACCGCCTGCTCACGCTCGAATGGCAGCCGTTGACCACCCGTCACGGCTACAACGAGCCGGCGGCGCTCGTGGAGGCCGGGGGTCGCGACGCCTGGCAGCAGGTGATGGACGAGTCCGCCGCACTCCACGAGGCATTGCGGTCGAATGGCCACGGGGCCGTGGCGCCGTACGCCGTCGCGATGGCGTACCGCGTTCGCTTCTACATGGACATGAACGCGCGCGAGGCGATGCACGTGATCGAGCTGCGCTCCGCGCCTCAGGGCCATCCGGCCTATCGCCGCGTGTGTCAACGGATGCATACGCTGATCGCGGAGCAGGCCGGGCATCGGGCGATCGCGGACGCGATGCGGTTCGCGGATCACTCGGAGGTCGCCCTCGAGCGGCTGAATGCCGAGCGCGCGCTGGAAGCCCGCCGGGCCCGCAACGCCGCGAACGATTCGGCCGCCATCGAACCTTGACCCCCGTCTTCACGCACCAGCTCGAGGTGCGGTTCCGCGACTGCGACCCCATGGGTCACGTGAACAACGCGGTCTATCTCACTTATCTTGAGCAGGCGCGCTTCCACCTCTGGCGCGCCGCCGGCATCGCCAAGGCCGCGATCGCCAGTTCCGCCTCGGCCGATGCAGCCGTGCCCGCTGATGTGCCCGGAGTGATCGTCGCGCGGGTTGAAATCGACTACCGCCGGGCGGCGCAGCACGGCGATCTCCTCAGCATCAACGTCGGCGTCGCCGCGATTGGGCGGACCAGTTTCACTTACGAGTACCAGATCCTCGATCAATCTGGCGCGCTCATCGCCACCGCGAAGACCGTCATCGTCCGCTTCGATTACGCTGCCGGGAGACCAGTGCCGATCTCCGACGAATTGAAGCAGGCGCTGACGAGAGATCTCCGTTCCGTTTCCGGGTAGGCGCGCGACGCGCGCGTGTCCGTTGACACCTTTGTGCTATTTCTGAGCCCATGCTGTCCATTCCCGCCGGCAACCCCTCGCCGTGGACGGGCCCCGAGGGGAACAACACCTACCTTCTCACCGGGGCCGTGCCCACGCTCATCGATGCCGGCGTTGGCGAGCCCGCTCACGTCGAAGCGGTCGCCGCCGCGCTGGGGTCCGCGCGGCTGGCTCAGATCCTGGTCACCCATTCACACACGGATCACGCCCGCGGTGTCCCCGCCTTGATACGCCGATGGCCCGGTGTGTCGGTTCGCAACCTGGCTCCCGATGGCTGCGTGGACGGCGAGTCGATCGCGGCCGGCGACACCATGCTGCGCGCGCTGCATACGCCGGGGCATGCGCCGGATCACTTCTGTTTCCTGGACGAGGCGACTCGCGACGTCTACTGCGGGGATCTGGCCCGTCGCGGCGGCACCATCGTGATTCCGGCGAGCGCCGGTGGCAATCTCGTTCAGTACCTCGCTTCGCTGCGCCGAATCCGTGCGCTGCAGCCGCGGCGCCTGCTGCCAGGCCATGGCCCGGTCGTCGATGCTCCCGTCAGCTTGATTGATGGGTACCTCGAGCATCGCGTCGAGCGCGAAGCACAGGTGCTCGGGGCTCTTCGGTCAGGCGCGACTTCCGTCGATGCCCTGGTCCAGCGGATCTACACGAACCTGCATCCGACCGTGGTTCGCGCCGCGGCCGACAGCGTGCTCGCCCACTTGATCAAGCTTCGTGACGAAGGCAGGGTGGTGGAACAGGACGGGGAATGGCGCGAGGTGGAAGGGTGATCGACCGCCTGTTCGAGCTCAGGGCCCACGGAACCACGGTCCGGACCGAGGTGGTCGCGGGGATCACCACATTCCTCGCCATGGCCTACATCATCTTCGTGCAACCGGCGGTGCTGAGCGCGGCAGGCATGGACTTCGGCGCGGTCATGGTCGCCACCTGCCTCGCGAGTGCGTTCGCCACGCTGCTGATGGGCCTGCTGGCGAATTACCCCATCGCGGTTGCGCCGGCCATGGGGCACAACTTCTATTTCGCCTTCACCGTGTGCGTGTCGATGCGCGTGCCCTGGCAGATCGCGCTCGGCGCCGTAGCGATCGCCGGGCTGATCTTCATCCTCACCGCCACGGTTGGCCTGCGTGAGCGCCTGATCGTGGTGATCCCTGCGTCGTTGAAGCATGCGATGGCGGTCGGGATCGGGTTGCTGGTGGCGTCGATCGGACTGCAGTGGGGCGGCGTGATCGTCGATTCACCCGGAACCCTGGTCACGCTCGGGCATCTGTCGGCGCCCGCGACTGTGCTCACCCTCTTCGGCCTGTTCGTGGTCGGCATTCTGCTGGCGCGCGGCATTCCTGGCGCGCTGCTGATTGGCATGCTCGCCTCCACGGTCGCCGGCCTGGTCACCGGGCTCGTCAGGTATGAGGGGCTGATCGGCGCCCCGCCGTCGATTGCGCCGACGCTAATGCAATTGAACCCGGCCGGCGCGCTGTCTCCCGCGATGTTTCCGGTGATCCTCATCTTCTTCTTCCTCGCGCTGTTCGACTCGGTGGGCACGCTGGTCGGGGTCGCGAGCCACGCGGGGCTCCTGCGCGACGGCACGCTGCCGCGTGCGCGTCAGGCCCTGCTGGCAGATGCCGTCGGCACGGTTGCCGGTGCCGCGCTCGGCACGTCGACCGTCACCGCCTACATCGAGAGCTCCACCGGCGTGGCCGCGGGCGGCCGAACCGGGCTGGCCAACGTGGTCACGGCGACGCTGTTCCTGCTGTCGCTCTTCTTTCATCCGCTGGTGAAGATGATCGGCGGGGGTTACCACGCCGGCGGGAACCTCGTCCTCTATCCGGTGGTGGCTCCGGCGCTGATCCTGGTCGGCACGTTGATGATTGGCAGTGTCCGTGAGATCGCGTGGGACGATCTCACCGAGGCGATTCCCGCGTTTCTCACGACGATCCTGATGCCGCTGACGGTCAGCATCACCGAGGGCATCGCGTTCGGCTTCATTGCCTACGCCGTTTTGAAACTGGCCACGGGGCGCGGGCGAGAAGCCCACCCTTTGGTCTACCTGTTCGCGGCGCTGTTCGTTGCGCGATACATCTGGCTTTAAGGTCAACTCCCAACTCCCAACCTCCAACTCCCAAGGGGAGCCGCTCGAACAATGGGGTGGAAAAGGGTGACACCAGCTTGTTGCGCGGACTTTTACCCCGTCGTTTCGAGGGACTCTCCTTGGGATTTGGGAGTTGGAGATTTGGGAGTTGTCGTTGGCCCTGATGTACGATCCCCCGGATGAAGGGCTACGCGAATCCCGGACTGCTGATCTCGGCCGACGAGCTCTCGCGGACGCTCCTGGATGCGGGCGGGAAGCGGCCCTTGATCCTGGATCTCCGTCCGCCTGATGCCTATGCCGCAGGGCACATCCCGGGAGCCCTTCACCTCGACTTGTTCGGGGTCAGCCTGATCGATACCGATCCCGCGCCGCTCAAAGCCTTCCTGTGGATGATCGAACACCTGTTCGCTACCCGCGGGGTCGAGGCATCCACGGCCGTGGTGGTCTACGACGATCAGTCAGGGATCCGCGCCGCGCGCGCGTTCTGGTTTCTCGAGCACTTCGGGCATCCGTCGGTCCGGGTGCTCGACGGCGGCTTCGGAGCGTGGACTGGCGGCGGCCTGCCGGTCACGCGTGATGCGGCGCCGGCAACCGTGACGGACTGGAAGGGCTCGCGAGAGGCAGCCACGATTGCCACCTGGCGCGACGTGAAGGCTGCCATCGGCCAGCCCGGCTCGGTGATCCTCGACACTCGCACCGACGGCGAATATTGCGGCACCACCGTGCGCGCCGCGCGCGGCGGCGCGGTCCCCGGAGCCGTCCACATCGAGTGGACCCGAAACCTCGGTCCGGACGGCGCGTTCAAGCCCGCCTCCGAGTTGGAGCAGATGTACGAACAGGCCGGCGTAACCCCGGATCGCGAAGTGATCACCTACTGCCAGGGAGGCTATCGCGCGGCGCATTCCTATCTGGCGCTCCGCCTGATTGGTTTCCCAAGGGTTCGAACTTACGTCGGTTCATGGAAAGAATGGGGCGATCGCTTGGATTTGCCCATCGAAGTTCCCCAGGGGGGCTGACGTCAATTTTGGCAATGGACAGGTATCAACCCGATGAATAACGTCATTGATTTCATCAACACCAATCGCGACCGGTACGTCGACGAGCTCAAGAACTACCTGGCCATCCCCAGCATCAGCGCCCTGCCGCAGCACCAGGCAGACGTACGCCGCTGCGCCGACTGGACGGCCGACGAGATGCGGCGGATCGGGATGCAGAACGTGAAGCTGATCGAGACGCCAGGCAATCCGGTCGTCTATGGCGACTGGCTGGGGGCGGAGGGGGCGCCGACGATCCTCTTCTACGGGCACTACGACGTCCAGCCGGTCGATCCGCTGAACCTCTGGGAGTCGCCGCCGTTCGAGGCCACCGTCCGCGACGGCGAGATCTACGCGCGCGGGGCGGCCGATGACAAAGGCCAGGTCTTCATGCACTTCAAAGCCATCGAAGCGCACCTGAAGCAGAACGGCCGGCTGCCGGTGAACCTCCGGGTGATCCTGGAGGGCGAAGAAGAAGTCGGCTCGGCGAACCTCGATAACTTCGTCAAGAGCCACAAAGACGAGCTCTCGGCCGACGTCGTCGTGATCTCCGACTCGACGATGTTCGACCGCGGAGTGCCGTCGATCACCTATGGTCTCCGCGGCCTGGTCTACTTCCAGATCGACCTGCGGGGCACCAGGAGCGATCTGCACTCCGGGTCCTTCGGCGGCGCCGTCGCGAACCCGGCGATGGTGCTTTCGCAGATCCTCGCGCAGATGAAGGACAAAGGCGGACGCATCAAGGTTCCGGGCTTCTACGACGACGTCAGGCCGCTGCGTGACGAGGAGCGGGCGGAGTTCAAGAAGCTGCCGTTCAACGAGACGCGATACCGGAAAGACCTCGGTGCGCCGAAACTGTTTGGTGAGAGCGGCTACACGACGCTCGAACGCGTGTGGGCCAGGCCGACCTTCGAAGTCAACGGCCTGTTGAGCGGCTTTACCGGCGAGGGCGCCAAGACCGTGATTCCGGCCGTGGCGATGGCCAAGGTCAGCATGCGCCTCGTGCCCGATCAGGATCCGGACAAGATCGCGCAGCTGTTCGAGGCCTATGTCGCCAAGGTGGCGCCGAAGACCGTGGAGACCAAGGTGACCCGCATGCACGGCGGGAAACCGTGGATGACCGACTTCGACAACCGCTTCGTTCAGGCTGCCGGCCGCGCCATCGAGAAGGGCTTCGGAAAGAGCCCGGTCTTCAACCGCGAAGGCGGCTCGATCCCCGTAGTGGCCACGTTCCAGGAGATCCTCGGGCTGCCCTCCGTGCTGTTCGGTGTCGGTCTGCCCGATGAAAACGCGCATGCCCCGAACGAGAAGCTCGATCTCGGCAACTTCCACGGCGGCATCATCGCGTCGGCGTATCTCTACAATGAAGTGGCCGCGACGCGCTGAGCCGATCCGCTTGGGAGTTGGGAGTTGGAAGTTGGGAGTTGTCGCGGTCGTCTGCCTGGTTGCCGCGTGCTCCGACCCCGACAAGGAGCGTCTCAAGCAGACCACCAAGGCGACCTACGATCAGAAGACCGGTCGGCTCAAGGAGCTCACCTACGACGCCAACAAGAACGGGCGTATCGATACCTGGACCGACATGGACGGCACCCGGCCGCTCCGCGCGCGGATCGATCGCAACGAGGACGGCAAGCTCGATCGGTGGGAGTACTACGACGACAAGGGACAGCTGGCCAAGGTCGGCTTCTCACGATCGGACGACGGGAAGCCGGATGCGTGGGCCTTCTCCGGACCGGATGGCAAGGTCGTACGGATCGAGATCTCGTCGGCGAAGGACGAGAACAAGATCGATCGCTCGGGAGCGCTACGAGCCCAAAGGTGCCGGGACCGGAAGGGGTCGGCGCCTTGCTCGAGGCCGACGAGGACACCAACGGGGATGGCCGGCCGGACAAGTGGGAAACCTACGAAGCGGGCGCCCTCAAGACCGCGTCGTTCGACGAGGATCGTGACGGCCGGCCCGACCGCCGGTTGACCTATGCAGGGGGAACGTTGATCGCGATCGATTCCCAGCCCGATGCCTCGGGCGCGTACACCAGACACGTGCCGGTGAAGTGAGCGTCCCTCCCCCAATCCTGCTGATCGCGGCCGCGAGCAGAGAGCGCGAAGGTGTGACGGAAATGCTCGAGCGCCGCGGCCATGCCGTGACCGAGGTCGAGGAGGGCACGCAGGCGCGGACGATCCTCGAGGGCCAGCCCGAGCCCGGCCTCATCGTGGTCTCTCGATCTCGGCGCGCCCTGAAGCGCTGAAGTTCCTGCGGGCGCCCGCGGTTCAGCGCGCCGGAATCCCGATCGTCTGCATCGCCGATCGCCGCAAGCCGGACGCCTCTTCCGAAGCGCTGCGGCTCGGCATCGCCGATCTCGTCGCCCGTCCGGTTCGCGAAGACGATCTGACGGCGGCGATCGCCAACGCGCGGCGAGTTCGCGCACTCGACGGCGGGGACCTCCAAGCCGGAACCTGCCCCTGGCATCGAGCTCCCCGCCGGCAGCGTGTTCGGCGCCTCGCCGGCGATCCGCGAAGTGCTCGCGCTGGTGCGGCGCATCGCGCCGAGCCGCTGCAACGTGCTGGTGCTGGGCGAGCGCGGCACCGGCCGTGAGTCGGTGGCGCGGGCGGTTCATGGGCAGAGTCCGCATCGCGACAAGCCGTTCGTCAAGATCGAGTGTGGCCCGGACCGCGTCGATCTCGCGGGCGCAGATTCGGCGAGGATGCGTTCCCGGGAACGACCGTCTATCTCGAGGAGATCGGACGAGCTGCCCGCGGACGGCGCAGCGGGAGCTGGTGGAGATCATCAGGCGGCGCAGCGGAGTCGTCTGCGCGACCTGCGCCTGATCGCCAGCGCGGCCCCGCGGGTCGACGACTGGGTCGGGCGAGGCGACCTGCGCGCCGATCTCGTCGAAGCCCTGGGCGTCGTGCGGGTCCAGCTGCCGCCGCTTCGTCAGCGAACCGAAGACATTCCCGCTGCTCGCCACGCACTTCCTCAAAGAGGCGTGCCGGCGGAACGGCATTCCGCTCAAGACGTTTTCGCGGGCGGCGCTGACGCTGCTCGCGGCGTTGCCATGGCCGGGCAATATGGCCGAGCTCCGTGCGCTGACCGAACGGCTCGCGGTGATCATCACCCGCGGAGTCGCTGCTCCTCGAGGACGTGCTGGCGAACGTCAGGCTCGAAGGCGCCGAAGCGCTTGGCGGACCTTCCGGGACGCTGCGCGAAGCGCGCGAGCGATTCGAGCGCGACTACGTCGCCGCGGTACTGCAGCACCATCGCGGACGCATGGGCGATGCGGCGCGTGCGCTGGGCATCGAGCGCACCAATCTCTACCGCAAGATCAAGCAGCTCAATATCCGCTGGACCGCGGACTGAAGGCGGCAGCAAGGCCGGCGCTGACCTCGGTGGTGCCCACGGTCAGCTCAACACTTCAGAGTTGCCACCAAGATCCCTCACAAACTGCCGTAAAGTTATCTTTTGCGTCGGCTAATGTTGCGCTATTTGATACCAATTCAGCTCCAGATCGACGCCCTCGTAATTGACGCAAGTCAGCCGTTCGCGCGATAAAGGTTGGGAACAGAGCGGCAAAGAGTGCAGTGCAGGCCACTCGTGTCTGCTCGTGTCCTCTTTGCTTTGCTCTATTTCTCCTTGGGGAGTTGTCATGCGGAAGAGCTTCGCGGTGTTCGTGATGGTAGCGGTAGCGACGACCGGATCGACACCGATTCTGGCGCAGGGGCAGGGCACCCTGAATGGCGTAGCGCAGAGCGCGGACAAGGCTCCACTGCCGAACTACCGGGTGCACGTCCGGAATGCCAATACCGGCGAGCTTGCCGGCTCGACCACGAGCAACCAGGCCGGACAGTTCACGTTCGCCTCTCTTCAGCCAGGCAACTACGTCGTCGAAATCGTCGACGCGGCCGGGAAGGTAGTCGGCCTGAGCCCGTCGATTGACGGTCGCGGCCGGCGCCACTGTGACGGTGACCGTCGGCGCGACGGCGGCCGGCGCACTCGCGGCCGCGGGCGGTGGCGGCCTGAGCCTGCTCGGCCTCGGACCCCTCGCCAGCGTGGCGGTCGCGGGCGCGGCCAGTGCGGCGGCGGTGACGGCGGTTGTCGCCACCCGCGACGGCAAGCTCGTCGTCTGCCACAAGGTGTCGGACACGGTTTCGCAGACGCTCGAGATCGACGAAACGATGCGGGACAGCCACCTCGGCTCACGGCGACACGCTCGGCGCGTGCCCCGCGAGCCCGAGCCGGTAAGCCCCGTCGATTGGCCGGCCGGCCCCAGGGTCGGCCGGAGTTTTCCTTTCGTTTCAATAACAACCGTCGGGCGCAGGCAGCTGCGCGGACGTCGCGGTGAACCTTCGACCGATTGCCGCGTGTGGCGAAGCCTTGTCTCGACGGAGACACGAACCGGAACGACGAAGGGCTCTTATGACTGCTAGCTCTCTCCGCAAGTTCGGACTCGCCCTCGCCGCACTCTCTCTGCCCATCCTCGCTCAGGCGCAGTCGATCGGCGACGCCGAGCAGATCGACCAGGTCCGCCAGGACGCGCGCTCGCATCTCGGGCCCGTTCTACGTGACCCCGAGGATCGCCCTCAGGGAGGCTGGCGTCGACTCCAACGTGTTCAATGCGGGCGGCGAACCGGAGTCGGACTTCACCGCGACGGTGACCCCCTCAGCCGACGTCTGGGTGCCGGTCGCACGCCGGCTGCTTCTGCGAACCACGGTCGGCTCCGATCTCGTCTGGTACGCGAACTTCGGCACCGAGCGCTCGATCGATCCGCAGGTCTCCGGGCGGGCCGAGCTCTACCTGCGGCGGATCACCCTGTTCGTCGAGGGGGCCTACCGGAACACCCGCCAGCGGTTGAACTACGAAGTGGATCTGCGTGCACGGCACGTCGAAGAGGACGCGGGGGCCGGTGTCGCGGTGCACCTCACGCCGAAGTTCTCGATCGAAACCACCGCCCGCGTAGACGACCTGCGGTTCGACGGCGACACGGCATTCGACGGCATCAGCCTCCAGCGCACGTTGAATCAGAAGACCACCGGATACGGGGTTGCCGTGCGCCACCGTGTCACACCGCTGACGACCCTGGCGCTGCGGTACGAGCAGATCGAGGATGCCTTCGCCTACTCTCGCCGCCCGTGACTCGAAGAGCTTCCGCGTCATGCCCGGAGTCGAGTTCAAGCCCCGCGCGCTCATCAGCGGAAGTGCCTACGTCGGATACCGTGAGTTCACCCCGAAAGTGGACGGAACCCTTCCCAAGTTCAGCGGGCTCGTCGCGCAGCTCGGACTCTCCTACACCCTGCTCGGCTCGACGACGTTCGGCGTGACGTATTCGCGCGACCTGACCTACTCGTACGAAGTGCTGCAGCCGTTCTTCATCAACAACTCGGTCGGCGCCTCCATCCGCCGCGCGCTCGGCCGCCGCTTCGACGTCCTGGTCTCGGCCGATCGTTTCGAATACGCCTACGAAGACCTGCTGATTCCGCCGGCCGCCGCCGACGATCCCCTGGCGGTCGTTCCCGTGAAGCTGCCCTCCGAGCAGCGCGTGGATACGACCTGGAACTACAGCAGCAGCGTCGGCTACCGCATCGGCAACGGGCGTGTCGGCTTTGGTGTCGCGTACTGGAAGCGGGACTCGCGTCAGAAAGCGTTTCGTGCCTTCGACAACCTCCGGTTCGGCACAACCGTGACTTACGGGTTCTGAATCATGCAGCAGACACTTCGCACGATTTCGGCGTTCCTGCGATTCATGCGCAAGGCGGTGTGGGGCTCGGCGACCGCCGGCGCCCTGGCGCTGCTCGCGACGGCCTCGCCGGTCCAGTCGCAGTCGGCCGGCGATTATCAGATCGGCCCGCAGGACGTCCTCACGATCCAGGTCTTCGATCAGGCGGATCTCGGCGGCAAGTACACCGTCGAGACCGACGGCACGTTCAGCTTTCCGCTGGTCGGCCGGGTCAAGGCCGGCGGCATGACGCTGCGGGCGTTCGAGGTCGAGCTCAAGGCGAAGCTCGCTGACGGCTACTTCAGGAACCCGCAGGTCACCGTCGCGGTCGAGCAGTACCGGAGCCAGCGCGTTTTCGTGATGGGCGAAGTGCGCGCCCCCGGTCCGGTCGCGCTGACCGGCGGGATGACGTTGATCGAGGCGCTTTCCCGCGCCGGATCCACGCAGCCGACCGCCTCCGGCGAAGTCGCGGTGGTGCGGGCCGCGCACGGGGCAAAGGGTCCGCTGATGCCGAACGCAGAAATCGGGCACCGAGGTGTTCCGCGCGTCGATTCGCGCGCTGGAGAGCGGCTCGCTCTCGCAGAACATCGAGCTTCGCGACGGCGACACGATCTTCGTTCCGCGCGCGGAAACCGCCTATGTGTTCGGCCAGGTGAAGAACCCGGGCGGATATGCCCTTCAGAAGGACACCACCGTGCTGCAGGCGCTGTCGCTCGCAGGCGGGGTCACCGAGAACGGCGCGATGAACCGCGTGCGGATTGTTCGCATCGTCGCGGGCGTCAAGAAGGAACGTCAAGGTCAACCTGACCGACATCGTGAAGGCCGGCGACACCATCATCGTGCCGGAGAGGTATTTCTAATGAGCGACCAGTTCATCCAGGACTCGGACGGCCAGCCGCGGCTCAGGCTGGCGCAGAGCCGTCGGCGCGGCGGTTCCCGCCGCACCGCAGGTCCCTGCGGCACCGACGTTCGTTCCGTCGCAAGAGGTCGCCAACGCGCCGCACCTGACCGACTACCTGAAGGTCCTGCACAAGCGGCGGTGGACCGCGGCGACCGCGTTCCTCCTGGTCATGGCGGGCGTCACCGTCTACACCTTCACGGCCACGCCGATCTACGAGGCCAGGACACGCCTGCTCATCGAAGCCGAGAACCCCAACGTCATCACCTTCAAAGAAGTCATCGACGAGGATCAGGCGAAGGCCGATTACTACCAGACCCAGTACAACATCCTTCAGTCGCGGGCGCTCGCGCGCAAGACGATCGAGTCGCTGGGGCTCTGGCAGCATCCGCTGCTCGACCGCGCGGCCGGGAAGGGCAGAGGTTTCAGCGTCGGTCGCGTGATCGGCGGGGCCGTCGGCCTGGTCACCGGCATGTTCTCGTCCGCTCCGGCATCGGCCGCGGATTCGCCCGGTGGCGAGGAGACCGAAGCCCAGTCGCGCGCGATCGACGCGCTCCTCGACCGCCTGGCGGTTTCGCCGATCCGCAACAGCCGGCTGGTGGACTTGAAGTTCCGGTCGCCGGACGCCGCACTCTCGACCAGGATCGTCAACGCGCTGGCGAAGAACTACATCGATCAGACCCTCGAGTACAAGTTCTCGGCCAGCAAGGAGGCGAACGACTGGCTCGATGGCCAGCTCGCCGAGCAGCGCAAGGAGGTCGAGGCGGCCGAGGCAAAGCTGCAGGCGTATCGCGAGCAGAACGACGCCATCTCGCTCGAGGATCGCCAGAACATCGTCGTCCAGAAGCTGACCGACCTGAACGCCGCGGTCACCAAGGCGAAGACCGAGCGGATCCAGAAGGAGGCGATGTACAAGCAGCTGCGGGCGATCGAAAGCAATCCCGCCGCGCTCGACACCTTCCCGGCGATCCTGGCCAACGGCTTCATTCAGCAGCAGAAGGCGGAGCTCGCGCAGCTCCAGCAGCAGCACGCGCAGCTGTCCGAGAAGTTCGGCGAGAAGCACCCGGAGATCGTCAAGACCCGCTCGGCCATCCAGAACGCACAGCTGAAGCTTCAGATCGAGATCAACAAGGTCGTGCAGGCGGTTCGCACCGAGTACCAGGCGGCGCTGGCCCAGGAGACCAGCATGTCGGCCGCGCTCGGCCAGCAGAAGGCCGAGGCGCTCTCGATGAACCGCAAGGGCATCGAGTACAGCGTGCTCGAGCGCGACGTGCAGAGCAGCAAGCAGCTCTACGAGAACCTGATGCAGCGCGCGAAGGAGACCGGCGTTTCGAGCGAGCTCAAGAGCAGCAACATCCGCGTCATCGACCGGGCGGAGCGGCCCCGTGATGCCGTTTCGCCGCGCAAGGCACTGAACCTGCTCGCTCGGCCTGCTGTCGGGGATGGTGCTCGCGCTCGGGCTGACGTTCTTCTTCGAGTATCTCGACAGCCGGCTCAAGACCCCCGAAGAGATGAAGGCGCACCTGGGGCTGCCGGCGCTCGGGATGGTGCCGGCGCTCGCCCCGAAATCCTGGAAGGGCAGGGAGCCGCTCATTCACATCGGCGTCCCGCCAGGGTTTCGCCGAAGCGTTCCGGACGATTCGGACCAACGTGCTGTTCTCGTCCGCGGAGGAGGGATCGCGAGCGCTGGTCATCACGAGCACCGGGCCCGGCGAAGGCAAGACCACCGTGGCCAGCAATCTCGCGATTGGCTTCGCGCAGGCGGGCCAGCGCGTCCTGCTGATCGACGCCGACATGCGCCGGCCGCGGGTCCACGACGTGTTCGCCCGGCGGCAGGAGCCCGGACTGTCGAACGTGCTGGTCGGCAACGCGAAGGCGAGCCAGAGCGTGCACAAGACCGGCGTGCCCGGGCTCTGGCTGCTGGCGGCGGGTCATCTTCCGCCGAATCCGGCGGAGCTCCTCGGCTCGCAGCGTTTCCGCGACTTCGTGACGTCGCTGAAAGAGCACTTCGATCTCATTCTGATCGACTCGCCGCCGGTCATGGCGGTGACCGATGCGGTGATTGCGGCGCACGCGGCCAACGGCGTCGTGTTCGTCGTCGGCTCGGAGATGACCAGCCGCCAGGCGGCCCGTGCCGCGGTCGAGCACCTCGAACAAGGCCGCGTCCATTTCGTCGGCGCGATCCTGAATCGCGTCGACCTGGAGCCGCAACTGGTACTACTACTCGAACTATTACCGTCACGAGTACGGCTGCTTACTACCGGCAGGCGGTCAACTCCAGATAGGTCGCGGCATGATCGCTGACACCTACGCTGGTGACCCGGCAGTCGCCGCCGCACCGGCCTTACCGCCGGTCAGGATTGTGCCAGCGTCGCTGTCCAGGAACGTTGCCTGGACGGCGTCGAGCAGCGTCGTTTACGCCGTCTGCCAGTGGGGGATGCTCGTCGCGTTCGCCCGCCTCGCGACGCCCGAAGCGCTCGGGCAGTTCGCCTTCGCCCTGGCCCTCTCGGCTCCCGTGATGATGTTCCTGCAGCTGCAGCTGAGGACGGTGCAGGTGACCGACACGGGCGCGCGCTTCGCGTTTGCGGACTACTTCACGCTCCGGGTCGCATCTTCGCTTGCAGGTCTCGCCACCGTCGTCGCAATCACGGCGGCGATGGGGATGCGCCGATCCGGGGTCGCGATCGCCGCAATCGTGGCAGGCATCAAGATGGTCGATGGCGTCGCCGACGTGCTCTACGGCGCCTGGCAGAAGCTGGAGCGCCTGGATGTGCCGGCGGCGCTGACGATCGTGAACGGGGTCGTATCGCTTGCGGCCCTGGCATTCGCGCTCTGGGCCGGCGCTTCGGTAGCCGGGGCCGTCGCGGGCTCGCTGGCGGGTTCGATCGTCGCGCTCATCGGCGCGGCCTGGCTGACGCGCAGCCGCCAGCGTATTTCCTTCACGCCAGGCGCCGGCGCATGCGGTCGTATGGGCGAGATGATTGGAGTAGCGCTTCCACTCGGCCTCGTGATGGCGCTCATTTCCCTGACGTCGAACATTCCCCGGTATTTCATTCAGACCTGGCTTGGCGAACGCGAACTGGGGATTTTCGCGGCTCTCACCTATGTCACCGCGGCCGGCATGACCCTCGTCTCCGCTGTCGGCAACTCGCTGACGCCGGCAATGGCGCGGGATTTCGACCGCGGCGACGCGCCGCGCCTTCGCACGCCGGTTCTGGATGCTGCTGGTGGTTGCCGCCGGCATCGGGCTTGGCGGTCTTCTGACGGCGACCCTGTTTGCCAGGCCGCTGCTGCAAGTCGTGTATGGCGAGGAGTACGCGCGCTCGGCCGGTGTGTTCGTGCACGCCATGGCCCTGGGAACGATGACCTACATGGCCGCGGCCGTCGGGTTTGCCATGAGCGCCGCGAAATGTTTTCGCGCGCAGGTCCCGATGTTCGTCCTCGTCGTCGCCACGATCCTCGTGGCATCCATGGCCTGGATCCCGTCGTCCGGACTTCATGGCGCGATCTCGGCGCTCATGCTGGGTGGCGCGGTTCAGTTGACGTTCGGAGGCGCTGTCCTGCTGTCGGCAGTGCGGCCGGCGCCGGTGAGCCTGTGAGCGTCCGATGGTGAAGGTGCTGCAGATTGTCGGCGGACTGCGCCCTGCCGGCACCGAGACCTGGCTCCTGCAGGTCGCCCGGCGTATCGACCGATCCGCGATTGCGATGGATTTCCTCGTGCACGGCGAAGAAACGGGCGGCTACGAGGAGGAGCTGCGCGATCTGGGTTTCGGCATCGTTCGGACGCCGATGCCGGGCCGATACGCGGCATACCTCCGCAGCGTTGGCGCCGCGCTCGGGAGTGGCGGCTACGACGTCGTCCATTCGCACCTGCAGCACTTCAGCGGCGTGACGACGTTTCTGGCGAGTCGCCAGGAGATCCCCAGGCGGATCGTCCACAGCCATCTCGATGTCCAGCCCGATCTCGCGCGCGGCCGGAAGGCAACCTATGCCTGGGTCATGCTGCGGCTGATCCGGCGCCACGCGACCCACCGGGTCGCTGTGAGTCAGCGCGCCGCCGCCGCTCTCTTCGGAGCCGACTGGTCGCAACTGCCGAATACCGCCGTCCTGAGCTGTGGTATCGACCTCGCTCCCTTCCTGGAGCCCGCCGACATGGGTCTGCGCGCGTCGCTCGGGCTGCGTCCCGAAGGACTGGTGATCGGTCATGTCGGGCGATTCGTTGAACAGAAGAACCACGAGATGGTGCTCGCGATCGCCGCTGAAGTGATGGGCCGCGATCCCGGCGCGCAGCTGCTGCTGGTTGGCGAAGGCCCTCGCCGCCCGCAAATCGAGCGAGCCTGCACGGACCTCGGGATTCGCGATCGGACGATCTTTGCGGGATCGCGCAGCGACGTTCCGGAGGTCCTGAAGTCGGCGATCGACGTCTTCGTGTTTCCCTCGCGCTATGAAGGTCTGGGGCTCGCCATCGTCGAGGCCCAGGCCGCCGGTGTTCCGTGCGTGATTGCCGACCACGTCCCGGCGGAGGTCGAGGTCCTCCCGGAGCTTATTCACCGCCAGTCGTTGGCGGATCCGCCATCGGCCTGGGCTGCGACCGTGAACCGGGTCAGACACCTGCACCGCGGCCCAGCCGCGGCCGGGCGCGTCTCGACGACTGCCTACAACATCGAGTGCTCCGTGAAGTGGCTGGAGCGGCTCTACACCGAGGGCGATCTCACCTCGGCGGAGCTGGCGGCCTGAGGCCGCCGGGACAGACGTGCTGGATCACCTGCTCACGCTGTGCGTTCTCGGCTCCCACGCCATGGCCATGCGTGGCTTCGTCCGGGCGCTGCGCGAGAGACGGCTGCCGGAGCCGATCGATTTCACGGCACTGTCCGCGATCATGTACTACGACCTGGGACTGGTCGCGGAGTGGTTGACCGGCGAGGTCGCGCCGTCGAAGTACCTTCCCTCAATCTGGGAGCTCGAACCGCTCGCCAAGACTCTGGCGTTCGGAGTCGTCGCAAGCGCCCCCTGGCTCATTCGTGCCGGTGGCTGGCTTCTTCGCGACCACTCTCTGACCTCTCCCGGACAGGCGCGAGCGAGCACTCCACTCGCCAAGGTGGCATTCGCCGCATTCGCGCTGTCGGCCGGTGCCGCCCTGACGTGGTGGGCGTTTGCCTACCTGCCCGGTCGTGCGATCTGGGAAGCGCGCGCGAACATCGGGCTGGATCTGGGCCTGTTCGTGATGCTGCTGTATCTGCCGCTTCACATTCTGGCCTTCTACATCCAGCGTCCGGAATCACGGACCCGCGTCGGAGCGTGCGTCGCACTCTTGCTGGCCGCATTCGCGATCGGCGCGACGCTTCCGATCGGGCAGCGCACCAACGCCCTGCTGCCGGTGCTGCTGCTGCTGATGTTCTGGCGAACACCCACGGTCCGCGCCATATCGGCAGGTGCGATCGCGCTCTTCGTGTCGGCCGCGCTGCTCCTGCCGCTGTTCAAGTGGCAGTTCGCAGGCGAGAACTCGGTCTCGACTTCCGAGCTGATCGTCTCCACCTTCAACAGTGACCTGGGTCGCACCCCGGTCCTGACCGAAGCGCTCGGCCGCTCGCCTTTGCTGGGGACCGAGGTGATGCCGTATCCGGGTGCAGGCTACGTGTACACGGCGCTGTTCTTCGTACCTCGTGCCCTGCTGCCGGAGAAGGGCTTCGCCACGGCGATCGAGTTCACCGCCGCTGTCGTGAACGAGCCCGCGTCGCTGGTGACCTGGCGATTTGGCGTGGGCGTCGTCGAAGAGCTGATGCTCAATTTCGGAACCTTCGCCGTTCCGATCGGGCTCGCCCTGGTCGGGCTGGGATTCGCGGCCGGATCCCGTGCGGCCAGGCGGCTGCCGGCCCTTCGCGTGCCTCTGCGTCTGGCTGCGTTGTGGTCCTTTGGCTACGACTCGGCGTCCCTGCTCCTCACATTCGGCGTGATGGCCCTGGTGTGCGTCGCACTCGACGGCCTGATGCGGGTGCTGTCCTTCAGGCCCTCTCCATCGAGAGGGTCCGGCGTTCCGCGGTCTGCGATCTCCAGGCCGCTGGCGGTTCGAGAAGGTTGACCATGGCGAGGAACGAACCCGTCACCATCGGCCTGCCCTTCCATAACTGCGAAAAGACGCTGACCTGTGCCCTGCAATCGGTCTTCGCGCAGACCGACCCTGACTGGCAACTCCTGCTCGTAGACGACGGGTCGACAGACGGCTCGCTGGCGATCGCGCGGCAAGTCCGCGACCCGCGGGTTGCCGTGATCAGCGACGGCATCAACCGCGGATTGCCGTACCGGCTGAATCAGATAGCGGCCCTGGCTCAAGGACGCTACCTGGCGCGCATGGACGCTGACGATCTGATGCATCCGGATCGTCTCCGCCGGCAGCGGGAGTTTCTGCAGCGGAACCCCGGCGTGGACGCGGTCGGCAGTCCCGCGTTCATCATCGACGCCACGAACGAGGTGACGGGCCGCCGCGGCGACGCGCGATTCGATCCGTCACCTCGGGCGGTTCTGGAACACGGTTTGTTCATTCACCCGACCGTGACGGGATCGCGGGACTGGTTCCGGTCTCATCCGTACGACCCGAGCTTCGTTCGCGCCGAAGATCGGGAGCTCTGGTGCCGCGCCGCCGGCAGGGCGACGTTCGCGCGTCTCGACGAGGCCTTGCTCTTCTACCGGGAGCCGGAGGCAGTCAACGTCGGCAACTACCTGCGAAGCTGCGAAACCGATCGGAGGATCTTCCAGCTGTACGGGCCCGATGTCGTCGGGGTCGCGAGAACCCGAGCCCTGATTGCGCGGAGTTACGTGAAGAGCACCTGCTATCGCACCGCCGGCCTCTCGGGCAGGGCCAGTGTGCTGGTGCAACGGCGAAATCGCGCGCTCTCCCCGGTAGACCATCGGACCGCGACCGAGGTTGTCGAGCGGATCCTTGGCACGCCGGTTCCTGGCCTGCGCTCGAGCCTCGCACGATGCGCCTGCGGAGCGGAGGCCTGACGTGCGCATCGTCCATGTGCTCACCGTCCCGTTTTCGTTCAGGCTGCTGAAAGGTCAGGCCGCATACCTCCACGCGCGCGGGTACGACGTCCATGCCATCTCGTCCCCGGGCCGGCTTGCCGACGAATACGAGAGCTCCGAACCCGTAACCGTGCACCGGGTGCCGATGACCCGGGCCATCACACCGATGGCCGATGTCCTGGCGCTGGTCCGACTCGTTCTACTCCTGCGGCAGCTCCGCCCCGCGGTCGTTCAGGCCGGGACTCCGAAGGGTGGACTGCTGGGCATTCTTGCCGCCTGGCTGGTGGGCGTGCCGGTCCGGATCTACCACGTGCGCGGGTTGCCGCTGACCACGGCGGCGGGGCTTCGGCGCCGGCTTCTCCGCCTCACGGAACGCATCGCCTGTGCCGGCGCGACACGGGTGCTGTGTGTGAGTCGATCGATGCGGGAGGTGATTGTCTCCGAGCGCATCTGCGAGCCGGGACGGGTCGAAGTCCTTCTCGACGGCAGCAGCAACGGGGTCGACAGCAATCGGTTCGATTCGGAGAAGGCTGATGAATGGCGGCAGGCCGCCCGGGAGCGACTGGGTATTCCAGCGGACGCCATCGTGATCGGGTTCGTCGGGCGCCTGGCCCTCGAAAAGGGGCTGGTCGAGCTCGTTGAAGCGTGGATGCAGCTGCGGGCGGCGAAGCCCGCCGCGCACCTGCTGCTCATTGGACCGTTCGAGAACGAAGATCCGCTGCCGTCGCACGTCCGGCGGGCGCTCGAGTCGGACTCGCGGATCCACCTGACCGGCGTCGCCTGGGATACGCCATCGCTCTATGCCGCGATGGACGTGCTTTGCCTGCCGAGCCATCGCGAAGGGTTCCCCAATGTTCTCCTGGAGGCCGCTGCGATGCAGTTGCCCGTCGTGGCCAGCGATGTGCCGGGCGTCGTCGACGCCCTGCAGGATGGACGGACGGGAACGCTGGTGCCAGTGCGTGATGCGGCGGCGCTGACTGCCGCGCTTGCGGGTTACGCCGACGAGCCCGGGCTTCGGGCGAGCCACGGCGCCCGCGGCCGCGCGTGGGTCCTGGATCGGTTCACACAAGAGCGCATCTGGGCGGCGTTGGATCAGTCCTACCGCAGCCTCGCGAGGGAGCCACGTCAGGTGCTCCACGTGGTCACCGTACCGATGACGCTGGAGTTCATGGCCGGGCAGGCGGCCTTCATGCGCGAACGGAACGTCTCGCTCTCGTTCGTCTCATCGGCTGGCCGCGAGCAACAGGCGTTTGCCGAGCGCGAGAACGTGCATGTCCATTCGGTCGAGATGTCGCGCCGGATCACGCCCCTCCGCGATCTGGTGTCGATAGTGCGGCTGCTGCGGGTCATCCGCAGGACGCGTCCCTCGATCGTGCACGCCCACACGCCCAAGGCCGGCCTGGTGGCGATGGTCGCGTCGAGGCTCGGCGGGGTGCCGGTCCGCATCTACCAGCTTCACGGCCTGGCGTACGAGACAGCGACAGGGTTGGGCCGCTGGCTCCAGATGACGGCGGAACGCGTGGCCTGCACGCTGGCGACCCGGGTGCTGTCGGTCAGTGAGTCCGTCCGAGATCGCGTGGCCGCCGACGGGGTCTGCGACCGGCGCAAGGTCGCGGTCATCGCCAACGGGAGCATCGGTGGCATCGATGCCGAGCAGGCCTTCAACCCGGACAGGATGCCAGCTGCAGGTGCGCGGTTGCGCGCGTCGCTCGGCATTCCTGCTTCGGCGCTGGTGATTGGCTTCGTCGGCCGCCTGGCGCGCGACAAGGGAATTGAAACGCTGTGGCAGGCCTGGTTGCGACTGCGGACCGAACTGCCGTCGGCTCATCTCTTGATCGTTGGACCCGCGGACTTCGCCAGGCGCGATCAGTCCGTACCGAGCGACGTCCTGAGCGGGTTCGAGCACGATCCACGCGCCCACGTCGTTGGCGCCATTCCCCGAGAGGGATTGCCGGAGTACTACGCGGCCATGGACGTGTTGTGCCTCCCCACCTACCGCGAAGGTTTTCCGGTCACGATTCTCGAAGCGGGTGCAATGGGTGTTCCCTGTGTGGCCACGCGCGTCACCGGTTGCATCGATGCCGTGGTCGCGGGCACGACAGGCCAGCTGGTAACGCCTGGGGATGCGGAGGCGCTGTGTTCGGCGCTGCTTGCCTACGCGAACGACGCCAGCCTCCGGTCGTCGCATGGCACCGCCGCCCGGGCCCGGGTTCGTGCCAAGTTCAACCCGCATCAGGTCTGGCTGGCACTTCAGCGGGAGTACGCGGTGCTCGCGGGATGGCAGGCGGCATGAGCGCGATCTATCGCCAGTTCGGGAAGCGCGCCTTCGATCTGGCGCTCGTTCTCCTGACCGCTCCCTGCTGGCTGCCCGTGGTAGCGGTCGTGGCGCTGATCGTGCGGACTCGAATCGGCAGCCCTGTTCTGTTCCGCCAGGCGCGGCCGGGCCGCGACGGCCGTCTGTTCATGCTGGTCAAGTTCCGGACGATGACGGATGCGCGAGATGGGCGCGGGGAATTGCTGCCCGATGACCTCAGACTCACGGCCCGGGGCCGGCTGCTCAGAGCGTGCAGCCTGGATGAACTGCCCGAGCTCTGGAACGTCCTGCGAGGCGAGATGAGCCTGGTCGGCCCGCGACCGCTGCTCGTCAGGTATCTCGACCGCTACAGCGCCGAACAATCGAGGCGGCACGAAGTGCGGCCTGGCATCACCGGCCTCGCGCAGGTCAACGGCCGGAACGCGCTTGGCTGGGAGGATCGTTTTGCGCTCGACGTCCGCTACGTGGACACCTGCTCGTTCGGGCTCGACATCGCCATTCTCGTCAGGACCATCGGCAACGTGGTGACACGCCGCGGCATCAGCCAGCCGGGTCATGCGACGGCCCGGGAGTTCATGGGGAGCGCGCGATGATCCTGATCATTGGCGCCGGCGGTCACGGGCAGGTCGTCGCCGACATCTTTCGCGCCCGTCGTCTTGCGGGGCTTCCCGCGGACGAGGTCGCATTCGTGGACGACGATCCGGCCCGTCACGGGTCCAGCTTCATCGGCAGCCCGGTGCTCGGCTCCGTCGACCGATCCGGCGCGGATCCGTCACGACGCCGTGATTGTCGCGATTGGTGATAACGCGACGCGAGCGCGCATCTTCCTGGAACTCGCCGGCGCCGGCGAGCAGATGGCGATTGGCGCGCACCCGCGCTCCACCATCGCCGCGGACGTGAGTCTCGGGCCGGGGTCGATGGTGTGCGCCGGGGCAGTCATCAACACCGGAACCACCATCGGCCGGAACGTCATCATCAACACCGGGGCGACCGTCGACCATCACTCGATCATCGGCGACCACGTTCACATTGCTCCAGGCGTTCACATGGGCGGGGCGGTTCGCGTTGGCGACGGAGCGCTGGTCGGTATCGGAGCGATTGTGCTGCCCGGCGTGCGGATCGGCGCGTGGAGCACGGTCGGCGCGGGGGCAGTCGTCACGGCGGACGTCCCGTCGCATGCCACCGCGATAGGCGTTCCGGCACGCGTCCTGACACCGGCGGCAGCCGTTTGAGATCGCCATGAAACGCATCTACCTGTCGCCACCGGATGTCGGTCCTACCGAGCGCGAGCTTCTGCTCGACGCCTTCGATTCGGGATGGATTGCGCCACTCGGCCCGCACGTCGACGCCTTCGAGCGTGAGCTGGCGGCGGCGATCGGTGTGCCTTACGCGGTCGCCCTTTCGAGCGGAACCGCCGCCCTTCACCTTGGCCTGCAGATTCTTGGTGTCGGCCGCGGTGACGAGGTGATTACCTCGACGCTGACGTTTGCCGCGACCGCCAACGCGATCTGTTACCAGGGCGCGTTGCCAGTGTTTCTCGATGTCTCCCGGGACAGCTGGAATCTCGATCCCGATCTGCTCGAGGAGGAGCTCCGAGCGCGGAACCGCCAGAATCGGCTTCCCGCGGCCGTCCTGCCGGTCGATCTCTACGGCCAGTGCGCGGATTACGACCGGATCATCGCGATCTGCGAGCGATTTGGCGTGCCGGTGCTCGAGGACGCCGCGGAAGCGCTTGGGGCGAGTTACCGAGGGCGTTCCGCTGGTGGGTTCGGCGAGTGTGCTGCGTTCTCGTTCAATGGCAACAAGATCATCACGACCAGCGGCGGCGGAATGCTCGTCTCTCATCGATCCGACATCGTCGAACGGGCCAGATATCTGTCTACACAGGCGCGGCAGCCGGCGGCCCACTACGAGCACCTGGACGTCGGCTTCAACTATCGGCTGAGCAACCTGCTTGCAGCCGTCGGCCGGGGACAGCTCGCAGCGCTGGAACAGAAGATTGCGCGGCGCCGCGAGATCAACCTCGCCTATCGCCACGCGCTCGAGGCGTACGCCGGTATTTCCTTCATGCCTGAGCCGTCGTTCGGCCGCTCGAATGCGTGGCTCACAGTCCTGACGATCGATGCGGCGGGCTTCGGGGTTGATCGCGAAGCCATCCGCCGGCATCTCGAGAGCCGCAACGTCGAATCGCGGCCGGTGTGGAAGCCGATGCACATGCAGCCGGTCTTTCGCCGGTGCGAAGTCCGCGGCGGCGCCGTGGCCGAGCAGCTCTTCCGTGATGGCTTGTGCCTTCCGAGCGGATCGAACCTCAGTGACGACGAGCAGCGCTTCGTGATCGCGCGCATCGAGGAAGCCCGTTCCATGGTGCCAGCTGCTCTCGTCGGATGAACGTCATGGGCATCAGAAACCTCGCCGTAAGATTCCGCCGGTCATCGGCAATGGCAGTCCAGCTGACTGCCGTCGCGCTCGCAAACCTGGCCGCCTTCGCCTTGCGGTTCGACGGCGCGCCCCCTGACTGGGCGGCAGCGGCGTGCGCCCAGATGCTGCCGTGGCTGCTGGTGATCCGGGGACTGACGTTCGTGCCGTTTCGCCTGTACGACGGGCTGTGGCGGTACGCCGGCATCTATGACCTTCGCGCGATCGTCTGCGCGGTCCTCACCAGCTCGGTGATCTTTGCGGCCGTGACCCAGAGCTCGTTCGGCCCGGCCGTCTATCCACGCTCGGTCTTCATCAGCGACTCGCTGCTGCTCGTGCTGCTGCTCGGTGGACTGCGTCTCGCGCGGCGGATCTATGGCGAGTCCTCCGGCAGCCGTCAGGGGCGGCGCATCCTCGTATTCGGCGCCGGGAACGCCGGCGAGTTGATCGTCCGCGACATGAAGGTCAACCGCGATTGCGGCTACGAGCCGGTCGGGTTCGTGGACGACGACCAGACCAAGGTCGGACGGCGTATCCACGGCGTGCCAGTGCTGGGGACGCGGCACGACTTCAAGATGATCATCGCGAAGCACCATCCGTGCGAGGTGCTGATCGCGATCCCGAACGCGGATCCAGGCACGATCCGCACCATCATCCGCTCGCTCGATGCGTTCAAGCTGCCGATCAAGATCCTCCCGAAGCTCACCGACGTCATCGGCGGCACGGTGGACGTGAAGGAAATCCGGAACCTGGCGGTCGAAGACCTGCTGGCCCGCCCGCCGGTCGGTCTCGATCCGGCCGCCGTGAAGCACCTGATTCGCGGGCGGCGGGTCATGGTCACCGGCGCCGGCGGATCGATCGGCTCCGAGCTGTGCCGCCAGATCGTGAAGCTCGAGCCTGCCTCGCTGGTGATGTTCGAGCGCTACGAGAACAGCCTGCACGCCGTGCGGCTCGAGCTCGAGGATGCCAGAGTGGGCTGCGGTCTGCACCCGGTGATTGGCGACGTCGCGGACACCGCGTGCGTGAGCGTGGTCATGGAGCAGCATCGGCCCGAGATCGTCTTCCATGCCGCCGCACACAAGCACGTGCCGCTGATGGAAGAGAGCCCTTGCGAAGCGATCAAGAACAACGTGCGCGGAACGCGCCTGCTCGCCCAGGCCGCGGATTTCTACGGCGTCGATCGCTTCATCTTCATTTCGACCGACAAGGCGGTCAACCCGACCAGCGTCATGGGCGCTTCGAAGCGCTTGGCCGAGATGGCCATTCAGACGCAGGCGCTCGGCAGCGGCACATCGTTCGCCGTTGTCCGGTTCGGCAACGTGCTCGGCAGCAACGGCAGCGTCGTGCCGCGTTTCCTCGAGCAGATTCGCAAGGGCGGACCGGTCACCGTGACCCACCCGGACATGCGGCGATTCTTCATGCTCATTCCGGAAGCCGTGCACCTCGTGCTCCATTCCGCATCACAGGCGGAGAGCGGCGGGATCTACGTGCTCGAGATGGGCGAGCAGGTCAGGCTCGTCGACATGGCCCGCGACCTGATTCGGCTCGCCGGATTCGTCCCCGAGGACGAGATCGCGATCACGTTCACCGGTTTGCGGCCGGGCGAGAAGCTGTACGAGGAGCTGGTCGGCATCAACGAGACCGCCGGGCCCTCACGGATCGACAAGATTCACCGTGTGACCAGCAAGGTTGCACCGGATCCCGACTTCTTCTCGGCGCTCGAGGGGATTGAGAGGCTGGCGGCCAATGGCGACGTGGCCGGCGTGCGTGCGTCGTTGAAGGTACTGGTTCCCGGATACACCAACCCTGTCGACATGCCGGTGGTTCAGGCGCCGATCGCCAGCGAAGAACCGGTCGAGGCGGACGCCGGTGAAGAGGCCGAGATCGCCCCGATCGCAGGCGAACCCCTCTATCAGTACTGCCCGACCTGTGTCACCGCGCGCATGCATCGATCGCGGGCCCGAAATTTCATCGAGCGGATCCGCCGCAACCGATCGGCGGAGCGTCTGTTCCGCTGCCCCAGCTGTGGATGGCGGGGCTGGCTGATTCCATTGGTGAGCATCGAGGGAGAGCCCCTGCAGTCAGGAGAGGCACTCGATTTCGAGAACATCGACAACGCAGTCGTCAGCCCGCCGCCGGATCCCCGGCGTGCATTCTCACCGCGCGACCTCCAATGACAGCAGTCGTCACCGCGGCGCAGCAGAACGCACGGACACGATCCGCAATCGCCGGGCGCGCGCAGGCGCTTGCGCTGGCCGCTGTCGGCTGGGGCGCCCTCGCGTTTGGCGGAGCGTACCCCTGGGCATACTGGCCGCTTGCAATGATGATGTTCGTAGCGGGCGCGCTCGGCTTCGCGACCCGGGCGGGCGTAGCTCTCATCAACCCAAAGCTGCTGGCGGTGGTTGCCTTGCCGGTCGTGGCGGTCGCGATTCAGCTGATACCGCTGCCGCTCCCGTGGCTCCAGGTCATGAGCCCGAACGCGGCCGGCATTCTCGAGAAGACCGATTTCGCCTACGGCGCCGGCCTGACGCGTTTTCACTCCCTGTCGATCGAGTGGCCGGCAACCCTCGTCTCACTCCTCCTGTTCGCGGCGCTCGTCGTCCTGATGATTGGCCTGGCGCGGACGATGGCGTTTCGTCCCCCCCGGACGCTGGTCGAGGTTCTCACGGTTGTCGGCGTCACTCTCGCGCTGATCGGCATCGTGCAGAAGCCGCTTTACAACGGCCGGCTGCTGGGTTTCTGGACGCCGGAAGCGATCGGCAGCCCGTTCGGCCCATTCGTCAACAAGAACCATTTCGCCGGATGGATGTTGATGGCGTTGCCGCTGTCGCTGGGATTGCTGTGCGCAGGCCTCGAACGGGCGATGCGCGACGTCAGGCCCGGATGGCGTCACAGAGTCCTGTGGCTCGCGACGTCGGAAGCGAACCGGCTGATTCTGCTCGCGACCGGCGCCGTGATCATGAGCCTGTCCCTGGTCCTGACGATGTCGAGGTCCGGCATCTCGGCGCTGACCCTCTCGATCGTGCTGATGGGGGTGGTCATCACCCGCGGTCTCAAGGGCAGGTCGCGGCAGGCGGTCGGAGCCGTGTATCTCGTGGTTCTGCTCGGCGCCGCGATCGCGTGGGTCGGCGTCGACGTGCTCGCGACCCGGTTCGCCAACACGAACTGGAGCGAGTTCAACGACCGGCGTGGCGCCTGGCTCGATGCGCTCGGGGTCGTCGCCGCGTTTCCTCTGACCGGAACCGGGTTGAATACCTATGCGACTGTCGCCCGTTTCTACCAGCGGCACGACCTTTCGAGCTTCTACGGCGAGGCGCACAACGACTACCTGCAGGTGCTCGCGGAGGGTGGAGCGCTGGTTGCGATCCCCTGCGCGATCTGTGTCGCCGCGTTCGGCTGGGAGATTCTTCGCAGGATGAGGCACGACGGGCCAGGCTCGTCATGGTGGCTGCGGCGTGCCGCGGTGACCGCCATCGTGGCCATCGGCCTGCAGGAATCGGTGGAGTTCAGCCTCCAGATGCCCGGGAATGCCGTTCTCTTTGCGGTCGTTTGCGCGCTGGCCATCCATCCGCCGCGCGAAACCTTCCCGGACGAGCGTCCTGGAGCGCGGTCGGTTGAGCGGCCGCGGTTGAGGGTGGTGGCGTCGAATGCCTTCGCGGGCTCACGCTGATCGGAACGGCCGACATAACTTCGAGTACGTCAATCGTCATGCACATTCTCCACGTCGTCGGCGCCGTCCCCAATTTCATGAAAGTCGCGCCGGTGATGGCCGCGCTCGGCCGGCGTTCCGTCCGCCAGACGCTCGTCCACACCGGCCCGCACGACGACGCGAGCATGTCGGACGCGATTTTCCGAGAGCTGCGCCTCGCGGCGCCGGATGAGAATCTTGGGGTCGGGTCCGGCACCCATGCGCAGCAGACGGCGCAGATCCTGATGGGCATGGAGCGATGCCTGCTGCAGTGGCGTCCCGATCTCGTGCTGGTGTACGGCGATTCGAATTCGACGCTGGCCGCCTCGCTTGCAGCGTCAAAGGGTGGCGTCCCGGTGGGACACGTCGAGGCCGGGCTGAGGTCCGGCGACCGCGGGATGCCGGACGAGATCAATCGCGTGGTCACCGATTGCCTCGCCAGCTGGCACTTCACCCCGTCCGAGGACGCGGACGAGAACCTCCTCACCGAAGGCGTGGAGGCCTCATCGATCAAGCGGGTCGGGAACGTGATGGTCGATACCCTCGTGCAGTTGATGCCTTTGATCAAGCCCCGGCCCCTGCTGGAGATGTTCGGGCTCATGAACGGCAGCGGTCCGAAGCCATATGTGCTGGTGACCTTGCACACGCCTGACAACGTGGACGACGAGCGCGCGCTCGACCGCATCCTGGAGGCGCTGACCGAGATCGTCACGGACATACCAGTGGTGTTCCCGGTGCATCCGCGCACGCGGGCGCGGATGAAGGACCACCAGCTGCAGTTCTCCGGACTGCTCCTGACGCAGCCGCTCACTTATCTGCAGTTCATCGGCCTGCTGCGGCACGCGACGGTGGTCATCACCGATTCGGGCGGCATCCAGGAAGAAACGACCTATCTCGGTGTGCCCTGCCTGACGGTACGCGAGAATACCGACAGGCCAATCACCGCGCACCTCGGCACCAACACGGTCATCGGATCCGAGCTCGGCTCGCTTCGGCTGCACGTCTCGAACATTCTGAGCGGCCGCGGCAAGCGCGGGAGTGTGCCTCCGCTGTGGGACGGGCTCGCCGCGGAGCGGATTGCCGATTGTCTCGTAGGAGCACAGTAAGCCGATGTCAGTCGTCAGAATCGGGTTCGACATGGACGGGGTGCTGGCGGACTTCTCGACCGCGTTCCGGGACATCGAGAAGCGGCTGTTCGGTGCAGGGTCCGTCCTTCCCACGGAGTCGCCGGAGGTCGAAGCCCGCCAGGAGGAGGATGCCGCGGCCAAGGCTGCCGCACCGGGATCGTCGCCGCGCGAAACCCGGCGCCGCCGCGATGCCGTGTGGAAGGAGATTCACGACACGACGGACTTCTGGACGACGTTGAAGCCACACGACGCCGGCGCCGTGCGGCGCATTTACGACATGATGCTCCGCCACGGGCTCGAGGTGTTCTTCATCACCCAGCGCCCGGCCACCCTCGGGCAGACCGTCCAGCGCCAGACCCAGGTACTGGCTGCGGCAGCAGGGCTTCGATCTGCCGAGCGTGCTGGTGATCGGCGGGTCGCGGGGTGCCGCGGCCGGGGCGCTGCGTCTCGACTACCACGTCGACGACAGCCCGCAGAACTGTCTCGACATCGTTTCCGACTCGCGCGCGCGCCCCATCCTGATCGTGCCCGAGCCCGACGCGGTCACCGAGACCAGCGCGAAACGCCTGCGAATCGGTGTGGCCCGCTCGATCGGCCAGGCCCTGGACATCCTGGAACATACGCTCAGCGGCCGGGGCAACGACGGCCCCCGGCTGCTCGACAAGCTCTCCCGGATGATCGGGCGGAAATAACGCCCGGCCCGCCGCCGCGGTGTCAACCGGACGTCGGCGACGCGGTACGAGTAGGCCGGTGCGCGATAGTTGTGGAGCACGATCAGCGCGTACGCGGTGTTGACCCCGGCCATGAACAGTGCCGCGCGGCGCGGGTGCTTCTTGCGGATCTTCTCGGCGACCAGGATCGTGCTCGCCGTCGCCGCTGCCTTCATCGACACGAACGCCACCGGGTGCGCGGTGGTCCACCGCATCAACGGGTTGCCTTCCACCAGTCCCGCGTCGAGCGCGCGGAACGTCGAGTGGGTATCCATCACCTGGAGAGCGATATCGCCGGCGTAGAGCGCCGGCATCAGCCCGCGCGGCGATTGCGGAACGCCGGACCGAGGCTGTATGGGCGCGCTTGGCATCTGCGCCGCAGCCGCGGCGAGGCCGACGCGAATCGCCGGAGCGGCCGGGTCAGTCGAGGCGATCGCGCCGGTTTGCGCGAACGCGGTTGACGCCGAGCAGAGCAGGGCCGTAGCGAAGAACAGGGTTCGAACGCTGGGGAGAATGGTCGCCATGAGGCAGAGACGATATACCGGTATTTTTTAACTGCAAGAGAAGGTTGGGCAAAGGCCAGGGTTGGCTCTGATGAAGTCTTCGTAGTCGCGCGCCTACCGCAACTAACCTCATCTGTGGCGGCGGCAATAGTCTCCCTTCTGGCGGTCTTCCGGTCCGCGCAGCGCCGATTCTTGTCAGGCACCGCGCCGGCTCAACAGCGGCGGGAAACGCGTATTTCGAAAACGGGTATTTCGAAAGCGGATGAAAGTGGGGCTCAGTTGAAGCCGGCGACCCGCTTGCGGAGGTTCTTGATGTGCTCCCAGACCTGCGTGCTTTCGTCGGCCTCGTCTTCCTCGTCTTCCTCGTCAGGCTCGTCGGCGCCGTCGCCGGTCATCGACGACGGCTCCGGCTCTTCGAGTTGCCGCGGCAGCAGCTGAAGGTAGCTCTCGAGATCGCGCAGGGCGGCGCCGAAATCCTGGAGGTGATAGGCGAGGAGACCGCGATCACGCAGCTCCGAGACGGCCGTGGGGTCGACCGTCAGGAGGAGATCGGCGACGAATCGCGCTTGTGGAAACGATCGCATCCTGACGTAGAGCCGCTTGAGGTTCACCAGCATCCGCACCACGATCTCGCGGCGGGTGGCCGGCTGCAGGAGGCCGGTGTCGAACGCCGCCTCGTCGCCGACGTGCTGCCTCAGCATTTCCCGGCAGTCGAGCTCCGAAAGCAGCGCGCCCCCGTGGAAGGGATCGACGATCACGAAATCGCCGCTGTAGTGCAGCCGCGCGTGTTCGTCCGCGGCCCTGAGCAGAAAATGCCCCGGAAAGTTGATGCCGGTCACCTGCACGCCGGCCCTGCGGGCGACCTCGAGATAGACCACGGCGAGAGTGATCGGGATGCCGGTGCGGCGATCGAGCACGACGTTCAGGAAGCTGTTCCGGGGATCGTCGTATTGCTCGCGGTTGCCGGTGAACCGCTGCTCGTCGTAGAGATACTCGTTGAGCACGCGGATGGCGTCCTGACCGCGAACGCCAGCCCGCGCCACGCGGCCGGCCGCTTCGTCGCCCATCCGCTCCAGCGCATCGAGGTAGCCGTGCGAGTCGAGCGACGGGTACTCGATCCGGGCGATCGCGAGCGCCGCCGGTGCCAGCTCCTCGCCCGGGGCGTTGACCGCCTTTTCGAGGTCGGCGGCGACCTGGATGCTCCGCGACTGAAGGTGTAGCGCGTATCTCACTGCGGGGGATTGTATCCGGCTTCGCGCGGCGCGCTCACAGCCTGAGCAGCAAATCCACGGTGAATTCGTCCAGGGATCCGATGATCGCGTCGGCGCCTGGAAGGTCCCGGGCACCGTAGCTCGTCGTGATGCCGACACAGTGGAGGCCGGCGTCCTTGGCCGACTCGATGCCCCAGCGCGAGTCCTCGATTGCCACGCACTGTTCGGGAGGACGCGCGTGCAGCCGGGCGGCGCGCCGATACGGATCGGGCGCCGGTTTCCCCCTGGCAGTCTCCCCGGCGGCGACGATGAAGCGGAAGTGCTTGTCGAGGCCGGACCGGCGCAGGATGGCCTCGATTTCGTGACGCTGCGCGCCCGACGCGATTCCGAGCGGCAGTGTGGCCGCGAGCCGCTCTACGCAGAGCACCGCTTCCGGATAGAGCACATCGGTCGAAGCCACGATCTCGTCGAAGACCACCGCCTTGCGGGCGACGATCTCCGTGATCTCCTGCCCGTCCCAGCCGAGACCGCGCCGCTCGCTCAACGTCTTGAACGCGGTGGCGTCATCGAAGCCCAGATACTCCTGGTAGGTACTCGTCGCGTCCGAGCGTGACGCCGAGCTCGCCGAGCACCGCCTGATACGACCGCAGGTGAAGCGGCTCGGAGTTGGCGAGAACCCCGTCGAAATCGAAGACGATGGCGCCGATCTCCGCCATCAGCGCATCCGCTCGCCGGCTTTGATCGGAACCGGCAGGCGGTTCTCGCGTGGCGGGATCGGGCACTCGTAGGTCGGATTGAAGATGCAGAATGGATGATAGGCGCGGTTGAAATCCAGCTCGTACACCCCGCTCCCTTTCAGATCGAGATCGAGATAGCGCCCGCCCTGATAGGTCTCGAGGCCATTGGTGAGGTCCCCGAACGGCACGAACAGCCGCCTCAACGACGAATCATCCGCCTCCGCGAACGCGGTGAGCGCCTGCGGCTGTCCCTTGAGTGTGAACGCCAGAGACCCGATTCGCCGCATGCGCCGGGGCTTGCCGGTCGATGTCGACATCTCGATCAGGTCGTCACCGCGGGCCACCTTCAACGCCGCCGGCACCCGGTACTGCTCATCGATCGGGTAATACGGCAGCGCCGGGAATCCCGCGCGCTCGGCGGCGGGCAGCGGGGAATCCGACGAACGCATATAGGCGTCCTTGTCGGACCTCCATGCCGCAATCTCGTCGGGGTAGCTGACCGGGGGCGCACTGCAGGCCGCTGCGGCGATCGCGATCAGGCCCACGAGAACGGGTAAGCGCACCTAGAAAGGATACCCTCGCCGCTCGGCCAGCGCCGCCTCGATGGTGCGCCGCAGAACGATGGTGTTGACCGGCGCGACCTTCATCAGCCGCTTGAGCGCGGCCGTCAGCACGCGCAGCATGTCGCCCTCGGCCATGGCCGCGAGCGCGTCGCGCGCGGCGATCTCGACCCGCCCTGCCGCGTCGTTCACGAACACCTGAGCGACGGCGCGGTGCAGCGCACCGCCGTCTGCCGCAGCCCGCAGCAGCACGCTTTCAGACGCGTAAACGTCCATGATCACGTCGGCACACCGCGTCAGCACTTCCTGCTGATCGGCGAGTCCGTTGCCGTAGGTCTGCATCGCGGTCCCGAGCACCATCAACGCGGCCTTCTTCATGCCGGTGACCGCTTTGCGAGCGCCGTCGAGCGGACCATCGCCGGGCGCGTCGAGCGGAGGAGAGAGCAGCTCGTCCTGGAGCGCGCGCGCCGCCGCGATGATTGGCAGCGTGCCTTTCATGGCCCGCTTGGCGAGCATTCCCGGGATCAGGAGCCGGTTGATCTCGTTCGTGCCCTCGAAGATGCGGTTGACGCGGGCGTCGCGATACTGCATTTCGGCGGGATAGTCGTGGACGAACCCATTGCCGCCGTGGATCTGGACGTTCTCGTCCACCACGAAGTCGATCATCTCGCTGCTGGCCACCTTGAGGATCGAGGCTTCGATCGCGAACTCTTCGAGCGCTGCCAGCACGGCCTGGCTGTCGTGCGAGCCGCCCACCGCGGCGTCGATCAGGCCGGCGGTGCGGTAGAGCATGGCCTCGACCGCGTACTCGCGAATCACCATTTCCGCGAGCTTGTGCTTCACGGCGCCAAAACTGGCGATGGGCTGGCCGAACTGTTTTCGCTCGGCGGCATACGCCGTGGCCTGGCCGATGACCCGACGGGCCCCGCCGCTGCACATTGCCCCGAGCTTGAACCGGCCGTAGTTGAGCACGTTGAAGGCGACCTTGTGCCCTTTGCCGATTTCACCGAGGACGTTGCCGGCGGGCACCCGCGCATCCTGGAGAATCAGCGGCGTCGTCGACGAGCCGTGCAGGCCCATCTTGTGTTCCTCTTTGCCACAGCTGACCCCGGCGAAGCCGCGCTCCACCAGGAATGCCGTGAACTGGCCGGTCGCGGGATCCGCCGGGTCGATCACCTTCGCGAAGACGACGAACAGGTCGGCGAAGCCGCCGTTCGTGATCCACATCTTTTCGCCGTTGAGCACGAAGCTGCCGTCCTCCTGACGGACGGCGCGCGCCTTGGCGCTGAGGGCGTCGGATCCGGACCCAGACTCCGAAAGCGCGTACGCCCCGATGATGTCGCCGCCGACGAGGCCGGGGAGGTACTTGCGCTTCTGCTCGTCTGAACCGAAGCAGAGAATCGGGGTAATCGCCAGGCCGGTCTGCGCGCCGAACGTCGTCGCGAACGATGCGCACCGCCCGGCCGCCTCGCCGACCAGGAGCGACGAGGCCTTGTCCAGCTCGACGCCGCCGAACGCCTCAGGCACGTCGGTGCCGAGCAGGCCGAGCTCCCCGCAGCGTTTGACCAGCGCCCGGGCCAGTGCCCAGTCCTTGGCTTCGAGCTTGTCGAGGACGGGGAGCACCTCGTTGTCGACGAATTCCACGGCGGTCTGGCTGATCATCCGATGCTCGTCGCTGAGGCTTTCCGGCGTCAGCACGCCGGTGGTGTCGGCGTCCTCGGTCAACCAGCTGCCGCCGTGAACTGCGGGGGGCGTAGTAGTGGTGGTCATGATCAGAGTGGTCCTGTCAGAGACGTTCAAAAACGCCGGCGGCCCCCATGCCACCGCCGACGCACATCGATACCAGCCCGTAGCGGGCGTTCCGGCGGCGCATCTCGTAGAGGAGCGTCGTGGTGAGCTTCGCGCCGGTGCACCCGAGAGGATGGCCCAGCGCGATCGCGCCGCCGTTGACATTGAGACGATCGGCGGCGATCGGCAGCTCCCGGAGGCAGGCAATCACCTGTGCCGCAAACGCCTCGTTGAGCTCGATGAGATCGATCTGCTCGAGCGTCAAGCCGGCAATCTTCAGCACTTTCTGGATCGCGGGGACCGGTCCGATGCCGAAGCGCTCCGGCTCGACGCCCGCCGTCGCGTAGGCCACCACGCGTGCGAGCGGCGTGAGTCCGGCGGCCCGCGCCGTGGCTTCTTCCATGACGAGCACGGCCGCGGCGCCATCGCTCATCTGCGACGAGTTGCCGGCGGTCACGGTGCCCTCGACGTGAAAGGCGGCCCGCAGCTTGCCCAGCGCATCGAGTGACGTATCGCGTCGCGGCCCTTCGTCAGTAGTCAGCGGAACCGACGACGTTCTGATGATCTCGTCCTCGAACCGGCCGGCCTCGATCGCCGCGACCGCGCGCTGGTGGCTTCGCAGCGCGAAGGCGTCCTGCTCCTGGCGCGAGATGGCGTGGTCGCGCGCGTGGTTCTCGGCGACCAGCCCGGTGGTCAGGTAGACATCCGGGTAGCTTTCCACCAGTGTGGGGTTCGGCGACGGCTTGTGCCCGCCCATCGGCACCAGGCTCATCGACTCGGTTCCACCCGCCACGATCGCCTCGGCAAAGCCCGCCATGATCCGCTCCGCGGCGAAGGCAATCGACTGCAGGCCCGACGAACAGAACCGGTTGATCGTGACCGCTGATGCCGACACCGGGAGGCCCGCGCGAAGCGCGGCGATGCGGGCCACGTTCAAGCCCTGCTCCGCCTCCGGCATCGCACAGCCGACGATCACGTCCTCGACCGCCGCCCGGTCGAAGCCCGGCGCGCGGTCGAGCACGGCCCCGATCACGGCGGCCGCCATGTCGTCTGGGCGCGTGTTGCGAAGCGCGCCATTGGGCGCCTTGCCCACCGCCGTGCGCGCCGCGGAAACGATGACGGCTTGCTTCATTGCTTACGCTCGCCTTCGAAATCATCAAGCAGCTCTTCGAGCGCTTCGCCGACTTCCTGCGTCCGGCCCTCGAACAGGTGATCCGCGGCGTCGATCACGACCAGCTCTTTCGGCTCCTCGAGCTTTCCATAAAATGCCCACATCCCTTCGATCGGACAGACGTCGTCGGCTTCGCCCTGCACGAAGAACTTCGGCTTGGTGCTCGCCAGAGTATTGGGGAAGGTGTAGTTCATGCCTGAGACGGACGTCGCCACCGGCGGCGCGATGCCAATCAGCACCTCGACGCGGGGGTCGACGGCGCCCGTTTCCAGGGCCACCCAGGCGCCGAACGAGAAACCCGCGGCCCAGAGTGGCGTGCCCGGGTAGCGCGCAGCCAGGTAGTCCAGCGCCGCCCGGAAGTCGGCCATCTCGCCATCGCCCTGGTCGAACTCTCCCTCGCTCTTGCCGACGCCGCGGAAATTGAACCGCAGCACCGCACATCCGATCTTTGCCAGCCCTTTCGTTCCCTGGTAGACGGCCTTCGTGTGCATCGTCCCGCCGTACTGCGGGTGCGGATGCGCGAACACGACCGCCGACCGCGGCGCCCCGGTCGCGGTGCGAAGCGCCGGCTGATCCAGGACGGCCTCGAGATGACCCGCAGGTCCGATCAAGTCAGTGATGGTGGGCATGGGCGAATCCACTCACGACGTCGGCAAAGGCGGATGGTTGTGTCAGCAGGCCCATATGGCCCGTGCGCGGCATGGTGCGGTGCTCGGCCCGCTCAATCAGCGCCGCGTACGCGCGGGTGGATCGGACCGGTACGACGCGGTCGAGGTTCTCCTCGCCGGTCAGAACCAGGGTCGGGATCGCGAGACACCGGCAGTCGGCTTCGAAGTCGACGTCAGCGGCTTGCCGGATTCGCGCCGCCATCAACGACGGAATCATTGGCGCTGCCAGGCAGCGGAAGCCTTGTCGGGCAAGAAACCCGAGGCGTTTGCGCATCGCCGGCAATGCCGCACTCACCTCGGGCCACACCCGCAACGGAGAGCTGAGCACGAAGGCCGGCACCGACCACCATGGTCGCGCAAGCCAGGCCGCCTGCTGAGCACTCGGCTGCCACCCCGGTCCCGGTGCCGACGCAAGAATCAACGCCGACACCCGCTCGGGACGACGCGCTGCGTAGTGGAGCGCGACACATCCACCGAACGAAACACCGCAAAGGACGGCCCGCGTCACTCCGGTGGCCTCGAACACCTCGTCGAGCTGGCGCACGTAGTTGTCGAACCCGAGCTCCGGATGCCCCCGGCGTCCCGAGCCGAAGTCGCCGCTGAGCGAGTAGGAGATCGCGCGACACGTCGATGCGAGGCGCCGCAGCGCGGGCAGGGCCCACTCCCACCTGCCCTGAAGACCCGGCACGACGACCACCGGCGGTCCGCTGCCCCGATCGAAGACTCTTGGCCTGGCCAACATTTCAGTTCCGCAGTGGCTTGCCGGTCTTCAGCGTGTGCGCGATGCGCTCCTGCGTCTTGCGCTCACCGCACAGGCTCAGGAAGGCTTCGCGCTCGAGATCCAGCAGTTGTTGCTCGGTCAGCGTGGTTGCTGCCGGGGTGTTGCCGCCCGAAAGAATCCACGCCAGCTTCCGCCCAATCACCGCATCGTGATCGCTGATCCGGCCTGCGCGCCAGGCCAGGTGCACGCCGAGCTTGAGCGCGGCAAACACGGACGGTCCGCCCACCGGGATTTTCCGGGGTTGCGGCGGAACGTAGACCGGCACGCGCGCGAGCGCGACGGCCCTGGCGTCGGTGAGCAGACGATCGCGGTTCATCGAGATGGCGTCGCCGGCGCGCAGGAAGCCCAGGCGTCTCGCATCCGGACCGCTGGTCGAGACCGTTGCGAACCCGATCGTTTCGAAGACGCGCTGGACGAACGGCAGCGGCTCGGCGCCCGCCGGCAGGGCATCCATCGCGCGCGCCAGCATCTCCTTGGTGCCGCCGCCCGCGGGAATCAGCCCGACGCCGGCTTCGACCAGGCCGATGTAGGCCTCGGCAGCCGCCTGCACCCGATCGGCGTGCAGTGTGATTTCGCATCCGCCGCCAAGCGTCAGGCCCGCAGGAGCGACGACCACGGGGACATCCGCATAGCGCAGCGCCGCTGTCGCGCCCTGGAAGGCGCGAACCATCAGGTCGACTTCGTCCCAGTTCCCTTCCTGCGCCTCCAGGAGAAGCAGCATCAGGTTGGCGCCGGCGGAGAAGTGCAGCGCGTCGTTGCCGACCACGAGCGCCGCGAAGTTCGCGCTCGCCTCCTTCACCGCGAGCCGCAGCATCTCGATCGTGTCGCCGCCGATCGCGTTCATCTTCGAATGGAACTCGAGGCAGAGCACGCCGTCGCCCAGATCGACCAGGCTGGCGCCAGGATTTTTTCGGACAACCCGCCCGGCGGTCCGTGCGGTACTCAGGAGCGTCGACCTGGATGGGACGGGCGTTGCACCAGTGCCTGCCGCCGTGGCAAGGAGGGTTCGGGCTTCAGGGGTGGCGTCGGGCCCGAGGGCCTCCATGACCGCGTCGACCCCGATGGCCCGCAAGGTCTCGAACGGCCCGGCCTCCCAGCCGAAGCCCCAACGCATGGCGCGATCGATGTCGTCAGGTGATTCGGCGACCCGATCCGCGATCGTCGCAGCGTAGAGAATCGTCGGGGCCAGCGTGCTCCGGAGAAAACCGCCGACCTTGCCCTGGTCCTTGAACAACGTCCGGATCCGCTCGGCCGGATCTTCGATCGTCCGGGCGGCGTCGATTGCTGGAAAACGCGGCCGCGACGAGGGCCGGTATTCCATCAGCGCGAAGTCGAGCGCTTCGATCTCGCCCGACGGCTGCTTCTGATAGAACCCCCGGCCGGCCTTGGAGCCGGTCCACCCACGCCGGACCAGCTCGTCGACTACGGGTGGAATCGCAAAGGCAGGCTGTTCCGCCGGATCCAGCCGCTGCCCGAGATCGCGTGCCACCGCGCCGAGGATGTCCAGCCCGGCGAGATCCATGGTCCGGAATGTCGCGCTTTTCGGCCGGCCGATCGCCGGGCCGGTGAGCGCATCGACATCTTCGACTCCGAACCCGGCCGCGCTCATCGCCCTGAACACCTGCATCAGGCCGAAGATGCCGATGCGGTTGGCAATGAAGCCCGGGGAATCTTTCGCGAGCACGACCCCCTTGCCCAGCCGTCTGTCGGCGAACTCGACGATGGTGCGGACGACCGCGGGATCGGTATCGGTCGTCGGAATGACCTCGAGCAGCGCGAGATAGCGTGGCGGGTTGAAGAAATGGGTGCCCAGCCAGCGCCGGCGGAACGTGGCGGTTCGCTCCTCCGCGATGCTCGCCAGCGGAATGCCCGAGGTGTTCGACGACACGATCGTCGCGTCTCCGGTCGCCCGTTCAACGCGTTCGACCAGCTCCCGCTTCACGTCCAGCCGCTCGACCACCGCCTCGATCACCCAGTCGCATCCCCGCAGGCCGGAAAGATCGTCGAGGCTGCCGGTACGGATCAGCGCGGCGGTCTCTCTGGTGTGAAACGGATCGGGCTTGAGGCCGCGTGCGCGCGTCAGCCCTTGCGCCGCCACTTCGGCGGTGACGTCGAGGAGCAGTGTGGGCACGCCGGCGTTGGCGAGGTGCGCGGCAATCTGCGCCCCCATCGTTCCTGCGCCGAGGACCGCCGCCGTGCGAATGTGCTTCACGCCCGCTCCGTTCCGGCTCCACGGACGAACAGATCGACGATCGCATCGGCGTCGGCGATCAGCGAGTACTTGCGCCGGCTCAGGATCCAGTTGGTGGCCATCTCGTCGAGCATCCCGAACAGCAGCTTCGCCGCCAGGGTCGGATTCAGGGTCTTCCGGAAGACGCCCAGGCTCTGCCCGCGGGCGATCACGTCGCGGATGATCCCGAGGTATTCGCGGAGGTGGGTGGCCGAGAAGCGCTCCATGAACTTCGTCGACTGGCGCAGCTCGACCTGGAACACGACGGCGAGATCGCGGTCGCGGCTCATGCGATCGAGGTGCAGGCGCGCGATGGTGCGCAGCTGCGCGAGCGGATCGGTGTGCCTGGCGATGTTCTCGCGGCCCGCAGCGATCGCCTCCTTCATCGTTTTCTCGAAGATCGAGATCAGGAGGTCGTCCTTGCCGCGAAAGTAGAGGTATACGGTGCCGGCGGCGACGCCAGCGGTACGGGCGACATCGGCGACCTGGGCATTGAAGAACCCGCGCGCGGCGAAGGTTTCGATGGCCGCTCGCAGCAGCGCGTCGCGTTTGTCGATCTTCTCGACCCGGCTGACGGCGGGGCGGGAGCGGCGGGCGGCGACGGCCATGAATGAATGTTCATTCAATCGCGTGGCCGTGTCAATCTTTTCGCGGGTTCGCGGGTTCGAGGGCGGCGCAGCGGCGTCAGGGCTCGCGCGTCAGGGCCCGCCTCGGGTTCTCAATGAGAAGTTGGCGGACGTCCTCCTTCGTGAGGCCCGCAGTTGTCAGGGCCGGTAGGAACTTCGTGAAGAGTGTGTCGAAGGGGCGGAACTGCCCGCCCTCCGGCTCGCCAACGTGAAACCAGCCGGCGTCGTGCGAGACCAGGACTCGTCCGAGCAGGCCCTGGGCCTTCATCCGACTGACCAGCTCGACGTGACGTTCGATGCTGGCGTCCGACAACCCGTCGAACTCCACCCAGGCCCCCGCCTTTGCTGCGCGTGTGTGGAAGCTCGTGTCGCGTTCATTGTGAGCGTGGACCCAGATGAACGCGTTGGCGGGCACACCGGCGCGGTCGAGCAGGTCGAGCTCCGCCATGGCTGCCGCACCGGTCGTCGTGTGCGAGGCAATCGGCAGGCCCGTCGCGCGTGCCGTCCGGGCAGCCGCCCGCACGAGCTTTGCGTCGACCTCCGAAAGCGGCGCCTCGTCGACACCAATTTTCATGAAGGCCGGCTTGATGTCGGTTCCGTCGATGCCGCGCTCGCACTCACGCGTCCAGCGCGCGGCCAGCTGCTCGGCGCTTTCGGTGAAGGCATGGCGCGGAAGGTGTTTGTCCTTCGCGGCGCCGTAGTAGCCGGTGTTGGTGAGGATATTGATGCCGCAAGCCTCGGACAGGCGTCGCAGCAACCGCACGTCGCGGCCAAGATAAGCCGGCGTGCATTCGACCAGGGTCTCGCACCCGTCGGCGCGGGCCTTGGCGAGGTGGGGAAGGATGACGCTGAATGCCCGGTTCGCGTCGTACCGGCTCGAGCTGACTTGATCCGCGCCGATGAAGTCCACGAGCACGTGCTCGTGCATCAGCGTCAGGCCGAGGCGATGGGAGCCGAGCGGGCCGCTCACCGTGGCCACGAGGCGCGGAGGAGGCGGAGCGACGGACTGCCAGGGCCGACGAGCGGCGACGAGTGCGCCGGCGATCAGTTCGCGTCTCGTCATGCCGTTCTGCATACTCCGCAACGCAGCCGGAACGCAAGCCGCCGGAGACAAAAGCCGGTGAAACAGGATGTCTCCGGCGCACCGGCTCTGAATTGATCCCTCCGGGCCTTTATCGAAGCGCGCTGCCGAGCGACTCCGGTCGCGGGCGATTTGCAATCCACACGTTCCGGTAGATCGTCCCGGCGATTGAGGCCGACTCGTTTCCGCTGCGCCCGACAGGCGCACCAAGGTAGACATAGTGCTGCGGCGGGTCGTAGTGGCCCCGGGGCGCCGCCATGCCGAAGTCGTACAGCGTGTTCCCGTTGATGCCGCCGTCCTTCAGGACCAGCCGGATGTTCGAGCCCCACGTGAACTTCCAGTGGTAGGTGGTCGCCGGGTTGAGCAGGAACACGGAAGCGAAGCGCTTGGCGGTGTCCGGCTCGTAGCGGACATCGAGATCGTCGGCATCGCCGTAGATCACGCGCCACTGGATCGCGTTGGGCGGAACGCCGGTGGTGCCGCGGTACTGGATGTCGACACGATAGTCGTTGGTGATGAAGTCCCCCTGGCCGTCGCTCATCCCGAACACCTTGGCCTTGTCCCCCGGGGCATTGGCACGGAGCCCTTCCACGTCCATGGAGAACTCGCCGCTCGGAATCGTCTGCGCGAGCCGATAGCGCACGTGACTGACCCCGTTGTTGATCTGCACGCCCTTTCCGGGGATGAACGTGGTGCTGCCCATGAGCTCGCCCACCGTCTCACCGTGAATCAGCGGATCGTAGAGCTCGCCCGCCCGGTTGAACCCGACCAGCTTCGAGCGGAACATTCCGGTCGCCGACCATCCAGACACGGTCGCGCCCTGGGTCGCGCGCGCGCGCCAATAGAACACCGTCGTCGGCTGAAGGTCCTGCGAGGGCGTCCAGGTGGTGACTCCGCTGCCTTCCGCGATGCCGGTCGCCGTGATGCTCGACACGAACCCTGGAACGTTCGAGGCATTCGCGGTGCTGAACGAGTTGCTGTCCGAGACTTGGAACTCGTAGGTACGGGCTCCGATCTGATCGGACGTGGCATTGCGCACGCTCAGCGTCGGCCGCAGCGTATCCAGTTGCGTGTCCGCCGCCGGTGCCTCCAGCGCGGGCGCCTGCACCGTCGGTGCGGCGGGCGTAGGGGACGTTGCGGTCTTCTTCTCCCCGCAGGCGGCAGCGAACATGACGAGCGTGGCGGCTCCGGCCACGCCGAGGGTCTTCAGCGATTTCACTCGGTACTCCTTCGGTGCTTTGGCCTGATGCGGTTGCGCGGCAGCCGGAAGCACGCGGCCTCCGGCTCCGGCCTTCGAGGACGATGATGTTGCGGCGCAGCCAGCGACCTCGCCCGAGCGGCGCGCGGTTTTCAGGATCTCCAGGTTGCGAAAATCCGGCCAGTGCACGCCGCGTGTTTTCTCCGGGAAAAATCGCTGATATCGCGAATTCTGCCGGATGAATGACGAAACCGTCGGTGAATCACAAATCCGTCACCGGGGCCCAAGCCACCTCGCAATGAGCTTCGAAGCTCCGCAGCTGTGAGGACAATGCGAACGAGCGAAGCGAGTGAGCGACGAGAGCGGAGCGGGCGGTGGGGTCCACGCGAGCGCCCGCCTACGCGCCTCAGCGCTTCGGCGAGGTCCGCCGTAGCTTCAGCGAAGGCGGAAGCGTGTAGGGGGCTCCGGGGGGCGAAGCCCCCGGAATATAACGGTCAGCCGAACGTCTTGTCGTCGGCCGTTGGCCCGTAGATCGACGGCACGGGCTGATCGCAGAGACGAAGATACACGGTCAACTGGCCGCGATGATGCGCGAGATGCATCATCGTCTCGCGAAGGACGACGTGCCGAGGCTGTTCCATGACGACGTGGCCTCCGGCCACGAGACGCCAGTTGGTCGACGTCAGGAAGTCATCATTCGTCTTCGACAACGAGGCTCGTCCCTTGGTCACGTTGGCGTCGTGGACTTCCCCGAGCTTGTCCATTGCCGGTTGTTGATACTGGCTGGCGCCGGGTGGCGGCGTCAGGTTCAATTCGTCCTGTTCGATGATGAGCGAGATCCAGGATGGCATCGACGCCACCAGCCCGGCGAGCCGCGCCAGCGGCATCGACTTGGGGTGGGGCGCCCAATCGTCGCGTCCGGTCGGGACGTTCTCGAGCGTCCGCCGGGTGCGGGGAGCCTCTCGCTCGAGCTCCGCGAGGAACTGTTCCGTTAGCTTCATCAGACCTCCAGTGCCATCAGCGTCCGAAGGTCCATTCTATTCCCTAGATCCGCGGGCTGCGGTTGCGTGATCACAGCGATTTCAGAGTACTCGATGAGCTCGCGCTTCTGACGATCGCTGAGGTTCAGGCTGAAGGTCCGGTTGTAGTGATCGACCACGGCGCGCAGGTCGGCGAAGCGGCCGTCGTGATAGAAGCCCCCCTTCTGCCGCGTGAAGAGGCCGGCCAGCGGCGTCGTGCGATAGCGTTCGTCGGGCGATCGGGTCGACTGGAAATCGTCGATGCCGATCTCGGCGGCGGTGTGCAGGTTCCAGCCCGGCTCGGTGAAGATCGGCGGCACGTGACAGGTCGCGCACCGCGCGGCGCCGTTGAAGACGCCCTTCCCTGCACGGGCCGCCTCTGCGTCGAAGCTTGCCCGCGGGGGCTTCGGCGCCGGAATCGACAGCTGATAGAACTGCAGCTCGGGCAGCTTCGAGGTTGTCAGGTCGGGATCGTTCCTCACTTCGGCAAATCCAGCGCGGGCTGCGACCGGGAATCGCAGCGGATCGTTGAGCCTCGGATCGATGAAGGTGCCCTGGCCATGCATCTCGAGGTTGGCGACGAACGCATTCCAGTGGGGCACGCCTCCCCAGCCGGTATACGTGTGAAGGTTCACTCCGGCCAGTCCGAACGCCGCGGGCAACAGCGTTGCGGCGGTCTTGCCGTCAGGGCGGAACGCCTTCCCGTCGAGAAACAGCTGCGCGTCGAACTTCCCTGGGCCCCAACTCGCGAGCACCGCCCGCACGGTCTGCTGATTGGTCTGGAGCAGGTCGGCCACCGTGCTGAGGTCGGGTGCGAGCGCGACGACGGCGCCGACGTTCAAGTCACGGTTGGGCCAGCCGTCGAGGCGCCGCCCTATCCCCGGCGCGACGCTGTCGTTGACCGTGGAGTGACAGAGCGCACACTGAATCCCCACTGATCGCAGCCCGCCGTTACGCGCTCGCTCTGCCGAGAGGCCAACCACGGCGTTCGCGTCCAGGAGAGCTAACGTCACCGCCGGATCGTTGAGGTTGATCCGACCGCGCCGGATCGCATCGAGCGTCGAGGACGACAGCGCCTCGGCGTCGACTTTGAGCCCGAGGCGCAACGCCGCCGCGGGTGTCAGGCCCGGCCCCACTCCGCCGAAACGAGAGCCCTCGATTGCTTCGTGAAGACGGAGGGTTCCGCCCCAGAAGGCTTCATCGCCAAACGTGTCGAAGCGAAAGATCCGGCGGCCGCGCTCGAGCATGGCCAGCGCATGGCCCCATTCCTGTGGCCCGCCTTGACTCGCGGCGGTCGCAGCCGAGGTATCCGCCGACTGGGAAGTCTCGAGCCCTCGCGCGCCGGCAGCAGGCCCTGCGGACATGCTGGCGATTATCGCGACCGCGCAGATCCCGCCGGTGACCAGAAGCACGATTCGACGCCATCCAGCTGTTGTCTTCATAGAGTCGTCCCCCTCAGCTCGGATCCCACACGCGCGTTTATTCGCGACGCTCGTGAGAGTGCGAGAAACCTTCGCGAAATGCCGAGCGGCCGCGGCGCGACCGGATCCATGGCCATTGGATGCAGCACCTGCTCCCGGCGTTCCGGCTCGCGGCGGGATAAGCCCGGTCATCCGCCACGACAGCCTGCCGAGCTTCACGATCTAGAATTCCCGTCATGCCTGAGATCGCACGCACGATTCGTATTCTGTCGTCCGCCGCCCTAATGAGCCTGGCCTGCAGCTCCGGCGTGCTCCCGCAGGCTGCCGCAGCGGCTCCGGAACAGGAGGCCATTCTCTCGGTCGTCGACGGTTTCATGACCGCGATCTCGACGAACGACTTCGCGTTGCTGTCCAGGCTGCGCATCGAGGGAGGCACCAGCACAGTCGAGCGGCCGTCGGCTTCCGGAGGGACGCTCGTCACCAAACGGGTCTTCACTCCGGACGGTCTCAAGCCGGGCGAGTATCGCGAGCGTTACTGGGATCCGATCGTCCACGTGCGCGGGAAGCTGGCGGTGGTCTGGACGCCGTACGAGTTCTGGCAGGGCGGAAAGACCAGCCACTGCGGGATCGACGTGTTCGAGCTGGTGAAGGAGGAAGGCGGGTGGCGGATCGCCAACATGATGTGGACGGTGGAGCCCGACGCGTGCCCCGCGCTGCGGCCGTCAGATCCTGGTCGCGTGCGTCCGAGGCCGTAACGCACGGGCTATAGTGAGGACCATGCTCGACTCCAGCCACCAGCAGGCGCTCGTCACGCGGTTGAACCGCATCGAAGGGCAGATTCGCGGCATCCGGCGCATGGTGCAGGAACCCAGGCGCTGTATCGACATCCTGCAGCAGCTGGCTGCGGCCGAGGCGGCGATGAACCGCGTGAGCGCCGCCATCCTGACCTTCCATGTTCGCAAGTGCATCCCCGATGGGGCGGCGCAGGGCGACGAGGAACGGTCGAGGCAACTCGGTGAACTGGTCGACATCTTCGACCGGTTCATCCGCTGACCTGGGGCCCGGCGGAGAGCCTTTTGCTAGACTTGAACGTTCTGTAACCGCTCGATTTGAGCCGGTGTCGCGGCTCGGGGGTGTGTGTGATGACCGCAAGACGAATGGCAGTCGTCCTGATTTGTGTGCTGGCACTCAGCGCTGTGACGGCGGCCCAGAATCGTGGAAAGACGAAGGCCCAGGGAAAGGTTGTCGACGAGCAGGGACAACCGCTCGGCGACGTCATCGTCGCGGCCGTAATGGACGGGATGGACAAGCCGTTCCAGCAGACCAAGTCCAACAACAAGGGGGAATGGAAGGTCGAGAACCTCGCCGCCGGCAAGTGGAAGTTCTTTTTCGGCGGCAAGCAGGGGCTCGAGGAGAAGGCCGTCGACATGGCGGTCGGAGAGAGCGGGACCGTCGACGTGCCCGAGGTGAAGCTCGGCAAGCCCGTGGACCACGACGCCGTCATCGCCGCAGAAATCCAGAAAGCGGCCGGGCTGATGCAGGGCGGCAAGCCCCCGGAAGCGCGGAAGGTCTACGAAGACATCCTGGCGAAGTATCCGCAGGCCCAGCCGGCGTTCCGCGCTCAGGTCTACGGCGCCATCGCGCAGACCTACGTCGCCGAGAACAACGCCGTGGGTGCCGCCGAGCAGCTGAAGAAGGCGACGGAAGCCGATCCGGCCAACACCGATCTGCAGGTTGTGTATGGCGAGATGCTGATGCAGTCCAACGACCCGGCCAAGAAGGCCGAGGGCGAGAAGCTGCTGCTCGCCATCGACATCTCGAAGGTCAAGGACCCGTTCCCCTACATGAACGTGGTCATCGGTCAGATCAACGCCCAGAAGCCCGAGGACGCGCTGGCGCTGCTCAACAAGCTGATGGCGCAGTTCCCGACCGACACCTCGCTCTACTACTACCGCGGGCGCGCGAACCTGGCGGCGAAGAAGCTGCCGGAAGCCAAAGCGGATCTCGAGAAGTTCGTGGCCGGCGCATCGCCATCGGCGCGCGAGCTCCCCGATGCGAAGAAGATTCTCGAGCAGATGAAGGACGTCAAGTGAAAGCAGCGCTCTGTGCGCTGCTGCTGATCTTCACGGTCGCCTGCGACGGGGGAAACGGAGATTCGAATTCCCCCCCGTCGTCGGGCAACGGCAACAATCAGGATGCGTGCTCGGCGGCCCGATCCGAAGAGGTCGGAGCGGAACAGGCATCCCCCGCCGTTTCATCCGCTCCGTCTTCCAAGACCGGTCACATCGATCCCTCGCCGCGCTGGCGCGTTCTCGAGTCGCTGTGGATCCATCAGCAGGCGTCCGAACGGCGGCCCGAGTCGCTGGGGGCCCAAGCGGCCACGTCTTCGGATATCGGCGACATCGCGGTGATTCGCGACGCCGGGGACGTGATCGTCCCGCCGAATGCGTTCGACCTGAAGAGCACCGGGCTCCGGTTCACCCGCAACTCCTCCGGCGGCTACGACGTGCGCCAGACCGACGCCGCGTTCCGCACCGCCATCGGCAACCGGATCACGCTTACCGACGACGACTCCAGCCGCGCCGATGTCGGGTTCTCGTTTCCTTTCTTTTCAGCCAACGAACGCGCGGCGTTCGTCAATTCCGACGGCAACATCACCTTTCGCGAGGGGGACAAGGCCAGCACCGACCGCAGCGTCGGCCGCCTGCTGACCGGTCCGCCACGGGTCGCGCCCTTCCTTGCCGACCTCGACCCGAGCGCCGGCGGGACCGTGTTCGTCAACGCCGCGACGGATCACTACACGGTGACGTGGTGCGGGGTTCGTGGCTTCGACTCGACACAGACCACGACCGCTCAGACGACGCTGCTTCCCGACGGGACCATCGAAATGCGGTTCGCCTCGGGCATCACGCTGCCCGACGCCGTCGTCGGGCTGTCGCCCGGACAGACGCTCGATTTCCGCACGGTCGATCTGAGTGCGCAGGGACCGACCTCGGGTGGCGGCACTGCGGTCGGCGAACGATTCTCCGAGAACGCTGATCTGGATGTCGTCGCGGCCTCGAACACGTTCTACCGTTCGCATCCCGACTCATTCGATCAGCTCGTGTTCTGGAGCGATACGTCGGTGGTGTCGGGCGACGCCTTCGCGTTCGAATCGACCGTGGCCAACGAGATCCAGGGCATCGGCGTCGACATCTTCGACATCTCACGTGAGTTCGGCAGCGCCGGACGTCTCCACAGCTACACGCTGATGGACCGCCTGTCGAAGTATCCGGACGATCCGACGACGAAGTTTCTCGGCGAGAACAACACCTTGAGCGTCCTCGGGCAGGAGGTCGGCCACCGGTGGCTCGCTTATTTCAATTTCCGGGACCATCTGGGGCAGCGGTCGGAAGAGCTGCTCGGCCGGGACAACGCGCACTGGAGCTTCTTCATGGACTCCGACGCGTCGGTCATGGAAGGCAACGACATCGAAGCGCTTGGCGGCGGCTCGTTCCGGACCGTTGGCGCGGTGCGCCGGTACAGCCGGCTCGATCAGTATGCGATGGGGCTGGTGGGGCCTTCCGAAGTGCCGCCGTTCTTCTACGTGCAGAACCCGACGAATCTCTCGCAGACGAAGGACAAGGAGTCGGGGCCGCAGGTCGGGGTCACGTTCAACGGCACCAGGCGGGACGTGCTGATTGATGACGTCATCGCCATCCACGGCCAGCGGGTGCCGTCGTCGACCGAATCTCCGCGCGTGCACCGTCAGGCATTCATCTACATTGTCAGCGCGGGCAGGGCGGTGGATTCCGGTCAGGTTGCAAAGCTCGATCGGATCCGCAGACAGTGGGAAGATTTCTTTGGACAGGCAACCGACGGACGCATGCGCGCCGACACACGCCTCTCCCAGTAAGAGTCACATGAGACAGCGAATTTTTGCCGCCGTGGCGCTCACGGCGCTCGTCCTGACGTGGACGGTGCGCCTCGGGAGCGTTCAGACGCCGGCGTCACGGTCACCATCCAACGTCGATCTCACACGGCTGGAGGCGATCGAGCCGCTGGTACGGTACGACATCGGGCAGAAACGTCTGCCGGGTGCCGTGGTCCTGATCGGCGTCGGCGATCGCGTCGTCTACCAGAAAGCGATCGGCGATCGAGCGCTGGCGCCGGCCCGTGAGCCGATGACGCTCGATACGATCTTCGACCTCGCGTCGCTGACCAAAGTCGTGGCCACGACGACCAGCGTGATGATGCTGATCGAGCAGGGAAAAGTCCGGCTCGTCGATCGTGTGTCGACCTTCATTCCGGGATTCGAGCGATACGGCAAGGCCGACATCACCGTGCGTCACCTGCTCACGCACGTCTCCGGCCTGAGGCCGGACGTCGACCTCGGCGAGGCGTGGACCGGCGCCGAGGCCGCCATCGCGCTGGCGATCGAGGAAGTGCCGACATCTCCTCCGGGCACCCGCTTCGTCTACAGCGACATCAACTTCTTCCTGCTGGGTGAGATCGTCAGGCGGGTCAGCGGCCAGCGGCTGGATGAATTCGCGCAGCAGCACGTGTTCACGCGGCTGGGGATGAAAGACACCATGTTCAACCCGCCGGCGGCGCTGACTCCACGAATCGCGCCGACGGAGAGCTGCACGCCGTTTGGCTGGCCGTGCGAAGGGCCGGACATGAAGATGCTGCGCGGCGTGGTTCACGATCCGACGGCCCGCAGGATGAGTGGTGTCGCCGGCCATGCCGGATTGTTCGGCACCGCGGCCGATCTGGCGATCTTCTGCAGGATGGTGCTGAACTACGGCAGCTATCGCGGCGCTCGCATCCTGGCACCCTTGACGGTTGCGAAGATGACGACGCCCGTGCCCTCGGAGGACAGGAACGTTCGGGCGCTGGGCTGGGACGTGGATTCGAGCTATTCCTCGAATCGCGGTGAGCTGCTGCCAATCGGGTCGTTCGGACACACCGGGTTCACCGGCACGTCAATCTGGATCGATCCAGCGACCAGGATGTTCGTCGTCTTTTTGTCGAACCGGGTGCATCCGGAGGGCAAGGGAGACGTGACGCCCCTGCGTGCACGGGTGGCGACTATCGCGGCGTCGGCATTGACGCAGGCTCTGCCGTCGTCGAGCACGCCGCTCTTCACCGGCCGGGATTTCGGGGCCGGGGCAGCGCCGGCGGCCAGGCCGGCACCGCCGGTGCAGACCGGGCTGGATGTCATGCGCGCGGACGGCTTCATCGCGCTGCGGGGCAAACGCGTCGGCCTCCTGACGAATCACACCGGCCGTGCCCGAGACGGCGCTGCGGCGATCGATCTGCTCTATTCGGCGAAGGATGTCCGGCTGTCGGCGCTTTTCAGCCCTGAACACGGCATTCGCGGGATCCTCGATGCGAGCGTCCCCTCGGAAAAAGACGAGAAGACAGGTCTCGTGATCAATTCCCTTTACGGCGAGACGCGCCGGCCGACCGCGTTGATGCTCCAGGGACTCGACGCCCTGGTGATCGACCTCCAGGACATCGGCGCGCGCTTCTACACCTACATGACCTCCATGGCGTACGTCATGGAAGAGGCCGCGAAGCAGAATCTGCCCGTCTACGTTCTCGACCGGCCGAATCCAATCAACGGTTTTCAGATTGAAGGCCCGGCCCTCGACAAGGGAATGATCGGCTTTACCGGTTATCTACCGGCGATGCCGGTCCGTCATGGCATGACGCTTGGCGAGCTGGCGCGGCTCTTCAACGGCGAGAACAGGATTGGTGCGCACCTCACGGTAGTCTCCATGAAGAACTGGGATCGCAACCGGTGGTTCGACGACACGGGACTCCCCTGGATCAATCCATCGCCGAACATGCGCAATCTGCTCCAGGCAACGGTGTATCCGGGCGTTGGCGCGATCGAAGGCACGAACATCTCGGTCGGACGGGGCACCGACACGCCGTTCGAACAAATCGGCGCTCCCTGGGTCGACGGCGTCCAGCTCGCGGAGACGCTGAATGCCCGGGCGATTCCAGGGGTCAGGTTCTATCCGGTGCGCTTCACGCCGTTGTCGAGCAAGTACGCGAAAGAGGAATGCCAGGGAGTGTTCCTGGTGGTGACGGACCGGCAGGCGCTGCGCCCCGTGCGGCTGGGAGTCGAGCTGGCCGCGGCTCTGAATCGCCTGTATGGTTCGAAATTCGAGCTCGAGTCGGCCGAGCGGCTGTTTGGTTCGCGCGAAGGCCTGGCGCGGATTCGAGCCGGCGACGACCCCGCGGCGATCGCGTCGTCGTGGTCCGCGGCGGAAGGCCGCTGGCGCCTGCTGCGGGCGAAATATCTGCTGTACCGCTGAGGGGCAGACGGATTACGGTGTCAGGCAGTGAATCGTGAACGGCCAGGCCGTGAGTCCGCGACGACCTGGCCGTTCACGATTCACTGCCTGACACCGCAACCTGTCTGACCCCGTCGTCCAGCGTTTCCAACAGCGGCAGCCGGACGGCCCGCTTGTCGGCATACATCCGTTCGTCGGCAAGATTCAGCGCCTCGCTCGGCGAGTCCGCGAGCGCTGACACTTCGGCGCAGCCGAAGCTGAGACCGACCCCCTCCGGCAACCCTGCAACCGTCGACGATCGGCTGAACTCGCTCTGGAGCTCCCAGCCTTTCCGGCGGGCTTCCTCTTCGCGGCACGAAAGCAGGGCCAGGAATTCGTCGCCGCCCCAGCGGAACACGTAGTCGGCGTTGCGCACATGCCGGGTCAGAAAGGCCGCGACCTCCCGCAGGGTGCTGTCGCCCGCGGCGTGGCCGAGCGTGTCGTTGATGCTCTTGAACCGGTCGATGTCGAGGAACACCAGCGACAGCGGCGTTCCGTAGCGCCGGTGCAGGTTCATCTCGTGCGCGATGATCTCTTCGAAGAAGCGGCGATTGTGCAGCCCGGTCAGCGAGTCGGTGACCACCATGCGCCGGAGCTCGATCTGCGCGGCCTGCAGCTGTGAGTTGGCGCTCTTGAGCTCGTCGGTCATGTCCTCGAACGTCATCAGCTGCATGCCCAGCGCGGTGACGAGGTACAGCGCGAGCTCGACGAAGAACGCCTCCGACAGCGCCGGCCCGCCCCGCGCCACCGGCGACAGCACCATCCAGGCGTTCGTGGCCGCCGCAATCGTCAGGGCCGCGCCGACGAGGGCGGCGCCGAGCATCCTGACCTTGAGAAGGATCGTCGCGTGCGCGATCGCCGCGACCGCGAGGGCGAGCCCGGTCAGTGCAAAGCCGGAAACGAAGACCACCGCGCTGCCCCAGGCCAGCGCCGCCAGGACGAACCATGCCGCGAGCGCGAGCACGACCGCCGCCCGTACGCGCGGAATCCTGGAGTCGCGCCGGTAGGCATTGGCGGCAGTCACAAAGCAGAGCCCGGCCGCAACCATCAGGAACTGCGAGCCGGCGGCCGTCAACGCATTGAACGCGCCTTCGGTATGGCCGCTGCGATCGATGCCGAAGGATATCGCCAGGCAGGCCCAGCCGCCGGTCCACTGCAGGGTGTAAGGGCTTCGCCGGAAAAGGTACAGCAGCAGGAGCAGGCCGGTGATGATGGCCGCCCCTCCGGATGCCAGATGCGTCGGCGACATCATCGAGGGGACAGCCTGCGGAAGTGCGTCGGTCGCCGCGGCGAGGCGTGCGCTCGACGCTGCGAGGAACAACGGCACCGTTGCTGCGGCCGTGACCAGGCCTGGGGACTTCATCTGTCGGATTCGCCTCCGGGTCGAAGCATCAAAGGGATCGTCAGTACAACCGGTACAGCATCAAATAGACGACGATTCCGGTGATTGAGACGTACAGCCAGAGCGGCAGCGTCCAGCGCGCGATCTTCATGTGTCGATCGAACCGGCGGCGGTACGCGCGCCAGAGGGTGACCCCGGCCAACGGGGGGATCGTCGCCGCGAGCACGATGTGAGTGATCAGAATGCCGAAATAAACCGCCCGGACGGATCCTCGCCCCGGAAAGGGGCGCGACCCCGCGTGGGCGTGGTAAATCAGGTAACTGATCAGGAACAGCACCGACGTCGCGAACGCCGCGATCATCGCCGCACGATGCGCGGCGATCCGCCGCTGGCGAATGCACACGTACCCCACGATCAGGAGCACCGTCGCGAGCCCGTTGAGGGACGCGTTGACGAGCGGGAGGTCCGAGACTGACACCAGCTTCTACGTGCGGTCGACGATCATCAGTGCCCAGAGCACCGGAAGGTAGATGATCGACGTGAAGAACAGCCGCCGCGCGTCCGGCACCGCGCGAGTGATCGCGAACCGCGTCGAGAATCCGAGAAATATCAGCGTGCCGATCAGCGCGCCCGTGAAATACGCCGTTCCGGACATACCGACGAGCGTCGGGGCGAGCGCCACGGGCAGCAGCGCGGCGGTATAAACGACTGCTTGCCGTGAGGTGCTGCGGCCGTCCGGTTCGATCACGGGCAGCATCGGAAGGCCCGCACGCGCGTAGTCCTCGCGATAGATCCAGGCGATGGCCAGGAAATGCGGCAGCTGCCAGAGGAACACGATCCCGAACAGCACCCAGGCGCCCTGCGACAACGCGTTCTCGGCGGCGGCCCAGCCGATGACCGGCGGCAGCGCGCCGGGGATGGCCCCGATGACGGTGGCAAACGACGTCCGCTTTTTGAGCGGCGTGTAGACAACCGCGTAGCTGGCGAGCGTCGCCAGTGCGACCGCTGCGCTGAGGAGATTGACCCCCGCGGCAAGGACCAGGAGTCCGAGAACTGACAGGATCGCGGCGAACGCCAGGCCCTCGATCGTCGACAAACGACCGTCGGGCAGAGGGCGCAGGCGGGTCCGGCGCATCAGGCCGTCGGTCTCGCGCTCGATGACCTGATTGATGGCAGAGGCGCCGCCCGAGACCAGACCGGTTCCGACCACCATCCACCAGAGTGCGGCCAGATTCGTAGTGTCACCATGCGCCATGGCGTAGCCCGCCACCGCCGAGACCACGACCAGCAGATTCAGCCGCGGCTTCGCCAGCGCCACGTAGTCGGTGGCGCGCCCGCGGACGCCAATCGTCATTGCTGCAGTCGTCCTCATCGAATCCTGCGTATCCTCGCGAACGGTCGCCGTCCGTGCCTACGGCAGCGTTGCCGCAGACGATTTGAACGTGAACGTTACTTCACCGGACCCCTTTTCGGCGAGCGTCACCTGCCGGGTCTGCGTGCCGAGCTTTTCATGCCAGGCCTCGATCGTATACGTGCCCGGCGGCAGCTGCCGGAGCTCGAACTTTCCGCCCGGTTCGGTGACCGCGAAGTAGGGATGATCGAGCACGCCGGCGAACGCCGCCATCCAGCTGTGCATGTCGCACTTGATGCGGACCATGACCTCCGGCGACGTGAAGAACCGGGTGTCCTTCTGCGTTTTGATCGGCTGGCTGAAGTTGAATTCCCGGTTGGCGTTCGGGAGCGCGTGCACGTTGTGCCCGGTGGAGTCGCTGTTGACGAACTCGACGTTCTGGCCGACCCGCACGCCGAACACGTGCGGCTTGTACATGCAGCCAGTCTGATCGAGCCTCACCGGCTCGCCCGGCACGTCGAAGTAGTACCTGACCCACGCCATCCTTCACGTAGACGAAAACGTTGCCGAGGCCGCCGTTCTCACTGATGTAGGTCTCGGACGTTGCGCCGTCCTTGTGCGCCTGCGCGCAGACGGGATCGCCACCGAGATTGATCGGCGGGTTGGGAGGCAGCACGCCATCCACGGTCACGCGTCCGGCAACCGTTCCAGCCGTGGCGGGGTCCACCCGCTTGGCGTCGGGCGGAGGAGTCCGTTTCGGCGCCTCCTGGCGCGAACACGCGAGGCTGATCAGCAGCAGCGCAACACCGGCGACTTCTGCAGCTCCTGGGCAGTCTTGGCATCTTTCTCTGGTACCCCGTGCGGCCGGCGCTAACTGCCCGAGCCAGCTCCCCTGAGCTTTCTCAGGATCCGATCCTGGATCCAGTGCGCGTCCCACCACTCGACCGGGTTCACCATCTTTCCGTTCACCAGCATCGTGAAGTGCAGATGATCGCCGCCAGCCATTCCCGGTCATGCCGCTGCGGCCGATCTGTTGTTCCTTCTCGACGGGTCTGCCCGGCCTTGACGTCGATCGACGAGAGGTGGCCGTAGAGCGACTGCACCCCCATCCCGTGGTCGATGATCACGCAGTTACCGTAGATGCCCAGTTCGTCGGCGAACACGACGATCCCGCGGTTTGCCGAGACGATCGGCGTGCCCGCAAACGAGGCCAGGTCGAATCCGAGATGCACCTGCTGATCGACTTCCTTGCCCTTGTAGATGTAGGTGCGATGGTCGGCGAACGCCGACTCGACGGCCGTATTGGAGAACGGATGAAAGACGACGCCCCGCCAGAGCAGCTCGGGCTTGGTCTGCGCGGCCATCGATGCGATCTTCTCGTTGTTCTTCCGTCGCAGCTCGCCGTTGATCACGAGGAACTTCGCCAGGTTGTCGCCCTCCGGCTTCACTTCCGTCGTTCCTTCGAGGATCGCCGGAACGACGCGATCGAGCAGCTGGTCGGTGACGTCGATGCGGCTGCGCTTGAAAGGCTTCGGGAACACCCGGTAGTCGAAGTCCGCACGGGCGGTGTTGCCGGCCTCGTCACGGGCGAAGAGCCGGATCGGCGTCTTCAGGTCCTGATCGTGCAGCAGCGCGAAGAACGCCACGCGCAGGGCCGGATCAGCAATCTTGACTCCTTCGAGGGCGGCGCCGGACGCGGGATATCCCGGGTACTCGACATCCCCCACCAGCACGCCTGACGTGACGTCTTCCGGGGTCGCGCGGTAGACGACCATCTCGGCGCCGCCGTGATTCACGTAGTGGTGCGTCGAGACCACCGACACGCGCGGCCGTTCGAGGCGGACCTTGAAGTCGCGGCGGGCGGTCGACTCGACTGTCCGGATGCCGTAGAGGACCTTGCGCGCCGCCGTGACCACGATCGCGGCATTGCCGCTCTGAAGCTCCGGCACCGCCTGCTTCCCGACCTCACGAGTCACCACCAGCCGATCGGCGCCGTTCTGCCGGACCTCTGCGCCCTTCTGATCCGCCAGCGTGAAGAGCGGGAACTGCTTGCCGTTCTGCTCGAGAACGACGCGGAGGTCTTCCACGTGGGCGCCCGGAGCCTGCACCTCGATCTCGAGCGGTGTCGAGACGCCCACGACCTTTTCAGGCTTGTTGATCTGGATGGAAGGGCCGGCCATCCGGCCTGCAGCGACGTACGCGCCGCCCACGGCGAGCAGCAGGATCAGCACCAGCCCGAGGAGAAAACGCATCTATTGATGATACCCGCCGCGGCCGCCAAACTGGGACGCGACTGCTCAGAGCAGCTGGTTTACTCTAGGGATTGTGGCTTGCCAACCGTGGCCCGCTCGTAATTCAGGCGAGCGAAGGTTGGTACCGGTACGGGGAATCGAACCCCGGTTTGATGGCTGAGAACCACCCGTCCTGACCCCTAGACGATACCGGCACGGACGCAGGAACATCCAAGTTTACAAGCCGTCAGCCAGACCGTCAACCGCGACCGCACGTCAGGGCCTTCGTTGCCAGCGATGTGCTCGCGACGTTCGGTCGATACTCTCTTTGTTGTGGCCCGAAGACTCCTTGCCGGCATCGCCATCGGCCTGACCGCCGCGGTCCTCACGCTCGCCCTGGCCTGGGCCGGCTTTCTCGACGAAACCGAGCTGGCGACCTATGACTGGCGAATCCGCTCGGCGGCAAATCCCGCCTCTATCCGGGACGACATCGTCATCGTGGAGGTCAACGACACTTCCATTCGCGATCTTGCGCCGTTTGTCGGGCGCTGGCCCTGGCCGCGCGCGGTGTTCGGGGCGCTGATCGACTACTTGAATCGCGCGCCGGCGCGAGTCATCGCCTTCGACTTCGGATTTCTGAGAACCGGACCGCTCGCTCGGGATCGCCATCGGCGACCGCGTGATGTCGGGCCAGGAGTCCGATGCCGCCCTTGCCGCCGCGGTCGCGCGCGCTCCGGGGACGGTATTGCTGGCCAACGCCGTTTATGAAGGCGTCGAGGGCCAGGGAACCGTCGCGAATCCGGCCTCGGACTGGCGGCAGAAGAGTCAACCGTACCGACTGGGTCCGGCCATCGAGGAACGGCGGACCATCGACCCGCCGCTGGCGCCGCTCACGAATGCCGCCACGCTGCTCGGGCACAACTTTCTCCCATTCGACATCGATGGCCCGGCGCGGCGAATGCCGCCGTTCATCCGGCAGGGGGATCGATACATGCCGTCGCTCGGCGTTGCCGCGGCGCTGCTCGGCGGCGGGTTCAAGCCCGAAGAAGTCGTGCTCGAGGGCAACCGCATCAGAATTCGCGATCGGTTGATGCCGCTGGTGCCCGGGGTCGTGTTCGACGCCTCGGGTAAACCGCGGCCCACTCCCCAGCTGACGGCCTTGATCAATTACCGGGCGCCGCCGCTGGTCAACGGCGAGCGTCCCTACAAGACCTTCGAAGTGCGGGATCTCTTCGCGTCCATCGGTAACCTCGATGCGGGCGAGCCGCCGAAAGTCGATCCTGCGATCTTCAAGGACAAAATCGTGTTCGTCGGGCTGACGACATCAGGCCTGATGGACGCCTTTGCGACGCCGTTCGGCGCGGACATGGGCACCATGCCCGGGATTCAGCTGCACGCGACGATGGCGGACAACTTGCTATCGAACCGTTTCATCTGGCCTTCGGCGGCTCGAGTCCGCGTGGCGAGCGTCGTGCTCGCCGGTCTCGTGATCGGCTGCCTCGCCGCATTTCTAACGTTCACGCCGGCGGCGCTGGGAACGCTGCTCGTCATCGGCGGCTGGACGTGGTTCGCCCTGTCGTCGTTCAAGAACGGCCTGTGGCTCGACATGACCCAGCCGTTGGGCACGATGGCGATCGCGCTCTTTGCCGGGACCGCCTATCAGTACTTCGTCGAAGGGCGCGAGAAGCGAGTCGTGAAGGCGCTCTTCGGTCGGTACGTCTCGCGCGACGTGTACCACCAGCTGATCGAGCATCCCGAGCTCGCGGAGCTTGGCGGCAAGCGACGCGAGATGACGGTGCTGTTCTCCGATATCCGGGGGTTCACCACCGTTACCGAGAAGGGCAACGCCGAAGCGCTGGTGGCGCAGCTGAACGAGTACTTCTCCCGGATGGTCGAAGTGGTGTTCCGGCATCACGGGACGGTCGATAAATTCGTCGGCGACATGGTCATGGCCCTTTTCGGCGCACCGGTCGACGACCCCGCGCACGCCGAGCACGCGGTTGCGGCGGCCGTGGAGATGGTCGACGTTCTCGGTCAACTCAACCGTAACTGGCGGGCGGAAGGAAAAGTCCCTTTCGATATCGGGATCGGTGTGAACTCCGGGGAAATGATCGCCGGCAACATCGGGTCGACGTCGATCATGAGCTACACGGTGATTGGCGACAACGTGAACCTGGGTTCGAGGCTGGAGTCGCTGAACAAGGACTTTCGCACGCGGATTATCATTAGCGACGCAACCCGGACGCGACTGCAGACGGAGTACACCGTCCGGGCCCTCGGGGACGTCACGGTCAAGGGCAAGACCCGTCCGGTCGCCATTTTCGAAGTAGTCGTTCCGTCCCCGATCCAGGACCCATCAGAGGACAGGCACTCATGAAAACAGCGGCCATTGCCATCGTCGCCGTCGTTGCGGCGACGCCGGCGTTCGCGCAGTTCGGCAAGCTCGGCGATCTCGCCGGCAAGGCGGGCAAGCTCGCGACCGAAGTGAACATCTCCGAGCAGGAGGAACGGGAGCTCGGGGAGCGCGTGAGCGCGACCGTCCGCACCGAGTTCGGCGTGGTGCAGGACGCTGCCGTGACCAAGTACGTTTCGCTTCTCGGCAACCTGCTGGCAAAAGCCAGTTCGCGTCCAGGCCTGAAATGGGAATTCATCGTGCTCGACACCGAGGGCGTGAACGCGTTTGCCGCGCCGGGCGGCATCGTGCACATCACCAAGGGGGCGCTCGGCCTGATCAAGAGCGAAGCGGAGCTTGCCGGCGTGCTCGGCCACGAGATCGCGCACATCACGAAGAAGCACACCGTCAACGCGATTCAGAAGAACAAGGCGATCAAGATGACGACCGAGGAAGTCGGCGCGAAGGGCAGCGCCTACTACTCGAAGCTGGCCAACGCCGCGTACGACAACGTCGTCGAACGGGGATTCGATCGCGGCGACGAGGACGATGCGGATCAGGAAGGCCTGCGGCTCGCCAACAAGGTGGGGTACAACCCCGCCGCCCTCGGCTTCTTTCTCGCCAAGTTGATGGAGCGAAACAAAGGACTGGCCGGCAGCAAGCCGAACGGCCTCTTTTCGACGCATCCCGATACCCAGGCGCGCATGGACAAGCAGAACAAACAGATCAAGGCGGAGAAGCTGGCGGGCACCGCCATGGGCCAGGCGCGCTATGCGGCACACGTCAAGTACGACGCGACGCCCAGGACCGCGATCACCCTGACCAGCAGCGAAGCGAAGGGTGTCGCCGGCGCCAGTTCGTCAGGTTCGTCGGACGCCGAAGGCCGAGCAGAAGCCGCCCGCCAAGGAAGCAGAAGAAAGCGGCGGCATGTTCGGGGGACTCGGCAGCGCCTTGTCGACCGGCAAGCAGAAAGAGGGCACGCAGGCGTCGGCCTCGGCCGGCGGCCGCGCGCTCGACCCCAACCGTCCGGACCGCTACGCCGCAGGCGGGGGAAATCCCAACAGACTGAGCGTGACGGTGACAGCCGCCGAGATCGAGGCATTCAGGAAGGGCATCGCCTGACCGACTGCGCGACTGGCAGGTGATGCCGCACTATCCCGCACACTTCTACATGGGCGTCGCGGCTCTCGCCGCGACGCTTCTCGTCTGGGGCCTGACGGTCAACCGGCTGGTCAAAAGGAAGCTCCAGCTTTCAATTTTCCTTCTCGCTGGCTACATCGCCGTCCATCTCCTGTTCCTGGTCCGGCCTGAGCTCGGAGGCGGGAACACTGACCTCACATCGCCCACGCGGCCGTTCGAGCGCCTGGCGCTGACCGCGGCGCTGGTCAATCTGCTCGTCATCTCGCTGATCAACCCGCTCGGCGTCGACCGCGTGCGCGATCGATTCCCGGCGATCGTCCAGGACGCGATCGTCATCGGCATGCTGCTGATTGTTGCGACCTTCGCCTTTCAGGAGCAGCTCCTGACGACGTCGGCCGTGGGGGCGGTGGTCGTGGGCTTCGCGCTGCAGGACACCCTCGGGAATGCCTTCGCAGGCCTCGCGATCCAGAGCGAGCGGCCCTTCAAGGTCGGCCACTGGATCAAGGTCGGGGACTTCGAGGGGCGGGTCTCGGAAATCACGTGGCGGGCGACGAAGCTCCGAACCAAGGCCGGAAACTTCGTCATCGTGCCGAACAACATCGTCGCGAAGGAAGCCATCACCAACTACTCCGAGCCGGCGGCGCCGACACGGCTCGATCTCGAAGTCGGCGTCAGCTACAGCTCGTCGCCGTTCGCCGTCAAGCGCGCGATGCTGGACGCCATGGCGCAGGTGCCGCACGTGCTGCAGACGCCGCCGCCTGATGTCCTGCTCGTCGGCTTCGACGCCTCGTCCATGAACTATCGCGCGCGATTCTGGGTCGACGATTTCGAGCACGATCAGGTTGCGAAGGATCAGGTTCGGGTCGCGATCCATTACACGTTTGCGCGGCGAGGCATCGAGATTCCGTATCCGGTTCAGGTCGAGTACTCGCGCGAGTGGCCTGCTCCGGATCCGGCAGCCGAGCAGGGAAACCGTGAGAAGGTCCTAGCCGACGTCGATCTGTTCTCAACGCTGTCCGAAGCGCAACGCGCAGATCTCGCCGCCGCAACCGTGGCGCACACCTTCGGTGACGGCGAGGCGATCGTCCGGCAGGGTGAGCCCGGCCATTCAATGTATGTGCTGTGTTCGGGGCGCGTCGCGGTGCTGCTGGAGCCTGGCCGGCAGGAAGTCGCGGTCATCGAGCAGGGTGGCTACTTCGGTGAGATGTCGCTCCTGACGGGAGAGCCGCGCACCGCGACAGTCGTGGCGCGAGGAGAAGCAGTCGTTCTGGAGCTGGATGCCGCGCTTTTCAGGCGTCTCGGAGAAGAGAGCCCGGTCGCGCTCGAACGGGTGGGACTGGCGGCGATAACCCGCCGCGAAGAGCTCGAGCGCGCCAGGACGGCGGCGCGGAGCGCCGATCTTGCCGACGCCCCGGCGACCTTCCTGGCGCGCATGAAGAGGTTCCTGCGCCTTCAGTAAGCCGATTCAGTAGGTGTATCGGCCTTCGCGGAATCCCTGTTCGTAGCCCTGCTGGAATCCCTGACGATAGGTGTCCTTGTACTGCTGCTTGGTGCCGTATTGGTCGTCGTAGTGGCGATCGCCGGAGCGATACCACGAATGCCGCAGCGGGTCGAAGCTGCGACGCTTGCGCGCGTCCTCCTGACCCTTCTCGTATCCGTCCCTCGCGCCGTTATCGAACGCGGGGCTGTAGGAGCCACCGTTGCGATAGACACCAGGGCCGTAGGTGCCGCGAGAAGGATACGGGCCCTGCTGGCTGTATGGACCTCTCTGACTCGGATACGGCTGATACCGGCCGTCATTCCGGGCGACCCTGGAATACCGGCCGAACGCTTCCGAGTAGCCGGCGGCATAGCCGTCGCGGAAGGTCAGCCGATATCGCTCGCGGTCGCCGAAGCTGCGGTTGTAGCCGCGATCGGCGCGCTGGAATTCGCGCTCGTCCTGATAGTTGAAGCGCTCGCTCTTTCGGCCGTCCTTCTCGCCTTCCTTGAGACCCTCGCGGTAACCCTGATCGTAGGCAGCGCGTCGGGCGTCGTAGTAGGACACCTGCGCGTCGTCGGCAGTTCTATAGAGCGCTGTCGACGACGGCAGCTGCCACACCGGGGTCTGAGCAAATCCTGACGCGGGAACGAGCACGACTGCGGCAGCCAGCGGCGCGACGAAACGTCTCAACATGGTTCGGTACCTCTGCCGCCTTCAGGGCAAGAACCAGGCCTGCCGGAATATCAGGAAAATTGCGCGAAATGCGGGTCTTTCAAGCTGACGCGTCGCGCCGAGAGGACATCGGGTGTGCCATGCACAGGACGGGCTATTTGGACCAGACCAGGATCCGTTCACCGTCGGGCGCGGAGTGATCGACGATCACAGCCGGCCCATAGCGCTCGAGGTCTTCCACGGTCAACCGAAGATCCTCGAGATCCATGCGATTGCCGTTCAGGTCGATGGTCGCGTTGCGCGGTCTTCGACGCAGCAGCCAGAACGGGATGCTGAAGCGGACGATTCGCCCGTCGGACGGGTCGAAGGCGAGGAGGTGCAGGTCGTTCGGGACGGTTGCGCGTGCCGGTGCCGGCCGATCGGTGTGAGCGCGGAGAAATCGTCCGTTCCGGTCGAGCTCGATGAGCGGTGATTGTCCGGCGAAGCTGGCTCTCACGGCCTCGAACTCGGTTGCCGCGGTGGCTGTTGTTGCCGGCCTGGTCTCCATGTGCTGGGAGACGAAGTAAAAGCCCACGGCGGCAATCGCCACCAGGCCCAGGATGCACATCACGGCCACGCCGATGACGACCCAGACCCAGGTTTTGACCTTACCGGCCACCGGCGCTCCTCGCGACGTTTCGCGCGTCGCTGACGCACGCAGGGTCGCTGCTCTTTTCACACAGACTCTGGGCCTGAAGAGCGAGGTCGCGGGCGGAGCCGGTGTCGCCGCCGCGGACGGCCAGCCGGGCGAGCTCGACATTCGCGCGTCCGCGCACCCAGTCCTGCGCGGTGGGCGAGGTCGCGGCTTTCAAATCAGCGCGGGCCTCCTCGATCCGGTTCAGCGCGGCGCGCGCCGCGCCACGTTTGTAGCGCCAGAGCGCCTCTTCTCCGGGCATCTTCGGCCGCTGTTCTCTGGCCAGCGCCGTCAGTCCCTCCGACAGGACCGCGTCGGCCTGTGCGGGGCGGCCGGCACGAAGCGCGGTCGACGCCTGTTCGAGCACGACCAGCCGATTCCTCGGATAGAGCAGCCGAAGCTGCTGGAGTGCCTGAAGCGCCTCGTCGTAACGCCTTTCGCGGTTGAAGATGAGAACCAGAGCGAACAGCGCGTCGGGGCGGGCCTCACCTCCCGAGGCGGCGGTCTGTTGCAGTATGGCAATGCCTCGCTCGCGTCCGCCTCCGAATCCGACGACGTAGGCCATCATCCGCAACGGCAGCGACAACGTGGAAACGACGTAGCGATAGGTGCCGACCACGAGACCGGCATCCGTGCGCGAGCCGTCCAGTTCGAGCACCTTCTCGTGTTCGTCGTAGGCACGCCGCGCGGCCTGGAATCCGGCGAACATCTTCCCTTCGACCGTGGCGATGTGGGAGGCCTGCAATCCGACGGCGGCTCCGAGGTCGTAGTGGGCCTGGACGTCGCGAGGAGTCGATTGCGCGCGAGCCTCGGCGAGCTCGATCGCCCGTGCGACATGGCGCCGGAACTCTGCGTCGAGATCCGCCGGCGGCTTGCTCAACTCCACCTGCGTGCGACTGAACGAGCCGAGGTAGTGATCGACGGTCACCGCGCCGCGGCTGAACAGCATGTTCAGCCAGAGCACGGACGCGAGCGCACGATGCGCCGATGCGTCGGACGGATTCTCGTTGGTCGCCTGCCGCAGCAACGCCACGGCAGCCTCGTGATCGAGGTTGTATGCGAGCTCGAAGGCCTGTCGCCTGAGAGCGGTCGAATCGCGGACGCCAGCGGCGTGCGCGGTCGCGCCGACGCTGATCACGAGCAGCGTCAGCATGGCCGCGGGGTAAGGCCCGCGCTGGATCATGGGTCTATGATAGCGCCGCCGTGAGCGCGGAATTCCGCCATCGGGTCCCTACATCACCAGCTCAGTACCGACTCCGCGGGTCCGGGCGCGGGTGTAGGCCAGGCGAGCGGCCGCGACATCCTCAACCGCCATTCCCAGCGACTTGAACAGCGTGACCTGGCTGGGATTCTGCCGTCCCGCGGCCATACCTGAAACCAGCGATCCCAGCTCGCCGGCGATGTGAGTGGCTGCGATGGCGCTGTCCTGAATCGCGAGCACGATGTCGCCAGCCTCGGCAAGGGCGCCAATCGTCGAGTCGACGAACACGCGGCTCCTGGCGACGAGCGCGGCCTCCAGTTCGCGGTGCGTCGGTCGACATGCCCCGACCGCGCAGATGTGCGCCCCGTCCTGGACCCAGGCGCTCTCGAGCACGGGCGTGATGGACGACGTGGCCACGACGATCGAATCGGCGCCCTCGACGGCATCGCGCACCGAGCCCGCTGCCCGGATGCGCAGGCCGTCCCTCAAGGCGTCCCTCACGAATGCCGAGCGGTGCGATTCGGTCGGACTCCAGACGCGAACCTCCGCCAGATGTCGCACACATGCGAGGGCTTCGAGATGGCTGCGCGCCTGCACGCCGCTGCCGATGATCGCGAGGGTGCCCGCAGCGGGCTGCGCCAGGAGGGCAGCCGACACGGCCGAGACCGCTGCGGTGCGCGCCTCGGTGATGTACCGGCCGTCGAGCAACGCAAGCAGCCCGCCGGTGTCCGGATCGAGGAGGACGATCGTGGCCAGGTGAGAAGGCAGGCCCTTCTCACGATTCGATGGGAATACCGTCACGAGCTTGGTTCCGACGGCGCGCGAGTCGCCGAGTGAGGCGGGCATAATGCCGAAGAACGATCGCTCCGGGCCAAGCTCCAGGACCGTCCGCAGCGGTTGCTGCGCTCGACCGGCCGAGTAGTCGGCGAGCGCGGCGCGCATCGATTCGATGAGGTCCGGCATGGTCAGAACCGCCCGGACGTCACGTTCGTTGAGGAGGAGAGGCATTGTCGTGTTGACGATTCAGACGCTCGACGCCCACACCGGAGGCGAACCGCTTCGACTCATTATCAGCGGCTTTCCCGAGCCGCAGGGCGCCACGATGCTGGAGCGCCGCGAGTGGCTGCGTGAGAATCACGACGACCTCCGCACCGCGATCATGCTCGAGCCCCGCGGACATGCCGACATGTATGGTGCGCTGCTCACGCCGCCCGAACGCCACGATTCCGATGCCGGCGTCCTGTTCATGCACAACGAGGGCTACAGCACGATGTGCGGCCACGGCGTGATCGCGGTGACCACACTGATCATCGAGCGCGGCCTCCTGCAGGCACGACAGCCGGATGTGCTCGTGCTCGACACGCCAGCCGGCCCGATTCACGCGCGCGCTCACGTCGAGCGGGATGGTGGCCGCGTCCGGGTCAGGAGTGTCAGCTTTCGCAACGTCCCTTCCTTCGTGCTCCACGCCGGCGTTCCCGTGCGGATCAACGGACGTGACCTTCGAGCCGATGTCGCGTTTGGTGGGGCGTTCTACGCGATTGTGGACAGCGAAGCCGCCGGTATTCCAGTGATCGGCCGTCGGCTCCACGATCTGCGGACCGCGGGCATGGCCATCAAGGACGCGGTCGAGGCGACGGTGCGGGTCGAGCATCCGCTCGAGCCTGCACTGCGGGGAATTTACGGGACGATCTTCACCGCGCCGGCGTCCAATGACACAGCCGACCTGCGGAACGTGACGATCTTTGCGGACGCGGAGGTCGATCGGTCACCCTGCGGCACCGGCACGTGCGCGGTCATGGCCGTGCTGGCGGCGATGGGCCTGCTCCCTCCCGAGCAGACGTTCACTCACGAGAGCATCATCGGCAGCAGGTTCCAGGGACGAGTGGTGGGAGAACTGACCGTGGGTGAGCTGCCCGCGATCGTCCCCGAGATTGCGGGCGACGCCTACCTCACCGGCGAGCACACGTTCCATCTCGACGAACGTGATCCGTTTGCCCGCGGTTTCAGGCTCTGAAAATCGATCTTGCGGACTACTAAACTTTGGGCGGGCAGCCGCCGTCTAACTTCTGGAAAGGCGGAACCCAAAATGTACGACCTTGATTTCTCTAGCAATGCGGAGCGGCTGGTCGCGATCCTGCTCGCGGTCGTGATCGTCGCTGTCCTGATGGTGTGAGGGCTTCACCGCCCTGTCATCACTTCGTCAAACAACTTTCACACTCATCGAAGTCGGGCGAGCGGTAACGTGCGGATCGGCGGCAATCAGTGACCGGTCGTCGGCACGACTGGCGTTGCCACGTAGCTCTTGCGGCTGCGTGCCGTGAGGCCAGGCCGCTTCACCCGGACTTCGAGCTTGTGAATCTTTCCATCGAGCACTGCGGGTGAAAAGCCGAGCACGTACTGGCTGTGCAGCTCCTGCGCAACCCGCGTGAACGTCGGACCGAGCTCGTCCTTCTTGGTGAGCTCGAAAAACCCGCCGCCGGTTTCTTCCGCGACCACCTTCAACCCGCGATCGGGGCGCGTTCTCACCCTGCTCTGACCGTTGAAGTATTCGCTCGACAAGCCGATCGCGTAGATCATCATGTCCTTCTCGCGCGCGCGATCCAGGACATCGTTGCGCCCCTTCCGGCTGGCGCTGTCGTCCCCGTCGGTGAACACGACCACGACTCGTCGTCCATCGAGCGCCTCCATGTGCGCGATGCTCTCGTCGACGGCATCCCATAGCCGCGTCGGATAACCGAAGTCGAGTCCTTCCTTCACCAGCCGGATCAGGCGGTCGCGATTGTTGCTGAAAGGTTCGTCGCGCGGCAGGATCTGAATCTTGTCGTTGAACGCGCCGACCTTGGCCTTGTCCTCCGGCAGCAGCCGGATGAGAAATTCCTCCGCCGCCTGTTTCACGAAGTCCAGGTTCAGGGTCATGCTGCCGCTGGTGTCGAGCATGACGATGGCGGTGAAGGGCGTGATCTCGTTGATGAAGTTGGTCAGCGTCTGCGGCTTGAGGTTGTCGTAGACCTCGAAATCCTCCTGCTGCAGGTCGGCCACCAGGCGCCGCTGACTGTCGACGACGGTGGTGTAGATCGGCACCGTCTGTGTTGTCACCTTGATCCGCTGTGCAAGCGTCGTCGGCGCGAGCAGACCCAGAGCCAGTGCGACGGTCAGCAGTGTGCGTGTGCGCATAAGAAGACTCAGAAGTGCAGAATGCGTTCCCCTGCGCTCAGCGCAGGATGTGTTCGATTACCGGCCGAATTGCCCCGGCCATGGCGCGGTAGCCCGATGGCGACGGGTGGAGATGGTCCGGAGAGTCGGACAGCAGGTCCGGCTTTCCGGGCGCTCCCACGGCGGCACGCGTCTCTGCGAATCCCAAGTGCCGGATCGGCCTCTGCCTGCCGCCGGATCCAGGCATTGATCTGGCGCATCTTCGCGTTCTGTTCCGGCGTTGCCGTGTCGTAAGGGAGGATTGTACCAGCGACTACCCGAATGCCTGCCCGCTGCGCCCGGTCATACATCCAGCGGAGTTGCCGTGTGACCTCGTCGACCCCCCGGCCCTGATAAACGTCGTTGACGCCGGCTATCACTACGACGACGGCAGGCCGGGCGGAGATCACGTCCCGGTCGAAACGTTCCCGAATCTGATCGCTGCGCTCGCCGTTGACGCCCCGGTTCAGGACCTCCCACTCGGGATGCGACTGCATGAGCCAGTAGCCGTATTGGCTCGTGGCGTCCCCACGGCCCTCAGGTGGAGATTCCAAGGGGGAGGCAAAAGCCGGGGTCCCGGCTGTCGTCGAGTCGCCGATGGCCACGATACGGACCCGCTGCATGGCGATCGCGCTGATTACGGCGAAAAGCAGGAAGAGCCTCAAAGGGGCTCAGGGGGGTGGACCGACAGGTCCACGGCCACCCCCGTGATATCCGACTTGACTGGTCGGCGTTCGGTGTGACATCGTTTTGAGATTAATTCTCATTTTGGACGGTCTTCCATGCTGCAGGCGTTTGTCATCACCCTCCGTGAGGGGCTCGAAGCGTTCCTTATTGTCGCGATCAGCATTGCCTATCTCAAAAAGACCGGCCGGCGCTCGCTCGTTCCCGCGATCCATTGGGGCATCGCCGGATCGATCGCGCTGAGCATCCTGGCGGGTTTCCTGTTCGCGAAGGCTGCCAATCAGGCGCTCTGGGAAGGCGTTCTGGCGCTGGTCGCCGGGGTCCTCGTGGCGTCGCTGACCGTTCACATGTGGCGGGCGGGAAAGCGCATGAAGCGGGAGATCGAGACTCGCCTCGAGGCGTCCTCCTCGCGGCTGGGGATCGGGGCGTTTCTCGGGGTGCTCGGCTTCACGCTGCTGATGATCACGCGTGAAGGCATGGAAACCGCGCTGCTGATGAATACGCTGCTCTTCAGGGTCGGCGCGCCCGACATCATCGGCGGCGCAGTCGCCGGGACGCTGGTCGCGGCATTCATCGCGTGGCTGTGGTCGCGCTACGGACACCGCGTGAATCTCTCCCGGTTCTTCCAGGTCACCGCCGTCTTCCTGCTCGTCTTCGTCGTTCAGCTGTTCATCTACGGATTCCACGAGCTCACCGAAGCGAACATCATCGCGCCCCTCGGCGCGTGGCATGACGCGACCGAGCCCTTCGGTCCCGACGGCGTCTACGGGCAGTATCTGTCCTACCTGCTGGTCGTTCTCCCGGTCGGCTGGCTGGCGCTCTCGTCGCTCCTTGGCCCGCGCGGCGGCAACGCCCAGCCGCAGCATCGATCGCAGGCTGCCTGAGGCGGCTGCGGTCGAATCCGGCCCCGCCGCTTTACAAGCGGACCGGCGCCACTACAATCGGCGGATGGCAGACTCGACCCCTCGAAAGCCGCCGACCGTCGTGGAGCTGATCTGGGAACACGACCTGGTCTTTGGTGGCAGGTCCGGGGACGTCAGCCTGACGCTCGATAGCTCCTCGGTGGCCGGTCCATCTCCGATGCAGGCGCTCGGGTTTGCTCTCGCCAGCTGCATGGCGATGGATGTCGTGCACATCCTCAAAAAAGGGCGGCAGGATCTCCGCGGGCTTCGCGTGGATCTCAAGGGCGAGCGCCAATCAGACCGAGCCCCGCCGCTTCACGCGCGTCGAGCTCCGTTACACCATCACCGGCAATATCCCGCCCGAACCCATCGAGCGAGCCATCCAGCTTTCCCGCGAAAAGTACTGTTCCGTCTGGCATTCGATGCGCCAGGACATCGAGCTCGACGTCTCGTTCTCGGTGTCGGACGGCCTGTAAGCCGCATCGGCATGGGCGTCCGACCCGTCGGTTCACCACGGCGCCGCGAGCACCTCGATTGGCTGCGCGGCGTTGCCGTGCTGCTGATGATCGACGCTCACCTGATCGACAGCTGGACGCGGTTTCCGGATCGAGACACCGGCGGCTTCGACATCGCCATGATCGTTGGCGGGGCGGGCACAACGCTGTTTCTGTTCCTGTCGGGTGTTTCGGTCGGGCTATCGGCTGGATCGAAGCTGCGCAGGACGGGAAACGTGGACGCCGCCGCGCGAGCCGTCGCACTGCGGGGACTCGAAATCTTTGCGCTGGCGTTCCTCTTCAGGCTTCAAGCCTTCTTTCTGGGATGGTCCCCCCGCTGGCTGGATCTGCTGAAGGTCGACATCCTGAATGTGATGGGGCCCTCGATTGCCGCCGCAGCGCTGCTGTGGCGGTTTGGCTCGTCGACCCGAAGCAGGGCGGTCATCTTCGCGACAGCAACCGCCGCGACGTCGTTTCTGACCCCCATCATCCAGACGCTGCCCCGGGGCTGGCTGCCGCAGCCGCTCTACGCGTACATCGTTCCCGTCCAGGGTCTGAGTAACTTCGTCTTCTTCCCGTGGACCGCACTGGTCTTTGCCGGCGGGTGCGTAGGCGTTCTCATCGATGCCGGACAGACGTCTGAAGCCGATGCGCGGACGCATCGCCGGCTCGCGTGGGGTGGCGCGGTTGTCAGCGTCGCCGCATTTGTGGCCTCGTCCTTTCCGACGGCCTTTGCCGGCGTCGGATTTCTGGACCACCTCGCCGGCCTATCTGTTCATGAGAAGTGGCCTGATGACCCTTGCGATCGTCGGGTCGCATGTGTGGGTGAAGTCGTGGGGCGGTGGCGTGCACTGGAGCCCGCTGGCGCAGCTCGGTCGCACGTCGCTCTTCATCTACTGGATTCACGTCGAGCTCGTCTACGGACTGATCTCCAGACCGTGGCATCGCGGGCTGACGCTGTTCCAGGCGTTCATCGCGTACGTGATCTTTTGCGTGCTGATGCTGGCCTGCTCGATAGCCAAGGAGCGGATCGCGCACCGCTTCCTGCGGCCGCCGGCTCCCCAGGAGGTCGCGCCTCTCAGTGCGGCTCCGGTGCCGACACGCTCACGGCTGTCCGCAGAATGACGTCATAGCTCGGTCGTGTCCGCCCGCCGGCGAGCCGGACGCCGGCGTCGGACCATGCGGCCGTGTAGATGCCGTCGCCTTTCAGGAATCGGCAGGACAGCGCTTCGATTCCATGCCGCGCCAGCGGCAGCACCTCTCCCGGCTCGCTTCGGCCATTGCGATTGGCATCGCGCCAGACAGCCAGGTGGCGCAGTTCCGGTCCGCGCAGCTCGCCGTCCCGGTTGTCATCCAGCGCCGCGAGCGCTTCGTAGCCGTTCTTCCAGAACGCCCAGAACGTGGACTCTCCGAACCACTGCAGCGCGGACGTGATCCGACCGCGGCCAGCCGCGTCGTACACGAGCCACCCGGCCTGCCCGGTGATCCATGTCCAGGCGCGCCGCCGGCCGCTGCCATCGGCGTCGAAAGGCACGGCCGCATTCAGATCGATGATCGTCTTGAGCGTCGCCTGATCCGATAGTGGTATGGCGATGGGTGTGATCGGTCGTGGAACTCGCGAGAGCATCTGCATCCGCTTCTGGAGCTCCGAGATCTCCGCGGCATCCTGCTTCGGATCCAGCAAGGGGATCAGATAACGCGCCGCCTCCTCGGTGTAGAACCGTTGCCCGAGCTGTGCGAACTTGGCGTCCTGCTCTTTGGGCCACGCCTGCTCGATCGACCTTGCGGTATTCGGCGATGGCCCCCGCGTTGTTTCCGGACTGTTCGAGCGTCCAGCCGTATCCGATTCGACCGACCAGGCTCGCAGGCGCGAGCTCGATGACTCGTCTTGTAGTGATCGACGGACTTCTGGAGATAGACCTTGGACGCAGACGTCCGAGGCGTCCCGGGCGGGATGTCGGCTGGAACCACGTTGGGCTCGTGTCCGAACCAGACCTCCGGGTTTCCCTGGGAGCTGCGGCCGGCGACCACGGTTGTCGGCAGCTCGTCGGCGTTCGCGGCGTAAGCCATGGCGTACAGCCGCGCCAGTCTCAAATGGATATCGGCACTCTTCGGATCGGCGGCGAGCTCGCGCTCGAGGTTGGCGACCAGCCGGGCGACCGGGACGTTCTCCAGATCCGGCTTCATGTAAATGGCATCCAGCGCTCCGCCACGAAGCGTGAGGGTCAGGGCAACGGCGGCTGCAGCAACGACGAAACGCCCGCGGCTGGTCATGGCGGATGGCTCCCTTGTGCTTCTTTGACGGACACAATATAAGATTGGCCGCACGCGACCAACCAGCCCGACTCGGAGATTCCTGGCCAGTCGCAACGCAAGCGTATAGCCACTCAATCGCTATGATCAGCGTCGCCGCGATCCGCATGCAGCAGTTCGGCGTGCAGTTCTACCAGGCTTCACTCAGCGCAAGCGACATCGACAAGCTGGTCCGTTTCGAAGTCCTGAGTTACGGGGAACGGGCACAGCCGGTCCGCGGGGGACGCCGAAAGGGCATGCCGCCGCCGTCGAAAGTGAACTGGGACCTGCTCGAGCGCCGCATTGCGGCCAATGACAAGGCCTATCAGCGCCAAATCATCCGCCGGAAAATCGACGAGCTCGTTCAGTACTACGAGCAGTGCCGGCAGGCCCGGGATCTGCCGTCCATCCCGGGAGCCGTGATCATTTCCTGCGACGAAACGCTCCGGTTCGAGCCCGCGAGCGAGGATGGCTGGATTGGCGTACTGAAGGTGCCCGAGCGTGAAGGGATCCTGCGCGCCATCGACGGTCAGCATCGCCTGCTCGCCCTGCACGCCGACATCGAACGGTTCGGCGGCGAACCATTCACGGTGCCGGCCGTGATCTTCGACCGCCTCCCCGAAGATCACGTCGTCCAGATGTTCGTCACCATCAACGCGAAGCACACCCGACTCAATTCCTCGCATCTCGTCTCCCTGTCCGGCAGGCAGCTGTACCGGGACGAGGCCCTCGCCGCGGCGCACGACATCGTCCGGGCGCTCAACGACCGGGAGGATTCGCCGCTGTATGGCGAGATCAAGCTGCTGGGGGTGGGACGGGGGCGCGTCGCCCAGGCGCCTCTTGCGCAGGAGCTCAAGAAGCTGTTCGCCCTCGACGCGTTCGGCGCCGGCCGCAAGGGCGATGACTTCCGGGAGGAGTCCCGGCGGTTCTTCGTGAACTACCTGAAGCAGGTGGCCCAGCTTTTCAGCGCCGCCTGGAACGGCCGTAAATACAGCATCCGCACCGCGACCGCGCTGCGCGCTTTCATCCGCGTGGCTCCCGACGTTGTCAGACGTCTCGACCAGGAGCATGCGGACCGCGCCGACTTCCGCGCGATCGGACGGGTCATTGCTCCCTGGGGCAGGCGGATCGGCGACTTGCGTTTCGAAACCGAAGGCGCCTGGAAGCGGACCGGCACCACCGTGGAGTCGCTGGCGAAGGATCTGCGGTTGGCGCTCCAGTATCCTGAAGGAGCGGCGGTCTAGACCAAGAAAAAAAGGGCATCGCGTTGTGCGATGCCCTTCGGTGTTTGCGAGCGACCCGGCTCCCCAGCAACTCACGGCTCCCTGCCGTAAATATTCAGGCCGCCTGCACCACCCTATAGAGCAACCGGTGTACCGCACGGAACGCACGCATTTGCTGGCAAATCCGAGCAGGGTTCCGCGTCTCCTCTACCGCAGAGCCTACGGAATCGTGCAGCCGATTACGAAACTGATCGTCGTCTTGTTGGCGCTCGCGGGAAGCGCCTCGGCGCAGGAGCCGATCGCGCCAGCCGACCGCGCCACCATAAAGGGAATCGTCGTCGACGCGCGGACAGGGGTGCCGCTTCCAAGGGTCCTCGTCACGGTCGAAGGGGGCCTCTCCGTCGAGACCCGCCAGGATGGCGGGTTCGTCCTGCCTGACGTCCCCTCCGGGGACATCCATCTGTCCGTTTCAGCCGTCGGTTATGGCCTCGCGCAGCGAGCGCTGCACCTGTCCCGCGGCGAGACTGCCGAGCTGACGATCCCGTTGAGCGGGGGCGCAGCGGCGTACACGGAGACAGTGACCGTCAGCGCGGACCGCTTCGAGCGGCCCGAGCCGGTTCCGTCACAGCAGACCCTGGCCAGCGCGGAGCTTCAGAACCTCCGCGGCGTCCTCACCGACGACGCCCTGCGGGCGGTGCAGGTGCTGCCGGGGGTCGCGACCGGCGACGACTTCAAGAGCGAGTTCAGCGTCCGCGGCAGCGACTTCGCGCACATGAACTTCACTGTTGATGGATTCGCGACGCCGTTCATGATGCACATGGTCCGCGCGGTCGAGGAGCGCGCGAACAGCGGATCGGTGTCGATGATCAACAGCGACGTCCTCGAGACCGTCACGTTGTCCAACGGTGGGTACGCACAGAAATCCGGCAATCGCACGGGCGCGGAGCTGGGCTTCCTCATTCGTGAAGGCGCCCGGGAGCGCAATGTGTTCCGGGCGTCGGTGAGCGGAACCAGCGCCTCGCTGACGGCCGAAGGGCCGCTCGGTCACGCCAGGCGAGGATCGTGGCTCGTCTCGGGGCGCAAGAGCTACCTGGACCTGATTGTCCGGAAGCTGCGGGAAGAAGGTTTGAGCTTCGGCTTCGCCGACGCCCAGGCGAAGCTGCGGTACGACCTCGGCCCGAATCAGTCCGCGGCGCTGACATTCATCACCGGCAAGTCGCGTCTCCGCGAGCTGCCCCGGCAGCCGGACGACACCGATCTCCTCATCGCGGACAATGCTTCCGCGATCCTCATCGGTTCGTGGCGTCGAAGTCTCCGCAAGGGAGTGCTGACCACCGCAGCGCTGGGCGCGACGAACTCGTTTCGAAATCACATTGTCACCGGCTTGAACCGGGAGCAGGGCTCCAACAATCAGGTGGCGGTACGCTCCGATCTGGCGATACCCGTATCCGGCGGGTTGACGCTGGAGTCCGGGGTGCTCATCGAGCGGGTCGAAGAGTTTCAACGGAAGCAGCGGCCATCAGGGGCCTCGGTCATCGCCCTGAACGACTACCGGGCTGATGCGGTTCGGTACGGGGGCTATCTGCGTGCGCGGGTGGACGCCGGAAAGCGTGTGGTGATCAGCCCTGGCGCGCGCGTCGACCACTGGACCCTGACCGACCAGACGACCGGCTCCCCCTGGCTGCAGACCGAGGTGGCGCTTCCCGCCAGGCTGATGCTGCGAGCGGGTGCCGGCGTCTATCAGCAGTTCCCGGATTTTCAGCACGTCGTCGGTGCATTTGCCGGCAACGGACTGGCGCCGGAACGATCGATTCATGGAGAAGTCAGCATCGAGCATCGCCTGAGCGCGTCAGTGCGCGCTCAGGTTGCGTTGTATCACCGGGAAGACGAGGACGTGATCCGCCGGACGGAGGCCGACACGCGCCTCGTCGCGGGCCGCGTGGTTCGTGGTTCGGCAACGGCGCCGTTCGACACACGGCTCGACGGCTACGCGCGTGGCGTGGAACTGCTCGTCCAGCGGAGCTCGCCATCGGGGTTCTCGGGTTGGCTCTCGTACGCCTATGGCGAGAATCGGTACGAGGACCGCATCACTCACGAATCCTTCTGGGGCGATCTCGATCAGCGGCACACCCTGAACGCCTACCTTTTCTACCGCTTCACGCCCCGCCTCAGCGCGAGCGTCAAGTACCGCACGGGGAGTAATTTTCCGATTCCCGGGTACTACGCCATGGAGGACGGCTCATACTTCGTTGGCCCGGAGCGAAATACCCTGCGGCTCCCGGTCTACGGCCGCCTCGACCTCAGGGCCAACCGCACCTTCACCTGGTCCCGTCGTCGGCTGACTCTGTTCGCCGAGGTGATCAACCTCCTCAACCAGGACAACGTCCGCTTCAGCCCGCCACGAATCAACAATTCGACCCGGCAGGTGACACGGCTGTTCGACTCTCTGGTCCCCGTCGTTCCTTCAGCCGGAATCCTTGTCGAGTTCTAGCGGCTCCTGTGTGACAGCCTCCTGGTGCCGTTCCTCAGTATTCAGTCGGCAGTATTCAGTCGGCCTCCAGAGCGACAATCGAGCGGGCGAAGAAAGAGATTGGTCAATTCCCGCGCATCGAGTCGGATGTATGCGGATGGTCCGGTGGCGGGGGCTTTGCTGACTTTCAAGCTCAGGCGTGCTGTCCGACCGGAGAGGCCGGCCGGCAGTCACACCCAAGAGCTGGAGCCGACACGCCCTTGGCCAATCAGTGGATCACCCGACCGCGACCGAATCCCCGGGCGTCCGTCCGTCTGATTCTGGTGCCAGACGCCGGCGGATCGTTCATCCACGTTCCGCGGCTGGAGTGACCGGCTGACCGGCGCAGATGTCGGAATGGTGCAGTTGCCGGAACCCGGGAATCGGCTTCATGAGCCGCAATTGGAGTCGATTCACGATGTGGCCGAGCGCGTAACCGACGAAATTCTGGCTGGTTCCGGTTTCCCGACAGTCCTCTTCGGGCATGGCCTGGGTGCCCTGATCGCGTTCGAAACCGCGCGCCGCCTGAAGGCGCGCCAGTGGCCGCTGGTCGGTCTGTTCGTGTCCGGGCACGGTGGACCTGCCGTTGGCCCCACCGCTCCGGGCCTTGCCGATCTTCCGACCGATCGGTTCGTTGCGGAGCTGCGGCAGCGCCACGTGTTGTCACCAGACCTGCTCTCGGATCCCGAGGCACTGCGACTCTTCCTTCCCGCGCTACGGCAGGATCTCGCGATGATGGAGCGCTATCGATACGAGACCGCACAGCCGCTCAGCTGTCCGATCGTGGCGTGCGATGCGATGGCCGATCCGCATGTAGTCCGCGGTGACGCCGAAGCTTGGAAGCGGGAAACCACCGGGCGGTTCAGCATTCAGCGGTTCGGCGGCGACCGGTCCTACATCCACCGGGAGAGGGAAGCGCTCACGGCGCTCATCAGCAATCATCTGTCCGTGATAGTCGGAGCCCTGGCGCGGGCGGCGGCACCTCTCGCCTGACGACTGGCCGCAACGGCGATAGCATTGGTCCCGCGACTGGGGATCATGGTCATCGACCTCAACTCCGATCTCGGCGAATCCTTCGGGCACTGGACCCTCGGCCAGGACGCCGAGCTGATGAAGAGCATCAGCTCCGCGAACGTCGCCTGCGGCTATCACGCCGGCGATCCCGTTGTGATGCGCGACACCGTCCGCATGGCCCGCGACCGAGGCGTCGCGGTGGGCGCGCATCCTGGCCTGCCCGACCTCGTCGGGTTCGGCCGCCGCAATATGGCGGTCAGCACGAACGAGGTCGAGAACATGCTGGTCTATCAGGTAGGCGCCCTTGCCGCGATTGCGGCGGCGGAGCAGGTCCGCCTGCAACATGTGAAGGTGCACGGCGCGCTCTACAACATGGCGGTCAAGGACCGCGCTCTGGCCGATGCAATCGCAGCGGGTGTCCGCGCACGTGGATCGCAGCCTGGCGCTGTTCGCGCTACCCGGCACCGAGCTGGCGCGCGCGGCAGAGGCCGCGGGTCTGCGCGTAGTGCGTGAAGGCTTTGCCGATCGCGCCTACGAGCCTGACGGATCGCTGACGCCCCGATCGAGGGCAGGGTCCGTCATCCACTCCCCAGAGGAAGTGATCGGCCGCGCGATTCGCATGGCGCGCGACGGCGTCGTCCGCGCGACCAACGGCAGCGACATCCCGATGCGGATCGATACGCTGTGCACGCACGGCGATACATCCGGCTCTCACGAATTGACGCGTCAGCTGCGCGCGGGCCTCGAGGCCGAGGGCATCACGGTACAGGCGCCCGGCTTCTCGTCGGCCGCGCGGGCATGACGACCCTCCATCCACCTCAGACTCGACACACCGGCCTTTTCGCCTGGTGGCGGGAAGGCACTCCAGAGGGCCGGCAGGCGGTGATCGCCGCAGGTCTCGGCTGGATGCTCGATTCGTTCGACGTCATGCTGTACGCGCTCGTCCTGTCCGCGCTCATCCCGGACCTCGGGATGTCGAAGGAGACCGCCGGGCTTCTGGGATCGGTGACCCTCCTGGCGGCAGCGGCGGGCGGTATTTTCTTTGGCGTGATCGCCGATCGCTTCGGCCGGACGCGGGCGCTGATGGCGAGCGTGCTGATCTACTCGGTGTTCACCGCCGCGTGCGGGTTCGCGCAGACGGTCACGCAGCTGGCGATCTTCCGGATTCTTCTCGGCATCGGCATGGGCGGCGAATGGGCGAGCGGCGCTGCGCTGGTGTCGGAGACGTGGGCCACCGAACATCGGGGGAAGGCGCTGGGCCTCATGCAGAGCGCGTGGGCGATTGGGTACGCGTCGGCTGCGCTCGTCACGATGATCGTGCTGCCCCGATGGGGATGGCGCGTCGTGTTCATGGTCGGCATCCTGCCCGCCTTCCTCACGCTGTGGGTTCGCGCCCGCGTCGAAGAACCGCCGATCTGGCGGAACGCTCCACCCCTGCGTGGATCCATCGGCGCGCATGTTCAGGGGTGGCCTGGCGCGACTCACCATTCCGCTGACAGTCATGAACGCCTTCACCCTCTTCGGCTGGTGGGGTTTCAATCTCTGGCTGCCGGGCTACCTCTCACTGCCTACGACCGCCGGCGGCATGGGGTTCGCGCCCGATCGACGATGTCGTGGTTCATCATTGCGATGCAGGTCGGGATGTGGTTCGGTTATGTGACGTTCGGGTTCATCAGCGACGCGTTCGGACGCAAGCGGACCTACATCGTCTACACGAGCACGGCCGCGGTCCTGATCCTTGCTTACATTTCGATCCGCGATGCCGCTGGCGCTGCTCCTGCTCGGGCCGTTCGTGGCGTTCTTCGCGACCGGGTTCTTCAGCGGCTTCGGGGCGGTGACTGCCGAGATCTACCCGACCGAAGTGAGGGCGTCGGCGCAGGGATTCACCTACAATATGGGCCGCATCACGAGCGCGCTTGCGCCGTTTCGTGGTTGGCTCGCTGGCACAGAAGCACGGATTCCAGGCCGCCCTCTCGCTGACGTCGATTGCGTTTCTGCTCGCCGCCATTACCTGGACGTGGATCCCCGAAACCCGGGGACGCGCCCTGAGCTGATGCACGGCCGACGTGCTTCGCGGCCGCTGCGGCCGGGGAAATGGGTTCGATTATGTTGAAGGGCTCCAAGTCTGCAGTTGTCAAGAAGATACAGCCGGTCAGCATCCACGGGCAGATCTCGCTGGACGTCTACGTGTGCGACCCCGACGACCTGCAGGGACAGGTCACGTTGGCCCGGATCGGGCCGGAGGCCGTTCCGCGGAACCTGGAGCCGGGGGACCCGGTCGAGCTGCACTACATGCTCGGGGTCGTCACCCAAATCACCCGGCGCGCCTGAACGCGGGGAGCTGAGGTCCGGCTTGTGCAGCCCCGTGGATGACTGTAAACTATTGATGCTTCCCCCTTTTGCAGGAGTTCCCCCAATGCCTGTGCACCGTAGCCGGCTGAGCTCTGCCGTGCCGGACGGGCCAGTCCCGGCTATCGCGAAGTCGACGACCCTTCGGTTGCGCGGGCTCGACAGCGGCCCTGATGGCCGGCCTCCTGGGAACGGCCGTGGCGACCCTGTCCGCCCAGTTTCCGCCGCCTGCGCGGCCACCCAAGACGGGAGCCCAGGCGCCGGTGCCGAAGTCACCCGACGCGCGGCCGGCTCAGCTTCCGTCGGCCAGGAGCATCCTCGACAAGCACCTGGCCGCGATTGGAGGACGCCAGGCCGTCCTGAGCCACAAGTCCACGCACGCGACCGGCACGCTCTCGATGCCAGCCGCCGGTGTCACCGGTGCCGTCGACATCTATGGCGCGCATCCGAACCGGACCCTCCTGAAGGTTTCACTCGGCGGCGTCGGCGAGGTGCTGGAAGGATTCGATGGCACCCATGGCTGGAGCATTTCCCCGATGACCGGGCCGATGCTCCTCGAAGGCAAGCAGCTCGAAGAGAAGCGTTTCGATTCGGAGTTCCACGGCGAGCTGAGAGGCGACGATCGCTACGTGTCGTTGACCACGCTTGAACGGCTCGATTTCGAAGGGCGCTCCTGCTACAAGGTCCGGCTGGTCCGCAAGACCGGCGGTGAGGACATCGAGTTCTACGACGTGGCCACCGGCCTCAAGGCAGGCAGCATCACGAGCCGTGAAACGCAGATGGGGACGGTGACCGGCACCACCGTCGAGACCGACTACAAGAAGTTCGGCAATCTGCTGCAACCGACGACCGTGCGGAGCCAGGTGGGCGGCCTTCAGCAGGTCATCACGATCAGTTCTGTGGACTACGACAGCGTCCCTGCGTCCACGTTCGACCTTCCGCCGGGAATCAAGGCTCTGTTGAAGTGAGCACATTCGGCCGGCCGGGCGCGCATTGCGGCGTTCGTCGCGACGTGCTTCGCATTGACCGTCGTTGCCGTTGCGCAGGTTCCCCAGGGCGTCGAGACGTTCGACGCCGCGTGGCGAATCGTTCGTGATTCACACTTCGACAAGACCTTGAACGGCGTGAACTGGGACGCGGTGAACGAGGAGCTCCGTCCCAAGGCCGCGGCCGCCCGAACGGTCGGCGAGCTCCGAACGGTCATCCGCGACATGCTCGGCCGGTTGGGGCAGTCCCACTTTGCACTGCTGCCCGCAACCGCTGACAGTGCGTCGGACGCGACTCGTGACGCCAGCGGGACGCCGGGCTTCGACGTGCGTCTGGTCGAGCGGGATCTCCTGGTGACGCAGGTCGATCCGGATGGGGCCGGCGCCGCGGCAGGTGTGCGCACCGGGGTGGAAGCTCCGCTCGATCGACGGCGCGGCGGTCGGCCCGCTCATCGCATCGCTTCCCGACACGCATCGAGCCGCGTTTGATGCAGGTCGAAGCGTGGCGGCTGGCGCAGATGCGCCTGAGAGGTCCCTCGGGATCCCGCGACCGATCTCTCGTTCGAGGACGGAGCCGGCTCGACTGTTCAGCTGTCAGTCGACCGCCGGCCCGAACCCGGCGAACCGGTGACCGTGGGGAATCTGCCGACGATGTTCGTGCGGGTACGCTCGCATCGAGTCGAGACGCCGGCCGGGCGCCCGGCGGGCGTCATTGCGTTCAACGTCTGGATGACTGCCGTCGATCCGCTGTTTCAGAAAGCCGTTGACGAGTTCCGGCACGGCGATGGCATCGTGATCGACCTGCGCGGGAATCCTGGCGGGCTCGCCGCGATGATGATGGGGATCTCGGGGCACTTCATCGACGAACGGAAGGCGCTCGGCGTGATGAAGACCCGCGACAACGAGCTGCGCTTCGTGGTCAATCCACGGCGCGTGAGCGCAGCCGGGGAGCGCGTGCAGCCGTTCGCCGGACCTGTCGCCATCCTCGTCGATGCGTTGAGCGGCAGCGCTTCCGAGTGTTTTGCGGGCGGCATGCAGTCGCTCGGCCGCGTGCGCGTTTTCGGTCAGCGCAGCATGGGTCAGGCGCTTCCCGCGCTGTTTTCCCGGTTGCCGAACGGCGACGTCCTGATCCACGCGTACGGTGACTTCGTGACCGCGGATGGCACCAGGCTCGAAGGCCGGGGCGTGGTTCCCGACGAGCCAATCGCGCTCGATCGGGGTCAATTGCTGGCTGGCCGGGATCGGACACTGGAGGCGGCCCTGGCCTGGTTCGACAGCGTCGCGCCGCCAAGGACGGAACGGGCCCGCTGACGGCACAATATTGCGCTGGCGTATGGCGTCTGCTACACTCAAAGGCACCTACGCGAGCTAGTTTTCCAGCCACACCACACAGGAATATCCGGGAGCAGTGAATGGAGCAGCGCCGGCTGCGTCTGGGCGACATTCTCGACGACTACTGTCCACGTGAGCGCCGCGTCACCAACCACGCGGTTGTCGCCATGATCGAGGAAGACGTCAAGCAGACCCGTTGTACGACGTGCGATGCCGAGCACGCCTATAAGGGCGCACGTGTGCCGAAACGCCGCAAGAAGGAAACCCCGTCGGCGTTGTACAAGGAGGTCCTTGCCGGGATGCCCGAGGTCGAAGACGCCCCCGTGCTGGCGGCGGCAGGTTCCGCTGCAGCAGTCGCAGCAGTTCCGCCCGCCCCGGCTGATGCCGTCGCCGCCGAGGCGGTGGACACCATTGACGATTCGTCAGTTGCAGAGGTGCCGGAGTCGGCATCTTTCGCCGTCGGCCGTGGCTCCGAGTCAGCTCCGCCCGACGAACCCGGTCCTCAGGTACGACGACGTCGAGTCGCATGCAGACGCGCCGGTCGACGGCCCCGTTCATCGCCCGCTGATTCGCGCAACACTGCCGCGACCTGAAGGCCAGAAGGACGCGCGGCCGGTACCTGATTTCACGGCGCGGCACGTGCCGCAGCGTGGCACTGGGCACGGCGGATTTCGTGGAGACTGGGACCGGACGCGCATGCGCGGTGGCAATGGCACTGGGAACAGTCAAGGCCATGGAAACGCCTACGGCCATGGCGCCGGCAACCGCTCCCAGGGCGGCCCCCGCTTCCAGGGCAACCGGCCCTCGGGTCAGAATCGCCAGCCCATGGGTCGCGCCGGCGGCCAGGGCTTCCGGAGCGGCACCGGCAACGGGAATGGCAACAAGCGAGGCCGCGGCTCCCGAGGCTAGAAGCACCGGCGCCCTCCCCACCCTTCCGGACGTTTCGCATTCCGCGGTCTCTCATGTCCGCCGCGGTTCGCAGTTTTTCCTCCCCGCCACGCTCGTTCCCTGCTAAATCTAGGCGATGCACTTTTCGCGAGGGTGCGCCTCAGGGCATCGAGGCTCCGCTCGCGGAGGTCGCATAGGCACGCGAAGGAACGAGAATGACTGTTTTGACCGGAAAGCACGGGCTCATTGTCGGTGTCGCCAACAAGCGATCGATTGCGTGGGCGATTGCGGAAGCCGCGGGGCGCGCAGGCGCTCGTCTCGCAGTGACGTATCAGGGAGAGCGACTCGAGGAAAACGTCCGCGAGCTCAGCGCCGCGCTCGACGCTCCGCTGATCCTGCCGTGCGATGTCACCGACGACGCGCAGATCGCCAACGTGTTCAGCCGCATCGGCGAGGAGTTCGGAGGTCTCGACTTCGTTGTCCACGGCTGCGGCGTTTGCGCCGCGCGAAGAGCTCGCCGCACCTTTCGTGCAGACCTCCCGCGCCGGCTTCACGCTCTCGCTCGACGTGAGTGCGTACTCCCTCATTGCCCTGGCGCGCGGAGCGCTGCCGTTGATGGAGTCGCGCGGTGGCGGAAGTATCCTCACGCTGACCTATCTCGGAAGCGAACGGGTCTTCCAGAACTACAACGTGATGGGCGTGGCGAAAGCCGCGCTCGAGGCGTCGGTGCGCTATCTCGCGGCCGACCTCGGCCCGAAGAACATTCGCGTGAACGCCATCTCAGCAGGACCGATCAAGACGCTCGCGGCGTCGGGCATTTCGGGCTTCTCGAGCATTCTGCAGGTCTATCGCGATCGCGCGCCGCTCCGCCGCACGGTCGAAACCGCCGAGGTCGCCGACGCCGCGATGTTCCTGCTCGGCCCTGCAGGTCGGGGCGTAACGGCTGAAGTCCTGATGGTCGACGCCGGTTATCACGCCACGGGCATGTAGCTTGCTGTCGCCGCAGGCCGGGAATGTCCCTGCCTTCTGCTCGCGCGCGGTCCGTCTGGAGGCAGTTCGATGCAATCGCAGAAACGGTTGACGGTGTTCGTGCTGGTGATGACGCTGATCGCGCCGCTGCTCCTCGCCGCGTGCGGCAAGAGCGTCGGGGACACGATTGACGACGCGACGATCACCACGCGTGTGAAGACGGCCCTCCTGAACGATCCCGATGTCGGCGTACTGCGCATCGACGTGGACACCTTCAAGGGCGTCGTCACGCTGTCGGGACGCGTCAAGACGAAGGAGGAAGAAGCGAAGGCGATCGCGCTGGCGCGCAAGATCAGCGGCGTGACCGACGTGAAATCGACGCTTCAGATTCAGCCGTAGCCAGGCTCACCACTCCTCGACCTTGATTCGCTTCGGTTCGATCCCGATCTCCACCAGCATTCGCGGAACGTCGTCGACCATCGCCGCCGGCCCGCAGACGAAACAGAGCGTCGCGGGATCCTCGACCAGCGGCGCGAGTTGATCGCGGGTGATCCGTCCGCGCCGGCCGCGCCATCGCTTCGGCACCTCACGCGTCGCATTCAACGCGAGCTCGAGGCGTCCCTCGCGGGCATACCGGCGCATTTCAGGCAAGTAGGCGAAGTCGGCCGGCGTGCGGGCGCTGTAGAGGAGATGAAGCCGTCCGTTGATGCGCGCCTGCAGGGCATGGCAGATCATCGAACGCAGCGGTGCGATGCCGGTGCCGCCGGCCACGAACAGAAACTGCCGTTCTCCGGGATTGGGCGGGAAAACAAAGTTTCCGACCGGTCCCTCGACGGCGACCCGCGACCCGGTCCGCAGCCCTCGGAGATGCTCGCCCCATCCGTCGGATTCGAGCTTCAGCAGGAACTCCAGGTAGCCGTACCTGGCAGTCTCTTCGGGCGAAGACGCAATCGAATAGGGCAACCGTTCGGATCCGTCTGGCAATCCCAGGAGGGCAGCCTGCCCGGCGGAGTAGGGGAACCTGTCATCGCCGAGCGAGAGCCGGACGATCCGTGTGGTCGGCGTCGCGCGACGGGCGCTGATGACTTGCAGGACGCGAGTGGTCAGAACTCCCTGATGTTACAGCTTCGACTCGCCCGAGAGTTGCCTGAGGCTCGCTCAGGATCCCCTTCGACTCGCCTGAGGGTTGGCTTGAGGCTCGCTCAGGGTTCCCTCGACTCGCCTGAGGGCTGGCTGAGGCTCGCTCCGGGTTCCCTCGGGCTGGCGGGATCAGTTCAGGAGGCGCGTGGGGGTGTGCTGGATGTCGCCGTCGCCGAGGCCGGTCGAGCCGCCGGGAACGTCGGGCTGACCGGTCGCCCGCGGATTTCTGCCCGAACGTCTCTTGCGGTTGGCCTTGTCCTGATACATCCGATTGTCAGCCGTCGCCAGCAGCGTTTCGTACGACTCGCCGTCGTGCGGGAAGACCGCGGTCCCCACGCTGATCCCGAGCGGCAGACGTTTGCCTGGACGGCCCTCGAAGTAGACCGCGTCGATCCCCTGCTGCAGCTCGAGCCGCTTCTGCTCGGCCTCGTCAGCCCCGCATCCCGAGAGGACGACGATGAACTCGTCGCCCGCGTAGCGGACGCAGATGTCGTACGGCCGAATCGCGGCGCGCAGGACCTTGGCCACTTCGCAGAGGGCACGATCGCCCACGTGGTGGCCGTGGCTGTCGTTGATGTCCTTGAAGTGATCGAGGTCCATCACCATCAGCGACAGTTCGCTCTTGAGCCGTTCCGCCCGGGAGAGCTCGCGCGTCAGATGCATGAACAGGAAGCGCGTGTTCGGAAGGCCGGTCAGCGGATCGGTCAGCGAGTCTTCCTGCGTCTGCTCGAACAGCATCGAGTTGTTGATGACTGCCGCGGCCTGCTCGGAGACGCGATCCAGGAGGCGGCGGTGATCGTCTCGATAGAACGCCGGAGCGAGGTGATAGACGGAGAGCGTGCCGATGAAGCGCTCGTTGAACAGCAGCGGGCAGACCAGCGCCGATTGCAGCTGCGTGGTGGTGATCAGCCCGGCCGCCTCCAGATCGGCGCTCGGCCGCGCGTTCACGAGCGGCCGGCGATTCCGGGCGACCCAACCGGTGAGCCCTTCGCCCGCGCGCACCGTCACCTGCTGGATGATGTCCGCATCGGTGCCGGTCGCGAAGCGGCAGCGCAGCGTCTCGGTCTCCTCGTCGAAGAGGAACAGCGCCGCGCACGAGAACGGCACGAGGTTGCTCAGCTTCGCCGAGATGAGTGCCATCGTATCGGACACGCCGAGGCTCGTCCCCATCGCCTGGGCGATCTCGTACAGCGCGTAGATCTCGCGATGGGCGAGCGCGATGTCGTCGAAGACGTTCTTCTTGGTCGGCTCCGGCGTGAGGCCGGTCGCGGGCTGGCCCACCGTGGGCTCGGCGGCCGGCGCCGGCTTGCGCATCGACTGTTCGAGCTTGGCGGCTTCCGCCTGCAGCGCCGGGAGGTGCTGAATGAAGGTCGCGACGACGGTCGGATCGAGCCCCTTGCCCGCTTCCTGCTGCAGCAGCCCGATCGCAGCCTCGAAGCTCATGGCCTTGTGATACGGGCCGCTCCGCCATCAGCGCGTCGAAGTAGTCCACGACCGAGAGAATGCGCGCGCCGAGCGGGATGCTCTCCCCGCGGAGGCCCGACGGATAGCCCTTGCCGTCCCATCGCTCGTGATGGCTCAGGATGAGCGGTGCGACCGGATACGGGAACGGCACCGAGCTGACGATGTCGGCGCCGACCTTCGGATGGGCTCGGATCTTCTGGAATTCCTCAGGCGTCAGCGGCCCGGGCTTCGAGAGGATGTGCTCCGGAACGGCGAGCTTCCCGATGTCGTGCAGCAGCGCCGCCGTCTTCACGCCCTGGATCTCGTTCTCCGTCATGCCGAGCGCGCGGGCTACCGCGGTCGCGTAGAGCTGCACCCGGCGAATGTGGGACTGGGAGGTCTGATCCTTGGCGTCGATCGCGAGCGCGAGCGCCTCGATTGTCGCGAGATGGAGATCCGCCATCTCCCGCACGTGCCGCTGCTCGTCGTCTATGCGTCCCAGATAGGTCTTGTAGGTGCGATACGTGAGATAGAGCGGCGCGGTCGCGAGCACCGCAAGCCAGTGGGCGTGGTCGAGCACCAGCCAGGTCGAGAGGGCTGCAACCAGCGCTCCCACGAAGTAGCTGGGCCCGCTCCACAGGAAGTTCTCGTTCCAGATCGAGAGAATCGATTGACGGGTCGTCAATGCGATCGCGGTCGCGATGGCCAGCGTGTTGATGACGAAGTAGGTCGTCGCCGCGCCGACCAGCGGTTGAGGAATGTTCGCCCAGTTGAAGATTCCCGGCACGCCGCCAAGAACCGTATAGACGCGTCCCGCCGCCTGCACGGTGACGACGAGGCAGGCCATGCTGAAGAGAGTGCGATACGTGGGGTTCCGTTCTTTGACGCGGAACGTGCACTGGCTGTACGCGCTGGCCGCAGCCACCACCATCGTCTCGTTCGGACCGAGCAGCAGCAGCGAGGCAAAGTCCACGGCGTAGGAGACCGACATCGTGGAGCCACCGCGGACGATCGGCAGCGTCACCTTGAAGACGGAGGTCACCGACGACAGGGTGAGCAGCAGCAGGAAGAGCCACGGGGTCCTGAGCGTCTCCACCGGAAAGCACACGACGAGGAGCACCGCCCCGAGGGCGATCATTCCACCGACGTACAGCCGCGCGCCGGGCGGCAGGCTTTTCATGCGAAGAACCCCAGAGTCATGATTCGTTTCGACGCTGCCTCCGGCCGGTCGCTCGAACTCGACGCCGTGTCGATCGTTCGGCTGGAGCCGCCCAGATCACCGTCTCCTGCGGCGACGCCGCGAGGCCCGTGAGTCCCGCCGGCTCGCGGTCGTCACATCCCGCGTCAACCGCGCACGGCTCGGTCAGCATCGAGCAATCGGTGCTCCCGTCGCACGCGGGCGCCTCGCCCGTGACATCCGAGTCGTATGCCCCGGCGCCGTCGAGCGCCACCATCGCCTCGCTCGATCCCACCAGGTCGCGCGAAAGCTCCACGGCCGCGCGCGCATCCAGGAATCCGGCGCCCTGCGCGAGCGCGCTGGAATCCGCATGCGGCTCCGCGGAGGCCTGAATGAGGCGTTTCACGACCGCCGGTGTGAGCACCGGGTTGGCCTGGACCATCAACGCCACCGTTGCAGACACCACCGGCGCGGCCATGCTCGTGCCGCTGAGACTCAAGTACGGCGGGGAGCTGGTCGCGACCGAGCCCCAGATCCGCGCCGCCGGACGGCCCACGAACAACGTGCTTCCCGGATCGGCCAGTGATTCCATGCCGACGCCCGGCGCCACCACGTCCGGCTTCTGCGCCAGGTCGATCCGGCTCGGACCAAGCGAGCTGAACGGCGCGACCGAGTCGTCGCGGCGATCGGCAGTGCCGTTGTGGCTCGAGGCACCGACCGTCAAGCACCCAGGGGGCATTGCCCGGCGACGTGATCCCGCCGAGCTGTGGCTGTCCCCTGTCGTTCCTGCCATGGTTCCCCGCGGCGGTCACCACCACGATGCCGGCGTCGACGGCGCGCCGTGCGGCCAGCGTCAGCGGGTCTGTGTTGTACGACTCGTAGACCCCGGCCGCCACCGAGAGATTGATCACGCGGACGTTGAAAGCCGCCCGCTGCTCGATCGCGTAGTCGATCGCCGCAATCGCGTTGCTGATGTAGCCGTCGCCGTGCTCGTCGAGCGCCCGCAGGACGAGCAGGTGCGCCCCTGGTGCGATCCCCCGTCGTGCGCCGTTCGAGTCGTAACCGTTGCCGGCGATGATTCCGGCGACGTGCGTGCCATGGCCGTAGCCGTCGTGCGGTTGGGCCTGGAAGTCGACGAAGTCGACGAACTGCGCGATCCGGTTGCCGCCCAGGTCGTCGTGCGCGCGTGTGACCCCCGAATCGATGATGGCCACGCCAACGCCAGCGCCGTCCACGCCCAGGTTCTCGGCCACCCAGCGGGCGCCGATGGTCAGGCCCGTGCGCTCGAGCGTGCCGTGAAGCCGCCGGTCCGTGCTGATGGACTCGATCGGCGGCGCCTGCGCGAGCTCGGCCAGCGCGGCCTCCGGGACCTCCGCGACCAGGGCCCCGATTCCGGTCAGCCGCCGCCCGCCCCGGCCGCCAAGAGCCCCGACGAGCGCCTCCACGGAGCCGAAATCACTCGTCCGGATGATGACCCGCGCCATCTGGCCGGGCACGGCGGCTCGCCGCCGCAGAGCGGCGTCCAGCTTGCCAACCGAGGCAGGCTGGGGTCCGGCGGCCGCCCATGCTGCTGACACCAGCGACAGCAAGGCGCCCATTACGAAGACGGATCTGGCCATAGGCGGATCGGATCAGCCGCGGGTGTGCAAATCGACTGCCGACGAGGATTTTGAGGCTTTTTGTTACTGTCGGCGCAAAATTCGGAATTCGCCTGGCGCGGAATATTACAAATCCGGGCACCGGTGTTCCAGCCCGGAACACCTCGCGAGCGGGTCTGCGCGGTGGGTCGTTACTTCCCGCGGCCTTTTGGCGCCGAGGGAGTGGCGTCGAGCCCGTATTCGACGATCTTGCGGTACAGCGTGCCCCGGCTGATTTCGAGCACGCCGGCCGCCTGCTTCTTGTTCCAGTTCACGCTCTCGAGGACCCGCACGATATGCGACCGCTCGGCCTCGGCCAGCGTAGGCAGCCGCTCCCGCGAGGTTTCGAGTGGGGTCTCGCTGGCGTGCAGGAACTCGATGTCTCCGGGCCGGATGACACGGCCGGGCGACGACAGCGCCGCGCGCGAGACGGTGCTCTCGAGCTCGCGGATGTTCCCGGGCCAGTGATACTGCATCAGCAGGTCGACCGCTTCCTTCGCGAACGACTTGCCGTCGGCGGCGAGGCCGTTCGCGGCGCAGTACCGGACGAGGAACCGTTGCGCGAGCACCGGGATATCCGTCGCGCGCTCGCGCAGCGACGGCAGCCTGATGGAGAACGCGTTCACGCGGTAGTAGAGGTCCTCGCGGAAGCGTGAATCACGGACGAACTGTTCCAGCGGCCGGTTGGTTGCCGAAATCAGCCGGAAGTTGACGTCGATCGGCGTGTTGCCGCCGAGCCGCTCGAACCGGCGTTCCTCGAGCACGCGCAACAGCTTCGCCTGGGCGATGAGCGACATGTCGCCGATCTCGTCGAGGAATAGCGTGCCGTTGTTCGCGAGCTCCAGCCGTCCGGGCTTGCGGTCGTGTGCGCCGGTGAACGCACCCTTTTCGTACCCGAAGATTTCGGACTCGAACAGCGTGTCGGGCAGAGCCGCGCAGTTGACGGCCTGGAACTTGTTGGTGCCGCGCCGGCTCAGCTCGTGGATCATCCGGGCCACCACTTCCTTGCCCGATCCGGTGGGGCCGAGGATCAGCACCGAGATGTCGGACTTGGCCGCGGTGCGAATCCACTCGAACACGACGAGCATCTTCTCGTCGCGGCCGATCATCTCGCGGAAGCGCTGGACCGCCGGCGATCGGTCTTCGTGGCTGACGGTAGCCCGCCGCTCGAGGAATCGATCCATCTGATCGCGGAGGGCCTCGCTGTCGGGATGCGCGAACGCGTACCGGACCCCGCTGGGGCTGCTGATGCGATGCGCCAGCCCGAAGGCGGCGAGCTCGCGGATGCAGTTCTCGACGTCGAGCCGCATCCGTCCGAACGTCTGCATCAGCGAGTCGAGGTCGAAGGCCTCGTCGGGCCGCGCCGACAGGAACCGCAGGATTGCCGCGCGCAGCGGTGACTGGACGAGCGCCTGGAATCGCGCCTCGACATCCGGGTTCTCCACCCGCCGCCCGCTGATCAGGTTTTCAACGTTCGTCGCCATTATCGTGCCCGCGAAAGATGATCGGATTGATACAGCTCGATGAGCCGCTTCATCTCCACCGCGTCGGCCTTGCGGTGCCCGTGGCATCGGACCGGGCTCGTCCCGCCGCTGCTCTCGATGAGCACGTCGGAGAAGAACAGGTTCCGATCGATCAGCACCGACGCGACATGCGAGATGTGCATCGAGTGCTCACGTCCACCGAAGAGCTCCGGGGTGTAATGAATCACGGACATCGGCGTCACAGAGACCTGCGTTGGAAACCACAAATTGCCACGGCTGAACCGGCTGGCCCGGAAGACGTGTTCGCCGGGAATCGGCCGGCCCTTGTACCAGAGAACCAGTACCAAGAGACCGGCGATTACCGCGAGCACGCCCGCAGCGAACCACAGCGCATCGCCGGACAGGGCGGTGGCAGGGTCGGTCATCGCTTTACCGTCGGATTGTTGGGGAGTGAACTAGCGTCGCCCGATAAGGTGTGTTTTGTCAAGGGGTTTCGGCCTCCGGTCGTTTCCGGTCTTTCGACTGGTGCTAAGCTACAACCGCTGATCGAACCTGTTCACGGAGGGCTGCAAGAGTGCCGCATCGCGCGCCCGGAGCCCCGGGTCACGCTCCCAAAGATTACCTTAAAGGCAAGCCCATCAAGTATTACCGGCCGCGCGGCAGTGCCGAAGTCCGACACCTGATCGAGGGCGGGTTCCAGGCGTTCAACGCCGGGCGGCTCTCCGAGGCCTGCCACATCTTCACGGACAAGATGCTGGCGCCCGAGAACGATACGACCATCGGGCTGACGGTCGCTGGCGCGTTGACGCCGGCGGGCCTGGGCGGGTGTGTGATCGAGATGATGGATCGCGGACTGATCGACTTCGTGATCAGTACCGGGCGCGAATCTCTACCACGACCTGCACTATGCGCTGAACTTCACCCTGCACCGCGGCTCCCCGTTTCTCGACGATGTCGAGTTGTACGAGCAGGGGATCATCCGCATCTACGATGTGCTGTTTCCGGCCACCGTGCTCCTGGAAACGGACAGGTACATCCGCGACTTCCTCGTTCGCGCGAAGCTCGAGGGTCCGATGGCCACGTCGGAATTCCACTACCGGCTCGGCCAGGATCTGCTCGATCGCCACCCGGGTTGCGAGGAGTACTCGGTGGTTGCCAGCGCTGCCCTCGCCGGTGTGCCCATCTACACCTCGTCTCCAGGCGACAGCTCCATCGGGATGAACATCGCGTATCACGAGCTGATGAACGGCAGCACGTTCATGATCGATCCCAACAAGGACGTGAACGAGGTCTGCGCAATCATCCTGGCCGGCAATCAAAACGGGTGCGTGATCCTCGGCGGCGGCTCGCCCAAGAATTTTTATCTTCAGGGCCAACCGACGCTCTGGGAGGTCTACGGCATTCCGAAGGGCGGGAACGACTACTTCATTCAAATCACCACCGATCAGGTGGTCTGGGGCGGTCTGTCCGGAGCGACGCCGGCAGAAGCGGTGAGCTGGGGCAAAGTGAATCCGGGTGTGCTTCCAGACACGGTCGTCACGTATTGCGACTCGACCATCGCATTCCCGTTGTTCTGCGAGTACGCCATCGGATCGCCGAACGGCCGGCGACCGCGGCGAGAGCTGGTTCACAAGCGCGATCAGCTGGTCGCAGATCTGCTCGAACAGGCGCGGGCCGCGGGCGAGTCGAAGCCGATCGGGGACGAGCCCGCCGAGATCGACCGGCATCGATAACAGCGTGTCAGCGATGACTCCGGAACAGGCCACCGACTGCGCAGCCGTACACTAGAACCCGATGGGCACGCTCGCTTCAGAGCTCGCGCCGCACGTCACCAGGGGATCGGCGCCACGCATCTACGCCGACGCGAACATCCCGAATGGCGTGGTGCACTACATGCGCGCGGAGCTGGGGTGGGACGTGTTCTTCGTGCTCGAGCACGAGGAACTGCGCCGCGCCCGCGACGTGGAGCACTACCGGATGGCCCGCCAGCTGGCGCGCACGCTCATCACCCAGGATCGCGATTACGAGGACGACGCGATGTTCCCGCCGGCGGAAGGCGCGGGAGTGATCGTCTTTGTTTCGCCGGACGAACGCCGGCTGTGCGAGCTGCTCACGCTGACGGATCGCCAGCTGTTCCGCTGCGATCGGGCGCCGGCTCTGCCACTGGAGGGCCGGAAGATGCGATGTGATGTCGGAGGCGCCGAAATCCTCGCCTCGGCAGGCTCCGGTGCCCGGAAACCCGGAACAGCTGCCAGCCCCTCCTCGTCTTAAGACTTTATGAGATCCGCGCTCCGTGTCGGGATAGTTGCGCTTGCCTGCGCGCCGCTGGCAGGTTGTGTCGTGGGGGTCGATTCCCAGGGCCAAATCGTCCGCGAGGAGAAGCGGTTCTCGGTTGATGGCGCCCCGGACGTCCGGCTGACGACCTTCGATGGGGCCATCGAGGTGCGCGGCACGGACGGCTCTCAGATCCTGGTCGAGATCGAGAAGCGAGGGCCGACGCGTGAAGCAGTCGATGAACTGCGGGTAGAAGCCACGCAGGATGGCCGGCGAATCGATGTCGAAGTGAAGCGCCCGGCCCGTGAGGCCCGGGTGTTCGGCATGAACGTCTCCACGAGCGCAAAACTGATCGTCTCCGTCCCCAGGCACACCACCGTTCTCGCCCGCACCGGCGACGGCGGGGTCCGGATCGAAGGAGTGGAAGGCAGGCTCGAGCTCAGGACCGGCGATGGATCGATTCACGTCTCCGACGTGAAGGGAGAACTGGTACTGAACACCGGTGACGGTTCGATCACCGTCGATCGCGCCGAAGGGCGGCTGACCCTCGAGACCGGCGATGGCGGTGTGAACGTCGAAGGCAATCTCTCGGTCGTGCGGATGCACACCGGCGACGGCTCGATTGTGTATCGCGCGGATCCGGCGACCCGCATGGAAGGCGACTGGGATATTTCCACCGGCGACGGCTCCGTCTCGATCTATCTCCCCCCCGCTTTCAACGCCGACCTCGACGCGCACACCGGCGATGGCCGAATCCGCAACGAACTGGACATTGCCGGCAGTGTCGAACGCGACCGCGACTCCGACGAGCGTGACCGCCGCACGTTGCGCGGCAAGATTGGAGAGGGCGGCAGGCGCCTCCGCGTGCAGACGGGCGACGGCGGAATCACCCTGAAGGCGCGCTGATCAGCCTCACCTCGGACCCCTACCGCTTTGGCGGCTCACGATACCGCGTCGGATCCGGAATCTGCGCCTCGAGAAACCCGTCCCTTCGTTCGCGGCACTTGCTACAGCGTCCGCAGTGCAGCCCGGCCTTGGGTTCCATACACGACAGCGTCAGCTCGAACGGCACGCCAAGCGAGGCTCCGAGCCTGATCACATCGGCCTTGTGCATCGCGGCAAGGGGTGTTTCGATCCGGATTGAAGAATCGAGCCCGAGCGAGAGCGCCCGCGCCATCGCCGTGAAGAACTCAGGGGTGGCGTCGGGAAATGGGTTGCCCGCGAGCGGTCCGAGCAACGCCCGCGTCAGGCCGGTTCGCGCCATGTAGACGGAGGCTTTGGCCAGCAGGACGATGTTTCGTCCGTCGATGTAGACGTCCTGGTCGGGCGTATCGAAGCCCGGAGCAGCGCCACGGACCGCCCAGTGCTGCGAGGGGTAGACGTCGCGCATGTCCACCGTCAACGTCACGAGCTCTTCGACCGCCCCGGCAAATGGCGGCGCCGCGAGAAGCCGCGCCGCGGCGATCGTTTCCTCGTGTCTCCCACGCCAGGCCCGCCCGGACGTAGATGGGCCGCGGACGGGATTCGGTGGCGGCCTGGGCCAGCAGCACTGCGCTGTCGAGCCCTGCGGAGAACAGCACGGCCGTCGGTTGCGTCTCGTTCCGACCCTTCGTTACCATCGGGAGAGAATCATGTATCTAGCCACCAAGCGCATCGACTTCTGCTACGGTCATCGGCTGCTCGACTACGACGGCGTCTGCAAGCACCCGCACGGACACAATGCCATCGCCGAGATCGACGTGCGCACCGACGCGCTCGACAGCCGCAACATGGTGGCGGATTTCAGCGACATCAAACGGCTGGTGAAGGGCTGGATCGATCGCGAGCTCGATCACAAGATGATCCTCCGGCATGACGATCCGCTGGTCGAGCCGCTGCGCGCGCTCGGCGAGCCGATGTATCTCCTCGAAAGCAACCCGACTGTCGAGCGTATCGCGAAGCTGATCTACGACCAGGGCCGCCAGCTCGGTCTCGATATCGTCACCGTGCGGGTGTGGGAAACGCCAACCTCGTTTGCGACCTACGGCTCATCGAGCGCCGGCGCTACTTCTTGAACGGCAGCTGTACGACGAAGTAGAAGAAGCGCGGCGGTCTCGCTGCCGGCCAGCCCCCCAGGTCATCGGGACGGCCACGACCGAGAATGAGCTGCTGGTCGCCGATGTCCCATCCTCCGCGAACGCCGGGCGAGAGCGTGAACAGGTCGCTCGCGCCTGGTCGCCGGATTCCGACGGCAGCTCCGTGAAGTTGCAGCACCGTCTCGAGCATCGCGTGGAACATCGGATGAAGACGCACGATCGCGCTGCCGGCGAGGAAGGGGATTCGAAGCTGAGGTGCTCGCCGCCGACGTTGGCCGACGGCAACCAGGTCATGCCGGCGTTCCAGTGCCAGTACACATCGCCGCGTCTGTTTGCTGAACGGCAGGTTGAACTGCAAGCCCGTCGCATCCACGCCGTCGTCGAGTCGCTGCCGGTTGGCAGGATCAGGCTCAGCCGCGGAGAGAACGCCGGCCGCCCGGGACCTTCGAGCATCGCCTGATACCGGTAGTTGAGCAGCGCGTCGCCGAACGGCCGCCTGTTCACCGCTGCCCAGCCGAGGGTGTAGGAGAACTGGTGGGTCTGTGAACGACCGGCCACTCCTGGGTGAAGGTCGACGCCCACGCGTGCGTCGCCGCGTGCCGCGTTGAAGATGTTCTGAAAGATCCCCGCTTCCTGATTGAAGGCCTCCTCGACGAGGAACGAGTTGTCGGTAATCCTGAACGGCTCCGTCGCCGGTTGAAAGGGTCGCTGCTGTCGCGCCTCCGCCGACGGCCGAGCGACAGGAGCAGCAGAACGATGGCTCCGCCGCCCGCACCAGGACCTTCGACGCCGCCCGCGCGCCGATGGTGAACTCGCGCGAGCCTTTCACCCGGACGCTGTCGGCGGCGGCGTCGCGTTCGGCCACTTCGACCAGCGCACCTGGTTTCAGATCGTGGCGCTCGATGAACTCCAGGAACTCCCGATCCTGATCGCTCACGCGGCTGACCCGCATCGGCTGATTCAGCGGACAGGTCAGCAGTGTGTCGTAGGTCGGCCGCGCGACCGTGCCCTCCGCGCTCGGAATCGGATCTCCGTGCGGATCGACTTCCGGCCGTCCGAGCATTGCGTCGATGCGATCGATCAGGCGGTCCGAGACCGCATGCTCGAGCAGCTCCGCTTCGTCGTGCACCTCCGTCCAGCTCATCCCCATCACTTTCACCAGAAACAGTTCCACCAGCCGATGACGCCGCAGCACCAGCGCCGCCAGCTTTTCGCCCGCCTTGGTCAGGCGGACGCCCGCATAGGGCTCATAGCGGACCAGGCCTGATTCCGCCAGCGCCTTCACCATGGTCGTTGCCGTACCCGGAACCACCCCCAGCGCGGATGCGAGCTGGCCCATCGGCACCAGCGCGTCCGCCTCGGCCAGGGTGGTTTGGGCCTGATAAATGGCCTTCAGGTAGTTCTCGACGGTGTGCGATGGAACCATCTTGTTGACTTGAGGCGCTCTAAAGCAGTATTTTGAATTATCAAAAAGTCCGATTGAAAATATCAAATGAAATCTCTCGATAGGCGAACACTTCTTCGGCTCAGCGGGCTCGGACCGGCGCTGGGTCTGGCTTGGGGCGCCAGGCGGGCGGGCCTCCGGGCGCAGGAACCGTCCACCGGCGCCTACGGCACCATGGAGCACGCCGCCCATCGGTCCGGCCCGGTTGGCCGAACGGCGCTCGACGCATTCAATCCGTCACTGTTCCTGAGGGCGTGGAACTTCTCCGATCGCAGCCCTTCGGAGCGCGGTCGATACTATCGCGAAACTCCGCGGCCCGACGGCAGCCTGCTGCGGGAGTACCGACCTGGTCGCGGTCGATCGGGAGATCGAGATCGCGCCCGGCGTCTACTTTCCGGCGTGGACGTTCAACGGCCAGGTGCCGGGCCCGACCCTGCGCGCGACCGAAGGCGACCGGGTTCGCGTCAACTTCCTGAACCAGGGCTCGCACCCGCACACGATTCATTTCCACGGCTGGCATCCGCCCGAGATGGATGGGTCGCTGCCCGAGCATCAGGTGATGCCGGGGGCGCGCTTCGTCTACGAGTTCGATGCGGAGCCCTTCGGCCTGCACCTCTATCACTGCCATGCGGTGCCGCTTGAAGCGCCACATCCACAAAGGGCTCTACGGCGCCTTCATCATCGATCCCAAAGACGCCGCGGCCGCCGGCCGACGAGCTCGTGATGATGATGAACGGCTTCGACACCAATTTCGACGCCGACAACGAGGTCTACGCGGTCAATACGGTCGCGCACCACTTCATGCACGACCCGATTCGCGTCGAGGTCGGCAAGCTGGTGCGGATGTACGTGATCAACGTGACCGAGTTCGATCTGATCAACAGCATTCACCTGCACGGCATGTTCTTCGACGCCTATCGGACCGGCACGTCGCTGACCCCGAGTGAATCGACCGACACGTTGATGCTGTGTCAGGGCGAGCGCGGCAATCCTCGAGACCCGCTTCCGGTATCCGGGCAAGTTCATGTTCCACGCTCACCAGAGCGAGTTCGCCGAGCTCGGGTGGATGGGCCTGTTCGAAGCCACGCGGGGTGCGCCGTGACACATGACACCCTGACCGAGCGCGCCCCGGTCGCCCGCATCTGGACGTTCGCGGTTCTTCCGCTCGTCCTGCTCGCCGGATTGCTGTTCCTTCTGATGCGTTCCGGCGCCGCCGGCTGGTGCAGCAGGAAGGAGTGCCGCCGGTCGAGCGGCTGGTGATCGAGCGCGCCGTTCTGGGATCGGACGGAATTCAGCTGTTCGTTCTGAACGACGGCCCGGATCCGGTCACCATCGCCCAGGTCACGGTCGATGACGCCTACTGGGCGTTCACGGCCAGCGAGAACCGCACGCGCCTGGGGCACCTGGGGCGGACGCGGCTCGACATCCCGTATCCGTGGGTTGCCGGCGAGGCCCACCTGGTCAAGGTGATGACGTCGACCGGCACCACGTTCGACCACGAGATACCGGTTGCGGTCCGCACGCCGTCCGCCGAACCGAGGCAGCTCGCTCGCCTTCACTCTGATCGGGTTGTATGTGGGCGTGATTCCGGTCGCGCTCGGGTTGATGTGGTTTCCGCTCGTGGCCCGGCTGGGCCGCACCGGGCCTCGACGTGCTTCTGGCCGTCACGCTCGGGTTGCTCCTGTTCCTCCTGATCGACACCGGGCAGGAGGGGATCGAGACGGCGGGCGGCCTGCCGGGGTCCTACCAGGGCGTCGCGCTGTTCGTCGCCGCGGCATTCGGCGCGTATCTCGTGCTCGAGGCGTTCGGCGCGTGGCTGAGAGGGCGCGGCGTTCCGGCGCCGTCGTCGAAGGGCTGGGTGCTCGCTCTGCTGGTGGCCACCGGAATCGGCCTCCACAACTTTGGCGAAGGCCTGGCCATCGGCGCCGCGTTCGCGCTCGGCGAGGCGGCGCTCGGCACGCTGCTGGTGATTGGCTTCACGCTCCACAACACGACCGAAGGCCTGGCGATCGTCGCGCCGCTCGCCCGTGAGCATCCGTCGCTCGGGCAGCTGGCCCGGCTGGGCGCCATCGGCGGGCTGCCCACGATCGCCGGCGCCTGGGTCGGCGGGATCGTGTATTCGCCGGTCCTCGCGGTGCTGTTCCTCGGCTTCGGCGCCGGTGCGATCGCGCAGGTGATGCTGCAGATTGCGCGGCAGATGGCCGACACGGAATCGATCGCGGTGCGTTTCTCTTCGCCGCCGGTGATGGGCGGCCTGGTGGCCGGATTTCTGATCATGCTCGCGACAGGAATGCTGGTGGGATAGGAGATCTTCTTCAGCTTCCCTCTGGTAGCTTCCGCCTGTAGGCGGAAGGAATGCAGGGATACAGGGACAGACATGAAGCCGTACGTTCGAATCGGACTGTTGGTGGTGCTGATCGCAGGAGCGGCCGCGGTGGTTCCGGGCATTGTCGCCACGCGCGAACAGGTCGCACGAGATCCGTGTGGTCGCGAAGAACATGACCTACTACGCGAATGGAGAGCGAGGACCCGAATCCACCGATCCGTCTCGTGCCCGGCGAACAGGTCCGCATCACGTTCCGCAACGACGATCGAGGCATGGCCCACGACTTCGGCATTCCGGCGCTCGCTGTCGGCACCGGCGTGATCGAGTTCGGGACCGAGAAGTCCTTCACGTTCAAGGTGCCCGACAATCCGTCGCCCGCAACTTACATCTGCACCCCTCATTCGGCGATGATGTCCGGGAGGATTTTCTTCGCGAAGTGAAGTGGCAGGATCGGTTCTCCTCGCCTGAGCGCAAGCGCCAGTACGTCCGCTCGCTGTTCGCTACGATCGCGGACCGCTACGACCTGATCACCGTCCTGCTGTCGGGCGGTCTCGACAAGCGTTGGAAGCGGCGGCTCGTCTCGGAAATCCCTTCGCCAACAGACGCGTCGGTTCTGGATCTCGCCTGCGGAACCGGCGACATCGCCTTCGAGGCCGCTGCCGCGGGCAGTCGCGTGGTCGGCCTCGACATCACGCCGCGAATGGTCCGGCTCGCATCGCTCAAGCCGCAGCACTTCCGCCATCGGGTCTCGTTCGTCACCGGCGACATGATGGCGCTGCCGTTACCCGACGCGTCGTTCGACGTCGTGACGACCGGCTACGGGCTGCAGGAACGTTCCCGATCTCGCGCGGTGCGCTCGCGGAAATCCATCGCGTGCTGCGTCCGGGCGGGCTGTTGCTGTCGCTCGACTTCGACCGGCCGGCCAACCGTGTCGTGCGCGGCGTGTACCTCGGCTACCTGACTGTCGTCGGCTCGACGCTCGGCGCGATCCTCCATGGCGACCCGGACACCTACCGCTACATTCCCGAATCGATTCAGCGATATCCGGGTGCGCCGGGCGTGTGCGCGCTCGCCCGGCAGGCCGGATTCGGCCGCTGCGCGCACCGGCCGGTGCTCGGCGGCTTCCTCGCCATGCATGCGGCGACAAAGTAACGTTCACGGTTTTTCCGGAAGTCTGTTACCATCGACCAGTGAAGCCCGACGCCGTCCCCCAGCCGGCTGCACTTCACGTAACGACTCAACCAGCACACACGACATCTTGATCAGCTTCCGCACACTAATTGTGCGGATCGCCCTCGGCGCGCTGCCGCTTTGCGGTAAAGCGGCTTTCGTGCTGGACCGAAACACTGTCGGGACCGTCCGCGATCTGGTGCGGACCTGTGCAAACACGTGAATTTGCTCGATTCCTTACTCGACGCGATAGTGCGGCTCGACGGCGACGCGCTCGTGATGCACGTCGGCGAGAAACCGTACGTGGTCACGACATCCGAAGCGCGGATCAGTTCCGCGGTCCGCTCGCCTGGGGACAGGTCGAGTTGTCCACGCGCGTCGCTGACGTGGATGCGGTCGCCGGCATGCTCGGCCAGATCCTGCCGATCGACCAGCGCTCGGCGCTGGACGAATACGGCGCGACCGAGTACCAGGTCGATCGCCGCGAACCATCCCGAGGAGCAATTCACGATCGTTGCCGCGCGCGGCGGCGACGACATCTGGATCGAGATGCGACGCCGGCCGGTGTTGAGTGCCGATGCGTCGGCGGTCATCGCCAATCTCCGCGACGAGGTGCCAGTGGCCGTCGAGGACACTCCCGCAGAAGCCGCCGAGCTCATCGAAGCCGTCGACGAAGGTGGCGTCTCGGAAGTATTCAACGAGGCGCCGATGGAGGTTGTCGAGGCACCGGCCGCCCTGCTGAGCGAGCCACCGAGTGATCTCGAGGAACAGCCGGCTCTCGTGAGCATGCCCATGCCGGCAGATCCCGACGCGGTGGAGGTCAGCGTGCCCGGTGAGATCGACCCGGAGCCGTTGGGCGTTGACCTGGATGTGAACCACCTCATCGCCCTCGATCGGCAATCGGAGTTCGACCAGCCACCGTTCGAAGCGTCGTGACTCGATCGATCTCGACTCGGACCGCAGATTTCGCCGAGGAGCTCCTCACCTTCGATGCCGAGTTCGAGGGCGGCATGCTGGGAGGCTCCCACGACTGGCACGACGATGTGATGACGGAAGGTGAGCTGGGGGAGCTGCTGCGCGCAACCGCCGCGGCAGTCATCGCCGGTGAGATCGGACCGGAGGAATCGACGCTGCCACCCGGGTTTGCTCAAGCCGAGCCTCTGATGGCCGAGGAAACCGTGGGCCGAGGCGACATCGGCGGCAGCCGCTGTGGGGGTCGTCGAGCCCGCTGCTTCCGAGACTGTCGTCAGACATGCTATCGACGTCGGCGAGCCGTTGGGCGTCGAGCGGCACGTCTCGCGCGCCACCGAGGAACTGCCGCTCCTGGTGGCCTACCAGATCGAGCATGATCGCGTCCGGGTCGAACCCTCGTCTCATGAGGTTCGGACGATTTCAGAGTCCGAGGAGATCGTTACGGAAGCAACGGACAGGGACGTTGAAGTAGTGCAGGAGTTGCCTGCGCCGGTTCCAGTCGAACTTGTCGCCGTTCTCGCGGCCGAATCTACCGGCTCCCCGAACGAACCGGATTCGTCAGCTTCAGTTCAACCCGAGGCGCCGGCTGCGCCTGAAGTGGTCGGCGAACGCGACGTCGAGAAGTCGACGAAGCCGACGTAGAGAAAGAAGCCGAAGAAGACGGAGCCCAGGCAGGTGTTTTTGTGGCCCTTGACGCTGAAACCAACGACGAAGACGTAGCGCCTCCCCGGCCGCCAGCGGTCGTGTTGCCGCTCACCCGGCAGCCCAAGAGCGACGGCGGCGGTGAGGGTCGGGTCCCGGTGGCCACGACGCTCCAGCGCCTGCTTCGCCTGGCCGGCAGCCCGCGGGGCCGGAACCGTCTACGTCGTGGCCAACAGCGCGCCGCTCGTGCGGGTCGATGGTGAGTTCAGCACGCTCGAAGGCGAGCCCGCGCTGAGCGCCGCCTTCGTCGACCGCCTCCTGTCCGAAGTTGCCCCGAGCGCTCGTGGGGAATCGCCCTCGGCCGAATGGCTGATCGACGTCCCCGAGATCGGCAGGGTCAGGTGTGTCGCGTTCCGCGATCACCGCGGGCCGGGCGTCATCTTCCGGATGGTTCCGGCGCGGGCGATATCGGCCGACCAGCTCGGGCTCTCGGCGGAAGTGCAGGCGCTCTGCAGCGAGGCCGACGGGTTGATCCTTGTGACGGGTGGCCGCGGCACCGGAAAATCCACGCTCCTCACCTCGTTCGTCGATCTCATCAATCGCACCCGCAGCGATCACATCATCACGACCGAGTCCCAGATCGATTTCGTTCACGAGCACAAGCGATCGTTCATCAGCCAGCGCGAGGTCCGCGGCGAGGATGCCATGGTCTCGGCGGTGAGGGCCGCCTGTCGCGAAGAACCGGACGTGCTGATCGTCGAAGACCTCCGCACGCAGGAGCTCGCCGCGCTGGCGCTGGACGCCGCGGAATCCGGCCGCCTCGTGTTTGCCTCGGTTCCGGGCGTGTCGACGCCGTCCGCGCTCGAACGGCTGATTGAGCTGTTCCCGGCGGAACGCCGCGAGAAGGTCCAGGCCTCGCTGGCCGGTACACTGCGCGGCATCGTCTCGCAGGTGTTGTTGCGCAAACTGCGCGGCGGCCGCGTGGCGGCTCGCGAGGTGCTGATCAACACGCCGGCCGTCGCGGGCATGATCCTCGAAGGGAAGACGTTCCAGCTGCCGGCCGCCCTCGAGAATGGCCGGACCTCGGGGATGATTTCCTTCGCCGAGTCGCTGGCTTCGCTGGTTCGCGAGGGTACGGTGCATCCGGCGCATGCGTACCGCAAGGCGCCGAACCGCGATCAGTTCATGGCGGCGTTGCGCCGCAGCGGCGTCGATACCGCGATCGCCGAACGCCTCGGCTGAGGGCCGCGATGGAAGTCTCCGAGATCCGCCGCCGAGTCCGGGCGGCGATCGAGTCAGCCCGCCGCGAGGCGAAGGAACGCCGGGTCCGCAGCGATCGCGCTGCGCTGGAATACCAGGACTTTCTTCGCGACCGGGCCGTGCCGCTGTTTCAGACCGTCGCCGCGGCCCTGGTCGCTGAGGGCTACCGGTTCAAGGTGTTCACGCCCGCCGATTCGGTCCGGCTCGCCTCCGAGGCCAGCGGCAACGACTTCGTCGAGCTCTCCCTCGACGCGACCGCCGACCCTCCGACCGTCGTCGGCCGCACCAGCCGCGGCCGCGGCAGCCGCCTCGTCCATAGTGAACGGCCGGTCAAGGAACGAACAGGGATCCCCGAGTTGTCCGACGAGGATGTGCTGGCGTTTCTGATGGAGGAAATCGCCGGCTTCGTCGAGCGCTAGCCCGCCCGCCTGCGCAGGGTCACCAGATCGCTGAGCAGCGCATACGCGGTCATCGTCACGTCGCCCCCGAGTTGATGGATGGCGATGTCTCCGAGCAGATCGGTCTGAAGAATCAATGCATTCGACTTGCCGCGCAACTGCGCGAGCAGGTCATCGCCGGGCAGTTCCTCCGGCCGCACACGGGCTGACACCCCGCCGTCCGCCGTTCTCGACGCAGCGGCCACCAGCCGCAGCCGGCATCCGCTCTGGCGTGCGCGCAGGGCGTGGGCCGCCGAGTCCGGACCGATGCCGGTGCGGTCTACGACCTGCGGCGTCAGATCGGCGTCCATCAGGACGTTGGCGAGCGCCGCGGTCTTCGCCGCCGCGTCCCATCCGTCGACGTCGAGCGATGGATCGGCCTCCGCGATTCCCTCCGCCTGCATCCGCGCCAGCGCCGGCGTAAACGCTTCGCCGTCCTCGAGCGCGCTGAGGATGTGATTGGTCGTGCTGTTCACGATGCCGCGAAAGCCCCGAATGTCGAGGGCAGGCATCGTCTCCCTGACGAGATTGAAGATCGGAACGCCGTCCATCACCGCGCCTTCGAAGAGAAACGACTTGCCGGCCCGCCGGGCATGCTCGCGAAGGCGCCGGTAGGCGAAGGCGACCGGTCCCTTGTTCGCGGTCACTGCGTCGCAGCCGGCTTCGAGCGCCGTTTCGATGTGGCCGAGGGCTGGCTGGCCGTCAGCGATCGCCAGCGGCGTCGTTTCCACCATGACCCGGAGCGGTGCGTCGCTGGCACCGAGTCGCGCGATCAATTCGCCAGCGGCGGAATCCGAGCCCCTGGTGTCATCCGGGAGCGGGCGGCCGGCGCCGTATGCCTGCAGCATCGCGCCAAGGTCGAGCCCCTGTGGTGAGAACGCCGATCCGTGACGGCCCGTCGAAATGCCAACGATGCGGGTTGTGAGATCGTGCTGGCGCCGGAGGACATCGTCTCTTTCGGCCAGCAGCCGTGCGAATCGACGTCCGACGTTGCCGAACCCGATGAGCAGAATGTCAGCGCGCATGCGCCGGCCGGGTGGTCCCGGTCGTTTCGATCGCGTCGAGCACCTCGCCGACGCGCTCGAGCGCCGGCAGCAGCAGCTCCGGGTCGCATCCGAAGCCCACGCGGAAGTATCCATCCATCTCGAAGTGGTCGCCAGGGACCAGCAGCACGCTGTGCTGGTCGCGCATTCGCTCCATCAGAGTGGTGGAATTGATCGCGTGTGCGTAGCGGACGAACGTGATCGCGCCAGCTTCCGGCGGGACGTGTGAGAGCGAAGGGCGGCGTTCAATCCATCGCTTCACCGCGGGATAGTTGGTTCGAAGAATGCCCCGGGTCCTGGCGAGGAGCATGGCGCGGCGCGCGGGCGCCAGCGCCACGCGAGCGAGACGATCGCTGATCGCGCCCGGTGCGATTGTGGTGTAGTCGTGCACACCCCAGAGCTGCTCCACGGACTCCGGAGGAGCCACCAGCCAGCCCACCCGCAGTCCGGGCAAGGCGTACGCTTTCGACAGGCCTGACGTGACAATCACCCGCTCGTAGCGCCCCCACATCGTCGGAGTCTCGACGCCATCCAGCTCGGCTCCGCGGTAGATCTCGTCCGAGACGATCCAGGTCCCCTGCCTGCCGGCAATGGCGCTGATCTCGTCGAGCTCTGTTGCGGTCAACCTGGCGGCGGTCGGATTGTTCGGATTGCAGAGCAGGATCGCGCGCGTCCGGTTGGTGACGAGGCTGCGCAGGCGATCGAGATCCGGTCGCCATCTCGGCGCGCCGGTGGCGCTGTCGTCGACGAGATGCCAGTGATGCACGTTGGCCTGGAGCCCACGGGCCAGTCCGCGCACCTGCATGTAGTTCGGCATCATCACGATCACGTCGTCGCCGGGCTCGAGCAGGTGCATCAGCGTGATGCAGTTCGCCTCGGAGCCGCCGTTGGTGACCTGGACGTGTTCAGGGCCGGCGCCTGGATACATCGACGCAATCAGCGTGCGAAGCTCCACCGTTCCGTTCGTTTGCGGGTATCCGAGCGGTTGGGCGAGAAGGGCCATCCGATCCTGTTCGGACTCGACGAGCTCCTCCACGCGGAGCGGATGAACGCCGCTCTCGGACAGGTTCCAGGCGACGCGGTGCTCCCACTTCGACTGAAGCCGTTCCATTTCGAATGTCTCGAGCTTCATTCGGAAAAGTGTACTTCACGGTCCACGGTGGGCCAGCAAGACTTGGGCTATCCTCCTCTCAGAATGCCTCACTTCAGCATGAGCTGGTACTTGAAGCTGAAGTCGGGCGAACGGAAGGAGTCGTCATGTTGAGGGCGATATCGGCACTGGTGATCTTTGCGGCGATCGCGCCCTCTGCCTCGGCACAGACGCCGCCACCAGCCTCGGAAGGCCCTGTTGTCGTCACCGCGGGTGAGGCTGTGGTGAAGCGGGTCCCCGATCGGGCGTGGGTGCAGATCACCGCCGAGTCGAGAGCCCGGAGCCCGCGTGAGGCGCAAAAGCTGAACGCCGATGCGATGTCGGCGGTATTGCAGAAGTTGAAGGCCGCCGGCCTTCCTGCCGACGCGCTGCAGACGCGCGGGTACGATCTGCAACCCGAATACGACTACAACAACGGACGGCAGACGGTGCGCGGCTATGTGGCCCGCAACACCGTCGAGGTCCGGGTGGACGATCTTCCACGCGTCGGCGAGATCGTGGACATGGCCGTGACGGCCGGGGCAACGTCGGTTGGCGGGGTTCGTTTCGATCTGAAAGACAAGGCCGGGGCAGAGCGCGAGGCGCTTCGCCTGGCCGTCGAGGATGCGCGGCACAGAGCAGAAGCTGCTGCGGGTGGGGCCGGCATGAAGGTGGAGCGAATCGTCCGCATCGAAGAGCAGCGGGTCGTCGTTACGCCGCCGCGGCCGGCGATGATGGCGATGCGCGCCGAGGCCAGTCAGACGGCCGGGGCACCGCCGGTGGAAGCAGGTGAGCTGGAACTGCGCGGCCAGGTAACGCTGACGGCGACGATCAAATAGTCCGCGGACTACCGATCCTTGCGGTTGTCCTCGACTATCTCGCCATCGATCGGTTCGTCATCGAACAGTCCCACCAGCTCGGGTGCGCCGAGGGGCCGCGGGGTGTGGTCGATGGCTTCGGGCTCGGCGAACTCGCCGGGGGCGCTCACGCCCTTGTCCTTGAGCCGGCGGGCGGTCACGAGCACACGGCTTTCCAGCGTGCCGACCGCGCCGTTGTAGGCCTGCACCGCGCGGGAGAGGCTCCGGCCGACGCCGTCGAAGTGTTCTGCGAGCTTGGCGATCCGATCGTAGAGCTGCCGGCCGAGATCGCTGATCTCCTGCGCGTTTCTCGCGACCGTTTCCTGCTGCCAGCCGTATGCGATCGCGCGGAGCAGGGCAATCAGCGTCAACGGGCTGGCCAGCATCACGCCGCGGTTCATGCTGAACTCGAGCAGCGCGGGATCTGCCTGCAGCGCTGAGGTCAGCAGCGATTCGCCGGGGACGAACATCACCACGATGTCGGGCGCGGGCTGGAAGTGGGCCCAGTAGCTCTTGTTCGCCAGGCGCGTGATGTGATCCTTGACCTGGCGGGCGTGGTCGCGCATCTTCAGGTCGCGCTTCGTCTCGTCGTCGGTCTCTGCGGCTTCGAGGTACGCGCTCAACGGCACCTTGGCGTCGAGCACGACGTTCTTGCCGCCGGGGAGCTTGACGATCGCGTCAGGCGTCAGGCGGCCGTCCTCGGTCTGGATCGACTCCTTGAGCTCGTAGTGGCTGCCCTCCACCAGCCCGGCGTTCTCGAGCACGCGCCGGAGCTGGAGTTCGCCCCATTGACCTCGCACGTTGGGCGATCGCAGCGCGCGCGCGAGCCGGCCGGTCTCCGACTGCAGCATCTGCTGAGCCTGTGTGAGTGCACGCATCTGCTCGCCGAGCTGCGCCTGCGTCGAAACCCGCCCTTTCTCCACTTCCTGGAGTTTGGAGTCCACCCGCGTCAAGGATTCGCGCAGGGGCTGGACGATTGATTCGAGAGCCTTGTGCCTGCCTTCGAGATCGGCTGTCGCGGCCTGGCGGAACTCCCCCATCGATGCGCGGGCGAGCTGAAGGAACGCCTCGTTGTTGCGCTGGAGGGCGTCGGAGGAGAGGGAGGCGAACGCTTCGCGCAGCCGGGTCTCCGTCGCCTCGAGGATCGCGATTTTTTCGGCGGACGACACTCGGGCTGCCTCGAGCTGGGCACCGACCCTGGCGCATTCCTGGCGCGCCCCGATGAGCTCCTGCTGAAGACCCCCCAAGGCCGACTCCCGGGCCGCCAAAAGCGCCATCAGATCTCTGCAGCGCCTCCCGTGGAGCACTCCCCAGACAACCCCGCCCGCCCCAACGGCGAGCGCCAGCCCGATCAACCCCGTCAGCGCGTCCACGATGGAGTCAGGTTGTACCACGTTTCGCCCGTTCTTCGCTGAGCAAAGGGTGACGGCGGCGGCTCGAATTGCCGATGGCCCTTTACCATCCGAATGCCTTTGAGGGTAAACTAGGACTATTGTGGTCGTAGTTCGGGGCCGCACCATGGCCCCCGGTGCGGGGAAGATGGTCGAAATCAGCGAGAACGCTGCAAAGCTCATCAAGAAGATGACCGCCAGGAACGGGATCCCGGAGGGAGGTCTCCGCATCGGGATCAAGGCAGGCGGGTGTTCGGGTCTGAGCTACGTGTTCGCCTGGGAACCGACCGCCAAAGAGGGTGACCACGTGTTCGAGGGGGCCGAAGGCGCGAAGGTGTTCATCGACCCCAGGAGCTTCAGGTTCCTCGACGGCACGACGCTCGATTACGACACGAGCCTGGTGAGCAAGGGCTTCGTCTTCAACAACCCGCACGCGAAGAGCTCCTGCGGCTGCGGGACGTCGTTTTCTGTGTAATTCGCTCGGCGCTTCGCGCGCCTCGGACCTTGCTGCGGCTCGAGCTCGCGCTCGAGCAACGGCACGACCGATCGCTGACAGCTGACAGCTGAAAGCTGAGAAAAAATGTCTACATCCACTGAAACCATCGAACAGCTCGCGACGCGCGAGTACAAGTACGGCTTTTATACCGACGTCGAAGCCGAGACCATTCCCAAGGGCCTCAACGAGGAGGTCGTCCGGATGATCTCGGCGAAGAAGCAGGAGCCCGAATGGCTGCTGCAGTGGCGCCTGAAGGCGTTCCGGCTCTGGCAGACGATGAAGGAGCCGACCTGGCACAACGTCAAGTACGACCCCATCAACTACCAGGACATCGTCTATTACTCGGCGCCGAAGAAGAAGAAGGCGCTGAACAGCCTCGACGAGATCGATCCCGAGGTCAAGGCGACGTTCGACAAGCTGGGCATCCCGATTGAGGAGCAGAAGATGCTCTCGGGCGTGGCCGTGGACGCGGTGTTCGACAGCGTCTCGGTGGCCACGACGTTCCGGGAGCGGCTGGCGAGCGTCGGCATCATCTTCTGCTCGTTCTCGGAAGCCGTCCGCGAGCATCCCGAGCTGGTGAAGAAGTACCTCGGATCGGTGGTGCCCTACACGGACAACTTCTTCGCCACGCTCAACTCCGCGGTGTTCAGCGACGGCTCGTTCGTCTACATCCCGAAGGGCGTGCGCTGCCCGATGGAGCTGTCCACCTACTTCCGCATCAACGCGAAGGACACCGGCCAGTTCGAGCGCACGCTGATCATCGCCGACGAAGGCTCCTTCGTGAGCTACCTCGAAGGCTGCACCGCGCCGATGCGCGACGAGAACCAGCTGCACGCCGCGGTCGTCGAGCTGGTGGCGCACGAAGGCGCGACCATCAAGTACTCGACGATTCAGAACTGGTATCCCGGCGACAAGGACGGCAAGGGCGGGATCTACAACTTCGTGACCAAGCGCGGCCTGTGCGCGGGCAACCGGTCGAAGATCACCTGGACCCAGGTCGAGACCGGCTCGGCGATCACCTGGAAGTATCCGAGCTGCATCCTGCAGGGCGATCACTCGATCGGTGAGTTCTACTCCGTCGCCACCACCAACAACTGGCAGCAGGCGGACACCGGCACGAAGATGATCCACATGGGCAAGCACACCCGCAGCACGATCGTCTCGAAGGGCATCTCCGCCGGCCACGGGCAGAACACCTATCGGGGCCTGGTGCGCATCGGCAAGAACGCCGCGCACGCCCGCAACTACTCGCAGTGCGATTCGATGCTGATCGGGGACAAGTGCGGTGCGCACACCTTCCCGTATCTCGAGATCAAGAACACCTCGGCGCGCGTCGAGCACGAAGCGTCGACCTCCAAGATCGGCGAGGACCAGATCTTCTACTGCCGGCAGCGCGGCATCAGCACCGAAGACGCGGTCAACATGATCGTGAGCGGGTTCTGCAAGGAAGTGTTCCGCGAGCTCCCGATGGAGTTTGCGGTCGAAGCACAGAAGCTGCTGAGCGTGAGCCTCGAAGGCTCCGTCGGATAGCAACGGAAAGCGGCAAAGGGCTTCTAATCAGCGGCGCGAGCGAAGCGAGCGCTGGCAGCCATGGGCGGGGCCCCATGGGCTCGCGGGGGTGGGGCCCCGCGAGCAACAAGAAAAGCAGACAGAGTCTTTCGAATTCATCAAAATGCTCGAAGTAAAAAATCTGCAGGTAAGAGTCGAAGGCAAGGAGATCCTTCGCGGGATCGATCTCGCGGTCAACGCCGGCGAGGTTCACGCCATCATGGGGCCGAACGGCTCGGGCAAGAGCACGCTGGCGCGGGCGCTGTCGGGCCACCCGGAATACGAGGTCACCGGCGGAACCGTCCTCTTCGAGGGCAAGGATCTGCTCGAGATGGATCCCGACGAGCGCGCGCGTGAAGGGATCTTCATGGCGTTCCAGTACCCGGTCGAGATTGCCGGCGTGAACAACGCCTACTTCCTCAAGGCCGCGCTCAACGCCACGCGCAAGCACCGTGGCCAGCAGGAGCTCGATGCGGTCGAGTTCATGCAGCTCATTCGCGAGAAGGCCAAGGATCTCGACATCGATCAGAGCATGCTGAGCCGCTCGGTCAACGAGGGGTTCTCGGGCGGTGAGAAGAAGCGCAACGAGATCTTCCAGATGACGCTGCTCGAGCCCAAGCTCGCGATTCTCGACGAGACCGACTCCGGGCTCGACATCGATGCCCTGAAGATCGTCGCCAAGGGCGTGAACGCGATGCGCAGCCCCGAACGCGCCACGATCGTGGTCACTCATTATCAGCGGCTGCTGGACTACATCGTCCCCGACTACGTGCACGTGCTGAGCGGCGGGCGGATTGTGAAGTCGGGCGGCAAGGAGCTGGCGCTGGAGCTCGAGTCGAAGGGCTACGGCTGGATCGAGACCGGCGCAGAGCCGGTCCAGGCATAGCCATGACGCAGCTGGCAGAGAAGCTTCATCCGTGGGTGGCGTCCGGTCGCCCGGCCGGGGGGCCGCGATGGCTGCAGGACCTTCGCGAGCGAGGCGCCGTGACCTTCTCGTCGCTCGGATTCCCGACCGTTCGGGACGAGGAGTGGCGCTTCACGAACGTCGCGCCGATCACTGCCGGCGACTTCCAGCTGCCGGGCGCCTCGAGCGGCCTGTCGCCGGCGCTCGTCGACGCGTTGCCGTATGCGGGCAGCGCCGCACATCGGGTCGTGGTCGTGAACGGCCGTTACTCGCCGGAGCTGTCACGCGTGAGCGGGCTGCCGCGGGGCGTCACGGCGGGGTCGCTCGGCGCGGCGATCAACGGTGAGCTGCAGGCCGATCGTGAGATCGTGCAGCGCTACGTCGGGCAGCTCGCCGACTTCAACACCCGCGCGTTCGCGGCCCTGAATACCGCCTTCCTCGAAGACGGCGGCTACGTCCACGTTCCCGACGGGCTCGTTCTCGAGCAGCCGATCCAGCTCCTGTTCGTATCTGCCAACGAGACCCCGCGTCCGACCGTGAGCTATCCCCGGTGCCTGATCGTGCTCGGCGATCGCAGCCAGGCGCGCGTGATCGAGACCTACGTCTCCGCTGCGGATGCCGTCCACCTCACGAATGCGGTCACCGAGGTGTTCGTCGGCGAAGGCGCGGTCCTGGATCACTACAAGGTGCAGCAGGAAAGCGAGCAGGCGTTCCATCTCGGGACCATGCACGTGCACGCGACCCGCAGCGCGAACTTCTCGTCGCACTCGTTTTCGCTTGGCGGCCGGTTCGTTCGCAACGACGTGCTGGCCACGCTCGACGGCGAAGGGGCGGAGGTCACGCTGAACGGCCTCTATCTCGCCGACGGCGATCGGCTGGTCGACAATCACACGACGATCGATCACGCGCGCCCGCACTGCCCGAGCCACGAGGTCTACAAGGGGATTCTCGGCGGCCGCGCCAAGGCGGTGTTCAACGGCAAGATCATCGTTCGGCAGGACGCACAGAAGACCGACGCGAAGCAGACCAACCGCGCGCTGCTCCTGTCCGACAATGCGTTGATCAATACCAAGCCGCAGCTCGAGATCTTCGCCGACGACGTCAAGTGCACGCACGGTGCGGCGATCGGGCAGCTGGACGAAGACGCGCTGTTCTATCTGCGCGCGCGCGGGCTGACGCACTACGAAGCGCGCGACATGCTGATTCACGCCTTCGCCGGCGAGATTCTCGAGCGCGTGAAGGTGGAACCGTTGAAGGAGGCGCTGGAGTCCCAGCTCTTCGCGCAACTGGCGCGGGACCTGGCCGAAGTGGACGCAGCATGAGCAACACAGCCGTCGGCGTGCCGGTCGAACTGCGCGGCGTCCGCGCAGCGTTCGACGTCGAGCGGATCCGCGCCGACTTCCCGATCCTGCGGCGCCAGGTGCGCGGTCGGGCGCTGACCTACCTGGACAACGCCGCGACCACGCAGAAGCCCCAGCAGGTCCTCGACGCGCTGACCGGCTACTACACGACCTGCAACGCCAACGTGCACCGCGGCGTGCACTTTCTCAGCGAGGTTGCGACCGAAGCCCACGAAGTGGCGCGGGGGAAGGTGCGGGCGTTCCTGAATGCCCGCGTCGACCCGCGAGATCGTCTTCACCCGCAACTCGACCGAGGGCATCAACCTGGTGGCGCACGCGTTCGGCCGCTGGCGCGTGAATGCCGGGGACGAGATTGTCATCACGGCGATGGAGCACCACTCCAATATCGTCCCGTGGCAGCTGCTCTGTGAAGAGCGCGGCGCGCATCTGCGCGTGGCTCCGATCGACGATTCGGGGGCGCTGATCCTCGACGAGCTCGAGGCGCTGCTCACGCCGCGGACGAAGCTCCTGTCGGTGACCCACATGTCGAACGCGCTCGGCACGGTGAACCCGATCGCGACCATCGTCCGCATGGCGCACGCACGCGGTGTGCCGGTGCTGGTCGACGGATCGCAGGCCGCGTATCACATGCCGGTCGACGTCCAGGCGCTGGACTGCGACTTTTACGTGGCGACCGGGCACAAGTTGTACGGTCCGACCGGGATCGGCGTGCTGTATGGGCGGGAGTCGCTGCTGGCGGAGATGCCGCCGTTCCTGGGCGGCGGCGACATGATCCGGTCGGTCACGTTCGAGAAGTCCACGTGGAACGAGCTGCCCTATAAGTTCGAAGCCGGCACGCCCGACATCGCGGGCGCCATCGGCCTGGGCGCGGCCCTCGACTACATTTCCGCGGTCGGTCTCGACCGGATCACGACGCACGAGCACGATCTGCTGGAGTACGGAACGGCGGCGCTCCTCGAGGTGCCGGGGCTGCGGCTGATCGGGACCGCTCCGCACAAGGCGAGCATTCTCTCGTTCGTGATCGAGGGCGTGCACCCGCACGACATCGGAACCATCGTCGACCAGGAGGGCGTGGCCATCCGCACCGGTCATCACTGCGCGCAGCCGGTGATGGATCGCTTCTGCGTGCCCGCGACCGCACGGGCGTCCCTGGCGATGTACAACACGCGCTGCGAGATCGACGTGCTGGTGGGCGCGCTCCGTCGCGTTCACGCCGTCTTCAGCTGATGTCATGTCGGACTTGAGCGACCTCTACCAGGAAGTGATCCTCGATCACAACCGCCGGCCGCGGAATTTCCGCCGGCTCGAGGGCGCGAGCCATCACGCCGAAGGGTATAACCCGCTCTGCGGCGATCGTGTGACCGTCTTTCTCCAGATTGCCGACGATCGCATCGCCGACATCACGTTCGAAGGATCGGGCTGCGCCATCTCGAAGGCGTCAGCGTCCTTGATGACCGATCGGCTGAAAGGCTCGACCGTCGCCGAAGCACGGGCGCTGTTCGACCGCTTCCATCGGATGGTGACGACGCCGCCGGACCAGGAAGTCGAGGAGCTCGGCAAGCTCTCGGCGCTGGCGGGGGTGCGCGAGTTTCCGGTGAGGGTCAAGTGCGCCAGCCTGGCGTGGCATACGCTGAAGGCGGCGATGGACAGCGAAGAAATGGTATCGACCGAATGAAGCCGATCCCCGTCGTCCAGACGCCGTCCCCGGGCGTCGACATCCCGGAGGCGACCAGCGAGACGGCCGCGCTGCAGCCGGACGCCGCGCGCACGCAGGCGCTGAGCCGGCGATCCTCGATGCGATTCGCACCGTGTTCGATCCGGAGATCCCGGTCAACATCCTCGAGCTCGGACTCATTTACGATGTTCTGGTCGACGCCAATGGCGTGGCCGGCATCCGGATGACCCTGACGGCGCCGGGGTGCCCGGCGGCGCAGTCGCTGCCGGTTGAAGTCGCGCGAAAAGTCAAGGCCGTCGAGGGCGTCACCGACGCCCGGGTCGACGTGGTGTGGGATCCGCCGTGGACGAAGGATCGGATGTCCGACGCGGCGAAACTGCAACTCGGAATGTGGTGATTCTCTAAATGCTGCGCCTGTCCAAGAAGGCCGACTACGCGCTGATGGCGATGAAACATCTCGCCACGCGTCCGGACACCGCGTCGGCGAGCGCCCGCGAGATCGCCGAGCAGTACGACATTCCCATCGAGCTGATGGCCAAGGTGCTGCAGCGCCTGGCACGCCGCGGTCTGCTGACGTCGCACCAGGGCACCCGCGGCGGCTATCGCCTCGGCCGCGCCTCCGAGCCTGATCTCGGTCGCCGACATCATCCAGGCGATCGACGGTCCGCTGACCGTCACCGCGTGCTCGACCGGCGTGGAGAGCTGCGGCCAGTACGCCAAGTGCAGCGTCCGCGATCCGCTGTGGCGGCTCAAGGATCGGATCGTTGCGGCACTGGTGACCTGTTCGCTGCAGGAGATCGCCACCGATCCGCCGCTCGAAGAAGAAATGACTCCCGCTGGTGACGCTCAGAAGGTCCTGATGGCACGACCGGTCTATCTCGACTATCACGCGACTACTCCCGTCGACCCGGCAGTGCTCGACGCGATGCTGCCCTACTTTACCCAGCAGTTCGGCAATGCCGCGAGCAAGCAGCATGCGTTCGGATGGGACGCCCAGGAAGCGGTCGAGCGCGCCCGTCGTCAGGTCGCCACGCTGATCAATGCGGCGGCCAACGAGATTGTCTTCACCAGCGGCGCCAGCGAATCGAACAACCTCGCCATCAAGGGCGTGGCCTGCGCGCTCCGCGATCGCGGCCGCCACGTGGTCACCGTCACCACCGAGCACAAGAGCGTGCTCGACTCGTGCTCGCGTCTCGAGAAGGACGGCTGGACGGTGTCGCGCGATTCCGGTCGACGGCGAGGGTTTCGTCGACCTCGAAGCGCTCCGCGAGGCTCTCACCGACGGCACGACGCTGGTGTCGGTGATGGCCGCGAACAACGAGATTGGCGTCCTGCAGCCGTTGGCGGAGATCGCGGCCATCGTGCACGAGCGTGGTGCGCTGCTCCATACCGACGCGGCGCAGGCGTTCGGCAAGGTGCCGCTCGACGTGGCCACGCTGGGCGTGGATCTGTTGTCCCTGACGGCGCACAAGTGCTACGGCCCGAAGGGCACCGGCGCACTCTACGTGCGGCGCCAGCGTCCGAAGGTGCCGATCGAATGTCAGATCGATGGCGGCGGCCACGAGAATGGCCTTCGCTCCGGCACGCTGAACGTGCCCGGAATCGTCGGTCTCGGAGCGTGCGCGGACGCCGCACGTGAGGTGTTGCCCGAAGAATCGCGACGCCTCGCGGGCCTTCGCGACCGGCTGCTCGCCGGTCTGCGCAGCGGCCTGGAAGACGTCCGGGTGAACGGATCGCTCGAGCGCCGCCTGCCGCACAACCTGCACGTCAGTTTCGAAGGCATCGAAGGCGAGGCGCTGCTGATGGCGCTCGGCGACCTGGCCGTTTCGACCGGCTCGGCATGCAGCTCCGGCAGCCAGGCACCTTCGCACGTGCTTCAGGCCATCGGCGCGGTTGGCCCTGGCGCCGGCGCGTCGATCCGCTTCGGCCTGGGCCGCTGGACCACCGACGCGGAGATCGACTTCGCGATCGAGCGCGTCACGACGGTGGTGCGCAGCCTTCGTCAGCGGCAGCCGGTCTCGCGCTAGTTGGCAGTGCAGCGCCGGGTCTTCAGACCCGGCGAAGAATTCCCGGTAGTTCATGCCTGAGACACACATCACGGTCGCCCATAGTCCGGACTCGGACGACGCCTTCATGTTCTTCGGACTCGCCAGCGGGGCGGTCGAGACTCATGGCATCGTCGTCGACCAGGTCCTCTCGGATATCGAGACCCTCAACCGGGCGGCATTCGAGGGACGGTACGAAGTCACGGCGGTTTCGTTTCACGCCTTCGCGCACCTCGTGGACAAGTACGCATTGCTGCCGCACGGGGCCAGCATGGGCGATCGCTACGGGCCGATCGTCGTCGCGCCGCAGGGTGGGGCGACGAAGGTCAAGGGCACGCGGATCGCGATTCCCGGCACGTTGACCACGGCGTACCTGACCCTTCGACTCTACGAGCCGGCCTTCGAGTATGTGGTCGTGCCGTTCGACCAGATTCAGCAGGCGGTGCTCGACGGCAAGGCGGAGGCCGGCCTCCTCATTCACGAAGGCCAGCTGACGTACGCCGAGGAAGGCCTCAGCAAGATTGTCGACCTCGGCGAATGGTGGGCCGACTACACCGGCGGCCTGCCGCTTCCGCTCGGCGGGAACATCATCAGGCGCGACCTCGGCCCCGAGATGATCGCCAAGGTGTCGAAGATGCTGCACGACAGCATCGCCTACGCGCTCACGCATCGCGAGGCGGCGGTCGAATATGCCCTTCAGTTCGGCCGCGGTCTCGATCGCGACCGCACCGACAAGTTCGTCGGGATGTATGTGAACAACCTGACGCTGTCCTATGGCGATCGCGGCCGCCTCGCCGTCGAGCGCCTGCTCGGCGACGCCTACCAGCGCGGCCTCATTCCGCAGCCTGTCGCCGGTCGAGTTCGCGGCGTAATCGGCGCTGGTCTGGTCAGGCCTAACCGCAGCGAAGGCGGTCAGACCCGGCCGACTATGGCTTGTGAAGAACGCCCGCCAGTAATTCGACGGCATCGGCCACGCGGGGTCCGGGGATGACCGTTCGCGCATCGGCGATGATGTGCACGCGCTTGCCGCGAACCGCCGGCACCGACGAAAGCGCGCTCCACGCCTCGAGCTCCTTGACTTCGGCCCCTGGCTCCATCGGATCTCCGCGAAGCTCGAGAATGATCTCGGGAGCACGGGCGATGATCAGCTCGCTCGTCGCCTGCACGGCCTCCCGCCTGGTATCTGCGAACACGTTGTCCCCCCCGGCCGCCGCGATCATGTCGTGGATGAAACCGATCCCGCCGCTCGCATAGATTCCCCTCAGCGTGAACGCCTCCCGTGACAGCACCGCCAGCGCCTTTGGCCGTGGCCCGGCGGCGTAGCGTTTCCGGAGCACGTCGATGCGACGCTCGATGTCTGTCGCGAGCGCACTGGCCCGTTCCGCCGCCCCGACGCGGGCGCCGACTTCGCGCAGCGTCGAGGTCACGTCGGCAAGTCCGGCGTGCGCGTAGATGAACGCCGGTACCTTCGCGCGATTGAGCTGGGCGATCAGATCGGTCTGGCTGCGATAGACCACCACCAGATCGGGCCGCAGCGCGAGGATCCGCTCCACGTTCGGATCCAGCAGCGCCCCGACGCGCTCGAGGCGCTCCACCTCGGGCGGGAAGTGATCGAAGCTGCTGACGCCGACGACGCGGGGCCCCGCGCCTATGGCGAACAGCATCTCGGTGACGGCAGGAACCAGCGAAATAATCCGCGCTGGCGGCGAGCTCGGCTGCGCCGGCTGGCTCATCGCGGCGGGCGGCGCAGTCGAGACAGTCAGGACCCCGACGATTGCGGCGAGTCGGATTGCGAGTGCTCTGGGCATCATTATACCTCTGCTTCCCCGCGCAGACACGGAACCCGCGAACCCGCGAACCGCGAACCCGCGAACATTATCTTCGTCGCACCAGCAGCCAGAGAAAGAACGGACCGCCAATCAACGCCGTGATGATCCCGACCGGCAGCTCCACCGGCGCCAGCACCGTCCGCGAGACGACGTCGCACGCGACCAGGAAGGCGGCGCCGAACAGGGCCGATGCGGGCAGCACGACCCGATGATCGGCACCGACCATCAGCCGTACGAGGTGCGGCACGATGATGCCGATGAAGCCGACCGGACCGCCGACCGAAACCGCCGCGCCGGTCGCCAGCGACGCGCTGATGAAGGCCACGCGCTGCGCCCCGACGACATCCAGGCCGCGCGATTCCGCGGCGTCGGGACCGAGGCTCAGGAGGTTGAGCGGCCGGGCCAGCCAGGCAAAGGCGGCGAACGACAGGACGACCAGCGGCAGCGTCGATACCAGCGGCGTGTAGCTGCTGACGTCGAGGTCGCCCATCAGCCATCGCAGGATCCGGAAGGTGTCCGCGAAGTCGGCGAAGTACTGGACGAACAGGATCAGCGCCGAGAAGAACGCGTTCATGGTGACCCCTGCCAGCAGCAGCGTGTTGGTCGAGAGGCCTCGATGCCGGGCGCTTGCCAGCAGATACACGACGCCGACGGCCAGGATCGAGCCGGCGAAGCTGGCCAGCGGAGCGGCCGGGATGCCCGCTAGCGCGAGTGTTGGGGCGAAGGTAATGGCCACCATCGCTCCGAGCGCCGCACCAGCCGAGACGCCGAGCGTGAATGGTGTGGCGAGCGGGTTACGAAGCAGACCCTGGAAGACGACGCCGGCCGATGCGAGCGTGGAGCCGACGAGCGCACCGGCGAGCGTTCGCGGCCACCTGGCGATGAAGAAGATCTGCGCGTCCGGGTTGTCGCCGAACGGTACTGACCAGTCGAACGCGCGGCGGAGGCTGATTGGCGTCGAGCCAATCAACGGCGCCACCAGGATCGTCAGCAGCGCGCCGCCGCCAAACGTCAGCACCGCCGTGACGATTCGGATCCGGACCGACCTCATGCCGGCCGTTCCATATCGACCGGGCCTCGCGGCACGACGAGACGGGAGTGGCCATGCTCGTACGACCTCGACGTCGACGTCGTACAGATCCCTTACTCGCCCCGCCGTGAGAACGTCCTCGATCGGGCCGGACGCGAGCACACGGCCGTCCTTGATCATCACCAGCGTCCGGCAGACCCGGGCCGCGAACCCGAGGTCATGGGTCGAGACGACGATCGTCAGTCCGCGGACCCGCTGGAGGTCGTGGAGCAGCGAAGCGACCCCCAGCTGGTACTTCAAGTCCAGGGCGGCGGTGGGTTCGTCGAGGATCAGGATTTCCCGGCCGGGCGACGATCGGCTGGTATCGGAAATCTGGGCGAGCGCGCTCGCGATGATCACGCGTTGCTTTTCGCCGCCGCTCAGGGTCGAGAACATTCGCTCCTCGAGCGCGGCAACCCCGGTCGCTTCGAGCGCGGCTCGCGCCATCACGAGATCTGCCGGGCCTTCGACCGCGAACGTACCGAGATGCGCGTAGCGTCCCATCAGGACCACTTCGAGCACCGTGTAGTCGAACGCGAGCTGCGATTCCTGCGGCACCACGGCGATCCGTTGCGCGATCGCCGTCCGCGACCTGGTCACGAGAGGCGATCCGTCGAGCAGTACCTGTCCACTCGACGGTCGTCGTGTGCCCGACAGCAGGCGCAGCAGGGTGGTCTTGCCGGCTCCGTTCGGACCGATCAGGCCGACCAGGGCGCCGGCGGGAATATCGAGCGACACGCCGTGCAGGACCGGCGTGTCGCCGATAGCCGAACGTCGCGTCAACGGCCTGCAGCAATGCGGAGGCCCGCCGTGAACCGGCGCCCCAGGGCGGGGAAGCCGAACGCTTCCTCGTAGGTCCGATCGAACAGGTTCTCGACGCGAGCGTAGACGTCCAGGAAACGAGCCGCTCGCACCGTCAGCGCCGACGGTCCAGACGCTGTAGCCCGGCGCGTCGAACAAGCCGCCGAACGTGCCCATCGAGGGTTCGACATCGAGCGTCGTGCTGCGGCCGTTGCCGCGCACGAAGCCGGTGACCCTGCCGGAGGTGACCGACGCATCGGCAAAGAACCCGTGTCCCGGACGGCGGAGCAGCGCCTGCCCGACGGTGAACGGCGGCGGCGCGTCATCGTCCTGGTCCACGGCCAGGATCTCGGTGTCGAGCGCCGTATAACCGATCCGGCCCGCGAGATCGAGCCCGCCCCACTGCAGCACCCGGCCGCGCAAGGTCAACGCCAGCTCGAGCCCGGTTGCGCGCGCGTTGGAGATGTTGTCGGTCCGGTAGCGGCTCGAGCCCGAGAAGGATCCCACGGCGACGATCAGGTCGTCGTAGTGATTGGTGAACACCGTCGCCTCTGCGACCGCGTGGCCGGCCGCGAACGCATGATCGACCCCGGCCTCCGCGCTGCGGCTGCGCTCCGGCTTCAGGCCGGGGTTGTCGGTGAACGCGAGCTCGAAGCCGTCGGGCGGACGGATTCCGGTCCCGGCGGCGGCGCGGAGCTTCGTATAGTCAGCGCCCGCCGAACGCACGATCCAGGCCGCGGCGACGCGAGGGTTCACCGAGACCACCGTGTCCTGCGGCAACACCGGCCTCGGGGAGAATCGATCCGGCGATCCCTCGAGCTGATCGCGCCTGATGTCGTCGACGCGCAGGCCAGCGGTCAGGAACACGCGTTCGTTGGAGTTCCATCGCCCTTCGGCAAAGTACCCGGCCGCGAACCGCTCGACCGGGATTCTCTGATTCGAAGCGCCCGTGATGTAGGTGCTTCCCGCCCGTTCGCGCAGCAGGTCGAGGCCGGTCGAAACATCGAGTCCGTGGCCGATGGTGGCATCGAGCTGCGCGCCGCCGTTCCAGCGGCGCGAGAACGCGTCAGAGGGGCCGAACGGGCTCGCGAAGTCGCTGTCGTACCTGTTGACCCCGGTCTGGCCGCGCAGCCTGATGCGCTGCGACAGCGGAGTGAAGAACGCGACACCGCCGACCGTGCGGGTGTTTTCGCCTCTCGAATCGAGGTCGATACCTCCGTAGGCGCCGATCGGGTTGCTGCCGAACGGACCTGGAAATCCGCGCTCGTCAACGGAGTAATGCAGGTCGCCGCGCACCCACGCCGCGCCGCGCCGCCATCCGGCCGATGCGCCGCTCGTGCGCCTGGTGTAGTCGTCGTTGGCAACCGTCAGGCCGTTGTCGAGACGCTCGCCGTTCATGCCATCGGACTCGAGCTGATCGAAGGACGCGCCCCATTCGAACTCCTGGTAGGAGCCCGCGGTCGACGCCGTCACCCGGGACGAGCCGAATTGTCCTCCCTCGACATCGAGCGCCGCGGATGGCGGCCCGCCACGCTTCGAGGTGATCCTGACCACGGCGCCGATCGCGTTGGAGCCGAAGAGCGCACTCTGCGGACCGCGGACCACCTCGATCCGTTCGACGTTCGCGGTTGAAAGATGACCGAAATCGAAGTCGCCGCCGAAGCTGTTCACCGGCACGCCGTCGATGAGCACGAGCGTATAGTTCGACTCGCCGCCGCGCGGAAAGACGCCGGTCGTGGCGCCAAGGCCTCCGGTTGCCGCGATCGCCATCCCCGGGACGGTGCGCAGCGCCTCGGCTACCGAATGCAGCTGCCGCGATTGGATCTCGGCGCTGTCGATCACCGTCACACTCGAGGTCACCTGTGTGAGCGGCACCTCCACCTGGCTGGCCGACACCACGACCGATTCCGAGACCGCACTGATGCTCAGCGTGATGGTGCCGACGTCGAGCGATTGCGGCTGCTCATCGACCGTCAGCGAGGCGGCGCGAAAACCGTCCATCGAGACGCGCAGGTTGACCCGGCCGCGCGGCGGAGCGTCGATCACGAACTCACCCCGGCCATCGGTGACAACGGTGGCGAGCGGACCTTCACCGGTCGCGATCACCCGCGCGCCGGCGACCGCCCGGCCGGCGGCGTCGGCGACGCGCCCGCGGATCGGGCTGGCAGCCCGTGCGTTCGGTACGGCAGTGATCAGGACGAACAGGACCGGCAGGCTTGCAAGCAGAGAACGGACGGAGGGACGCGACATGGTGCTCCTTCTCGGCGTGTCTCGCGCCGACGGGAAAGGGACCGCCCGGCTCCAGGTATCCTGGCTCGCGGATCGTCGCGTCCATCCCAGCCTTCCCATCCGCCTTCGCGGAGCTTCGCTCCGCTTCGGCGCGACAGTGGCAGCCGGCCTTTACCGGCTCGAGGATGGCGCTCCCCGCTTACAGTGGCGGCACCGCGTGGGATTCGCACCCACTTCGCTTGGCCGCCGGGCTCAGTCAGTTCAGGTTGAGTATAGCAGACGCAACTCCCAACGTCCAACTTCCAACTTCCAAGGGGAGCCGTTCGACCTTGTGGGTGAAAGCGCCACAACAAGCTGGTTGTAGCGGCTTTCACCCGAAGGCTCGACGGCTCCCCTTGGAGTTGGGAGTTGGAAGTTGGGAGTTGACCGTGCGGTCCAATGCGTGATCGAAAACCTCAGGAATCAGGCCTGAGGCGGGTATTTGCCCCATGGAGCCTCATGACCAGGAGCTCGAGTGTGACCCTTCGTGATACGCCGGTGCAGGCGGCCTCGGTCAGCGGGCCGCTGGTCGTGCTACGCCGAGTCGCTGCTGGTGCAGACCGACAAGCGCATCGAGCTCGTCGACATCACCGATGTCGTCATGGAGCGGATCCGTCAGTCGAGCGTTCGCGAGGGCATGGCCAGCCTGTGGTCGATGCATACCACCTGCGCGCTCTTCATCAACGAGGCGCAGAAGGCGCTTCATGCCGACATCATGCGCGTCCTGGAGCAGGTCGTGGATCGCGACGCGGAGTGGATGCACAACGATCCGCAGCACTCGGACTGCGACCGGATGAATGCGGATTCGCACCTGCGTGCCATGCTGCTCGGCCACAGCGTGACGCTTCAGATCAGCTCGGGCGAGCCCGTGCTCGGACAGTGGCAGCGCGTGCTGGTCGCCGAGCTCGACGGCCCGCGCGCCCGCAGCGTGCGGATCCAGCTGATGGGAGTCGCGTAGACGTGCGTGCCAGGGTGGCAGCGGCGGGCATTGGCGACATCGCCGACAAGCTCGAGGCCGGCGTTCGGCTCTCGTTCGACGATGGCGTGCGCCTGTTCGAGTGTCCCGATCTGCTGGCGCTCGGCTGGCTCGCGAACCGCGAACGCGAGAAGCGGCACGGCGCGCGCACCTACTACAACTTCAATATCCGGCTGGAAGCGACGAACGTCTGTGTGGCGAGCTGCCTGTTCTGTTCGTTTGCGCGGTTGCGGCCCGGCGATCCCGGGTCGTACACGATGTCGCTCGAGCAGCTCTGGGACAAGCTGCGCGCACGGGCTCACCAGCCGCTGACCGAAGTCCACGTCGTCAACGGCCTGCACCCGGATCTGCCGTTCGACTATTACCTCGACATGCTGCGCGGCTTCAAGCGGATCCGGCCCGACGTTCACCTGAAGTGCTTCACCGCCGTCGAGATCGCGTTCTTCGCCGATCTTTATGGCCGGACCGACGAGCAGGTGCTGCGCGAGCTGATGGACGCCGGCCTCGACTCGCTGCCCGGCGGCGGCGCGGAGATCTTCGCCGAGCGCGTGCGCCGCAAGATCTGCCACGACAAGTGCGGCGCCGACCGGTACCTGGACATCCATCGCACCGCGCACGCCCTCGGCATGCGCTCGAACATCACGATGTTGTACGGCCACATCGAAACCGCGGCCGAGCGCGTCGATCACATGCTGCGCGTGCGTGCGCTCCAGGACGAGACGCGATCCGTCCAGGCATTCATCCCGTTGGCGTTTCACCCCGACAACAATCAGATGCGCAAGCTGCCGGCGCCGACCGCGGCAGACACGCTGCGGGTGCTCGCGGTCTCCAGGCTCGTGCTCGACAACGTGCCGCACGTCAAGGCGTTCTGGATCGCGACCGGGGTCGAAGTGGCGCAGGTCGGGCTGTGGTTCGGGGTGGACGATCTCGACGGGACCGTGCAGGAAGAGAAGATTTACCACATGGCGGGGGCGCGGACGCCCGAGGCGCTTGGCACCGGCGACATCCGCCGGCTCATCCGACGCGCCGGCCGCGAGCCTGTCGAGCGCGACACGCTCTACAACGTTGTGACCGGCCCCGAAGCCCCCGATGAGGTCGGCGCCGCCTCGATGGCATGAGGCATGCGACCACGCAGGGTAGCGCGATGGACATTAAATTACTAACCGACTACGAGAAACAGAGCATCGGCGAGCGCCAGCCGCTCCCCGAACGCTATCTGCGCCTCTCGGAGGACGAGCTCGACGCCAGGATTGCGGCGGCGAAGGCCACGCTCGGCAAGAGGTGCGTCATCCTCGGCCACCACTATCAGCGCGACGAGGTGATCAAGTTCGCCGACTACATCGGCGACTCGTTGAAGCTGTCGCGCGCGGCCGCAAGCCGCACGGAAGCCGACTACATCGTGTTCTGCGGCGTCCACTTCATGGCCGAAAGCGCTGACATTCTTCGCGCTCCGCATCAGAAAGTGGTGCTGCCCGATCTCGCGGCCGGCTGCTCGATGGCCGACATGGCGGCTGAAGATCAGCTGGAGATCTGCTGGCGCGAGCTCGAGCAGCTCGGGATCCGCACCGACGCGATCGAAGGAGGCAAGGCCGGCATCATCCCGGTCACCTACATCAATTCGTCGGCGGCCATCAAAGCCTTCGTCGGCGCCCATGGCGGCATTGTCTGCACGTCAACCAATGCGAAAGCCATCATGACGTGGGCGTGGGAGCGCGGCGACAAGATCCTGATGCTCCCCGATCAGCACCTGGGCCGGAACACCGCGTTCAAGATGGGTGTGCCGCTCGACGAGATGGTCGTGTGGGATCCGAACGAGATGTTCGGCGGGCTCGATGCGGATCAAGCCAGGGCAGCGCGGCTGATCCTCTGGAAAGGGCACTGCTCGGTCCATACCCGTTTCACGGTGCCGCAGATCGAGGCATTCCGGAAGAAGTACCCGGAAGGCCGGGTCGTGGCCCACCCGGAGTGCACGCTCGACGTCGTCCGTGCGTCGGACGAGAGCGGCTCGACCGAATACATCATCAACACCGTGAAGGCGAGCCCGCCCGGCACGGTCTGGGCGGTGGCGACGGAAATCCATCTCGTCAACCGCCTCACCGCCGAAGTGCCGGACAAGACGATCGTCACGCTCGATCCGTTCGGCTGCCTGTGCTCGACGATGTTCCGCGTCTCGCCCAACCATCTGCTCTGGATTCTGGAAGGGCTGGTGGAGGGCAACGTCTACAACCAGATCACGGTGCCCGAACCGACGCGATCGAATGCCAGGCTGGCGCTCGACCGCATGTTGGCGCTGTAATAAGGGGTCGGTCACATCTGCATGCCTCGACCCGGGGCAGGGTGACCGTCTTCACTCGAAGGAGCTGTTGAATGGCCCACGAAGTTCCACCGCTGCCGTACGACTACAACGCGCTCGAGCCGCACATCGACGAGCAGACGATGCGGATCCATCACGACAAGCATCATGCGGCGTACGTCACCAACCTGAACGCCGCGCTCGAGAAGCATCCGGATCTCCAGAAGAAGTCGATCGAGGATCTGCTCACGTCGATCAACTCGGTGCCCGAGGACATCCGCACCGCCGTGCGCAACAACGGCGGCGGCCACGCCAATCACACGATGTTCTGGGAAATCATGGGGCCGGGGAAGGGCGGGGCGCCGTCGGGTGCGCTGGGCGACGCCATCAAGTCGTCGTTCGGCGACTTCGAGACGTTCAAGAAGCAGATGAACGACGCGGGCGTCAAGCGGTTCGGCAGCGGCTGGGCATGGCTGATCGACGCCGGCGGCAAGCTGGTGATCGAGAGCAGCGCCAACCAGGACAGCCCGGTCATGGAAGGCAAGAAGCCGATCTTCGGGATCGACGTGTGGGAGCACGCCTACTACCTGAAGTATCAGAATCGCCGCCCGGACTACCTGAACGCCTGGTGGAACGTCATCAACTGGGACGCCGTCGCCAAGCGCTTCAAATAGCCCGCAGGATCTCCTCGTGGGTGGGGAACTGGGTCTGTGATCTTCCGATGAAGGAATAGCGGATCGAGCGATCCCGATCGATCAGAAAGACGGCTGGACGCGCGATGTTCCACGCGTCCAGCCCGATCCGGTGCCACACCCCGTACGCCTTCACCACTTCTCTCGTCTCGTCGATCAGGACGTCGAACGGCGGCTGCGTCTCGGCGACGAATCGCTCCACGGCCTCCCGTCGTTGCGGCAGGACCGCGACCGGCTCCACCCCCAGACCGCGGTATTTCTCAGCCTGTTGTGCCAGCTCACCGAGCCGGCGCCGGCAGTTCGGTCACCACGTTCCGCGGTGAAAGACCAGCAGCACGCGGCTCTGCTCGAGGAACCCGCTCAGCGTGCGCCTCTCGCCCCTGGCAGTGGGCAGCTCGAACGGCGGTGCAACTGAAGGTACGTCGTCCATGAATCAGAACAACTTGACTTCGACTGTCTCGCCCGCTTCGACCCCGTCGGCCTGCGCCGGCACCTCGATGTAGCCGTCCGCGTGCGACATGCTGGTGATGTCCCCAGACGACTTGAACGCCGGCACCACACTGCCGTCAATCACCTTGACCGTGTAGAACTGATGGCGTCCGGCCGTCGAGACGATGCGCTTCGCGAGCGGGAGCGTGACCGCACGCGGCATGTGCGCCGGCAGCCGGGCCATCTGCCTCAGCATCGGCACGAGCAGAAGATAGGCGTTGGACAGGCACGACGTCGGATTGCCGGGCATGGCCAGCACCGGCGTGCCGCGAACGCGGCCCAGGGCCGTGGGCTTGCCCGGTTTGATGGCGATGCCGTGAAACAGCACGTCGCCCGCGTCTCGAACGGCATCGAGGACCAGGTCTCGTTCGCCGACCGAGCTGCCGCCGGAGAACACGACGATGTCTGCGGACGTGACCAGGTCGAGCAGCATCGAGCGCAGCGCCGCGAGATCGTCTGCGATCGACGGCAGCACTCGCGGGACGCCGCCGTGCATCGAGGTGATCGCTGACAGCGTGAAGCGGTTGATGTCGTAGATCTGCGCCGCGCCGAGCGGCTGCCCCGGCGGCACGATCTCGCCGCCAGTCGAGACGATCGCGACGACGGGCTGCGCGTAGACCTCGACCTCGGCGCGCCCCACCGCCGCGCACGCGCCGACGCGGCTCGCGGTCAGGTGGTCGCCGGACTGGAGCAGCGAATCACCGCGCCTGATATCGGCGCCGCGCGGGCCCACGTTCTGGCCGGTCTTCACCGTCTTCATCACCTGGACGGTTGGCCGTTGCGGGGATCCGTCAGCCCTGTCGGTGTCCTCTACCATCACGACCGCATCCGCGCCGGGTGGCAGGGGTGCACCGGTTGCGATCTCCGCGCACTCGCCGGCGCCGATCGTGCGCGTCGGCGCGTGGCCGGTGAAAACGGTATCGACGACGTCGAGTCCACGAGGCGTCTGTGGGGCCGCGCCGAGCGTATCAGCCGCGCGGACCGCGAATCCATCCATCGCGGCCCGATCGAATGGCGGCACGTCCGCCGCCGCCGTGATCGTTTCGGCGAGGACGCGGCCGCTGGCGGCCGCGAGCGAGACGCCCTCGGTTCGATCGATCGGGATGGCCGCCGCAAGCGTCCGCGCGAGGGCCTCGTCGAAGGGAATCGTGTGAGCGATCGGCCTCATGGGAGTCTCGGGTCAACTCCCAATCTTCCAACTCCCAACTCCAATGGGCGCCGATCGAACAACGAGGTAAGAGTCGCAACGAGTGACCCGGTCGCCGCGTTCTGCACCCCGTTGTTCGAGCGACTCCCCTTGGGAGTTGGAAGTTGGAAGTTGGGAGTTGATGTGTCTCATCGTCTGAGCTCTCTCACCACATGCCCGAGCTCCGGCAGAATGAGCTTCTCCATCGCCAGCCGGACCGCCTTCTCGGATCCAGGCAGCGCAAACACCATCGTCTTGCGGATCGTGCCGGCGCAGGCGCGGCTCAGCATCGCGGCGGCGCCGATCTGCTCGTAGCTGAGCATGCGGAACAGTTCCCCGAACCCATCGAGCCGCTTCTCGAGCAGTTTCGCGAGCGCCTCGTAGGTGCTGTCGCGCGACGTGATCCCGGTTCCCCCGGTGGTGATCACGACGTCCGCCGACACGGTTGCCGCGCGCACCGTCGCCGCAACCGGCTCGGGATCGTCCTTGAGGATCTTGCGGCCGGTGATCGTGTGCCCCGCGGCCGTCAGCGCCTCGACAATCGCCGCGCCGCTGGTATCGGTTGTCTCGGAACGCGTGTCGCTGATGGTGAGGACGAAGACACGGACCGATGCGGGCGCATCGGCGCGGTGAGAGGTGGGGGCGTCCACGGGAGGATTATAGTTTTCGGGGCTCGCGGGCTCGCGGGTTCCGGTCCGGAAATCCTTGTGATATACTCACTGTTTCGTATTGCTCATGTCAGGCCCGACAGATGGACATGAGCGAGTCCTGCGCGCCCATAGCTCAGTTGGATAGAGCGTCTGGCTACGAACCAGGAGGTCGCACGTTCGAGTCGTGCTGGGCGCACCAAAATCCTTAGGAAAATCGATCACCTTGCTTCGTGGCGGGACCTGTTGTGACGTCACATGTGACATAACCCCTGGGGAACGTGCGGGGCGTGACGGTGTGCTAGCTACTCTCCGACTGCCTTCAACTGCCGGCGGCGTTCCCAGACGCCGGTCAGCGTCTTCCGCAACTCCTCGTCGGTGATGTTCAGGTACCGCTGCGTCGTCTTGATGTCCGAGTGTCCGAGCACCAGCTGGATGATGCGGATGTCGACGCCATCGCCCAGCAACCGGCAGGTGTCCCTACCGAGAAGTCGTTCTGGCATGCTCAGCACAGACTCAATGGCATTGATCAGAGGTTTGGCGTTGAGGCCGTGGTGCAATCGGTGGCCGCACTCCAACGCAGAGCACGCCCGTCGGTGTCGACCTGACTGAACACGCCAAGGCCGTCCGTCAGCTGGCGCAGTGGCACAGAACGACGGGGATCTGGAACCGTCGCTACGCGGCCGCGCGGTCGTAGCGGTGATGCAGCCCGTTAACCTGTGGAATCTCGACGATAGCGTCCGGCAGAGAGCGGCGTGGCGGGTCGTGACGCCGGTGCGTCTTTGCCCAGGCTGAGGTGTGTCCTCGTGTTCATGTAGTACGCGACGTAGTCCGCGAGGACGCGCTGGAGCCCGGCGACACTGAGGACGATCACGTGATCGAGGCACTCCCGGCGGATCGAGCCAATGACGCGCTCGACGTAGGCGTTCTGCCACGGCGATCGCGGCGCCGTCAGCACCTCGTGGATCTGCATCGCACCGATGGTGGATTCGACGTGCGGGAATATGGCATCACGGTCGTGCAGCAGGTACCGCGGCGCGCGGTCCTCGGGAAAGGCGTTGCGGAGTTGTTGGGCCGTCCATGCGGCCGTGGGATGGTCGGTGACGGCGACGTGGACGATCCGTCGCCGATCGTGCGCGAGGATGACGAGCACGAACAACAGCCGGTAGGTGACTGTTGGCACGACGAAGAAATCGGCAGCCATGATCTGGCCGACATGGTTGGCCAGGAACGTTCGCCACGACTGTGATGGTGGCGTGTCTCGTCGCGGCATGTACTTCGCGACGGTCGCCTGACTCACCGAGATCCCGAGCTTCTGCAGTTCCCCATGAATCCGCGGCGCACCCCAGAGCGGATTCGCGGCGGCCATTCGACGAATCAACGCGCGGACCTCGGGGGCTGCGGCTGGACGACCCGTACGGTGGCGACTCTTCCACGTCCACAACAGGCGGAACCCGCGTCGGTGCCAGGCGAGCACGGTGTCCGGCTTGACGAGGACGAGCGCCGGCCCCCAACCACCCCACGCCGGCGACAGCCACGCCCAGAGCACCCGATCCGCCGTGGTCAGACGAAGCCGCGGGGGGCGCGAGCGATTCAGGACCGCCATCTGATGCCGGAGCGCGAGGATCTCGAGGTGGAGAGCCGCGCGCGATCGCGCGGCTGACCGAAGCGCGAAGACCAGCGAAACGATGACAGAGACCACGGGCCGAGGCTATTCGACGCCGAGCGCAACTTCAAGCCACGCACCGCTTACGACGTTTCCGGCAGGGACAACCGACGAATGAGTGCAGCTCTCCACTGTGCGAGTTCCTGCCCCAATCGCCGGCCGCTTCCTTCCTCTGCATTGTCTGCGGAACGGCCTCGAATCGTTCCAAGCCGCTGCGGCAGCCGTACCGGTCGCGGTTTGTTTATACGAAGTTTTTAGTGAAGGTCGCGCTCAGCCGCCCTGAGTCTTCTTCGCGCGATTGCCGCTCGCATCGATCCTGCCCTTGACGACCGCGCCCTCGACCATCACCAGTCGAGGTGAGCTGATATCACCTTCTACGGACCCCGTCGCCTGCAAGTCGAGCCTGTCCGTAGCGGTGATGTTCCCGATTACTGTTCCGCTGATCAAGATCGATTTGGCGACCAGATTCGCTTTGACTGCAGCGCGCGCACCAACGATTAGCACGTGGTCACCGACCTCGATTGTGCCTTCGACCCTCCCGTCGATTCTGAGATCCTGGGAGCTGGTGATTCGGCCCTGACGACAACGCCTTGTCCGATCCAGGCTGTGGCGCGCCGTTCATCGACCTCGGATCGAGGCGCCGGTGAGGAATTGGTCTGACTTCGCTCGCGCAAGGTGTCTGCAGACGCCATTCATCGCTCCATGCCAACGGTGTCGGAGGCAATGCACCTGTTTCCCGGGTGATCATTCGATCGTAGACCCTCTCAACGCAGGGCGCCAAGCAGAGTGTCACACCAGCAATCGCCTGTGCAACAGGCGTGTCTCAAAGAGATTAGCAAGAGGTTACTGCGAGAACGCTATTGTTTCGATACCGTGCGCACGGTGCGTCGTGGTCGTGCCAGCAATCAACCTCGCCCTCATTGTCTTGGTCGTGGTCCTGATCCGCTTTCGGTGGACATCTCCAGGATGGGCGCTGGAACAGCCCGTCCGTCCGTGCTCCGGCGAGAGTCGTCCCGCAACCGGCGTTGTCGCTGTACCGCCTCCGCCGCGGGTGCAGCTGACCGATCTTCACGGACATTCTGGACTTTTGCGCGCGAGTTCTCGCCCTTCAAGGCGGCAAGGGGCGATCGTGAAACAGCGCGTCTGATCCCGGACACGGTTCTGCCCGTCGTGTGCGAAAACTCGAGCCGCGCGTCTACGCGGCGTCACGATAATAGAACTTGAGCATGCCGCCGAGGCGCTCACGGCACTGGATCGGGCCTAATCCCGTCGACGTTGTCGTGGGCGCGATGCGCTCGTTGTCCAACCCTTGGTGCGGCCGTTCTTCGTGATAATGAGCCACGAACGCGCGGACGGCTGCCCGGAGATGCGCCTCGCCGAGTGGCACGATGCGGTCCAAGCACTCGGACTTGACGGACAAGACAAACCGCTCGGCAAACGCGTTCAAATTCGGACTCCGCGCGGGCAGCAGGAGTGGCTTCACGCCGCTGTCCCGCAGCAGGCGCCGAAATGCCGTGGAGTAGAGCGGATCCCGGTCCAGAATGAGATACTGCACGCCGCGGAGGAAGCCGTCGCCGGCGTCGAGCAGGTTCCGTGCGAGCTGCGTCATCCACATTTCGTTCGGGTGACAGGTGATGCCGGCGATCTCCACGGCGCGCGTCTTGAGCTTCATGACGAAGAAGACGCTGTACCGGACCAGGCCGCCGAAGGTCAGCACCTCGACGGTGAACGAGTCGGCTGCCGCGAGACCGTCCCAATGAGCGGCGAGAAACGTCTTCCACGGCGTGTTCGTGCCGCGCTCCGGTGCAGGCGCGATGCCGTGGTCCTTGAGGATGGCCTTGATCGTGTTCCGGGCGACCTCGTGGCCGAGGCTCTTCAGCCCCCCGCGGATGCGCGTGTAGCCCCAGGTCGGATTCTCGTTCGCCATTCGTACCACAAGCGCCGCGATGTCTGGCTTGGTAGACGGGCGACCGGGGCGTCGCGGGTGGGAACCGTCGTATTTCTGGGCGACGAGCCTCCGGTACCAACGCAGGATTGTGTCGGGTGTCACGATCCCGGACATCCGCCAGGCGGCCTCGGCCGAGAACGATACCTTTGACGGCCAGGC
>CAWIKP010000017.1:0-13378 GCA_963836735.1 uncultured Acidobacteriota bacterium | reverse complement strand
TGACCTGGAAGCGATGCGAGGGTTGCACGAGAGCGATCTCGAGCGCGGCCCTGACCTGCGAATACTGCGGACGTGCGTGTGACACCGCTCCGACCAGTCTGCCGGCCGACCCGAGCGATCAGGCCCCGTTCGCCTGGCCGTTCGATGACCCGGAGTCCGGTTCCTCGACCGGCTCCATCGGCGACGATTCGCCGCAGGGCTTGCCTCCCCTCGAGCTCAGTGCGTCGTTCCCGTTCACACGAAGTCGAGGACCAGCCGCTCGCCAGCGTGGCGGCACCGCAGGCTGTTCCCACGACTCCAGGACCCTTTCTTCTGGACGACGACCCGCCGCTCATGACGCCGGACGCGCCCGCGAGTGCGCCGGACCTTGCGCCGCCGGCCGTTGCGGCGCCGGCGGTTCAGGTTGCAGCCGCACCCGCGAAGAAGTCCGTCGGGCCGCGTCAGATGGCGATGTTGGGAGGCGCGCTCCTGGCGGCATCAGCGCTGATCTTCACGATCCTCAGCATGCGTCCCTCCGCCTCACCCGAGCCCGCACAGGCAGGCACGCCAGCACCCGGGCGCAGGCCCGCGGTGAATCGCGCTCCTTCAGCAGCCTCGAGAACCGCCGGAGCGCCGGCGTCGGCTCCCATCACTCCGAAGTGGAGCGAGGTCGCCGGCGGCCGCTGGACGGGCGGGAGCAGGAAGAGCGTGGCGTTCGAGCTTCAGGCCAACAACAGGATTCACATCTGGACCCGTGACGTCACGCCGCTCCTGATCGTGCGCTGCCAGGGCGGACAGGTGGAGCCGTTCGTCTACACGCAGTCGGCGGCCCGCATGGAGGTGCAGGACGGCGATCACACCGTGCGAATGGCGTTCGACGACGGACCGGAAGTGACCGAGCGGTGGCCCGACTCCGACGAGCATGACGCCCTGTTCGCCAAAGACGGCACCGCCTTCGTGCACCAGCTCACCACCGCGCAGACGCTGCGCTTCGGGTTCGAGCCTCACAATGCCCCGCCCGCCGTGGCGCGATTCGACGTGGGCGGGCTCCACGAACTGCTCGGCGCCTCAAAGCCGTGCGGGTCGAAACGTTAAGAGCAACTCCCAACTTGCTCCGGCCACAAAAAGGGCCGGCCCCCTGAAGGAAGCCGGCCCGAAAGAAACCCGCTAACTCGTAGCTACCAGGTCATGCGGACGCCGAACCGCACCACGCGCGGCGCGACGATCGCCTGGATCTGGTTGGCGTTCGTCGCATTCTGCGTGCCGCGGATCGCCTGCACCGTGTTCGAGTTGGTCACGTTGAACACGTCCAGCGACGGCACGAACTTCATGGTCGACAGGCTGATCGGACGCTCGACGTGGAAGTCGACGTTGTGGTAGTTCGGGAGCCGCAGCCCACCGACCGTGATCGAGGACCACGAAGACCGTGCCGGCACCGCGGAGCCGGCTCGGGCTCAGGATGCCCTGTTCGAAGGGATAACCCTGCCGCGCGTTGTAGAACCCGGACACGTTGACCCGGAAGGGCAGCTCGTACAGGCCACTCAGCTTGAACAGCCACTTGGCGTTGACATACACGTTGCCGATGCCGCTGCCCGACGTCAGGTAGTCGTACTGCCCGCCTTCGCGCACGGTGCGGTTGGTCGGATCCTCGGAGATCGGGATGGTTCCAGCGGTGCCGCTCGACTGGTTCGCCGCGCCGGCGAAGTCGTTGAAGTGCACGTCGGTCGTGTTGTAGGTGAAGCTGGTGTTCATCATCCAGCGGTCCGACATCCGCTTGCGGCCGGTCAGCTCGATCCCGTTGAACACGCGCTCGTAACCGGGCACGTTCGCCAGCGTGATGATCGTCGGCTGCTGAATCGTCGGCTCGTAGTAGGTGACGGTCGGGCAGCGCGACGCCTCGGTGCGGAGGCCGTCGGCGCCCTGGCACCCGGTGGTCGGCGTGAACGACACCGGCGCCCAGTCGGAGGCCGTGAAGTTGACGCGATCGTTCCACTGGAAGTTGCCGTACTTCCGGTAGATGTAGTTCGCGCCGACCGCGAAGCCCTTGCCGACCTCGCGATCGAGGCCGACGATGAACTCGTCGGTGGTGTCGTTCTTCAGGTTCGGATCGACCGAGTTCACCGACACGGTATTGGCCGGATTGGCCGCCGACCAGTTGGTGCTGGCCGACAGCGGCGTCGCGCTGAGCATGATCTCGCCGTCTTCGGCAACCTGGTTGCGGTTCGCGTCGATCCACGGATACCGCAGCGTGGTGGAGCCGACCGGGTTGATCGTGCTCGCAACGCCGCCGTTGCCGACCTGCCCGTAGTACCGCGCGTAGTTCGCCCGGGCGAGCGTGCGGCCGTCGCCGGTCAGGTTGTAGGTGAGGCCGATGCGCGGGGACCAGTCCTTGAACGCGACCCCGGGGTCGGCGCCCGGTGAAGTCGATGCCCGGCAGCCACGGGCCACCGAGCGGGTTGGCGACGATGCTCGAGGTCATGGCCTTGTCGCGGTTGTAGTCGAACCGCAGACCGAGCTGGGCCGTGACCCGCCCGCGGGTGATCGTGTCCTGCACGTAGACCGAGTTGTTCAGGAGGTCGTAGACCGAGTTGCCGTCGCGGGTCAGGTCAACCTGGCAGCCGGCCGCCTGCGTCGTGCAATCGTTCTCGGTCGCGGTCGGGAAGCGCACGGTCGCGTAGCCGCCGGTGTGGTTGATCGACGTGGTGTTCGAATCGCGCCAGTAGCCGCCGAACTTGAACGAATGGTCGGCGCCGAACACCGCCGGCAGGAAGTAGGTCGAGTTGAACGTCACGCTGTTGACCGGACGGATGAACACGCTCTCCGCCGCCGAACGGCCGTTCATGCCGGTGCTGACGACGAACGTGGGCTGCGTGGTGCGCAGGTCCGGCGACTGCAGGCCGAGCGTGAAGTTGTTGCCGATGTGCGCGTACTGCACGTCGAGGAGCAGGCGATCGCTGACCACCCACTGGTTGCCGACCTTGTAGGTCGGGTTCGGCCCGGTGTTCCACATGTACTTGCCGAAGCTCTTGTCGACGGCCTTCTGCGGCGTGGTGGTCTCGATCGGGTGGAGGTCGTCGGCGCCGCGCGCGTTCCGCTCCTTCTTGTTGAAGTTGTTGAAGACCGACAGGCGGCTGCCCTTGAACAGCTGCACTTCGGCTTTCAGGTTGGTCTGCTGCAGGAGAGTGCGGTCGGTGTTCAGACACTCGTTGACCGCCTCGATTGGCGAGGCCAGCGCCACCGCCGCTGACTTGAACGCCTGGCATTCCGCGGTCGGCTTGTAGAAGCCCACCACGCCGACGTCCACGGTCTGCTTGCCGAATCCGCCCCACACCCACGCGCGGCCGCGCGAAATCGGTCCGCCCATTTCGAACCCGTAGTCCTTGATGTCCTGAATCGGGTTGCCCGACGTCGCCCCCTGGCGCCGGAGGTCGTCGTTGATGTTGTTGGCCTGCACGTTCTCGTTGGTCGCGAAAAAGCGCGACGAGCCACGGAACTTGTCGGTGCCGCTCTTGGTCACCAGGTTGATGCCGACGCCGCCGGTCTGCTGCGTGACGTCCACGCCGCCGGTGTTGATCGTCATCTCCTGGAACGAGTCGAAGTCGTAGTAGGCGGGAGACGCGCCGGTGGCGGACATGTCGGTGATGTCGACGCCGTCGAGCGACCACTTGTTGTTGGTCGGGTTGCCGCCGCGCGAGACGTAGTTGGACTGCTGGCCCGACATGTTGCCGCCGATGTTCTCGCGATCCATCGCGATGCCGGCGGTCTGCTGCAGGATGACCCACGGATCGCGCGCCGAGGGAATGCTCTGCAGCTGATCGAGCGTGAAGGTCTGGCGGGTGCCGGTCTGCCTGGTGTCGACGGTGGGCGTCTCGCTCGTCACCGTGACGACCTCCTGCACCGAGGACACGCCCAGCTGCGGGCTGATGTTGGCGCTGAAGCCGACGGTGACCTCGATGCCCTCCTGGACGACCGTCTTGAACCCGGTGATTTCGAACTTGAGGTTGTAGGTCCCGACCGTCAGCCGCGGGAACTGGTAGGTCCCGGTCTCCGAGGTAATCGCCGTCTGGGGCTGCAACAGGCTCGGACCCGACAACGTGACCGTGACGCCCGGCAGCACCGCGCCGGACTCGTCAGTGACCTTTCCAAAGATCTCGCCGGTCTGGGATTGGGCGGTCGCCCTGGCGACGCCGAACACCAGCGCGAATGCCGCCAACAACGCGGTCGTGCGCAATCTCATCATCTCTCCTCCAGAAACCCACCGGAAAATCCAGGCCTGAGCACGTTGAATGCCACGGGACGAACGGCGGCACGATGGGACGAATCGTCGATTCTGCTGAGGAAATCTGAGCCCGGCAGTGTGACCGAATCCCGTCACTGCGCGATGCAATCCGGTCACTGGGAAATGGCTATTCAACCGATTGGATTGGTGTTTCGTCCCCGCGCCATGTCGCCTGTGACCAGCCCGGCCTGGCGAGGGACGAGCGGCGGGTGACGGCCGGCCGGGAGCGGGACACCTGCAGCAGGCCCCGACAGTGCCGCACGGATTACGGACACTTGCCCGCCCGGGCTGTGCGGAGGTCGGACAAAGCGGAGGCTGGTAGGCGGAAGCCCCCACTCCGACTACACTTACCGGTCGCACCCGATGCTTGGACGAATCCTCAGCTCCGCGCAGGCCGGCCTGCTCCTGGTCATCATCTGTCTTGCGGCCCTGCTCACCCTCTTTGCCGGCGCGCACCCCGACCGGGTCACCGGCGAGACGGTCAACAACTTCCTGAACTCCTACACGCTCATCCAGACGCTGACCGACGCCAGCTTCTTCGCGATCATGGCGGTCGGCGCGACGATCGTGATCATCTCGGGCGGCATCGACCTGTCGGTGGGGTCGATCTACGCGCTCGCCGGGGTCACGACCGCGATGGCGCTGCGCGGCCTACGGGCTCGACGGATCCGCCGGCGGTCATCACCGGCCGTCGCAATCGCGGTCGGCGTCGGCCTGCTCTGCGGCGTCGTCAACGGCCTGATGGTCGTCGGGCTCGGCGTCCACCCCTTCATCATCACGCTCGGGACGATGTGGGTGCTGCGCGGGATTGCGTTCGTGAGCAGCAACGCGGAGAGCATCGGGCTGCCCCGCGCGCTGACCGCGCTCGCCAAGGCCCCGCTCGGCCTCGGGGAGTCGCTCTACCCCGTCCCCACGCTGGTCATGCTCGCGGTCACCGTTGCCGGATCCATCTACCTGCAGCGCACGGTGATGGGCCGGCACGTCTTCGCGATCGGCGGCAACCCCGAAGCGAGCCGGTTCTCCGGGCTGCGGCTCGGGCGCATCCAGATCGGCGTGTTCGTGATCTCCGGGCTGACGGCCGGGATCGCGGCGTTCATGGGCGCGAGCTTCTACGGCTCGGCCTCCTGTGTGGACGCGACCGGCTACGAGCTCTACGTGATCGCGTCGGCGGTCGTCGGCGGCGCCAGCCTGTCGGGCGGCAAGGGCAGCGCCGTGAACGCGATGCTCGGCGCGGTCCTGATCGTGCTGATCCGCCAGTCGATCCGCACGCTGCACTTCGACCAGAACTACGAATGGATCATCATCGGCTGCGCGATTATCGTGGCGGTGACGCTCGATCAGGCGAATGCGCGCCTCGCCGCACGACGGCTGGCCCGCGCGGCGGGGCGATAAGGGACTTCGATGAGTCAAAGAGGAGAGACACCACGATGAGAAAGCGGACCACCGCGGCCCTGGCCCTGGCTCTGGCGCTTGCCGCCGGGTGCAACCGTCAGCCCGGCCAGCAGCAGGACAGCCGCGGCGCCGGCGCCGGCCGCACGGACGGGCGGCATCAAGATCGCGATGATCGCGAAGAGCTCCACCAACCCGGTGTTCCTGTCGGCGCGCACCGGCGCCGAAGCCGCCGCGAAGGAGCTCTCGGCGAAGCACAACGTGCCGATCGAGATCGTCTGGCTGACCCCGCCGTCTGAGGACGGGCAGGTCCAGGCGCAGCGGCTGGCACAGGCGGTCAACGAAGGCGCGACGGCCGCGCTCATCTCCTGCTCCGATGCCGGCAAGGTCACCGGCGCGATCAACGACGCGGTCGCCCGCGGCGTCCCGGTCATGACCTTCGACAGCGACGCGCCCGACTCGAAGCGCTTCGCGTTCTATGGCGTCGACGACATCAAGACCGGCCAGGCGGTGATGGACGAGCTCGCCAAGCAGATGGGCGGCAAGGGCAGCATCGCGATTCTCGCCGGCAACCAGAACGCCCCGAACCTGCGCAAGCGCGTGGAGGGCGTGAAGGACGCGGCGAAGAAATATCCCGGCATCAAGATCGTCGAGACCTTCTACCACGTCGAGACGCCGCAGGACGCGGCCGCGGAAGTCATCCGCGCACAGAACGCGTATCCGCAGATCCAGGGCTGGGCGATGATCGGCGGCTGGCCGCTGTTCACCCAGACGCTGCTCACGGACCTCGATCCCAAGAAGGTCAAGATCGTCGCGGTGGACGCCCTGCCCGCCGAGCTCGCGTACGTGGAGAAGGGGCTCGCGCCGGTGCTCCTGGCCCAGCCGACCTATCTGTGGGGCTACGAGTCGGTCCAGAGGATCGTCGACAAGGTGCACCTGAAACAGGACGTGCCCACCATCATCCCGATGGAGCTGGTTCGAGTGTCGAAGGAAACCCTCGGCAGCTGGGCGCGGCAGCTGAAGGACTGGGGCTTCACCGACGTGCCCGAGGAATATGTGAAGAGGCCGTAGGGAGCTGTCAGCTGTCAGAAAGATCTAGCTGAGAGCTGAGAGCCGATAGCTGATAGCTAGCTTCATGTCTGTCGCATTCGAACACGTCAGCAAGCGCTTTCCCGGCGTCCTCGCGCTCGAAGACGTCACCTTTTCGATCGCCGCCGGCACGTGTCACGCCTTGTGCGGTGAGAACGGCGCCGGCAAGAGCACCCTGGGAAAGATCCTCGCCGGCATTTACCGGCCCGACGCCGGGCAGGTGATCGTCGAGGGCCGCGCGTCCGACTTCAGCGGCCCCCAGGCTGCCCTGCAGGCTGGCATCGCCATCGTCCATCAGGAGCTCGCGTTCTGCGAGAACCTGACGGTGGCGGAGAACCTGTGCCTGGGGTCGCTGCCCGCCACGGCGACGTTCGTATCGCGGCGGGCGATGGCGCAGCGGGCCGAGGAGATGCTGGCCGCGACCGGGGCAGGGATCGACGTCAGGCGCCTGATGCGCGAGCTGACGATCGGACAGCAGCAGGTCGTGCAGATCGCGGCGGCGATCGGGCGGGGCGCGCGGATCATCGTGTTCGACGAGCCGACGAGCAGCTTGTCACAGCACGAAGCCGATCGGCTCTACGACCTGATCGATCGGCTGCGCGGACGCGGCGTGACCGCGATCTACGTGTCGCACCGGATGGATGAAATCTTCCGGCTGTGCGACGCGGTGACCGTGCTCCGCGACGGACGGCACGTGGACACCAGGCCGATCGCGTCACTCGACCGCGCCGCCCTTGTCGAGATGATGATCGGCCGGCGCCTGGAGGAATACTTTCCTTCACACGTCGAGGGGAAGCCGGGCGAAGAGCTGCTGCGCGTCGAAGGCCTGACCAGTCCCGCAGGGTTCAAGAACATCTCTTTTCGTGTGCGCGCCGGTGAGGTGCTGGGCTTCGCAGGTCTGGTCGGCGCCGGCCGGTCGGAGATCGCGCAGGCGCTCTTCGGGCTGGACCACCACGCTCGCGGCCGGATTCATGTCGCCGGAGAACTGGTGACGCTCACCAGCCCCGGGACGGCAATGCATCACGGCATCGGACTGGTGCCCGAGGATCGGAAGCGGCAGGGGCTGGTGTTGTCGATGAGCGCGATGAGCAACACCACGCTGGCGACGCTCGGCAAGCTGGCGCGGCTCGGATTCATCCGCCGCGCACAGGAGCGCCTCCAGGCCAGGACCTACTTCGAGCGGCTGCGGGTGCGCGCCGCCGGCCCGGACGTGATTGCCGCCGGTCTTTCCGGAGGCAACCAGCAGAAGCTGGTGCTGGCCAAGTGGCTCGCGGCGCAATGCCGAATCCTGATCCTGGACGAGCCGACCCGTGGCGTGGACGTCGGCGCGAAGGCCGAGATTCACTCACTGATCGACAAACTGGCGGCGGATGGCTGCGCGGTGATTCTCATCTCGAGCGAACTGCCCGAGGTCATGCACCTGTCGACGAGAATCCTGGTGCTGCGCGAAGGGCGGATCGCGGGTGAGCTCGCGCGCGAGGAAGCCACGCAGGCGGCGGTCATGCGGCTGATGGCGGGTGTGGCGGCTTGAAGTTTCCGGTTTTCAGCTGAAGCAAGACGTTCTGGTCACTGGGAACTGAGTGGACTAGACAATCGGCTCCACTTCGAACCCACCGTCAGGTCGGATCGCCACCTGCCACAGTTCGTCGAACCCTTCTTCCCGGGAAGGCACCACCATCCGCTTCGCGGCCGTGAAGATCGCGACGGGCGGGACGCGGGCGGCTCCCTCCCGGCCACGATTCCGGCCGACGCACTCGCGCGCTGTGGCGCCAAAGTAGTAACCGATGACCCGAGCACCCAGCTGGCGCGCGAGGCCGATGATTTCAGCCCTGTCGGCAACAGCCGGGTTCGTGTTGTCGACGACCACCGACTGGCCCGTGCCGAGCGCGGCCCGCAGATCCCGGGCCTGCCGCGCGCTCCGGTTCGCGCTCTGCGGCAAAAGATCCTTGCTGATGTGGGTATGCGTCGCGGCGAAGCGTCGTCGATAGAACGTCGACTTGCCGGAAGCCGGAAGCCCGACGAAGACGACGCACTCAACGGACACGGCCGAGCGGCTGGGAGGCCGGGGTGCGCTTGCGAACCGGGGGCTTGCAGTCGGGACACGGCCAGTGGGTCTTTCCCGCCGCATCGAGCGATTCGGCGTGCACCGCCTTCGGGTTCGCCTCGAGGCGCTTGCACTCCTTGCGATGGTAGTAGCTGGTGCCGTTCAGGTAGACCGTCTGCGGCTCTGCGGACACCGCCTTGGCGCCGCAGGAGCTGCGTCGGGCTGCTGCTGTGCGGGATCGCAATCCGGGTGCGGCTTGTAGCCACGCGCTTCCGCCTGCGCACGAGTCAGCGCCAGGACGTCCTTCGCGTCACGAATGACGTCGCACCCCGGACGGTGGTACTGCTGCGTCCCTTCCCTGTGGATGACGAGCTCGGATTGCGCGGCGGCGATCAGCGGACCGACACCTGCCGCGACGATTGCGAAGAGGACTCGACGAAGCAGGCGGGATTGGCAGACGCGGATCACGATGTGCTGATCGATCCTACCGCCGGTTCGACCGGCGTCAGGAACCGAGTCGATAACGGCCGAGCCGCGCCAGGAGCGTGGTCTTCAGGTCCGCTTCCGAGGTCGAGGTCGTCAGATCGATGTCGGCATCGGCCACGGCATCCACCAGCGAGCGCAGCAGTTGCGCGCGGCTGATGGCCGCGCCGCTCTGCGCGCGGATGTTCGCGGCGAGCCGATCCAGGAACACGATCTGGCGATTGAAGAGAACGACCGTCACCTTGGTCCAGGCTTCCTCGTGCACCGGTGGGCGCCCGGGGCGACGGGTCCCGGACGACGCGCGTTTCGTTCGCGCGAAAATATCTGCACTCTTGAGGGGAACCGACTTGCGCCGACGCGTCATGCAGGGAGTCTCCGGAGTCGTGGCGCCGGCAGATTATGACGTCCTGAATCCGCCGAGCGTCGAGATGGATGCGCCAGCCCGTATTCGACAGTGAGGCGGTAGTTTACCGCAACCTCAACACCATCGTGCAACCATCCAATGACGCTTTTTCCGTCCCTAATGGGCGCACGCCAGCGGGGTAGGAACTGCCCGATCAGGCGCGGACTGGACGCAGCCGCTCGAGCACCTCGCCGGCCAGCCGGCGGAATGCGTCGGCGGCCTTCGATCGCGGCGCGTGATTGAAGATGGTCTTGCAGACGCCGGGCGCTTCCTGCAGCGATCGGCTCATGTGGATTGCGGTGTGGAAGATCCGGTCGCGGTATTCCGCCCTGAGGCGATCCTGGAGCGGGTCCCCGTCCTGGCCCGCCATCGTGATGAGCACGCCCAGCATCCGGGCACGGGTACCCAGCCGCCTCCGGACCGTTTCGATCGAGCTGAGCAGATAACTCAGGCCTTCGAGCGCCAGCGGCTGCGGGGGCACCGGGATCACCAGACCATTTGCCGCGACCAGCGCGTTGACGCCGATGAGCGACAGGCTCGGGGGACAGTCGAGCACCATCAGCTCGTAGCGGGAGTGCAGCTGGTTCAGCGCCTGCTTGAGCGTGGACTCCCGCCCCTTGACGTCGCCGAGCACGAGATCGGCGTTGGCGAGTTCGATCGAGCCGGGGAGGATATCGAGGTTCGGCGTGGCGGTGGTGCGAACCGCCTGCTCGACCGGGAAGTCGTGGAGCAGCACGCTCGCCGCCGACGGCCGCAGCCGGCTACGGCGCACGCCGCACCATATCGAGGCCGACGCCTGGCTGTCGAGGTCGACCAGGAGCACGCGGCGGCGCGAGTCGGCGAGCGCGGCTCCGAGGTTGACGGCAGTCGTGGTCTTGCCGACCCCTCCCTTGTTGTTGAGCACGGCGACTATCGCGGGCAATTTTGCCGTCATTCTATCCCGAACCAGGCCGTCGGCGGTACCGCACCCTTGTGCAATGGCAGTACCCGCCCGACACGCACCATCCGGCGGCTCCTGATACTGTGATGAACAGCAACACAACTCGGCCGCGATTGAGCGCGGCTGGTTTTCGAACGGCAGTGGGGATGCGGCGGGATGGGATGGTTTGACTGGTGGCGGCGCAACGGCGCCGGCGAATCGTGGACACGGCAGTGGAAGACGGAGTGGGCGGCGGCGGTTGAGCAGCCGGATGCGGCCGCGGCGGCGGCTCTGCGAGCCCGGCTGGAGGCCGCCGGCCTCGACGACGAGCGGTTCGAAATCGAGCGGGAGATGCTCGAGGGGCTCGAAGCGGTCGTGGAGCTGGGCGCTGGGGTTGCCGCCCGCGGTCCGGAGACGATCGTGACCGGCCATCGCGCCGTCGGCGGCGACCGCTGCTACTTCAGCGCCCCGGTCAGCCTGCCGGACGATCCCGGCCAACCCAGCGGCACGCTGCTCCTGACGAACGCCCGCGCCGTCTTCGTCGGCGGATCGCGGGCCCTGACCATCCCGTGGCACGCGGTCGGACGCGCGTTCCCGCAGAATCGCGACCTCGTCCTGGTTCGCACCGATCGGCAGGACCTGCACCGCTTCCGGTGCAACAGCTTCGCAGACGCGATGCGGGCGGCCTTCCTCGCCCGGCACCTGCCGAAGCGGCGCGTATAATCCTCGCCATGTCACCGACCGCGCCCGCCACCCGCACCGTCCGGGTCGGCATCGAGCGCCTCCTCGACGAAGATCGCTCGCTGCTCGCCGGCGCGCGCGTGGCCCTGGTCTCGAACCCGGCATCGATCGACAGCCGCATCCGCCACTCCACCGAGATCCTCGGCGACGATCCGGGGATCGAGCTCGCCGCGATCTTCGGACCGCAGCACGGATTCCGTTCCGATCTCCAGGACAACATGATCGAGACCCCGCACGCCAGGGACGCGCGGCGGCGGATTCCGATCTATTCGCTCTACAGCGAGACGCGTGAGCCCACGCCGGAGATGCTGCGCGACATCGACGTGCTGGTCGTGGACCTGCAGGACGTCGGGACCAGGGTCTACACCTACGTCTACACGATGGCCAACTGCATGCGGGCGGCCGCCCGTCACGGCGTCCGCGTGGTGGTCTGCGATCGCCCCAATCCGGTCGGCGGCACCGCAGTCGAAGGCGCGATCCTTCGGCCCGACTGCACCTCGTTCGTCGGCCAGTTCCCGATCCCGCTGCGCCACGGGATGACCATCGGCGAGATCGCGCGCCTGTTCAATCAGGAGTTCTCGATCGGCGCCGCGCTCGACATCGTTCCCCTGGAAGGCTGGCGGCGCAGCATGTACTTCGACGACACCGGCCTGCCGTGGGTGATGCCCTCACCGAACATCCCGACGCTCGACAGCACGATCGTCTATCCGGGCGCGGTGCTGTTCGAAGGAACGATGCTGTCGGAGGGCCGGGGGACGACGCGGCCGTTCGAGCTGATCGGGGCGCCGTGGATCGACGGCGACTCGCTCGCCGCCGCGATGAACGCCCGCGGCCTGCCCGGCGTGCACTTCCGGCCAACGTTCTTCGAGCCAACCTTCCAGAAGCATGCGAGGGAGACCTGTGGCGGGTGCCAGCTGCACGTGACCGACCGCCAGGCGTTTCAGCCGGTCCGGGCGGCAGTCGAACTGCTCGACGAATTCCGCCGCCAGAACCCCCCGGCCTTCGCGTGGCGCCAGCCGCCGTACGAATACGAACACGACAAGTGGCCGATCGACATCCTCTACGGATCGGATCGTCTGCGGACGACGGTCGACAACGGAGGCGACGTCTCGAAGTTGATCGCGTCGTGGAGAGAAGAGGAAGAGGGGTTCAGGAAGACGCGGGAAAAGTATTTACTGTATTGACGAGCCCCGTGCGATTCGCGTGGCTATTTGACCGCCGCCGCGCGTGCCTCCCGAATCTGCCGCGCATGTTTGTGCGCGTGCTCCGCATAAATTCGCAGCCAGGTTTCCATCGTGTAGCGGCCGCTCTCGCTGTGGGTGCCCTCGCGCAGCCAGTCGGCGGGCTGCAGGCATTCGAGCAGCTCCGCGGTCGCCATCCGCGCGTACCGGAACAGTTCGAGTGACGCTTCGTGCGGCCGCTCGTAGTGCAGCCGGCGCGCGAACTCTTCCTGGTCGTACCCCTGGATGTGCGGATGGTCTTCAGCCAGCAGGCGTCGCAACCTGATCGCTGACGTCGTCTCGCTGTCGGCGAGATGGTGAACGATCTCTCGCGCGGTCCAGCGGTTCGGCGCCGGCCGCGCATCGAGCTCCTCCGGCGTAATCTTCAGCAGGGCCTCGGCAATCGCGGCATACCCATCGCGATACTGAGCGATCAGGCGGGCACGTTCTTCGGTATCCATGGAATCCTCGAAAATCAGCTATCAGCTGATCAGAAAGACGGGCAGCGAAGAGCAGCGTCGTGGCGTCCGTCTTCAGGCGGAAGTCTACCCTCGCGTTTTCGCAATCCCCGGCGCCTTCTGCTCCTGCGCCGTCTGCGGCACCATGTGATGGGTCTCGAGGAACTTCTTCAGTTCCTCGAAAGCCTCATCCGCCGAGTCGACGCGGCACAGGAGATCGAGATCGGACTCGTTGATCGCGCCCCAGTCGGCCAGCGGCCGCAGGTCGAACACCTCGTTCCAGTACTCGCTGCCGTACAGGATCACCAGCAGCTTCTTCGACAGCTTGCGGGTCTGCGAGAGCGTCAGGATCTCGAACATCTCGTCCAGGGTCC
>CAWIKP010000016.1:0-22919 GCA_963836735.1 uncultured Acidobacteriota bacterium | reverse complement strand
CCTGGCTGGCATCGAACAACGTCGGACACGCGCCCCACATCACGGTCGGAGGGATCGTCCCGGCCTCGTGATGACGAATGATGTCGAAGAACTGGTCGATGTGATCGAGACCCACGATTGTCATGAACGCCTGCGCCAGCTCGGGATGATTGGCGGCGGCCGTGTAGCGCGGCGGCTCATGAAGATTGAGGTTGAGGGCGAACAGCGGCGCAAGCAGGTTGTACTGAAACCGCTCGGCCTGCTCGCGAATCGCTCCTGGCACCACTGACGGGTCAAGAAGTTCGAGGAACGTCTGGTGCGGGTTGAGCGACGAGGCCACCAGGTGCCGCGCCGGAATCATCTCGCCTTCGCGGGTCTCGATGCCGATCGCCCGGCCGCCCTCGACCACGATGCGCGCCGGTTCGGTCATCAGGCGGATGTCGCCGCCGCTGGCGCGCATGGCGGCCTCCAGCGCACGGGCAAGAGCCGCGCTGCCGCCGCGCGACATTTGCGCCTTCGCCGGACTCGCGACGAGCGCGGCGATATGGTGGCCGAAGCCGCGCACGCGCAGGTCGACCTCGCGCAGGCCGTTGAAGAACAACAGGCCGGCCATCACCGTCGGGTCCTCAAACTCCCGCTGAACGAACTCGAGCGGCGAGAGGGCGCTCACCTCGAGCAGCCGGCGGCCCGCGGCGTTCGTTCGAGCAGCGCCCGGCGCTCGGCCGGCGGCAACGGCGGCGAGCGATTCTCGGGGCCGAGAATGCCTTCCACGATGGGGACGAACTCGTCGTGCCAGCGGCGCAGCGTGTCGGCATCGCGCCGGCTGAATTGCGCGACCGAACCGATCGTGCGTTCGATGTCCGTCCACCATTCGAGCGCGCGACCGTCGCGCGTGAGCAGCGCCACATTGAGCTCCGGCTCGATATAGCGCGCGCCGTGGCGTTCGAGATCGAGATCCGCGTACCAGGGCATCGCGGTGATGGCCCGCTGGAAAAAGGCGTGCGTGTTGTGCAGGAAGCCGGAATGGCGCGGGTGTTCGAGCGTCGCGAGGCCGCCGCCCGCGACCGCCGCGCGATCGACGGCCAGCATCCGGAGCCCGGCCTGGCCGAGATAGCTCGCCAGGATCAGCGCGTTATGGCCGGCGCCGAGGATGATGCCGTCGTAGTCATCCGGATGGCGCCCTTCCTCCTGACTGCTCTTCGCCCCGGTTTCATGCTCTGGACTCGAGCAAACCAGTGCTCCGGTCTCCATTCTCCGCCTACAGAGGTGGAGGGACAGACATGAGACCAATCATCACGGCTATTTGGGGCGGCGGTTCTGCTCACCACGGTCGGCCAGGCGCAATCGGCTCGCTATCTTCTGAAGGACCTCGGTCCGCTGCCAGGCGCGACGTTCAGCCAGGCCTCCGACGTGTCCGATTCCTGCATCGTCACGGGCATCTCGGCCACGGCTGACGGTACGCAGCACGCCGTCCTCGGATCCAACGGACGGCCATTCGACCTCTCCACCTTCGGCCTCGCCGGACCGAACAGCGGCGCGTTCGGCATCAACGAATGGGGTCAAATCTCATTCAGGTGGTCGTCTATGCCGGATCCGTTCGGCGAGGACTTCTGTGCGGACCCCACGCACCAACATGCCGAGCGGTCCGGTGGGACTTCGGCATGCTGACAGAGCTTCGAACTCTCGGAGGCAACAATGCCACGGTCGGCAACGTCAACAACCTCGGCCAGATCCCCGGTGTTGCGGAGACGAGTAAGACACGGCGAGCAGCTCAACAGCCCTGGCGGGCTCGTTCCGGTTCAGCGCAAGACGCGCGCGGAGGACCGGCAGGTAGCTGAACCTGACGGCGGATCCTCGGGAAAGCGCCGTTCGAGATGTGTGTTGTGCCGCTCGACGGTAGCGAGCGATTCGCCGACCCGTGTCCTGAACATGCTGGCAACCTGAGTCAACGCCTTGAGGACATCTTCTTTCCCTGCGACCTGCACCTGCTGCTGGTCGAGGACGTCGCCGGTACGGCAGTTCGTGGCGCGCAGGCCCAGCACGTACCTGGCTGCCCATCCTGGTCACCGACCCGTCGAGGACCGCCGCACTTGCCGTGCGCTCGCACACCTCCCGTGCGATTCTGCGGCGTGAGCCTGGCCTGCGCCGGCTGGCCATCAAGCCCGTTACCGCCTGGATGCGCTCGTCGGACACGAGGCTGAGGAACGGCGATTGTTCGAGCTGAACGGCCAGGCCCTGACGCAGCGTGGCGTCGAACACGGCCTCGCCCGTCCGATTCTCGAAATCCGACAGCACGCAGCGTGTCCCGGTCCGTGAGCTTCGGCGTGCGGTGAAAGTAGGCGTAGGCCGACGCCGAGACCACACCCGCGATCGCGACAGCGGATGCGATCAACAGCCGGCGTCGAGAAATCACCACCGCCTTGTCACTGGGCGTTCCGGGTCCGGGCCGGCATCCGACGCCAGATGACGAAGATCGTCGCGAATCCCGGCCGCGCGCTGATACCGGCGATCGGGTTCCGTCTCGAGGCACCTGGAAACGATCTGTTCGAGTGCCGGCGATTCGTCGAGGCGCAGCTGGACCGCCGTCGCCGGACGCGTTCCCCGGGCCATCTCGTAGAGCACCAGGCCGAACGCCCAGATGTCGGCGCGGTGATCGACTGCTTCGCCGCGCGCCTGTTCCGGCGCCATGTAGGCCTCGGTGCCGAGAATCATGCCGCCGCGGGTGCCGGTAAAGCTGCGCGTGGCTGCCGCGTCATGCGCGTGCGCCTGCGGCATCTTGGCCAGCCCGAAGTCCAGGATCTTGGCGTGCCCGCGCGGAGTCACGAAGATGTTGGCGGGCTTGATGTCGCGATGGACGATGCCGCTTGCCGTGCGCGGCGTCCAGCGCGTCGGCGATCTGGCTGCCCAGCGTCCACGACGCGCTCCAACGCAGGCCGCCGCCCGCGGCGATGCGCTGCTTGAGCGTCTGCGCCTTCGAGGTACTCCATGACGATGAAGGCGCGGCCGTCCTGCTCGCCGATGTCGTGAATCGTGCAGATGTTGGGATGGTTCAGGGCCGATGCGGCTGCGGGCTTCCCGCGCGAAAACGGTCCAGGGCTTCGGGGTCGCGGCCAGCTCGTCGGGCAGGAACTTCAGCGCGACCGCCGGTTGAGCCGGCTGTCCTCCGCCTTGTAGACGACGCCCATCCCGCCGCCGCCGAGCTTTTCGACGATGCGGTAGTGAGACGATGGTCTGGCCGATCATCAGGTCCCGGGGCTCGAGCAGGTTCGCTGCGGGTTGCTCGAGATCCACCAGAGAGCGCAGCTCGCGTTCCAGTCCGTGGTCGCCGCCGCAAGCGTCCCGCAGGAACGCGTCGCGTTGCGCAGGCGGCCGCTCCAGCACCGACTGGAGCAGGCTATCGAGCTGTTTCCAGCGATCCGGATTCATCGGCTGCTGCACCAGTCAATTCGCGGTAGATCCAGATCTTGGCGCTGCTCCAGTCGCGCCTGACGGTGATTGGAGAGACATCCAGGACCCTCGCGGTTTCCTCGACGCTGAGGCCGCCGAAGACGCGCATCTCGACCACCCGCACCTTGCGCGGATCGACTCTCGCCAGCGCTTTCAGCGCCTCGTCCAATGCGACGAGTTCTTCGGTGCGCCCTCCCACCACGGCGATTTCGTCCAGGGGGCGTGCGCAATCCCTCGCCGCGTTTCAGGTTTTTCCGGCGGGCGTGGTCCACGAGAATCCGGCGCATCAGCTGTGCGGACACCGCGAAGAAGTGGGCGCGGCCTGCCAGTGCATCCGCTTGCAGTCGACGAGGCGAATGTAGGCTTCATTCACCAGGGCCGTCGTCTGAAGACTGTGCTCGGGCCGCTCGCGCCTCATGTAGCGGTGCGCCAGGCGGCGCAGCTCCGCGTAGACGAGCGGCGTCAACCCGTCGAGGGCACGCGGGTCACCGTCGCTCCAGGCGCGGAGCAGCTCGCTGACGTCGTCCGGCATCCCGCCTTTCGTTGCGAAGTGTTCCGGAGGGTGTGGGACACATTCTACAGGCACATTTCGCAGCCCGGGCGCTCGACCGCTTGGTACAATGTCGGCCCTTCGGCCCGGCCGGAAAGACCTGATGCTTCCATCCCGACTGCTGCTCATCCGCCAGAACTTCCCCGACGGCCGGATTGCCGATGTCGGTGCCGACGCGCGCGCACGGCTCGAGCGGTGCGGCCTCGCGGCGCGCCTTCAGCCCGGCGCCCGCGTGGCGATTGGCGTCGGCAGCCGCGGCATCGCCAACATCGACGTCATCGTGCACAGCCTCGTGCAGGTACCGGCGGGATCACGGGATGACGCCGTTCATCTTTCCCGCGATGGGCAGTCACGGCGCGGCGACGCCCGAAGGTCAGGCGGACGTCCTCGCGCACCTGGGCATCAGCGAGGCGAGCCATGGGCTGCCCGATCGTCAGTCGCGCCGACGTCGTCTCGCTCGGCCGGACGGCCGATGGAATCGAGGTGTTCATGGATGCCGCGGCCCACGCGGCCGATGCGGTGATGATCGTCGCGCGCGTCAAATGGCACACGAGCTTCAGCGGCCGGCTCGAAAGCGGCCTCATGAAGATGATGGCGATCGGCCTCGGCAAGTTCGCCGGCGCGCAGAACTACCACACGCACGCACAACGGCTCGGCCTCGAGCACGTCATCCGCACGGCGGGCCGGCAGGTGCTGCAATCGGGAAAGATGATCGGCGGGCTGGCAGTCCTGGAGGATGCGCACCACGAGACGGCACAGCTCGATGCGGTTCCGGCCGACTGCGATGGAACAGCGCGATGAAGAGCTGCTCGCGCTGCGCGAAATCCTGGATGCCCAAACTCCCCTGCGACCTCGACGTCCTCATCGTCGACGAGATGGGCAAGAACATCAGCGGCACGGGGATGGATGCGAAAGTCGTCAACCGGGGACCCGCCGGCGAATACAATCCCTGGCCCGGATTGCCTTCGATCCGGCGCATCTTCGTCCGCGAGCTGCACCCGTTGACCTACGGCAACGCGATGGGGATCGGCATGGCAGACGTGACGACCGAGCGGCTCGAACGCCAGATCGACTGGGAGCCGACGCGGGTCAACGCGCTGAGCGCGGGCGTCCCGTCGCGGATACGGCTGCCCACCCAGTTTCCCGACGATCGAGAATCCCTGCGCTGGGTGTCGGCCACTGCCAGGCAAGACCGATCCCGATCAGGTGACCTTCGGCTGGATCCGGAACACGCTCGCGCTCGATCGGCTGGCGATCAGCGAGCACCTGCGCGGGCAGGTCGACGGCCTGCCGCATGTCGAAGTGGAGGGGTCGTTCGATGTGACGTGGGATCAAAGCGGGAATCTCGTGAGCCCATTTTGATCAACTCCTGCCTCGCGTGCTCGATCCAGCCGATCGGCACGCGCGTCCTGCTGTGCCTATAATCCCCTGCGCCAAGCGCTTTCTCGAGGAGACACCGCGCAATGATGCGAGCGTTCGCCGGTACGACGTTGTTCGTGATGGTCGCCTGGTTCGGCGGGGGCGATGCCGCAACTCAAAACGGCGCGGTGCGCAATCGGGTCGGCTGCGACTCTCTCGTCGGATTCGCGGTGCCGGCCACAGTCGATCGGCCTGCCGTACGTCAGGGGCCACGATCGCCGCTGCCGATCTCATCCCCGCCTCGCCGCAGACCCTCACGGTCGATCGGGCGGTGCTCGCGATTCCCGAGTATTGCCGCGTGACCGGCCGCATCTCACCGGTTGATCCGGCGGCGCCACCAATCAACTTTCACGTGAACCTGCCGGCGTCCTGGAACCGCAAGCTCGCACAGGTGGGCGGCAGCGGCCAGAACGGCGTCATTCCCGTCGCGCTCACCACCGGCATGCACTGGGGCCCCGAGTCCATTCCGCCGAATGCGCCGTACGCGTTGTCGCGAGGGTTCGTCGTCTACGGCAGCGACTCCGGCCATCAGAGCGCGGGCGGGCGCGGTGCCGCAGGCACACCGCCGCCAGCGGACTGGACGACGAACGACGAGGCGCTCACCAACTTCGCCTACGCGCAGATGAAGAAGACGCACGACGTCGCGGTCGCAGCTCGTCGACGCGCTTCTACGGCGAAACGATCCGCCACAGCTACTACCTCGGAGCATCACAGGGCGGCCGCGAGGCGTTGATGGTCGTCCAGCGATTTCCGCAGGACTACGACGGTGTGTTCGCACAGGTCCCGGCGAATACCTATGTTCACCTCAGCATCGGCGAGCCGCTCGCCCGCGCGAAGGCCCAGGCCGGCGACGGCTGGATCCCGCCGGCAAAGGTCGCGGTCATCGGGAAGGAAGTGCTGCGGCAGTGTGACGCCCTGGACGGCCTCGCCGACGGCCTCGTCAGCAACTACAAGGCCTGCGATCGCCGCTTCGATCCAGCCGTGACCGCCAATCCCCTGGCGGCCGTCCGCTGCGAAGGCGGCGCTGATACCGGGGAGTCCTGTCTCTCGGATGCCCAGATCCGCGCGGCGAACGCCGTGCACAGCTCGATTTCGTATCCGTTCGCGCTGGCCAACGGATGGACGACCTTCTCCGGGTGGCCCACGGGCAGCGAGTCGGCCACGAACTGGAAGACGCTGCCGGCCCGTCCCACGCCGGCCAGCAACTTCGGCGTCCTACGCAGCCGCATCGTCCGCGATCCCAACGCCAACCTGCTCGAGGTGGACCTCGCGAAGTATGCGAAGGAGCTGCGGGCAGCTCTCGGAGATGATCGATGCCGCCAACCCGGATCTCTCGGCTTTTCGCAAGCGCGGCGGCAGGCTCATCCTGAAGGTGAACACCACCGACTACACCGTCAACCCCCGCTGGGTCATGGACTACTACGAGAAGGTGCGGCAGACGATGGGTGCGAGCGCAGTCGACGAGTTCGTGCGGTTCTACGTCGCGATCGGCTTGTTCCACAACCGCAACGTCGGCCGCAATCCGGTCACGAACGCGCTGGTCCCGGGCTACGTGGACTTCATCGCGATGCTCGACGACTGGGTGGAGCACGGCAAGGCGCCGGGCGACACGCAGGTGCTGAGTGCGATGGATACCGCGCCGCCCTTCACGGTGAGCGCGACGTTCCCGATGTGCGCGTATCCGATGTATCCGCGATACCAGGGAACAGGAGATCCCAAAGCCGCGGCCAGTTACGCGTGCACCCGTGCGGAGTGAATCGGCTCGACGATTTTCAAGGAGATCTGATGCGTAGCGGCTGGGTTCAGAAGGTCTCGATCGCGCTGACCCTCGGCGTGGCTGCGGTGGCGATGGTGCCGGCGCAGGAGGGGGGCGGCGCAGGACGGGGGCAGGGGCGCGGTGGCGGGGCCGTACCGCCGCAAACCCCGGCCGTCAGGCAAATCCCCCGCTCTCCGGTCGTCGATCAGGCCGCGCACGATCGCGGACGCGCGCTGTGGGCCAGCCACTGTATCGATTGCCATGGCTCGCAGGCACGAGGATCCGACACAGGCCCCAACATCATCCGAACGAAGACCGTCAACTTCGATCGCACCGCCGAGCAGGCGGGCAGCGTTCTCGGCCCGTTCCTGAAGGCCGGGCATCCGACGCAGAGCAAGAAGCCGAGCGCGTCGTTCACCGACGAGGAAATCTTGGCGCTGGCGCACTTCCTGCGGCAACGCGTCAACGACACGATGCGCGGCGCCGCGGTCTTCACCGTGGGCGATATCGTCATCGGCGATTCGAAGGCTGGCGAGGAGTACTTCAACAAGGAAGGCGGGTGCGCGGCCTGTCACAACGCCACCGAGCGAAACCTTGCAGGGATAGCGGCGCGGATTCCGGAGCCGGTCGATCTGCAGCAGCGGATGCTGTTTCCCGGCGGCGGCGGGCGGCCGTGGCCGTGGCCGCGGCGGCCCCGCGGGCGCGGCCGCGCCGGTCGATCGCAACGCCATCACGGTGACGGTCGCCCCGCCGTCCGGACCGTCACTGTCCGGCGTGCTCGTCGAGGAGAGCGACTTCTACGTCACTCTCCGCGACGCGGACGGCACGATCCGCACGGTCCGCCGCGCGCCAGGCATGAAGGTCACGAAGAACAATCCGCTGCAGGCGCACATCGATCTGCTGGATCGCATCTCGGACAAGCAGATTCACGATCTGGTCGCGTATCTGGAGACACTGAAATGAGAGCCCTCGCTTATCCTGCCGCCGCTGTCTTCCTGACTGGCGTGCTGGCCGCGCAACAGCCGGCGCCGGCGTCGCGGGCCTCATCCAGCCCTCCGGGCGGCGTGACGCTCGCGCAGATCGAGAAGCCCTCGACGGACTCGTGGCCGACCTACAACGGCGACTATTCCGGACGACGGTTCAGCAGCCTGGCGAAGATCACCGCCGCGAACGTCAAGCACCTGAGCCTGGCGTGGATCTACGACCTGCCCGCCGCCGGCACGATCAAGGCGACGCCGCTCCAGATCGGTGGCGTGCTCTACTTCACCACGCCGAATCACGTCTATGCCGTCGAGGCCCGCACCGGGCGCGAGCTGTGGCACTACACGTTCAGCCGGAGCCGCGGCGGCATCCAGATCGGCAATCGCGGGGTCGCAGCGCTCGGCGGCACGGTCTATTTCGTCACGACCGACTGCAACCTCGTCGCGCTCGACATGAAGACCGGCACCGAGAAGTGGGCGAAGGAATTCTGCTCGCTCGAGCTGATGTACTACGGCTCGATCGCGCCGGTCGTGGTGAAGGACAAACTGATTCTCGGGCCGAGCGGCGACGATCTCGACGTGCCGGCGTACCTGGATGCCCGCAACCCGGAGAACGGCGAGCTGATCTGGCGTTGGTACGTCACCGCCCAGAAGGAAGGCGATCCGGGTCTCGACACCTGGCCGAACCTGGACATGGCCAGGCACGGCGGCGGCATGACCTGGCAGCCGATCACCTACGACCCGGAACTGAATCACATCTACGTGACCACCGGGAACCCGCAGCCGGTGGTCGCGTTCAAGAACCGCGAGGGAGCGAACCTGTTCACCGCATCCATCGTGGCGCTGGATGCCGACACGGGAAAGATGGTGTGGTACTTCCAGTCGTCGCCGCACGACACCCACGACTGGGATGCGACGCAGACGGCGGTCGTCTTCGACGGCACGATCGACGGGAAGCCGCGCAAGCTGCTCGCGCAGGCGTCGCGGAACGGCCAGTTCTTCCTGCTGGATCGCACGAACGGCAAGGCGCTCGTCTCGAACGAGTACATCAAGACGAACTGGAGCCTCGACTACGACGCCAAGGGGCAGCCGATTCCCAACCCGGAGAAACGGCCGCAGGTCGCGGGAGCGCTGGTCACACCCAACCAGGGCGGCGCCACCAACTGGTATCCGCCGAGCTTCAGTCCGCAGACCGGCCTGTTCTACGTGAACGCGACGCGTGCGTTCAGCGTGTGGTACATCTACGACCCCAGCGACAACCCGATGGGGTGGGGCGGGACCGATCGCGGCGGCTACGCCGAGCAGCCGCAGCTGAAGGCGATCGACTACAAGAGCGGCAAGATCCGCTGGAGCGTGCCTCGCTATGGCGGCAACTCGGGCATTCTCACGACGGCCGGCAACGTGTTGTTCAACGCGGCGGCCTCGGGGATCGGGGCCTACAACGCCACGACCGGCGAGCCGCTCTGGAACGCGCGCATCGGCAACTCGGTGACCAACGGCCCGATCACCTACGAGCTCGACGGCCTGCAGTACGTGATCGCCGGCGCCGGCTCGCGGCTGGTCGCGTTCGTCCTGAATCAGTAGGGGCGGGGGCGGAGGGTGTCAGACGGTGAATCGTGAACGCTCGAGCGGCCGGGCGTTCACGATTCACCGTCTGACACCGCCGCACACCGCACCCGGGAGGCTACGCCGATGAATCGACGCGCATTTCTTGGAACGACGGCGGCCGCGCTCGCGGTCGCCGGGAAGGCTCTCGCGGGGCACCAGCAGCCGCCGGCGCCGGCGCGCAAGGGGCGTCTCAAGCAAGGTGTGACGCGCGGCGTCTTTGGTCGCGGCGTGGCGCTCGAGGACTGCTGCCGTCAGGCGGCGAGCGTCGGCATCCAGGGGTTCGATCTCGTGACGCCGACCGACTGGCCGCTCGTGAAAAAGTACGGCCTGGTGCCTTCGATGGCGAGCGGCGGCGGCGGCTCCATCGCCAGCGCCCTCAATCGCACCGAGAACCACGCCAAGATCGAAGCCGCGATGCGCACGATGATCGATCAGGCGGCGGAAAGCGGCGTCCCCAACCTCATCACGTTCTCAGGCAATCGCGCCGGCATGTCGGACGCCGAAGGTGCGGACAACTGCGTCGCCTTCCTCAACAAGGTCAAGGCGCAGGCCGAGGACAAGGGCGTCACCATCTGCATGGAGTACCTGAACAGCAAGGTGAACCACAAGGACTACATGTTCGACCACTTCACGTGGGGCGTGGACGTGATGAAGCGCGTGAACTCGCCACGCGTGAAGATCCTCTTCGACATCTACCACGCGCAGATCATGGACGGCGACATCGTCGCGGAACATCCGCGACAACTTCCAGTGGATCGGCCACTTCCACACTGGCGGCAACCCGGGCCGCCACGAGATCGACGACACGCAGGAGCTGAACTACCGCTTCGTGATGCAGGCCATCGCGGATCTCGGGTTCACCGGCTTCGTCACCCACGAGTACTCGCCGGCCGAGGGGCACGATCCGATGGAGAGCCTCAAGAAAGCGATGGAGATCTGCACTGTCTGAAGGCGCCGAGCGTCGTGCCTGCGCCCGGCGCCTCGCGAGAGCTCAGGGCCTCGGCGAGGAGCCACGGGTATATGGCTCAGGCGGCGGCACCTACCCGACCGACTTCACACCTGACGGCCGGGGCGTCCTGTATCATGAGAGTCACCAGACCACGAAGTCCAAGATTTCTCTCCGATCTTGCAACGAAGACTCCGCGAGCCGATCGTGGATTGGAATTCCGACGATGCACAGGGGCAGCTGGCCGCAGACGGCCGGCTGGCATTCACCTCCGACAAGTCGGGAGAGCTGGAGGTCTACGTGGGCCGGCTCGATCGCCCCGGCCGGATCAACCGGGTGTCGCCAAAGGTGGCTTCGACCCCCGCTGGAGCGGTGACGGACGAAACTGTTCTACGTGACGCAGCCGGCGACCTGATGGCCGCGCAGTTTCGCACAGCCGATTCGAGCCCGCGCGAGTCATCAAGCTGTTCACCACCGGCATCACGGCGCCTGACTCGCCGTATCTCAGCCAATTCGAGCCGAAACGCGATGGCACCCGATTCCTGATCAAAGTCCCGGTTCATCGCCTCGATTCGCGGACGATCACCGTCACGCTCAACTGGCGCCAGCGCCTGCCGTCGGGGTCGTAGGGGGTCCCAATGAACGCGTTCGCTCGCCTGGCGTGTGCGCTGTCCGTCTTCATCCTGGCCGTCACTCCGATCGAGTGGGAATCTGGATCGGTCCGGGCGGCGTCGACGCTGCCGCCGGGATTCGTCGATGACGTCGTGTTCAGCGGCCTGACCAAACCCACGGCGATTCGCTTCTCGCCGGACGGCCGCGTATTCGTCGCCGAGAAGAGCGGGATCGTGAAGGTGTTCGACAACCTGTCCGACCAGACCGCCACGGTCTTCGCGGATCTCCGCACCAATGTCTACAACTACTGGGACCGCGGCCTGTTGGGGCTCGCGCTCGATCCGGAATTCCCGACCAAGCCGTACGTGTACGTCCTCTACACGTTCGACGGTCCGATCGGCGGCACGGCTCCGACCTGGGGCCTGCCCGGTGTGACGAGCGACGGGTGTCCCGATCCGCCGGGCGGCACTACGATCGGGTGCGTCGCGAGCGGGCGCGTGTCGCGCCTGGAGGCGACCGGCAACGTGATGAAGACCGGGAGCGAGAAAGTGCTGGTTCACGACTGGTTTCAGCAGTTCCCCAGCCATTCCATCGGCAGCCTCGCGTTCGATCGCGACGGCGCCCTTTACGCGACCGGCGGCGAGGGCGCGAGCTTTGAGTTCACCGACTACGGACAGGTGGAGAATCCCGGAGGCGACCCGCCCGTCCAGGCCGGCGGGCTGCAGACGCCGCCGACCGCTGAAGGCGGATCGCTGCGCTCCCAGGATCTGACGTCGTCCTCCGATCCCACGGGATTGAACGGCACGGTGATCCGCATCGATCGCTCGACCGGCGCCGCGCTTCCGGACAACCCGCTCTATTCACACAGCGACAGCAACGCGCGCCGTATCGTCGCCCATGGCTTCCGCAACCCGTTCCGGATGGCGGTGCGGCCGGGGACGCGTGAGCTCTGGGTCGGAGACGTGGGCTGGCAGACGTGGGAGGAAATCAACGTCATTGGCAACCCGCTCGCCACGCCGGTGCGCAATTACGGATGGCCGTGCTACGAAGGCAGTGCGCGGCAGTCTGTCTGGGACGGCGTAGACCTGAACCTGTGCGAAGCGCTGTATGCGAAGCCTGGAGCGGTGACCTTCCCGCATTATGCGTACAAGGAGGGAGCGACCGTCGTCAGCGGGAGAGAACTGCCCGAAGACGAGCGCATCGACGAGCGGCCTGGCGTTCTACACGGGCGGTTCGTATCCTGCAAAGTTCAATGGCGCCCTGTTCTTTGCCGACTATTCGAGAAAGTGTGTGTGGGCGATGCTCGCAGGCGCCAACGGCGTCCCCGATCCTGCGAAGCTGGAGGTGTTCGTGCAGAACGCCGCCTCACCCGTCGACCTGCAGACCGGCCCGGGCGGCGACCTGTTCTATGTCGATCACACCGGCAGCATTCATCGCATCCGGTATTTGCCCGGTGGTCACGAACCGGTACCCGTCGTCACAGCCTCGCCCACCTGGGGTGCCCTCCCGCTGACCGTCTCGTTCGATGGGTCCGCCTCATACGATCCGGACGGCACTCCCTTGTCCTTTACCTGGGACCTGAACGGTGACGGCACGTTCGGTGACGCCATCGTCGCGAAGCCCTCATACACGTACGGCGCGGCCGGGAAGTATGTCGCACGCCTGAGGGTGACGGATGGCGGGGGACTCTCGAGCGACACATCGATCGTGATCAGCGCCGGGAACACACCACCCGTCGCGGTGATTGACACTCCACCGCCGACACTCAAGTGGCGGGTCGGCCAGTCGATCGCGTTCTCGGGTCATGCGACCGACGAAGAGGAGGGCACGCTCGGAGCCGCGGCGCTCACCTGGTCGCTGGTCATGAATCACTGCTCGACCTCGACGGAATGCCACCAGCATCCCCTGCAGGATTTCCAGGGCGTGTCCGGCGGAACCTTCGTGGCGCCGAGTCACGAGTATCCGTCGTATCTCACCCTGAGTCTCACCGCGACCGACGCCGGCGACCTGACTTCCGTTGTGACCCGGCGGCTCGATCCCCAGACCGTGACCGTTTCCCTGCAGACGTCTCCCGCGGGATTGAAGCTGGGCCTCAACTCGGAGACGGTTACCGCGCCGTCCGATCGAGTCCTGATCGCCGGCTCGACCTTCTCACTGAGCGCTCCGTCACCGCAGACGTTGAATGGAACGACGTACGAGTTCGTGTCCTGGTCCGACGGGGGCGCCCGGACCCACGACGTCACCGCCGACACCTCGGCGAGCTACCTGGCCACCTTCCGTGCCGTGAGTCCGCCGGATGACGGCACGCGCGTGCTGTACGCGGCGCACCGAACGACAGTTGCGGGGACCTGGCGTGAAGCGATCGATTCAACTGCCGCGGGCGGCGCGCGCCTGGAACATCCGGATGCCGGGGCCGCGAAGATTCCGACCGCCTCGGCGAGTCCACGCGACTACTTCGAGCTCAGGTTCCAGGCCGAGGCCGGCCGCCCCTACCGGCTCTGGATGCGGGGACGCGCGGCACAGAACTCCTACAACAATGATTCCGTGTTCGCGCAGTTCTCGTCGAGCGTGGATCAGAACGGCGCCGCCATCTACCGGATCGAGACCACCAGCGCGGCGCCGCTGATCGTCGAAGCGTGCAGCGGCTGCGGCCTGGCCGGATGGGGATGGGAGGACAACGCGTACGGAGGCTCGGGCCAGCCGATCCGCTTCGCAACCACCGGCGTCCAGACGCTGCGGATCCAGGGACGGGAGGACGGCATCTCGATCGATCAGATCGTCCTCTCGCCGGACCGGTATCTCGACACGTCGCCTGGATTGACGAAGAACGACACCACGATTCTTCCCGAACGCACCGGCCTCTCGGACGACATCGTGCTGCACGCCGGCATCGGTGCGAGCGCCCACGGGAACTGGAAGGTGACGCCCGATCCGTCCGCGGCATCCGTCGTCCGGATGGAAAACGCCAACGCGGGCCTGCCGAAACTCGCGGCTGCCCTCGCCGCACCCACCGACTATTTCGATCTGAAGTTCAACGCGGAAGCGGGACGCCCATACCGGCTGTGGCTGCGGGCCCGGGCGGAGAACAACTCGTACAACAACGATTCCTTCTTCGTGCAGTTCTCCAACAGCGTCGGCCAGAATGGTGACCCTGCCTTCCAGATTGGCACGACCGACGGGATCCCGGTCGTGCTCGAGGATTGCGGCGGCTGCGGTGTGTCGGGATGGGGCTGGCAGGACAACGGCTACGGGACGGGAGTGCTCGGGCCGACCATCGCCTTCGAAACGAGCGGTCAACAGACCATCCGGATCCAGCGCCGCGAAGACGGGATCTCAATCGATCAGATCGTCCTGTCGCCGGTCACCTATCTGACGACATCGCCGGGGAAGACGAAGAACGACGACCGTATCCTGCCACCCACGCGGTGAGGTGCTGCTCAGCGGTCGGCGGCGCGAAGAAAGTCGCCGACCACCTGCACGTAGCGGGCCGTTTCGGTGCGATAGCTTGCGTGCGCGCTGGCCTCGAAGACCGCCATGCGCGCACCGGGAACGCGCCGCTGGAATTCCTCGATCGTCTCGGGAACGGCTTCGTCGTGCCGCCCGGCCAGGAAGAGGACCGGCAGCCGCAGCTCACCAAGCCGGTCGGTTCGATCGAAATCGCGGAGCGAACCGGTCGCGGTGAATTCCGCGGCGCCCCACATCTGCCGGTAGATCGTCTCGTTGTTCTGCGAACCCTCGCACGCCGGCAGTTCGGGCAGCGCCTTCGCGCCCCGGACGAACTGCTGGTTGAAGACCTCGACGGCCGCCAGGCACGTCGCGGAATCGGCGGTTTCGACGGTTTCGCACCGGCCGAGCGTCGACTGCACCGACTCGGGCAGCGTGCTTCGCAGTTTGCGCGCGTCGGCGACCCAGCGCGCCGTGCTCAGCAGCGCACTCGAGAAGGTGACCGACAGCACGCCTTCGGGCTTCTTCGTCAGGAGATATTCGGCGGCGAGTGCGCCGCCCCACGAGTGGCCGAGCAGATGCACGCGGCGCAGCCCGAGCGCTTCGCGAACGGCCGCCAGTTCGTCGACGAAACGATCCGTGCGCCACAACGTGGTGTCCGACGGGCGCTCCGACCGTCCGGAGCCGAGCTGGTCTGGACATCACGACCGGGCGCTCCTTTGCGAGATCGCCGAGAACCGAAAAGCTGCAGCTTCGTCCGCCCGGTCCGCCATGCAGCAACAGGAGCGGCGCTCCTGTCGCCGACTCACCGGACCGCATGACCCGGTAATAGACCTTGCCGCCAGGGACCGGGACGAATCCCTCTCCGGCGGGCAGACCGCGCTCGGCGCATCCCTGCGCGAGCACCAGCGCAATCACTGCGAGTGCAATCGATTTCATGTGGAGGACGGCGACCAGTTCAGAATCACCGAGATCTGGCTCGGCCCGTCCGCACTCGGCCCGTGGGTGTGGCCACCAGGAAGCGCCCGTCCGGCGCGACATCGTAGAACCGTCCCGACCGGCCTTCCGTGGGCTTGCGCCAGTCGAACAGTTTGGTCGTGCCACCGAGCTGGATCGTAGCGATGTGGTGATGATTGAGCGATGCGAGCAGCTCCGCTTCGCGCTCGAGGCGGGCGAGCCGTCCAGGATCGAGGGCGAGCAACGCGGAAAGCGACTTGATCGCGACGTCGCGCCGCAGGCGGCTATCTCGCGCCCTCCACACCTCCCCCATGCCGCCGCTGCCGATCGCCGCGACGATTTCGGAGTGACCGATGCGGCTGCCGGCCTGAAGGGTATGGATGGCTGTCGATCCTAGGGGGCGGCGAGGAGGGAGTCAACCGATCTCGGCAACCGTTTGCGCCGTCCAGCCCGTCTAACCGCACGTGGTAATTGCAGAAACACCCGACGTCATCGAAACGGGGCGGAACCGATCATGAGCGATCTTCGGATGGCGATCCGCCAACTGGCGAAGAGTCCCCGCTTCAGCGCCGTCGCCCTGCTCTCGCTGGCCGTCGGTCGCCGGCATCCTCGCCGTCGTCGCGCTGCTGGCGGCACTCGCGCCCGCTCGCCGTGCGAGCCGGATCGATCCGGTCGCGGCGCTGAAAGTGGAGTGACGCCTCTCCTGAGATTCAGGCCGGCGAACGGCGAGATTTCAGGCACTCGCGCAGGGCGTTGGTGAGAATCCGCGGGATCTGCGCAGGCTGCCCCAACGGCGCCATGACCGACAGCTTGGCGATCGGCGGGTTGTCGGACTGATTCCCAGCGGTCACCAGTACATCCAGGAGCACGCGTGCGAACGCGGGTTCCGCCAGCTCCTCGGCGGCGGTCCATCGGACGCCGAAACGATACGTGATGCCTTCGATGACGCAGGTGTGCGCGTGAACGACGGTCGAAGTCTCGTGTGTGGTCGTCATGATGGAGCACTCCGATTAGTGAACCCGGCCCGGCGGGGTGTTCGTTCGGAGGAGCCACTCTTCGAGGGCTCTCGTGAGAAGCGTCGGAACCCGTTCGAGCTCGTGCAACGGAGCCGTCACGCGCATGATTGCGGCCAGTGCGGGTCCGGACGCCGTGCGCCGGAACACCGCGATTTGCAGGACGGTATGGCCCGGCCGGTCCGTCACGATCGAGGCTGAGCGCACCTCGAACATGAAGGTCTCGTCATCGATGCTGCAGGAATGGCGCTCGATTTGCTGGCCGATGTTTTCAATGGACGCCACTGGCTGTGCCTCGCACGGGGAGCGCGATGGACCACAACACAGCAAGGGATGCACCAGTCGCGGATCGCCGAATTGCTGAATGTTTTCAGGTTCGGCGATTTGACCATGCGTCGAATCGGCACACGGTGATGCGAGATCCGGGCAGTAAGCCGGGACTCCTCAGCAACTTGCGGAGTATGTTCCGGAACGGCGCAGCACACGTCGCAAATGCCACACCTCGGACCACCCGGCACACGGAGGCGCGCGAAGCCGCTTAGCGACGCGTGACGCTCGGCGCCACTGCACCATGCAGCTTTCGCAACTCCCGCTTCAGGATCTTGCCCGTGCCGGTCTTGGGGAAGCTGTCGACGAACTCCACGGACTGGGGGCACTTGTAGTGCGCCAGCCGGGAACGGCAGAACTCCACCAATTCTGCTTCGGTAACGTGCGCGCCCGGTTTCGCCACCACCAGTGCCTTCGGCACTTCCCCCCACTTCTCGTTCGGCACCGGAATCACCACGGCTTCATAGACGGCCGGGTGCGCGACCAGCACCTTTTCGACTTCGAGCGACGAAATGTTCTCGCCGCCGCTGACGATGATGTCCTTCTTCCGGTCGACGATCAGCACATAGTGATCCTCGTCCATCGTCGCCAGGTCTCCGGTATGGAACCACCCGCCCTGCATCGCGGTCCGGGTGTCGTCGGGCCGCTTCCAATAGCCGTCCATGATGACGTCGCCGCGGGCCACGACCTCGCCCATCGTCTCGCCGTCGCGAGGCACGTCCCGGCCGTCGGCATCGACGACGCGGACCTCGACGCAGGGAATCGCGTAGCCCGCGCGGGCGCGCCTGTGATGACGGGCCTCATCGTCACAGGGCACGCCCTTCTTGACTGACGAGACGGTGAGCACCGGAGAGGTTTCGGTGAGCCCGTATCCGGAAATACACGCCCCCCCGAGCTTCTCCTCGACGTCGCGAACCAGCGTCGGAGCCGATGCCGCGCCGCCGATCATCACCGTGCGGAGGCTGGTGAGGTCGTACTTCTCACGGTCGGCACAGTTCACCAGCGCAGTGGCCATCGTCGGCACCAGCGAACAGTTCGTGACCTTCTCGCGCTCGATGAGGCGAAGGACGTCGGCGGGGATGAACTGATGGACCATGACATGCGTCCCGCCGACGAGCGTCACGGTATGCGCGGTTCCCCAGCCGTTGGCGTGAAACAGCGGGATGGTGTGCAGGACGACCGTGTCGCAGCAGGTGCTCGCGATGACGTCCCGGGACGTCCGGCCTGACGCAATCACCAGGAGGGCGTGGAGGTAGACGTTGCGGTGGGTGAGCATCACGCCGCGCGGCGAATCGCTCGTGCCGCTCGTGTAGAAGAGCTCTGCCAGCGCGTTCTCGTTCACCTCCATGACATCGCGATGGTGCGGTGCGGCCGTCGCGATCAGCTCCTCGTAGCCGTGAGGCGACAGCCAGTCGACCTGCGGCGCACCGTCCAGCAGGTAAATCCGTTCGATGCCTGGCACGTCGCGGCGGAAGGCCTCCGCCAGCGGCATCAGCGCCTGCTCCACGAAGAGGAATCGTGCCCCTGAATCGTTGAGGACGTAGGACAGTTCGGCCGGTGCAAGCCGGATGTTGAGGGGCAGCAGGACGCAGTCCGCTTCGAGCACCCCGTAGTACCCCTCGAGCAGGCGGTGGCAGTTGGTGCTGAGGAACGCCACCCGGTCACCGCTCCGCGCCCCTTCCGCCAGGAGTGCGCCGGCCAGACGGGCCGCGCGGTCGGCGAACTGGGCGTAGGTGAACCGCTGGTCCCCGCAGACGATCGCCAGATCGCCGGCGAACTGCTCGCCCGCGTAGCGGAGAAACCGAATCGGGGTGAGAGGCACATTCATAGTCGATTTCCTCCGATCGATTAGCTGTCAGCTGTCAGCTATCAGCTATCAGCTATCAGCTAATGACAACTGCCTCAAATTCCCAACTCAAGTCGCTCGCGAGCGCTCGGCCGGGAATCCTTTGGGCGTTGGGGAGTTGACATGTCTCGCGTCTTAGAAGGGATACCGCGTTCGGCCAATCGCGGCGTCGCCGATCCGGCGCCGCGCGGCGACCGTGTCGATACCGGGATGCTCCCTCACACGAACGACGGCGGCGCTGAGTGGCTCGATCGGCGCGTGTTGTCCCGCCAGCGCATTCACGATCTGCTTGCCGGCGTGGGCCACGCGGTCCATCGCGTCGCTCGTGTACACGCGCGCCACGTCCGCGGCAATCGCGGCGCGCTCACTGCCCCGCGCGGCCATCTTCTCCGCCCGGCCGATTGCACTCTCGATGGCGTAGCACTCGATGATGGCGTCGGCAGCGTGCGCCAGCACCTCCTGCTGATCGCGGACCGCCGCGCCAAACGCTTCAGCCGCGTCGCCAGCGCCGTCCGCGCCAGGCGCTTGACGTGAGCAAGGGCCTGACGCTCGGCTTCGAGCACGGACTGGGTGGCCTCGGCGGTCACTTCAGGGATCGGACCAGCGGACTCGCGGACCCGCGGACCCGCGGACTTCAACAGCCGCGTCGGGATGATGAGGCGATTGATCTCGTTCGTGCCCTCGTAGATCCGGGTGATACGCGCGTCCCGATACGCGCGTTCGACCGGGAACTCGCGCGAGTAGCCGTTGCCGCCGAACACCTGCACGGCTTCATCGACGGCGTACGCCAGCGCCTCGCTGGTCGCCACCTTGTTGATGGAGCACTCGACCGCATATGCCTCGATGGCCTTCAGCGCTCCAACGGTGTCAGCCGGATCGACCGCCTCGAGCGCCCGGTCGACGTCGCCGAGGGTCCGATACACCATGGCTTCGCTGACGAAGCAGCGCACGGTCATCTCGGCGAGCTTCTGCTTGACCAGCCCGAACTCACCGATCGCCTTGCCGAATTGCCGCCGTTCACGCGCGTAGGCGATCGACTGGTCGAGCGCCAGCCGGACGCCGGCGCTGTTTCGCGTCCCGAGCTTCACGCGGCCGAGATTCAGGATGTTGAACGCGACCTTGTGCCCTTCGCCGATCGTGCCGAGGACGTTCTCGACCGGCACGGCCACGTTGTCCAGCATCAGCACCGTCGTGGAGGACCCGTCGAGGCCGAGCTTCCGCTCGTCGTGACCGCTCTTCACGCCCATGCCGCGTTCGACGATGAAGGCGGTGAACTTCTCGCCGTCGACCTTGGCGAAGATCGTGAAGAGGTCGGCGAAGCCGCCGTTCGTGATCCAGGCCTTCTGCCCGTTGAGCAGGTAGTGGGTGCCGTCCGGCGTGAGACGCGCCGTGGTCCGTGCCGACAACGCATCGGAGCCCGAGTGCGGCTCGGTGAGCGCGTAGGCGCCGATCAGCTCGCCGCTGCCGAGCCTGGGCAGATACTTCGCCTTCTGCTCGGGCGTGCCGAAGTAGACGATCGGCAGGGTGCCAATCGAGGTGTGCGTCCCGAGCGATCCGCCAAACGACGGGTTGAGGGCGAGGGACTCGCCGACGTAAGCGGCGCTGACCTTGTCGAGACCCAGGCCGCCGTAGTCCGGCGGAATCTCGAGGCGCAGCAGGTCGAGATCGGCGGCTTTCTTCAGCAGTTCACGGTTCTTCGCCCAGTCGTGCGCGTAGAGGCTGTCCTGGTTGGGCAGGACCTCCTTGCGCATGAACTCAGCGGCGGTCCGGCCGAACAGGCGCTGCTCGTCGGTGAGGTCCTCCGGCGTGAACAGGTCGTCCGGGTTCAGCGACCGTCGCAAGAACGCGCCGCCGCCAGAGACTTCCAGTACGGATGCCACGGGTTCCTCCGGTTGACAGGCTGATGGGACCGCCAGTATAAGCGGGCGCGCATGCCATCCATCCAGGAATTGTTCGCGCTCACCGGCCGGGTCGCGATTGTGACCGGCGGATCACGGGGACTCGGCGAAGAGATGGCCGAGGGTCTCGCGGAAGCTGGCGCCGCCCTCATGATCTGCGCGCGGCGCGAGCAGTGGCTGACCCCGACGCTCGCGCGCTTCGCGGCGCGCGGCGTTCGCATCGAAGGTCTCGTCGCCGACGTGTCCAACCCCGCAGACGTGCAGGCCGTCGTCGACAAGACGATGGCGGCCTACGGCCGCATCGACATCCTCGTGAACAATGCCGGCATCACGTGGGGCGCGCGGCCGGAGGAGATGCCGCTCGACAAGTGGCAGAAGGTCATCGACGTCAATCTCACCGGCGCGTTCCTGTTCTCGCAGGCGGCGGGCCGCGAGATGCTGAAGCGCGAGTACGGGCGCATCATCAACGTCTCCTCGATCGCCGGGCTGCACGCCGCGGTGCACGGGCCGCACTACGCGCCGTATGCGGCATCCAAGGCCGGGCTCATGGGACTGACGCGCGAGCTGGCGGCGTCGTGGGGGCGGCAGAACATCCGCGTCAACGCGATCGCCCCCGGGTTCTTCCATTCGCGGCTTGCCGATCCGGCCCTGCCCCTGGCCGAACCGGGCATCAAGGCCTCGTCCCCGATTCCCCGGATCGGGGCGGAAGGTGAACTGAAGGGGGTCTGCGTCTTCCTGGCGTCCGACGCCTCCAACTACATCACCGGGCAGACGATCGTCGTCGACGGGGGGCGGACGATTGGATCCTGACGCTGTCAACTTCCAACTCCCAACTCCCACCTCCCAAGCTGCCCATAGCCGATCGACTGAGATCAGCTTGGGAGTTGGAAGTTGGAGCTTGGGAGTTGACTAGCGCTCTCTCCCCAACTCCGCTTTCGCAATCGCCTCCAGGTGCACTTCGTCGGGACCGTCGGCAAGCCGCAGCGTTCGTGCGTGGACCCAGGCACGCGCCAGAGGGAAGTCGTCGCTCACGCCGGCGCCGCCGTGCGCCTGGATCGCCCGATCGAGCACGCGTAACGCCATCCGCGGCGCGACGATCTTGATCTGCGCGATCTCCGATCGCGCGGCCTTGTTGCCCACCGTGTCCATCAGATACGCGGCGCGCAGCGTCAGCAGGCGCGCCTGGTCGATCTCGACGCGCGATTCGGCGATATGCGCCCGGATGGTGCCCTGCTCCGCGAGCGGCTTGCCGAACGCTGCGCGAGCCTTGACCCGAGCGCACATCAACTCGAGCGCGCGCTCGGCGAGGCCGATGAGGCGCATGCAGTGGTGAATCCGGCCCGGCCCCAGGCGTCCCTGCGCGATCTCGAAGCCGCGGCCCTCGCCGAGCAGCATGTTCGACGCCGGCACCCGCACGTGGTCGAACACGATCTCAGCGTGCCCGTGAGGGGCATCGTCGAAGCCGAACACCGGCAGCATCCGCTCGATGCGAACGCCGGCCGCATCCATCGGCACCAGGATCATCGACTGCTGCTGGTGCCTTGGCGCCTCAGGGTTGCTGCGGCCCATGAAGATCGCTATCCGGCACCGCGGATCGCCTGCCCCGGAGATCCACCACTTGCGCCCGTTGACGACGTACTCGTCCGCCTCGCGCCTGATCGTGGACTGGATGTTCGTCGCATCCGAGGAGGCGACGTCCGGCTCGGTCATCGCAAAACACGAGCGGATGTCCCCGGCGAGCAGCGGCTCCAGCCACTGACGCTTCTGCCCGGCCGTGCCGTAGCGGACCAGCACTTCCATGTTCCCGGTGTCGGGCGCCGAACAGTTGAAGATCTCGGGCGCGAACGGCAGCGCGCGCCCCATGATTTCGCAGAGCGGCGCGTACTCCGTGCTGGTCAGACCCGCACCGTATTCACTGGCCGGTAGAAACAGGTTCCAGAGTCCCTCTGCGCGAGCCTTCGCCTTGAGCTCCTCGATGAGCGGGATCGGCTGCCAGCGTTCGCCCTGGTCGACCTGCTCTCCGAAGCGCCGCTCGTTCGGATAGACGTGCTCCGCCATGAAGGCGCTCACGCGCGCCTGCAGATCCTTCACGCTGGCTGAATACTCGAAGTCCACGCTCGTCCAGCATGATACCTTT
>CAWIKP010000015.1:0-59523 GCA_963836735.1 uncultured Acidobacteriota bacterium | reverse complement strand
CGCCTGACGTAAACTGATTGGGCCGGTAGACCCGCGCCTGATCAGGAGCCCCTGTGCGACATTCCAGAGGATCGGTCCCCCGTCGATCTTCCGGCTTGGATTGTTGATGGTCCTTGCCGTGGCCTCGCTCCCGGCACAGCAGCCGCCGGCGCAGCAGCCGGCGTCGCAGGCGCCTCCCCCGGCACCGCCAACCAAAACCATCTCCCGAAGACCAGCCGCCGCGATTCGGGAACCAACACGAACTATGTCCGGGTCGACGTCTATCCCCACGAAAGACGGCAAGACCGCTGGAGGACCTGAGGCGCCGAGGACTTCGAGCTGCTCGAGAACAGCATGAAGCAGAAGTGCAGGCGTTCGAACGCGTAGGTTGATCAGCCCGGCGGGGCCGCAGGTCGATGCGCGCGGAAGCAAACAGCGTCCGCGGCGCCGAGCAGATGGCGTCCAATCCGCGCAATCGGGTGTTCGTGATCTTTCTCGACATTCCCGCATGTCGACATCGCCTCCGGCCATCGCATCAACCAGCCGCTCGCTCCGCCTGATCGAGCACCATTCTGGGCCCGGACGATCTCGTCGCGGTGTGACTACCGGAGATGGCGGCCTCGCGAATCACCTTCGGCCGCAAGACCGAGGTGATCGCCGACATGCTCCGCGACAAGTGGTATGGGGAATGCGAGACTCCGTCCTCGACATGGACCAGCGCGAACGGGATTACGAGCAGTGTTTTCCGCCGAGCGAGGCCAATTAGCGGCCGGAAAGCGCGGCCCGAAGTGGTCAAGAAGATGATCGCCGCCCGCGAGCGGATGGTGCTCGACTCGCTTCGGGATCTCGTCCGATACCTCGGCAGCGTTCGCGAAGAACGCAAAGCCATCCTGACGGTCACGCAGGGCTGGGTCCTGTTCAGGCCGGATTCTTCGATGACGACAGTTGCGGGTCATGGACAGGCCGGGAACACGGAACCCATTCCGGGGAACGAGCCGATCGGCGTGGATCCCCATGGCAAGCTGCGCGTCGGCGGCGAGAGCGCGCGTGATAGTAATCCCGCGTCCCAGACCATTTGCGACAAGGATCGGATTTATCTCGCCAGCATCGACAACGACGATTACTTCCGGCTGATCCTGACGTCGCCAATCGCAACAACGCCAGTTTCTATCCCATCGACCCGCGGGGTTGGCCGCGTTCGACGCGCCGATCGGTCCCGAAGCGCCACCGACCCTTCCGGTCGATCTGGCGATGCTGAACAAGCGCATCGAGACCCTCCGAACCCTGGCCGAGAACACCGACGGCCTCGCGGTCGTGAACACCAACGATCTGAACCGCGGGCTGCAGCGCATCGCCGACGATTTCACGTCCTACTACCTGCTCGGGTATTACTCGACGAACACGAAGCTCGATGGCCAGTTCCGTCGCATCAACGTGCGCGTCCGGCGGCCGGGCGTCGAGGTGCGGGCGCGGCGCGGGTATCGCGCAGCCACCGCCGAAGAGGTCAATGCCTCACGCGCCGCGGCAGCAGCGCCGATCCCTGACGCGACGAAAACGGCGACCGCCGCGCTGGCGAGGCTGGGAGGGGATCCGGCCGGAACAGCGATTCGTCATTCACGCCTCGCCGTTCCGCGCGTCGCCGTCGGCGCCGGTCAGCACCGTCTGGGTCGCGGGGGAGCTCCAAGGGCCGGCCGAGGAGTTCGCGACCGGCGCCAGCGCATCGATCGAAATCAGCGGCGGTGCCGCCGTCGCCGAATCCACCGCCACGCTGAAGGCGGGCGAACGCGCGTTCCTCGTGAAGATTCCGGTGCAGGCCGCGACCACTGCCGCGTTCGACATTCGCGTCAGGATGACGCCCGCCGCGGGGGGAACGCCGGTCATGGACGCCGCGAAACTCGATCTCGATCCGGCGCGGCAACAGCCGCTGCTGTTCAGAAGGGGGCTGTCCACCGGCAACCGCGTCCAGCCAGCCGCCAGCTTCCAATTCAGCCGGACCGAAAGGCTGCACCTCGAGCTGCCGATTTGGACCGCGACCCCGGGGAGCGGCCGTTTCCTCGATCGGAACACGCAGCCCCTCCAGATCCCGGTGCAGGTCGGTGAGAAGACGGATGGGGAAGGCCAGCGCTGGCTGACCGCCGACGCGACCCTCTCGGCGCTAGGGGCCGGGGACTACATCCTCGAGATCACCCTGAAGGCCGAGGGCACCGAGCGGCGCATGCTGACGGGAATCAGGGTTACACGGTAGTCCGGAGCCCGCAGGCGGCCGCCAGTCCGGGGTCCGCGGAAACGAGACAAAACCTCATTGCCTCTTTTCCTCCGGTTTTGATTTTCAGCCGCAAATTGCCGTGCGGCGCCCTCAGCTTCGGTTCAGGTCGGCGGTATAGGCGGTAATTGCGCCGTCAGGCCACTCGCGGATGACGAGCAGCGCGCCGTGTTCTTCCACGACGATCAGGGGCCATTCCTTCGTGGGGGTCTGACGGGAGCGGGCGACTTGTTCGCGGGCCCATGCGAAGAGCCGTTGGGTTTCCGGGTCAAAACCTTGCCACATCCGTGACTCGCCCCCCCTCCAGTGGACCTACCTCAGCCATTGTCGCCCAAAAACCGAGGTCTGTCACGTGGATCGGCTGGCGAGCCAATCAGTCCCGCGCGGGAGGCGTCGAAAACCACCTGGTCGGTACCGCCAGAGCTTTTTGAACAGTGTCCGGGCGCAGGGCCAGGGCGTGTCGGCGTGTTGGACAATCTGCTTCACGGTACGGCGACCGTCGATGGCTTCGAACAGCCGTTGGTCGTGCGCGTCGAGGACGAGAATCAGGTCGTGAAACGGGTGGCTCCGGTTCAAGAGGACGGCCGCTGCCCCCGGGGGCAGGCGTTCCTGGAGGCACAAGGTCGACGGAAGTCGAAGGGGAACGTACTGAGAACACCGTTCGGAATCGAACCGGAATGTGTCAGCGGTTCCGCTTCGGTGTGCCAGGAGGCTATGCGCCGACATCGTGCCTCGCCACAGTTCCATCGCGGTGGACTGTTCGCGAACGGGAAGGGCTGCAAGGCGAGCGGCGTGCGGTGTCGTCGCAATCGCGCCGCAGTGAGGAAGGTATGGCGCCTGCCAGTACCAGCGCTCCAGCGTCAGACCGTTCCGTTGATTAGTAGGGGGTCAGTTTTTGTGTCGTAAGGGGGTCAGTTTCCCCTGTCGCTTGACAGGTGGGCGTGCGTCGGCGAATACGCTCACCGCCGAGAGAATCAGCGGCAAACATCGTTCCGCGATGGACGGGAGGTTTCGCGAGCACCGTTGATGCGTCTATCCTGTGCGCGGCATTTCTGGAGGATTCATGACGATTGGATCGTGGACCTCACTCGCTGGCATCCTCGCCGTCGCGGGATCCGCCGCCGTGCTGGCGTCACCACAGTCGCAAGGCGCGCCGCCCGCGGCACCGGCGACGCCACAAATCCAGCTCGCGCCGGGGCTGCGCGAGGTTCCCGACTACCGCAAGCTGGTCGTTGAGCCGCCGGCCGGAAGGCTGCCCGACGGATTCACGTCGATCTTCAAGGGCAAGGATCTCAACGGCTGGCACGTCAGCACGACCGCGCGCCACGGTGTCCAGCCTGATTTTCATGTTGCGCACGGCATGATCCTCGGCACCCAGCGGCCTCTCGGAAGCGGCGGGCTGCTCCTGACCGACCGGAAGTACCGCACTTCGAGCTCTACATGGAAGTGAAGCCTGACTGGGGCTGCGACAGCGGCATCTTCTTCCGCACCACCGAAAGCGGCGCCGCGTACCAGATCACGATGGACTATCTCCCTGGCGGCAGCATGGGCAGGTTCATCGGGGAAGGCGGCATTCAGTTCGGTGCCGGCCGCGGAGCGGCGCCGGGCGGCGGCAGGGCAGCCGCGGCAGCTGCACCGCCGGCGGCGGCCCCATCCGCATCACAGTCGAACGACGCTGGCATGAAGGCATGGAAGCGCGACGAGTGGAACGCGGTCCGCGTCCGGGTCGAAGGAGACGTGCCCCACGCGACGGTGTGGATCAACGACGTTCAGGTGAGTGATGCCACCGACACGGAGAATCACGCGTTGAACGGCATGGTGGAAGGACCGATCGCGATTCAGATCCACGGCGGTGGCGTCCGCTGGCAGCCGGGAGGCTTCTGGCGGTGGAGGAACATCGGAATCCGCGGCCTTGGCAAGTAAGTCCAACGTCTTCATTCATGCTCTACAGACCAGGCGCATGAGATCAGAACCTGGTACCCCTGCGGCATTTCTGTTCGCGACTCGCCGCCTGACCCAGACCGGCGACGCGAGCGGCGCGCCGGCCTGGGTCGTGCAGAACTTGCGGATCTACCGTAGAGACTGAACCTAGCTCAAAAATTTCTTGAAGAACGCGATCGTGCGCTCCCACGCCAGCTTCGCCGCGGCCGCGTCGAAGCGCGGCGTCGTGTCGTTGTTGAAGCCGTGCTGCGTTCCTGGGTACAAGTAACGCTCGTACCGCACCTTGGCCGCCTTCAGCGCCGCCTCGTACGCCGGCCAGCTGGCGTTGATGCGCTCGTCCACCTCGGCGGACTGGATCATCATCGCCGCCTTGATCTTCGGCACGTCCTCGACGTTCGGCGCGCTGCCGTAGAACGGCACGCCGGCCGCGAGATCGGGCACGCGCGTCGCCAGCATGTTGACCATGCCGCCGCCGTAGCAGAAGCCGACCGCGCCGAGCTTGCCGTTGGCTTCCGGGCGCGCCTTCAGCCAGGCGGCCGCCGCGACGAAGTCCTCCCGCGTCTTGGCCTGGTCGAGCTTGGGAAAGAGCTCACGCGCCTTGTCTTCGTTGCCCGGGTAGCCGCCGAGCGGGAACAGCGCGTCGGGCGCGAACGCCAGGAAGTTGTCGAGCGCGAGCCGGCGCGCGATGTCTTCGATGTGCGGGTTCAGCCCGCGGTTCTCGTGGATCACCAGGATCGCCGGCAGCTTGCCGGCGGCTTTGGCCGGCTGCGCGAGGTAGCCGCGCATCTTGCCGTAGCCGTTCGGCGAGTCGTATTCGACGTGCTGCACCTTGATGCGCGGATCTTCCGGCTTGACGACCTGCGCCTCGGCGAACTTCGGGCTGAGCTGATCGAGCAGCATCGCGGCGGTCACGCCGCCGACCGGCGTACTTGGCGGCCTTGTCGAGAAAGCCACGCCGATCGAGCGCGCCGTGGACGTACGCGTCGAACAGAATGAGCAGTTCCTGATCGAAATCGTGGGCGGTCTTGCGTTCCATCGTCGGTCCTCCTGGAATGCCTCATCGTGCGTCGCGGGGAAGCCACACGGCCCTGATTCACACGATCTCCACGAAATACTCGCGGGACAGGGCTGGCGTTTACTCGCGGCCTTGTCCCTTTCCCTTTTCCCTTCTCCCCGGCCATCGGCAGTCTATCTGCCGCCCGCTACCGCCCGCCGACTGGAAGCCCGCTCGGCACCCGCGCCGGAATCGTTCGATCGAAGTGCGGGTCGTCCAGCGCACGCAAGAAGGCAATCAGGTCATCCTGGCCCCGGCCGCGCATGTTCAGCTGCCGCGCCAGCGGGTCGATGCGATCCCGGCTCACTGAGCCGTTCAGGCTCGCAGCGCCGGGGCCACCGCGACGTCCGCCGCCACGGCTGATCCGGCGATAGAAATTGATGACGTCTGGAAGCGTGGCAAACACGCCATTGTGCATGTAGGGCGCGGTGGCACTCAGGTTGCGCAGGGATGGCGTCCTGAATGCGTATTCGTTGCCCATCCCCGCGTCGGACGTCGCCAGTCTCGGATTGTCGGGCACAGCGAGCACGTGGGCAGTGAAGTCCGAGAACATCGGCCCGCCGTGGCAGTTGATGCACCCGGCCGACTGGAACCGCTCCATCCCTCGAACCTGGTCGGGACTGAGCGCGTCCGCATCTCCTCGCATGTAGCGATTGAACGGCGAATTCGCGGCGACGAGCGTCCGCTCGAAGGCAGCCAGGGCGCGGCCCAGGTTCCGCTCGCTGATGGGGGTCTGCCCGCCGAAAGCGCCAGCGAACAACCGGCGATACTCGGCGTTGCCGTTGAGCCGCGACACGACCGCGGACACGGCCCGTGCTTCGGGGAACGCCGCGCCGCGCATCTCGTCGGGCGCCTTGAGCGGCTCCAGCGCCTGCGCTTCGAGGCCGCGAACCCTGAGGTCCCAGAACATCGGCGCGGCCGCCGCCATCGCGTTGGCCGCGGCGCCCGAGAGCCCGTTGAAGCCGACGTTCAGGATCGTCTGACTGTTGCGTTTCACCGGTCGTGCCGAATGACCCGGTGGGAACGTGCGCGCGGCGCCCTGTCCGACGCCGCTCGCGCCGATCGAAAGATCCAGGCCATCGGAATAGCCGAACGCGGGATGGTGACACGTCGCGCAGGCGACATCTTTCTGACCCGAGAGAATCGGATCCCAGAAGAGCAGCCGCCCCAGTGCCACCCGTTCCGGTGTGGTCGGGTTGTCCGCTGGCGTCGGCACCTCGGCGGGCAGGGCCGCGAGGCGAGCCTGGGCCGCCGTATTGGAGATGCTGCCCGGGGTGACGAACGTGACCAGGCCGGCGGGCAGCACTAGAACTACCGCCAGGCGAAGCCGGCTCTGACTCCATCGGAAGTGACGTGGCGGCGCCGTGCGCATGGGATCCCTCGTTCCGCTCGCACATGAATGTACGGCGGATCGCCCCGCGCCGTTCACTCTCACACTTTTTTCACGCCGTCGCCTCACCAGTCCCCTTCGACCGGGCCGGGCTCTCACGCCGCCTACGGCGACCCCTTCCGGTAAGACGAGACGACGATACGACGACGACGGCGCGCAGTCCACAAAGCACACAAGCAGGCCCAAAGATCCACGAAGATATCGGGCATTATCAACGGGCGCAATCCGTCGACAAGATTCCGATCTTCTTTGTGCCCTTGGTGTCCTTCGTGCCTCTTAGTGCCTCCAGGTCGCGTCCACCGTTGAGCCAATGGTGGCAAAGCCGGCAGATGCCCTCCGTCGTATCGTCGTTTCGTCGTCTCGTTATTCAGCGCGAAGCGCTCAGCGAAGCGTCCGTGGACAGGCGGCTGTCGCTCGAACGAGCCTCAGAGCTCGGGACATCCGCTCTATGCCAGCGCCGACCTCACTGTCGCGCGGATCTTTTCCATTGCCGTCTTCAGGTTTTCGTCCGCGCTGCGGCCCCAGTACTCCTTGTTGAACAGCTCGAGCGACAGATACCCCCGGAAGCCGTTGTCACGGAGGTCGCGCAGGATCTGGCGGAAGGGCGCAACGCCGTCACCGGGATAGATCCGGTTGCCGTCGTTCAGCGTCGCGGAGTCGGCCGCCTGCGGATAGTCGTTGAGATGCATCACATGGAGAGCCGCGCCGTTGATCTGCTTCAGCGCGGCGAACGGTGTTCCGCTCTTATAGAGGTGGAAGACGTCGAGCAGCAGGCTCGCATCTGCACGCCCCGCGGCGACGGTCACGTAGATGCCATGCGACAGCGGGCCCAGCAACGGGTGCGTCCCCCACAGCTCGAGCAACGGCTGCACACCGGCCTTTTCGCCCATCTCCAGCGCTTCACGGTAGTACTTCGCGGCGTTGTCCAGGCTGACCGCCGCGTTGCGATTGTTCCCGGGCGGCACGGCGATGCGCTTGCCGCCGATCTGCGCCACCTTGTCCATGTCGGCCTTCAGCTTCTCCATCGACGCCGCCCGCCTCGCGTCGTCATCGTCGAGAAACGCGTTGAAGGCGATCGCGTTCTCCACGGTCAGCCCGGCGTCGGCGATCCGCTTGCCGAGATCCTTGAGCGTGCCTCCACCGGTGGTATAGGCATCAATCTCCGAGATCCACGGCTCGAGCGCGTGAAACCCGGCCTTGGCCGCGGCGGCGACGACTCCCGGCAGGTCGAGCTTGTTGCCGCGGATCGTGCTGGTGTTCAGGCAGTAGCCAAAGGGCTCATTGGCCGGCCTCGTGCGCGCGCGCCCCGCTCGGCGGCGCCTGCGCGTCACTCACGGTTGAGGACATCACGGCCGCGCCGAGCGCGGCCAGCGCACCATTCAATACATCTCGACGAGACAGCTCCATTCGCCCACTTCCTCCGAGTAAAGAGATGTGTGATGTTACCCGAGGCGTCAGCCCGTGTACCGCTCGCCCATGTGGTGATGATAGATTTCGTCAGCCACCAGGGATACTCATGAGCAGGCAGCGCCGCACCCGTATCATCCCCGTCCTCCTCGCCTGCGGCGCGCGCTGTCGTGGCCCGGCAGCAGGACGCAGTCGTCCCGTCCGGCGGTGCGACCAATGTGGACTGGCCCGTCTATCGCGGCGATCCAAAGGGCAACCAGTACTCGCCGCTGGCACAGATCCATGCCGCCAACGTGCACCGCCTCGAACGCGCGTGGGAATACAAGACCGGCGACGCGAACCAGCGGTCGACGATGCACGCCAATCCGGTCGTGGTCGACGGCGTGATGTACATCACGACGCCGAGCCTGAGGGCCGTGGCGCTGAACGCCGCGACCGGCAAGGAGATCTGGGCCTTCGACCCCGCGAAATACAACAACGGCAACGTCGTCCGGCTGAGGAACCGCGGCGTCGTCTACTGGAAGGGGAGCGGGGGCGATCGGATTTTTCACTTCGTCCGTGACCGCGTGTACGCCGTGGACGCGAAGACCGGTGCGCTCATCACGACGTTCGGAACGGACGGCTTCATCGATCTACGCCAGAACCTCGGCGTCGATCCCGCGTCGGCCGTGATCGAGATGACCTCACCAGGCGCGGTCTTCAAGAACATCCTGATCATCGCGTCCCGGGTCAACGAGAGCTACGACGCGTCGCCGGGTCACATTCGCGGGTACGACACCGTGACCGGGACGATGAAATGGATCTTCCACACCATTCCCAGAGAAGGGCAGGTCGGCCACGACACGTGGAAGTGGGTCAAGGGGGAGAACTACGGCGGCGCCAACGCCTGGGGCGGCGTCACCATCGACGAGCAGCGTGGCTGGGTGTTCGCGGCCACCGGCTCGGCGACCGAGGACTTCTACGGCGGGTTCCGCAAGGGCGACAACCTGTTCGCGAACACCGTGCTGGCGCTGGACGCGATGACCGGCGAGCGCAAGTGGCACTTCCAGACCGTCCGTCACGACATCTGGGACTACGACAATCCGCCGGCGCCGATCCTCGTCACGATCGGATCGGGGCCCGACGCCAAGGATGCGGTCGTGCAGCTGACGAAGATGGGCTTCACGTTCGTGCTCGACCGCGATACCGGGAAGCCCCTGTTCCCCGTTCAGGAGATCGTCGTGCCCCGCTCGGGAGTTCCGGGCGAGGAGACGTCACCGACGCAGATCGTTCCTCTGAGGCCGCAGCCGCTCGTTCGGCAGAACGTGACGGAGGCGGATCTCACCAGCATCACGCCCGAGGCGCACGCGCAGGCGTTGAAGGACTTCCGCCGGTATCTCTCCGGGCCGATCTTCACGCCCCCCAGCCTGCAGGGCACGATCACGGCGCCGGGGCATCTCGGCGGAGCGGAGTGGCATGGCGCGAGCTTCGATCCGGTGCTCAACATGCTCTACGTGAACGTCAACGAAGCGCCGACGATCAACCGGCTGCGGCCCGTACACGATGGGCCGGGTTCCGCCTCGGATCCGGTCGCGCTCGGACGCCAGATCTACGACCGCACGTGCGCGGCCTGCCACGGCGCCGCGCGGCAGGGGACACCGCCGCACACCCCGGCGCTCGTCGACCTGAAACGCACCTCGCAGGAGATCGAGACGATTATCGCGGAAGGCCGCAACGCCATGCCGGCTTTCCGACAGTTCCGCCCCAACGAGCGTAGTGCGCTGGCGGCGTTCCTGAAAACACCGCCGAGCGATCCGGGGCGGAGCGACCCAGTGCCGAGGCTTCCGGATCGCTACACCATCGACGGCTACCCCCTGTTCCTCGATCCGCACGGCGTGCCGGCAATCGCGCCGCCGTGGGGGACGCTGAACGCGATCGATCTCGTCAAGGGAGACATCGTCTGGAAGGTCCCGCTCGGCGAGTACCCGGAGTTGGTCAAGAAGGGCATCCGCAACACGGGCACGCTCAATTTCGGCGGCGCGGTGGCCACGGCAGGGGGCGTGATCTTCATCGCCGCCACCGCGGACGAAAAAATCCGGGCGTTCGAAAAGGCTTCGGGACGGCTGCTGTGGGAACATCAGCTCCCCGCCGGCGGTTACGCGACGCCGAGCCTCTACATGATCGACGGCCGGCAGTACGTCGCGATCGCTGCCGGCGGCAGCGGCAAGAACGCGACGAAGTCTGGCGACTCGATCGTCGCTTTCGCACTGCCACAGGGTCGCTCGCAGACGGCGCCGGCTGCTGCGAGCTCCCCGGCACCAGCCGCTGACGGCTGGATCAACCTGTTCGACGGCACGTCCTTGAGCGGGTGGGTCCACATGAACGGCGCCCACCGCTTCACGGTCGAGGACGGCACCATCGTCGGCAGGACGGTGGAGTCCAGCGCGAGCATCAACTCGTTCCTGTGCACGCTCCAGGAGTTCGACGACTTCGAGCTCGAGCTCGAGACCGCGATCGATCCGGTGACCAACTCCGGCATCCAGATCCGGACGCAGGTGCGGCCGGTGGCGATGCAGGGACGTCCCTTCGAAGCCGCAGCCGGCCGCGTGAACGGGCCCCAGGTCGAGATTCGCCGGACCTACAAGGGACTGCCGGCGACCGGGCACATTTACGGCGAAGCCATGGGCACCAACTGGCTGACGTCGCCGGAGAAAATCAAGGAAGGACATCCGCACTTCGTCAACGACGGCTGGAACAAGGTGCGGATCGTCGCCAACGGGCCGCGGATCCAGACGTGGGTGAACGGCCAGCCGGTCGAGGACATCACCAATGAGTCCGTCTACAAAACGCACCCGCGGGGGTTCATCGGCCTGCAAATCCACGGCCTGAGTCAGCGCGAGGTCGACGCGAATCCGGACGCGGGGATCAGCACGAGCCAGCCGCTCGTGATCAAGTGGAGGAATATCAGGATCCGGCCCACCTCCGCGGCTTCGCCGCCAGGGCGAGGCAGGCCGCCTGCGAAGACAGATTGAGCGACTCCGGCATGCCGGAGGGACTTCACGGTCACGCCGGATTCGGAGCCTTCTGCCGCGGATTGCTTTCTGAATCGAACGGCTCAGCAATTGCACGAGACAGGCGTCATTCGTCTGATCGATGACCCTGAACTCGACGCGCGTCTGGTCGTGGCCCGCTGCCGCGCTGCTCGCGGCTTTCCTCGCATCAACGAACGCCGTCGCGCAGACGTTCTTCTACACCGAGGTAGTGAAGGACGGCCGAATCCATGTCTTCGCCGCGTGGACGACCTACGATGCCTTCCTCAAGAGCGCAGGCGCCGAGACGGGCTCCCGCATCGAGCGCCCGGGTTATGGTCCCCACGGCGAAACGGTGGTGTTCGACAGCGAGGACGCAATCAACCTGTACAACTATAAGCACGGGCTTCCTGGCGAGCACTTCGCGACAACCGAAAAGAAACCCGAGCCGAAATTCCCTTCCAGCAAGATCAGCGGGCTGATGTTTGGCGACTACTACTGGTTCTACCAGTCGCATCGCGATCAGGTCAGCAGCGCCGACCCGACGCCTGTCCGGGAACTGCACGGACTCTGGTTTCGGCGTCTCTATTTCACCTACGACTTCGCGTACAGCGAGCGGCTCAGCACCCGGTTTCGCCTCGAGGCGAACAGCAACGGCGATTTCGAGGGCGGGGATATCGTGCCCTACGTCAAGGACGCCTACGTGAAGTGGACCTACACGCACAAGCAGCAGCTGACACTCGGCATCCAGCCCACACTGACGTTCGACTGGCTGGACGGATTCTGGGGGCTGCGGCACATCGAGAAGACACCGGCCGATCTCTATCGACTCGATTCGTCCCGCGACTTCGGATTCACGTTCAGCGGCCCATCGCCGATCGACGGGCTCAGCTATGCCGCGCAATTCGGCAACGAGTCGGGCAGCGGCTCCGAAACGGAGGAAGGCAAGATCCTGCGCTTCGAAAGCCGCTACGAGCGAAACCCCGGAATCGTGCTCGAGGGTTTCTACAGTTTCAGTACGCGGCCCGAGGGCGAGCGTCGCCACACCGCGCAGGGCGTCGCCGGGGTTCGCAACAGCTGTGGCAAGAATTGGCGGACAGTACCTGTGGCAGGACCGCAGGCCGGGTCAGGATGATGCACCGAATCAGGGGATCTTCGTCTGGTCGGGGTTCGCGGTCTGGGAGCGTCCGAACCGGGCGGACCTGTTTTTTCGCGTCGATGCCGTGAAGGGTAATCTCGGCGGTGTCGAGGACGGCCTGCCCGGCGCGGAGGACATCGACTACTGGCTGCTGAGCAGTCAATCACCGTTCACGATGTGGATCGTCGGCGGTGAATGGTACCTGCATCCTTCCGTTCGCCTGAGCCCGAACCTCGAACTGGTGAGGTACGCCAGAGACCCGGACCCCGTGACCTTCCCGGGCAGACGGGAAGACTCCATCCTCCGATTCACATTCTTCTGGACATTCTGATGACCGAAGCGGAGCGTGGCCGCATCGTCCGGCCGGGATCGCAGACGGGCAAGACCGGCTGGATGCGCTGGGTTCCCGCGCTTCACATCGTTCGCTCGTACGACGCGTCCTGGCTGCGACACGACATCGTGGCCGGACTCATCATGACGACGATGCTCGTGCCGGTCGGCATCGCGTATGCGGAGGCCTCCGGGCTGCCGGGTATCAATGGTCTCTACGCGACCATCGTGCCGCTGCTCGCGTACGCCCTGTTCGGTCCCAGCCGGATTCTGGTTCTCGGACCTGATTCGGCGCTTGCGGCCGTGATCCTGGCAGTCGTCCTGCCTCTTTCGGCTGGCGACCCGAGTCGTGCGGTCCCGGCAGGCGGAATGATGGCGATTGTGGCAGGTCTGGTGTGCGTGGCGGCTGGCTTCGCACGACTGGGCTTCGTGACCGAGCTCCTGTCGAAGCCGATTCGATACGGCTACATGAACGGCATCGCGCTCACGGTAATCCTGAGCCAGATCCCGAAGCTTCTCGGTTTTTCAGTGAAGGCAGACGGGCCATTGCGTCAGGCCTGGGGCATCGCCGAGGGCGTGAGCGTCGGCGCACGAACCTGACCGCCCTCGCGATCGGCGGGAGTTGCCTCGGGCTGATTCTCTGGCTGAAACGGCGGCCGCGCGTCCCCGGCATGCTGGTCGCGGTCGCGGCGGCCACCGCCGTGGTCGCCGCGTTCGATCTCGCAGCCCGGGCGGGGATATCCGTTCTGGGTCCGCTGCCGCAGGGGCTGCCTGCGGCGCGGCTCCCGCTGGTGCCGGTCGAGAGCCTGGTTCCGATCGTCATCGGCGGGATCGCCGTCGCGCTCGTGGCCTTCGCCGACACCAGTGTGCTGTCGCGGACCTATGCGGCGCGCCTGCGGACACCGGTCGACCCGAACCAGGAAATGGTGGGCCTTGGCGTCGCAAACATCGCGGCCGGCTTCTTCCAGGGCTTTCCGATCAGCAGCAGTTCATCGCGCACCCCGGTGGCGGAGGCGGCGGGCGCCAGAACGCAACTGACGGGGGTCGTGGGCGCGCTCGCGATCGCGTTGCTGCTGGTGTTCGCGCCCGCGCTGCTCCAGGACCTGCCGAACACGGCCCTCGCCGCCATCGTCATCGCGTCCGCGATCGGCCTCATCGAGATCTCGGACCTGCGGCGCATCTATCGCATCCAGCGCTGGGAGTTCTGGCTCTCGATGGTCTGTTTTGCGGGCGTGGCGGTGTTTGGCGCCATTCCGGGCATCGCCGTCGCGATCGTGATCGCCGTCATCGAGTTCCTCTGGGATGGCTGGCGCCCGCATTCGGCCGTGCTCGGCCGCGTCGACCACGTCCAGGGCTACCACGACGTGACGCGACATCCCGAGGCCCGGCTGATTCCGGGGCTCGTGCTGTTCCGTTGGGATGCTCCGCTCTTCTTCGCCAACGCCGAGCTCTTTCACGAGCGTGTCCTCGATGCCGCCGCGAATTCGCCGACGCCGGTCCGCTGGCTCGTCATCACTGCCGAACCCGTCACGAGTGTCGACGTCACTGCCGCCGACGTTCTGTGCGAGCTCGACGAGGCGCTTCACGATGCCGGGATCGAGATGTGCTTCGCGGAGATGAAAGGTCCAGTCAAAGACAAGCTCAAGCGGTTCGGACTGTTCGACCGCTTCGGTGAGAAGACGTTCTTCGCAACCATCGAGGAAGCCGTCGGCGCCTATCTCGCCATCCATCCTGCCAACCCCGACGAGCGAACGCGGCCGGTCTGACGTGGCGCGGACCCGGGCGGCGGCCAGTCGGCCGAGCGACGAGCACACGTGCGCAACCGTAAGCTCAATGGTTTCGTAGCTGCCGACTCGCGATAATCGCGCGAAAGTTGTCTCGCCGGAGCGGCGGAGCCGCGGAGGCGGACCACTACTGCGAGCCGGCGGCGCACAATGCACGGCCGATTGCGACATCCTCGTCGCTGGACTCCGCGACCGCCGGCAACACCTTGCTCGCCGTCGCGTCAGCGATCAGGCGCTGCGCATCCTCGGGCAGCAGAAAGCGATCTCTGACCGCCTGCTCCGCGGCTCGCCGGATAACACAGAGATAACCTTCCTGAGTGCCGTAGCGCTCCTCGAGCGACAGGCGCGGATCGTTTTTCGCGAGCCGCTCGGCTTTCGTGAGCGCGAACGGCACGTAACCGCCCGAGAATCCACAGCCCTGGCCGGCGAAGAAACCGGTCCGGATCACGTTCCATCCGAGGTAGGTTCCGAGCGGGGCCTGATACAGGACCGACGCGACACCCGCCGTCTCGTTACCGTCCTGGTTCACGCGCGGCACGTAGGTCGGCAAGGCCCGGCGCACGCGCGGCGGCACCGTCGTCATGACTCCGGAGACGTCGGCAGCCTTGAAGGACGGACCGAAGTCGTAGTCGAGCAGCGGGTTGACAATCTGATCGTTGAACGGGAGACCTGGAATCTCCGGGAGCCCCATCGCGGCTCGCGTGGCCGGCACGAGATCGCCGTTGGCCAGCGTCGGATAGCGGCTCGGCGGCGGCGGCGTGCCACGAGTCACCCACTCGACCAGCGCCCGCGTGAGCGCGCGCGTCGTATCGGTTTCGGGATTCGGATTCTCCGGCAGCTCGCATTGCGCGCCGCCGAACGACGTCGGACCGCCAGGCTCGACACGAAATCCGCCGCGGCCGCCTCCGTGCGTGGTGCCCGGATAGTAGTAGCGGCGCACGTTGTCGGGCAGCGGAATGTCTGCCTTCGCATCGGTACCGATGAGATCCGGGGACATGCGCAGGCCCCAGAACTCCGCAGATCCGAACGCCTCGATGATCTTCGGGCAGGTCTTCGAGGCGGTGCAGCGATCCAGCAGGCTTCCCGGCTTCAGTCCTCGGGTGCGGTCTTCATAGCGTCCCCACCACACGATCCCGTCGCTGCCCGGCTCGTACAGGCCCGCCGCGCCACCGGGCAAGCGCGAAGCGCAGATTCATCGGTGTCTGCCGTGCCGCGATTCGCGGAAAGGCACCGTCCCAGACGATTCGGTTCGACTCGTCCTGATTGAATCCAAGATGGATGAACGTACGGATGAAGTTTCCGGATTGCGAATCGCCAATGCTGACGGCCCGGTCGATCGCCCCGGCGACGGGATTCGGCCGTGCCGTCCCGATCGCGGTCGGCATAGCGGAAGAACGACACGATATCGCGCGTGGCGGCCAGTCCGACGCCGAGCACGAGCGAATCCTTCGCCGTGTAGACGAGCTGATAGGCGCGGTTGGAACGGAAGCCGTCGCGCAAGCAGACGCGCGTAGGATCGGGAGTCCCAGGGAAGGGCACCTTCTCGCAGTTCGCAAACGCCCAGTCGGACCGGGCGATCGTCTGCCGTCCCTGTTGCGCACCGCTCCTGGTTTCTGACGAATACATCGTCATCACGGCGCCCGGCTCGGAGAGATTGGCCGGGAGGTATGGCTGCGGCGTGCCCAGCGAGGCCAGGCGAATCGGCGCGGTCGACGCGCCATCCGGCACGTCGATGAAGCGCGCCAGGACGGGCCCCTTGACAACGCCGCCATCGCGCGCCCTGGCGACAGGAACGACGATGGTCTGGTTGTTCTGAGTAGGCACGACATCGCCCTGCCATCCGCTGATGAGCGAGATGTACCCTTCGGGGCCGATGGTGACCTGACCGTTGCCGCGATTCACGACCTGATACAGCAGCACGCGCGCGGCTTTCGTCATGTCCACGGGCTTGGCGAGCGCAAACGTGGCGACGTATGCCACCTTGCCTCGCTCGTTGCGGGGTGCCAGGGCGAGATCCTGGATGTCTTTGTTGTGCGGATCGGCGGGATCGATTTCGCCGTGGATCTTGCCGCGAAGGATCTCGAACTCACCAATCGTTCCGACGGGACGGCCGTCGTTGGCCGGTTGTCGCGACAGAATCTCGAGCCGAATGACGTCCGCGCGGACGGTCGAGGGGAGTCGCGGCCAGCACGCGCGGCACTGAGCGTCAAGGTGACCTGGAACCGACGGCATGCGTTCATCATTCCTCCCCGGAATCTGCCTGGCCGAGCGGATGCTCTCGCGACGAGCGTCGGCCGTTTCTACTCGGTACGCGTGAGCATGTACCGCATCGTGTAGCGGCGGCTTGCCTTGCCCGGGTCGCGGCGAAACAGTCCCGGCGTCGCGGACACGAACCGCGCGTAAAGGGCGGTGATCTCGGGCTTCCAGGTACCGACCATCGTCTGGTCGTCGATCGTCCGCAGCTCGCGCTCGAGTCTGGCGGTGTCGTCAGTGGAGAAGTGCTCGGTGACGAAAGCGGGCACGAGCACCTCGGGATGGTCCACCAGCTCGAACTGCGTGCCCACCATGCCTCCGGTCTTCCGGACGAATGAGAGATGACCGATTGGCGTTGCGTGATTGGACGTGGTCACCACGTCCACCCGCCAGACCGCCGTTCAGCGCGTCCTTTGCCGGCCGTTTGCCCTTGCGCGCAAGCTGCTCGTGATCGCGCTCGCCGAGCTCGGCGAACGAGTAGCGGCGCATCAGCACGCCGGTGAAGCCGCGCTTGCCGTCGGGAAAACGGCCCGGTGTACCCGCCGTAGACGATGACCCCGTCGTCGGCCGCCTTCATGACGTCGTAGAACAGGTGCTCGAACACCGGATCGGTGTATCGCAGCAGGATGTATTTCCCGGGATCCAGATCGTTCACCGGCCGATCCAGCGTGAACTCCTCGAGCGAGTGCTTGACCCTGATGCGGCCGTCGACGTAGAGGGTCTCGCCGAGATAGCGGTTTCCCTGCTTCCAGAACCGCTTCGCGTATCCGGTGGCGAGCCGCGCGAAGATGTCCCGGAAAACGAGTCCCTTCGGCAGCCAGCCCTTCCAGTGCTCGTCATTGAAGATGGTGCGCGCGGCCAGATCGACGCGATGGCCGCCCTCGTTCACGAAGGTCTCGAGCGGCAGCGTGGTCACCTCGCGAAACACGGCAGCGAGCTCCGGATCCGAAGCTTGAGCGAGCCGGTGCGGGTCCACGAGCGTTTCCGGCGGGTGCAGGCGCGGCGGTTGATTTCACCGCTGCTCGACGACGTTGGGATGTCAAGGCTGGACTCCATCGCGGCTCGCGCCGCGCGGACATCCGCGGCCGCGTAGCCGGACCGCTATTCAATCACAGTTCTCAGCGCCGCACCGATCGACTGGCGCACCCGGTTCGCCGACCTCGTTGTATCCTGTGCCGCCGGCACGCGGCGGCGGCGCTTCCGGAAGCCTGAGGTCACCGCATGAGCGAGAAGTACGATGCGGCCATCATCGGCAGCGGCTTCGGCGGCAGCGTCGTCGCCTGCCGACTCGCCGAAAAAGGCATGAAGGTGGTCGTGCTCGAGCGCGGCAGGCGCTGGACGCCGACCGAGTACCCGCGCAAGCCGGGCGACCCCTGGACCTACGACGCTCGACGGCCGGAGAAGCGCAACGGCTGGCTCGACCTGCGGTTCTTCAAGAAGATGATCGTCGCGCAGGCCGCCGGCGTGGGCGGCGGCTCGCTGGCCTACAGCAGCGTCACGCTCGAGGCGCTTCCGTCATCCTTCGACCGGGGATGGCCGCCCGAGATCACCTACTCCGCGCTCAAGCCGCATTACGACACCGTCGCGCGCGTCCTGAACCTGCAGACGCTTCCCGATGGCCAGCTCACCGAGCGCCTGAAGCTCACGCGCGAAGCGGCCGGCAAGCTCGGTCACCACAACCGCTTTTCCAAGGCCCCCCTGGCGGTGTCGTTCTCGCCGGACTGGCACTACGGACTCGACGATCCGTTCGACCGGAGGCATTCGAAATCGTTCGTCAACGCGCAAGGGCAGCAGCAGGGCACCTGCATCCACCTGGGCCACTGCGACATCGGGTGCGAAGTTCGTGCGAAGAACGGGCTGGATCTCACGTATCTCGCAACCGCGGAGAAGCACGGCTGCGTGGTGCGGCCGCTCCACGTGGTGCGTGGCATCGAACCGCGCGATGGCGGCTATCGCGTCGAGTTCGACCGCATCGTCCAGGACACGCTCGTGCGCGGCGAGGTCCGTGCCGACCGTGTCTTCCTCGCCGCCGGCAGTCTCGGCTCCACCGAGCTGCTGCTGCGGGCGCGGGACGAGCATCGCACGCTGCCGAATCTGTCCCGGACGCTCGGGCGCGGATGGTCGCCCAATGCGAACGTTCTGTCGATGGCGTTCTACCCGGATGGCGAACGGGTCCGTCAGTCGGTCGGCCCGACCATCTCGTCCATGATCGATTTCATGGACGGCACCGCGGGAGGTGAGCGCTTCGTCGTCGAGGACGACGGGTACCCGAACCTGCTGTTGAGCGCGCTGCGGTCGTCGATTGGCGAGCGGGACCGAAGGCAACCTCGCGCGCTCGTTGCGCGAGTACCTCGAGCAGCTGCCGCCCGGGAAAGACCCCGCGTGCCGGCGTGATGCTGTGGCTGGGCGCCGGCGTCGATGCTGCCGATGGTGAGCTGCGGCTCGACCGCAGCTGGCTCCCGCCGTTCCGTCGCTCGCTCGACCTCGAGTGGAGCCCCGAGCGGTCCCAGGGCGTGATCGACGCCATCCTGACGATGCATCGCCGCCTGACCGAAGCGACCGGCGGTCGTCCCGGCTCCGATCTGGGTTGGCGCCTGTTCAGGAGCCTGCTGACGCTTCACCCGCTCGGCGGCTGCCGCATGGCGGCGACGCCCCAGTCCGGCGTCGTCAACCATCTCGGCCAGGTCTTCGGCTATCCCAATCTCTTCGTGGTGGACGGCGCGATCGTGCCCGCCGCGATCGGCCGGAACCCGTCGCAGACGATTGCCGCGCTCGCGGAGCATATCGCCGCGCACGTCGCGTGAACGGTGGACCGCGCCGTAATTGGCGTTCAGTGATCTCCTGGCACGTCACTCACTGTGCCGTTCGAGACTGGCACCTCCGGGTCATTTGCTCTTCCGTAACGAATTCATAGACTTCATTTCAAGCAGGTGTGACCGCCTGCCCACGAGGGTCGACTGCGCGAGGACACGGCGACATATCGATGCTTATAGCCGCACTGCTGGTCGCACTATTGCCGTCGCAGAAGGGAAACCTGACTGCAGTCGGACGTGGAACGTCTGGTCTCCGCCGCCGGGCCGTTGATTTCGTGTCCGCGAAGTCTTTCGCATTGGACAACGCCAACCAAACCCGGCATACTCGGCTTCGCGCCCACTGTCCGTATCGATCCTCGCTCCCACTCCTCTTCGTGTTCCAGGACAAGCGTGAGGCATGGTTCGCAAAAAAACCGGTCATCCGCGGCGGCGAAAAACTGATGACTGCAACACGCCGATTTTGCCTGCCACGCCCGCAGAGGTGTATCGGAAAACTGCCGAGGATGCGCCGGCCGAGGCCGAAGACCGCCTCGTAACGCGTCGTCAGCTGGTGATCGAAGCCGGTGACGTCTTCATCACGAAGCTGTCGGCTTGCCGCGGCGCCCGAGGGCATGACCGCTATCGGGTCACCCGCAACGGCGACGGTCCGCCGCTCGGCGAGTACGCCAATTATGACGATGCGGTGAAGGCCGGGGACATGCTGGCAACGACGGATGGCGTTCGATTGTTTTACCGGGAGGGCCCGGGTGTTGTCCCCCAACTCCTCAAAGACTGCCGCGCCGGTTGACTACTTCCCCGATGGCTCGGCGACAGTCGGGCTCGTGCGCGGCACCCTTCGTTCACGGCCGTTCTGGAACATCACGGCGTGCGTCACCGCGCCCGCCGGGTCCGTGAAGAACTCAACCTGCGCATCGACGACTTTCAGGAAGAACTTCGTCTGCGACTCCGCAAAAATGGGGAACTGCGGCTGACCGGTCAGCTGCGTCGTCAGATGGTCGCCGGCGAGCCTGATCATCATGTTGGCCCCCGGCGCGACCTCGTAGGTTCCGACATATTTCGACAGCGTCAGCACCGGCAGCGCGATCTCCTTCCGCTCGGACGTGAGCTGCACGGCGACGCCGTGCGCCAGATCCGCCAGCTTCACGGCGATCTGGGTCGGTGCCTGGCCGTTGATGTTGGCCAGGACTGCCACCGTCGTTCTGGTGTCGGGGTAGTAGGCCAGGAAGGTGTTGAACCCTTCGATGCCGCCGCCGTGCTGAATCACTTTTCGCCCGCTCGCGGTCTGCACGACGACCCCGAGCGCGTAGTCATCCTTGAAGGGCGTCGTCATCTTCGCGAGCGATGCGGCCGAGATCAGCTTGCCGCCGAACAGGCCCTGCTCCCAGCGGAGCAGATCCTCGGTCGTGGAGTACAGAGCGCCAGCCGCGTGAGGGATGCTCATGTGGATGAAGCCGGCATTGACCGGACCAGTCGGTGACGGCGCGTACCCCGCGCCCGGCGGGGAATAACGGCGGTATTCGAGTCGTACCCGGAGTCCTTCATCCCGAGCGGCGTGAAGATGTTGTCGGTCACGAACTTCTCGTAGCTGGCGCCGGTCACGCGCTCAATCACGTAGCCGAGCAGAAGATAGCCGGAGTTGCTGTAGCTCATTTTCTCGCCCGGAACGAAATCGAGGGGCTTGTCGCGCACTGTCGCCACCGTTTTCGCGACCGGCGCGTCCTCCAGCTTCAGCGACTTGTATTCCGGGAGGCTGGTGAAATTCGGAATCCCGGACGAGTGGGTCAGCAGGTGGAAGATCGTGATCGCGTCCCACGCCGCAGGCGCCTCCGGCACGTACTTCTTGATCGGATCGTCGAGCCTCAGCTTCCCGCGCTCCTCGAGCAGCAGGATCGACGCGGCGGTGAACTGCTTGGTGATCGAGCCGAGCCGGAACTTCGTCGCGGGTGTATTCGGAAGCTCCCACTCGAGGTTTGCCGACCCGTAGCCCTTGCTGAAAATGACGTCGGTGCCGCGGGCGACGAGCACCGTCCCCATGAAGGTCTTGTCGCGGACGTAGGTCTGCACGACTTCGTCCATGCGCGCTCGGTCCTGTGCGAAGCACGAGGTCGCCACGAACAACAGCACGAGCGCGCGTCGAATCGTCTTCATGCGCAAGAGCTTACTGCAGGGAGTTCGCGCCGGGAATGGGCTTCAGCGAGGTCCCGTTTCAGGGGGCGGCGGCATGGGATCCGCCGGATCCGGCCAGTACAGTCGCGACAAGTAATGCAGCGCGATACCGGCGCCCCAGCGATTGGGCGTCGTCCAGACCCCCAGCACCGCCAGCACGACCACGCAGGGTGAGACCCAGCACACGATGTGAACGCCCGACCCCGAAATAGATCACGGCGATCATCGCCGCCAGTGGCAGTCGATCGCCGAAGATGGTGAAGGCCCACGTATCGCCGGGATTTGGCACGAACACCAGGCCACAGACCGAGCAGCGTTCCAGTTGGTGCCACCCGGAAAAGAGTTTCCCTCCGCCGCAGTGCGGACAGCGCTTGCGCAGTCCGCGGCGAAGGGCGGTGCGAATTCGTTTCGAGCGGGAAGGCGTCATACCGGGCGGGCGCCTCATTGTGTGATGTTTTTCGCTCCGATTGTGTAGCGCCATACCCAGCTGGACGGCACTGGGTGGACCTCTACCGGCCGAACACGGTAGCCGATTGCCCTTTTTCGGTCCGGTAGCGTGGCACAGGGATAGCATCTGGGCCGGTCTGATATGACCGAGCTTCGTGCCCAGCCCGTAACCATTGTGCCTGCCCCAGCCCTCACCGCCGGCGACGAGGTCGCCCGCGGAGAGCGCTTCGCCTTTGGCAAGAACTGGCAGCAATTCCTCCAGATCATCGACGAGACGCGCATCGGCCAGGCGGAGGAGTCCCTCGCGCGCATGCTTCGCGAGCCGACCCTGGCGGGCCGCACCTTCCTGGACATCGGGAGCGGCAGCGGGCTCTTCAGCCTTGCGGCCAGGCGGCTCGGAGCAACCGTACACTCGTTCGACTTCGACGCCGACAGCGTCGCGTGCGCGGCCGAATTGCGGCGCCGTTACTTTCCGGGCGATGCGCAGTGGACGGTGGAGCAGGGCTCGGTGCTGGACGAGCGCTACCTCGCGTCGCTCGGTACGTTCGACATTGTCTACTCGTGGGGTGTGCTGCACCACACCGGCCGCATGTGGGACGCGATCGATGCGGCGTGCCGGCGCGTCGGACCGGGAGGCAAGCTCTTCATTGCGATCTATAACGATCTCGGTACACGCACCGCAGCGGTGGCGCGGGATCAAGAAGGTCTTCAACCAGCTGCCGCGTCCCTGCGCCCCGCGTTCACGGCCGCGGTGATGGCGCCGGAGGAAGCGAAGGCCATCGCGCGCGCGCTGCTGCGCGGCCGGCCGGCGAGCTATCTCCGGCAGTGGACGGGGTACAACGATCGCGGCATGCACCGCTGGCGCGACATGGTCGACTGGGTGGGCGGATATCCGTACGAAGTCGCGACGCCCGAAGCGATTTTCGAGTTCTGCCGCGAGCGCGGATTCGGCCTCCTGAACCTGCGATGTGGCGGAGTCGGCCTCGGCTGTAATGAGTTCGTGTTCGAGCGGGTTTAGGTCGTGAGCCGCAGCGCCCGACGTCAGCGTCATCGTTCCTGCCTACAACACTGCCCCCTACATCGGGGAGGTGGTCAAGTCGGTCCTGGCGCAGACCTACACCAGCTACGAGATCATCGTCGTCAACGACGGGTCGCCGGATACTCCGGCGCTCGAGCGCGCGCTCGCGCCGTACCGTGACCGCATCGTCTACATCGTTCAGGAAAACGGCGGAATTTCCGCGGCCCGCAATGCGGGGCTGAGGGTGGCCCGCGGCCGGTATGTCGCGCTGCTCGACAGCGACGACGCCTGGGAGCCGGACTATCTCGCCGTTCAGGTTGCGGCGCTCGACGCCGATCCGACGCTGGCGGTGGTGTATCCGAACGCGTTGATCGTCGGCGATCACCCGCACGCGGGGCGCACCTACATGGATGTCTGCCCGTCGAGCGGTCCGGTCACCTTCGAGGCCGTCCTGACCCAGCGTTGCCAGGTGTTCATCAGCGCGATCATCCGACGCACGGCGATCGAGCGCGTCGGCGGGTTCGATCCGGAGCTGCGCAGCGTCGAGGATTTCGATCTCTGGCTCCGGCTCCTCGCGGCCGGTGAGCGGATCGGCTACCACCGGCGGGTGCTGGTCCGGTTCCTGAAACGCCGCGGCAGCCTGTCGTCGGATCCCGTGCGGATGGCGGAGCACGTCCTGATCGCCCTCGACAAGCTCGCGAAGGCGACTGCGCACTCGCGCTGTCGGACAGCCGATCGCCAGGCTCTCGAAGCCCGCCGCACCTACTTCCGCGCACGCCTGGAGATCGCCTACGGCAAGCGCGCCTTCTTCCGCCTCGACGCCGAGAGAGCCCGCGAACACCTCGAACGCGCCGATGACCTCATCCGGAGCCGCCGCCTCCGCCTCGTCGGCGTGCTGCTCCGGTTGTTTCCGGGTGTGTTGCTGAAAGTCTATCGGCTGCGAGACCGGCTCATCATCGGCGCGGACACTTCCTTCTAGGCTCGCTGGGCCCGGCGTCCATCGCCACACTCCGCGCCTTGCCGCGATCGAATCCATCCTGAACTAGTGGACTGTCCTGGTGATTCGTGGAGTATCAAATCCCAACTTCCAAGCTCCAAGCTCCAACGCACTCCCAACACCCAAATTCCAAAACCTACGCTGCCATTGGAGCTTGGGCGTTGGGAGTGCCTTGGGACTTGGAGCTTGGAGCTTGGGAATTGACACCGTCACCTTCCGATCGAGCCCGACAGCGAGGACTATCTCTACCTGTTGACACTATACTCACTGCTGATATACTTGCCGACGCTACATGGCCAAAGACGCCAGCCCCGAATCGTTCCTGCCGCTGCAGACGGCGGTCTTCCATATCCTCATCGCGCTGGCCGACCGCGACCGGCACGGCTACTCGATCATGCAGGACGTCGCCGCGCGTACGGACGGCACCGTGCAGCTGAGCGCGGGGACGCTCTACAGCTCGATCCGCCGCATGCTCGAGCAAGGGCTGATCGAAGAGTTGTCGAAGAGCCCGGACCGCTCGAGCACGGACGAGCGGCGCCGCTACTACCGGCTGACGCGCTTCGGCCGCCGCGTCGCGGCCGCGGAAGTCGCGCGCCTCAACGGGCTGGTGCGCCAGGCGCGCGCGACCGGCCTGGTGCCTGAGGGCTGATGCAGCCGATCACGCTCTACCGCGCGCTGCTCCGCTGTTACCCGGCGGCGTTTCGCGACGAATACGGCGAGCAGATGCTGCTGGCTTTCAGCGATCAACTGCAGGACGCGCCGAGCGGTGTCGGTCGCGCCGCTGTCTGGACGGGAGCGGCGCGCGATGCGCTGGCCGTCGCCCCCAAGGAGCATTGGCACGTGTTTCTGCAGGACCTCCGTTACGCGCTGCGCACCATGGCGGCGCGGCCTGGCTTTACCGCCGTCGCGATGCTCTCGCTCGCGCTCGGCATCGGCGCCAACACCGCGCTCTTCAGCCTCTGGAACGGCGTGCTGCGCGCCACGCTTCCTGGTGTGCAGCGGCCCGAGGAGCTGGTGATGCTCACCGATCCCAGCGAGGCGGGAATGTGGCGCGGACGCTGGGACGGCCGCACCGACGGGGCGCGCGACTGGGTGACCTACGAGGAGTTCCAGCAGCTCCGCGATCGTTCCGGCATTTTCGCGTCGGTGATGGCATCGCAGAGCAGCCTCGGCCTGTGGCAGGCGCGCATCAATGGCGGGAATGGCGCGGCGCTCGAAGAGGTGCGCGGCCGGATGGTCTCGGGCACCTATTTCCAGGTGCTGGGGGCCAACCCGCCGCCGGCCGCGTGTTCACGGCGGACGCCGATCGCCTCGACACGCCCGAAGCCGTCATCAGCCACAGCTTCTGGCAACGCCGGTTCGGCGGCCGCGACGACGTCATCGGCCGCACCCTGACGATCCGCAACGCCACCCTTTCGATCGTCGGCATCATGGCCCCGGCGTTCATCGGTGAGACCAGCGGTCAGATCCCCGACCTGTGGGTACCGCTCGCGCATGCAGCCGCGCGTTCTCCCCGGCAACGACTTCCTCCACGACACGCCGCCCGACAAGGCGATGTGGCTGCACGTGTTCGGCCGGCTGAAGCCCGGGGTCTCGCTCGCCGAGGCTGAAGCCCGGGCGAACGCCGTGATGCAGGCGAACCTCATCGCGTTCTACGGCGCCACGGCCACCGGCGAGCGCCGCGCCGAGTACCTCGATCAACGCCTTCAGATCACCGACGCGTCACGCGGCGCATCGTACAAGCGGTCGGAGCTGTCCGGATCGCTGACGGCGCTGCTGGCGGGCGTCGGCGTCCTGCTGCTGATCGCGTGCGCGAACCTCGCGAACCTGCTGCTCGCGCGCGGCACCGCTCGACGAGCGGAGATGACACTGCGCCTGTCGCTCGGGGCCGGCCGCGGCCGGCTGATGCGCCAGCTCGTGACCGAGAGTCTCGTCCTCGCATCCGCGGGCGGACTCGCGGCCGCGGCCGTCGCGGCGGCGCTGCACCGTGCGCTCGTCGTCATGCTCGCCGAGGCCGATCCGGCGTTCGCACTCTCGTTCACCTTCGACGCGTCGATTGCCGGCTTCCTCGCCGGGTGCACGTTCACCGCCGCGCTGCTCTTCGGGCTGCTGCCCGCGTGGCAGGCGACGGCTGCCGATGCCTCGTCTGCCCTCAAAGAACAAGGCCGCGGCGGCATCGGCTCGCGGATGCGGGGCCGCTCCGGGCGGCTGCTGGTCGGCGTGCAGCTCGCGCTGTCGCTGCCGCTCCTCGTCGGCGCGGGCCTGCTGGCGCGCACCGCATACAACGTGCAGCGCATCGATCTCGGCCTGAAGGTCGACAATCTGTTGATCGCGCGCGTCGACCTCCGCGCGACAATCGACGATCCCGCGAGGCGCGACACGATGCGCCAGGCGATGCTCGAACGCATCCGTCAGTCACCTGGCGTTCGGAGCGCCACCTTCTCGCAGCTCGGGCTGTTCACCGGCGCATTTTCCACCCGCAACGTCGAGGTCGAGGGCTACACGCCGCCGTCGGGCCCCGGGTCGGAAAAGCACCGGAAACAAGCGTCGATGCGGTGGGGCCTGGCTTACTTCGCAACCCTTGGCACACGGTTGGTCCAGGGACGCGACATCCAGGAGAGCGACACGCTCGCAGCGCCGAGAATTTGCGTCGTCAACGAAGCGTTCGCGAACCTGTTCTTCGCCCGTCGCAATCCGATCGGTCTCCGCGTCACGGCCATCGACAGCGACGAGCAGCGGACCGCGTTCCTCGTAGTCGGCGTGGCCAGAGATGCGCGCACGCGATCGCCGAAGGACGCCGCCGAGCCCCGGATGTTCATCGCCGGCCGGCAGCAGCCGCCCGGCGTGGGGAGCCCGACTTTCCTCGTGCGCGCGCAGTCCGACGCCCCGATTGCCGCGGCCGTGCGCCACGCGATCATGGAAGTCGACGCCAACGCGCCGCTCACCTCGATTCGGACCGCCCGCGAGCGCCTCGCGCCGCTGACCGCGCAGGACCGGGCCATCGCTCGGCTCGCGCTCGCGTTCGGCGTGGTCGCGCTCGCGCTTGCGGCAATCGGCCTGTATGGCGTGCTGTCCTATGGCGTCGCGCGGCGCACGAGCGAGATTGCCGTCCGGATCGCCCTCGGCGCGCGTCCTTCCCGCGTGGTCGCGATGATCCTTCGCGAGACCGCCGGCGTGGTCACCATCGGCGTCCTGACCGGTGGCGTTCTCGCCTTTGCCGCGTCGCGCTTCATCGCCGGCACCCTGTTCGGCGTCGCGCCGCAGGATCCGTCGACGTTTGCCCTGGCAGGAGCCGTCCTCCTGGCGGTTGCGGGCGTCGCCGCCTACGTGCCGGCGCGTCGGGCGTCGAAGCTCGAGCCTATCGCGGCGCTGCGCTCCGAATAGCCGGGATTTCTCCCACTTCGTCTACCTCTCACAACCGACGGGCACGATTGATTCTGCGCGCGTTGTCGAGCTTGACGTCCTTACACGCTGCGTTCGGAGCTTTCGCCCGCCGAAAGCCAGTAGACCCGTCCTGACTACTTTCTTGGAATTTTTCGGCCATTCCTGGTGTCGGCGCCGTGGTCTGTGTCTTGCCATCTCGGCCCGACGCAAACCAATGGCTACGAACGACGACAGGAATTAGGAAGGGGAGGACAAGGCAGGGATAGCGGGAAAGGAGCGCATGCGGACGATCGGGCACAATACAGATTCAGCGTGAGGCCAACGATCAGCGTGGCCATCGTGGCGCTGACGGTGTGCTGGGTACAGGCCGCGATGTCGAAATCCGCGACATCGACCGTCGCAGTTCCCCAGGACAAGTCAGCGAAGCCGGCTCCCAAGCCCGCCGACTACATCGGCGAGGCGCGGTGCATCGAGTGCCACGGCCAGGAGAACAAGCATTTCAGCGAGACGCTGCACGCGAAGATCTTCCGGCTGAACCCGAAGGACGAGCGACAGCGGCTGGGATGCGAAGCCTGCCATGGACCGGGCGCGGCTCACGCCAGGAACGCTACTGACAAAACCGCGCTCATTGGATTCACCAAGCGGTGGGGCACGCCGGTGGAGGCGCAGAACGGCCAATGTCTGACCTGCCACGAGGGTGGCACTCGCCTGCACTGGCCGGGTTCAGAGCACGCGAAGAACAACCTCGGCTGTGCAGATTGCCACAATCCCATGCAGAAGGTCTCGGCCAACAGTCTGTTGGCCCGGCAAAGCGTCTCGGAGACCTGCTTCCAGTGCCACAAGCAGCAACGCGCCGACTTCCGTAAGCGCTCGCACATGCCGCTCCCCGAGGGAAAGATGTCGTGCGTCGACTGCCACAACCCGCACGGTTCAACGACCCGTTCCCTGTTGAACGCCGATTCCGTCAACGAGGTCTGCTACACCTGCCACGCCGAAAAGCGGGGGCCGTTCCTCTGGGAGCACGCTCCTGTTCGCGAGAGTTGCATCAACTGCCACAAGCCTCATGGCTCGAACCATGACAAGTTGCTCGTGGGGGCCCGTCCTTACCTTTGTCAGCAGTGCCACAACCTGTCGGTGGGACACAACGGCACGTTCTACCGCGAGGGGCAGACGGCTGCCGGTGCGTTGGCGGGGGGAGGACAGAGTCCACGCGTGATCGGACGCACCTGCCAGAACTGCCACTCGCAGATCCATGGCAGCAATCATCCGGCTGGTGCACGCTTCCAGCGCTGACCTACACCAGGCCGCCGGCACGGCGCTGCGGGAGAGGTTGATGAAGATCCGTTCCCATGCCTCAGTCATCATTCTGGGTTGCGCGGTGACGACCCTTGCGCACGCCGGTCCTGCCGCCGGGCAGGAGGTCACGCCCGGGAATGCCCTGAATCCGCGCGCCATCAGCTCAATCGTCGAACGGGACCCCGAGGGGCTGGGCATCGCCGAGGGTTCGCGCACACCCACGGGACTGCTCATCGTCCCCACGCCGCTTGTGAAGGAGCCCTCGAGAACGTCTGGCGGTTGGCTCTACCGCGCGATGGTCGAGTTCGCGCCTATCGGAGTCAGCGGCGACGAAGGGGTCGCCAAGTACCGCGAATACAAAGATCTCAAGAGCGGCGCCTACCTGAACAACTTCGCCGTGATGATCGAAAAGCCGACCAGTGCCTTTCACTTCGACGCGTTGGGTGGCGGCGTGCCCCGCAACGACCAGTACTACGGCTGGGACGTCGGCCGTTACAACACCTGGAGGGTGCGCGGTTCCTTCAGCGAAATACCCCATCTCTTCACCGCGACCTACAGGTCGCTCTGGGACGGGAACGGCAGCAACGCTCTCACGCTGCGAGGACTTCGCCCGGGAGGCACGACCGACGCGAATACGACCCAGGCGAACATGCTCTCGGCGATCTCGTCCACGCCGGCCTCCGACGTCGAGCTCGGCCGGAAGAGGAGTCGGGCACGGTTCGACCTCACGTTGCCGGCGCACTGGAAAGCCTTTGCCAGCTATGCCCACGAGCGTCGAGAAGATTTTCGGCCGTTTGCCGCCGTCTTTGGCGGTGGCGGCGGTGGCGGCAACGTCGAAATCCCTGAACCGATCGACTACAACACGCAGGACGTACTGGCTGGGCTGCAGTTCGCCGACACGCTGACCAGCGTCAACCTGCAGGGCTCGGCGTCGTTCTTCAAGAACGACATCGACACGCTGATGTTCCAGAACCCGTTGTTCATCACGACCAACACCATCGCGGGGGTGCCTGCGACGACCTTTACTCAGGGGCAGCTCGATCTCTACCCGAGCAACGACTACTTCAATCTGAAGGGGGAGTTCGCGAGGAAGTTCCCGAATTTTCTCAAGAGCCGGATTACCGGCGTCGTGTCGTTCGGCCCGTTCGCAGCAGGACGACAACCTGATTCCGTGGGCGATCGAGCCGTTGACTGGGGGCACCATCAACGGGGTCTCGACCGCCAACATGTGGAACACGACCGCCTCGCTGACCAGGCTGTCGGCCGATGCGCGGATCGACACGACGGTCGCCGATCTCGGCATCCTCCTGAATCCCGCGCGAGCGCTGGACGTGAGGGGCAAGGTCCGCTACTTCGATACCGACAACAGCACGGAGTACCTTGCCTGCAACCCGCAGACGGGGCAGTTTGGACGGCTGCTGAACAATGGCTCGGGAGGGTCCTTCGTGACGCCGAACCTGACCGTTGGCAACAATCCGGTGGGTACGCTGAACACCGGCTACAACGGCACCGGCTGCGACATTGCCGCGACTCGGGCCCTCGATCTGGCGCCGAGCGCGGGGGATGTTCCTCTTCGCAGCGCGCCCTACGAGTATCGTCAACTGAACTCGGTGGTGTCGGCCGACTACCGCATCAATCGAACCAACAGCCTGGAAGCCGCCTTCGAGCGCGAGGATTTCCACCGCCAGTACCGCGAACGCGACGAAACGTGGGAAAACAAGATTCGACTCGGCTACGTCAACCGTGCTCTCGAGACGGGTAGCCTCCGGCTTTCGTATGAGTACGGCAGTCGTCGCGGCAGCGACTTCGTGGCAGCCCCATTGGCGGACTTCTACAGCAGCTCGCTCGGACCGGTGCCGACCGCTCCCACGACGAACATCGCCACGTGGTTCCGCAACGTCGATCAGTTCCGGAGACTCGATGTGGCCGACCGCAATCAGAACGTCCTCAGTGCCATGTTCAACTTCGGTCTCGGTCCCGCGCTCGACGCCAGCGTCGGCCTGCAAGTGAGAGACATGGAGTACCCCGGCTCGGAGTACGGACGCAATGACCACTACGACCAGACGTCCCCGTCGGTGGAGCTCACCTGGCAGCCGTCACCGACCACCAGCGCGTACGGCTTCTACTCGTATCAACGAGGCGGACAGCATCAGGCTGGCATCCAGCCGAACGCCTGCGTGATCGGGAACTTCTACTACTTCTTCAGCGACGGCTCGATTCAGACGAACGCCACCGGAGTGCCACCTGCGCCACCGGCCGGGACGACGCTCGCCTCGACCCAGCAGGTGCAGCCAGCGAACTTCAGCTCGCTGTGCGGGACGGCATCGGCCACGAGTCCCCTCTTTCCGGTCAGCCGAGCCTGGGATGTCTCTCAGAAGGACCACAACACGATCACGGGTCTGGGCTTTCACTACGAGCTGGGCCGGGTCATGTCGGATGTCGTCTACACCTATTCGAGCGGCCGTACGAAAATCCGATACGGGTACAACGCCGCGGCGCTGGGATTGAACGCCGTGCAGGTGTCGCTTGCCGGCGACGGTTACCCCGATCTCGTCTTCGACCAGAATGTCGCTGAAGCCAACGCCCTGGTGCCGCTCTACAAGCGGCTGTCGTTGCGTCTGCTCTACCGGTTCGAGGATTCCCGGATCCGCGACTGGCACTACGACGGCATCAGCGTGAATCCGATGCCGGCCAACAACGGGGCGTATCTCGACTTCGGTCCGCAGGATTACAAGGTGCACCTGTTCGGCGCGTTGTTCCGGTACGACCTGTGACATCTGTGATGCGCGTCAGGACGCGCCGAAGGAGCATCGCCATGCGGAGATTGGGGACGCTCGTCGGGACAACGGTGTGGCTGCTGGGCGCCCCGCCCCTGTTGTGGGCGCAGGGAGCCGGGTCGGTGACTGTCACGGCGTGCGCCCCGTGCCACGGCGCGGGCACGGCGGCGACGCAGCCGGCCCCGAACTTTCCCAGGCTGGACGGACAGCATGCGGCCTACCTGGACAAGCAGCTGCGCGAGTACAAGTCCGGCAAGCGCAAGAGTGCCATCATGGCCCCCATCATTGCGGCCCTGAAGAAGCAGCAGATTTCAGGCATGGCGAAACACTTCGCCAGTCAGACGCCCGCGCGCGGCGCCGGGCAGAATGCCCAGCTGGCTGCCGCGGGCAAGGTGCTGTACGAAGAGGGCAACCGCGCCAGAGGTGTCCCCGGGTGTGTCGGCTGTCATCTGCCGGATGGAGCGGGCCATGAACGCTATCCTCGCCTGGCCGGTCAGTCCCCGGCCTACATCGCGCAGCAACTGATGGAGTTCAAGAGCGGCGCGCGCAGCAACGACCGGGCACACGTCATGCGCGCCCTGGCCGGGCGTCTTACCGACGAGGAGATCAAGGCTGTCGCCGAGTACCTCGCCGGATTGTAGTGACGACGTTGCGGGACCCAGTCGAAGCCGGCTCCCGGGGAGGTGTCAGACGGTGAATCGTGAACGCGTCCCGAGCGAAAGCCCGGTGTCAGACGGTGAATCGTGAACGCGGCCTGAGTGCGACGGGACTGTCATTCTCGCCGGTCAATTGTCTACTTCTTGCCCGCTTCAATGCCTTACTGATCGTCGACGGCGCCACCACCAGAAACCGGGCGATTTCTGCAAGCCGATAACCATGCGTCACGTGCGCGGCGAGAATCCTGGCGTCGCGGCTGCGGGTATCGGCCCGCTCTCCCGACAACAACTGCATCAACGGCGCCTGCGCCCTGAGTCGATATTCCAGCGGAATCGGCCGATCCTCTCTACAGCGCTGCAGACACTCGCCGACGGCCTTCTGGAAACGGACTGTGCCCAGAGCCGCCGTCATCTCGAACGACCACGTCAGCCCGGCCGGATCCCGTGTGTACTCTCGATAACGGCGCTGCGCTTCGGGTAGCGCGTCGGTGCGAAAGGCCCACCGCAGCCAATCAAGATGCAGCCACGATGGGGCCTCCTCCAGGCCAGCCGTGGCGCGATGCGTGCTCCAGGGCCAATCCGCGGCGTCGCCGCAGAGCTGCGCCTTGACGGGGTTCAAGCCAATGTAGCGCGCCACCCGTCGCAGATATTTCTCGCGCTGGACCACGATCGACTTGAACCGCTGCTGGAACGTGTGGCCCACTCGGCCATGCCGACGATTGAACGACGTGGAGTATTGGCCGTTCAACGCCCTTACGAACGCCGAGAGATTGCCGCGCGGCGTGTCAAGCAGCAAGTGGTAATGCGTGTCCATCAAGCAGCAGGCATACACACGCAGGTCGGTACTCGTGCACGGCTTCGCTGAATGTCCGCATGAACGTCCGCCGGTCATCGTCATCTTCGACGATTCTCGCCTTGCGATTGCCGCGCGACATTACGTGGTACACCGCGCCGGGAAACTGAAGACGGTGATGCCTTCCCACCAAGGTGTAGATGGCAAACGACGGGCCTACAGGTGATCTGCACAATCCTTCAAGGATTTCGGGCCAGACTTACGGCACGTTGCAAACTCTGCGATCTCGTACGCGGGGCCGGCCTGCAAGAAACGCGGCGCTGCCTGTGGGCGTGTTCACGATTCACCGTCTGACATCACCGCCGTCGTTCACGATTCACCGTCTGACACCACCGCCGTCGTTCACGCGCGCGCCGTGCTCGACGCCAGGTGACTCGCAAACGCAACGGGCCTGCGAACAACAAGCCGAGCACGGTTCGAGCGGACGGGATGGACCGCTCGCCTCAGCCGGCGGCTCGAGCACTTCGTGCCGCCACGGCACGTTCGCGACGGGCCGAACCGGCCTGGGCCGCGAGGGCGCGGAGCCGCCGACTCGCGGCGGTTCAAGGCCATTTGCTTATGGTCTCGCTTGGAAACCGATCTCCACGCGGAAGGGAAACCAACCACCGAACGCGACGATGTAGATGGCCGTGGTGGCGCCGATTCCAAGCGCGAGCGTCAGCACCGCGGCCACAGTAAAGCCGGAGGAGCGCCGCAGCGTGCGCACGGCGTAGCGGAGATCTTGAATAACCCTTGCCCATCCCATGGAACACTCCTGCACAACTTGCAGAGGCTCATTCTCGTGTCGGGCCCCCGGATCGGGCTCATCTACAATGATGCAACTGGACCTCAGATTCGTACGCGCTGACAGGGTAGAGCGCGGACGGCACCGATAGGCCGCGCTGAACGTCGACGGCCGGTCCGGAACGCGCCCAGTGGACGACCGAGCCACATAGAAAGGGAAATCCGCCGTGATCGACAGTTGCGGGAGTCTGAACACGATCTCACGGCGGGCATTCATGCACCGGGCGGTCTGTGCTGCCGCAGGAACCACTCTCACAGGCCCCCCGAGCGCCTTCGCCTCCGGCCAGGGTGGTCGCGGCCGGGAAGTCGTGCGCGAGTTCCCCTACGGGGCAGTGCAGTTGAGAGGCGGCCCCATCAAGCAGCAGTTCGATCGCATCCACGCGCACTATCTCGCGCTGGACAACGACCGCCTGCTCAAGGTGTTTCGTCAGCGCGCCGGCCTGGCAGCGCCGGGCCCCGACATGGGCGGGTGGTACGACACCGACGGCTTCGTGCCCGGCCTGACACTTGGACAATACATCTCCGGACTGGCGAGGCTCGGCGCGGCAACGGCCGACAGGGCGGCGCACGACAAAGTGGCGCGGCTGGTCGCTGGTTTCGGCGAGTTCATCCGGCGCGCCGAGAGTCCATACGCAGGGCCAAATGCGCAGGCGCAGTGGGCCGGCTACGTCATGGACAAGTACGTCGTCGGGCTCGTCGACGCCTTTCAACTCAGCGGCGTCGAGGAAGCGAAGCGCCTGCTGCCGATCACGATTGACAAGTGTCTGCCGTACATCTCTCCGGTGTCGCGCGACCGCATCGGAAAGAAAGATCCACCTTACGATGAGACCTACGTCCTCCCGGAGAACCTCTTCCACGTCGCGAACATCACCGGTGACGACAAGTATCGGAAGCTGGCGGTGCACTATCTGCTCGACCGGGAGTGGTTCGACCCGTTGGCCGCCGGCATCGACGTGCTGCCGGAGAAGCACGCCTACAGCCACACCATCGCTCTCAGTTCAGGCGCGCAGGCCTATCTCAATCTCGGTGACGCGAAGTACCTGAGCGCGCTGACGAACGCCTGGCGCTTCCTCGAGCCGCAGCGGTTCGCGTCAGGAGGGTGGGCGCCAGAGGAGCAGTTCGTTCACCTGGGGCAGGGCAAGCTCGCCGAGAGCCTGAACACTTCCAAGGCCCATTTCGAAACACCCTGCGGCAGCTATGCCGACATGAAACTGGCGCGGTACCTGATCCGATTGACCGGCCGTCCGGAGTACGGCGACGGGCTCGAGCGCACGCTTTACAACACGATGCTGGCGACACGCCTGCCGAACAGCGACGGCGATTACCCGTATTACTCGGACTACGGCGCCGGTGCGGAGAAGAAGTATTACCACCGCAAGTGGCCCTGCTGTTCCGGCACGTTGGTGCAGGGCGTGGCCGACTATGTCTTGAACGCGTATTTTCACGACGACGACGCGCTGCTGGTCAATTTGTTCGTGGCCTCGGAAGTGACCTGGAAGCGGGAGGGCGGCGCTGTCGCGATCGTTCAGGACACCGACTATCCGGAGGCGGACGCGGTGCGCTTGACCGTGCGGGAGCCGGGCGATGGCGGTTTCGCGATCAAGCTGCGTATCCCGGCGTGGGCGCGCGGCGCGACGCTGCGGGTCAACGGCAGGACCGGGAAGGTCGCGGCAGGGGAGCTCGCCACGGTGCGAAGTCGCTGGAAGGCTGGCGACACGATCGACCTGGTCTTGCCGCAACCACTGCGCACGCTCTCCATCGACCCTGAACACCCGAACCTCGCGGCACTGATGCGCGGTGCGGTCATGTATGTCGGCCTCAATCCGTGGGACGGCATTGGCGAGCAGCCCATCGACCTGCCCGGATCGTTGTCGTCGCTCTCCGCATCGGGGCAGGCATACCGCACAACTATTGCAGGACGCGATGTGGTGTTCGTGCCGTACTTCACGGTCGATACCGAGAGATACCACACGTACTTCAGGATCGCGTGACGCTGGCAGCAGTCTCTCGTGTTCCCGGGGTCGCCGGAATCCTCTACACTCTCATGTCGTGGAGACCTTCTGGACGCCATGAGCCTCGCACATCTGACCCTCGCGACGCGCGACGTGCAGAAGACCGCAACGTTCTTCGAGGAAACCCTCGGCTATCCGCGGGATCCCATGCCGACGAACATTCCGGACGAGGCGGCATGGCTCAACCTGGGACGGGGCCAGCAGATTCACCTGGTCTACGTTGAGGGCTTCGAGGTGTCGCCGTTCGAGCGCGAGTTCGGACGCCACGTGGCGGTGTATCACCCGCTCGCCCAGTTCGACGCGCTCAAACAGCGCCTCGTCCAGCGTGGCGCGGAGCTGATCGCACCGCTCCGCACCGCGCCTTTCGAGCGCTTCTTCTTTCGCGATCCGGTGAACGGCTACGTGTTCGAGGTGATCGACGACGTGCGATCGGGCCGGCCCGAGGCGAAGTGACGCCGGCAGTGGCTCAGGCGTTCTTGCCGAGCCACTTCGACCAGTAGAACGTCAGCGGCACCTTCCCCGTGTTCGTGATGCCGTGCACGACCTGGCCTGCGCAGTACATCACCGAGCCCGGTCCAACCACCGTGGTCTTGCCTCCGCACTCGATTTCGCCCGTCCCCGAGGCAACGATCATGAACTCCTCCTCGGGATGCTGATGCGGAGGATGCGGACTCGAGCCCGGGTCGAGGACGCACATGCCGAGGGCCAGCCCACTCAATTCGTCGGTGGGGCCGTTGTAGTGGGTGAACACAATGCAGCCGCTCACCGGTGCCGATGATTCGAGCGCCTCGATGCCGATGACCCCATCCGGCAGTTTCGGTCCGACACTGGACGCCTGGACAACGTTCGCCTGTTTTTCAGCCATACGGTGCTGATCGTCCCTGATCGTGTGTTTTCGGTCAACGTCAATGCGATCTTCGGCCCTCCAGCTCTCCTTGTATGCTTTCCGGCACCTCGGGAGCGCCCGCAGTCGGAGTCGTTACTGCCGCGCACGCCGTTTCTGGAGTGAGGAGCCGATGATTCTGTGCAGGCGCGCCCCAACGTGTCTCTGTGTGCTGATCTCTTTCGCGGCCCTGACGAGTGCTGGCGGTCCGGATCCTGCGACCGGGGTCGCGAGACGGTCTGCGACCCACCGAGTCGTCGCGCTCGCCGAGCCAGGTCAGACCATCCACCAGCCATTCGCTGACGCCGCGATCCTGTGGCTGCGCGAAACGGCGGCCAGGGAAGGCTTCGCGGTCGACTACATTCGGACGACCGATCCGATCGACGAGGCCTATCTCGCCGCCCACGATCTGTTCATCCAGGTCAACTATCCGCCGTATCGCTGGACGCCAGTGGCCGAAGCCGCGTTCAGGAAGGCGATGGAACAGGGAACCATCGGATGGGTCGGCTTCCACCACGCGTCTCTGCTCGGCAAGTTCGATGGCTTCGAGATGTCACCGTTCTTCCATCAGTTCATGGGCAGGATCGTGTTCAAGAGCTATATCCCGGACTTCGCGACCGGCATGGTGCACGTGGAAGATGCCGCGCATCCGGTCTTCAACGGACTCCCGGCAGCGTTCAAGATCGAGAACGACGAGTGGTACACCTACGACCGGTCGCCCCGGCCGGACGTGCATGTGCTGGCCACGGTGGATGAGAACAGCTACGAGCCGGCGCGCACGGTGAAGATGGGCGATCATCCGGTGATCTGGACGAACCCTCACTACAAAGCCCGGAACGTGTATTTTCAGTTCGGCCACAAGAAAGAGCTGTTCGACAGCCCCACGTTCACGCGACTCTTCCTCAACGCGATCCGCTGGGCCTCGGATCGTTAGCTTTACTTCGGCTGGGCGAGCAGAAAGCGCACGCTGTTGTCGATCATCGCCGGCAGAATCGGCGTGGAATAGATCCGGTCGCCGTGACCGTAGTTCAGATAGACCATCCTGTATTTGCTGTTGATCCAGGCCACCGGGATGTCACCGCCGTTGAGCGTGTTCTTCACCCCGAGCGGGAAATTCGACTCGTCCAGGGTCAGCAGTACTTTCACGTCAGGATTGGCGCGCGGGCTCGGTGTCCACGAATACCACTCGTTGATGGGCGCGACGAAGGAGGGCGGCACGCCTTTCACGATCGGGTGCGCGCCGTCGTCCACGTTGACGCGGGCCGGCAGCGACGGCCAGTTGCTTGCGGTGAACCGGCTGCCACCCATGAACTCGGTGAACCACGGCCACGCGTTGGTCCCGAACCCCGAGACATGGAACCCCAGCCAGCCGCCGCCGCCGCTCATGTAGCGCTCGAACGCCTGTCGCTGCGCCGGCGTGTGGGGCATGTCATTCAGCCAAATCACCACCCGCACGTCGCGGAGATTGGCGTCGTTCAGGTGATCCCAGTCGGTCGTGGCCGTAAACGCGTAGCCGCCGTCGCCGGCGCCGGCCGCGAAGGCGCGCATCGCCTGCTGCGCGAACAGGACATGATCGAGCTCGCCGCTCACCGTGAAGAACGCCAGCACCCTGGGACGCTGGACCGAAGGCTGCTGCGCGGCGACGCCTGGCGACACGAGGAGCCAGGCCGAGAGAAGCGAGGCCCCCAGCCAAGAAATGACGCACCCGATCGACCGCAAGATTCTCTTCATGCCCGCGCGGCCGCATAGTACATTGCGCCGGCCGTGAGATCCTCCGTGCCAACAGTTCACATCGCGATCGCGGCGATCGTCTGCCTCCTCGGAGAGACCGTCGGCACCGAGGTCGGCGTCACGGACGGTCCCAAGGGTGTTGTCGTCAACACCCGCAACGGCAAGGCGTACGCGGCCTTCCCCGACCTTGGCGTCGTGAAGATCGTCAATGGCGCCACCGGTGCCGTGGCCGTGCTCAAGACCGGCGCCAACGTCAAGAATCTGACGATCGATCCCCGGAATGGGCGGGTCTATGCCATGAACCGCGGGCCGGGGACGATCTCGGTGATCGACCCCGACACCGATGCCATCGTCGACACGTTGAAGGCCGACCGGGGCAGCTTGACGGCGTTGAATCCTGCGACCAACCGGCTGTACGTCTCAGCCAGCACCGGCACTGACCCTTCCGTCATCGATCTTGCGACGAAGACGTCCACCGTCATCCACGCCGGCACCGAGGGCAATGCGCTCTCGGTGAACGTCAAGGCCAACAAGATCTACTTCGTCGGCTACGAGGACAATTTCCTGACCGTCGTCGATGGCCTCAGCAACCAGCCGACACGAATCGAGCTGCCTGGCGTTCATCAGTGGGATTCGGCCTTCAACGAGACGAACGGCCTGCTCTACCTGCCAACTCCGAACAACGATGCGGTCACCGTCGTCGATACGCGGACCAATGTCGTGTCCGTGGTCGGGACAGGCAGCGTGCCCATGGCCGCGGCCGTGAACGACATTACCAACCGCATTTACGTCGTGAACTACGGCAGCAGCGACGTCACCGTGATCGACGGCGGTTCCCACCGGCCGATTGCGACGGTCAAGGTGGGATTGTGGCCGCAGCAGATCGCGATCAACACCAAGACCAACAGGATCTACGTCGTCAACACCCACGCGAACAGCGTGTCGGTGATTGATGGCCGGACCAACACCCTCGCCGCGACCGTGCCTGCCGACAAGGGCCCGTGGGCGGTGGCCGTCAACCCGGTGACCAACACGATCTATGTGGCCAACCGACTGAGCGACAAGGTCACGGTGATCGATGGCCGCACGAATCGGGCGCTCCAACGATAGCGACGCGGCGGCGAGATCAAATGCAGTGGGCCGTCGCGTTCTTCGAGCAGTGCCTCGACCTCGGCGAGGGCTTCCCGATCTTTTCCCCGCCCGGTGGCCCGCACCAACCGGGCGACGTTCTCCGGGTCGCGGGCGTAAACGACATCGAGGTCGAGGGTGGTTCGCAATGCGCCGTGAAGAGTCGCCGCCACGCCACCGACGATGATGTACTGCACGCCGCCACCGGAGAGCGCACGCACGAGGCCGGTCAGGTCCGGCGTCATCCCCGGTTTCGCGCCGCCGTGCGCAACTCGTCGAGCGACCGCATGAACGCGACCAGCTTTTCGAGGCGCTGCTCGGGTGTCAGCTTCAAGTTCTCGCGGAGCAACGACCGGTCGACGTCCTTCTTGTCGTACTCGATGACCGGATCCAGCGGCAGGCCGTATTCCTTACGCAGACCCATGCGATAGTGTACGCTGGTCGCCGTTTGGCTGGATTCCCCGCGGTTGACCGCCCCGTGAAGGCCATCGAACACGCCACGCGGCCGAACGCCGGGGCACTGCAGCGGTCCCCTTATGTGTCGTGCCTGATCATCGGGTGGGGCGGTCTGTTCGCCGGGGTGACCGGACCGCTGCTCAGCGCCTTCGTGCCGCCGCTCGTCCGGGACGCCCTCGGCGATCATCGCACCGCGATCGGCGCCGTCATGGCAATCGACAACGTGCTGCTGCTCGTGCTGGTGCCCGTGGCGGGCGCCCTGTCCGATCGAGCGGCCTCGCGCGGAAAAGGGCGCCTGCCGCTGGTGTACGTCGGCTGTCTCCTGGCCGCCGCCGGCATGGCGCTCTTTCCTCTGTCCCCGCGGTTCGGCATCGCCGGCGTCATCGCGGCCATGGTGGTGCTCTACTCCGGCATCAACCTGCAGCGTTCGCCGTTCCAGGCTCTGGTCGCCGACAGCGTTCCGTCAGCGTATCGCTCCATCGCCAACGGGTCGGTGACCTTTCACATGTGCCTGGGCGCCATCGTGTTCCTGATGATGGGCCGGATTCTCGGGATGCCGCGTGCGTTCCTCATCGCCTCGGGAACGGTGCTGGCCATCGGCGCCGGGTTTGCCCTGTGGCTGCGCGAACCGCGCGTCGCGCACACATCCGCGATGGAGGCGACCTACCGATCGCTCGCCGCCGCGGCCTGGGCCGCGGTTCGGGGTGACCTGCCGGGCCTGCGCGCCATCTTCCTGTCAGCGCTGCTGCTGCAGCTGACGTTCCAGACCTTCACCACGTGGTATGCGCTGTACGGTACCGAGCGCTTCGCGGTCCGTCCGGAAGACGTCACCGTCGGCTTCATCGCCTGGGCCGTCGGCGCGCTGATCGGATCGCTGCCCGGCGGCTTCATCGGCGCGCGGATCGGCCGCCGCAACACGATGCTGCTCGGGTTCGCGTCGATGGGCGTCTGCCTGTTGGCCCTCGACCGCGTCGACGACATGTCGCGGGCCGTCCCGCTCATCGCGCTCGCCTCGGCCAGCTGGGCGCTGCCAATGACGAACGCCTATCCGCTCTTCGTCGAACCCATTCCCAGGCACCAGCGGGGCGTGCTGGCCGCGCTGTTCCTCTTGTGCATGGCGGGTGGCGCGATCGGGGATCCGCTCAACGGTGCGCTCTTCGACCTGTTCGATGGTTATCGTCCGATGTTCGCGATGATGGCCGCCTACACGGCCCTCGCATTCGTGGCGGTGTTGTGCGTACCGCGCGGCGTCGGCGAAGCGAAGGCGGGTCAGACCGACGTCGGCGCCAGTTTCAACTCCTGACGTACCCGGATTGCGCGCTGCGCCTGCCGCCCTGGCGATGCGCGTCGTCGGACAGCGCGTGCACGCCCGACGCGTCGATCCACCGGTTGTAGAAGTTGAACAGCGCACAGACCGTGATCGCGAAGTAGATCGCCTCGTCTGTCCAGCCCGCCGCGCGCACGACCTCGAGCTCCGCCTCGGTGATCCTGGCCGAGCCGTGATTGACCTTGTCGACGAAACGGAACAGCGCCTTGTGCTGATCGTCGAGCGGCGATGATTCGACGTCGGCCAGCACGGCGCTGACCAGCGCCTCGTCCCCGAGCAGCTCCGCCGCAACTGCGGCGTGGGACTTCAGTCAAAACGGACAGTGATTCCTTTGCGACGTGTAGGCGGCGATCAGCTCCCGCAGTCCCGGGCTGAGAGGCGCCGGTCCGCGCAGCACCTCCTGCGTGAATCGGGCGAGATGCTCGGTCGCCGGCAGGTAGGCGAACAGGTGCCAGATCTGCGGGTACTCCGACCCCTGCTTCTGCATCTGTTCGATCAGCGATCGATACGGACCCGGCCGCGGGTTCTGTTCGACGCCGGGGAGAAACATCGGCTTCATAACGCTCACGAGACGGAAACGGGGGCCGCTTTCCAGATTCCTTCCGGGACGTTCCAGTATAGCTGCCGCGAACAGAGAGCGCCTCGCGAGTGGGCCGGGCGTGCGCATCGTCGCTCATGATTCTCCCGGGCGGGCGATCGGCAGCGCGACAGCTCGCTTTGCGGACGACCGCCTGCTGTCGCTTACCTTCGTGCTACGGAGTCTTCGGCCGGGCCTTGTCCTGCTTCTTCTGCTCCTCTTCTTTCTGTTTCCTCAGCTGCTGTTGTTTGTTCTTTTCCTTGTCTCTCTTGCCACCCTTGTCTCCCATGCCGACTCCTTTCCAGCCATCATGCCTCATCACGGCCGTTGTATGAACGGATGTTTGGCTCTGTGCAATTCAGCACTGCGCCCGCACCTTTGCCGGTGCTAGGTTCAGGGAACTGCGCCATGACGGACAAGGACGACTGGATCAACGAGCTCGGCCGGGAGTGGACTGGCCGGCAGCAAAAAGCCGAGGGCGAGAAGCGCCGGCGGGTTGACGAGGAACGCCCACGTCGCGAGGCGCGTGAACACTTCTGGACGGAGTTTCGCGCAGCCGTAGAGCAGATCGTCCGCGACTTCAATACCGCAGTTGGCCAGTCGCTGGTCGAACTATCGCCGGGGCAGAAGAACGTCTCGTCGCTTGGCGTCAGGACCGGCAGCACCCACCTCCGCGCCACCATCGGCTCCGATTCCAAGCTCCGGATCGAGCAACCCGGTCGGCGTCGGCGTGGCAGCCAAGCGAGTGTTCGGCATCGCGTATGTCGACGGCCGGGTCCTCATCGCCGACTTGCCTGCCAGCGCAGATGCCGTCGCCCGCCAGTTCCTCGAACCGTGGCTCCAGTCGGTTGTGCGAGGACGGTAGCGCGCCGGGCGCCTACTGTTTGTTGAATTTCAGTTTGAGGCCGACCCCGGCCGTGACCGTCTCCGCGACCCGTTCGTCCTGAACCAATCAGAGATTGTGGGCCGGCAGGTTCTCAGGGGGTTTGGCCGCGACCACCACCTGGCCCTGAGGCGCGAGCGTGACGCGCAGCGCTTCGGCGATCTTGCGTGCAATCTCGTCCTGGACTTCGAAGGCGTCCTGCATCTCGCGGTCGTACCGCTCGGACCAGAGCGGAAAGTCCGTCCGCGTGTCGACGAGCTGGGCGTTGATGCGCAGCCGGTTGCCGGCCCGCCGCAAACTGCCGGTGAGCACGCATGTGGCGCGGAGTTGCTGGCTGATCTGGGCGGGGGTCACGGGTTTGTCGCGGTAGGCGAGCACCGTGGCGCGCGAGAAGATGTTCAGGCCCTTGATCTTGGACAGCTCCGTGATGATGTCTTCGGTGATGCCGTCTCGGAAGTACTCGTCCTCCTTCACGCCGCTCAGGTTCTCGAAGAACAGCACGGCGACCGATCGCTCAACCGGCGTATCGGGGCCAGTGGCTTCAGCGGTCGTCTTCCTGCTGGGGTCGGTGTCGCGCCGAAGCCGGATTAAATCGGTCTTCAGATCGGTTGCGGTCTGGTAACGGAGGTTGCGGTCTTTCTCGAGCGCCTTGTTGAGGATTCGCCCGAACTCGGCAGGCAGCTCCGCGTTGACGTGCGTGACGGGCACCGGATCGCGGTTGAAGATGGCATCGAACACCATCGCAGACGTGTCCCCCTGGAACGGGAACCTGCCAGTGGCGGTCTGATAGAGCACGGTGCCGAGGGAGAACAGGTCGGTGCGCGCGTCGGTGAGCCACCCACGCGCCTGTTCCGGCGACATATACGCGACCGTGCCCACCGCCGTGCCAGGAACCGTCAGATCGCCCCCGGTCGTCTCTCCCTCCGAACCCCAAGAGTCCGCGATGGCTCGCGCGCCTTCGATCTGGGCGATCCCAAAGTCGAGGATTTTCACCTGGCCGCGTGGGCTGAGAAAGATGTGGGCCGGCTTGATGTCGCGGTGGACGATGCCCTTGGCGTGCGCCGACTCCAGCGCATCGGTGATCTGCATCGCGATGTCGAGCAGGTGCGTCAGGTCGAACCGATGATGGCGGTCAATCATCTGCGCCAGAGTTTCGCCTTCGAGCAGTTCCATGACGATGAAGTGCTCGCTTGGACACTCCGGCGGTGAGCACGCCCCATCGTGCTGCTCGATCGCGTAGACCGTGCAGATATTCGGGTGGTTCAGGGCTGACGCCGCGCGCGCTTCGCGTTGGAACCGCTCGAGCGCCTTCAGATCACGCCCCAGCGCGGGCAGCAGGAATTTGAGGGCGACGCGCCGGCCCAGCCGCGTGTCTTCCGCTTCGTACACCACGCCCATACCGCCGCTGCCGAGCGGCCGGATGACGTCGTAGTGCGAGACGCGCGTGTCGGGCATGGGTGTGGTGCGCGGACTCGGCATCGTAGCCCTCACTCACCGGGCCGTCAAACGTGGAGGTTGTGGCGGCGCGCGAGTCCAATGCGCGAAATGTGCTCTGATTAGCGCGCCCGGCGGCTACGGAGCCACAAGGCTCGTACGCTGGTCCAAAAACAAGTCAGAAGGTAATCTCTCGTGATAGCCTCGACCCTTCAGTCATGGGCCGTCCTGACGCAGGACCGACATAAGGGCGGGGAGAAGTGGGCCGAGCAGTACCGGGCTATGCACCTCAGCGGCGATCGAACCTGTGCTCGGGGCCCTTCTAGATGGCGCGCCGTCATGCTCGCGGTGTGTGCGGCGGTTGGGGGGCTCGGGGCATTCCCGACACCCAATGCGACCCGACAGGCAGCTTCCCCCACGCAGACCGAGCAGTCGGATCGCGCGCGGCTTCTGAATCTTCAGCGCAAAGCCACAGCCCAGCTGCAAGCAGCTGTGCGCGACGGGCCAAACGATCGGGTGCGGCAGGCGCTCCTGGACGCTGCCGACACCCTCGAGGCGATCGCCGCCGAGCCCGTTCCAGATCCACGCCCCGCGCTCGGTCCCGGGTCCGGCGTCCCCCCTGGATTGCGCGGCGAACTTCGTCGCGCGGCTTTCGAGCTCAGGGCCCTGGCCTCAGGACCCGAACGCAGCATCACATCCTCGATCACCCCCATCCTCGCGCTCCTGGAGAAGGTCCGGTCTCAGCTCGAAGGTGAGGTCGCGCTCGGACTGACGTTCCAGGGGAGCTACAGCCAGACGCCGCCGAAAGATGCAGCGTACGGCGGCCATGCATCCGCCATGGGCCCGGCCCCCCCGAACATCCGATCGCCCGAAGACGCAACACCAGTTCCGGTGACGTTCGAGGAGGGACCCCGTCTGCCCACCCGGACCTATTGCGGCGGCGCGACGAAGGACCACATCCTCGAGTCCGCCTGCGGCGGCGTTGCACTGTTCGACTATGACGGTGATGGATGGCTGGACATCTACCTGGTGACAGCCGCAGCGCTCACCCCGGCTCGAGAGCGTGTGGCTCACCGGAACGCCCTTTATCGAAATCTCGGCGGATGGAAGTTCGCCGACGTGTCGAAGGATGCCCGGGTGGACGTCGCGGCGTGGGGCAGTGGTGCGTGTGCGGGCGACTTCGACGGCGACGGCCGGCTCGATCTGTATGTCACGAACTGGGGCCCCAATGTGCTCTTTCGCAACCGCGGCGACGGCACCTTCGAAGACGCAACCATCGGCGCCGGTGTCACCGCCGGCGGTTGGAGTACCGGCTGTACCTTCTTCGATGCCGATGCCGACGGCGACCTCGACCTCTACGTCGCGCGATACGTCGAGACGACGTGGGATTCGGTGCTGGGCGCCCGGCGGACGCTCGTGTGGCGCAACGGGCCGCGGATCATGGCAGGTCCGGCCGGGCTCCCCGGGGAGTCGGATCTGTTCTTCGAGAACCTTGGAAACGGACGGTTCGTCGAGGCAGCCGACGCGCACGGGCTCTCGGATCCGGCGAAGGCCTACGGCTTCGGAGTCGTGGCGACCGACTACGACGACGACGGGTTCGTCGATCTGTTCGTGGCCAACGACTCGAACCCCAACTTTCTGTATCGCAACCTCGGGACCGGACGGTTCGAGAGTACCGGGCTGGCCGCCGGCGTCGCGGTGAACGGGGAAGCGCGCGCGCAGGCGGGCATGGGCGCCGACGCCGGCGACTACGACGGGGACTCGCACATCGATCTCGTCCTCACCACCTTCGCTCACGACCGCTACACGCTCTACCGCAACGTGGACGGCCGCCACTTCGAGGACGCGAGCATGTCGGCCAACATCGCCGCGCCGACTTTCGAGCGCATGGGGTGGGGCGCTGCATTCATCGATGCCGATCTCGACGGCCGGCTCGATCTCTTCTTTGCCAACGGACACATCTTCCCGGACGTGGACGATTACCCGGCGCTCGGCGAGACCTACCGTCAGAAGAACCAGCTGCTGCTGAACCTCGGCACGCGGTTCCGGGATGTCTCGGAGCGCGCTGGTGCCGGGCTGCGGCCCGCGCGCGTCGGCCGCGGCCTCGCCGTGGGAGACCTCGACAACGACGGCGACCTCGACCTCGTCGTCAGCAACGCGGACGACGAGCCGACGCTACTCCAGAACCGGCAGGAGACGAAACACCACTGGGTGGCGGTGCGCGCCGCGTCCGGATCGGGAAACCGGTTCGCGATCGGGGCGAAGGTGACAGCCACCGCGGGTGGCCGGACGCAGGTACGCGAAATCCGCTCGGGCGGCAGCTTCTTGTCCCAGAGCGATCTCCGCGCCTACTTCGGGCTCGGCGACTATGCGGGCCCGGTAGACGTGACGATTCGGCTGCCGGGTGGACGACGGCGGGAATGGAAGCAGCTGCCCGTCGATCGTCTCCACACGCTCGACGTTGCCGAGCCGACACCGGGCGCCGCTCCTCGTCAGTCACAACCCGATGGCCGCCAGCGCTGATCGGATCAGCACCCGCACGGCTGGAGGAGCTCTTCTCCTCCTTTTTGTTTCGTCGCGACGGAGCGCCCGGGTGGACAGACGGTGCCGGAGAAAACAGAGTTTCGGCCCGCGCTCGCGACACCCGAAACGATGGTCCCGTTTCTCGAGCACCTCGATCCGGGCGACGATAGCTTCCCGCTCGAGCGTCAGGCGCGAGAGCTGGAAGCGAGCCTTCGCGAGTTGTCGAACGCGTTGCGCGCGGGCAGCACAGCGCTACCGGCTCTCGCCAGGACGCTGCTTGATTCCAGCTTCCGCGGCGCACGCCTTCTTCCCGATCCGCCGTCCACGGCGCAGACCGGGCTCGTCGTTGCACGGACGACGACCCTGGCCGCCGATCTGACACTCGACGCCCGTTCGTTCGGCGCAGAGATGCAGCGCCTCGTCGCGAACTTTCGTGATCTCACCGTGGCGGAACTCCTCCTCACGTCGATGACGGCCGAAGGTACCGCCGGCAGTCCGTCGCAGCGGCTCCGCACCACCGTTAGGTATGACCTCGTCGGCGCCGCAAAGAACGCCTACCGCGCTGAGCACGTCGGCGAGTGGGACATGACCTGGCAACGCAACGGATCAGGCTGGCAGGTGGTTCGATGGACTGCCGCCTCCGATGTGGCAAGCCAGGCGCGGGCACCGGTCTTCAACGAGATCACCGCGACCGCTCTCGGCGGCACCGACTCCTTCCGGAAGCAGCTCAGCCTCGATCTCGACACCTGGATGGCAACGTTCGACTCTGTGCTGACGCGCGACTCGAACGGCCATCACGGCGTCTCGGCAGGCGATGCGGACGGGGACGGACGCGACGATCTCTACGTGGCGCAGCCGGCCGGCCTGCCCAATCGGCTCTACCGCTCGCGAGGGGACTCGACGTTCGAGGACATCACCGAGACGTCCGGATTGGGGGTTCTCGACGACACCGCGCAATCCCTGTTTGCGGACATCGACAACGATGGAGATCAGGACCTGGTGCTCGCCACCGCGACGGCGCCGCTGCTTTTCATCAACGACGGCAAGGCACACTTCGCCCCTGCTCGAGATGCCTTTCGCTTCGCCGGACCGCTGCAGGGAGTGCTGACGTCGATGTCGATGGCGGACTACGACCGGGACGGCTTCCTCGATCTGTACCTCTGCGTGTACTCTACTTCTTCGGAGCCGGCGAGGACAAGGCGGGAACCCCGGCGCCGTACTACGACGCGCGTAACGGTCCGCCTGGTGTCCTTTTTCGCAATGACCGGCACGGCCGATTCGTCGACGTGACACAGGAGGCGGGTCTCGGCGCCGGAAACGATCGTTACCACTTCGCGGCGGCTTGGGCCGACTACGACAGCGACGGCTGGCCGGATCTGCTGGTGGCGAACGACTTCGGCACCAAGAACCTGTACCGCAATCTCGGGCGCCGTGATGGCAGGATGATGTTCGAGGACGTCGCGGCCGCCGCCGGAACGCTCGACCACGGCGCCGGCATGAGCGCGACGTTTCTCGACTACGACAACGACGGGCGGCTCGACATCTACACCGGCAACATGTGGAGCGCACCCGGCCTGCGGGTGACTTCGGCGCCCACGTTCATGCCTGACGCAACGCCGGACGTGCGTGCGCTCTATCGCCGGCACGTCCGGGGCAACTCCCTGCTGAGAAACGGCGGGAACGGCCGCTTCGAGGATCGGACCGTCGAGGCCCGGGCGGCGATGGGCCGGTGGGCGTGGTCCTCGGACGCGCTCGATTTCGACAGCGACGGCTGGGACGATCTCTACGTCGTCAACGGCATGCTGACCCGCAAGAACGAGGACGACGGCGGGCGCGACCTCGAAGGCTTCTTCTGGAGACAGGTCGTCGCCCGCTCGCCGCTCACCCGCATCCCCGGCACGCCGTATGACGGTGCGTGGCGGGCGATCAACGAGCTGCTGATCCACGGGTCGATCGCCAGCCGGCAGCGCAACGTGTTCCTGCGCAACGACGGACAGGGCGGCTTCGACGAGATCGCGGGCACTCTCGGGCTCGACCTCGATCAGGACGGACGATCGTTCGCGGTGCTGGACCTCGATCGCGACGGCGATCCGGATCTCGCCGTCATGGCCGCTCGCCAGGCGCCGCAGCTCCGGGTGTTCAGGAACGACTACGAGACTCGGTCGGCGGCGCTGGTCGTCCGTCTCACCGGGACGACGAGCAATCGCGACGCAGTGGGCGCCCGGGTCACCGTCGAGACCGACAGACTTCGGAAGACCAGGATCGTACAGGCGGGATCGGGTTTCCTGTCGCAACACTCGAAGGAGTTGACGATCGGCCTCGGCGCAAGCGAGCGGGTCGTCGCGCTGAAAGTGGACTGGCCCTCAGGCGGGACGCAAGTGCTCACCGACGTGCCGCTGAACTCGAGAGTATTCGATCACCGAAGGCGGCATCGTCCGGAGCGAACCGCTCGCCGCGCGCTCCGCTGGAAAGGTCGCGATCTCCAGCCCGCAGCCGACCGAGCCGCCGGACGCAACCTGGCTTTACGAGCCTTTCCCGGCGCCCGATTTCTCATTACCGGACGGCTCCGGGACGACGCGATCGCTCGCAGCCCTGAGAGGGAAGCCGGCGGTCGTTCTCTTGTGGTCCCCGGCGGTCGCGGCGTCCCGCATCGCGCTCGAAGCTCTGGGGCGGGGGCAGCAGGTGCTCGCCAAGGCCGGCGTCGGATCGCTCGCCATCGCGGTCGAGATGCCGGGCGAGCTGGCCTCTCGCCCAGCCATCTCGCCAGGGACCGTGCCGGTCGTCGCCGCCACGCGCGATGTGAGCCTGAGCTACGCGATCCTCAACCGGCACCTGTTCATGAATCGGCAGAACCTTCGCCTGCCCACGTGTCTGCTCCTCGACGGAGAAGGGAACGTCGTCAAGACCTACCGTGAGCGAGTCGATGTCGCCCGGATGATGAAGGATGCAGGGGCGATCGAGGCGCCCGCCGCCGAGCGCCTCAACCGAACCCTGCCGTTCCCGGGCACGTTCTATTCGGCGCTGCCGGTGCGGAACTATCTGCCGTACGGCCGGGAGCTTCTCGACCAGGGGCTCGACGCCGCTGCTGTGGTTGCATTCGAGCGCGCCGCGCAGGCGAACCCTGGGGCTTCCACGCTGTACCGGCTGGGCACGCTGCTGGCGCGGAGCGGGGAGACCGCGCGCGCTCGTGTGGCATTCGAGCGCGCGCTCGCACTGCGACCGGATCTGGCTGAAGCCAGCAACGATCTCGGAGCGCTAATAGCGCAGGGCGGAGATATCGACGGCGCCATAGCCCGGTTCCGTGCGGCGCTCGCGTCGACGCCGGAGTATCCCGACGCGCTGAACAATCTCGGCTACGCCCTTCTCCTGACCGGCCACGACGCGGAAGCGAGGGCGCTCTACGAAAAGGCCCTGGGGCTGCAGCCGGACTTCCCCGAAGCCCTCAACAACCTGGGACTGCTGGTGGGACGAGCGGGGGACCTCGAGCGGGCGGAACAGTACCTCCGGAGCGCGCTGACCCGTCGTGCCGATTACGGAGAGGCCGCGAACAATCTCGCGCTGGTGCTGGTCTCGCGCGGGCAGGCGGACGCGGCGATCGAGATCCTGGAAGGCGTGCTGAAGCGCTCGCCCCAGTACGAGAACGGTTACGTCACGCTGGCCAAGATCCAATTCAGCGTCGGTCGATCCGAGGAAGCCGTCGGTGTGCTCGAGCGGTTGCTGCAGAGAAATCCGAAGCACCCCGTTGCATTGGACCTGCTTCGTCAATGGAAGGGGCACTGATCTTGCCAATCCGTATTCGCCAATCCGGCCACGCAGCCAAGAGCTTCGACTAGCAGGCGGGCAGCTGGACCACGTCCGACGGGTCGTGGCGAAGTCGACGTTGTCGACACTCGAGTCACAGCGATGATTCTGGAATGTGCCAGAGTGAACAGCCACCCAAACACAGACCTGCTACGGTTGCGCCCGCTGTGGCAACTCAGCGTCCCAGTCGTGGAAATCCAAAATGGAAATCCCGGAGTAATCACGTTCCACTCGGGTTGAGGTTCGAACCTTGTGGCTCGGGCCTTTCCGCACAGGTGGAAAGGAAGAAGAGGCAAGTGATATGTCCTTCTTGCAGCGGCTCAAGGGAGTCGCGAGTCTCGGCCTTGTAGCCCTCGTCCTAGCGAGTAGTCCCACCATCCTCCGCGGGCAGACGACGAGCGCATCCGTTTCAGGGTCAGTCGAAGATTCGCAGGGCGGTGTCCTCCCGGGCGTCACGGTCACGCTGACCAGCCGCACGCAGGGCAACGTTCTGACGACCGTCACCGACGAAGGCGGTCGTTTCACCTTCGCCATCGTCCGTCCGGACACCTATTCCCTCCAGGTCAGCCTCCAGGGCTTCAAGCGGCTGGAGCGGACGAACGTGGTCGTGAACGCGAACGACAAGCTGACCACCGGCGCGCTGACCCTCGAGGTCGGCGCCATGAGCGAGGAAGTCAGCGTCACGGGGCGAGTCACCGAGCTGCAGTCGACCAGCGGCGAACGGTCGTTCGCGCTCGAAGCGAAGCGCTGAAGAACATCGCCAACAACGGGCGGGCGCTCTTCAACTTCGCGACGCTCGTCCCAGGAGCGTTGTCGCAGAGCACCGGCGGCAGCGAGATTGGCGCCGCGGACGGGTTCACCGTGAACGGCCAGCGCCCCAACTCCAACAACGTCACGATTGACGGCGTCGCCAACATCGACACCGGCAACAACGGCGGCAACATGGCGACGACCAACATCGACTCGGTTGCCGAGTTCAAGGTCCTCACCAACTCGTATCAGGCGGAGTACGGCCGCGCGGTCGGCGGCCAGATCCAGGTGGTCACCAAGAGCGGCACGCAGAACTTCCGCGGCTCCGGCTACTGGTACGGCCGGCGCTCCGACTGGAACGCCAACACCTGGACGAACAAGCGCGTGACCCCGGAGATCGAACCGGCCAAGACGTCGCGCAACGACTCCGGCTACACGATCGGTGGTCCGGTCGCGTTCCCCGGGTTCAACATGGACAAGAAGCGGCTGTTCTTCTTCTGGAGCCAGGAATGGCAGCGGCGCACCGATCCGGCGACCGAGCATCAGACGCGAGTGCCCACCGCGCTCGAGCGGCAAGGTGACTTCTCGCAGAGCGTCGACAGCAGCGGCAATCCGTTTCCCTACGTTCGCGACTCCTCGCACGGGACTGCCGTGCAGCGCCGCCGACACCCGCGGCTGCTTCCAGGACGGTGGCGTGCTCGGCCGCATTCCGCAGAGCCGCCTCTACTCGCCCGGGCTCGCCGCGCTGAACATCTTCCCCAATCCGAATTTCTCCGGGGGCAGCGGTCTCAACTTCACGAGCCAGGATCCCAACAGCTCGCCGCGCCGCGAGGACCTGCTGCGGATGGACTTCCAGGCCACGAGCAACTGGCGGGTCACCGGCCGGATGATGAAGAACAAGGAGGACATCCTGCAGGCGTACGGGACGACCTGGGCCGGCAACGGCAGCGACCAGCTGCCCACGCCGGTGCTCTTCACCCACCCCGGTTCGAACTACCTGCTGTCCGCCACCGGCATTCTGAACCCGACCACGTCCCTCGAGCTGAGTTGGGGACGAGCGGCCAACTCGCTGAACTACCAACTCCAGCTGCAGCAGTTGTTCCGGGCGAACGCCGGGGTCTCGTCGCTGCCATTGCTGTATCCCGACGCGGTCCAGTCGGACTACGTTCCGTGGTTCGTCTTCCGCGGCGGGCGTACCGGCAACGCCGGCCAATATCAGACCGATCGGGGGCCGTTCACCAACGAGAACATCACCCACGACGTCATCGCGAACCTGACCAAGGTCTGGGGCGCGCACTCCTCGAAAGCGGGGCTTCTACTTCCAGCACAGCTTCAAGCCGCAGAGCATCTTCGCCAGCTTCAACAGCCAGATCGACTTCACCGACAACGCCAGCAACCCCTTCGACACGGGGTTCAGCTACGCCAACGCGGCGACCGGCGTGTTCAACACCTACACCCAGGCATCGAAGTACGCGCTGCCCGAGTGGCGCTACAAGAACTTCGAGTGGTTCGCGCAGGACAACTGGAAGCCGAGCAGCCGGCTGACACTCGACTACGGCGTCCGCTTCTACTACCTGACGCCGCAGTGGGACACCACGCTGCAGGCATCGAACTTCCTGCCGGAGGCCTTCAACGCGGGCGCAGCTGCCTCGCTGTTACACCCCCGTCTGCGTGGGCGGCAGCCCGGGCGCCGGCTGTGCCCGGCGCGGGATGGATCCCGCGCTCATCTCCGCGGGCGTGGCGCCGACCCTGGGGAATACCGTCGCGGAGAGCTTCATCGGCCGGCTCACTCCCGGCTCGAATCGCTTCAACGGCGCTTTCCAGGCGGGCTCAGGCATCAACGACCAGCTGCAGGACGGCAATGCGTTTCGCGTCTCGCCGCGGGTCGGCGTGGTCTACGACTTGTCCGGGCAGGGCGTCACGATCCTGCGCGGCGGGTTCGGCATCTTCTACGACCGGCCGCAGGGGAACATGGTCTTCGACATGATCGCGAACGCGCCGGGGGTCCTGAACTCGAGCCTTCAATCGGGACGGTTGCAGGCCCTGACCTCGGCGGGCGGCGATCCGGACCCGACGCTGTCGCTCAACCCGACCGCCTTCGACTTCAAGCCGCCGCGCGTCAATCAGTGGAACGTCGGCATCCAGCACAAGGTGTGGAGGGAAGTCATCCTCGACGTCGCCTACGTCGGTTCGACGTCGACCGATCTGCTGCGGCAGGTGCAGATCAATGCCTTGCCGTTTGGCGCGACGTTCCAGCCCCAGAACCAGGATCCGACCCGCGTCCCCAGCGACACGCTGGGGTCCTCAGCGCTGCCGAATGACTTCCTCCGTCCCTACAAGGGCTACGGAAACATCCGCATGTGGGACTACAGCGGCTACTCGAACTATCACGGCCTGCAGACATCGGTGACCCGGCGGTTCGACCGCGGGTTCATGTTCTCGGGCTTCTATGTGTGGAGCAAGGCGCTCGGCATCAACAGCAACGACTTCGCGGCTGGCGTGCCGAACCTGAGCAAGGAGGAAACGAGGCGCCTCGACTACTCCTATCTCGACTACGACCGCCCGCACAACTTCGTGATCAACTCCATCTATCAGGTGCCGCGAGTCGCCAGCGGCAAAGTGCTCGGCCTGCTGGTGAACGAGTGGCAGATTTCCGGTGTCTATCGGTGGACGAGCGGGCGCCCTTACGGCGTCGACTTCCAGATTCCCGGCATCGGCGCCCAGAACCTGACCGGCACCGACGGCAACCCGAACGCGCGCATCGTCCTGACCTGCGACCCGGGCCGCGGCTGGTCGGATGATCCGTACCAGCAGCTCGACGCGTCGTGCTTCGCACCGCCACAGCCGCGCAGCGACGGCAACGAATCGGCGCGGTTCTTCGTGCGCGCGCCGCCGATCAACAACCTCGACCTGTCGCTTTCGAAGGTGTTCCCGGTCGCGCGCACCGTCAAGTTCGAGGTGCGACTCGACATGTTCAACGCCCTGAACCACACGCAGTTCACCGGCGTCAACTCCACGGTCAACTTCACCAGTCTGACCGATCGGACGATCACCAACCTGCCGTACGACGCCAGCGGCGCGCTCGTCCGTCCGAACGGGTTCGGAACGATCAACGGCGTGGCGCCGCCACGCACGCTTCAGCTCGTCACCCGGGTGACGTTCTAATGACTTCCGGGGCTCGGGGGGAACGCTCCCCCGAGCCTCGCAGCGGCGGCGTATTCGACGGAGAGGCAGAACACCTCGTCATCGCCCACATCACGGACAGACGACCGAAAAGACAACTCTGGACCCGCCGACGACGTAGAACCCAGATAAAGGCCCTCGAGTTCAGCCGCTTGCTTACTTGGACAGTCTGGCGGCGAGCACGACCCCTCGTGCTGCTCGATCCCGTAGACCGTGCAGATACTCGGGTGGTTCAGGGCTGACGCCGCGCGCGCTCCGCTCGAGCGCCTTCAGATCACGCCCCAGCGCGGGCAGCAGGAATTTGAGGGCGACGCGCCGGCCCAGCCGCGTGTCTTCCGCTTCGTACACCACGCCCATACCGCCGCTGCCGAGCGGCCGAATTGGTCTTCACCGATCGACCTGATCGAGCATCCAGACCTCGCCATGCAATTCGAAGCGCGTGCCGACCGAACCGGCGGCCAGGTCACCGACGTCGATCGTCGCGCACGGCGTATCGAGTGGGACCGGTCGGCGAAGCCTTCGATCCGCCCCTCGAATGGAATGGCGTCGGGTAGGGCAGCCGTCGCCCTTCAACGCGAGGTCTTGAGGCACCACACGGTCATGGCGGCGTGAAACAGTGCCGTGGGCCAAAGGCCTATCCCGGAGAGTGCCAGTCCGATACCCGCGTGCGCGAGCACGATCGCGACGCCGGTGTGGTAGAGCACCATCGCCGCAACCAGTCCTCTCGCTGCGCGGCTCTCGCCGTCGTGACGCGCGAGCCAGCATGTAACTGCGAGGGCCACCAGGGCTACTCCGGCAACGCGTGCAAGAGTCAACGCAGCAGGTGCATCCAGCGATGAACCGAGCAGCAGCGTGACGAGCCGGGATGGAAACGCCACGAGCGCGAGGCCGGTCGCGCCTTCCAGCACGGCTGTCACGACGAGCAGGGTGTGCATCTCATTTTCTTAACCCCTGAGCCGCTGCTGTTTACGGCAGACGAATGGGTGGCATCGGGAACGTCGCCATGATGTTCCGACGATGCTCGTGTGGTTCGTCGCCATTACGCCACTACCGGGATTTCTTCGCGCTGTGGAAAGACGCCGCCCCCGACATCTGCACTCGCTGCGACGCCACTGCCCGATACGCCAGGTGGCGGGAGCGCGCGCGTCGCCGGCCTGCCCGCCAAGGGCAGTGTCATGCAACAGGCTGCCAGCCGGCGAGGTCACGCAGGCCTGACGATGCCGAGCTTCTGCATGCGGAAGTAGAGGGTGCTCGGCTTCAGTCCGAGTCGCACGGATGCCGAGCCCGGCCCCTTGATACGCCAGCCGCATTCCTCGCAGACGCGGATGATGTGAGATCGCTCCACGTCGCGCAGCCGGTCCCGATCCGGCGGGTTGCTCACTCCGGAATCCTCGCCGCCCGGGTTCGCGACGCCACGGGCCGGGCCCAGATCGAATACTCCCTCGAGAAGGAGAGTCCCGTCACGCGACAGGATGATCGCGCGCTCGATGACATTCTCGAGCTCGCGCACGTTGCCCGGCCACGAGTACTCTGCCAAGCGCTGCATCACTGCGGGGGGAATGCACTCAATCCTCTTGCCGACGGCCCTGCCCTTCTTGTCGGCGAGATACGCCACGAGGAGTGGGATGTCGTCCCGCCGCTCTCGCAGCGGCGGCACCTGGACAGGAAACACGTGAAGCCGATAGTAGAGATCGGCGCGGAACCTGCCGGTCGCAACCGCTTCCTCGCAGGTTCCGGTTAGTGGCCGCGATGACACGGACATCGACCCGGATGGTCGCATTCGAGCCGAGCCTCTCGAAATTCGCCGGTCTGCAGCACCCGCAGCAGCTTCGACCTGGATCTCTTCGGGCAGCTCGCCCACCTCGTCGAGGAAGATCGTGCCGCCGGTTCGCGGGCTCGAACCGGCCGGCTCGCCGGGTCGGCCCCGGTGAAGGCGCCACGTTCGTGCCCGAACAATTCAGTCTCGACGAGGGTCGGCGTCAGCGCGCCGCAATTCACGACGACCAAAGGCTTGTGCCGGCGACGACTCTGCGGTGCACGGCGCGGGCGACGAGCTCCTTGCCGGTCCCGGTCTCGCCCGTCACCAGCACCGCGGCGTTGGTGGCAGCGACCTGTTCGATTTGATCCAGCAGTCTCGCGAGTGCGGGCGTCCGGCCAACGATGTCCTCGGCGTCGGTCTCGTTTCGCTCCCCACGATACGCCCAACAGTGCAGCCGCCGACAGAAAAGAACCCGGGCGGAATGAGGGAGCGTGGTGCTATCAATCGTATCTCCCGAAGATGGATCCAGCTGCCATGAACATGTGCGCGTTCATGGGCAAGGACGGGATCTCGGCCTTCACCAATGGCGCCGGGCGCTCAACACTGCGGCACCTCCGGGTTGAACTCGGCCGCCGTCACCAGACGGCCTGTCACAAGCTCATCTCGCCTTGCGTCGCGGGAATCGAGCATGGTGTGCTCACATCGGCTCGCAAGTGACGAGAGTGCTAGACTCCCCGACCTGCATCCGAGGGAGTTCGATTTGCAGCGAATTGGCGGGCGCTACTTGAGCGGACTTGCCGGCACCATCATCATCCGACCTGCGGCTGGACGTCTGCCACATATTGAGGCGAATCAGCAGGGCGCCCGGCTTTACGGCCGTCGTGGTTCTCACTCTCTCCATCGGTGTCGGCGCATCGACCGCGGTCTTCAGTGTCGTCAAGACCGTCCTGCTTGATCCGCTGCCGTACCCGGACGCCGGGCGCCTGTCAGAATCGTCGAGACAATCCCGCCAGACGAAAATCCACGCGGCGTTGCCGAAGAGCGTGTGCTCATGGAGGAGCAGCGATTCTTCGAATGGCGGGCTTCGACGAAGACGCTGTCACACATGGGCGCCTCCGTCACATCGTCGGCGACCATCACGACGGCCGAGGGGCATCGCGCGCGGTGATCGCCCGCGTGTCACCAGACATCTTCCCGTTGCTCGGGGCGCGAACGATTCTGGGCCGTTCACTCATCGAGCGCGACGAGCGCTCCGATTCCCGTGTGGTCGTCCTCAGCCACGAAGCGTGGACCTCTTACTTCGGCGCTTCGACAGATGTTGTTGGGCGGACTGTCGCACTCGATGGAATCGGCCACACTGTGGTGGGCGTCCTGGCAGAAGATTTCGATTTCCCTTCAGCCGGAGACACGGTTCTGGATTCCCCTCGTCCATGCGCCGGCCGTATCCGACCGCGAGAGGTTCGTGAGCGTGGTGGCACGCCTGCGCAATGAGGTTTCCATCCAGGATGCCTCCGCTGAGGCAGATGTCATGGGCAGACGGCTGGCAGGGAGGCGCCAGCCGGCGATCCAGCGCAGTCTCAGCGACCCCGCTACCGGGTGCAATTCCTTCAAAGCCAGATCACGGCGCCCGTCGCCCCCGCCTTGCGTCTGTTCATGGTCGCTGCGCTCCTCGTGATGCTCATCGTCACGGCGAATGTTCTTACCCTCCTGCTCTCACGAAGTGCACGTCACCGGCACGAAGCGGTCATCCAGCGGGCGCTCGGCGCCGGCCGTGGCCGCATCATCCGGCAGGTCCTGGCGGAGTCGGTCCTCCTGGGATCCGCAGGCGCGATCATCGGGCTGGGGATCTCGTACGCGAGCTTGGAATTGTTGCAATCGATGGCCCGTGTCGACATTCCCGAGCTTTTCCAACTTGCCGCGCGACAGCAATTCGGAAGTGGCTCAGTATTCCCTCGGTTGGACGATCTTGGCATCGACGCGGGCGCTCTGGCGTTTGCTCTCGGGCTCGCACTTTCAGCCAGCGTCATCGCCGGACTCGGACCGGCCCTGCAGATCGTCGCCGACGAGCGGCGCCCATTCGCGGACAGCGTCGCCTCCAGTCGCCCCCTTGCGGTATCGCAGAAGGGTGCGCGCATACAGAACGCACTGGTAGTCGGCCAGGTTGTCATCGCGACCACGCTGCTCGTCGCCGCGGTCCTCCTGATCCGCAGCTTCGTGCGGATGTCGCAGGCCCCGAAAGGCTACGACCCGACCAATGTGCTGTCGTTTCAACTCGTGTTGCCGGCCGAGTACCCGGTCGCACGAAAGGCCGTCCTCGCTCAGGAACTGGCCACACGTCTGAGTGCATTACCCGGCGTGACCGCGGCCGGCTTCGCAAACCTCCCGCCTCTGGCCGGTGGGGCGTTGGTGTACGGTGTATTTCAACCGCCTGGACGAACGTTGCAGGAGATGCTGCGCGACCCAGCCGCGCCTCAGGCTCGCTCGGTCAGCCGCGGCTACCTGCGCGCCATGGGCGTGCGGCTCCTGGAAGGGCGCTGGTTCGATGCGGCGGATGGCGCTGGCAACGCGCAGGTATTGCTCGTCACACGCGCGTTGGCACGGCGCTATTTTGGGCTGCGAAGCCCGATTGGGGCGCAGGTTCGACTGCTGCCGGACCCCACCCGTGGACGATCGTCGGCGTCGTGGACGACATTCACAACGGCATGCCATGGGAAGCACCGTATCCCAGTTCTTCATGGATCCCCGACAGGCGATGCTGGCGCAGCCGCATTTGCCCGAACCCATGCGTGAGATTGCGGCGCTGGGGACGCTCACATACGCCGTTCGGGCAAACGCAGATCCCGGGGCACTGGTGCCGGATGTACGCGCCGTCCTGCGAGAGCTCGATCGAGCCGCCGCGCTCGACGGCGCGATGCCTCTGCGAGACATCGCCTGGGCCAGAATGACGCGCCCCCGGTTTTACGCTGTCTGGTCGGGACTCTTTGCGCTTCTGGCGGCAGTGCTCGGAATCGTCGGCGTGTACGCGACCGTGGCGTTTGTGACCGCGCAGCGGACCAGGGAAATCGGCATTCGGATCGCGCTCGGAGCGCAGCGTGCGGCGGTGTTCCGCCTCGTCCTTTCTCATGGAGCAGGATTGGCCGCTGCCGGCGTCGCCGTGGGTCTCTTCTGCGGCGTTTCTGCTATCGGATCTCTCAAGGGCATCCTTTTTGGCGTGACATCCGCTGACCCGCTGACCTACGCCGCCGTCGGGTTCGTGCTGTTCGGTTTCGCCGTGATGGCGTCCCTCGTGCCGGCACTCCGTGCGACACGAATCGATCCGATCAAAGCCATTCGACACGA
>CAWIKP010000014.1:0-110674 GCA_963836735.1 uncultured Acidobacteriota bacterium | reverse complement strand
TGTGTGCGCCGCTTGACCAGTACGTATTGCTGGGCGGCACGGTTCATCGCGCCCCTGCTCTTCCAGATGGAGCCACGTGATCCGATGACGTTCTCGGGAACGGCGGCTGGACCGGGTGCCGTAGGCGTGCTGGCTGCGTGGGTGCCGGCCAGACGCGCGGGCGGCTTGACCCGGCCACCGTGCTCCGAGAAGGCTAGTGGTCTAGAACAGAATCTCACGAACATCTCACACGATGCTCACCGAACGCTGAAGACTCGGGCGGCCCGATCGCCGATCCTGCAGCGAGCGATGGAATGCCACGTTCGAAATCGCAGGAGATGCGCTGTGATACCAAGTAGCTTCGATTCGCGATGGCAGGATCCCGAGCAGCCGGAACGGGGCCGGGACCGATTCCATGTGGCGATCAACATGGACGGCAACGGCCGCTGGGCACTGGCACGCGGTCGCCCCAGGGAAGAAGGCCACGTCGCCGGAGCGGCGGCGGTCCGGCGCACGGTGGAGGCTGCGCCGGCGTTCGGGATCACCACGCTTACGCTCTACGCGTTCTCCTCCGACAACTGGCGGCGTCCGCGCGGCGAAGTCGACAACCTGATGCTTCTGTTGCAGACGTACCTGGACGCCGAGTGCGCCAACGCTGATCGCCAGAGGAGTGCGCTTCAACGTCATCGGGCGCCGGGATCGGATCCCCGCTCCCTCAGACGCAGCATCGCGCACGTCGAGGAGCGCACGAGCGAAGGGACCGCTCTCCACCTCCGGGTGGCGATCGACTATTCGGCCCGCGATGCGCTGGTGGCGGCGGCCGGCCGTGTCGCCAAAGGAACACCTCCGACCCGCGAGGCCTTCGAGCGATCCCTCTGTGAGACCATCCACGCACCGAGCGGCACGCGCGACGTGGATCTGCTGATTCGAACCGGCGGAGAACAGCGCTTGAGTGACTTCCTGCTCTGGGAGTCGGCCTACGCCGAGCTCTACTTCACCGACGTCCCGTGGCCGGATTTCAGCGAGGCCGATCTCGCGGCTGCGGTTCAGTCGTTTGCCGGTCGAGATCGGCGATACGGAGGAGTCCTGAAGGCCGTTCCATGAGGCGGTTTCATGTCTGTCTCCACGACGCCACGCCGGCCTACGCCCGTGAGACCCGGGTGATGATTCGCGACCTCGCACCAATTCTCGGGCGTCGCTTCTCCTTCGGCGTGGTCCCTCACTGGCACGGCGAATGGCCGCTGGCCGCGCATCCCGAGTACTGCCGGCTGGTGCGAGAGAGCTCCGAAGAGCTTCTCCTTCACGGCTACTTCCATCAACGTCTGCGCGGCTGGGGACCGGCCACGTTGATCGCCGGGCGCTGCGACGAGATGAACGGTCTCGGTCCCGACGAAACTCGCCGCACGCTCGAGCGCGGACAACGTGTCTTCGCCGAGGTCTTCGGCGCGCCGGCGCGGGGCTTCCTCGCACCGGCCTGGCAGCGGGGGCAGGTGCGCCTCGACGGCGTGAGTGACGTGGGGCTGGATCACGTCCTCGGCTTTTTCTCGCTCGAATCATCGGCGGGCCGAAAGGTGCGCCTGGCGACCTGGACCTGGGACTGTGGTCGCTGGGGCTGGCTCGGACACCTGGGTCATGGTCTCGGGTGGCTGTCTCAGTCCCTGGATCGCGGAGTGCCGACGCTGGCGGTCCATCCCAGAGATCTGGAGCGGGGTTTCTGGCCGAAGATCGTCCGGCTCACCAAGGCGCTCATCGACACTGGTTACGAACCGAGCACACTCGCACAGCTGCTCGAGGCGAGCGATGTTGAAGTCGCTGGTTGACGCCGTCATGGAACGGCGAGCCCGCCAGCTGGTGGACCACGTGGGCGCCTGGCTGCCGGCCGAGGGACGCGTGCTGGACCTCGGCTCGGGGACCGGTCACCTCTCGGCGCGACTGCAGCGGGAGCTGGGACTCGACGTGGTCACCGCCGACGTGAGCGACATTCATGTCGTGGGACCACCCCCGGTGCTGATCGCCGAGGGTGTCCTTCCGTTCGAGGAGAAAGCGTTCTCGGCCACGCTCCTCTTCTTCATGCTTTCGTACCCGACCGACCCGGCCGGTGTTCTGGCGGAAGCGGCGCGGGTCACCAGGGGACCCATCATCCTGGTGCAGTCCCTTCATTCCAGTCGCCTGGGTTATGCGTGGCTTCGCGTCCGTGAGTTCCTCTGGACCATGGTGGGCTTCCACGTGTCGAAGGTCCTCGGCTACGTCCCCGCGAAGGCCCGGTTCACCATGCGTCCCCGGCGCTTCTATACCGCCGACGCGCTTCAGCGGGACGTCAGGGCGGCGGGGCTGCGGATCCAATCACGAAGCGAGCTGCCGTTGCTGCCGGGCCGCGCGCTGGTCGTCGCCGGCTGGGTCCTCGGGCCAGCCGCCGCTCGGTTGCAAAGCCCCGAGCTACGGCTGGCAGGCGCGATGAGTGACACTCGTCTCTCCTTCGTGATCCCGGCGCGAAACGAGGAGGCGCTGATCGGCGAGGTCCTGGAGGCCATTCTCGCGAGTGTCGCTCGAGCGTCGGGCATCTCGCGCCACCAGTTGTGGCTCCCCGACACCTCGTTCGAGGTCATCGTGGCAGACGATCGCAGCGAGGACTCCACCGCGAGCATCGTGGGCGTCCTCGCCGATGACGTCGGCGTGCGACTGATCTCCTGCGTCGGTGGAACCGGCGCCGCGGCCCGCAACGCCGGAGCCGCGGGCAGCTCCGGCCGCGTCCTCTGCTTCGTCGATGCGGACACCATCGTTCCGGAGAACGCCGTCGACCGCATCCTCGAGCTCCACGAGGGTGAGGGGCGGTGCCTGGTGCTGTATCGCCTCGCCTCCCGGGAGCCCGGGATCCGGGCCTGGCTCTGGTGGACCTTCTGGGGACTGGCGCGACACCTGCCCCTGGCGAAGGCCAAGTCGATGCCGGCCTTCATGAGCTGCGATCGGGCGCACTTCGAGACCTACGGCCCGTTCGTCGCGTCCTGGGCGATCGCCGAGGAGTGGCCGCTGACCGGGGCCGCCTACCGGTACCACCGTGAGCGCTTCCTCTACGATCGACGCCTCATCGCGCGCACGTCCAGCCGGCGAATGGAGCTCCAGCCGTTCGGCTACCTCCGAACGTTCCTGAAGTGGGCCTCGGTGGTCCTCTTCGTCTGGGCCCGCACCAACGCCTACGACCACATTCGACACGAGACGGGCGATCGATGATCCTGCGGTCCGCGGACTGAGAGAGCCTGTGCGGGACCAGCTGGAGCGTACCGTACTTTCTTCTGTGTTTGGCCCTGGGGCGGCTGCTTCGGTCCACCAGGTACTCAAAGGCGCGCATCGTCCACCAGGACGGAGAGCGTCTGGCGCGCAAATACCGCTTGTTCTACGCGCCTCTGCTGCTCTGGCTGGGGGGTGCGCTCATGCGCATCTTGCATACCGGCGTACGTTTTCTGCCGCAGCGCGACTGGCAGGAGCGGGAGCGACAGGTCTACCAGGCCCTTCGCGGTACGGCGATCCGGATCGATGCGGACGGGATGCTCCTCCTGCCTTGCCTCGCTGGAGAGACGCTGGCGACCGTGCTGGAGAATCCAGCGCTGAAGGAGTCGGTCCGGAAGCGGGCCATCGAACTATCGGTCACCGCGCTCGCCGAGTTCCATCGCCGTGGATTCACGCATGGTGACGCCATGGCCGAGAACGTGATGGTCGACGTCGATGCTGGAGTCGCCCACTGGTTCGACTTCGAGACCATTCATGAGTCCAGTCGCCCAATGGTGTGGCGACGTGCCGACGACGTGCGAGCACTGCTCGTCACCTGCCTGGTCCGAACCAGAGCCGAGCGACGCGCCGAGACGCTCCACCACATCCTGGATGTCTACGGCGATGAAGCAGTCACCCGCACCGTCACCACGAGTTTCACATCCGTCTTCCCGCGCCCGCTCACCTTCTACCTTGCGCAGGCGGCGTTGTCATTCCAGTCCTTCCGGGAAATCGCCCGGCTGCTGAGAGAGCGCCCCGGCGGATAGCTGCAACGCACGCCCCGTCCTAGTCCGGGATCTCCGCCTCGACGAGCTTCGCCAGCAGCGTGAGTGACTCCTGCCAGCCGAGGGTGCAGGCGTCCGGCGGGATCACATCAGGGATGCCTTCCTGCACGATGTTCACCTCCGTCCCGACGGAGACCTTCTTCAAGCTCACGGTGACCGTCATCTCGCCTGGCAGGTTCGGATCGTCGAACCTGTCGGTCCAGCGAAGGCGTTCGTTCGGGACGAGCTCGAGGTACTCGCCGCCAAACGAGTGGCTCTTGCCGGAGGTGAAATTGGTGAACGACATCTTGTAGGTGCCGCCTGCTCGTGCGTCCATATGGTGAACTTTGCCGGTGAAGCCGTTCGGGGGCAGCCACTTGACCATGGCATCAGGATCGATGAAGGCCCGGTAGAGCCGCGCCGGCGTCGTCCGCAGGACCCGTTGAAACTGAACAGAATTGGGCATGATCTCCTCTCAAGTGACACAGCAGTGCCGTTCTCCCGCGAGCGTCTCGACGAGAGCCCGTGTGAGCCCGCGAGTGGCCGGTCTTGAAGGATAGTCGGTCGCCGATCAGCCAATTCGACAATCTCGCTCGCGTCTTCCGGGAGATCGCCAACAAACGTCAAAGAAGCCGTGCTTCGCCGGGCTAGGCCTCGGCGCGGAGGGCGTGAATCGGGTCCACTTTTGTCGCGGCGCGCGCCGGAATCCAGCTGGCGGCGCCGGCGACCACCAGCAGCACTCCGGCGCTGGCCGTAAACGTCAGCGCATCGGTTGCGCCGACGCCATAGAGCCAGGCCCCGAGCGATCGGGTCGCACCGAACGCGACCGCGAGACCGATGACAACGCCGGTGATCGCCAGCGTCGCGCCCTCGCGAACGATCAGCCCGCGCACGGAGGCGGTCTGCGCCCCGAGAGCCAGACGGATCCCCATCTCGCGACGCCGCCGGCTCACCGAGTAGCTGAGCACGCCGTAAATGCCGACGGCGGCGAGTGCGAGGGCCAGTCCCGCATACGCGGCGACCACCTGCGTGGCGAAGCGTTCCTGCGCGAATCCCCTTCCGATCACGTCAGCGAGCAGGCGCGGTTCGTGTACGACGAGTCCGGGATCGATTTGCCGTAACACCTGGCGTACGTCCGCGAGTAGGCTGGCCTGCGGACGGCTCGAAGACACGACCTGCACCAGCGCCCAGTTGCGATTCGCCGCGAACTGTCGATGGAGGTGGTAGACCATCGACGGCGCCGGCACGCGCGGATCGACCGGAACGTCGGCGGCGATGCCGATAATCTCGGCGACGCCGCCGGCGACGCGCAGCGGCTGACCGACCGGATCCTCGCCGGGGAACAGGGTGCGCGCCAGGCGTTCGTTGATCAGCACACGCCGCGGCAGCGCGCCGTCGTCGGGTACGAACGGACGGCCCCGCACGATGGAGATCTGCAGCGCGTGGAAAAACGCGCCTTCGACTACGCGCTGGTTTGCCTGGACGTCGCCTTGCCGATCAGGCCGGCCGACGTTCCAGTCGTGATACATGCCGGTCACCGGCAGGCGCGAGACCGCGCCGGCAGCACGAATACCAGGGATCGCGGCCAGCCGCTGCTGAAAGGCCATGTGGAATGCGGCGCGGCGTTCGGGCTCAGCGTAGCGCCCGGCCGGCAGGTTGACCTGGAACGTGAGAACGTCCGCCGCCTGCATCCGGAGATCGCTGCGCGCGAGCCGCTCGAAGCTGCGCAGCAGGAGCCCTGCCCCGGTGACGAGCACCACCGCGAGCGCAATCTGACACACCACGAGCGCGCGCCGGAGGCGCGCGTGGCGAAGGCCGTCGCTCGCACTCCGGCCGGAGGCGCGCAGGAGGCGTTCGAGGTCCGGCCTGGTGTGCTGCAGCGCCGGAACCAGGCCGAAGGTGAGCCCGGCGACAAGCGCCGCGACGAACCCGAACGCAAACACCGGCACGTTCCATTCACTCGCGGCCGCGGTGCGCGCGACGTACTCGGGCGCCGCGGCGACGAGCGCGTGCGCAACCGTCCGCGCCGCGACCACTCCGACCGCGCTGCCGCTCAACGCCAGCATCAGGCACTCGATCACCAGCTGCCGCGCGAGCTGCCATCGGGAGCCGCCAAGCGCCGCCCGCACCGCCAGCTCCCGTTCGCGGGTCGCGCCGCGGGCCAGCATCAGTGCTGCGACGTTGACGCACGCGATAACGAGCAGCACACCCACCGCGCCGAGCAGCAGCCACATGAGACGTCCCGAAGTGCCGACGGTATCGGCCTGGAGCGGCGCGATCCGCGCCGAGCGTCGCTGTTTGCTGGCGCCGTAGTTCGGCGCGATGCGTGCGGCGATCGTCGCGAGTTCCGCCTGCGCCTGTTCCAACGTCGCCCCGGGCCGCAACCGCCCGATCGCACTGAGGTAGTGGTTGTACCAGGCATTGTGCGACGCTGTCTGCAGGTCGATCGGCATCCAGATCTCGACTGCCGGGACCAGCGGATCGGCGAAGCCCGCCGGCAGCACCGCCACCACCTGGTGACGGATACCGTTCACCGCGAGGGATCGGCCGATGGCGTCCGGCTGCCCCCCGAGATATTCGCGCCAGATCCGCTCGCTCACGACAACGACACCGGGGTTCTCCCGCTCGTCATTGCGTGCGAACGGCTGGCCGACCAGCGGCTGCACACCGAGGACGCGGAAGTAGTCGGCTCCTACCAGCAGCGCGGTGACCCGCTCGGGCTGCGCGCGGTCGGTCAGGTCCGCTCCCGCGCTGCTGTAGGTGTAAGTCGGGGCAATGTCCAGCGCCGAGCTGCCGTGGCGGTAGGCAACCAGTGCCGGTCCGGGCATGTAGGTGTCGTCCCCATCGACTGTCTGGTATATGCGGACGAGGCGGTCCGGCTCGGGATACGGCAGCGGCCGCAACACCACGGCCTCGAGCACACTGAACACCGCGGTGTTCGCGCCGAGGCCGAGCGCCAGCGTTGCAATGACGATGGCGGTGAACTTTCTCGCCGCTGCGAGCGAGCGGACCGCGTAGGCGATGTCCCGTTTCAGCTGCTCCATATGCTCCTCGATTCTCGGGTTGGACGATCACCCCCTGGTCGGAAGGTTGGAGAATGCTACGATCCGCAGCATCCTCTTCCTGCTTCTTCTCGTCGTTTCCGAGCTCCGCTCAGCCGGCGCCCGCACCCGCGCTCGTCAGCGTGGCACGGATCTGGGACGGCGGCGCGCACAATGCCTTCACCGACCTCATTCGCTGGCGCAACCGGTGGTATTGCACGTTCCGCGAGGGGGACGCCCACGTCGGCGGCGACGGCCGCATCCGTGTGCTGGTCTCTGCCGATGGCGAGAGCTGGACGTCGGCCGCGTTGATCGGCGAGGCCGGCATCGACCTGCGCGATCCGAAGCTCTCGATCACGCCGGACGACCGCCTGATGATCGTCGCCGGCGGTTCGGTCTACGAAGGCACGCGCTACATGGGCCGGCAGCCGCGGGTGACGTTCTCATCGGACGGCGGCGCGTGGAGTGTCCCGCAGCGGATCCTTGCCGCAGGTGACTGGTTGTGGCGGGTGACCTGGCACGAAGGCCGGGCGTACGGCGTGACTTACAAAGCGGAGTCCGGCACGTCGGCTGAATGGACCGCGACGCTGGTCTCGTCCGCGGACGGGCGCACATTCGAGCCGGTGACCACGTTCGCGGTACCCGACAAGCCGAACGAGACGACGCTGCGGTTCTTGCCGGACGGGGAGATGGTGGCACTGGTGCGGCGCGAGGCCGGCGATCGATTGGCCTGGCTGGGGCGCAGCCGCGCCCCGTACACGAACTGGACGTGGCGCAGGACGCCTCATCAGATCGGCGGCCCGAACTTCATTCGCCTGCCCGACGGCGAACTGTGGGCATCGGGACGCAGCTCTCCGGGCGGACCGAAAACCGTCGTCGGCCGACTGACCCTCGAGGGAGGCTACGAGCCGGCGCTCACGCTGCCGTCGGGCGGCGACACCAGCTATGCCGGCATGGTGTGGCACGAGGGTTTGCTGTGGGTGAGCTACTACGCGTCGCACGAAGGCAAGACCGCGATCTACCTGGCGCGCGTGAAAGTTCACTGACGTGCCGATCAGAGAATTGGCGGCATTTACGGGTCTGCATCTGACCGCTCCGGACGGCTCAGAATCGGCGTTGCCCGGGCCATGTACGCGGTCACAGCACACACGAGCCCCACAATCCACAGCCAATAGACGGGCATCGTCCCCACACGTGCGGCGTAGGAGTTGAGGAAGATCGCGGCGATGAACAGGACGCCGATGCCTGCCGCCAGTTGCTCGCGGCCCGACACCAGTCGGGCCACAGCGACACCGCGCCACATCCGCAGAATTCCGAACGCCGACAGGTAGAAGGCCGCGGCGACGGCCATCACGACCGGCCATCCGCTCCGTTCCCGGATGTTTTCACCGGCGGTCAGCAATGCGAGCCATGCCACGGCGCCGAAATGAATCGTGTGGACCACGAGGAACGATGTGAGCAGACGAATGGCGCCGCCGACCTTCAGCGGGCGGGCCGGAAACCGCGCGGCAAAGAGACCGAGGGCGGCCAGGAACCCGATCGCCGACAGACGCGCGGTCACTCGAACAAGCAGCCGGACCTGCTCCTCTTCCACGAGGCGTAGCCTATACGACTCGAGAACGGGTGAACGCGCGATCGTAGATGGGGTACGGCCAGTCAGGCGCGAGCTCCGCGGCCTTGGTCAGCAGCGTGAGAGCCTCTGCGTAATTCCCACGGCCCCCCGCTTCTCTGCCCTTCTGGTGCAGCGATTTGGCTGCCTCGGGAACCGCCGTCTCGGTTGGCCTCACTTGACCTGCTCTCGCGCGGCCGGCTGTGACACAGCAGACCGCAACAGTGAATCCAAGGGCCGCGACTTGTACACGTGTGCGTGAAATCTTCGCAGCGGGTCCCATGAATACTCCATGGTAGCTCCCGGCGCGCAAAGCGGCGTCGGTCAGCCCCCTCGAGGCCATGCGGACCGAATAACTAGTGGACTGTCCTGGTGATTCGTGGAGTATCAAATCCCAAGCTCCAAGCTCCAAGCTCCAACGCACTCCCAACACCCAAATTCCAAAACCGACACTGCCCATTGGAGCTTGGGCGTTGGGAGTGCCTTGGGATTTGGAGTTTGGAGCTTGGGAATTGACACTCTAGTAATGACCAGAACAGTCCACGAGCGACACTAGTGTCGCTAGCGCAAGGCGTCGTAGCGGACCGCGATGATCTCGAGGCGCTCGGGCCCGCGCGGGGCGCGGAGCGTCACCGTGTCCCCGACCATGGCGGTCAGCAATGCCCTGGCCAGCGGAGAGCGCCAGGAGATGCGAGCGTCTCCCGAGTCGAGCTCGTCGACTCCCACGATGGTGACCTCGCGCTCGGTGCCGCTCTCGTAGAGGACCGTCACCGTCGCGCCGAAGTGCACCCGCTGGTGCGTCTTGCCCGAGTTGTCCACCACAACGGCGCTGTCGAGACTCTTCGACAGATAGCGGATCCGCCGGTCGATTTCGCGCAGTTTCCGCTTCCCGTAGATGTAGTCGGCGTTCTCCGAGCGGTCGCCGTTGCCCGCGGCCCACGCCACAGTCGTGACAATCGGCGGCCGCTCCACCTTCCACAGGCGAGCGAGCTCCTCCTGCAGTCGCCGGTACCCACCCGGCGTGATGTAGTTCTTGACCTCGTCACTCATGAGGACGCGCTGAGATCTCCTCGAACAGCTTCTTCCCCACGATGCGATGCACCGCCGTCGAGGGGTGACCCTCATGGTAAAAGAAGAACGTCGCCGGATCGCCGGCAGGGATCGGATCCTGATCGAAGATTGCCCGTCCGGCGCACGCGCCCGTCGTGTTGACGATGCCGTATGCCGCGGGATTCTCCAAGACCTCGTCGAATGCCGAGCCCCAGCGGTTCAGCCACAGATCGAGGCCCGCGCTGGCCTCTTCACGGACGAATTGCTCGTAGGCGGGATTCAGGCGTTGTCCCACGGCCGCGAACTGCGGAATCTTCGTGGGCAGCCGGGCAATCGTGAAGTGCCGCCCGCCGAGCTCGCGAAGGATCTGGAGCTGCTGCCGGAGATTGGCGAGCGTGAACGCGGTCTCTCGGCGGCCGTCGTTGAGCCCACCGGCGAGGAAGAAGAGCGTCGTCTGCGGATCGAACGCGATCTCGCCGGACTTCACGCGCGCGGCGAAGTCGCGCACCTGGTTGACCATCCCGTAGCCGAGGAGCGCCTCCTTCACGTGGCGTCCCTCCCCTTCACCCGTACCCGCGCCGCTCACGGCGAACACCAGGCTCTTGCCACCCGCGTTGGCCGACTTGCTCGATGCGACCTGCAGGCCCATCAGCCAGCCGAGATAGGCCACCGCCGTCGGACCGTTGCCGTCGACGTATCCGGCGCCGATATCCGAGTAGCTGTCGCCGAACACATACAGCCGCGCGTACCGCGTCGTCGGGCCTGATGTCGCGGCGGATTGCGCCACCAGCGGACTGACGATTGCGAGCGCCAGCAGGAGTGGCGCGACCGCACGTCGCATGGAATCCTCCTCTACTTGCGGCCGGACGGCTCGGTGGAGAAGCGCACCCGGGTGAAGAGCTCCGGGATGTGCGAGTCCCACACACCATGGGGGCTCCACGCCCAGCCGCCGGGATCCTTCGCCGGCGGCGCCTCCTTGTACTGGTTGAACCGCGAGAAATCCATGCGCCACTCGTCGCCGTCCCGCGGCGGCAGCGCGCGCTTGTCCGGCATCGCCAGCGGCTCGAGCGAACGCCACGGGATGCGCAGTTCAGCGGTCCAGCCACGGTCGCGGTCCGTGTTGTCGTTGATCGTCCCGTCGACGTGGACCGCCGTCTCCAGGCCGGGCATGTCCCAGTTCCAGTAGCCGATGCGCGGGCCGCGCGGATGCTGCTTGAAGCCGACGCCGTTGAATGGCCGGACGCCCGTGCGTGAGCGATCGAACTCGGGCCGGCGCGTGTACCCGCTCGGCTCGAACTCGCGCTCCCAGATGAAGAAGACCTCGTAGATCGTCCCGAAGGCGTTGATCTCGAACTCGTAATACGCGTCGCGTCCGGCGATGAAGAGCTCGACATCGTTGTTCTTGTAGATCGGCGAGTCGCGTTCGGTCAGGGTCGCCTCGACGAACGGCTCCTCGACCCAATATCCGACGTAGAGATAGGTGTCGTCCCAGAGCACTGCGGCGCGAGTGTCGTGGATGCCCGGGCGGCCGCCGATGAGATCGGCGAAGCGCGGCGAGCGCTCCGCGGCCTGCCAGGCGGCCTCGTCGAGCCGGCCGTCGATGACGAGGGGAGCCGGAGCACGCCGCGCGGTGTAGCGTGCGATGCGGTCCTCGGGCCAGGGGAAGGGCCACGTCTGCGCCAGCACGGACATGGAGCCACATGCTAGCAGCGCTCCCGCCAGCGTGGTCCGCCACGACGTTCCGACACGAACCGACGACTCGCCGCTCATGAGCGGAGTAGCTTACCTGTTTCGAAGTCTGTCCTCATCTTGAGGTTGAGGCTTGAACGCCCACGCGGCGGCGAACATTAGGAGCCACCGGAACTTACGCTTCCCTAAACGTGATTGTCGCGAGCGACGGGTTCGACGTCGGCGACACCGATCTTCTGCCTACGTCGACGGCGACGCTCGCGCGACATACACCCACCATCCTCTAGCTGAATCCCCTCGCGGAGACGACGGGCTACGAGCCGACCGCGGGTGGCATGCATCTGACGCGTCCGTTCGTGGCCGTTCCCCCGCCGGCGAACAATCCGGCAAGTCTGCTGACGATTGCGCACGCCCTTCGCATCCACTGACCACCAGGTCGCCTAGCGCCGCCCCGGCCCACACGATGCACCGATCTCCACGAAATTTCCTATAATCGGCCGCAAGGTCACCGAATTCGATACCGATGACGCTTATGAATGCCTCGGCAGCGCCCGCGCACGTTGATGGCACTTATGATGTCGTCCTGATCGGCAGTGGGTTCGCGTCGTCGTTCTTTCTGCACCGCTACCTCCAACACGCCAGCCCATCAGCGCGCATTCTCGTACTCGAGCGTGGCGAGTTTCGGGACCATCGCTGGCACCTCGCACATCGGAATGATCTCCAACCGGAGGCGGTTGCGGCGTGCGGGCTGGAGCGCTCCACCAAGCCCTGGCTGTTCCGGCTCGCCTTCGGCGGCAGCTCGAACTGCTGGTGGGCCTGTACTCCGCGCTTCCTGCCCGAGGATTTCCGACTCCAGTCGACCTACGGCGTCGGACGCGACTGGCCCGTCTCGTACGACGATCTCGAGGAGTATTACTGCGACGCGGAGGACATCATGGCGGTGTCGGGCCCGGACGACGGGTCTCCATCTCCACGGAGCCGGCCGTATCCGCAACCGCCGCACCGGCTGACAGATCCGGATCTTCTCTTCAAGAAGCGGTTTCCCCAGTGCATTCTTCAACCAGCCGGCGGCCCGTCCGAGCCGTGCCACCGAATCGGGCCGGCCCCGGTGCTGTGCCACCGGCGTCTGCTCGCGGTGTCCAATCGATTCGAAATTCACGGTATTGAACACTCTCTCGCACCTGTACCGCTCCGAGCCACGCGTAACGCTGCTCACGGGCGCGAACGCCATCGGCGTGGAAGTTGCGGGCAACCGCGCCACCGGCGTGCGTTTCCAGCACGCCGGCGCCGAAGGTCTCGCGCGCGCCGAACTCGTAGGGCTGGGAGCCAACGCGCTATTCAACCCGTATCTGCTGCTGCGCTCCGGGCTGTCGGATGGAATGGCCGGCAAAGGCCTTCTCGAGCAGGTGTCGAGGAATGTGATCGTCGACCTTCGCGGGGTGAACAACTTCCAGGGAAGCACCAGCATCACCGGCCACGGATACATGCTGTACTCAGGCGCGCATCGCCGCTCCCACGCCGCAGCGCTCATCGAAACGTGGAACGTGCCCATGTTCCGGGGCGCGCCGCTGCTGCGCGACGAGCGCGGCAAGTGGCGCCAGCGCCTGAGGCTGAAGTTCATCTTCGAAGACCTGCCGCGGCCGGAAAATCAGGTCACGATCGGAAGCGACCAGAGCAGGCCTGAGGTCGAGTACGGCAAACCCTCCGCGTATGCACAGCGCGCCGTGGAAGCGCTGGAAGCAACGCTGCCGTCAGTGCTCGAGGCGCTGCCAGTCGAGCGCTATTACGTCGATCCCGATTTCCCTCAGACCGAGGGTCACATCCTGGGGACGACGATCATGGGCAATGACTCCGCACTCTGCGTCGTGGATCGGCAGCTCCTCCACCATCGCGTGCGCAACCTGCTGGTGCTCGGTGGCAGCGTCTTCCCGACAATCTCGCCGGCCAACCCGACGCTCACGATTTGCGCACTGTCACTCTGGGCTGCCGACAACCTCATGTCATCTTCAGGGGCAAGACAATCGTGATCACGCGCCGCAGGTTGCTCCAGCTGGCCGTCGTGTGCGGGGCTCCCGTTGCGGTGGGAAGTGTCGTCTGGAACGACCCGCTGCGTTTGCTGTTGTTTCGCGTCGCGCGCCGGCTGGATGGGTTCGTGCGGAGCCCTGAGGCGCGGCTCCGTGCCCACTTCGAGTACCTGAACCTCGATCCCGGGAGCCTCAGCCAGTTCTTCCTGGACTACGAGCGTTTGAACCCGAACTTCTCACGGCAATCCCCGTTGCCGCCGGACGTGTACACGCGGTATCTACTATCCACGAACTTCTTTCACGCTGGGGCTGACCAATCGCGCGAGGTCCGTTACGTCCTCTTTTACGATACGGATTTCACGCCCTGCCACAACCCGCTGGCGACATTCGATGATGACAGCTCGGGAACAACACGGATCTAAGGCTCGGAGTTGCCAGGAGCGGTGTCGAGCGGCGCACATGCCTGACTTGGTAACCGGTCCCAGAGCACGCGCGGCGACTGACGTCCTGCGCGCAGGCACCGTCCCCGTCCGATCAACTCGATGTAATCGCCCGCATCCAGGAACGGCTTCGCCACGGCTGCCCGGCGGCTTCCGAGGTGGAGGATGACATCTGGCCGCAGGCGACCGATCGAATGATCGAAATCGAACTTCATGTGACCCGGCCTGAAGTTCCTGAAGTCTATGAGCCCCCCTGAGAGGTCTTTCGCCGGGCCGTGCGCGATATACGGATCGGTCTTGCCAAATAGATCGATGGCGTATCGATCCGCGAAGTACGGAACGGTGCCGGCTCGCAGGACCGCGACCGATGCGTCCGGGGTAGTGGCGTCGCGCAGGAGCAGCGCCACTTGCACATCCTGGTCGTTGCCTGCTCCAGTGCCTGTATGCAGCGGTGGGCGAATGAGCGCGGCTTCGGCCAGCGCAGCGGGCCCATGAATGCTGTTCAGAGAAATGATCGCGTAGAGCACAGAAAGCGCGAAGATCAGTTTCTGTACACCCCTGGCTGCGACAAAGCCTGCCGGACGATCGGCGACAACGATCTGGGCGAGCGCGGCTGCCACGAGGTAAAGGGCGAACGACAGGAGGACGAAGAATCCGGACATCACAATCGAGATGTAGCGGTTGCTGCCGCCCCAATACTCCCATGCGTCGCCGCCCACGTACACGCTGTAAGCCAGCTGTGACGCCAGCAGCCAGAACAGCAGCCAAATCCTGCGATCCCGGCGCAATGCCAGGATCACCGTGATCAGGAACAGCAACGGGTTGGCGCGCCAGACGAACTGCAGCAACACGTACAGGCCGCGGGTCAGCCGCACGAACAGGGGGACGCCGGTCATTTTGAGATAGGACGTGTTTGGCAGAACGTCGCCGTATGACCAGAGCCGGAGCAGCGTTTGCGCGGCAATCATTATCGTGAGTACGCCGCCCCCCCAAGCAAGGTGAGAGCGGCGGTGAGCCGGGTCGGCTACGAGCATGAACGAGACCACGGCTGCGAACGGCACGACCATGTCAGGTCGGACGAGGGTACCAATCCCCAGCAGGACGTAGACCAGCCGGGGAAATCTGCCGGAGTCCAGACCGTCAATCGCGAGCGATGTGCACATCGTGATCAGCGGGACGAGCACGCTCACTTCCATGCCCTGCAGACTCCAGAAGTTGATCGGCAGGTACACGGCCGTGAGCGCCACGGCGCCCCAGGCTACGGTTCGGGAACGCCCGGATATCGCGAGTGCGATCCGGCGCACATAGTAGAGATTCAGCCCGAGCAACACCGCCGCGGTCACCTGAATGACCAGGCTCATCTTCGACGGCGGGATTGGAAGGAGGTGGACCAACGCCATGTAAAGAACCCAGAGCGGGTTGGTATAGCCCTCCACGCGTTCGGCGCCCGGATTCCAGACGAGTCCATGACCTTCAGCGAAGTTTTTCGCGTACCGCATCGACACCATTGCGTCGTCGAACAGCGAGAAGTAACGCTCACCATCGACGACGAAACTGGTGCGGTAGATGAACAGCGCGGCATAGGCGAGAAACACGGCCACGGCAGCCGTGAACAACACCCGTTCTGTTCGTTCGACAACGAGACTCGTGGTGGGAGAGTTCGCCGGCGCCCCGGCGCGAGGTAATGCGAGGTACGCCAACCCTGCTGTCGCAACCGTGGGCCGGTGCATCATCCGCGTGATCCTGGTTTTTATCGACGGAGACGTCAGCTCGTGCGTCGAGGGCGCCTGCAAGAAAGGTTCCGGCTCCTGCTCGGCGCGTGGCACGTGCATGTGTGGCGTGGAGCACCTATTAAGGCGACGTGTTCCCTTTTAAGGCGACGTGTTCCCTTGTTCAGGTGCCCGCAGCTAGCTGGACCGTTCAGACCCTCCTTAGCGGTTCAGACCGCGTGGCGAAGATCATCGGCCGCTGGCGCTGCGCAGATCGATTTCGTCGGTGTTCAGCGGACGAGCTGCTCCGCGATATAGACGTGGCGTACAGCTTGCGTTGCATCGCGCGCCAGACACGCTTCGGGAGCACGCTGCCAAGCTAGCCACGTTATCCGGAGCTGGCCGCTAACCGCACCGAAAAAGGTGGCACATGCAGCTTTCGAAAACGGCGTTGTTGATGGCGGCTGTACTTATCGGCGCCATCGCGCTCGGGTCTGCTTATGTCGGATTGAAGCTCGGCCGGCGGCATCAAAGAGACGCAGAGTGCTGTCAGCTTTCGCTGTATCGAAGCCTCACTGCAGGTGCGAAAGAAGAACTGGGCTTGGTGACGTTCTATTCCCAAATGGGACAGGACAAGTGGGTCTCCGAAGCAGTCTTTCCGGGCGTGAAGGACGGGTTCTTCCTGGACGTGGGATCGGGTGACGGCACCCGCATGTCGAATACGAAAGCGCTCGAGCAGAAAGGCTGGACTGGGATCTGCATCGATCCGTTTCCCAAAAACATGCAGGATCGCACCTGCGAGGTTTTCAAAGAAGTTGTGTCCAGTGAAACGGGCAGGCCGGTCAAGTTCTTCGCGCACCCAGGCCTTTGGGGTGGGGTCGTCGACACTCTAAGCGACACTCGAAAGAAGATAATCGGCACGGCTCCTATCGTAGAGTTCACCACGGTGACCCTGCGTGACATCCTCGAGCGCGCGAAGGCTCCTCGGTTCATTCATTACGTGAGCATGGACATTGAAGGCGGCGAGCTCAATGCCTTGAAAGGATTTCCATTTGACAAGTACCGGATCGGGGCGCTGACCGTGGAGCATAACTATCACGAACCCCGGCGGACTGAAATCAGAACATTGATGGAAAGCCATGGTTACAGGCACGTCCACACCTCGATCGCGACGACTTCTACGTCCCCGTAGAGTCCAACAAATCGATCCAGCCGCCGCTTTCTCCCACCGGTACAGCCGGGATCCCGTAACCGCAAGGAGCGTTCTGCCGAGTCCAGCGGCTCCACGATCTGACGATCCCACCTCAGGCCGCGAATGTTTCCTATCGTCCGCTCCAGCGAGAGTCCGGTCGCACAGCTCCTGGTGTTTTGCGTGGCGGTGTACCGGCGTCCACAGATCACATCTCAGAGCCGAATCTAGGTCTGAGATCGACTGCTCGGTTTGGCCCAGCGCCAGCCCTGCTCCGTGAACACCGTCGCATGCGCTGAACCACCAGAACAACGGTCGCTGAATTGGCGGCTTACGCTTCCCGCAGCACTCGCGCCGGATCGACGCGCGCGGCGCGGCGGGCGGGGAGCCAGGCGGCGAGGGCACTCACCGCGCAGAGGAAAACCGCGGCACCGATGAACGTGGCTGGATCCCGCGCGTCCAGGCCATACAGCAACGTCGCGACATACCGGGACGCCCAGTAGCTGACAGCGGCGCCGGCCACGAGGCCCAGTCCTACCGGCCAGGCGACTCGCCGGAACATCAGCGCGACGACGCGCGAGGAGTGCGCGCCGAGCGCCATGCGGATGCCGATCTCGGTGCGCCTCCGGCTCACCGAGTACGACGTCATGCCGTAGAGCCCGATGCCCGCGAGCAGGAGCGCGAGCCCGCCGAAGAATCCCGACAGCATCGCCAGCAGACGTTCGCGGACCAGTGCCCCGTCGACGAACGCGGCGAGCGGACGGAAGGTCAGCGAGAGATCGGGATCCACCTCGCTGATCGCCGCGGCCAGGCTCCTGGTGAGCGGCGCCGGGGATCCTGATGCGGCGCGTACGCTCAGGCTCAGGCGTCCGGGACCTTCCGAGTGCGCCTGGAGCAACGGCAGGTAAAGAACCGGCGGGATCGGATCCCTGACCGCGCGATACGCGGCATCCTGAACGACCCCGACGATCTGAACGGGTTGCACTCCCTCCGGACCGCGTTCGAACCGCACGATCTGCCCGAGCGGATCGCCCTTGACGTACCGGCGGATGAAGGTCTCGTTCGCGATCCCGACCGCGGGTGCGCTGGACACGTCGCGCGTGTCGAAATCACGGCCCGCGCGAAGCCGGGTGCCGTAGGTGGCGAACCATCCAGGCGTGGCGCTGTTCAGGAACGTCATGCGCTCGCGTGTGGGAACCTGCGGACGATCCTGCAACTCGACCGGTCCGTTCCATCCAGATCCGCTGACGGGCGTGATCAGCGACAGACCGGTTCCGGCCACACCCGGAACGGCGGCAGCCGCGGCCCGGACGCGTTCGAACAGGGCGTGCCTCGCTTCGGGATCCACCGCCGTTCGGGAGACGTCCACGTCGACGACGAGGACAGCATCTTTGTCGAGGCCGATGTCGAGCGTCGCCAGCTTTCCGAACGTCCTCACGAAGAGTCCCGCGCCCACGACGAGCACGAGCGTGAGCGCGACCTGCACGGCGAGGAGCGAGGTGCCGATGGAGTGACGGCCCTCGCCGGCAAACGTGCGTCCCTGCTCCTTGAGCGCGTCGTTCGGATCGACGCCGCGCATCCGCAACGCCGGGGCAACACCGAAGAGCAGAGCCGTCACCACGGCGACCAGGGCCGTGAAGCCGACGACCCGCCAGTCGAGCGTGAGATCGAGGACGACGGTGCTGCGGGGCGTCGACAGCTGCCCGACGATCATCCGGCTCCCCCACTGGGCGAAGAGAAGCCCGAACCCCGCTCCGAGACACGCGAGCAGCAGGCTCTCGACCAGCAGCTGGCGCGCGATCCGGAAGCGCGAGGCGCCGAGCGCGAGGCGCAGCGTCAGCTCGTGACGCCGGCTCGCGGCACGCGCCAGCATCAGGTTCGCAATGTTGGCGCAGGCAATCAGCAGGACGATCGCGACCACCGTCATGATGATCCAGAGCGGCTGTTCGTAGCGGGTGCGAAACCCGGCCGGTCCCGCGGCTGCCGGAACAAAGGTCAGACCCTCGTTCAGGTATTGGTCGAGCATCGGCTGCGGCCATCGTTCGGGGAGCGTGGCTTCCCGGATCTGCGGCTGAATCGCGCGCAACGCCAGGGTGGCCTGTTCGACGGTCTGCCCGGGCTTCAGCCTCGCCATGATCTCCAGCACCCAGGTCGAACGGGCATCGAGCCAGTTGCCCGGCCCGCGGACGATCGCCTGCGTGCCGAGCGGCACCGCGACGTCGAACGACCGCCCCTGGCTCGGTCCGAGAAACGACGGCGCTGTGACCCCGACGATCGTGAACGGCGCTCGATCGAGTGTGAGGGTACGTCCGATGACGCTGGCTTCCCCGCCGAACCGCCGCTGCCAGAACGCATAGCTGATCACCGCGACCGGCCCGTCCGGCCCGCCCCCGCGGTCGTCGTCAGCCATCGTGAACGTGCGGCCGAGCACGGCCGGCACGCCAAGGACGTCGAAGAAGTTGCCGCTCGTCCACAGGCCTTCCACGAATTCGGTGGCCCCGGCGCGCGACAGATCGAAGCGCACGTCAGACCATGCCGCAGCGCCATTGGAGATCTCCAGCTGCCGTGCCCGAATCTGCTCCCAGATCGGATTGGTCCACGACCCGTCGTCGAGCAGGATCAGCCGTTGCGGCTCCCGCACCGGGAGTGACCTCAGAAGCACGCCGTCGACCAGGGCGAAGATCGCGCTGTTGGCGCCAATCCCGAGCGCGAGGGACGCAACCGCTACGAGCGTGAACGCGGGACTCAGGCGGAGCAGCCGGAAGCCGTAGCGCAGGTCCTGAACGATCTCATCGAGCCAGCGGGTGCCGCGGACGTCCCGGCACTCTTCCTTGACCTGCTCGAGTCCGCCGAACTCCAGCCGTGCCTTCCGGCGCGCGTCCTCGTTCGCTGAGGCCGCTCCGCCGGTAGTCGGTCGGTCAGCCGCTCGAGATGATCGCGGAGCTCGGCGTCGAGCTGCCGCTCCACGCGATCGCGCTGAAGCAGCCGTCGCAGCCACGTCATGACGCCTCTCCTTCGGCCGCGTCGAGGATCAGCCCGATGGCGGTGGTCAGCCGGTGCCAGCTGTCGGTCTCCTCCTGCATGAAGGCCCTGCCCTTGCGCGTCAGCCGGTAGAACTTCGCATCGCGGCCGGTGTCGGAGAGCTTCCACTCGGCGACGAGCAGGCTCCGGTTCTCGAGCCGGTGCAGCGCCGGATAGAGCGAGCCCTGCGGCACCTGGACCACGTCGCGGGAAATCTGCTGGAGCCGCTGCGCAATCGCATAGCCGTGCAGGGGCCCCAGCGCCACGACTTTGAGGATGAGGAGATCGAGCGTGCCTTGCGGAAGGTCGGATTTGGGTGTCGTCATAGGCCTGTCGCGCCGAAGCACCGAAGCTGCGCAGGCGGACCCCTCGGGCTTCGAGGCATAGATACAACTCTCACGTGTCGAAGGTCAAGGTATCTGGGACGGCGGACGGGCTGACTGGAAAAATCAACTGGAGATATACTCTGCGGGTTTTACTCTTCTCGGATCCTCACAAGGAGGTTGTGTATGCGGAGAGCGTTCGGCGCACTGGTGGTTGTCGGCGCACTGGCGGCGGTCCCCGTAGCGATCAGGGCTCAGGCTGAACAGACCTGGAAAGGGGCGATCAGCGACAGCAACTGCAACGCCAAGCACCCGGCGGGCGAGCACGACGGTAAGAAAATGACCGACGCCGATTGCACGGGCGTGTGTGTCAAGAAGGGCGCGAAATACGTGTTCGTCTCCGACGGCAAGGTCTTCCAGCTGGCCAACCAGAGCTCGAAGACGATTGCCGCCCACGCGGGCCAGCAGGTCGAGCTGACCGGTACACTCAAGGGTGACACCATCACCGCGAAACAGATGAAGTCGACGAAGTAGGGCGGTTCCCCAGCCGGACGCGCCGCACTCTCTGGCGACGCGTCCGGTGAATATCCTCGGCTCAGGGCAGTTTCCCGACCACCTTCAGGTTGTCGACCACCAAGAGCCCCTCCTGGATCGCCCAGCAAGCCACGCGCCAGCCTCCTGCCAACCGTCGGCAACCCGCACCCGTCCAATCCTCGTCAGTTCAGACGGGGCGGCAAGATGAACAGCTTCACCCAGGACCTGCGTTACGGTCTCCGCTCCCTGCTCAAGACCCCGGGGTTCACGCTGGTTGCCGTGCTGACACTCGCGCTCGGCGTTGGAGCGAACGCCGCCATCTTCAGCGTGCTCGAGGCCGTCGTCCTGCGCGACCTGCCGTATCGCGATCCGGATCGCCTCGCTGTCCTGTGGACGAAGAACATCCGCCAGAATCTGCCGGACGGATCCTCGTTCCTCAACTTCCGCGACTGGAAGGCCCAGAGCCGGGAATTCGAGAACATGGCCGCCTACGTGCGGCCCGAGTTCACGCGCGGCACGCTCGGCGGGTCCGAAGCCGAGCGCATCTACCTCGCGCTCGTCGGCGACGGGTTCTTTCAGATTCTCGGCACGCCACCCCTGATTGGCCGATGGTTCGAGGCAGCTGACTTCGTCGAACAGCCGCGCGTCGTGGTCATCAGCCACAGCCTCTGGCAGCGCCGGTACGCCGCCGACCCCAGGGTGCTCGGCCGGACGATTCTGCTCAACGATCAGTCGGTGGAGGTCGTCGGCGTGATGCCTCCCGGGTTCCAGCTGCCGAACACGGACATCGAACTGTGGCAGCCGCTGTTCTTTGGCAAGTCCGACCTCGACGAACGCAGCCGCGACTCCGACGGGCTCGTCGTGATCGGGCGGATGCGGGCGGCGGCCACGCTCCAGTCCGCACGAGCCGAGATGGACATGATTTCGGCGCGGCTGCGGGAGCAGTATCCGGCGACGAACGCAGCCCTCGGAGTCCTGACCGACTCGCTCCTGGAGAAGGTCGTCGGGACCACGACCAATCGCGCACTCTGGCTGCTCTCGGCGTCGGTCGGCCTCGTCCTGCTCATCGCCTGCGCGAACGTCGCCAGCCTGATCCTCGCGCGCGCCGCCGCGCGCCGTCACGAGTTCTCGCTCCGCACGTCGCTCGGCGCGGGCCGGATGCGGCTGGTGCGCCAGGCGCTGACCGAACAGCTGGTCCTGGCGGTGCTGGCTGGCACGGTGGGATTGCTGTTCGCGTGGTCCGGCACAGCCGTCCTCCGGATCGCAGCCGCCGGAGCGCTGCCCCGGGCCGAGACGATTCGGCTCGACGCCGGGGTGCTCGCGTTTCTGCTCGTTGCGACGATCCTCAGCGGGATGCTCGCGGGCCTGCTGCCTGCCCTGCAACTGTCGGCAGCCAGGCCGGTCGAAGTGCTCGCCGAAGGAGGATCGCGATCGGCGGGCGGACGCAACAGCCGCCGGATCCACCAGTTACTCGTCGTCGGCGAGATCGCGCTCGCGGTGCTGCTCCTGGCCGGGGCAGGCCTGCTGATCCGCAGCTTCATTCGCGTGCAGTCGATCGACCGGGGCTTCGATTCGGAGAAGGTCCTGCTGCTGCAGGTGGATCTGCCCCGAACGTACAACGATCAAGCCAGGCGATCGGCGTTCTTCACCGACGCGATGCGGCGCCTCCGGGCATTGCCCGGCGTGGCGGCAGTCGGCGCGGTCTCGGATTTCTTCATCCACCGGCAGCCGGACTACCGCATCGCACTCGAGGGACAGCCGCCAATGCGGCCCGACGATCCGGCGCCGCCGCTCACCGAGGATCAGGTCATCCCCGGCTACTTCGAGGCCATGCGCATTCCGCTCGTGCGCGGCCGGCTGCTGCAGGACGGCGACCTCGCCCAGGGTGCGCCATCGGTCGTGGTGATCAACGAGGAGATGGCACGGCGGTTTTGGCCTGGCCAGGAACCGATCGGCAAGCGATTCAAGGAAGGGGTCGATCCCGGAGCAGATGGGCCATGGAAGACGGTCGTGGGTGTGGTCGCAGACATGCGGCGCCAGCGGTTGGACGAGCCGGCGATCCCCTGCATGTTCCAGCCGGGCATCCTCTCGCAGATGGACATCGCCGTCAGGGCGACCGGGGATCCCGCTGCGCTGCGCGATCCGATTCGCTCGGCACTGCACGCGCTCGATCCCACCGTTCCGCCATATGGCATCGTCACCGCCGAACAGCGCCTCGGCCGGACCGTGGCGCTGCGCCGTCTGCAGACGGTGCTGATCGGGGCGCTCGCAGCGGTTGCGCTGATCCTGGCGGTGATCGGCGTGTACGGCGTCATCCACCAGTCGGTGTCGGCTCGAACGAAAGAGATCGGGATCCGTATGGCGCTCGGGGCGAATGCGCCCGCCGTGTTGCGGATGGTCCTCGGCTCCGGCCTCACACCTGCCAGCGTTGGCCTGGCCCTGGGACTCATGGCTTCGCTCGCCTTGAGCCGGACCCTGTCTCTGTTCCTGTACGAAACGAGCGCGCTCGATCCACTCATCTACGCAGCCGTGCCGGTTCTCCTGCTGACGGTCACCACTGTGGCGTGTCTGATCCCGGCGCAACGCGCCGCGCGCCTGGATCCGATGGCCGCGCTGCGGCGGCAGTAATCGACTCCGGTCTTCCGCCTGAAGGCGGAAGCTACCGGAGGAGTCCCTTCGAGCGCACGGCCTCCCTCGCCGAAGCGCGCAGCGCGGAGGCGTGTGCGAACTCGCGACTCCGCGAACCCGCGAAGTCAGTCCCCGCGGAGCGCGCTGACGACCTCGACCCGCGACGCCTTCGCGGCCGGCATGAGCGACGCGAGAATGGCCGCGGCCACCAGCACCCCCGCTGCGGCCGCAATCGGCATCGCGCCGGGCAACTCGACTTCGGTGATGAACCGGCTGATGACGCGGGCGAGCACCACCCCGCCGATCACACCGGCGACGATGCCGCTGATGCCGATGACCGCGCCTTCCTTCAGCACGCGGATCAGCAGGCCGGACGGCGTGGATCCGATCGCGAGCCGCACACCGAATTCACGCGTTCGCGAGCTGACCGAGAACGCCAGCACCCCCGCCACGCCGACGACCGCGATGACGAGCGCGACACCGGCGAATCCGCTGAACACGAGCGCGTTGATCCGCGTGGGGGACAGCACTTCCGCGCGAATGTCATCGAGCGTCGCCGGCCGCTCGACCGGCTGATCCGACGCCAGGTCGCGAATCACCCTGGTGATGGAAGGCACCAGCGTGTACGGATCCATCTTCGCGTGGACGAAGAGGCGGCCGCCGTTCATCTCCTGCTCCATGGGGTGATAGACGGTCATCGTCGGAACCGGCACGACGTTCTCGTCATCGATGTCCGGGACCACGCCGACGATGCGGCGCGGATCGTTGCTCACGCCGATGAACTTCGTGACCGGATCGGTCCACATCAGCTTGCGATTCACGGCGTCGAGGTTGGGGAACATCCGTGCCGCCAGGCTCTGGCTGACAATCACCACGCGCTCGCCATCGCGCCGGTCGCCGTCGTTGAAGTCGCGGCCGGCAATCATGCGCACGCCAAGCGCGGAGAAGAAACCGGGCGATACGGTGCGGAACTGCGCGCGCGGATCCTCTTCCCCGTTGGCCTTCCGGTACCCTTCCACCATGAATTGCGCGGCGAAAAAGCCGGGATCGCGCCACGGAACGACCGTGCCGAGCGCCACCTGCTCGACGCCGGGGAGCTGCGAGATCCGGCGAATCGCTTCACGGTAGAAAGCGGTCACGACTTCGGGCTTCCGCGTGTACCAGACCACCGGAACGTTCACCGCCAGCACGTTGCCCCGGAAGCCGCTCTGCTGCCGCTGCAGCGCGAACAATGTCGTCACGAGCATCCCGGCTCCCGCGAGGAGCAGGAATGACGCGGCGATCTGTGTGACGGCGAAGACCTGGAGCCGGCGGTTGGTGCCGGCGGCGATGCGAACGCTCCCGTTCGAAAGCCCGAGGCCCCTGGCCGAATCCGTCGACGGAAGGCGGGGCACGAAGGCGAGGAGCACCGCGGCCGCCACCGCGAGCACCACCCCGACCCAAAGCAGGGTCGCATCCACGGTGACGTCGTTCGCGCGCACCGAATAGCGGGCGGCATAGCGCGCGAGCACCGACACCATCGGCCGCGCGATCACGATCGCCAGCAACGCGCCCGCTCCGCACAACAGAAGACTCTCGGCCAGGAGCGTCCGTCGCAGCGCCGCCGTGCCGGCGCCGAGCGCGGCCCGGATCGCAAGCTCTCCTTCACGCCGGACGGATCTCGCCAGGATCAGGTTGGCCACGTTCGAGCAGGCCACGACGAACACGAGCACCGATGCCGCCAGCAGAACCAGCAGAATCGTCCGGGCCGGCGAGATGATTTGATCGCGCAGGTTGACAGCGTCGATGCGGTAGTCCGCCTGGGTCTGATACGCCTCGGGATGTTCCCGCAGGACCGCGCCGTGGACCGCCCGCAGCTCCGCGCGCGCGCGTCTCGAGGTCGGCGCCCGGCGCGAGCCTGCCAAAGAGCTCGGTCATCCGGTGCACCCGCCCGTCCACCATCGTGGCGTCGAGATGGTGCGGGCTGGTCACCACGTTGGCGATGATCTCCGTTTCCTGCGGATACGGCACCGAGGGTTCGAGCACGCCAATGACTGTCGCGGGCCGATCGCTCAGCCGGATGGTCTTGCCGATCACCGAAGGGTCGCTCTTGAGCGCGGTCGTCCAGAAGCGATACGTGAGCACCGCCGCCCCGTCCGCCTTCGGCCCGTCGTCTCCCGGCCCGAGCAGCCGTCCCATCACCGGCCCGAGCCCCATCACCTCGAAGTACGAACCGCCCACGACGCCGGCCCGGACGGTCCGCGGCTCGCCGAGGCCGAGCATCGTGAACTCTATGGTTGAGAAATCGCCGAACGCGCTGATGCTCTTCACGCGCGCCTGGAGGTCCTTCAGCTCCGGGACCGAGAAATGGGTGTCCTCGAGCCCAATCCCCCTGGCGCTCTGCCGGATGTAGATCAACCGGTCCTGATCGCGATTGACGAGCGGGCGCAGCAGAACGGCGCGCACCACGCTGAAGATGGCGGCGTTGGCGCCAATGCCCAGCGCCAGCGTCACCGCGACGGTGAGAGCTAGCCATCGGGCCCGGAGGAGAGAGCGCACCGCAAACTTGAGGTCGGTCATCAGGCTCATGATTTTCTGAAGGCGACGTTCGAAGGTCGCCATGCCCTTTCGCTATCCAGTCGAAGCCCCCGGCTCGATTTCGACATCGTTCCCAAAAAAAGCGCAGACCAATGAGAATCCAAAGGGCGGGGCGGCGCGCAGGCACAGATCGAGGTGACCCGGCCCGCTTGACCCGTCGCCATAATTCTCGCGTTCGCAGGATCTTACGCCAGCGCCGAGCCGCCGGGACAGATCGGCGGGCTGGTCTCAAGACCCGGCCCTACGAGATCGGCCGCGACTCCGTCGCGCAATTCGACGCTCTCGCCGCGACGTTGCTACTATCTGGCTCATGCGTGGGTGGCGGGCCGTCGGCGTTGCCGCAGCTGTCTCGCTTGCGAGCGTGATGGTCGTGGCGGGGTTGCTGGAGTTCCTGGCGCCGGAGCTGGCGTATCAGTTGAAGGACCGCAGCGCGCGAACTGCTTTCCGGCAACCGAAGCAGGAAATTCCGCATCGCGCTTGGTTCGAAGACGGGGTCGAGCTACCGGGCCGGCACAGATCCTGAATCAATATCTCCGACGCAAGGCCGGCTACGAGCTGGAGCTGGTGGTCACGGCCGCCCCCGGGAACGTCGGTTCGCTGCTGAATCCTGACCAGCACATCGATCTCGCGACGATCAACAGTGCGGACGACGAGGCGGCGAGGTCTGACGGAGTTTATGGCCTGGCCGCGCTCGAGTCGCAATACTTCTTCGTCATCGTCCCGAACGAAAGCCCGGTCAAGGAGTTCCGCGACCTCGCCGGCCCGGTCAACCCCGGCGCTCGAGAGGCGGATCAGCCGCCCACGCTCGGCGAGCGCGTCCTCGACTACTACGGTCTGACCACGCCGGCCCCAGCGGCGGCGGCAGCTCCGGTCACGGTCGTCAGACCGGTGCTCGGCAGCAATGTCGCAGACTTCGAGGCCGGCCACATGGTCGCCGCGACGCGCACGCAGTTCCTGTATGGCGATCTGATCGAACGGATCTTCGCGCAGGGAAAGTACCGGCTGGTGCCGATTCGCGATCACGAAGCGCTGGCCCGCGCGATTCCCGGGACCAAGGCCAGCGTCATTCCGGCGGGCCTTTATGGGCCCGACCGCCGGATTCCGGCCGAGCCGGTGCCGACGCTGAGCGTGACGCTGCTGCTGGTCGCACGCCGCGATCTGCCGGGACGCGTCGCTCGCGACATCCTCGAGGTGATCTACGACCCGCGCTTCGCGCGCGACCTCCAATCCGATCTGACGGAAGACTGGGGCCGCAGCGTGGGCGGCCTGCCGCTGCATCCGGCAGCCGAAATCTACTATCACCGGAACGATCTCGTGACGTCGGATCGGCTCGGCCGCATCTCGTTCGTGGCCTCCGGCATCGCGGCCCTCGCGGCGGCGATCCAGTTCTTCACGCGCTTCCGCCGGAGTGAACGGGTCCGGAACCGCCGGCGCCTGCTCGGATCGGAACTGTCCCGGCTGCAGGAGATCCGCCATCGCATCGATCAATCGACCGATCCAGCCGAAGCCCAGGCCTTGATCCGTGAAGCAGACGATCTCCTGTGGCGGGCGGAGCACGACGCGGCCGCGGAGCTGCTCGATGCATCGGCCATCGCGTCACTGCGATCGGTCCACGAGGGCTGCTGGCGTGCGCTCAACAATCCTGTCGCCGCTTCTATTGAGATCGGGACTCGGGGCTCGGCCCCGCGACGAAGCTCGGGGCCGACCGTGAGCGAAGTCGAAGGGTCGGGGCTCGGGGCTCGGCAGGGTCAGGGGGGATCCGAACCGCCCGAGTCTTCAAGTCCGAGCCCTCCGGCGCCAGCGGAGGGCACCTGATCGAAGGTAATCATCGGCTTGATCGGCTGGTCTGCCGCGCACCCGGCGATTGAGCAGAGAGAGCAAAGAACAGGCACAATAAGTGCCCTGCGCGATGGAGACAACTGGTGCATGCGGACGGCTTTGCAAAACCTGGAGCCCTACCTGAAGATCGAACTGAACTGCGTTAGGATCACGCCCTGACCACCGCCTCCTGAGCCCGTGCCCCGGTATCGTTTCAGCGAATTCATCCTGTCGCCGCGGCGCCGCATGCTGCTCCGCAACGGGCACGAGCAGCCGCTCATCCCCCGCTATTTCGATCTGCTCGTGTTCCTGATCGAGCGGCGTGGCGAAGCGGTCCACCGCCGCGACATCTTCGATCGCGTCTGGGGAGACGTGGTCGTCTCCGACAGCGCCCTGAGCCAGGCCATCCGCACCATCCGGCGCGTGCTCGGCGACGAGTCGCGAGAGCCCAGGTTCGTCCGCACGGTCCCGCGTCACGGCTACCGCTTCGTCTTCGTCGACGTCGTCGAGGAAGACGACGAGAGCGAATGCGAGGCCGTGGAGGCGGTGACACCGGTTCCCGCGGAATCCGCGGGCACGAAGACCGATCCCTATGAGCCGCTCCTCCAGCGGCTGACCAGCCTGGCCACCAATCGCGCCGACGAAGAGGATCGGCGGGAAGCCGCGGAGCTGCTGCACGCGCTGGGGACCGCCGAGGCCCTGCGCCGGCTCGGCACCCGCCCGCGTCACGCCTTCGCGCGCGCGCTGTTGCGGGATACGCGATGGGATGTCGCCGAGGCCGGCAATGTCCCGATTCTCGGCGAGCCTGCGTCCGTCGCCACGGCCCGCGAGCTCGTGATGCTGCGCCTGCGCGGGGCGGCCGCTCTGGTCGCGGTGCGATGGGCGCGGGGATCGCTGGGCGGAGGGCTCGCGGGGATCGTTGCCGGCGCTCTTGGCGGCCTCATCCTGACTGCAGCGCCCGGCAGTGCTGCGTCGCTCGACGTCGTGCCGGTGCTGGCCCTCATCGGCGGAGTCTGTGGCGCGACCGGCGGCGCCGGCGTCGGAGCAGGACTTTCGGTCGCCGAATCCATCGTGCGCTCGCGACGGACCCTGGCGCTCGTCTGCGGAGCGGCACTCGGCGGCGGCCTGGCAGGGTTGATCGTGCAGTGGCTCGGCCGATGGAGTCTCGCCGCGCTCTTCGGCCTCGACGTCGCGACGGGCGGCGGGCTCGAGGGCCTCGCCATTGGCGGCGCGGCAGGGTTGGGATACAGCCTCTCGACGGGACACGCTGATGGGGGCCTGGCCGCGCCTCGAGGCTGGCGGAGGTTCTCCGTCGCCGCGATGACCGCTGCAGCCTGTGGTCTGGCCGCGCTGGCCCTCGCCCTCTCCGGGCGTCCGCTCGTCGGCGGCACCATCCACCTCATCGCGCAGGCCTCGATCGGAGCCCAGGTCACGCTGAACCCGCTCGGCCGTCTCATCGGCGAGCCGGACTTCGGTCCCCTTTCCGCGGCGGTGATCGCCGCCGGCGAAGGCACGCTGTTCGGCCTCGGGTTGGCGCTGGGGCTTACGAGAAGAGGACGGTAGGCCGCTAGACCGCTGGGCCGCTGGGCCGCTGGTCCGAAGCGACTCCGACGACTGCCCAGACTAGCGAACCAGCGAACCAGCGGACCAGCGGACCCCGATCCTGAGAAAATCACCCACATCTCACCCCGTGCTCACGAATCGCTCAAGACTCCGATGAGCCGGTCGGCGATGCTGCAGACCGGAGGACATCGATGGAAACGCTCACGTCCGCTTCGACCTGCCGGCACATCAGGATCCACCTCTCGACCTGCCATCCAACCCAGTTCATCGACGTGACCGACCGCCTTCATGGCGTCATCGCTGACGCCGGCCTGCGCGTCGGCGTCATCAACGTCCAGACGCTTCACACCACGACCGGAATTGTCGTCAACGAGCACGAGCCGCTCCTGTTGAGCGACTTCCAGGGCCTGCTCGAGGAGACCGCACCGCGCGACGGCCGGTACCGGCACGACGACGTAACCCTTCGCACCGTGAATCTGACCGAGCAGGAGCGGCCGAACGGCCATGCCCACTGCCGCGCGCTGCTCCTCCCCTCTTCCGCCTGTCTCAACGTTTCGCGCGGACGTCTGGTGCTCGGCCAGTGGCAGCGGGTCTTTTTCGTGGAGCTCGACGGCCCGCGTGAGCGCGATGTGTCGGTGCTCGTGTACGGCGAGGTGTGGCGATGAAGGTCAAGATGATTCTGCCGGCTCTGACCGAGGCCACCAGCCCGTACTTCCGGCCGATCAAGTATTCGCTCTTCCCGCCGCTGGGGCTCGCGACCCTCGCCGGCTTCCTGAGCGACGAGGACGAGGTCGAGATCCAGGACGAGCACGTCGAGAAGCTCGACCTGAACGACGAGCCCGATCTGGTCGTGATTCAGGTCTACATCACGTCCGCGCACCGCGCGTATCGGATCGCCGACTACTACCGCGCCCGCGGCGCTTACGTGGTGCTCGGCGGCCTGCACGTGACGTCGCTGCCAGACGAAGCGATGGTCCACGCCGACACCATCTTCATCGGGCCGGGGGAGGACACCTGGCCGCGGTTCCTCAGCGACTTCAGGAACGGTGCCGCCGAACGTGTGTATCGATCGACCGTGCGCACGCTGGCCGGACTGCCGAAGATTCGCCGTGACCTGATCAAGCGCCGGCTCTATCTCGTGCCGAACTCAATCGTCGTGTCGCGCGGCTGCCCGCACGTGTGCGACTTCTGCTACAAGGAAGCGTTCTTCGAAGGCGGCAAATCGTTCTACACCCAATCGGTCGACGCGGCGCTCGCGGAAATCGAGCGCCTCCCGGGCCGTCACTTGTACTTTCTCGACGATCACCTGTTCGGCGACCGGCGGTTCGCGTCGGCGCTGTTCGATGGAATGCGGGGCATGGGCCGGCTCTGGCAGGCGGCTGGAACCGTCAACTCGGTGCTGGCTCCCGATCTGCTGGAACGCGCGGTCGCCTCGGGACTGCGCAGCCTCTTCGTCGGCTTCGAAACGCTGAACCCGGCGAACCTCGCGGAACAGCACAAGTATCAGAACCTGAAGAGAGACTATTCCGCCACCATCCGCCGCCTTCACGATCTCGGCGTGATGATCAACGGCAGCTTCGTCTTCGGGATGGACGCCGACGATGGGTCGGTGTTCGCGCGAACCGTGGAGTGGGCAATCGAGCACGGCATCGAGACGGCGACGTTCCACATCCTCACACCCTATCCGGGCACCGCCCTCCACAAGCGAATGTCGGAGCAGGGGCGCATCACGGTCGACGACTGGGATCTCTACGACACCCGGCACGCGGTCTTCGAACCGGCGCGCTTGACCGGTGAGCAGCTCGAATGCGGATATCACTGGGCGTACCGTGAGTTCTACCGCTGGCGATCGATCGCGCGCGGCGCGGCAGCGCACGATGACACGCTGGCCGGCCTGCGGCATTTCGCCTACGCGGCGGGGTGGAAGAAGTTCGAGCCGCTGTGGGACTTCATCATCAGGTCGAAACAGGCGGGCTCGATGCTGCCGGTCCTCGAGACGATCCTGAGCGAGTTTGGGAGACGGGCGGCCGGCGGAGACCTCAAAGCGCGTCAATCTCCTAACGATCCAACTCATCCAACGATCCAAGGGAAACCTTTCGAAACGTCCGGGTAGAAGACGCCTCAACAAGCTGGTTGGCCCGAGCTTCCACCCGGTTGTTCGGGCGGCTCCCCTTGGGATCGTTGGATCGTTGGCAAAGTTCAGGGCAACCCTGTAGCGTGGTCTGGATTGGGCCCTGGGAGTTGACGACGTCGTACTCGAGAAAGAGCGTGCCGGTGGCCGCATACAGCCGGTGGGCGCGGAGCTTCAGCGCCAGGCGTGGGCCGGGCACCGGAAGCAGCGGGATGCCACCGCCCAGCAGGATCGGAATGATCGCGACATCGACGCCGTCGACGAGACCGGCCCGTGAAAGCTGGCGAAAGAGCTCTCCGCCCCCCCACAGCCACAACGGTTTCGGGTCGGACGCCTGCTTGAGCGCACGCACGTGCGACACGGCATCCGCCACGAACCTCACGCCATCCCGCTCACCCTCGGGCAGCGTGCGCGAATAGACGTAGGTTGGCGGTTGCGGCCCGACCGCGCCGCCGGTGGCCACGAACACCTCGTACGAGCGGCGGCCCATCACCAGCCCGCTGAAACCGGCATACATCGCCGCGAAATCGATCTCCGGATCGACCACGATCCAGTCGAACTCGCCAGATGGTCCCGCGACATAGCCGTCGAGGCTGGCCGCAACCGAGTAGCGCAGCGCGGGCATGCGACCGGCTACGCGTCCAGGTATTTGATGAACACGACTTCGTTCCGCTGTTCGTTGTGCAGCAGTTCGTCGACGCTTGCACGCACGGTGAGCAGACCGAATCCGCCCGGCCGGATGCCTTTCGCCTCACGGACGTGCATGTGAGCAATCGGATCGCCTGGCGGCTGGCCGATCGCGGCGTGCGGGAGCTGTTCGATGTCGAATCCCGGGCCCGGATCCGCAATGCGATAGATGAGCATTCTCCTGGCCCGGAGGCATGCGATCCGCACGGTTCGCGAGGGATCGAGCTTGCCGCCCCACTCGACCGCATTCAGGAGCAGCTCGCGGAAGGCGAAACCGATCGACTCGCGCACGTCCGGCGCCAGGTTCGCGTCGAGGTGGGCCATCACCGACTCGAGGCGCCCCGCGGCCTCGCGCGTGCACGGCACCAGGAGCTCGACCCACTCGGGCCGGGCCGACACCACTTCGATCGGCGGCCCTTCCGGGGCGGCGAGGGCGTCCCGCACGGTCTCGAGGAGCGCCGCCGACTCGACCGGCTTGTGCACGTACTTGAAGGCCTGCTCGCGCACCGCCTTCAGCAGCGTCTCCGGCGCGTCGTCGGAGGTCATCACCACGACGCGGGGCCGGTTCTTGGCCGAGCGGAGCTTCGCGAGCACTTCGAGCCCGTTCATGCGCGGCATCCAGACGTCGAGCAGCAGAAGGTCGAATCCTCCGCCGTCGATCGCCTTCAATGCCTCGACGCCATCCTTCGCAACCGCCGTCGAGAACCCGGCATTGGTCAGGACCTTGCGCAGCACCAGGCGCGTGGTCTTGTCATCGTCGACGACGAGGATTCTGCTCATGATGACCTTCTCTTCCGTTGCGACGGACGACTGGCCCGGGCCGCCTTCGAGCGCGCTGCCGGACGGGGCCGGGATCGCGGGCGCAGGCCGGCGGCGGCGAACGCTTCATCCAGCCGTTCGATCTCGTTCCGCAGCTTCGCGTAGGCCCGCTCCCCCTCGGTGAAGTCGCCCTCCCGCGCGCTGTGTTCGAGCTCCGCGGCGGCCTGCCGCCCGGCCGGGGAGCCGACCGTGGCCACCGCGCCCTTCAGCCGGTGCGCCGCCATCCGGAGCGCTTCGGAATCGCGGCGTCGAAACGCGCGATCGATCTCCCGAAGCGAGGAGGGGTAGTCAGAGCGAAAGAGCTTGATGACCTCCGCAAGCAGACGCCGATCGCCTCCGGCGTACGCGAGCGCAGCGCGCTCGTCGAACACCTCGGAGGCAGCTGGCTGAGCGGCGGGCCGCGGTTGTTCCGGCGCCGTCCTGCCCGCGAAGCTCTCGACCGTCGCGATCAGCTCATCGACATCGATCGGCTTCGACAAATATCCATCCATCCCCGCTGCCAGGCAGCGCTCGCGATCGCCCTGCATCGCATGCGCGGTCAGGGCGACGAGCGGCAGCCGCCTGGTGTCGCCGGCCTCCTGTTCCCGAACGGCCTGTGCCGCCTCGAAGCCGCCCATCACCGGCATCTGCAGGTCCATCAGCACCAGATCGTATGGCTGGCCTTTCGCGGCGATCGCGGCAACGGCTTCCCTGCCATTCTCGACCGCCTTTACCTTGTGGCCGCGTTTTCGGAGCAGGGTCGTGACCAGCTTCCGGTTGACGGGATTGTCTTCCGCCACGAGCACGTTGAGCGTCCGGGCCGGCATGGCGCTGATTCGTCCGACGCTTGGTTTCGTTCGGCCATCCCTCGTCGAGACGCCGAAGATGCGGCCCAGGAGCCTCCAGGAGATCGGAGTGCTTGATCGGCTTGGTCAGGAACGCATCGATGTCGTTCTTGTGGCGACGCATCCGATCGGGCGACTGGCCGACGGAGGTCAACATGACGATCGGCATCTTCGCGAGACGCCGCTCGCGACGCACCTGTCGCACCAGCATGAATCCGTCGACGTCCGGCATCTGGACATCGGAGATCATGACGTCGAAGGGATCGCGCCCTTCCGCAGCCGAGCGAAGAGCAGACACCGCCGACGTGGCATCGTTGACCGTCACCGGCGACATGTGCCAGCTCGCGAGCATTTCCTCGAGGATCCGCCGGTTCGTCGCGTTATCGTCCACCACGAGGACGCGCAGGCCTTCGAGCGCCCTCGGCTTCGCTCTCGCGACGCTGTCGGCCTCGGCGGGCACCTGTCCGAACCTTGCAGTGAAGAAGAACGTGCTGCCGCGGCCGGCAGTGACTCTCGACCCAGAGCTGTCCGCCCATGAGCTCGACCAGGCGCAATGCGATGGCCAATCCCAGGCCGGTGCCACCGTACCGCCGGGTCGTCGAGCTGTCGGCCTGCGTGAACGCCTGGAAGATCTGCCGCTGTTTGTCCGCCGGAATGCCGATACCGGTATCGCTGACCGCGAAGTGCAGCGTCACCTGGCTCGCGCTCGCGGTCTGAACCGAGACGCGCAGCACGACCTCGCCCTCGGTCGTGAACTTCACGGCATTGCCAAGGACGTTCAGGAGGACCTGGCGAAGGCGGCCGGCGTCGCCCAGCACCGTCTCGGGCACGTCCGCCATGATGTGACACGCGAGCTCGATCCCCTTCTCCGCCGCGCGCAGCGCCAGCAGCTTGGCCGCGTCGCCGACGGTTTCCCGAAGATCGAGCTCGGCGTGCTCGAGGTCGAGGCGCTGCGCCTCGATCTTCGAGAAGTCGAGGATGTCGTTGATGACTTCGAGCAGCGAGTCCGCCGACGACTTGACCGTGGTCAGGTACTCCCGCTGTTCGGCGGTCAGGCGTGTCTGCAGCGCCAGCGTGGTCATTCCGAGGATGCCGTTCAGCGGCGTCCGGACCTCGTGGCTCATGTTCGCGAGAAATGCGCTCTTGGTCTCGGTCGCCGTCTCGGCGCGACCTTTCGCGATTTCCAGCTCCCTCACCAGCTGCGCCTGGCGCGCCGCCTGGTCCTCGAGCTCGCGCCGGCTGATCTCCAGGTCGCGCGCGTAGCTCGCGAGCGTCTCCTCGGCAGCCTTTCGTTCGGTGATGTCGCGGGCCGCGCCATAGATCACCTGCTGCTCCGGGTACGGCGTCGAGGTCCACATCAACCAGCGCAGCGTGCCGTCCTTGTGGAAGTAGCGGTTCTCGAAATAGAGAAGTTCCTGCCCCGTCTCGCTCAGCTTTCGCGCTTCGACCGTGGTGGCGGCCAGATCCTCGGGATGGACGAACTCCATGTAGGGCCGTGACAGCAGCTCTTCTTCCGTGTATCCGAGCACCCGCTGCCACGCCGGATTGACGCGCTTGAAGTAACCGTCGAAGCCGGCAACGACGAGCATGTCGAGCGAGAGCATGAAGAAGCGATCGAGCTCTTCCTGCGCGCGCCGCCGATCGACGAACAACCCGATCTGGTTGCCAACGCTGGTGAGCGTCGACAACAGGTCGACGTCGGGCGCACGAATCTCCCGGCTGAAGAACTCCATGACGCTGAGCACTTCGCCGCGCAGCAGGATCGGGAACCCGAATGCCGCATGCAGGCCTTCCTGGGCCGCGACCGCCGCACGCGGAAAATTGGTGTCGTGGACGACGTCGGGGATCCAGGCGGGTTGACCGGTGGCCCAGACCCGTCCGGGCAGCCCGGCGCCGCGTTCGAACGTGGTCGTGCGGCTCGCCGCGTCGAAATCAGGAAAGCTGGTGCCTTCGGCACTCCAGATCTGCGCGCACTGAAGCCGCGCCGCCTGCCGATCGATCTCCCAGAGCGCGGCGTGTTCCCAGCCGAACGCCTTGCAGATCGCCGCAAGGATCTTGGGAACGGCGTCGGCGAAGGTCGACGCTTCGACCAGCGCACGGGCGATGACGTGCTCGGCGGTGAGCCGGCGTTCGGCCAACCCGCTTTCGCTCGGGGCGCGAGCTTCGGAGGCCATGGTCGGAAGTGTCGGGATTATAGTTCGCTCTGAGACAACGCCGCCCAGGAGGCAGTATGAGGATCGCAGTCGTGATGTTCGCGGTGACCCTGCTCGGCACGGGACCCGGCGTGCCGCCGGCCGCTGCCCAGAACGCTCCACTCCGGATCATCGCCTTTGGCGCGCATCCCGACGACAACGAGCTCAGCCTCGGCGGAACCGCGGCCAAATGGGCGGCGCTCGGCCATCAGGTGAAGTTCGTCGCGGTCACCAACGGCGACATCGGACACTGGCGCGAGGCCGGCGGCCCGCTCGCGCGCCGGCGCACCGCGGAATCGGAGGCCACGGCAAAAATCCTCGGCATCACCACGCAGGTCCTCGACATCCACGACGGCGAGCTCGAGCCGACCCTCGAGAACCGGCGCACGATCACGAGGCTCATTCGCGACTGGAAAGCCGACATCGTGCTCGGTCATCGCCCGAACGACTACCATCCGGACCATCGCGCGGTCGGGCAGCTGATTCAGGATGCGTCCTACATGGTGACCGTGCCGTTCTTCTGTCCCGATACGCCGGCACTGCCGCGCAATCCCCTCTTTCTCTCCTACGAGGACCGGTTCACCAGGCCCAATCCGTTCCGGGCCGACATCGTCGTGGCGATCGACGACGTCCTGGAGAAGAAGCTGGCGGCGGTGGAAGCGTTGCCGTCGCAGTTCTACGAGGGCGGGGCGAACGGAGGACCCGAGCTGGTGCCCACCGATGAGGCGGGGAAAGCCAAGCGGAAGAACCAGGTCCGTGAATCCTTCAAGAACAACTTCGTCTCGACTGCGAAGGAGTATCGCGCCAAGCTCCGCGAGTTGTATGGCAACGAGCGCGGTGATGCCGTGATCGCTGCCGAGGCGTTCGAGATCTCGGAATACGGCCGGCGGCCCGGCGCCGAGGAGATCAAGCGACTGTTCCCGTTCTTCTCGTCGCGCTAACGGAAGGGGCACTGGGCCTCACTGGGGCCGCCCGCGCTGTCGAGGCAACTGCGGATTGGCTTGGTGCACGTTCCCTCAGAGCACGGCCCCGAGCCGAGATGTTAGACAGCCCTCGGGCTTTCGATGTGATCGAGCAGCGCCGTGGTCTTGACGGGCTTCGCGCAATGGGCGTCGAACCCGGCGGCGGTGGCGGCGTCGACGTCGCCGCTCTGGCTATACCCGGTCAGCGCGATCAGCCGGATCCTCGAGTGCGACGTCCGCAGCCGGCGCGCGAGCTCGTAACCGCTCATCCCCGGGAGTCCGATGTCGAGCACGCCGACGTCGGGAAGGAAATCGCCGGCGATCGCGATGGCGTCCGGACCGTTCCCGGCGACCGCGACGGCGTGCCCCGCGTGCACGAGCGCCGACCGCAGCATTTCGCAGGCGTCCGCGTTGTCGTCCACTACCAGAATCTTCTGCGGCGGCACGACGTGCGACGCGCGCACCGGTTCGGCCGGCGCGTCGGCAACGCCGGAGCGCGCCAGCGGCAGCGTCACCACGAACCGACTGCCCCTGATGCCCGGTCCACGCTCTTCGACCCCAATCGTGCCGCCGTGCAGCTCGGTGAACATGCGGGCGAGGGCCAGACCAAGACCGAGGCCTCCCTCCCGACGGTCCAGCGCGCGAGGCCCCTGCGCAAACGGGGCGAACAGCTTGGGCGCGAGCTCCAGGGGCACGCCCGGGCCGTCGTCTTCGCAGGCGATCACGACGCGATCGCTGGCGGCCGATGCCGCCAGTGAAACATGGCCGCCGGGCGGCGTGTATCTGGCGGCATTGGTCAACAGGTTCGAGAGCACCTGTACGAGGCGATCGACATCGCCGTCCACGATCAGACCGCTGGCGGGCACGGACACCTGCAGCGTGTGCTGATGCTGAGCGATCAGCGGACGCGCCATGTCGACGGCCCCCTCGACGGCCTCGCGCAGCTCGAACCGGCGCCGGTCCAGCTTCACCTTGCCGCGCGCGAGCCGCGACACGTCGAGGAGATCGTTGACCAGCCTCGCCATGTGCGCAATCTGCCGCTCCAGCACCTCGCGTTCCCGCGTGAAGGCCTTCGGGTCGCGGATCTTCATCAGCTCCAGCGCGGTCACCGCGGGCGCAAGCGGGTTGCGCAGCTCGTGACCGAGCACCGCGAGGAACTGATCCTTCGTCTGGTTGGCTGCCTCCGCTTCGGTGCGGGCCGCATCCGCGCGACGGATCTCTTCATCGCGCTCGCGGGCACGCCGCTCGAGCAGCGACGCCGTCGTCGCGAGTGAGCGCTGCAGCCGCTGGGTTTCGGCGACGTGCGCGTTCGCCTCCGGCAGCGGTCGGCCTTCCGCGACCGCTTCAGCGGCCGTGGTCGCGGCAGCCAGATCGACCGACAGCCGGCGCGAGACGCGCAGCACGGCTGCCAATCCGCAGAACATGAGCAGGCCGCCGCCAATGAGCAGCCCCGCGATCGAGGCGCGCAACGGCGCATTGAGCGCTTCCCGGGTCACCACGACGACCGCGGTCCACCCCTGTAACCCGCGGCTGGTGGCCGCGTACACCGGCACGCCCTCACGGCTCGTCTGGTTCGAGACGGTCTCGGGTGCCTGGCGGATCTGAGTCAGAAACGACTCGGGGGCGGGAGTGCCGACATAGTTCTCGGGGCCGCGGGTTCGTACTGCGATGGTTCCGTCGGAGTCCAGAATGGATCGGGTCCACTCTTCGGAGCCCGCCCGCGGCCGGGGGACGACCCGCTCCAGCGTCGACACGTCGACGACGGCCGAGAGGGCGTACTTGAGATGGCCCTCGCGGAGCACCGGAACGCGGACAGCGAACACATGCTCCGCGCCACCACCCGCCGGCGGTTTGATGGCGCCGACGACCGGCTTCTCCTCGGCGACCAGACGCTGGAGACTCTCGGGCTCGTTGTCCCAGAAGAGCGGAGTCCCCCACGCAACACGGGTACTGACGAGCTGTCGGCCGTGGGGCGAGAGCAGGACGATCGAGGACCAGCCCGACTGCGTCGCATGGATCCGGCTGGCCTCCTGATGGAAGGCTTCGGGGTCGTCGCGATCGAGCGCCGGCGAGGTGGCGAGTGCTTCGAGGATGCTGATAATGCCGGCGAATTCACGGTCGAGCGCCGAGGCATCGACACGTGCCGACTCGAGCAGCCGGCGTTCGGTGACAGCCCGGTTGTTGGCGAACGCACGCCAGACCAGGATGCCCGTCAGCAACACGCCGGGCAGCATCGCGCCGAGAACCAGAATCAGCAGGTAGACCCGAATCGAACGCAACAGCGGTAGTGTAGCGACCTTCGTTCAGGCGCGCCATTCGCGGCCGTGGGCTATGAAACGGTCGCCGGCCGACTCACCGGCTCCGCGGCCGCCAGCCGGCTGCGCTTGAAGCCGTAGGTGAAGTAGATCACGATGCCGATCGCCATCCACACGAACAGGCGCGTCCAGGTCTGTCCGGGAAGACTCAGCATCAACGCCAGCGACACGACGGCCGACAGGATCGGCACCGCGGGCGACCATGGTGTCTTGAAGGGACGCGCAAGTCCGGGGTGGGTCTTCCGAAGGATCACCACTCCCGCGGAGACGACCACGAACGCGAACAGGGTTCCGATGCTGACCATGTGGCCCAGCACATCGATCGGGGTGAGCCCTGCGGCGAGCGCCACAACGGTGCCAGTGGCCATGGTCGTGAGGTGCGGCGTGCCAAACCTCGGGTGCACCCGCCCCATCCACGCCGGCAGCAGGCCGTCGCGCGACATCGCCATGAAGATGCGCGGCTGCGCCATCACCTGCACCACCATCGTCGACGTCAGCCCGGCGAGGATCCCGATCTTCACGAGCACCGGCATCATCCCGAGCAACCCCTCGAGCGCGGAGCCACGCGCAGCTTCCCTCGCGTAGTCGATGGTCACCGCCATCGGCGCCGGGCCGCCAAGCTGGGCGTACGGAACCAGCCCGATCATGACCGCGGCCACGGCAACGTAGAGCACCGAACAGATGGCCAGCGATCCGAGGATGCCGACCGGCATGTCGCGCTGGGGCTGCCGGGCCTCCTGCGCTGCGGTCGACACGGCATCGAAGCCGATGTAGGCGAAGAAGATCACCGCTGCCCCGCGCATCACGCCCGACCAGCCGAACTCGCCGAACCTGCCCGAATTCGGCGGGATCAGCGGTGTGAACCTGTCCGCATTCACGAAGGAAATGCCGGCGGCGATCACCAGCAGCACAACCGCGACTTTCACGACCACCATGACGCCGTTCACCGTCGCGGACTCGCGCACACCGCGAACGAGCAGCGCGGTCACCAGGATCGCAATCACGACGGCGGGGAGGTTGAAGATCGCGGTCACGGTCCCGGCCGGCGTGGAGACCGCCGTGCCCGGAGCGGCGCTGATGATTGCCGGAAAGGTGATGCCGAAATCGGCGAGCACACGCACGAAGTACCCGGACCAGCCGACCGCGACCGTGGCGGCGCCGAGCGCATATTCGAGGACCAGATCCCAGCCGATGATCCAGGCGGCGAATTCACCGAGCGTGGCGTACGAGTAGGTGTAGGCAGAGCCCGCGATGGGCACCGTCGAAGCCAGTTCCGCGTAACAGAGTCCGGCCAGCGCGCTGACCACGCCGGCCAGCACCATCGACAGCACGATCGCCGGTCCAGCGTGCGCCGCGGCCGCCTGGCCGGTGAGCACGAAGATTCCGGTGCCGATGATCGCGCCGATGCCGAGCGCGACCAGATTGGCCGGTCCCAGCACCCGTTTCAGCCCGCCATCGTGATCGGCCTGCACGAGCGACTCGACAGGCTTCGTCCTGAAGAGAAACATGCGTGGCAGGGTAGCTGCCACGCGAATGACCGGGCTATCCCGGGGGATCCGCTTTTGCGCCGGCTGAAACCGGAGGCTGGCGGAGGTGGAAGCCTGCCCGGCGGCGAACCCGGCCGACCGTCACCACGGGATCCAGGGCATAGGCGCGATTGGCGGTCACGATCGCGGACGGGCTCGACAACCGGGCACGCAACGCGTGGATGTGGCGCGCGGCAAGGTTGGAAATCTCGGCCCGCTCCGCGCCCTCTTCAGCCAGGCGCTGCCCGACTTCTCCGACCGGCACCCCGGCGCCATTCCCGAGGCGTTCGTCGATCAGCCGTTGCCAGGTGAGCGCTTCGTTGGAGCCCGTACGAAACGTGACGGGGCTGGAAAGCAGGCGGCCGGCGAGCTCGACCCGGCCGCTCACGTCCCACTCGACGAGATCCAGGTTCTTCTCGATCTCCTGCCGTGAGTCGTCGTGGGCAGCCACAGGAATCGGGCGTGAACGCGCGGAGCTGGTCAGCTCGAGCGGAAAGCGAGCGTTCAGATCGCTGGCGATCGACGGTACGACCACGGCTTCGATCTCGGCCTTGTCCATCACCTCGCGGGGATCGAAACCCGCATCCATCAGGTCGCGGCCGAATGTCGCCGCGTACCCGCGCTTGTTCGAAATGAAACGGACCGCCGGCGGGTGTTTCGCGAAGATGCCACGCACCGTCGCGGCCAGATAGATCGACTCCCACCATCGATCCGCGGATATGAAGTGCAGCGTGGAAAGATGAACGTCCTGCACCAGCACGCCGCCGGGCAGCAGGAGCGATGCCGCCATTTTCGCGAATGCTGAAGGGTCACCGAGGTCGGTCGCACCGATCGGGAACAGGCGGCGGGCGTGTTCCGGCGCGAGCCCGCCAGGATCCACCCGGGCCGCGATCTGGATGCCGTCGTAGTCCCCGAGCCAGCCCGCAATCGCCGACGCCGTATCCGGCCCGGGATCGTCGATCGCGCACACGGTCGTCCACCGCAGCAGATCCGGGCAGGCGCGCGCCATGGTCTGGAGCAGCTCGGTGGTGTGGTACAAGTGGTCCTCTACCGACACGACGTGCCGCCGTTCAAAGCCTGGTGGTGGCGACGACATGCGCACTACTTTATCCCCCGCACGCCTCCGCCGCGTGCGCCTGCTCTACGCCGGCCTCGCGGTGTTCGTGCTGCTCGCCGTCCTCACCGCGCGAACCGTCTGGACGGCATGGAGCGAGCGTGCCGGCCAGGCACGCACCGCGGCGGTGTTCGAGCTGGTTCAGCAGCGAATGCCGTCGCGACCAATCGAGGCGCCCGGTGCGATTGCCTGGCTGCGGGAACAGCTCGCCGCGTATCGCGCCCATCTGCAGCCTCGGGATGCGTCCGCCTTCGCGCGGCTCGCAGACGAGGCCGAGGCCGTTCCGCCCGAGCTCCTTCGCGCCGCCGGGGCCATGCGCACGGTGGTGGCGTCAGCATCGACGGCCATCGATTTGCCGGCGCCGGCCGCGCTCGCGCCGAGCGGTCCTTCGCGCCGCGCGCTTTCGATACTCACGGCAGATGGCAGCACCTTCGTGGTGACGCGGCGACATGCGCTCGAGAAAGACCAGAGCTCGAATGGCTTCGTCGCGCGGCTGCTGGCTCCGATGGCCGCGGCCAGGGGTCCGCTCGATGCGGCGCTCAGCGGGATCGCCCGCCCCGTCCGGTTGTATGCGCTCGGCGAAGACGGAACCCTGGTCTCGCTGCCGTGGCCGGCGTCGGGCGAAACACCCGAGGCGAGCGCCCGCAGCGAAGCGCTGCAGCTCTCGTCGCGGCCGACGCTTCCGTCGTTTGCGCCGGAGGAGTTCTTCTTCCGCTTTTCTGAAGGCGAACAAGCTTCGGTGCGTTACTCCGGCTTCTACGTCGATCTCGGGGGCCGCGGGCTGGTGTCGACAGTGACGCTGCCCATCGAAGGCCCCGGCGAGGCTGGAGTGCTGGCCCTGGATCTCGCGCACACGGTCGACTGGGATCATTTCGCGTCGACGATCGCGCCGCCATTGGCCGCCACCATCGTTCATGCTGCGGCGGACGCCCCGGCCACGTGGTCGACCTTCAGGAATGCGCTGCCCGGGGCGGCCCCGGCAGCGCTCCGGAGGGCGCTCGGACGCGTCGTCGACGCGCAGGTGTCTTCCGCGGGCGATCTCTCGCCCATCACCCACGCGGTCGTGCCCGACGTCGGCGCGGTGGCGGCGTTTCACGTGTCAGAGAGCGCATGGCTGCTCGCGTTTTTTCCGAGCGTGGCCCCTGCATTCCCCGGTGGCGCGATCGCGCTGCTCGGCGTCGTGCTGGCGATCCTGCTGACCGGCTTCGAAGTGAACCGGCGCAAAGCCGAGCGCGAAGCCGATCGCGCGGCTCGTGCCCTCGGTGAGAAGCAGAATCTGTTGAACACGATGCAGGTGCCGCTCATCGTCGTCGATCCGAACACCGACGAGGTGGTCTCGGCGAATCAGGTCGCGGAATCGATCGGCATCAGGCGGGGTGCACGGTTCGCGGAGCGCGTTTCGCCCGAGCCGCGGGCGCGAGCGCACTACGAGCGGACCCAGGTCGCCACCAGCGAGGCACGCCGCGCGTACGGCGTACCGATTCGCGTCGAAGCCACCGGCGGCGCCAGCTCCGAGCAGTTCGCGATCGTCCGATCGGTCGCCGTCACCGCTCCCATCGAGGCGCTGGCCGCCGACGAACGGCACCGCCTCGCCATCCTCTTTCTAATCGATCCCCAGTCGGACCTGCGGCTGCTGCTCGACGACGTCCGGTCGGCCGCCCACACCGACGAACGCCGCCGGCTCGCCGGCCTGTTGTCGCACGGCCTCGACTCGCTGGCCGATGTGCTTCGCCGCCGCGTCGGAGGGGTCGGACCGGCGTCTGACCCCGGTCTGACCCCCTGGCTGGCGGAGTACCTGCAGCGGCGAATCCACGTCATCGCCTGGCTGCTCGATCATTGGGACGGACCACCGCCGGAACACGACTCGGTGGTGGACGCGGCCCAGGCGCGGGAGACACTCGCCTCGCTCGAACGGATCTTCGCGGACGTCAGAAGCGACACCGACCTTCGCGCGCGTCTCGGGTGGGCCAATGGTCCGCTCGCATCAGGCGGCAGTCAGCCGTCGTTCGCCATCTCGATCGACTGGCCGGACGAATTCGAGACGACGCTTCCGGTCCGAGGGGGGCTCGGCTTCTTCCTGACCGAGGTCCTCTCGAACGCCATGCGCCACGGGGCGGCAGGCTCGGTCCCGCAGGTCACGATTCAGTGTGACCGGGTCCGACGCGAGCTCGTGTTCGGAGTCGACAACGATCGCCGCGACGATCGCGCGCGTGAGGGGAGCAAGTACGGAGGACTTGCGCTGCTGACGGGGATGGCCCGTCTGTTCGGCTGGCGGGACTTCGCCGCCGGTGCGGATGGCCGCCGCTTCCTGGTCCACTGGCGCGCGCCGCTGACCCGTCGCGATCGACCTGGACAGCCAGACTGAACTGAACTGCCACGAAAGGTCGCGGCCGGAAGCCGCGCCCCGGCGCGAGAGCCACACGGTCGGCCGGATTCTCACACGGTCGGCCGGCGGTCTGTTCAGGACGTCCTCGAGAATGCGCCGCTTCGCCCGGTCTGAAGATGTCGGCTTCCCCACCCGACCATCGGGACGACATCGGATTCTCACACGGCTCGACGATTGCATCCGGCCACGTTCGAACCCGTCTTCACCGTGGAAGAACTCATGATGCGCAAACCGCTCGTCGCGATTTGGATCAGCGCAGTGTTCGTGCTGGCTGCGGCCCACGGTCTCGCCGACGCACCGGCCGCGGCGGCCGATCCCGCGGACTCGGGCCGCTTCGTCTGGCACGACCTCATGACCAGGGACGTGAGCACGCGGCCAGGCGCTTCTACGGCGACCTCTTCGGCTGGCGCTTCGAGGACACCAAGCGAGGTGACCGCCCGTACGTGCTCGCCAGAGCCGCCGGAGCTCCGGTCGCCGGCATCGTCGACGTGAGTGCGATTGCCAACGCCGGAACGCAGTGGCTGTCGTTCATGGCGGTCGCGGACGTCGAGAAGACGGTGACCGGCGCGCCGCCCTTCAGGAATCGGGCGCAGCCCTGCCAGTTGTTCACTTCGTTGATCACCTTGAGGACCAGGACGTTCTGCCCTTTGCGAGCGTCACGTCCACGCGGTCGGTGTCCTTCTCGAGCGTCGCGCGTCTCGGCGAACTTGAAGACCTCCTTGCCGTTGAGCCACGCCTTGCCCTGATCGTTCGTGCTGAGCGCCAGCGTCACCTTCATCTCCTCGTCGGCGACGACGTAAGCGACGGCGTAGCCGGCGACGTACTCGCCGCGCTCCTTGCCGAACGACTGCAGGAAGTCGATGAAGTAGTCGGACGTCTGGTGCGCCTTCCAGGTCAGCTCCTTGCCGCCGACGGTCACCTTGTCGCCGGCCTTCGGCTTGATCGTCGCCTCGCCCTTGAGGAAGTCGCGGTCGATTTCGGTGCGCCGGACTCCCCCTCGATCGCGATCGGCGCCAGCACCAGCCAGTTGCGGATGAATCCTTCCGCGTCGGGGCTGAGCGGCTGCTGCGCGGCCGGCACGATCAGGCTGAACAGAGCGACGAGCAACGAAGCACGCATGGCATCTCCTCCCAGACGACTGACCCTGGCCGAAAGACTATTTGACGCCGCCCTCGACGGTCGCGAGCAGCTTCTTCGCCTCGGCGGCTGGAATCTCGCGCACGTAAATGTTCCGGAAGCGGACTTCCGAGCCGTGAGTCTGCAGCTCGATTGAACCGGTCGGCAAGACGGGGCTGGGTCGATCGAAGAAGTTGTCGAGCACCTGACCGACGACGGTCGGCTTTCCGTTCAGCGTGACCCACACGCGAGTGCCCGACCATCTTGATCGTCATCGTGTTCCACTCGCCGATCGGGATTGTCGGCTTTCACGAGCGGCCATCGCCCGGGTTGTCCGGGTTGTTGTTCCACAGCCCGCCCGATCCCTTGTCCGCGCCGTTCTTCTGCTCGCGGGGATTGGCGGGATCCCAGAGTTGCACCTGTGGATAGTCGCGAAGGTAGATCCCGGAGTCCCCGCCCGGCTGCGTGAGCAGCCAGTCGACGCGAAACTCGAAGTCGCCATAGGGCTTCTCGGTCGCGAGATGCACGCCCTTGCCGTCGGAGACGATCTCGCCCTTGGCGGTGTCGACCCGCCAGTGGAGATCCCGGTCGGCGTTCCATTCCTTCTGCTTCGCCGCGCGCTCTTCCGGCGTGAACTTCGCCTCCACATAGGGGCTGAACACACCGCCCCCACCAGGCCGTCCGCGCCAGCCGCTCAAATCCTTGCCATTGAACAGGGCGGTGAAGCCGGCGGGCGGGGCAGGTGCGGTCTGGGCGCCGACGATCGCCGACGCGCCAGCGCATGCGAGCGTCGCGGCGCCACTATCGCGACTGATCTGAGATGCATCCGGGAACCTCATGCAGATACTCTGGCACATTCGGGATCGCATCGCGGCGAACACCGCCGGCGAACCGCGTTGATTATGGACCAGCTCCTGGAAGTTCAGTAGCGCCAAGCCGGAGGTAAAAACTTCCAACCTCCAACTTCCAACTCCCAAGAGGTTGGGAGTCGATCTTCAACTACCAGAGCGTGCTGACGCCCGCATGCCGGGCAATATCTGAATCGTTCGTGATGAGCGGATACCCGACGCAGCGGCGGTGGCAGCGATCAGCCGATCGCCACGCTCAGGGATGCCATAAGTCGTTCAGCCTCGAAGACGACCGACCGGGGTGAGGTCTGCGGCGACGAACCCGCCGGAGGCGAGCAACTGCGGCTGACCAGCGGCTGAATCCGGGGTCGCGCCGGACACTGCCGCGCCGGATGGCCTCCGGCATCTCCACCAGGACCAGCACCGGCACCGAAGATCGTCGCCTGGCCCTCGTTCGGCACGATCGAACAGCGCGCGGGCCTGCCGACCGAGCCGGCGTGAAGGACCGATCGCGTACCAATCAGTGCGTGCGTATCAGTAACGGCAACACTCACCGGCGGCGACGCCGCCCCTTTTTGGGAACGTTGGCAGGGCCACACGGGTCCTCCCCTCGCGTCGTGTCCACTCCATTCGAATCGTGCGGAGCGCCGCGTCCAGACCGGCGTCATCGAGAGTCAAAAGTCAGGCTGCCCGGAGCTTGAAGGGCTGCCGGTCGCGCCGTTTCGAGCTCGGACGCGCGGGCCTCGAGATCGCGAGCCCTCGCCTCGCGCACCAACGCCACGCGGTCTGGCTCGCCCCGCTGCCGAGCACGACGACGACATCCTCATCCGACGAGCGCACGAGGTCCGCCAGCTGAAACAGCTTCGCGCGCGCCGTCGAGATCGGCACATTCACCCGCCTGCCCATTGCCTCGCCTCATGTACGTCAATATTTGTACCAGCCTTAGGCTGGACGGATCGTCTGCTTCCCTCCGCTACGGCCGGTTGCCGCTTCACCGCCGACAGCGATATGATGCTGCGCGTGCCATCGGGAGAGCGTATGACCGAATCGCCTGAGTGCTCGTCGTCGGCGCCACGGGTCAGCTCGGCGGGTCATCGCTCGCAAACTGCTCACCTCCGGCACCAGGGTGCGGGCGCTCGCACGGAACCGTGATGCCTTGTCCCGCCTCGCGTCCGGCGCGGAAATCGCGCCGGTGGACCTTCGCGACGTGCCGAAGCTCACCGAGGCGTGCCGCGGCGTCGACCACATCGTCGCCACCGCCAACAACAACATGGGCAAGGGACCCACCAGCCCGTCGCGCATCGACCTGTCGGCGTATCAGAATCTCTGCGCGGCCGCACGCAACACCGGCGTGCGCCGGTTGATTTACGTGTCGTACAAAGGCGTCGCACAGGACGCGCCGGTCGATATCTTCCGCATCAAGTGGTACATCGAGGATGCCATCCGGCGGAGCGGCGTGCCCTACGTGATGCTGCGGCCGACCGCCTTCATGGACACCTGGATCGATGAAATCATCGGGAAGGGCATCCGTGAGAAGGGCGTCGCCACGATCTTCGGCGACGGCAACCGGATCGCCAACTACATCGCGGTTGACGACGTCGCCGAGTTCGCGGTGAAGATTCTCGCGCGCCCGGAAGTCGTGAACGAGGCGGTCGATGCCGGCGGTCCCTCGAACGTCTCCCAGAACCACCTCGCGACGCTGCTCGAGCGCCGCTTCAAGACGTCAGGCAAGCGCCGGCACGTCCCGGCCGCCGCGATGCGGCTGCTCCCCCATCGTTAAGCCTTTCAACGAAGTCGCGGCGAGGTTGATGACGCTGGGCCTGTACTCGGCCACGGAAGCACCGCCGTTCCCGGGATGGAAGACAGTCCGCCGATCGGTTTGGCGTCACGCCGCAGACCGTCGAGACCTACGTCGAGCGGATGACGTAGCTCCGCTATAATCCCGACCTCGCACACGCGGCATCATTTCCCGGTCAGCTTCGTGACAGGAGTCACAAATGAAGATGCTCAGACGAATCCTCGCCGCCGCCCTGCTGGCAGGCGCCACCCTCCTGCCGGCCGCGGCATTGGCCCAGCCCCCGATCCCGCCGATCCCCGGCTGCGCGCGCCAGCAACTGTCGAGCGGCGCGTTCACGCTCATTTGCATGCCGCCGCCCGAGATCTGGAATGGCGAGCTGGTCGTGTTCGCGCACGGATATGTTCCGTCGTCCAACCCGGTTCTCAATTTCTACCACCTCGGCGCTTCCGGATGGCACCCTGATTCCTCAGCTCGTGTTGGGTCTCGGCTACGCCTTTGCGACGACGACCTACCGCCAGAACGGACTCGCCATACTGGAAGGCGTCGATGACATCCGCGACCTGGTCGCGGCGGCCCCGCCAGCGGTGCGCACCCATGTCGCAGGCGTTTCCGAAGGTGGCCTGGTCGCCACGCTCCTGGCCGAGCGGTGGCCTGAGCTCTTCGACAGCGCGATCGCCGCCTGCGCGCCGATTGGCAGCTTTCGGGCGCAGCTCGATTCGGTCGGCGACTTCCGCGTGCTGTTCGACTATTTCTTTCGTGGGGTCATTCCTCTCGGATCGGCGATCAGCAGTCCACCCGAACTGATCGCGGCCTGGCCGTTATTGGCTTTGAAAACCATTCCCGAAGCGCTCGCCGCCAACCCTGCCGCGGCGCGGGAGCTGATGCGAGTCTCGCGGGCGGCCTACGATCCAGCCGACCCGACCACTATCGGCAAAGACGACGGTCAACCTGCTCACTTACAACGTCCTCGGCGCCAACGACGCCGCCATGAAGCTCGGCGGAAATCCGTTCGGCAACCGCCTGCGCTGGTATTTCGGATCGAGCAACGACCTGCGGCTGAATCTGTTGGTCCAGCGCTTCACCGCGTCCCCCGTTGCGCGGGCCGCGCTGACTCAGTACGAGACTAACGGCAATCTGAGCATCCCGCTCGTGACCCTCCACACGACCGGAGACGAGTTGATTCCCTTCTGGCACGAGCTGCTCTACCTGCCGAAGGTCGATCTGTCCGGCCGCGGCCGGTTCTTCCCGATCCCCGTGGTCCGATACGGCCACTGCAACTTCACCGCGAACGAGGTCCTGACCGCGTTCGGGCTGGCGGCACGACAGCCATAACTGCGCTCACCGGCAGCCGGCGGCTCCGCCGGCTGTCGATTCCGTTCGTTTCGATCGTTTTCACACTCGCACTCGCTGCGCCTGCGGCACTCGCGCAACCGTGCCCTGCGCTCGACGTCCGCAATTCCGACGGCAACTACATCGTCCCGGGCGTCAAGGGCGAGATTCCCTACGCAGGCGACCTGGCCCTCGACGCCTACGTTCAACAAGGTCCCGGTCTTCGTCCGTCCGTAGTGGTCATTCATGGCGGCGGATGGACGTCGGGCAGCCGTGCCGCTCATGTCGGACAGATCCTCGAGCTCCTGACTCACGCGGGCTACAACTGGTTCGCGCTCGACTACCGGCTCGGAGGGTTGGCGCGGTACGAAGACTCGCTCGCCGATATCCGTGTGGCCCTCTCGTTCCTCCGCTGCCGGGCCCGCGAGCTTCGCATCGATCCCGATCGCCTCGTGCTGCTCGGCGAAGACTCCGGGGGTCATCTCGCGGCGCTCCTTGCCGCCGAGCGTCCCGCGGGTGTCATCGGCGCGGTGCTCATCGGTGGGTTCTACGATCTCACGCGGCACCCGGGCTCAAAGACGTCGACCGCGGGCTGCTCGCGCGCGCGGCACCTTCTGCCAGCGCGGTCGGGCTGCCCGCTCCTCGTCGTGCACGGCAGCGCTGACCCGCGAGGCGCCAGTCGATCGGGCGCAGCGATATTGCCGTGATGTCGACAAGGGGAACGGGCGCTGCCAGCTCGTCGAGGTGAAGGGCGCCAGTCATCGCAGCGAAAACTGGTGGCCGAGCCAGTGGGCCTACAAGCGCGAGCTCACCGCCTGGCTGTCGGCGCTGGCACCAGTTCCCCGCGACGCGTTCCGGCCATACGAAGGCACTTCGCTGCTGAAAGACATCGTCTACGACAGGTCGCGCCAGCTGAAGCTCGACGCGTTCGTTCCGCGCGCGGCCCAACCGGTTCCTGCCGTCATCGTCGTTCATGGCGGCGGGTGGGAGGCGGGTGACAAGGTCACCTATGTCACGCCCCTCTTCGAGCCGCTGGCGCGCGCGGGGCTCGCCTGGTTTTCGATCGACTACCGGCTCACGCCGGCTGCGACCCATGAAGACCAGCTCGCGGACGTGCGTGAGGCGATTCGGTTCGTGCGCGGCTCGCATACACGCTTCAACATCGACCCCTCGCGCATCGTTCTGATTGGAGAATCCGCGAGCGGACAGATGGTGACGCAGATCGCGACCGAGGACGCGAGCCTCGCCGGCGTGGTCTCGTTCTACGGGGTCTACGACTTTCCCCGATGGTCACCGACGCCTCACCGCGGTCGCTGCTGGTGCGTCTGTTCAGGCGCAACACGCTGGACGACGAGTCCAGGGCGCTGCTGCGGCGATACTCACCGCTCTACCAGGCGCACAGGAACATGCCGCCGCTGCTGCTGATCAACGGCACGGGCGAACGGCTGTGGGCGCAGGCCCAGGCCTTCGCGCAACGCCTTGCGGATGTCGGCGCCAGGCATGAGGTGATCGCGCTCGACGGCGCCCCTCACGGCCTCGAGAACTGGGAGGGACGCGCGGACTGGACGACCTACAAGCGCCGCCTCGTGGAATGGATCCGCCAGGTGGCCGCCGCCAAATAGCTCCGCGGTTCACACGTCCAATCGGGCGACGGACAGGAGGACGGCCGTGCAACGCAAGGATATTCAGCCGTTCAACGAGTCGCTGGAGAACTACGAGCGGTGGCTGGCCGGCCAGCTCGATGAGGTCTGGCGGGACGATTCTGGACACGAAGCACGAAAAGATGCGCGAGAGCGCGTTCGTGTTTCTGCGCGCCACGTACTGGCGCTGGGCCGAGACCATCCTGACGATTTGCGAGGATCTCGCCCGGGCCCCGATGGTGATCGGCATCGTTGATAGCCACCTCTTGAACTACGGCGTCTGGCGGGATCGTGAGGGCCGGCTGGTGTGGGGCATCAACGATGTCGACGAGGCCGCCGACATGCCCTACACGGTCGACGTGGTCCGGCTCGCCGCCAGCGCCCTCCTGTCGCGCCCCGCGAAGCGCAGGGCGCGCAAAGGGATTTGTGCGGACATCCTGGCCGGATACCGCGCCGGACTGGCCACTCCCCGTCCGTTCACCATCGATGAACAGCACATGTGGCTGCGGCGGTTGTTCGCCGTGGAAGAGCGCGAGCGGCGCCGCTTCTGGAAGAAGATGGACAAGCTGGTGGAGGACAACCGCATTAGCGATCGCTACCGCAAGCCGCTGAGAGCCGGGGTTACCGAGGAGGGTGTGACCTACGAGAAATTCGCCCGTCGTGCGGCCGGTCCCGGCAGCCTGGGCCGGCCACGCTGGGTGCGTTGGGGATCTGGCGGGGCGGACGATTCGTTCGAGAGGCCAAGGCGATCGTGCTGTCGGCCTGGTCGCTCGTGCACCGACAACCGCGCGCGCACGCGCGGCCGGGCGCTCTCCTCGCCGCCGGCCGGTTCCGCGCCCCCGATCCCTGGTATCAGATGCAGCATACCTGGTCGTGCGACGGCTGTCACCCAACGCCCGCAAGATCGAAGTCCAGGAACATCCCGACGACCTTGGTCGAGCCGGCGATGCTGGAAGCCATGGGATACGAGCTCGCGAACGTCCATCTGGGTACCCGGACGTCAGCAAGGCGATCAGGAACGATCTCGACCACCGCGGCAACAAGTGGCTGATTCGAGCGGCGGAGACCGCCGCGGAGTTCGTGACCGCGGACTTCCAGAAGTGGTAGAGGATGAGCCGGGTCGCGTCAGGAACTGGGGCGACAGGCTCCCGGAGGCTGCCTGTCGCCACAGCGTCAGTCCTGCGGCTCAGTGCCCGCCTTGCTGATGGCCGTGCTCGCCGTCGGCGTCATCGCCGTTATCGATCTGGCTGCGGATCTCGCCGGCGCCGATGGTCGCGGTGTGCACGTTCGCGTAGGTCCTGCCATCGCGAACCAACGCCACCACCTCGTTCCAGTCGGCCGGACCAGCGATGCCGTTCGCAGTCAGGGCGATGACGTCGGCCTTGGTGAGCGTCCCGGTAACCCTCCCATTACGGAAGTCGTTCGGGTCGTTCTGTACACATAGAGGGGTCGATGCGACGGGTGAAACCTGCGGCAGGGGCGGCGCGGAGTCGCACAGCCACAGAACGATATTGCCAGCATTCTGTGGATACCCGATGTGGATGTGAGCCTGGCGAACGTCGCTCTCGAGATTCTGGAAGGTCAGGACGTAGTCGATTGCGGATCCGTCTTTGCTAATCGACGCTTCGAACGTGCCGGTTGCCCCGGTGGAAACGATCGCCGGCGCCTCCTTGAGCCCGGTGAGGAACTCGCTGAACTTCCCACTGCCCCCATCCGAGAACGCGAAGCCGCTTGCGGCAACTGCGATGACTGCGCCCCCCACGATGATGATTCTCTTCATCCCTGACCTCCTCGTTGACTAACGTTCAGCCGGACCAGGGTCCGGCAGCGACACGCCTGAGGATGTAACGAGATCCTGAAGGACGTTTGAACGTTCGGTGAACCAGTCAAACCGTGCAACGGCAATACCACTTGCCGCAGCGAAGAAATCAGGCGGGAAGTCGCGCAGGTGCCGAGCAGCGTTTACTTCGCGCGAAAGGGGGTTACCGGCGGCGTAACGCGGGCCGTCGGCGACTCTTTCACCCATCCAGATGAACCTTCAGCCGCGCCAGGGCGTCGTCCCAGCCTCGGGCGATGACGTCGAGATGCCGCTGGCCTCGGCCAGGCGAGCCGGATTGATCGCCCAGACGTGCTCGCGGCCGCGACGCTCGCCGTCGATGATTCCGGCGGCGGCGAGCACGTGCAGGTGCTTGGTTACGCCCTGCCGCGTGCTGTGGAAATCTCGGCGAGCACCGAATCGACGCCGGCCCGTCCCGGAGAGTCGCTGGAGGAGGGCGATCCGGGTCGGTCGCCGAGCGCCGCGAACAGCAGCGCGGCGCCGGCGACCGATCCGGTCAACGCGTCGCTTCGACATGGGCCTGCAGCCAGCCGAGCACTTCGGTCCAGCCCTGGCTGTTGTCCTCGTGGGCCTTGGCCCGGCGGGCGAGCGAGATTTCGTCGAAGCCGGTCTCCGACATGCTCAGCCGCGTGCCTCCTGCCGCGGCTCGAGCGTGAAGGTCACCGTCGTCTGCGGCTCGCGCAAGTAGTCGACCGGCGGGATCGATCTCGCCCGGATGCCATCGCCACACGAAGCGGCGCGGCGGCACCAGCTCCACGAACCGGACGCGGAACCGCTGGCCGGCGTGCTCGGGGTGCATCGACGTCATCCAGACTTCGCTGCCGGGCGCGATCTCGCCGTCGATCCGCACCTGGAACCAGGCCGACAGCTCCTCGGCACGGTCAGCGCTCGCCAGACCCGTCTCGGGCGGCGCCTCGATCTCGATCGCTCCGGTCGATGCGGCTCAGTTCGGCGGCGATTATGCAACCTCCTGGTTGCATGATACGGCCACCCGCGCATTAATATGCAACCTGTTAGTTGCGAATCTCGCATGCCCGATGCGCCGCGGAGTTCACGCTGCTCCGGCAAACGCATGTTCCGACGGAAGGGGCTGGGCTCACGCCGAACTCTGCGCGGAACGCCCGATTGAAGTTGAGACGTCGCCGAAGCCGCAGTCGAACGCGACGTCGGTGATCGTTTCGGCGCGTCCGCCAGCCGATCGCGGCCTCCCGCAGCCGGGCGCGCAGAACGTACTGGTGCGGCGTGACGCCCGTCGAACGCTCGAAGGTGCGCAGGAAATGGTATGGGCTGAGGCCGGCCTCTCGCGCCAGCGTTTCCAGCGTCAGGTGCTCGTGTCGGATTGCCATCGATGATTCGGACCGTTCGGGTCACCCGCGCCTCGGCATTCACGGCAGGGCCGAAGACGATCGCGCCCCGCGCCGATCGCATGCGCGGGCGGCGACTTGCCGCCGAGCCCTCCCAGGAGACGTCGGCGGCCCGGTCACGCCGAGACCGGCGCTCGCAACCAGAGGCGAGAGCAGACGCACGGCGGCAGACGCGGCATCGGGAACCGCACGCCTGCGCACTCCGGCATCAGCCGCCAGCCGCTCGAAGTACTCGGGCGCGTCCCAGAACGACACGCAGCGATCCCCCTCGCCATGTTCGTGCCCGCATTCGAAGCACTGCCCCTGATTGCCGAGCATCAGCGAGCCTGGCGTCATCATCGCGCGGCCGATCGGCGACCTGTACTGAAAGCTGCCGGCCAGCACCACGGCAATGCTGTAGCGGCATGTCGCTCTTCGAAGGGATGATCGGACGGCCGCAGGTGCACACCACGTCAGCCACGGTCCAGCCCCGCCTCGGCAATCATCGCGCCGTCGCGCGGCCGGGCGTCCGTGTTCCTTGCGACGTGCCAGCGCCTCTTCCAGTGCGAGCGCAATTTTTGCCAAGACGTGCCTCCCGCTGCGTCCTATAACAGTCTGACACGGAGGACCATGAGCACGAACACCAGTCGCAACACTCGAGTCGCGTGTACTGAAGGAAGGATATGGCCCCGGTGCCTGGCACGGCGCCGACTCAAGGCTGCGCTTGCCGATGTGACACCGGGCCTGGCATTCTGGCGTCCGGCGCCGGACGCCACAACATCGCGGAGATCGCGCTGCACCACGCCCACTGCACGCGCGCCGTCCGCGCGCAGCTATCCGGGCGTCGCGGCGGAACCGTTTGTCCGGGAAGGCGACGACTGGTTCGATCTGGCGGACGAGACAGCGTTGTCATGGGCGGAGATTGTCGACACCGTTGAGAGGGAGCGGCGAAGGCTCGGGGCGCTGTGGCCGACGTGGACGGGGGCGACGTGGTCGCCGCTGGCGGACGCCGAACGATTCAACCTGGTGCTTGGGATCACATGCCACGCGATTTATCACGCGGGTCAGGTTCAGCTGATCAAGCGGCTGCCCGGAGACGAACCATGGCTTCCATCCGAAAGGAGTCCGCGGTCGACGCCCCTGCCGAGCACGTCTGGGAGCCGCCCGCGATGTCGGCGGTGCATGCGCGTCTCGCGCAGGGGTTGGTCCGCGACACCCGGCTCGACGGAGATTCCCGGCTTGTCGCCTTCGCGGGTGGCACGGTCGTGCATGAGCGGATCGTCGAGGTTGACGATCGCGCGCGCGGTCTGGCCTATGCCGTAGATTTAGCTTGCGCGCACCACACACAATAACACGTAGTTTGAAGTCATCAGATACGGAGACTCCGGGTCGCGGGTGATCTGGACAACCGACCTGTTGCCGGACGAACTGACACCCCTCGTCGAGGGCCTCATGGAGCAAGGGAGTGCGGCCATCAAGCAGACACTCGAGGCGGCGTCCGTCGTTCCGTCACCGGACTAGGGCGGCATCTGGCTCGCGTCCGCTCTCCGGCTGTGGAGCGACGTAGCTCTTCCGGGCACGCGGCTTCAACCCACCCTTATCGATCCTGTACGTCGATCTCGTGGGTCTTGCCGTCGCGGCGGGGCGGCGCGAAGCCGAGCAGATACTGCGTGTGGAGCTCATCGGCGACGCTGGCGAAGGCCGCACCGAGATCCTGGCCGGGGCGGATCTCGATGTAGCCTCCGCCGGTCTCCTCAGCGACGCGCGCCAGGCCAGGGTCGGGCAGGTCGGACAGCAGCATGGCCTGAAGGCCGCCCGGTCCGATGCCCGGCGTCGCGCGGCCGCGTTCGGCGACTGCGCAGCCCGATCGCGTAGATCATCACGTCCTCGAGCCGGGCCCGGTCGATCACGCCGGCCTGGCTCCCCGGTCGCTGGCGGAAGCCCGGTCGGACCGCTGTCCTTCCCGTCGCTCAACACGAGAATCACCTTGCGAGAGGTCGTCGCTGCCGCCAAAGCCGCCGAGCGCCTCGTCCAGGGCGCGCCAGAGCGGTGTGCTCGCGTCCGGCGCGATCGTCGTGGGCAACGCCGCCAGGAGCTCGTCGGCGTTGCGCGTGAACGACGGGCTGATCCTGACCTCGTTTCCGAACACGCCCACGCGCGCGAGATCGTCGGGGAGCAGCCGCGAAAACAGCTGCGCTGCCCGCGTCACGCAGCAGCGGCAGATTGCCCTCCATGCTGCCGGAGACGTCCAGCATCACGATCAGGCGGATGGGCTGCGGGCTGCTGTCGTATTGCGTGAGCGGCTGCGGCTTTCCGTCGTCTCGCACCTCGAAGTTGTCGCGGGCCAGCGTCGTGACGAGGCGCCCGTCCCGATCCGTGACGGTCACGAAGACCCGAACGGCATCGCTTCCGCCACGAAAGACCTGCTGGTTGCTGCTTCCGGCGGCGCAGAGGCAGAAGGTTGAGGCCAGCAAGGCCCAGCTCAGGGTCGTACGGAAGTGCACGCGGCATCGTGGTCGAGTTTCGGCCTCAGTTTACCAACTGCTCCGGGCCAGTTGCTTTTGGCCCGACGCCAACAGGACGATAGGCGGATGATTGATGGCAGCTCGCGCCGGTGGGCCGGCAGATTTGCCGGCCGTCGTCCTCCTGCTCCTCGCCCTGTCAGCGACGACGGTCCTCCGGGCTGGAGGCCAGCAAGCGGCCGGACCCCGGCGAAGGGACGGGCCTGGAGTTCATCAACACGGGCTTCGAGAACGCTTCACCGCTGCAGTGGCTCAACTTAGTTGACCCCGACAGCACCGTGCAGATCGACCTGCTCTACGATTACGAACGAGACTCGCCCAATCGCGCTGCCGGGCACTGGCACTTCCAGCTAGGGAAGAAGCCCGAGCAGCCACAATGCTGACACTCGTATTTCTGAATCTCGACAACATCTAGAACGGCCGGCCGGGCGCCGTCTCAGGCGAGCTGAAGAGCATCTGCTCATTTCGCGACGACGGGGAAGGCGTGGAAGTCGTCCCGGCACGAGAGTTCCGGGGAATCGCGTCCAGCTCCAACGTGGAGTGGGGACGCGAGCTGCTCTACGTGGCGCGGATCGGGCCGTATCGGCTCTTGACCTCATCGCTTCCCGGGGCGATCCGGCGGAGCCGCCTCGTCCAGGTCACGAAGATCGGGAGGACGGTGGCCGGCCGCATCTGGAGATCGTGCGGGTCGGCAGCCCCGACGCACCTATCGCGTGTTCGTCCGCGCGCGGGCCCACCCGTGGGAATCAGGAAGCAACTGGGTCGCGCAGGGGCTGATCGAGCGCTGCTGAAAGACGACGACGATGCCGGCGGTTCTGCGTGTGTACAGCGTCAGCGTCCTGCCGATGGCCAACAAGGATGGCGTGGCGCGAGGCGGCACGCGATTCAACCTGCGCGGCAAGGACCTCAATCGCGACTGGGACAAGCCGGCCAATGCCGAGCTCGCCCCCGAGAACGCGGCGCTCGAGACATGGCTGGAAGCCGGGATCGCGCGGGCGGACGGCCTCACCTGGCGCTCGAGCTGCACAACGACGGGGACGGGCGCCTCCACATCGGCCGGCCGCCGGTCCGGAGCTCGATCGTCATCTCGCGCGAATGGCGATCTTCGAGGAGCTGCTCCGGAACACACCTGGTTCACCGAAGGCCCCACCAACGCCGAGTTCCGCAACAGCGGCACACTCGGGGACGGCTGGCTCCAGCGGTACGGCATCGACGCGGCCGTCCATCAACTCAACTGCAACTGGGTCGAAGGGTGAAGGACTACACCTCCAGCCGGCACTGGATGGACTACGGCGCCGGGCTCCCGGGATGTTCGAGGATTTTTCGCGCGCGGAAGCCCTGAGTCACTGGATCTGATCCCAGGCTCGCAGCATCTGCTCCACGAGGTTGACCGCCTCCCCCGAACGCGCCCCTCGATGGCACCGAGCGACGCCAGCGACTGCTGCTGCAGGGCGGCATCCACTGCTTCCCGGGAAGTGAACGCTTCCGGCGCCCAGTTGCGCGCCTGATCGTAGACGATCGTGGCGAGCTCCTCGATCGACTGGAAGCCGTCCAGGCCGACCTCGCGATAAGAGGGTTCCCAGCTGCGATCCACCAGTCGCTGAGAATCCGGCCCTCGGCGGTCAGCTCCGGGATCGGCACCTCCGGGCCGGCCACGAGGATGTCGTGCTTCAGGCGGCCGAGCTGCTGGTTTCCGGTGATGACCCTGAACGTGGCCCGGACCCGGGGCGCCTTGAGGCAGCGGAGATGTGCCAGCGTGCGGACCGCTTTCGCCTCCAGCAGCACGTCGTCTTCGGGCTGAGCGACGGCCCGTCGACCCTGATCAGGATCTTCTTGGCTTCGCTGCCCGATACCGAGGCGGGGCCATCCCGCCCGTGCGATGCGGAAGTCGGCATCCGGCAGGTCGGGTCGCTGCTGCTGCACGATGTCGGCGAACACCGACATCGCGGGGTCACGGCACTCGTGACTCTCGCGGACATCGGTTCCGTTTGTGTTTCTGCCCACGCGAGGAACGCCTCATTGGTCGGTGTCGCCTGCTGCAGCTGCAGCCGATCGACGAGCCCTGGCCTGGACGGTCGATGCAGCGGATCGGAGAGTCCCTGCCGGTAGCCGGCCACGAACCGATCGAAGAGCAGCTCCCGATCGCTCGTCCATCCACGCCGCCGGACCACCAGATCGATCGACCCAGGAACCTGATGATGTCGACCAGCGCCGGTCCCCGGGTGGAATCGTCGAAATCGTCGACCCCAGGCGCTCTTGGTGAAGGCGTACTGTTGCAGGTGCGCATCACCATGGAGCTGGACGGTCGGCTGACCGGCGAGATCGCCGGCGAAGTGTCGCAGACCCGGACGTCCACTCGTGGTTGACGAACCGGAAGTAGTTGTAAGGATCCGCGCGGAGCTTGCCCACCAGCTCGGGGGGCGCGGCAGCCAGCGCTCGCGATCGGCCAGGAGCTCCCGATTTCCGCACGCCGCCGCGCCCAGCGAGACAGACCACGACCAGCAGCGACCGCGCCGCCGAGTAGGTCAAGGTCTCGTTCCTGTGACTCAGCATTAGCATGGCCGGTTCGAGGGGACGTGTGGTGACAGCTTGTACCTCAGATACGGACGGAACCGCCAGCCCGACTGACTTGGCGCGGAGATTCGGTTCTTGCGTCCGGACCGGTCCCCCTCCTAGACTCTGGGGAACGGATTGGCCCCGTGATCCACCGCAGAACCGGATTGGCGTGCGTGATCCTGGCAGCCGTGCTCGGCGCGATGACGGCGTACGGCCAGCAGTTCAGGCAGTTCGGCGGCGGCCGGCAGCGCTTCCCGCTGCCGCCCCCCGCGACCGAGCGACAGCTTCGACGGCGCCTGGCATTTCTGCCGGCTCGCCTACCGCGGCCGGGCCTGGACCACCGACTATCCCGATGCGGACTACAACTTCAGCACGCGGCTCTCGGAGCTGACCAAGACCGCCGTCAGCAGGACCGCCGGCGGGCGAAGTGCGTCCCCTGATCGTCGCCCCACCGACGACGCCTGTTTCAGTGTCCGTTCGTGATGCTGTGGCAGGCCGAATCGTTGTGGTTCAGCGACGAGGATGCGGTACGGCTGCGGGAGTACCTGCTGAAGGGCGGCTTCATCTGGTCGGACGACTCCTGGGGGACGTTCGCCTGGCAGAACTTCGAGAGCGAGATGAGCAAGGTCCTGCCCGAGCCGCAGTATCGGTTCGTCGACCTGCCTCCCACCCATCCGATGTACCGCACCTTCTTCGAGCTGCCGAAGGTGCCGCAGATCCCGGCCATCAATTACTGGTTGGGCAGCGGCGGCGATACCTCCGAACAGGGCGCCGACAGCGCGGAGGTGCATGTGCGCGGAGTCTCCGACGCACATGGCCGCCTGATGGTCCTGTCCACGCACAACACCGACATCGCGGACGGCTGGGAGCGCGAAGGCGTGGACCCGCGCTACTTCCGCCAGTTCTCGGTGGACTCCTACGCCGTGGGGATCAACGTCATGCTCTACACGATGACGCACTGACCCGGCGCGCTTGACGGCCGCCGAGCGTAGGGCCAGCGGTCATGAGGACGGCTTGCTCCGCACGTCACCCGAGTCCCTCTTTGGGATTGAGTCCTCTCCCCCGGTAATTTTTCTTGCCCGAGACTCGTACTTTTTACGTGTGCCTGTAGTGGTTTCCCACGATGACCCGCCGCGCCCCCGCTGGTATCGTCTGACCATCCCGCAGTGGCTTTTTCGAGGAGCTGCACGGCGGGACCCTCGGTTCAGCACGGATCTCGTGGCAGGCCGTATGAAACACGACTTAGCAATCGCTTTTCCTGACCAGCGCGCTGACATTCCCTGCATCGATGAGTCCGGGGCGGACGCGGCGATCGTGGGCACGAGCGCCGGGCTCAAGTCGGTCATGCACCAGGTCGAGCAAGTCGCTCCGACCGCGGCGACGGTGCTCCTGCTTGGCGAGACCGGCACCGGCAAGGCGCTGGTCGCCCGTGCCGATTCATCGCCACAGCCCGCGGCGCCACCGGCGCTTCGTCGTGGTCGACTGCGGCGCGCTCCCGGCGACACTGATCGAGAGCGAGCTCTTCGGGCACGAACGCGGGGCGTTCACCGGCGCGCACGCGTCGCAGGCGGGACGATTCGAGGTGGCCACCGGCGGCACGATCTTTCTCGACGAGATCGGAGAGCTGCCGCTGGAGCTCCAGCCGAAGCTGCTGCGCGTGCTCCAGGAAGGCGTCGTCGAACGGCTTGGCAGCCCGCATCCGGTCCGTGTCGACGTGCGCATCGTCGCCGCCACGAATCGAGACCTCGCCGATGACGTGCGCGCCGGCCGGTTCCGCCGCGACTTGTACTACCGGATCAACGTGTTCCCGATCACGCTGCCGGCGCTTCGACAGCGGCGTGACGATCTTCCGGCGCTGGTTCGCCACCTGTCGGAGCGTCTGGGGCGAAAGCTCGGACGACCCGTCGGACGCATCGCCGCCGGTTTCCTCCAGGCACTGGAGCGGCATCCCTGGCCGGGCAACGTCCGCGAACTGGAGAACGTGCTGCAGCAGGCCATCATCCTCTCGCGCGACGGCGTCCTCGATCTGAGCAACTTCGCGGCCGAAAGCGTCGAGACGATCGACACGCCGCGGTCGGAGGCCGGTCAGGTTCGGCCGATGATCGACGCCGAACGCGATCACCTGAAGCTCGTGCTCGAGCACACCCGGTGGCGAATCGAAGGCCTCGCCGGAGCCGCGCAGGTCCTCGGACTGCACCCGAGCACCCTCAGATCGAAGATGCGGAAGCTGGGAATGGTGCGTCCTCGCACGGAGGAACCGGAATCCCGGCCGCCGCTGCCGTCGGGACCAGGAGCCACAGGTCCCCCCGCCATCCATCGGCACGTCTGGGCCCCCCCAAGCCAGCAGGCGTGCTAGCGGATGGAGGACCGAGTGAAGCAACCTCGGCTGGTCTGACGCCAGGTCCGGCCCGGGCGAAATTCAGTTGATCTTGCACGCAGGGACCTGAATCATTCCCGCCTCCCTACTTACGACGTTCGGTCAGAGGAGGTCAGCCATGCGACATCGATCCCACGCAGCGCGGATGTCGGTGAAGTAGGACGAACGGGCAGAAACCAGCGCAGCTGCGGCGATTGAGTCGTTGAGCTCGGGTATGATGCGTGTCAACCGACACAACGTGGATCTGGAGCAGCGCGCCTACGGCCCCGATTCGACCCGCGAGGAGAGCGAAGCGATTGCGGACCGCGTCTCGTGCATCGACGAGCGGGTACTGCTCATGCGCGAGATGCCGGTCCAGTCGCCGTTCTCGATCAACGTGATGTTCGATCGGCTCGAGAGCCTCGCCGGCGGCTGGAACCGATTCTCCTATGTCGTGGATCTGAGCGAGGCGAGGCGCCCCGACGCGGAAACGCGCGCCGCGCTCAAGGAACGCGTGCTCCGCGTCAGCCCGCGGGTCGCGCATGTCGCGATCGTGGTCGGGGGCAACCTGCTCATGCGCGCGATGGCGCGACTGTTTGCGTATGGCATGGGGCTGACCAGTGTGGGCGTACACGTGACACGCGCCGAGGCAATCGAGGAGGCCGGGCGTGCCATGGGCCGGTAGCGACCCGACCGATCGCATCCTGAGGCACCTGGCGGACATCGGTGCCGGCCGCTGCACCATCACCGACGACATCATCGTTGCCGAGGCCGATCCGGACATGCGCGAGGTCCTGCTCGGCCTGCTCGTGCTGCACGAGGACCTGAGCTACGCCAGCCGAGCAGCGAACTGCCGCCGAAACGATGCTCCGGGGCATCGCGGAGGAACGGGCGCGGCTGCTCGAGGATCGGAAGCAGGCGATCGAGGCACGCGACCAGTTCCTCGCGATCGCCGCCCACGAGTTGCGGACGCCGCTCGCGACCCTGGCGCTGCTCGTCGACCATCTGCTGGCGACGCTGACGCCGGCACTGTCGAACCCGCCCGAAGCGGCGCCGATTCACAACCAGCAGCTCGCCCTCCTGAAACGGCAGGTCGAACGGCTGACCACGCTCGTCGGTCAGATGCTGGACGTTTCCCGTATCACCGGCGGCGGCCTCGAACTGGTGCCGGTTCCGGTCGATCTGCGCGACCTGGTGCGTGAAGTCCTCGATCGCTTCGAACTGGAAATCCGGCGGCGGAACGTCACGGTCACGGTCGACGCCCCGGACCCTGTTCCCGGCGCCTGGGATGCCACCCGTATCGATCAGGTCGTCACCAACCTGCTGTCGAATGCGCTCAAGTACGGCGAAGGACGGCCGATCGAGATCTCCGCTTCGCGGCGAGGCGTCGCGGGCGCTGCTCGTGATCCGCGATCACGGTGCCGGGATCCCGGAGGACGAACACGGCAAGGTCTTCGGTCCGTTCGCGCGCGCGACCACCGCCAGGTACCATCCGGGACTCGGCCTGGGCCTGTGGATCGTCCAGCAGATCGTGCACGCCAGCGCGGGCCGCATCAGCCTGAAAAGCCGCGTCGAAGAGGGCTCGACGTTTACCGTGGAGCTGCCGCGTTGATCAACCCGACCGGCCTGTCGTTGATGATCATCGACGACGATGACGATCTGAGGAACGCCCTCGCCTTCATCATGTCGGCGCAGGGCTACGAGGTCGCCGCGTTCGGGGACGCCCGCAAGGCCCTCGACGCGCTAGAAACCGGTGCGCCTCCGTTTCTCATCCTGCTCGACCTGATGATGGCCGGCATGTCGGGGTGGGAGTTCCGCGCCGCGCAGCTCGCGAGCGTGACGCTCAGTGCCATTCCGATCGTGATCCTGACCGCCGCCAACACGCTGACCGACGGTGTTCATACACTGTCGGACGTCGAGATCGTCGAGAAGCCGTTTGCGCTCGACCCGCTGCTGGCCCTCGTCGCGCGCTACGCCGCCGCCGCCCGGCCATCCTTGACAGACCATTGAGATTGTGAATACTGCGGCGGTCTCCCGCAAAGCTCCTGGACATATCAATGGGTGAATGCGTTCCGCGCTATAGCGAGCTCTATTCGATCTCGGATCTCCATCTTGGCGGCATCTCCCCGAAGAATCAGATCTTCTGCCACGGCAAGCGGCTGAAGACGTTCGTCGAGCGCCTCGCGGCAAAGCCAGGGCCGCTGGGGCTGGTGATTGCCGGGGATCTGTTCGATTCCCTGCCCTACCTGACCGGGACCAACTCCTACATCGCGATTGACGGCGCGACGGCCATCGTCGACATGGTGATGACCGACCCTTCCTTCCTGCCGGTGTTCGACGGGCTTCAGGCGTTTCTCCAGGAAGACGGTCACGAGCTCGTCATCCTGATCGGCAACCACGATCTCGAGATCGCGCTGCCCGAGACGCAGGAACAGATCCTGACCAGGATCGCGCCGACCAGCGCCGCGCGCGGCCGGGTCCGGTTCTCCACCAGCGGCGCAGGATTTCGATGCCAGGTCGAGGACTGGACGGTCTTCGTCACCCATGGGAACGAGGCCGATCCATGGAACCGCGTCGACCACGAGGCGCTGAGGAAGGCAGCGCACGCACGGGCCCTCGGTCAGCCATTCAATGCCCGGGCGTGGGTGCCCAACGCCGGCACGAAGCTCGTGATCGATGCGATGAATGCGATCAAGGAGAACTATCCGTTCATCGATCTCCTCAAACCGGAGACCAGAGCGGCGGTGAAGGCCCTCACGGTTCTGGCGCCCAGGGAGCTCTGGTCTCTGTTCGACGCGCTTCCGGCATTCGCCGACGCGGCGTGGGCCCACGCGGGCCCTCACGTGGTCCTGGGACCGGGCCGTGAGGTCGTCACGGCCGAGGAGCCGGAGGTGCTTCGGCTCCTCGGGGAAGCATCGCGGGCGGCCTTTCAGTTCGGCGACGTCCCGAGTGCGGCGCTGCAGGCGCGGGTCAGCGGGCTTCAGGAGCAGGGGAAACGTCCCGCGGATCTCGTCTCTGATGATCGCGGGACGCTCGGGTATCCGAGGGTCGTGTGGGATCGCCTCACCGGACGGGATCCGGCCGATACTCTGCGCGATGCCCTGCGTGACTGGGTCGGGACCGACCGGAGCTTCATGCTGGAGGACCGTGACTCGGTCTGCAACGGCATCCTGTCCCAGCTGGGCCCTGGAATCGACGTGGTGATCACTGGTCACACCCATCTCCCACGGTGGATCACGGCCCGCGAACGGGATCTCGTCTACCTCAACGCCGGCAGCTGGGCCCGCGTGATCGGACTGCGGAACGAGTTTCTGGCGACCGCCGAGGCCTTTCGACCCGTTCACGAGGCGCTGAACGCCCGGGACCTGGCGGAGCTCGACTCGGCCCACATCACCGTCGAGGGTGCCGTCCTGCCGCTGGTGCTCGACGCCACCGCGGCCGCACATGTGGTCAGGCAGCCGAACGGCATGGTCGCTGAGCTCGGTACGGGTCACTCAACGCGGCCAGGTCATTCACGAAGAATCGGTGGACCGCGGCACGTCGGTTCTCGACTGGCGATGACCCACTGCCCGCAAATCCTGCTCGAGCTCCTGCGCGGCGGTCCGCCCCATAACCAGCTCGTGTCTCCAATCACCGACTACCTGGCGCTGTGCGGAGGCGCCGCGCCGCATACCTTGCGACTCCCTTTCGAACACGGCGATCTCACCAGCCGCCTGCTCGTTCTTCGGTATGGTCTCGGCACCGGTCGCGACCCCGAACAGCTGCGTCAGTCGGAGATGAGCCGGCTCGCGCGGGAGCTTGGCGGCCTGCTGGGATCGATTCCCGCCTTCGGTGCAGAAATCAGCAGTCTCGAGCTGCCACTGGATGGAGGGGTCGTTCATTTCCGGCTGGTGACTCGCCGGAAATGAGCTCGGCCTCGTCCCCTGGGAGGTCGCGCACGTACCTGTGGGCCTTCCGGGCGCGGGGCTTCCGATGTTGCTCCAGCCGCGAATGGCGGTGTCGATGACCCGGGAAGTCCGAGGCTCCAGCCGCCGGCGGTTCCAGTGGGATCGGGTTCCCCGGATCCTGTTCGCAACGGCGGACGACCGCGATTTCCCGACCAACACGGTCGAGGCACACCTGCTGGCGCTGAGAAGGGCCCTCGAACCGTGGGCGTACCAGGACACCAAGGCCTGGAGCCCGCCGGCGTACCCGATCGACGTCATCGAGCAGGCGTCGGTCGAGAAGATCCGCGAGCGTTGCCTCGAGCAGGACTACACGCACGTGCACATCCTGGCCCACGGGGCGCCGATCGACTCGGGCAACGACGTGCGGTTCGGTCTGCGGCTGCATTCGCCCGACAATCCGGGCAAGCGGGTCGTCGCGACCGGCGAGCAGCTGGCGCACGCGCTGCTGCCATCGAGGAGCCGGAAAGGCGCCTCCGATCCGGTGCTGGTCAGCCTCGCCTCGTGCGAGAGCGCCAATCAGACAGCCGTCATCACCCCGGGTGGCAGCATCGCACACCAGCTTCATCACATGGGGGTGCCGTGGGTGGTTGCGTCGCAGTTCCCGCTGACCGTCCTCGGGTCGGTCGTGCTGGCCGAGGACTTGTACGACGAACTCCTTCAGGGCACCGATCCGCGGATTGCTCTGCACCGTGTCCGGCAGCATCTGGCGATACGATTCGGCGACCGCCATGACTGGGCCACGCTCGTGGCCTATGCATCGTTCCCGACCGACTTCGATGTCCAGGTGGACAACTTCCGGCAGCGCGCCATCTACAAGCGGCGCAATCGCGCGTTCATCCTCGTCGATCGCGCCGTCGTCGCCCGGCTCCTCGAGGGAGGATCGTGATGGCGGACAAACTGAAGCCGGAGCCGCAGGACATGCTGCTGGCGGTCAAGGAGGCACTCTCGGATCTCGAATACATGAAGGCCGAGATCATGTCCGTCAGCGGGCAGCACACGACCGGCACCCGCATCCTGCGGGACGACTACTGGGGCATGCTGGCCGCGACCCGGAAACGGCTGGCGGAAGTCGAGTTCCTGACCGGACGGGGCGACTGGCGATCGACACTGCGGCGCGTCCTCGAGGACTACTCGGAAGGACTCCAACAAGGGCTCAAGGTCGACCACTGGGTTCTGGCTCAGTTCGTCGTGCTGCGTTCGGTCCTGCGGGAGGCGCCGAAGTCGACCGAGCCTTCCGACGAACCAGACGACTACTGGGTCAAGGCCTGGAGTTCCATCCGGCTGGCGCTCGAGAACATGGACGCGAAGGAACGAATGTGGGCCCACTCGTCGGCAGCCGACCTGCTGATGGTGGCGCAGGCGGAACGCTGGCACGTTCCGCCGCAGATGGCTGAAGCCATGAGGATCCCCCTGCAGCACGACATCAACGCGAACGATGTCCTGGCTGAATTGCGCGAGATGGTCTCCACCGTCGGAGGTCCGACCGGATGCCCGGCCGTGTGGCCGACGTTCCGGCAGTTCTGGCGGTGGCGCGACTGGTGGCAGGACCCCAGGTGGGCAGCGGCGGCCGACCTCGGATTCGACTATCTGTGGCGCATCGTCAGGCCTCGTTTCGCAAGCGAGACACCGCCGGTGTCTTCATCTTCCGGCTGAGGCCGGAAGCCACGAGTCACAAGACTCTGCGGGCGTGGACCGCCTCACCGCGCCGCCGGAGTCAACACCAGCTCGTTGAGCGGCACGTCCCAGTGCGCGTCGAGCAGCTCGAACCGCCGCTGCTCTTCCTTTCTGAACGTGTTCTGATCGGGGAACAGCTTCCGCACGATCTCGTCTTCGCCTGACGGTGCGTTCATCGCGGCGGTGTCCTTGAACGTGATCGCGACCGCAAAGGTCCAATCGGCGCGCCCGTCGCCGTGATAGGTCGGCACGAACGTGCGCACCGAGGTCATGCGGCCGCTCTTCACCTGCGCCTGCAGCACGGGATAGTGGTTCTTCCGGAACAGGATCGACGAACTCGTCCTGGAAGCCCCACTTCACTCGATAGAAATACCAGACCGTACGTTCCGCCTGCGACGCGGTCTGCGCGGCAGGGGCCTGCGCCCGCACCGCCACGACCCCCGCGGCGCCGGCAGTGAGCAGCACCAAGGCTGCCGCGGCCATCAGCAATCGTCCTCTGATCGTCATGAGAATTCATCCCTCCTGTCGGCCATTTCCAGCCAATCCAGTTCTTCTTCCATCAGATGAAACGCGTCGTCTCCGATCTCGTCGCTGGTGCGCATGGCGAGCACGGCCTGACGGGCCGCCTGAATCGCCCGGCCATGAATTTCGCTGTGCGCCGAGCGTCTGCGCGTCGCCGGCCGCACCGTCCGCCGCCGGGGATGCCAGGTGCGCACTGAACTCCTCCCTGACCGCGTCCGCCACTGGTGACTGCTCCTGTCCGATGCTCGCCAGTCCGGCGCGCAGGGCGCGTTCGCGCGCGGCGCCGAGCTCACGGCCAACCGGATCGTTGTCCTGCAGATCGAGCGCGCGCAACAGCGGCGCGAGCGTCAGCCCCTGAATCGTCAGCGTGCCGAGGACGACGGAGAAGGCGGTCAGCAGGATCAGGTCGCGAAACGGAAACCCCGACGGCAGCGCCAGAGCGGCCGCCAGCGTCACGATGCCGCGCATGCCCGCCCACGAGATCACCAGCCCGCTGCCCACGGTCGGCCGCAGCATCGGCCGCGGCGGGTTGAACCCGTGCCGGCGATCCCGCCATCTGATGACGGCATTGAACGACATGTGCCAGGCGAGACGCACCAGGATCACGGTGAGCAGCACCGCGCCGGCGACCGCGAAGTATTGCCCGCGAACCGCGGGCTCGAGGTTCTCCAGGATCGGCCGGATCTGCAGGCCGATGAAGATGAAGGCGAGGATGTTGAGGACGAAGACGACCGTCTCCCACACCGCGTAGGACGGAATGCGGATCCGCGCCGGCGTACTCTCGGGGGCCGTCCGCGCCACGGTCATCGCGTAGCAGACCATCGTCAGCACCCCCGACAGCCCGATCCGATCGGCGAGCATCCACACGCCGAACGTGCTGACGAACTGCAGAATGATCGCGGTCGGCACGTGCCGCACGCGATCGATGATGCGCAGGAAGGCCCACGCCAGCGCCGGCCCGACCACCAGACTGCCAGCCACCGCGAGCAGGAAGGCCGGCGCCACCTCGCCAACCGAGAACGCGCTGCATCGCCACGGCTCTGACCGCGAGCCGGTAGATCAGCAGCGCGGTCGCATCGTTGAGAAGGCTCTCGCCTTCGAGGATCGTCAGCAGCCGATGGGGCGGCCGGACGTGGCGCAGGACGGCAGTCGCGGCGGCGGCATCCGGGGGCGCCACCACGGCGCCAAGCGCGATCGCCGGCGCCCACGGCATCGACGGCACCAGCGCGCGTGCGACCACCGCGACGGCGAGCGTGGTCAGGCCGACCGCGAAGACGACCAGCCCGATCACCGGCGCCCAGTTGTCCTTCAGATCTCTCAGCGACGCGTCGTAGGCGGCGTCGAGCAGCACCGGCGCGACGAAGAGCGCCAGCGCGAGCTCGGGCGGGACCATGAAGGACGGGGTGCCGGGAACGAACGCGAGAACCGCCCCGCCGAGCGCCAGGAAGACCGGATAGGGCGCTCCAACACGGCGGGCCGCCGCGGCCAGCACAACGGCGGCGAGGACGAGCGCGAGGACCTCTTCGAGTTCCCTCATGGAAGGAAGCGCGATTCTAATCGAATGGCCGGAAATGCCCTGAGCTGGTCCGCGAGCACTTCATCCCAGCACACGTCACATCGTTCAGCCCTCCATTCATCACGCTATTCGACGTAATGGATTCGGCGATCCGTCACGCCGTGTCGCGCCGGTGTGATGTCCACGCCAATCGCACGTGTACCCAGCACAGATCGACTCCGGCGCATGGCATCCAGATTGGAACTGCCATTCGTCACGGAATTCCGCGATGCGCCGTTCATCACGTCACTCGTCACTACATCGCGGCCACAGCAGTTCCCCCCGAGCGAACGGGATTTGACCATCATAAGGAGCGATTCAATGTACGCACGTCTCAGCGCGCTCGTCCTCGTGCTGGCGCTGGTGTTCACCGCCCACGCCACCGCGCAGGAGCGCTTCGGCTCTCTGCAAGGACGAGTCACCGATCAACAGGCTGCCCCGATCCCCGGTGTGACGGTCACGGTGACGAGCCTCTCCTCGGGAGAGAGCCGCAACTTCGTCACCGACGTCAACGGCCAGTTCGTCGCGTCCGATTTGAATCCCGGACGCTACAAGGTGCTGTTCGAGCTGCGCCGGCTTCACCGAAAGTCGAGCGTCCGGACGTCAGCGTCGCCCTCGGGCGCACCTTCGAGGTCAACACGGAGATGACGGTCGGCGGCGTGACCGAGTCGGTGCAGGTCACCGCCGAAGCCTCGCCGCTCGTCGACAACCGCAGCACGCTCATCGCCCACAACGTCAGCGCCGAGGAATTCGACCGGCTGCCGAAAGGGCGCTCGTTCCAGTCGATCGCGCTGACCGCGCCGTCGGTGAACGCCGGCGAAGTCGAAGGCGGCTTCCAGGTGAACGGCGCCAGCGGCGCCGAGAATGGCTTCACCGTCGACGGCATCACCACCAACTCGCTTGATCAACGGCCAGTCGCGGCAGAACACCGTGTTCGAGTACCTGCAGGAAGTGCAGGTCAAGACCAGCGGCATCTCCGCCGAGTACGGCGGCGCGCTCGGCGGCGTGATCAGCGCCGTCACCAAGAGCGGCGGCAACGTCGTTCCGCGGCGAGGGCCACTACTACTACGAGGGCAGCGCGCTCGCGGTCGGCCCGGTGAAGCGGCTGGTCCTCGATCCCACGACCGAGGCCACCGGCTTCTACGTGCAGGACAACGAGAACGAGAACCGCCAGAGCGAGTTCGGCGGATCGATCGGTGGACCGATCGTCAAGAACCGCCTGTTCTTCTACGGCTCGTACTCACCGCGGATCGAGAAACGCGACAATCTCTACAACTTCACCGACGCCACCAGCACCTTCGGCAATGAAATCTGGCGCCAGCAGGCGTTCGGCAAGCTCACCTACTCGCAAGGGCGGGTGACCGCCAACTGGTCGACGCTGTGGACGCCGACCACCTCGGACGGCAGCTCTTCGGATACAACGGCGAGACCCCCAACAAGACCAACACCACGCTCGCCTCCTACGAGCCGAACCGCGCGATCGGCTATGAGATCAATCAGGTCAACACCAGCGGCACCGTGGACATCCGCCTGACCCCCGGGTCCTACTTCAGCGCCCGCGGCGGGTATTTCCACGACCGCTACAGCGACACCGGCATTCCGCAGACCACCAACTACCGCTACGGCGCCCCGGCGACCGCCGCGATCGGCGATTCCGCCCGCGCTCCAGGGGCCCAACGGCTTCGAGAACACGCCGCGCGCGCTGATCACCGACTTCGACACGACCAAGCGCAGCAACATCAACGTCGACTACAACCACTACTTCAACGGGCTGGGTCAGCACTCGCTGCGCGCCGGCTACGGCTTCCAGCACGTGCTGAACGACATCAACTCGTACTACCCCGGCGGCTACGTCGATCTGCTGTTCGGCCGCTCGTTCACCTTCAACGGCGTCACCACCGGCACCGGCACCTACGGCTACTACGGCGTCAACGACCGCCGCATCACCAACCAGGCCGGCAGCGACATCCACTCGCTCTACGTCCAGGATCAGTGGACGCTTGGCAACCGCCTGACGCTGAACCTCGGCATCCGCACCGAAGACGAGAACATCCCGGACTTCCGGCCCGAGGCCAACGGCGCCTCGGCGATCAAGTTCAGCATGAAGGACAAGCTGGCGCCTCGGCTCGGCGCGGCCTACGACGTGTGGGGCAACGGCCGCATGAAGGTGTTCGGCAGCTGGGGCCTCTACTACGACTGGACCAAGTACGAGCTGCCGCGCGGCTCGTTCGGCGCCGAGACCTGGTGCACCAACTACCGCGCCCTCGACACGCTCGACTTCGGCAGCCTCAACCTGAACAACATGCCGGGCAAGGATCTCTGGGTCACTCCAGGCACCTGCCGCGATCGCCGCTTCCAGGCGTCGAGTCGATCCCGACATCAAGCCGATGAAGCAGTCGAGCATCAGCGGCGGCGTCGAGTACCAGCTCGGCCGGAACAGCGTGCTGACCGCGCACTACATCCACAACGATCTGCTCGAGACGATCGAGGACATCGGCTTCCTCACGCCGGAGGGCGACGAAGGCTACGTCATCGGCAATCCCGGGCGCGGCCTGAGCTCGCTGCAGTTCCCGAGCGGCGGCACGCCGCCGGGCTTCGACACGCCGCGTCCGAAGCGCCAGTACGATGCGCTGGAGCTCGGCTACAACAAGCGGTTCGCCAACAACTGGTTCTTCAGCGCCAACTACACGCTGAGCCGCCTGTATGGCAACTACGCGGGTCTCGCCTCGTCTGACGAGATCACCACGCCGACCACCGGCGGCAGCTCCGCGACGGCGCAGCAGCAGGCCGGCAGCATCGCGCGCCCGGGCGGCAACACGAACCGCGCGTGGGACCTCGACGAGCTGTTCTGGGATTCGCGCGGCAACCTCGGGCTGAACGGACGGCTGGCGACCGATCGTCCGCACGTCGTGAAGCTGTATGGCGCGTACGACTTCACGTTCGGCACGCAGGTCGGCGCGTTCTTCTACGGCGGCAGCGGCACGCCGGTCTACACCTACGTCACGTCGACCAACAGCGCCGACCTGTTCGTTGAAGGACGGAACGGCTGGTACGAGAACGGCCAGGTGACGCACGACAAGCGCACACCCAACCTCTATCGCACCGATCTGCTCCTCAGCCACGAGCTGTCGCTGGCCGGACAGAAGCGCCTGCGCTTCGAGCTGAACGTGCTGAACCTGTTCAACCAGCAGACGGCGCGGCACATCTTCAACTACCTGAACAAGGGCGCGATCATCCCCGATCGCCAGTCGTCGTTCATCGATCTGCACGACGTCGACCTGTCGCAGGGCTACGACTACATCTCGCTGATCAACTCCACGACCGACGGCGCGGCGCAGGCCTACGATCCGCGCTACGGCCAGGGCGACCTGTTCGAGCCCGGCCGCCGCGCGTATGTAACCGTGAAGTTCATCTTCTAGAGACTGGCCTTCCGCCAGTGACAACGAACGCCGGCCGGAGCGATCCGGCCGGCGTTTTCTTGTTGGGCGCTTTCAGCTGGTCGAGCGCTGCGCGGATCGTCCGCAGCCGGCAGGTTCGCCGCGATTACTTCCGGGCGCCACCTGGCACTCTCTTCTCGTACGCCGGTCGGGTCGGCATGGCTGGCTGCTTCGCGACCCGATCCGTCACTTCCTTGATCGCGCGCTCGAGCTGCGGGTCGGTGCCTTTCGCGAGCGCGGAAGGATCCTCGGCGACGGCGATGTCGGGCTCGACGCCGTGGCCCTCCGCGAACCACGTCCCCTTCGGGTCATACATGCGGAAGGTCGGCACCGTGACGTTGCCGCCGTCGGTCAGTGCCGGTGATCCGCTGATGCCGATGAGCCCGCCCCACGTGCGGCTGCCGATGAGCGGACCGCGACCAGCCTCGCGGAAGTAGAACGGGAACGCATCACCGCCCGATCCGCTCCAGCCATTGATCAGCATGACTTGCGGCCCGCGATGCGAGATGGGCGGCCACTGCTGGCTGCCGGCATCGCGAACCGCCCAGTACGACAGCGTCGGCCGGTTGAGCAGCTCGATGAATCGATCGGGAATCTGGCCGCCGCTGTTCCAGCGTTCGTCGATGATGAGGCCGTCTTTCTTCCACTGCGCCATGAACTGGCGCACCAGTTCGTTCTGCGCGTCGACGCCGGTGCTTTGCACGTAGATGTACCCGACTTTGCCGTTCGTCGCTTTGTCGACGATCTGCCGGCGCTCTTCGATCCACGCCCGATAGCGCAGCTCGGTTTCGTCGCTCAGGCACTTGACGGCGACCTGGCGCGCGCCGGTGGTCACCGGTTTGTCGTTGACGGTGAGCACGACGGTCTTGTCGCCAAACCCCTGGAAGCTCGCCCAGGGATCGGCCTGTGGATTGAGCGGCACGCCGTTGACCGCGAGCACGTAATCGCCGGCCTTGACGTTGATGCCGGGCTCGGTCGAGGGTGAGCGCACCGCCGAATCCCATGGACCACCCGTCACGATCCGCTTGATGCGATAGGCGCCGTTCGAGAGCTCCCAATCGGCCCCGAGCATGCCGACCGAGCGCTGCGGGGCCTTCTCCTCATCGCCGCCGCCTCGATAGGTATGCGAGGCGTTCAGCTCGCCGATGAACTCGCCGAGCACGAAGTTGAGGTCCCACCTCGTCACCGCGTCCTCGAGCAGCTTGCCGTAGCGGGCGCGAAGTCCTGGCCAATCGACGCCATGCATGCTGGGGTCGTAAAAGAAGTCGCGCTCGAACCGGTACGCGTCGGTGAAGATTTGCCGCCACTCCGCGCGCGGCTCGACCGGCACCTCGATGTCGGCGGTCGCCATCGGCTTCTCGAACTTCTGGGTCGGCTTGATCTCGACCAGGGTGGTACTTCTTCTTCTGAGCCACGAACAGTTTCTTGGCGTCGAACGTCACCTCGAAGCCATCCGCCTCGTCGAGGACCGTCTTCTCCTCGCGCTCCGTGAAGTCGAAGTAGACAATCGGACTCTTCTCGTCGCTGGAGCCGGTCCGCGGCAGCCGGCGGTAGAGCAGCTTGCCCTTGATGGCCTGCAGGTCGGCGTAGTTGCCCGGCTTGGGCGGCAGGACAACGCTGCGGGCTTCGAAGCCATCGATATCGATGTCGACGTTCGCCGGGGCCGGAGGCTTCGCGGTCTCGTCTTTCTTCTCGTCCTTCTTTTCGTCCTTCTTTTCGTCCTCCTTCTTCGTCGGCTTTCGGCTCCGAAGGCTGACCCTCGGCGTCGTTGCGTGTGTCGAGCGGCGACTTGACGTCCCTGCGGAGCGGCACGGCCACGAGCTGCGTCGGGTTCGGATAGGTCCACGAGTTGTCGAAGTTGCCGTAGACGGGTTCGAACGATTGATCCGAGGCGTAGAAGAGATACTTGCCCTCCGGATCGAACACCGGCTGCGCATCGTTCAAATACCCGGAGGTCGCCTGGTGCAGCTTTCCGGCCTTCGTGTTGTACAGGAAGATCGCATTGTTGCTGGTGCTCGCCGGCCGCGCGTACGCCAGCCAGCGGGAGTCAGGTGACCACTGGAACCTGAAGGGCTCGAGACCGCCATGACTGATCCAGTCAGGGCTCTGATCGACCTCGATCACTTTCTTCACCGCGACGTCGTAGATCCGGATTTTCATCGCCTGATCGATGAACGCGAGCTTCTTGCTGTCGGCCGACCAGTACGCCGTGTAGCGAAATCCCGGGCCGAGCGAGGTGACCTTCTCTTCGGCACCCGAGCCGTCGGCCGGGCGCAGCGTCAGCTCGTATTCGCCGCTCCGATCGCTCCAGTAGGCGACGGTCTTGCCATCCGGCGACCATCGCGGATACCGCTCGGCGACACCCGACGAGCGCGTGATGTTGACGACGGCACCATGTTCGGCCGGAACGCTGACCACGTCGCCGCGGGCCCCGAAGACGGCGCGCTTCCCCGTCGGCGAGATCGACGCGTCGCTGATGAGCGCTTCCGCCTTCGCGGTGCGCGGACGCAGGGTGGTTTCATCGGTGACCACGCGGATCGGGACTTCCGTCGCTTTCTCGGAGTCACAGTCGAGCAGGTACAAACGGCCGCCGGCCTGGAACACGATCGCATCCGCCCCGGCTGACGGGAAGGTCAGATCGAAGTCGTTGAACTGCGTGATCTGCCGGGTCTTGCCGGAGGCGACATCGAGCGCCCAGATGTTGTTGCGCTCGGTCGGGCCGCGATCCGAGACGAAGTAGATCGTGTTGCCGTGCCACATCGGCTGGGCGTCGTTGGCCGGATCGTTCGTCAGGTTGCGCGACGTGTAGGTCTTGAGATTGAACAGCCAGAGGTCGGGTGTCCAGCCGCCCCGATAGCGTTTCCAGGTGCGAAAGTCCAGGGACATCGGCATGTAGACGAAGTCCGTGCCGTTCTGGGCAATCGCACCGAATTCTCCGTACGGGACGGGCAGCTTCTCGGGCACACCGCCGTCGAGGCCGACCAGGAAGAACTGGCTGAATCGCTGCCGCCCACTCTCCCGGCTCGAGGCAAAGAGCACGCGCTTGCCGTCGGGATGCCAGCCAATCACCCGATCGGCCATCGGGTGATAGGTGAGGCGCAGCGCCTCACCGCCATTCGCGTTGACGACGTAGACGTCGGTGTTCCCGTCGTAAGCGGCGCTGTACGCGATCTTCGTCCCGTCCGGTGAAAACCGCGGGAAGGATTCTTCGCCTTGCGGCGAGCTGAGTCGCGTCGCCGTGCCGCCTTTCCTCGAGACGATCCAGATGTCGCCGGCATAAACGAACGCAATCTGTGTCTGCGAGACGGCCGGCTGCCGGAACATGCGCGCGTCGACTTGGGCGGCCGAGATCCCCGGCACGGCCAGAAGGAGAGTCAGCAGGACGACCGTTTTTCTGGTGAGCATGGGAAAATCCTACTGCAACCAGGCGGCGGGACCGCGGAGGATTCACCCTCCTCTCAGGCCTTGCCCTTCAATTCGGATAGAGTGTCCGGGGAGTTCCAGGAGCGGGCGATCGACCGATCGCCGACAAGGAGCGGTCATGTGCGACCAGGATCATTTTGAAGACGATCGGAAAGAATTCGAGGCGCGCGGGCTGGTCACGCGCCGGCAGTTCGGCGTGCTGGTCGGAGCCGGCATCACCATGATGCTGCCGCGGGTCGCGAATGCGGTTGCCGTCACCGAGGCCGACGTGAGCGTGAAGACGCCCGACGGCACGGCGGACTGTTACTTCGTGCATCCGGCGAGCGGCGCCGCGGCGGGCGTGCTGATCTGGCCCGACATCTTCGGGCTGCGGCCCGCGTTCCGCCAGATGGGCAAGCGGCTCGCGGAATCCGGTTATTCGGTGCTCGTCGTGAACCCGTTCTATCGCGTGAAGAAAGCTCCGACCGCTCCGAATGGCGCGGCCACGCCGATCGCGGACGTGCGGCCGCTCGCGCAGGGACTCAGCGAGACCACGCACATGTCGGACGCGAAGGCCTTCATCGGGTGGCTGGACCAGCAGGCCTCAGTGGCGAAGAACCGCAAGGTGGGGACGCAGGGATACTGCATGAGCGGCCCGATTGCCTTCCGCACTGCCGCGGCCATGCCCGATCGCGTCGGGGCGGTGGCGTCATTTCACGGTGGCGGGCTCGTGACCGATCAGCCGAACAGCCCGCATCTTCAGGCTGCGAAGACCAAGGCCCAGTTCCTGATCGCGATTGCCGCGAACGACGACCAGCGAGCGCCCAACGACAAGACGGCTCTGAAGGACACGTTCGCGAAGGTGAATCTTCCGGCCGAGATCGAAGTCTACGAGGGCGCAGCCCACGGCTGGTGCCCGCCGGATTCGGGCGTGTACAACGAGCCGCAGGCCGAGAAGGCGTGGACCCGGCTGCTGGCGCTGTACGGAAAGGCGCTGGCCTGAAGCTGGTCCCGCTGAACCTGGCGGGTGCGGGCATTCGTGCCCTGCTCGCCATCGCGCTTCTCGGTGGTGCTGTGGGGGGGCAGCCGCAGCAGAACCCGGTCGTCGTGTTCGAAACCGAGAAGGGCGCGATCGAGATGGTCGTCGACGCCGTTCGCGCGCCGATCACCGCCGCCAATTTCCTGAAGTATGTCGATGCGAAGCTCTTCGACGGCGGCAGTGTCAATCGCGCGGTGCGCCCGGACAACACCGTGCGGCACGACGTCGAGATCCAGGTCATTCAGTTCCAGATCGACGCGGCCCGCCGGCGGGAGCAGTTCGCGCCGATTCCCCTGGAGCGCACCAGCGCCACCGGCCTGAAACACGTCGACGGCACACTCTCGATGGCGCGCTCCGCGCCCGACACGGCAACGGGGTCGTTCTCGATCGTCATCGGCGACCAGCCAGAAATGGATTTCGCCGGCCGCCGAAACCCGGACGGCCAGGGGTTCGCCGCGTTCGGCCAGGTCGTCCGCGGGATGGACGTCGTCAAGGCGATCCAGGCGTCACCGACGGGCCAGCGAGGACCGTACGGAACCGAGTCGCTCGACCCTCCGATCAGAGATCCTGAAAGCATACCGGCGATAGCTTCCTTAGGCGCCTTCGGCGCCGCACTACCGGCCAATATCAGACGGCTCTCCCGCTTAGCGCAATCCGTCGACGAGATTTCGCTCTTCTTTGTGGCCTTGGTGTGCTTCGTGCCTCTTAGTGCCTCCGGGTCGCGTCGTGCCCAAATGCCGTCGTGTCGTCGTCTCGTCGTCTCGTCGTTCAGCGCGAAGCGCCAAGCGAAGCGCCCGTGGACAAGCGGCTGTCCGTCGAACCGTAGTCTCGGGCATCGCCTGACACGCCTCGGGCAGGGCGGGAAACCGCCGTGGTTCCTTCGAAGTCCTCAATTTGTTCCACTCGCGATCGGCCTCCGCTGAGAACCACCAGTCGAGATCAGCGCCACACCCGCTGTCGCGTGGATCGAGCGCATCCTGCTCCCGGCACGTGGGACTGTCGGGCGGGCACATCAGGCGGACGTGGAAATGGTCTTCGTGTCCCCACCATGGGCGCAGCCGATAGAGCCAGGAGGCCTGGGGAAACCGGCCGCACATGTAGCGCTTGATCGCCGGACTGACAAAGATTCGATTCACGTCGCTGTGGTCCGCCGCGGCGGCGAGCAGTCTGGCTTGCGCCGGACCCCAGGCCTGCCGCAACTGCTTTCGACCGATCACGAACCCCGGCGCGCTCAGCCGCTCCCGCTCGACGGTGGTCGGCCGCACCGTCCGCGTGATGAACCAGATGTCCACGTCGAGGCCGTTCTGGTGGCTCGCATGCCCAGACAGCGTCGGCCCTCCCCGCGGCGGGCCCAAATCGCCAACCAGCAACAGTTTCCCCGCGCCGCCCGGCCTGGCTGCGGCAAATGCGGAGAGGTAGCTGATGAGCACGGGATGGCCGTAGAAGCGGCGCCGCGACGGCCGCATGACCGCGTAGCCGGTGCCATCGAGCGGCAGCGTCTCGGCACCTTGCAGGCAACCCGCGCTGTAGAAACCGATCGCCGAAGGGTGACCGGGAAGCGGGCCGGTGATGGCCGCCCAGTCGGCGAAAAGCTCTTTGTTGTTGGCGCCGGACTGCGCCAGCGCGCCGGCCGACAGGCAGGCCAATGCCGCGGCGGCCAGCGCGCGCGTGAGCACGCGCGGGACTCCCCGCCATTTCGCGAGCCCGTGGCCGGCCGTTGCGCTCGACTTCACGATTCAGTGCTGCGGCGATGTTGACGGCGCGGCCGGCTTCGGACGGCCCGAGAATCCTGCCGCACTGCGTAGTGCGTCCGCATCGAGCAGCTTGCCGTCCAGCATCACGACGCGCGCCTGCCGCAGGTCTCCGATCCGCGCGGACGGATCGCCGTCGATCAACGCGAGATCCGCCGACTTGCCCACTTTCACCGAACCGGTTTTCGCGTCCTGACCAACAAGTCGTGCCGGGACGATGGTTGCAGCCGCGAGCGCTTCGGCGGGGGTGAATCCGGCCTGAACGTAGATTTCGAGCTCGCGCACGAGCTCGATGCCCGCACCGTCCGTACCGGCCACGATCGGCACCCCAGCCTTGTGCATGCGTCCGAGGAGACCGACCATCTTTGCCCAGCTGGCGCGATAGTCGGCGCGCGTGAGGTCCTTCGGGACCGCGAAGCCGCCGGTCCTGAACCCGCGCTCCGTCGTCGGCGGCAGAGTGCCGACAAACGGCGCGTACGCGGGAGAGAGATCGCCGTTCTCGGGCACGTACAGGCCCTCGAATGCCACCATCGTGGGATCGCTGTAGATCTGCCGGCTCGCCATCGTCGCCACGATCATCTTGAGAGCCGTGCTATCCAGATCGACGTCCTTGGCGTAGCGCCCGGGTCCTTCGAAGCGCATCATGCCGTTCGAGGCCGCGATGACCGCATCGGGCATGGCCTGCATCATCACCCAGTTGATGTGCGTGAGTTCGTCATATCCGGCGGCGATGGCATCCAGCGGCCGGATCCCGGCGGGAATGTGGCCGTGGACGTGAAGCCCGAGCTTGTGTGCCTGGGCAATGCTCGCCGGCAGCCATGCCGGGTTGAGCGTGCCGTAGAACTTCACGCCGGTGAAGCCGTTACTCTTCGCCTTCTCGACCAGCGCGAGCGCTTCGGATTCGCTGGTGGCGACGTTCGCGATCTGGCGGTGGTACGGCCCTTTGCCATCGACGAGCGATGACGCGTAGACGTGCGGCGACAGGAGAGCCCCTGCCGCGATGCGTTTACGGCGATCGAGCGTACGAACGTCGTCATTGCCAGGATCGCGGATCGAGGTGACGCCCATCGACAGTTCCTGCAGCCCGGTGAAGTCGTCGCCGATGTGCATGTGGCAATCCCAGAGGCCGGGGATCAGCGTCTTGCCGCGGCCGTCAATCACCTGCGCACCTGCTGGTACGGTGACGGCCCCACTCGACCCGACCGCGGCAATGAGGCCCTTCTCGACAACCACCGTCTGGTCGGGCACGAACCTCAATCCCTCGGCGTCGAACAGCCGGACGCCGGTGAAAGCGACGGCGCCGCTCGGGACCGTGACCAGCGACTTGGCCAGGCCGGGCGCCTGCGCGGCGACGGCTTTGGCCTGGGCGTCCTCGATCTTCTGCTGCTCGCTGGCGTACGCCTCCGGCAGCCACGCAAGCCCGACCGTCAGCGCGAAGAACCGGTTCTTGCTGTCGGCCCAGATCGGCAGTGGCGACGTGCTGATGCCGGTGATCGACCACAACGTGATCGTCTCGGCGGCGGCGCCGGCGCCGACCTGAAGGTCGACGAGCCGGGCTGCACGGGCTTTGCCTCCAGGCAACAGTTCGAGTGTCTTGCCCGGCGCCGCAAGCAGGGCTTCCACGAACCAGGCGAGGGTGGCGATCGGTCCGCCCTGCGACACGTAGAACATCGGCCGCGGATATGCCGCAGTGCCGGCATCGACCTGACTCTTCCAAAGCGCCGATCCGCCGGTGATGCTGAACGTCTCTGCGGCATCGCCCTGCGGCGTGGTGCCACGGATCGCGATGCTCGACGGCATCCCGTCCGGGCCGGCCTTGCCGCTCGAATCCAGCTCGAATACCTGCCCCCGCAGATTCATGCTCTCGCGGCCCATGCGCGCGCCGTCCGCCGCCTGCCACAGCCAGGATTCGCCGTGCCTGCCTCCTGTCGATTGAATGACGAAGTGTCGTGCGTTCGCTGGTGGCTTCAGCAGATCGCCGACCGGCACCTGCGCCACCGGACTGGAGACAACGACGGCCGCGAGGACGGCCGGAACGAGAATTCTGCCCATCTGCAGGCTCCGTCACTGGCGATCGCTGATCGTTGCCCCAATGGCAACTTCGCGTCACCGCCGACACGATGAAAGCCGTCGCGAAAGGCTTAGCTTAACCGCCAGCGTGTCACGCATCCATTGCGATCTCGATACGTCCACGATGTCTCCGTCCGCGACCGGGCGGTTATGCGGTTCCGGGTGCGTGGCCGGTGTGACAGGCGGTTCGACGGCTGGGATGAACAGCCCAGCTCTGCAGACGCTGACGGTGAAATCGAATTGACAACAGGCGTTCGCGAACGCAAACATTCGTCTTTCCCACCGCGCGAGGTCCGTCGATGCGCGTACATCTGCGAGGGGCTCCCGCCCCGTTTCAGCCGTGGCTCCAGTCGGCATTCCCGTGCCCGCTCGACCGACACCACACGGCTGCCGCTCGCCGACGGATCCCGCGACCAAGTCGTAGAAAGCGAGGAGTACCCGTGAGTCTTCGTCGTCAGTCGTCCCGGTTCATCGCCATCCTTGCCTCCCTGACCGTCAGCCTCGGCTTGATCGGCTACGGCGCAGGCCCTGCGTCAGCGCAGGTTCTTTACGGGTCCGTCGTTGGGACCTTGACCGATCAGACCGGCGCCGTGGTTCCCAAGGCGACGGTCACAGTGACGAACACATCAACCGGATTGTCGCGGCAGGCGACGACCGATACCGCCGGCTACTACTCGATTCCGAACCTGCTGGAAGGTACTTATGACCTCGCGATCACCGCGAGCGGGTTCAAGAACTACACGCAACGTGGCGTCAATGTCCCGATCAACGCGGCCACCCGCATCGACGTCACGATCCAGGTCGGCGCGCTCGCGGAAGAAGTGAGCGTGCAGGCCACCTCGGCTCTACTTCAGACCACGAGGTCGGACGTCAGCGTGAGCCTCGATACCCGTGCGATGGAGAACCTGCCGCTCTCCAATTACCGGAATTATCAGTCGCTCATCAACCTCGTTCCCGGCGCCACACCGGCACGGTTTCAGAACGCGGTGACCGACACGCCAGGACGCGCGCTCACGACCAACGTCAACGGCCAGGAGCGCGGGGCCAACAACACGCGCGTGGACGGATCGGCGGACATCCTGGTGACGATGCCGCATCACGCGGTGTACGTCCCGCCGGTGGAGAGCATCCAGGAAGTCAACATCGCCACGAACAACTTCGATGCCGAGCAGGGGATGACCGGGGGCGCGGCAGTCACGGTCATCACGAAATCCGGCACGAACACGTTCCGCGGCACCGCGTTCGCGCTGCACGACAACAGCGCGCTGCGCACGTTCACCTGGGACGAGAATCGCGCCGGGATCACCGACAAGCCGACCGGCACCCGCAACATCGACGGCGGCAATTTCGGCGGCCCGATCAAGAAGAACACGCTGTTCTTCTTCGGAAACTACGAGGGCACCTTCGAGGACACCGGCAGTTCGGTCCGCGCATCCGTGCCAACTGCCGACTTCCGCGCCGGCGATTTCAGCAGGATGCTCGGGAGCCAGATCCTGAGCCGCAGCGGCGCCCCAATCATGGTGCCCACTACGGAGGGAGGCACGGTCGCGCTTCGCGAAGGGATGGTCTTCGATCCGTTCTCGGGCAATTTCGACGGCACCGGCCGATCGGTGTTCTCGAGCGGCGGCCGGGTCAACGCCATCCCGCAGTCGCGGTTCAACGCACCGATGATGAAGCTGCTGGCACTGGTGCCGACGCCCAACCAGCCCGGCGACAACGACAACTACTTCAACACCGGGATTCAGCGCCTGAACCGCAGCAACTTCGACGCGAAGGTGAACTGGAACCGCAATGCCAATCACCAGGTCTGGTTCAAGTACAGCGCGATGGATGCGCTGGTGCACGGCGATTTCAGCCTGGGCGAGGCAGGGGGCGATTGTCTCTGCGCAGGCGGCCTCGGTGATGGCTCCACGCTGGTCCAGATCGCCGGCATCGGACAGACCTATATCGTCTCGCCGACGCTCGTGCTCGACGGCACGTTCGGCTGGACGAGGTTCGGCCAGGACGTCGAGCCCCCGGACCTCGGCACCAACTTCGGCTCCGAAGTTCTCGGCATCCCGGGTACGAACGGCCCGGATCCGCGCGAGAGCGGCATGCCACCGATGTACATCTCGGGCTTTTCCGCGCTCGGCAATCCCGAAGGCTGGAACCCTCTCTACCGCAACGACCAGTCGTACACGTTCAACACCAACGCGACGTGGGCGAGGGGCGCTCACGACGTGCGCTTCGGCTTCGATTTCGTCCACCACCTGATGAACCACTGGCAGCCGGAGCTCGGCGAGGGCCCGCGCGGAGCGTTCCATTTCGATCCCGGCGTGACCGCGCTGAACCCTGATGCGCTGGAGAGCACGGTCGGGTTCCAGGGAGACACTCCCTCGTTCGAGAACGACTGGAACGGCATGGCGGCGTTTCTGCTCGGCACGCCGGCGGCGTCCGGGAAGAGCAGCCAATTCATCAAGATGGACAGCAAGGAGGAAATCTACGCCCTCTACATCCGGGACCGCTGGCGTGCGACCCCGAAGCTCACGGTCGATCTAGGCCTGAGGTGGGAGCTGTACCCGAACCGGCGGCGCTCGCAGGATCTCGGCATCGAGTCGTACGACCCGGCGACCAACGAAGCGCTGATCGGTGGCAAGGGCGGAATCGCCCGCGACAACGGAGTCGGATACAGCAAGAAGCTCTTCGCGCCCCGCATTGGCTTCGCTTACCAGGTCACCCCTTCGACGGTGATTCGAAGCGGCTACGGGATCACCTACCACTCGCATCCGTGGGGCGCGCAGGCCCTGCGCGGCTGGTATCCGCTGACCCTGGTCGCGGTGTTCTCGGGCGTCAATCCCTATCAACCAGTGACGACCGATCGCGCCTACGTGGCGGCGGGCGTTCCCAATCAACCACTCGGTCCCACGGTCGGCATTCCCTCGATCTGCTGCCCCGACATCGACCAGGGCAGGGTTCCGCTGCCGGGGGTCGCCGAGACCGGCTACCCACGGGCGAACGAGATGCTGCACCGCGGCTACATCCAGTCGTGGAACCTGATCTTCGAGCGCAAGCTCCCCGCCGAGATGGTCGGATCGCTCGGCTACGTCGGGTCGCATTCGGTCCGGGGCTTCGCCTTCCTCGACATCAACGCCTCGCAGATCCCTGGCTCTGGCGACGAAGGACGGCCGCTGTTTCGCCGAGTTCGAGCGGACGACGCCGACGAGAGAATGGGACGGGCGGACCGGCAGCATCTATCATGCGCTGCAGACGTCGCTCAATCGCCGGTTCAGCAAGGGGCTGCTCGTGAAGGCTGCATACACATGGTCGAAAGCCATCGACGAAGCGACCTATGGCGACTGGACGGAATTCCTGTGGAACGCGCCGAGCGTGTACGATCGCAACCGCGCGCTCGCGTCGCACGACATCCCGCACAACTTCCAGCTGGGCTTCGTTTACGAGCTCCCCTTCGGCGAGGGGAAACCGTATGCGACCTCCGGTCTCAGCAGGATGATCCTGGGCGGCTGGCAGATGAACGGCACGTTCGCCGCCTACTCCGGCCGCCCGTTCACGTTGACCGCATCCGGCGCGTCGTTGAACATGCCGGGGAATCAGCAGACCCCGGATCAGATCAAGGACGACGTCGAGATCCTCGGCAAAGTGGGTGATGCCGGGACCTACTTCGACACGACCGCGTTTGCCCGGGTGACCGAGGTGCGGTTCGGGAACGTGGGCCGGAACACCATGCGCGGCCCCGGCCAGCGGAATTTGGACCTGAGCCTCTTCCGCAGCTTCAACCTGACGCGAACCGCCGATCTGCAGTTCCGCCTGGAGGCGTTCAACGTGACCAACACGCCTCACTTCAGCAACCCGAACGGCAGCGTCAACAGCGGGAACTTCGGAAAGATCCTCTCGACCGACGCGAGCTGGGCGATGGGCAGATCGCGGCAGTTCCGGTTCGGATTCCGGTTGACGTTCTAAGCGAGCAGCCAGCTGGCTCGCGGCAATCAGTCAGCATTATTCAGTTGCGCGCCGGGGCCCCACCCCCGGCGCGCGCCGCGGGGGGCCCTCCGCCTCCGCGAAACAAACTAATAATGCTGACAAGCCAATGGCCACGCCGAGCCGTCCTTCCCTTCCTTCGAATCTCGAACAGCAACGCAAGCTCGCCAAGGATCTGCTGCGGGCGGCGCGTGAGGGCGATGCGGCGGCGCTCGCGCGCATTCGCGCAATTCGGGCCGACGCCGCCGCCCCGCCGCGATCGCTCAAGCTGGCCGACGCGCAGCTCGCCGTCGCACGCGAAAGCGGCTTCGAGTCGTGGCCCAGGCTCGTCGCCGACCTGCAGGAGCGCGACGTCAAAGCGTTCCGCGACAGCGTGAGCGGCGGCGACATTCCCCGGACCCGGCGGCTTCTGGCGCTGCCGCACATCCGGAAACGAATCAACGACCCGATGTTTGCCTTCGGGCCTAGTGCTCGCAGCGAGAGAGACGATTCGAGATGGCCACACCCTCAGCCCTGACAAATGGCGTCGTTCTGACTTTGCTCGTGGTAGCCGCGGCGATCAGCTGGGCGACGCATCCGCGGATAGCCGCGGCCAGTGTGTTGCTGGCGATCGGCCACGTCGCGCACATGGTCATCAAACGTCTTCGCGGACACTGAGCTTCGCATCCCCCTTCCGTCCTGCCGCGGGCCTTACAGCTGCGACCGGATTTCCCAGAGGTCCGGGAAGAGCGGCCGCCCGACGGTTTCCTGCAGGTAAGCCGCACCGGCGGAGCCGCCCGTCCCGCGCGTCGCGCCAATCGTCCGCTCCACCATCTTCGCGTGCCGGTAGCGCCACTCCTGGACCCCTTCGTCCAGGTCGACCAGCCGCTCGCACAACTCCGCGTTCTTCGCGTCCCCCCGGTACACCGCGAGAAGAATCCGCTGCACCTCCGCCGCTGGTTCGATCGGCGCGGACGCATCCCGTTCGAGATGCGATGGCGGCACTGCGTAGCGTTCGCGGGCCAGGTAGTGCAGGAACGCGTCCCACACCGTCGGCTCTCGATAGCGGCGCTCCAGCGCGACCCGCGCGCGGCTTCCCTCCCCGAAGCGGCGAATCGCTGCCTGCGACTTGACGCCGAGCACGAACTCGATCTGGCGGAACTGGTCGGACTGAAAACCGCTCGCGGCCTCGAGCCGCTCCCGGAACGTGCGGAATTCGAGCGGCGTCATGGTCTCGAGGATATCCAGCTGCGCGACCATGACTTTCAGGATCGAAAGGATCCGTTTCAGCGTGTGCTGCGCACGGTGCGGTTCGTCGCCTTCGAGCCATTGACGGACACGGTCCAGTTCGTGCAGCAGCTCCTTGAACCAGAGCTCGTAGACCTGGTGGATGACGATGAAGAGCAGCTCGTCGTGCTCGGGCCCCTGCGAGCGCGGCTGCTGCAGCGCAAGCAACTCGTCGATTTTCAGGTAACTCGCATACGTGACGGCCGGGTCGGTCACGACTCCCTCCCGCGAACAGTAACTTCCGGGCGCCGTCTGGAGCCGTCGCTCACTGCAGGACCCGGAGCACGCTCGAATAGTCGTCGGTCCAGAGCGGATCGCCCGGGTTCGGCACGAGCCGGACCCACCGCGGCGCCGAGCGGGCGAGCTGCCCGAAATCGCGCTCGTCGCGCGCCAGGACGACCCAGACGGAGGCCCGCATGCCCTCCGCGGCTCTCTCGGGCGGCACCTGCTTGTCGCGCCGCACGTAGCCCACGAGATGGCGATCCGCGGCGATCGCCGCGAGCACCGGCGGCAGGTTGAAGAACCGGCTCGACACGTGAAAGGCGATCAGGCCGCGCGCTTTCAGGCGCGACTCGTACGACCGCCACCGCCTCGCGGGTGATGAGATGCGTCGGAATGGCATCCGACGAGAACGCGTCGATCGACGATGAGATCGTACGAGGCCGCCGGCACGGCGCGCAGCCCGAGCCGTCCATCGACCGCTGCCGTCCGCACCGTCGTCGCCCGGACGTGCCCTGGCGTCGGCCAGATAGGTGAAGTATCGGGCGTTCTCGCGCGATGCGGATTACGGCCTCGTCGATCTCGAAGAAGTCCATTCGGACACCGTTCCCGGCGTAGGCCGCGAGCGCACCCGCGCCCAGGCCGACAACCGCGACGTCGCGGAACCGCCCGTCGGGCACGAGCGTGAAGACGACGTCGCCGAGCGGACCGGAAGGATGGTAGTACGCGGTCGGCAGGGGACGCACTTGCCGCGAACCGCCTGCACGCCGTGCGTCGTCGTGCCGTGCGTCAGCACGTGCCAGTCGCCGTTCTGAATCGACGTCACCTGGTGCACGCCGAAGAACGTGCGCTCGCGGTGGAGCACCTCGCCGCCGGTTCTGACGACGCCCGCGCCGACGAGCAGCCCGGCGGCCGCTCCCGGCGAAGAGCAGCGCCGTTCGCGGGCGTGAGCAACAGCAGAGCGGCCGGGATGCGCGAACGACGCCCGAACGCACGCGCTGGGCGCGATCTCCTCGTTACCGGTGAGCGACTGCAGCCAGCTGAAGAGCGCGCTCGACGCGGGCTGTTGCGCGTTCGCCGCTGGCGTCGAACGCGGACACGCACCAGTATCCGGCGACCAGCAGCATCGCCGCGCCGGCGCGCCACGCCCAGCGCCCGCGCGCGATCTCGACCACGCGGTCCGCCTGGACGCTCTGCGGGCGCAGCAGAATGGCGGCGGCGATCGCGAGCGGGTATTCGAGAATCGAGGAGAACACGGCCGGCGCGACGAGCGCCGCTGCCACGCCGCCCAGCACGCCGCCGAGCGAGACGCACACGAAGTACCCGGTGAGGTGCGCGGGGTCCGGACGGCTCTCGGCGAGACGTGTGTGGCACAGCATCGCCAGCACCGTGAACGCGGCCAGATGGACCAGCGTGATCGGCAGGATCGGGTACCGCACCTCCGCCAGCGAGAGCACCAGGACGAGCAGCGACGACCAGTGGCGCGACGGCCCCCCACCGCCGCGCGCTCCCGAAGCCTCTGGTCGAAAACGCCGCCATGAAGGTGGCCAGGTACAGCGCCAGCGGCACCACCCAGAGCAACGGCGCCGACACGACGTCGGTGGCGAGGTGCTGCGTCACGCCGAGCAGCAAGCGCGGACGGCACCAGCGCCAGCGCGATCCACAGCGCCGCGTTCGCGCGAGTCGGACGATGCTCGGCGGCGCATCCGGCGTCGTCGCTTTCGCCGGCGCAGGCGGTCCGCCGATACGCTCGCGTACGCGCACGCGGCCACGAGCGCGGCGACGGCCCAGAAGCCAACCGCCCAGCGCGGTCGCAGCCTGCGCCTGCGCGTCGCAACCGGCTCCACGAGCAGGTATCCCAGCAGCCCGAGCAGGCTTCCGGCGTTGCTCGCGGCGTAGAGGAAATACGGGTCGCCCGCTCTCGGATCGTCGTTCGCGAGAACCACTGCTGCAGCAGCGGGGCGGTAGCGGAGAGCGCGAAGAACGGCAGGCCGACGGTGCCGGCCAGCGTCCGAAGCACCCACCACCGCGGATCGCCGCCGGCCGGGCTCTCCGACGTCGACCGGCAGCGGCAGCATGAGCTCGCCGCGATCAGCACAGCGACGTGAACCAGCCACTGGCACCGTCGCTGCGCAGGCGCGTGCTCAGCGCGTGGGCGTAGAGGTATCCGAGCAGCAGCACGGCCTGGAAGAAGACGCATGCAGCCGCTCCAGACCGCCGGGCTGCCGCCGAGGACCGGCAGCAGGATCCTTCCCGGTCAGCGGCTGCACCATGAAGAGCAGCGTGGCAGAGAGGAAGATCGTGAGGGTGAAGAGGCGATGTCATGCGGCGTCAACTCGCCAACGGTCCAATTTCCAACGTCGCAAGGCGAGTCTCTGCGAAGAGATCGACGTCGGGAGTTGGGCGTCTGGAGGTTGGGAGTCGTCACCTTATCAAAAGCTGTACCTGCGCCGACGAACGTGAAGAACCGCATGATGCTGTTGGTCGCCGTCGGTGATCCTTCCCGAAGTTCGTGCTCGTCGGATCGAGGTTCGGGTTGCCCCACTGCACGGCGTCGAACAGGTTCTGCACGTCCACGCGGAACTGGAGCGGCCGGCCGCCGCCGAGGTCGAAGTTCCGGACGATGTTCGCGTTCACCAGGAACATGCCGGGCCCGCGCACGCCGTCGATGCGGAACGGGAAGCTGCGCTTCTGGAACGCCGCCGGCTGCTGCGCCGCGTCGCCGCTCGAAGCCCGCGTCGATGTTGAACCAGGTCTTCGTCAGGTCGATCGTGCCGTCGCGCTGCAGGGCGATCTCCGGATTGTCCTTCGCGATGTTGCCGTAGTCGCCGTTGAAGAACAGGTTGCCCCAGTCGAGCAGCGCGCCGGGCTGGTATTCGAACGTGCCGCCCGTCTGCCAGCCGCCGAGGATCTTGCCGCAGCGACGCCGCCGTCGTTCAGGAACGGCTTGTTGCTGCCGAACGGCAGCTCGTACACCGCGCCGCCGCTCAGGCGCCACGGCCGGGCGTTCTGGCTCGTCTGCCACAGCGTCGGCTCGCGATCGTACAGCTTCGACCGTCCGGTTTTCCGTGACGCGGCGCGCGGCGAAGGCGATGTTGGCGCTGAGGCCGTCCGAATAGCGGCGGTGACCGTTGATTTCGAGCGCGTGGTCCTTGACGACGCCGAGCGGCAGGTTCGCAGTACGTCAGGCCCGAGAGCTGCGGATACCCGCGGAGCAGCGCCTGCCGCTGGACGGTCGCAGCGGTGAAGAACGCGTTGCCGGCCATGCGCTTGTAGAGCGCCGGGTTCGTTGTCGCCAGCGAGGCGAAGTTGGCGATGTTGAACGGATTGGTCACCTGCTGCTGCAGCAGCGTCTGCGGCGCTGGCATCGCGGACGTTGGTGACGCTGCTGTAGTACTGCTCCGGCACGTAGACTTCCTGGATGGTCCGGCCGACGCGATCCGCGTAGGACCCGCTGTAGGCGATCTCGACCGCGAGATTGCGCAGCAGCTCCCGCTGCACGCCGATCCGCCAGCGCTGCACCCGCGGGTGCTTGCGGTTGGGATCCTCGCGCGTGAAGCTCGTGCCGAGAATCGCGTCGACGCCGAGCGCATCCTCGATCGGGAGCTCGAACCGGCCGCCGTCCGACCCGCACCGGGAACGGATCGACCAGCGGCGAGATGCCGTTGACCGGATCGCCAAGCAGCCAGCTCCGGCCGAAGTCCGTGCTCGAGACGTTGGTCGTCGCGGCGCTGTAGCCGAGCTGGTTGAAGCTCGCGTAGTCGCCGGCGTTCAGCGTGTCGAAGAACAGGCCGTAGCCGCCCTTGATCACGGTCCGCTCGCCCAGCGTGTAAGCGCCGGAGACGCGCGGCATCCACATCGACTCGCCCGTTCCAGCTCAGACCCGTCGCGCCCGGATCGCCGGCATAGACCGATCCGCCGAGCACCCGGAAGTCGCTCACGGGCACCTGCGGAATCGGATTGCGCGCGTAGGCCGCCTGCGCCAGATCCGTGATCGCCAGACGCGCCGCCGGATCGAACTCGGTGAGCCAGCGATCCTGAGCCTCCTTGATGCCGTCCTCGTACTCGTAGCGGAGGCCGAAGTTGAGCGTGAGGTTCGATCGCCGCGCGCCAGGTGTCCTGGAAGAACGCGCCGTAGTACGGGTTGCGTCATCGAGATCGGCGCGTTCTGCCCGATCGACACCGACGTCGGAATGCCGAGCATCAGCGCGGCGAGGCCCAGCCCGATGTTGTTGGCGGGAAAACCGCGGTCGGTATCCGCGGCACGGGTGTAGAAGTTGTCGAAGTTGTAGGTCGACGAGACGTTGCCGGCGGCCATCAGTCCGCCCCGGCGCATCGCCAGGCGGTAGTCGATCGCCGCCGCGCAGCGTGTGCGTGCCCCTGACGCTGGTCACGTTGCTCTGGGCCTGGAGATTCGTCGTCTCGAGGCCGCCGTCGGCATTGTTCGACACGCCCTGGTAACCGGTGATGTTGATGACCGGCAGCATGCAGTTGTTCTGGGCCTGGCAGAACTCGTCGAGGTAGCCGGCAGGCCGACATCGGTGGGCTTGTAGTCGTGCAGTCCCCGCCGCTGCTGATCCTCGTAGAAGCGGTTGGCCGACACCTGGGTGTCGATGACCATCGATTTGCGCACCTTCGTCCAGTTGCCGGTGTACGACCACGACGCGCGCGTCTTGTCGTTCGCGTGCAGGCCCGGCGTACTTCGTTTCGTAGGTCCAGTCGACGTTGTACTCGTAGAAGGTGGTGCCCGAGGCGCGGAAGAAGAACCGGTCGGAGGCTCGAGTGGTTGTAGTCCACGCGGCCGCCGAAGTTCTGGGCCGTGACCTGGTTCGGAATCGCCGCCCTGATAGTAGTTGTTCGTCGGAACCTGGCCCTGCTCGACGAAGTTCTGGTTCGGCGTCGGCACCATGTCCCTGTACAGCGCGAACAGCGGGTTCTTGTAGGTGCCGTTCGCGGTTCATGAACCGATCGCGCGGGATGATGTTGTTCGGGAACGGCGTCCGGATGAAGCTGCCCGGCCGCGCCGGATCCGGCCGCACGGTCAGCGGGTCGTAGATCTGGTACTGACCGGGGTTCGGCAGCGTCAGCAGATCGGAGAAGTCGCCGTTGAGGTGCTTCTCGTTGGCCGGGACCGTGCTCGTCGGCGTGTTCTGGGCCGGCGCGTTGTCGTAGTTGCGCTGATAGTTGGCGAAGAAGAACAGCTTGTTGCGGCCGTCCACCAGCCTGCGGGATCACGACCGGCCCGCCGAGGGTGATCGCGATGTTGTTCTCGTAGCCGCCCTCGTAGATCTTCCCGGTTTCGGGACGCTGCGCGAACGCCAGCTTCTGCTGCGGGTTCAGCGAGTTGATCTTGTTGGTCCAGTACTGGTAGTTGGCGGTGCCGCGCAGCGAGTTCGGACCCCGCCCGGGTCATCATCGCGATCGTCGCCGCCGGTGCCGTGCCCCTGGGCCGGCATCGAAGTTCGACGTCTCGACGCGCATCTCCTGGATCATGTCGGCGTTCGGCGAGCTGGCGATGCGCCGGCTGCTGCCGGCGTTGGTGGCGCCGTCGATCGTGTAGTTGAAGCCGCCGACGCCGCCGAGGACGGACCGCCGCCGCGTTGGTCGGCCCGTCGATCTGGCCGGAGATCACCTGCACCTGGGTGGTCGGGCTGACGACGCCCTGCGCGAACCGCGCGAGCAGAATCGGCATGTTCGACGCCATCGGCAGCCCCGCGATCAGGCTTGATCGAAGTTCTGACCGGACGACACCGACGTCGTGTCGAGCAGCGGCGACCTCGCCGACACGTCGACCCGCTCGGAGATCGCTCCGACTTCGAGCGTCAGCTTCAGCGTCAGCGACTGACCGACGGCCAGCATGATCCCGCTCTGCGTCAGCCCCTTGTAGTTCGGCATGTCGACGCGTGACGCGATACGGTCCGGCCTGCAGCAGGGGCGCCTCGAAGTAGCCGCTGCTGTTGGTCACCAGCGTCTGGGTCTGGCCGGTGTCGACGTTGGTGATCGTGACCGTCGCGCCCGGAATCACGCCGGACGAATCCTGGACGGTGCCGTTGATGTTCCCGCGCGTCTCCTGGGCCCAGGCCGGCGCTGCCGCCAACGAAGCCACCACGAGAAACGCCAGCAGTCGCGTTCGCATGCCCCCTCCGTTCACGTTCCGGTAGCCGCCGGTGCGCCAGACTCTCGCATCGCGCGGAAGCGCGCGGAAACTAACACGGGGGGAATTCTGCATGCAAGGTGAAAATATCCGGTCGAACGATGCCGGTCGCGGACGGCCAGATTCGCGCGCCTGCAGCGCCGAAACGTTGCGGTTTCAGGACTGTCGATTTGTGAATCCGCGCCCCTCCGGGCTTTCGCGAGGAGTGGCGGGATATCTCCCGATCGTCCTGTCTGCATGCAGAACAGACCGGGGAGCTCACTCGTACTTGACCGCCGCAACCGGGTCGATTCGCGACGCGCGGCGCGCCGGCATGTAGGCGGCGAGAGAGGCGATCACGAGAATCGAGAGGACCGCGCTCGACAGGATGAACGGGTCGGCGGGCGAAAGCTCGAAGAGGACGCCCTCCAGGAAGCGGCGCAAGGCCAGTGCGGCGGCGAGTGCCGATCCGACCCCGATGACGAGTCCGCCGGCGACGATCCCGAACGTTTCGCCGACGACCATGCGCGCGACCCGGCCGGGCAGAGCGCCGAGCGCCATGCGGATGCCGATCTCGCGCTGGCGTCGGGCCACCACCGATGCGACCGTGCCGTAGATGCCGATCGCAGCGAGGATCGCGGCCAGCACGCCGAGAGCGCTCGAGAGCGCCGCCAGCATGCGCTCTTCCAGGAGCACGGCAGCGACCGTGTCTCCAAGAGTGACGACCGATGGCGGCGGAAGCGCCGGCGCTGCGGCGCGGATCTCGCGCGCGGAGAAACGGCGTCAGCGCCTCGGCACTCACCGAGGATGTTCGGATCAGGAAGGTGTTGGCCGGTGCACCGGGCTCCTGCCGATAGGGACGGTAGATCACGAGGGGAGCGTCGGCGCGCAGGCTGGTGTATCGGACGTCCTTCACGACCCCGACGATCGAGGCCGGCGCTCCTTTCGGTGGAGGATCTGGCGTCCGAGCGGATCCTCGCCGGCGAAGTAGCGCCGTGCGACGCTTTCGCTGATGATGACGCACTTCGGCGCCACGCTCGTCGTCGCCGGGCTCGAAATCCCGTCCCGCCAGCACCGGTATCCCCATCGTCTCGAAGAAGCGCGGACCGACGAAGTTGTGGTACACCTGCGGAGCGTCCTCGGCATCCGGCGGACGGCCGGGCACGGCGACTCCCGGCGCTCATCGACGGCTGGCCGCCGAGCGGCGTGTCCATGGACATGCTGACCGACTGCACATCGGGCAGCGCGCCGAAGCGCGCCTAGAGCTCCTCGTAGAGCGCGCGGGCGCCGGCGCCGCGGTACGCAGGGCCGGGAGACACGCCCACGACCAGCACGTGGTCCTGCCGGAAACCGGCATCGACGGCACGCAGCTTCTGCAATGTCCGCACGAACAGGCCGGCCGACGTGAGCAGGAGAACGAGCAGCGCCACCTGCGCCGCCACCATGGCCCGCGCCCAGCGATTCCGCGTAGCATCGCCGCCAGATGCGCCTCGTTTCAATCCCTGCTGAACGTCCGGCCGGCTGGCGGCGACCGCCGGAAGCAGCCCGAACAACAGGATCGTGACGATCGTGACGAGTGCCGCGAACGCGAGCGTCCGCGCGTTCGGCGCAACATCGAGCACGATGGGGGCGCGGCCGCGGGACATCATGGCGGGCAGCATGGTCGCGGCCCAGTATGCGAGCGCCACTCCGGCGGCGCCGCCGCCGGCGGCGAGCAGCGCACTCTCCGTCAGGAGCTGGCGCACGATCCGCCCGCGCGAGGCCCCCAGCGACAGCCGGACCGCGATCTCCTGCTGTCTCGCGCTCGAACGAACGATCAACAGGCCCGCGAGATTGGCGCAGGCGAGGAGCAGCACCACGCCCACCGCCGCCATCAGGATCCGAAGCGGCAGCGAGAACTCCCGGCGGAGCTCGTTCAATCCCTGCGCACCGGAATCGAGCTCGAGCGTCGCCGGAGGACGCGCGGCGCCTGAGCGTCGGCGAGCTGCGCCCATCGCACGCGAAGCGCGGCCCGCGCCTGCTCGCGCGACACGCCGGGTGCCAGCCGCCCCACCAGGTAGAGCCACCGGGCGTTTGGCGGCATCTTCAAGGTCTGCGTGCCGAGCGGCACGGTGACGTCGATGTAGCGTCCGGGCTGCGTTCCGTAAAACTCGGGCGGCGTCACGCCGACGATCGTGAAGATCCGCCCCTGCACCTCCAGAACGCGTCCGACGACACTCGGATCGCCGGCAAACCGCCGCTGCCAGTAGCGATGGCTGATCACGGCCACCGGTTCGCGATCCTGTTCGGTCAGCGTCCGGCCGACACTGGCGTGGAGCCCGAGCACCTGGTGATAGTTTCCCGACACCGACTGCGTCAGGGCGAGCTCGGCCTCGCCGTTCACGGTGACGTGTGTGTCCGGGATCGGACGGAACGCGGCCAGCCCCGACAGCACATCACGGCTCGCGTCGAGATTCGCGGCGGCGGCGGAGGTGAACGGAAACATGTCGCCGGCCGGGCCGCGTTGGCGGAGGACGACGAGATCCTGCGGGTGTGAAACCGGAAGGGGCCGGAACAGCACGATGTCGGCCAGGGAGAAGATCGCGATGTTCGCGCCGATACCCAGCGCGAGCGTCACGCACCGCGACCACCGTGAACATCGGATTCCGGCGCAACGCGCGAGCGCCATACCGCACGTCGCGAGCCAGATCTTCGAGCCATCGCCGACCGGGCTGTCCGCGCTCCATGGCCATCCTCATCAATATCAATGTGAGCAGTCCAACACGCGACCGCAATGTTGTGCTTAGACTGGCGAATCAGGCAGCAGGTTGGCTCTCTCGTGCGAACTGGTTGCTCTCCGGGTCGTATAGTCCTGATCAGGTCAATTGACGATTTCGGGGGGCCGCCGAGATGCTCTCGAACCTGCGAAACGACATTCGGTATGCTCTGCGGACCCTCAGGCGCAACCCGGGCTTCGCGGTCGCAGCCATCGCCCCGATCGCGCTCGGCATCGGCCTCAATACCGCGGCGTTTTCCATTGCTCAACAGCGTCGCCTGGCGGCCGCTGCCGGTACCGGATCCCGACGCACTCGTCAGCATCTATCAGGACTTCCGCGGCGGGCCTCGGCGTACGGTCTACGGTGCGCGCAGTCTGTTCTCGATTCCCGAATACCGGGCCTATCGTGACGAGGCGCACACGCTCTCGGGACTGATGGCGTACTCGCGATGGTGGACGGTGACGCTCGGCCGCGAATCCCCGCAGAGCATCGAAGGCATCCTGGTCACGTGCAACTACTTCCACGTGCTTAGGATATCGCCGGCCATCGGGACGGGCTTCACCGCCGCCAACTGCGGCACCCCCGACGCGCCGCCCGCCGTCGTGCTGAGTCATGCGCTCTGGACGACCGCTTTCGGCAGCGACCCGCAGATCATCCATAAACCGATCGTCCTGAACGGACACGACGTCACGGTCGTGGGTGTGGCGTCCGCCGGGTTCGACGGCATCGACATGGCGAAAGCGGCAGTCTTTGCGCCGACCGCGTTGGCCGCCGTGTTCAGGCCGGAGGTGAACCTTCAGGAGAACCCGCATGTGAGCTGGCTGACGCTGGTTGGGCGGCGCCGCAACAACGTGGACATCGCGCAGGTGCGGGCCGATCTGTCGGTGGTCGCGAGCCGCATCGATCAGCAGCAGGCAGGCCGCACGACCGCGCTGATCGTGGAACCTGCATCTGCCCTTTCATTGCCGATCGCGCGGCGGAATGCCCTCAGAGGAGCCGGCATCGTCATGGCCGGGTTTGCGCTCGTGCTGCTGATCGCAGCCGCCAACGTCGCCAACATCCTGCTCGGGCGCGCCGCGGCCCGAACGAGAGAGATCGCGATTCGCCTGTCAATCGGCGCAACCCGTCTCCGCCTCGCTCAGCAGTTGCTGACCGAGAGCGCGATCATCGCGGTCGCTGGCGCGGTGTGCGGCTCAGTGCTCTTCTCGTGGTCGTTGCAGGGGCTGATGCCGTGGCTGATTGCCTCGATTCCAGGTGCCGAGCCACTGCGAATCGACGCCACGCCCGATCGCACGGTCCTCTGGTTCGCGCTCGCCCTGACCTCCATGACCGCGCTGGTGTTTGGTCTGATTCCCGCGCTGCAGGCATCTGCGGGGAACCTCCACACCGTGACGAAGCAGGACGCGGGCTCCGGCGGCGGCCGTGGATGGGTCCGCGGAACTCTCATCGGTGCCCAGGTGGCTCTCTGCACGATGCTGCTGATCCCGGCCGGCCTGCTGTCGCGCGCGCTGTATGCCACACATACCTTCGATCCCGGATTCGATCACCGCACCGTGGCCATGGTGTCGATGGATCTTCGAGGTCCCCAGGTACGAGAACGGTCGAGCCGAGCCATTTCAAGAGCAGTGGCTCGAACGGGTCCGGGAGTTGCCGGGAGTCGACGGCGTTGCACTTGCGACCCGGATGCCGTTGAGCCCGGGCCGCAGCCAGACCACGTTTCGGGTCGGCACCGAGACCGGGGAACACGTCGTCGATGTCAACGCCGTGTCTCCCGAATTCTTTTCACTGCTGGGTCTGCGGCTCGTTCGCGGGCGGGTGTTCGCGAGCGGCGAGAGCGACGTCGCACTGGTGACCGAATCCACAGCGAAGCGATTCTGGCCGGGCCAGGACGCGGTCGGCCGCGTCATCACGATGGACGGCCGGAACCGCGAGATCGTGGGGATCGTTCGAGACGCGCGGGTCTCACAGTCTCAGGAGGCGCTCTCGAGCTACATGTATCTGCCCGCGACGCGCCGATCAGCAGGCGGCATCTCCGTTCTCGCACGAGTGCGGGGTGATTTCGATGGGTTTGCGGCGGCAGTACGGTCCGAGACCTCCCGCATGGATGGCAGCCTGATCGTGAACGTGCGGCCGCTCTCGGACAACCTTGGGATCCTGCAAACCTTGTCGCAGATCGCGGCGGGCGTCGCCGGCACGGTCGGTCTGCTCGCCGCCGGGCTCGCCGCAACGGGTATCTACGGCGTCGTCGGCTACGTGGTGAGCCGCCGACGTCGTGAAGTCGGCGTCCGGATGGCGCTCGGCGCCGGCGCACGGGAGGTCCAGCTGTTGTTCCTGCGTCAAACGCTGCGACCAGTCCTGATCGGCACGGTCATCGGCGTTGGCGGCGCCGCCGCGATTGTCCGGTTGCTCCGAGCGATCCTGTTCGGCGTCAGTCCTTACGATCCGGCCGCGTTCATTGCCGCACCGTTAGTGATGCTGGCCATCGCTGCATCAGCGGCGCTCGTGCCCACTCGCCGGGCGCTGCGGGTCGATCCCATGTCCGTCCTGCGCTCCGAGTGAACCCGAACAATGATCTGGCCACGAGCGGTCGAGGAGCTCGTCGCTACCGCGTGGCCAGCAGCCCGATCGCCTTGGCGATCGCGCGATCGAGAGCCGCCGTTGCGTCTCCCGATCCACGAGGCCGGACACTACATCAAGAGCAAGGTTGGGCATCAGGGCGGCGAAAGGGGCTCCGAGGACGACAACCAGACACCTGACCTGGCGTTGACCAGCGCTTACGTGTGCGCCAACTTTGCGACCCACGCGACGATAGGGCGGGACGAGCGGTACGGCTTGGCGCGCCCTTCGGTGTGAGTGCGTCTTCGCTCAGTTGCCCGGCGGTCGTGAGCTAGAACAGTGCACGACCGTCGGTTGGTCTATTTGCATTGGACACTCGCACACGCTCAGAACGTCAACGACATCCCGATATCGACCTTCCGCGTTCCCACCACGTTGGTGGGCTGGCCGAAGAACGGCGACGTCATCGTCGCCGCTGTAGCCGATGTAGTTGGCGCGGTTGGTGAGGTTCTGGGCCTGCACGAACGAACTGCAGCCGGTAGCGTCGCCGGCTGGTTCGACGGTCTGCACCGTGGGCGCGCCGCCGGCGCCGCCGCCGATGACGCCGATGCCCGGCGGCAGCGTTCGCGATGTTGCGGCCGAACGAGAACACGTAGCCGACGAGCGGGTTGATGGCTCCACTGCTGTCGCCGCGCTCGGTGTTGCGGCCGATGCCGGCCGGGCGATCGTTGAAGACGAGGTCGCCGTTGTCGTCGAGGCCGGTGCGGATGCGTGTACGGCGTCGCCGCTGTTGCACGTTGATGTTGAGCCGACATCAGCAGGTTCCTGACGATCTGGTTGTTGAGCGTGACGTTGAACCGGTGCCGGACGTCGTTGCGCGGCCGGCCCCCACTCGATCGCGAGCCGGCCGGTCGCCGGGATGCTGAACGGCGCCGTCGGTGTTGTTCTCGTGGACGCCGAGCGTGTAGTTCACGAACACCGTCGTCCGCTTCCAGTTGATGAGCGGCGCGCTTGAACGCCGGGCAGCAGCGCGCCCGGATTGACGGTCACGTCGAGTCTGCAGCTGGTGCTGCCGCGACGCTGGCGTCGGACACGACCTCGATCGATGTTGCCGAAGCGCGGATCGGGCCGCACGCCGTTCACCGGCGCGTTGAGATTGAGGCCGCGATGCGACGCGACGCCGCGCAGGTAGGCGTAGGTCGCGCTCGTCTGGACCTGCCGGCGCGAGGCGCTGATCGATGCCGACGCTGACGCGCGTCGAGCGCGGCAGCCGCAGCCCGTCGCCGAGCAGGTAGCGGTTGACCGGCGGCGTGACGCCGACGTCGCCGACCGCGGGACTCGGGATACGGCGGATTGAGGATGTCGAGCTCCTGCTGCCGGAAGCCGTCGACGCGCAGCGTCTGCTCGTAGGTGTTCGCCGGCAGCCAGTCGTAGAAGATGCCCCAGCTCGATCGCAGCGTCGTCGTGCCCGCTCGTGAACGGCGCCCAGGTGACGCCGACGCGCGGCATCACGCTGTCGTAGTCGTCGCACGTGGGTCTGCGCCTCGTAGCGCACGCCGGCGCTGAGCGTCAGGTTCCGCCGGACGCGATGTCGTCCTGCACGTAGAACGCGCGCCTGGAAGTTGTCGTAGCGCATGTCCGGGTCGCCGATGCGCCGCGTGTAGCTGCGCGGCCGGCCCGCGTCGAAGGCCTCGAGGCTTTCGAACGTGTAGGTGCCGAGGTAGTTCGACGTGTCGTCGGCGCGGACGCTGCCGCGCGTCGACCTGCGAGGCCGGTGCGGCAGCGAGTGGATGCCGCGGACGTAGTCGAGATCGGAGCCGAAGGTGAACGCCGCGCGAGTGCTGCCCGCCGCCGACCTGCGCGCCGCCGCGCGTGAACGCGTCGTTGACGCGGATGGTCGGCGCCTCGAGCGCGGAGCGCGACTCGGAGTCGGACCAGCTGACCTGCAGCCGCGTGCGCAAGAACGCGCGGCGGCCGAGCGGGCCGATGTGCTGCACGCGGATGTTGTGGATACGTGTTCTCGGTCGAGTACGCGCGCTCCTCCTCGTCGTACTCGCCGATGCCGAGGTTCTCGGCGTCGTGACGGTTGCTGTTGTAGCCGAAGCGCAGCGTCTGATCGAGCGTCAGCGCGTAGTCGACGTTGGCGTTGACGTTGACGTTGTCGCGCGGCGTGCGCAGGCGCAGCGCCTCCGATCGGGTGCCGGTCCGCGTCAGACGACGTTGATGTTCGGCGTCTCGTACGAGTCGCGCCGTTGACGAAGATGTTGAACGAGCTCTTGTTCTTGATCAGCGTGCCGTTCAGACCCAGGAAGAAGTTGCGCTGCTGCTCGGGCCCTCGGTCGGCGTGAACGGGCTGCGCCCGCTCAGCGAGCCGCCGCGGAACCGCAGGCCGGCGTTGTAGCGGATCGGCCCGAGGCCAGGCTGCGTGATGATCTCGATCGACGATGCCGCCGGCGGCGTGGTTCTCCGCCGCGAACTGATCGCGCGAGATGCGGATCGATCGGATCTGCGCCTTCGGCGGCAGCGCGCCGCCCTCGAAGCTGTCGACCTTGATCACCGCGCCGGGGCCGGCCATGTCCTGCAGCTGCTGCCGCAGCACCGTCGGGATCGTCGGACAGCGCCTCGAGCTGCTCGCGCGTCAGCTGCGTGCCGAACGACGTGCCGCGCGGATCGGCCGCGGCCTCCTGCCGGTCGCGCTCGACGGTGACGCTGTCCTTCAACCCCGCCATCGGCAGCATCACGACCTGCTTGTTGTCGCCGGGCCGCACGCGACGTCGGCCAGCGCGCGCGGTTCGAACCCGGGGAACTCCGCCTCGATCGTGTAGCGGCCGGGGACCAGGTTCGGCAGCGTCGCAATCCCCTCGTTGGAGGTCGTGACCGCCGTCGGCCCCGCCGGCCTTCGTCACGTCGTCGGTCCCGGTGACGGTGACGGTGGCGCCTCCGACCACCGCGCCGGTCTGATCGACAACAGTGACGGCGAGGGTCGCCGCGCGGGTCTGCGACGAGGCCGGACGGACGGCTGACAGAATTGCAAGCGCTATGACAACCACTGCGCGCGAGGCAGGACGCGACAAGACTGCCGCGAGGCAGTATTGGACCATGGGCGAAGGCTCCAGAAGGGTTGAAGGGATCGCCGCGGACCGCGTGCACAATCGGATCCGCCGACTGTTCGGAGATTTGACGAGACCTATTTGGGTTTTTGTTTGCTCGCGGAATGACAATCGGAAAGAAACGCGTGTCGGTGACGCGCCAGGACGTGCTCACTGACGCGTCTTGCACAAATCGGCAGCGTCAAACCGTTCGCTTGTGGGACGACTGCGTCCCCGCGGGCGAACAGATTCTTTTTGGGCTCAAGTCGGACTCTCCGGAGTCCTCAGCTACAGCGCCTGCGTGGGTCGCAACCTCGAGAGCCGGCCCTCGAATCGGCCCGCGGACGGAGTAGGATCCGCTAGACGCAAACCGGTTCGGGAGGGAACGTCATGCGGGCTGGAACACTCGGCTCTATCGCTCGCCTGGGAGGATTGGCTGCCGGCGTCGTCGTTCTGGCGCTGACGGTACTGGTGGGGTTCGTGGTGCGGCACCGCGATGCGACGCCGGTGACGACAACTGCAGCGCAAGCGGAGTTCGAGCGACTGCGGGCCCAATTCGCGGGGCAGACGGCCCTGGTCGACATGCAGGCGCGCTCCAGCCGTTCGCCGGCAACGGCCGCGAGCGCGCGACCGCTGCGCGCGTTTCACACGGTCATCTTCGATCGTCGCGGCGGAGACCGCCTCGTCGAGGTCTCGGTGCCGTTCTGGCTCGGCCGGACGTATGCCCGCCACGACGGCTCATTCGCCTGGCTCGGCGAGCTCACGTTCCTCGACGACACCGAGTTCGATCCCGAGCCGCTGCGGCTCTCGATCGACGAAATCGAGCGGCATGGCCCCGGCCTGCTGGTCGACTACCGCCATCCGGGAGGCGGCCAGTTCGTGGCGTGGGTCGAATAATCAGCCATGCAACCAGCCTGGGTGCCGCATTCATAGCGCTGTTTCGTGCGCCTCACCCTCGGAATGGCCACTGCAGCCTCGTCGGCGACCGCATCCCCACGCTGGCTGGTGAGCCGCGCGTTCGATCTGACGTGGTTCTTCGGCGGCGGCGTGTTGAGCCTGATCACTGTGCCTGATGATCGAGCGCCGCCGGGAGAGAGGTCGGTAATAACATCTGACCTGTGCCGGCCAGAAAGTCCTGCGAGACGGAGCCATGCAACCACATTTGCGTACCGCATTCATCGCGCTGTTCGTGCTTCTCACTCTCGGAGCCGCGCGGACGGCCGAGAGGAACGGCAAGTGGTGGCACGACAACCTTGCCGGGCCCGACAGCTCGAACTACGTCGATCTCGACCAGATCAAGAAGTCGAATGTCGACGAGCTGGCAGTCGCCTGGACCTATCCGTATGCAGCCGGCGGATTCAACCCGATCGTGGTCGACGACACCGTGTACATCTACGGCCGCGACGGTTCACTGATTGCGCTGGATGCCTCCACGGGGAAGGAAATCTGGATCCACGAGGGGCTGAATGGGATGACCAGCCGCGGCATCAATTACTGGCAGAGCGACGATGGCAAGGACCGCCGGCTGCTGTTCTCGATCAACAACTTTCTGCAGGCCGTCGATGCGCGCACCGGACGCTCGATCCCGACCTTCGGCATCGACGGAACCGTCGATCTGCGCAGCGATCTCCCCCGGGGCGACAAGATGGGCTGGAACAACAACAGCCCGGGCAAAATCTGGAAGAACCTTCTGATCCTTGGATCCACCACCGGCGAAGCCTTCATCTCCCCGCCGGGGGACATCCGCGCGTACGACGTGGTCACCGGACGGCAGGCGTGGCAGTTCCATACCATTCCGCGGCCCGGAGAGTTCGGGTACGACACGTGGCCGAAGGAGGCGCACAAGTACGTCGGCGGCGCCAACAACTGGGGCTCCTTCTCGATCGACGACGAGCGCGGGATCGTGTACGTGCCGACCGGATCGGCGACCTACGATTTCTACGGTGCCGACCGGCTCGGCGAGAACCTCTTCGCGAATTGCCTGATCGCGCTCGATGCGCGCACGGGAAAGCGGCTCTGGCACTTCCAGACGGTTCACCACGACCTGTGGGATTACGACAACGTGTCGGCGCCGCAACTCGTGACCGTCCGGCACAGCGGCCAACGCGTCGACGCCGTCGCCCTCGCGGGCAAGACTGGTTTTCTCTACGTGTTCAACCGCGTCACGGGGGCTCCGCTGTGGCCGATTGACGAGCGGCCAGTACCGAAGAGCGACGTTCCCGGGGAACAGGCATGGCCGACGCAGCCCTTCCCCACCAGGCCCGCGCCCTTTGCGCGGCTCACGTTCACGGTGGACGACGTCAACCCCTGGCTGGGCACGCCGGAGCAATACGCCGCGATGAAAGAACGCGTCGCCAAGGCGCGCAACCAGGGCTTGTTCACGCCCCCCGCGCTCATCGACACCATCTCGATGCCAGGCAATCAGGGGGGATCGAACTGGGCGTCCACCGCCGCCGATCCTCAGAAGGGACTGGTGTTCGTCGTCAACGTCAATCAGGTGGCGATCCTCCGTCTCGAAGACGTCAAGACCCGCACGGTTCCGGAGGGCCGCGGCGGCGGGAGTCCGCTTCAGGCCGGATTCGTCGCGTATCAGCAGCATTGCAGCAGCTGTCACGGCGCGAACCTGCAGGGCGGGGTCGTCCCCGGCGCCGCGTCGCTCGTCGGCGTGACCGATCGGATCGGGGAAGACGCCATCAAGGCCATCGTCACCGGCGGTCGCGGCCTGATGCGACCGGTGCCTGGCATCACCGACGGCGAAATCCCCGCCCTCATCGCGTATCTCGCCAGCACCGGGGCAAATCGTCCCGGCGGGAGAGGGCGGGGCGGTCCTCCGCCAGTCTTTCCTCCGGGACCCGTCGTTGCGCGCGGCGGCGCACCGCTGCCGCCGGCTCCGCCGCGCAGCCTCGGGCCGTTCTACCCGGGGCTCGGCGGCAATGCCGGCAGCTTCGTCTACCCCGACGAGGTCAACGGTCTGCCGGTGACGAGATACATGAGCGACTACGGCGTGCTCGCCTCGTGGACCAAGCCGCCATATACGACGATCACGGCCTACGATCTCAACACCGGGGAAATGAAGTGGCAGGTGCCCAACGGCGATCATCCGCCGACGATCGCCGCCGGCGGCCCATCGAACACTGGCGGGCTCGGTGCCCGCAGCGGCGTGGTCGTGACCAAAGGTGGGCTCGTGTTCCAGGCCGGCGGCGATGGGAAGTTCCGCGCCTACGACGAGGACACGGGGAAGGTGCTCTGGTTCGCGCCGTTCGTCGGCAGCGCCCCGGGCGTGCCCGTGTCATACGAATCAAAGGGACGTCAATACGTCGCAATGATCGCCAGCCATGGCGGCGGTGCAGCGCCTGGCACCGAGACGACCCCGGCCAGCGGCCTGATCGCGTTCGCACTGAAGCCGCGGTGAGGCGGGCTTCACGCACGAGCTCGCCAGCGAAACCGGGCGGTGGAATTCGAATCGCCGCGGTCCGGCAGGAGGGTTGATGCCCAGGTTCCACCCGATAGAGGATCTTGTCCGGGATCTCCGTTACGCCGGTCGCGAGATGCGACGGTCCGCCGGCTTCACCGCCATCGCGGTGTCGTCGCTCGCAGTCGGAATCGGCGCCGCCACCGCGACATTCGCCGTGACCGAGGCCGTCATGCTGCGGCGGCTGCCCGTGCGCAACCCTGAACGCCTGGTCGCGTTCACCACAGCGGCTGACAGCGGCTGGGCGACATGGTCGTATGCCGCGTTCGCACGGTGGCAGCGCCTGCCGGCGTCTGGAGGTCTCTACGAAGTGGCGGCAGCCTCGGACGTCCGACCGTTTCGCTCGGCGCGCGGCAGCGGGGAGTCTCCCGAGGAGGTACCTGTCAGCCTCGTGTCGCACAACTACTTCGATGCGACGATCGGCGCTCGCGTCGTGTTGGGCCGGCCGTTCGCCGCGAGAGATGCCACCGCACCCGGCACCGGGGCCGTCGCGATCGTCAGCGACGGCTTCTGGCGCCGGCGGTTCGGCGGCGCGCCCGACGTACTGGCGAAGACAATCGAGCTCGGCGGCGTTCAGTTCGCCATTATCGGCGTCGCCGAGTCAGGATTCACCGGGCACTCCGTCGGCTATCCCGCCGACGTGTGGGTCCCGCTGACGATGCAGCCGGCGCTGCTGCCGGGGATGCCGGGCCTGGAAGAGGGCGCGGCAGCAGAAGCGCGATGGCTGAAGGTCATCGGCCGGCTCGCCCCGAATGCCAGGATCGAGCGCGCGGAGGCAGCGGCGCGAGTGGCGCGCCAGGTGTTCCTCACCGAGAAAGCGGCGCGGCTGGGTGCAAACACGCCCGAGGTCGCGCGCGACCGCACCGAATCGTTCCGTCTCGTTGCCGGGGCGGCAGGCGACGGCGGCGTGCGGGAACAGTTCGCCCGGCCGCTGACGTTCCTCGCCGTCATCACCGCACTGGTGCTCGTGGTGGCGTGCACCAACTTCACCAACCTGATGTTCGCGCGCGCCGAAGCGCGCCGCCGCGAGTTCCTCATCCGCCTGGCGCTCGGCGGCGGCCAGTGGCGCCTGATCCGGGAGTCCGCAACCGAATGTCTGGCGCTTGCCGCCATTGCCGGAGCGCTGGCCCTGCTGTTCGCCAGCTGGGGCACGTCGATGGCGATGAGCCTCGTCTCGGCGCTGGAGCCGCTCGAGTTCGCGGTCGGGTTGAACGCGCGCGTCCTGACGTTTGCCGGCGCCTGCGTCATCGGCGCCGCTGCGTTCGGCCTGTGGCCGTGCACGCGGCTGGTGCGCTCGACCGTGATCTCGTCGGTGCATCACCGCACCAGCACCGCTGGCGCGCGGCCGGTCGCGAACCGGATCATGCTCATCGGCCAGCTCGTTGTCTGCGCCATCCTGATGTTCGGCGCCGGCCTGCTGCTCAGGACCGTCATCAACCTGCGCACGCAGGATCTGGGATACGAGCGCGACGTGCTCCTGATTCCGATCGCCGCCGAACGGCCTGGCCATCCGCCTGACGCCGCCCCCGCGCTGGTGGAGCATCTGCGACAGCAGATCGCCGAGATTCCGGGAGTACACGCGGTCGGCGTCTTCGGATCGCCACTGCTCGACAACCGTGCCTACTGGGTCGATGGGAGCGAGCGACTGCGGACCGATCGCGGCGAGGCGGCGGCAGGCGTCAACTGGACCTTTGCGTTCGCCGGACCTGGCTTCTTCGATGCGGTCGGCATGCCGGCCGTGCATGGCCGGCCATTGTCGGAGGCGGGGCATGGCGGTGAAGTCGCCATCAACGAATCGCTCGCCAGGGCGTTGTTCGGAGACGCCGATCCGATCGGCCGTCGGTTCGCGACCAGCCCCAACGCGCCGATGTTGACCGTCGTCGGCGTGATGAAGGACGCGCGGCAGATCTCGCCGCGCGACCGCGGAGTCGGCGTCGCCTACCTGCCGATTCAGCGGTACGGGCGGGCGACGATCGCCGTTGGTCTCGCCACTCCCTCACTGGCGCGGGCGGCCTCGGTGCGGCAGCAGGCCCGGGCGATTCTCGGAGACATCCAGGCGGGCCCGATGACGACGATCTCGGAGGAGCTCGAGCGGTCGATCGCGCGCGAACGCCTGACGAGCGGGATCGCGCTGTTCCTCGCGGTGCTGGTCGTCACGATCGGCTGCGTCGGCATCTATGCGTTGATGACCTACGACATGACGCGCCGCCGGCGCGAGTTCGGCGTCCGCCTGGCGCTCGGCGCGACCGCCGGCCGACTCGTCGCGACGGTGCTGCGGGACGGAGCCGCGATCGTCGCTCCGGCGCTCGCGATCGGGCTTCCAGCGCAGCTTGCCACCAGCCGTCTGCTGGCGTCGCAGCTCTACGGTGTCGATGCACGCGACCCGTGGATACTCTCTTCGGTCGCGGTTCTCCTGTCGGTCGTGGCCATGGGCGCGGTGTTCAGGCCTGCGCGGCTCGCGTCGCGCATCGATCCGACGGCGCTCCTGCGCCACGAATAGGCTTCGCCGCCGTCCCCCATCCGGACCCGCGATAAACCCGTCCAGCAGGCAGAAGGGACAGATCTCACCGCCCGTCCAGACGTGCTAGCATGCCGGCTGGATGGACAAGTACCGCGTAGGCTCCGGCTTCACCTGATAACCCCGCCACACTGGCGCGTCGCGCCACCCGTCCGCTGATCCAGACATCTGCTTCTACCGGGAACGCTCGAAGCACCCGGCGAGCGTTCACGCATGACCGCCATCACCATCTCGCTGCGGGTGACGGCGCCGGGACCCGCGGTCGCGCGCGTCTCGGTCGGCCGCCGCCAGTTTTCGATCGGCCGTCCCGTCGAGTTCGACGACGCGTCGCCGCACGTGGCCGCGCTCGAGTATGCGCTCGGCGCCGTCGGCGGCGAGGTCGTCAACGGGCTGCGCGAGTTCGCGCGGCGCCGGCGCCTCCCGATCGACGCGGTCGAGGCGGTCGTCACAGGCGAACTGCAGGACGGGCTCGCCTACCTGGAAGTGATCGGCGAGACCGGGCGGCCGCGTATCCGCAGGATCGCCATCAAGGTGTTCGTCGCGGCGGTGGACGACAGGGCCACCCGTGCGCTGTTCGACGAGATGATCGAACGCCTGCCGCTCGTCTCGACGCTGCGTGAGGCACTCGATCTCGACGTCGAGCTGGTCCTGACGACATGAATCGAAGAGAGGATTGGCCATGTATCGATTGAATGACGAGCAGCAGCGGATCGCTGCCACTGCGGCCGCGGTTGCCGACCGCGACCTCGCACCGCGGGCGGCGGACGTCGACCGCGACGCGGCATTTCCCAGGGATTCGATCGCGGCGCTCGGCGCCGACGGACTCCTCGGCTTGAACGTGCCGAAGGAGTACGGCGGGCTCGGGCAGGGCCCGCGGACCGCCGCCGCCGTGATCGACGCCGTCGCGCAGCGCTGCCCGTCCACCGCGATGGTCTATCTGATGCACCTCTGCGGCGTCGCCTGTTACGCCGCCGCACCGGACAAGACGGCGCCGCTGCTCGAGGCCGCCGCTGCGGGACGCCACCTCTCGACGCTCGCCTTCAGCGAGAAGGGATCGCGCAGCCACTTCTGGGCGCCGGTGAGCCGTGCGACGGGTTCCGGCAACGGCGCCGTGCAGATCAGCGCGCAGAAGTCGTTCGTCACCTCGGCCGGGCACGCCGACGGCTACGTCGTCTCGACGCTCTCGTCCGCCGCGACGCAGCCGCTCGAGAGCTCGATTTACCTTGTCCTCAAAGAGGACGCGGGCGTGGCGGTGTCGGGAGCCTGGCGCGGACTGGGTCTGCGCGGCAATGCCAGCGCGCCGATGACGCTCTCGAACGTGTCGGTCGGCGCCGACCGCGCGCTCACCGCTGACGGGAAAGGGCTCGACCTGATGCTCGGCGTCGTCCTGCCGCTCTTCCAGGTGGGATCGGCGGCGGTTGGCATCGGCATCGCCGAAGCGGCCGTGCAGGCGACGATCGGCCACGTGACCCGTGCGCGTTTCGAGGAATCGAACAGTTCCCTCGCGGATCTGCCGACGCTGCGCGCGCAGATCGCCAGGATGCGCATGGAGACGGATCGCGCGCGGGCGCACCTCGGCGCCGTCCTCGATTCGCTGGAGTCGCCGGGTCCGGCGACGCAGTTGATGGTCCTCGAGGCCAAGGCGTCGGGCACCGAAACGGCGGCGGTGGTCACCGAACTGGCGATGCGGACGTGCGGCGGCGCGGCCTTCGGCGGGGCGCACGGCATCGAGCGCCTGTTCCGCGACGCGCGGGCGCCGATCGTGATGGCGCCGACCAGCGAGATCGCCTACGAGTTCATCGGCCGCGCCCTGTGCGGCCTGGAGGTGTTCTGATGTCGCGGCCGCTCAAGGTCGGCGCGGTGATGTACGACCCCAAGGTCTCGGTGATCTGGGAAATCATCCGCGATTTCTTCGACGCGCAGGCGGCGCCGATCGACGTCGCGTTCTACTCCACCTACGAGGATCAGAACGACGGACTGCTGTCCGGCGCGATCGACATCGCCTGGAACTCGCCGCTCGCGTGGGTCGACGCCGAGCGGCGGTCCGGCAACGGCTGCCGCGCCATCGCCATGCGCGACACGGATCGCGATCGCATCTCCTACGTCGTGGCGCGGCGCGGCGGTCCGGTGCGGACACTCGCAGACCTGAAGGGCCGCACGATTGCCACCGGCGCGGTCGACTCGCCGCAGGCCACGCTCATCCCGCTCGGCCGGCTGCGCCGCGAGGGGCTCAGCCCCGGAGTGGACGTCACGGTCCGGCGGTTCGACGTCCTCGTCGGCAAGCACGGCGATCACGTCGGCGGCGAGCGCGACGCGCTGGCCTGCCTCACCCAGGGCGACGCCGCGGCGTGCGCGATGCTCGACCTGAACTGGGAAGGCTGGATCAAGGACGGCACGATCGATGCGAACGAGTTCGGCGTCGTCGGGGAAACGGATCGTTTCGACCACTGCGTCTTCACGGTCCGGCAGGACCTCGACCGCTCGGCCGAGCAGGCGTGGCTCGACGCGCTCTTCGCCATGCGGTACGACAATCCGGCGCACCGCGAGATGATGGACCTCGAAGGCCTCAAGGCCTGGCTGCCGGGACGGACGACCGGCTTCGGTCCGCTGACGGCAGCAGTCGAGTCGGAGCGGTTCTTCGCGGCAGCCTCTCGTGAGCCTGCCGCTCTTTCCGGTCACGACCGTCGGCAGCTGGCCGCGGCCGCCAGCGGTCGCCGACGCGATGCGCGCCTATCGCCGAGGGCGGATCGACCGCGCGGAGTTCGATCGCATCGCCGACGCGGCGGTGGTGGATCTGCTGCGGCAGCAAGAGACCCTCGGCTGCGACATCGTCACGGACGGCGAACTGCGGCGTGACAACTTCTATTCGTTCGTCGCCGGCAAGGTGTCGGGCGTGCGGCTCATGACCCTCGCCGAGATGCTGGAGGTCGTCGAAGACAAGGCCGGTTTCGAGCAGCTCCTGCAGACGCTCGATGTGCCGGCCTATTCGATCAGCAGCCCGGTCTGCACGGCGCGCATCACCCGGCGGGAGCCGCTGACGGTCGACGACCTGGCGTTCGCGCGCCGCCACACGGACCTGCCGATCAAGGTTACGCTGCCCGGACCCTATCTCCTGACCCGGGCGATGTTCGTTCCGGAATTGACGCGCGCGTACTACCCGGACAAAGAGGCGCTCGCAGACAGACGTCGTCGCGCTCCTCCGCGCAGAGCTCGAGGAGCTGCGATCGGCCGGCGCGGAGTTCGTCCAGTTCGACGAGCCGGTCCTGACGGAGGTCGCCTTCGCGCCCGGGCGGACGCGGACGTTCATGTGCGCGGCGCTCGCCGCGCGCAGCGATCCGGCCGAGGAGCTCGAGTTCGCCGTCTCGCTGATCAATAGAGTGGTGGCGGGCGTCGACGACCTGCGGCTCGGCCTCCACGTCTGCCGCGGCAACTGGAGCCGCGACGAGACGACGCTCTTGAGCGGCGGCTACCAGGCGCTCCGGACGTATCTCGACCGGCTGCAGATCACGCAGCTCGTCCTGGAATACGCCACCGAGCGGGCCGGCACACTCGTCGGGTTCGAGGGCAAGGAGATCGGGCTGGGCGTCGTCAACCCTCGCACCGACCAGGTCGAGACGCCGGAGCAGATTCGTGCGGCCGTCGAAGAGGCGCTCCGTCTCTATCCCGCCGAACGCGTCTTCCTGAATCCTGACTGCGGGTTCGGCACCTTCTCGAACCGCCCGATGAACACGCTCGAGATCGCGTCCGCCAAGGTTGCGGCCATGGCCGCC